>JBCCVZ010000021.1:0-167640 GCA_039194425.1 Acidobacteriota bacterium | reverse complement strand
GTGCCTTGAAACTCGAACCGTCGAGGAGTACAGTGTGCCTGCAAGAGCCGTCTCCCGGTCGCGCCGTAGGTTGTTTAGCACCAATACTTTACAGCGCTCCGAGCGGCTCTTGCACTCGTTATGGTGAGAAATCCGGGCTAGGCGCTCAGAAGGTGCTCGTTGATCATCAGGACAGAATGCGACAGTCACTAAGTCTCATCCTGCCAACACTTGCACCGTCTCTGGTGCTTGACCACAACATCCTGAACGGCGCTCCGGCTCAGGCCGGGCGCGCCGACGCGGGGGTGGCGGTCACCGGCGGCGCGCCGGCGTCGCCGAGCAGCTCTTCGCGGAGCGCCGCAACGCCGGCCTCGCGGCGCTCGTCGCGCTCGCGCGCGAGGCGGACGATCGGGTCGGCGACGCGCTCGCCGCAGTCGGCGAGTGGGCAGCGTTCGCAGGTCAGGTCGACGCTGCGACCGGCGATGGAGGCGTCGTCGACAAAGGCGATGCGGCGGCGAGCGGCGTCGTCGAGACCGATGCCGAGGCTGATGCTCGAGTTGACGCCGTCGATCAGCGACAGCGGGCGCACCAGGGTCAGGATCAAGAACTCCTCGCCCGCCGAATCGAACGCCGAGCGCTGCGCACCAACCCGCTCGTCGCGCGCACCGGCGCGCCGCGCCGGCATCTCGCCGAGCAGGCGCAGGCTGAGCCAGCGGCGACAGTAGTGCTCGTTGGGCTCGACGCTGAGAGGAATCGGCAGCTGCGTCATGTTCAGAATCTTCGACAGCCGGTACTCCTCCGAGCCGGCGCGGTGCGAGAAACGGAGGAAGAAGAGCCTCTCCATGCCGAACTCGTGCGGCAGCAGCTGGCTCAGACGGTAGAAGAAGGTCTCCGGCGTCGTGCGATAGCGCCCGAGCAGGTCGAGGAGCGCATCGCGCGACCAGCGCGGGCGGGCGAAGAAGTGGCCGAGATCTTCCACCAGCAGCTCGCGGTGCAGCAGCAAGGCACCCGAGAAGTAGGCCGCCTGAAAATCGTTCACCAGCTGATCGAAGCTCTCGACCCGCAGCTGCACCGACGTCGTCGATCGCTCCTCGAGGCCCAGCTCGAGATACCCGAGCTCTCGGCCGAGCGCGAAAGCACGTTGCGCCGGACGGAGCCGCGGATTGATCAGCACATGCGGCTGGCCGCCTTCGTGCAACCACACCGAGCGGAGGTCGGCGAGCTCCGGGTGCCGCTCGAGCGGCAGAGTGCCGACAGTGTAGCCGTGCTCCTCTTCGAGCACTCGCCGCAGATCCTCCTCCGGAAGATGCAGTCGGCGCTCCCAGCTGCGCGCCTCGAGAAACGACGTCGCGGCCTTCTCGATCTCCGGGAAGTGATTGCCGTGCATCTGCTGGTACGAGCGCAGCGCGGCGAAGAGAAAGTCCTCGACCCGCAGGTCATACGTGCGCCCGAGCTCGAGGAACGTGCGCAGCAACGCGCCCGCACGACTCGGGGCCTCGCTCACCAGCTGCACCACGGACTCGGGCTCGAGGCCGAAGAGCTGGAACGGGAACTCGCGCAGCAGCGGCGACGCGAAGAGCTCACCGACCGGCCCAAGCTCGTCGTCCATCTTGGGCGAGACGAGCTCGTCGTAAGGCACTCCAAAGGCTTGCGCCAGCTGCAGGATCTTGTCGGGTTTCGGGTACTTGCGCGCCTTCTCGATCTCGGACAGATACGAGATCGAGAGGCCGGCGGCCTGGGCCGTCTCCTTGAGACCGAGACCCCGCGCCTGGCGCAGTCGGCGCAGCTTGAGCGCCAGGATGTAGCGCAGACTGTCGGCGTTCAGGTCCACGGACCCCGCCCGGCGGGCGCACGCTCGCCCCTCGTGTTGTGGTGCATCGCGCGAGAGCTTAGCAGGGCCGGTCGACGCATCGAGGAGGTCGAGTGCATCCCGGCCCCGGAAGCAGATTTTCTCCCCGGAGCGCATTTCGTCCTGTTAGCGAAATTTCGCTTGACTGCTGTTTTTCACCGAGTTAAGGTTTCTTCATCGAGGTCGCAACGTCGAAGGAGACCCCATGACCGCTGCATTGACCGATGAAACCCTCGACGGCACTGTCCCCGCCGTCACCGCCTGGCACTCGCTGACCGACGGAGTCGAGCTCTCCCCCGGCGCTCTCACCCCCGAGGCACGCGAGATCCTCACCGACGACGCCGTCGCCCTCCTCGCCGACTTGCACCGCCGCTTCGACGGCCGCCGACGCGAGCTGCTGGCGCAGCGCGTCGAGCGCCAGGCGCGGTGGGACGCAGGCGAGCTGCCCGGCTACCTCGACCGCGGCTCGAAGGCGCGCACCGGCGACTGGACAGTGGCCGACGTGCCCGCCGACCTGCGGCGCCGCCGGGTCGAGATCACCGGCCCGGTGAACGAAGCCAAGATGGTGATCAAGATGCTCAGCCGCAACGACATGGGCGACCGGGCCGACACCGCCATGCTCGACTTCGAAGACTCGATGAAGCCGACCTGGGTCAACGTCGTCGACGGGGTGCGCAACGTCGCCGCCGCGGCGCGTCTCGAGCTCACCTACGTCAAGCCGGGCAAGAACGGCGGCCCCGACAAGCACTACGCCCTCGATGCCGACGACCGCGCCAAGCTCATGGTGCGCGTGCGCGGCCTGCATCTCGACGAGTCGAACCTGCGCGTCGACGGCACGCCGATCTCCGGCGGTCTGCTCGACTTCGTCCTCTGCATGGTGCACGCCGCTGCCGCCCAGGTCGCGCGCGGCGAGACGCCGAAGTTCTACGTGCCGAAGTGCGAGCACTACCTCGAGGCGCGCTGGTGGAACGACATTTTCGTCGCCACCCAAGAAGCGCTCGGCCTCGAGCGCGGCACGCTGCGCGCCACCTTCCTCATGGAGACGCTGCCGGCGGCGTTCCAGATGGAAGAGATCCTGTACGAGATCCGCGAGCATGCCGCCGGCCTCAACGTCGGGCGTTGGGACAAGATCTTCAGCGACATCAAGGCACTCAAGACCCATCCCGACCGCGTGATGGCCGACCGCGCCTCGATCAGCATGAACCGCCCGTGGATGCGCAACTACGCGATGCGCCTGATCAAGATCTGCCATCGCCGCGGCGCTTGGGCGATCGGCGGGATGGCCGCGTTCACCCCGGGACGCACGCCGGAGCTGCGCCAGCACCAGACCTCGAAGGTGCTCGAGGACAAGAAGCTCGAGGCCTCGATGGGTCACGACGGCTGCTGGGTGTCGCACCCCTACTTCATCGGCCCGGCGCTCTCCGCATTCCCGCGCGACGAGCAGACCGACGTGCTGCACGACGACTTCGAGCTCGACCCGGATCTCCTGCCGGTGGCAACCCCGCCGCGCACCCTCGGCGGCCTGCGCACCAACGTCCGCGTCGGCATCGGCTACCTCGAAGGCTGGCGCCGCGGCATCGGCTGCGTCGCCTGGGATGACCTGATGGAAGACCTCGCGACCCTCGAGATCTCGCGCGCCCAGACCTGGCAGTGGCTCCACCACGGGGTCGAGCTCGACGACGGCACCACCGTCGACGAAGCCCTGGTGCGCCGCGTCTTCGACGAGGAGCTGACCAAGATCGAGCGCGAGATCACCGACGACCTGGGCGCCGCGCGCGCCGAGCCGCTCGTCCCCGCGTTCCGGGCCGCACGCCGCGAAGCCGAGGGGATCTTCCTCGAAGAGGAGTTTCGCCCCTTCCTGGCCGTCCGCTCCGAGCTCGCCTAACGCACCGACCGAACCGATTCGAGCACCGATATCCGACTCCCGATCCCGGAACCCTGAATCCTGGAGCTACGCGATGCACCGTTCTGACGACACCGAGAAGCAGACCCTCCCCGCCCACGACTGCGCCCTAACTCGCGACTGGGAAACCAATCCGCGCTGGGCCGGCGTCGAGCGTCCGTACACCGCCGACGACGTGAAGCGGTTGCGCGGCAGCATCCACGTCGAGCACTCGCTGGCCCGCCTCGGCGCCGAGCGCCTGTGGTCGCTGATCGAGAAGGAGGACTACGTCAACGCTCTCGGCGCGGTCACCGGCAACCAGGCGATGCAGCAGGTGAAGGCCGGTCTCAAGGCGATCTACTGCAGCGGCTGGCAGGTGGCGGCCGACGCCAACATGTCGGGCTGGATGTACCCCGACCAGAGCCTCTACCCGTCGAACAGCGTCCCGGAACTGGTGGCGCGGATCAACCGCGCGCTCACGCGCGCCGACGAGATCCACCACGCCGAGGGAGACGACTCCACCTACTGGCTGGCACCGATCGTCGCCGACGCCGAGGCCGGGTTCGGCGGCCCGCTGCACGCCTTCGAGCTGATGAAGTCGATGATCGCCGCCGGCGCCGCCGGCGTCCACTACGAGGACCAGCTGGCGTCGGAGAAGAAGTGCGGCCACCTGGGCGGCAAGGTGCTGGTTCCGACCCAGCACTTCGTGCAGACCCTGACCGCCGCCCGCCTCGCCTCCGACGTCGCCGGCGTGCCGACCGTGCTGATCGCGCGCACCGACGCCAACTCGGCCAAGTTGATGACCTCCGATATCGACTCGTACGACCACGCGATTCTCACCGGTGAGCGCACCACCGAGGGCTTCTTCCGCATCCGAGGCGGCCTCGACACGGCGATCGCCCGCGGCCTCGCCTACGCGCCGTACGCCGATCTGCTGTGGTGCGAGACCGCAACGCCGGATCTCGACGAGGCGAAGCGCTTCGCCGAAGCGATCCACGAGAAGTTCCCGAACCAGCGCCTGGCCTACAACTGCTCGCCGTCGTTCAATTGGAAGGCCAAGCTCGACGACGCCACCATCGCCAAGTTCCAGCGTGAGCTCGGCGCTATGGGCTACGCCTTCCAGTTCGTTACCCTGGCCGGATTCCACGCGCTCAACCACAGCATGTTCCAGCTCGCCAGCGGCTACCGCGACGAGGGCATGGCCGCCTACTCGCGCCTGCAGGAAGAAGAGTTCGCGGCCGAGCCTCAGGGCTACACCGCGACCCGCCACCAGCGCGAGGTCGGCACCGGTTACTTCGACGCCGTGCGCGACGTGATCAGCGGCGGCGAGGCGGCGACCGCCGCGATGGCCGAGTCGACCGAGTCGGCGCAGTTCGTCGCCGGTCACTGACCCGGCCCCTCCCCCTTTCTCCGAGACCCCGCGCCGGCGGGGTCTTTTTTTCTTGCCCAGACGCCTAGCGCGTTGTTCGACGGGGCTTTGTCTCGACAGAAAAGTGATTCCGCGGGCGCGGTTTGTCTGATAATCTCAGCGCAATCGCGACAACCGTCCCGACCCGGAGCTCCGATGTCGATTCCTCTGCGGCGGCCGCATGTTCCGCGGCAGCCGATTCTGCGGCGAACGCCGCCGTCCCCGCCCTCACTGCTCGCCGCCACAGCCCTCGGCGTGCTGACCGCGCTCGCGGCGCCGTCGCCTGCCGTCGCCGGCGGCACACCGGCGAGCGGCACCGTCGCCGACGAGCTGCTGATGATCACCGGCTCGGAGTCGAAGACCGAGGACGGCGACTACATCACCGCCAACGACGGCCTCGACTCGTTCCACCAGGCGTTCATCGAAGTGCCCGCGGGCACGTCGCGCCTGGTGGTCGACCTCTTCGACATGGACTTGCTGCGCGGCATCGACGACGGGGCGAACAGCGACGAGGTGAACGAACGCGACCGCATTCGTCGCTACGCGCTCTATCTGGCCGACCCGATCGGCAACTTCAACGACCGCGTCGGCATGTCGATCGCGCGCTACGAGCTCTACGATCCGAGCGGCGCACGCGTGATCACCAAGCGCATCCGCGGCAGCCACTTCGCCCCTGGCGACGCCGACAACGCCTGGGTCGGCTTCTACGACAGTGCCACAGCCGACACTTCGGCGGGCGACCAGTTCCTCGACACGTTCTCGCTCGCCGACTACGGACAGAACGATGGCGCGGTGAGCTTTGCCGGTGCGTGGGTCGAGGACGAGCAGGCCGGGATCGACCCGACCAACACCGGCGCCGGCCCGGGCTCCGGCCTGATCCGGATCAGCGGCGGCCAGCTGCTGATCAGCGATCTGGGCGACTTCAGCCCCGATCTCGGCCGCGAGCCGCGCATTTCGCGTCAGCTCGATCTCTCGGCCTACACCTCGGCCGTCCTCAGCTTCGACTTCTTCGTGCCGCGCCAGGTCGAGCGTCCGGACGCGATCGTGATCGAGCTCTCGGCAGACGGTGGCGCGACCTGGACCATCATCGACGACTTCTCCGGCTACGAGGGCGTCGACACGCCCGGCTCGCGCAGCTACGACATCAGCGAGTTCATCGCCGCCAACACCGTCGTCCGCTTCCGGGTCGAGAACATCTGGGCCGGCTCGTCCGAGACCCTCGCCATCGACAACTTCGAGATCCGCGCCACCAGCGATGTCGCCGCGGCTCCGGCGCCCGGTGTCTGGCAGCTGCGGGTCGACGTCTCGAGCACCGCCAACGAGGTCAGCGGCTTCAACGGCGACGAGACCAATGCGTACGGCGTGCGCGCCCACGACGGCGATCCGAGCGCCGGCGGCGCCGAGATCCCGGTCTTCACCTCGGTGCAGTCGGGAGGCGTCAACCCGAACGACTCCGGCCGTGACTACACGTTGTACCCGTACGTCACCGGCGGCTGCAGCTTCGACGTCCAGGACTTCGACTGGGACTCCGACCTGCCGAACAACACCGTGCCCGATCCCGACATCGTCCAGCCGTTCGGCTCGATCGATTCGACCTCGCCGAGCGGCGCCTTCACGCACGCCAACGCCGCTCTGTCGCCGAACGACACCTGGAGCACCGAGGTGGTCGGGCCGTGGAGCGACCACGACACGGTCGACGACTACGGTGTCTGGACGCTCGACTATCGCGTCGAGGATCCGATCGACGGCAACTACGTGCACGTCCACGCCGACACCTACGACGCACCGATCGGCGTGCCGCCGCCGGGCAGCTCCGATCCACCGGGCTCCTTTCGCCTCTACCTGCCGACCGACGCCGGCGGCGCACCGGTTAAGGCGACGCTGTCGCAGTACCTCACCTTCCTCTCCACCCAGCCGTCGGGCGCGTCGAATCCTCCCGGGCCGGGAGAGATCGCGCGCTACGCGGTGAGTGTGCTCGTGACCCATCCCGACGGCGCGCTCGGCGATCTCGAGTTCTCGCCCACGCGCACAGTGACCGCCCGATTCCCCGGCGGCGGCGTCACCTACCGCGGCAACGCCCAGGTCACCCAGGGCACGATCGTGTCGCAGCCTGTCGTCGGTTCGACCACCGCCGGCGACATCGTGTGGAACCCCGGCACCGTGCCGGCCGGCTCGGGCAGCGACTCGATCGCCCGCCTCACCTATCAGGTCGACGTCACCGCGCCGCTGGTCGCGCCGTGGTCGATCGAGGTCACCGGCGCCCCGGGCAGCAACGGCACGACCGCGGTCTTCCTCGACGAGACCGGCGTCACCGAGTTCACCCTCGGCGAGCTCTGCCAGCTGCGGGTCGACGATGCTACGCCGGTTGCCGTCGTCGCCTTCGCCGCGCGGTCGCACGCCGAGGGTCTGGAACTCGCCTGGCGGACCGCCGGCGAGGCGACGGCGGTGCGCTACGAGCTCGTCCGGCTCGGCGAAGCGTCCGCGACCATCTCGCAACGCACGACGGTGGCGCGCGTCGGTGCGGTCGGCGACCTGCGTGGCGGCCTGTACCGTGCGCTCGACGCGTCGGTCGGCTCGCCGGTCAGAAACTCGGACCGGCCGCTGCGCTACCTGGTCGTCGAGCACACCAGCGACGGGCGACGCATCGAGCACGGCCCGTTCGCCGTCGAGCCGACCGGCGACTCGTTCGCTTCCGTCGCCGACCCGCCGAGCGCCGCCGCCGAGGCACGCCGCGCGGCGGTGGCGACCCGGGCGAGCTCTACCGACGGAGACGACGACCGGGCGAACGCCGCAAAGAGCCCGTCCTCGCCGCGCTGGCGTCCACGGGTCGAGCTCGACACCGTCTTCGTGTCGGTGCGCGAGGAGGGCCTCCACCGCATCGACGTCGCCGAGCTCGCCTCGCTCTGGCAGCTGCCCGAGAGCACCGTCCGTATCCTGCTGCGGAGCGACGGACTGCAGCTCGTCGACCGGCTCGACCAGCCGGTGCCGTGGGTCGCGGCGCCCGGCTTCGACGGTCTCGACTTCTGGGTCGACGGTTCCTGGACCGACGGCGTCGACTCCGCCTTCGAGTCGCCGTTCCACGCCGACGAGGTCTACCGCCTGGTCGAAGGCGCCGCGCTGCCGATGGAGCGTCTCGACCCGCTCCCGCCGCCCCTCGACTGGAGCGACCGAGCCTTCGTCGAATCGGTGCGCGCCGAGCAGAATCTGCGCCAGGTGGTGCTCTTGCCGCTCGATCCAGAGAGTGATCTCTGGTTCTGGGACTTCGTGCGCGGCGACGGCGGCCAGGCTCGGGTCGAGCTTCCGGTGGTGCTCCCCGACCCGGCGCCGGACGACCCGTCGTTGGACACCGTGACGCTGCGAGTCGACCTCCAAGGCGCCTCGCTCGGTGCCCACGAGCTGACGCTGCGCTGGAACGGTGACCTCGTCGCAACGCCCACTCTGGTCGATCACGAGCAGCGGCAGGTCGAGACCACGGTCGACGCGGCGCTTCTGCGGTCCGGCGTCGACGCCACGAACGTGCTCGAGGTCGAGTCGAACGCCGGCGGCATCGTCTTCATCGACGGCTACGACGTCGTCTACCCTCGCCACGCGCGCGCCCGCGACGACCAACTGGTCCTCCGCTCCACCGCGCTTGGCCTCGCCTCCCCCGCCACGGTCACCGGGCTGTCGGGCGCGGCGCGCCTGTTCGACGTCAGCGACGGCGCGCGACCGCGCCAGATCACTCGCCTGCGCATGCTGCCGGACGGCACCCCCGGATCGTGGCGCGCAGTGTGGAACGGCGAGCCTGGAGCACGGTATGCCGTCGTCGGCCCCCTCGGTCCCCGCAGCCCGAGCCTGCGCCTCGACCGGCCGTCAGACCTGCTGCAGCCCCACCATGCGGTCGACTACCTGATCGTCACCACCGCGGCGCTGCGCCCGGCGGCCGAGCGTCTGGCCGCCCACCGCGCCGCCCAGGGTCTCGACGTCCTGGTCGCCGACGTACAAGACATCTACGACGAGGTCGCGGGCGGCGTCACCGACCCGCGCGCGCTGCGCGAGTTCCTGCGCCAGATCCGAAGTCTCTGGCAGAGAGCGCCACGCTTCGTCGTGCTCGCCGGCCACGGCAGCTACGACTACCGCGATCACCTCGGCCTTGGCGGCAATCTCCTGCCACCCCTGCTCGATCGACGCGACGACAGCGTCTTCCCCACCGACGCGCCGTTCGCCGACCTCGAGGCAGACGACGGTGTCCCCGAGCTCGCCCTCGGACGCATCCCGGCGCTCGACGCCACCGAGCTCGACACCTACATCGACAAGGTGATCGCCTATGAACGCGCCCTCGACGACGCCGGCGCGCTCGACTGGGATCACCGCCTGCTTCTAGTGGCCGACGACAGCGACGGCGGCGGCGACTTCACCGCACACGCCACACACCTCGACTCTCTCCTCTCCGCCGGATTCGACGGCCGCGTGCTGGCAGTCGACGCGCTCGGCTCGACGGCGACCCGGCAGGCCCTGCTCGCCGGCTGGGCCGAGGGCGCAGCCTTCGTCTCCTACTCCGGCCACGGCTCGATCGTCTCGCTGGCGAATCCAGCCTTGCTGACGACAGGCGACGTCGCGACCCTCGCCGCCACCGGACCACCGACGGTGCTCTCGGCGCTCACGTGCTATCTCGGCCTGCATGCCGCACCCGGCATCGATTCGCTGGCCGAAGATCTGCTGCTCGCGTCGCCCGGCGGCCTGGTCGCCGCCCTCGCTCCGGCATCGCTGAGCGAACAGCCGCGCGCGCGCCTGCTCGAGGATCGTCTGGTCCGCCGCCTGACCCAGCGCGGGGAGACGCTGCTCGGAGAGGCACTGCTGGGTGCCTTCGAGGATCTCGGAGCGCTCGAGCCCGCTCCCGACCTGCTGCGATCGATCCAGCTGCTCGGTGATCCGGCGCTGCGCCTGCAGCTCCGCCCCGAGCCCCTCGAGGCCGACTGCGCGCCGTCCTGCGGAGGTGCGGGATGACCATGTCACGACGTGAAGCCGACCCCGCGCAGCGCGACGGCTCCGAAGGTGGTCGGGCGTCTTCCGGGCGCCGGCCGTGGCGCAGGCCGCGCATTCTCGAACGCCAAGAGGTCGAGGCGCTGGCCGCCGACTGCACCATCCCGGGCGGCAAGTCCGACGCGACCTGCCTCTTCGGATTCTCCTAGAGGCCTCGAACCATCGGCAATTTCAACCAACCCTCGGGCCAGGATAGGCTCCCTTGAGCTTTCCTTGCGACTGATTCTCCCCACCAAGAGCGGCCTGCCGTGCGACAGACCTCGACTTCACTCCATCTTCCGTGGCGCAAGATCTGCCGTACGTGGCGCATCGCCCTCGTCCTCGCCGGCTCTCTCCTCGTCGCGACGCTGGCCGGAGCTGGCGGGACGCCGGCGACGCCCGGCGGGTTGACCACGAACGAGCTCCTGACGCCGGGCGGTGGGGATGCAGCTCCAGGTGTCGGCGACTACATCTCCTCGGCGGTCGGCAGTGGCCTGAACCAGCCCTACACGCTGTTCATCGAGGTGCCACCCGGACAGACGGAGCTGCAGATCGAGCTCTTCGACGCCGACATCTTCGCCGCCGGCGCTGCAGACCGCACCGGCGAGCGAGATCAGAACCGCACCTCGTTCTCGCGAACGCGAGCGCGATATCGGCTCTTCGATCCGTCGGGCGGTCTGGTCGCTACGCGGTTCTCGTACGGAGACGACACCAATCCGGCCGGCGGCGACGACGCCTGGCTGCTCTTCTTCGACGACGACACCTCGCGCCTGAGCGGCGGCACGACGTTCGCCGACGACTTCTCGGTCGCCGGCTCGTACGCCAACGACAGCGGGATCGGCGGCGTGTTCGCCGGCGCCTGGATCGAGACCAACGACCTCGGCGGCGCGGGAGCTGGTGTCGGCGATGTCCAGGTCGTCGGTGGTGAGCTCCAGATGGCGAACTCCAGCGACTCGTCGCCCTTCCTCAACCAGCCGGCGGTCGAGCGGCAGCTCGATCTCGCGACGCCGGGCTTCGTCGCCGCCGAGCTCTCCTTCGACTGGCGCACGCTGAGCGGCGTCGATCCTCTCGGCTCGGCGACGCTCAACATCGGCGACTCGTTCGCCGTCGACATGTCGGCGGACGGCGGGGTCACCTGGCAACAGATCGACACCATCGCCGATGTCACCGGCGTCGACGCGGGCTCGGTGCTCTACGACATCACCGCCTTCATCGCCACCAACACACGGGTCAGGCTGCGGCTCGAGAACCGCTACGCGGGCGCCAACGAGTCGATCCTGATCGACGATCTGACGATTCGCGCCAAGACCGTCGCCGACGGCCCCGACCCGGTGAACGGCCACTGGCAGCTCGAGATCGACACCAGCGGCGCGGTGAACGGCCTCGAGGCTGGCGTCACCGCAGGCGGCGACGACGTCAACGCGATCGGCGTGCGCGCGCACGACGGCACGGCCGGCGCCGGCGGCCAGGAATACAACGTCTACACCGACTCCTTCCTGATCGCCGGGATCAACAACCTCGACCGCTCGCGCAGCTACTCGTGGTATCCGTGGATCCACACCGGCTGCGAGCTGACGACGCACGACTTCGACTGGGACAGCGACCAGCCGAATCCGCCGGCACCGAACACCAACGTCCAGCCCTTCGGCGAGATCTCGCTGACCTCGCGCGACGGCACGTTCACCCACACGAACGCCTCGATGTCGGCCAACGACGCCTGGCGCGACGAAACGGTGACCGGCTTCGCCAGCAGTGACACGGCTCTCGACTACGGCCTGTGGACGATGTCGGTGCGGATCGACGACTGGAACGACAACAACTACGGCCCGATCTACCTCACGCAGTTCGACGGCGCCGCCTCGCCACCCACCGCGCAGCCCGAGGCGGACACGTTCCGCCTCTACCTGCCGACCGATGCCGGCACCGCGCCGAGCAAGCCGCACATCGGTCAGCTCGCCACGTTCGTCACCAGCTCTAGCGGCAGTAACCCACCGACCGCGGGACAGACCAGCCGCTACGCCATCACCGTGCGGGTGACCAACCCGAGCGCGGCGATCGGCGACATCACCTTCTCGCCGACGAACACTGTCACCTCTAATGTGCCGGGCGCCGAGGTCCTCTACGGCGGCCTCGCCTTCGTCACCTCCGGCTCGGTGGTGTCGCAGCCAGTGCTCGGCGGCAGCGGCAACGTGGTGTGGAATCCGGGCACGCTGTCGCCCGGGGACGTCGAGCAGATCACCTACTTCGTCGACGTCACCCCGGTCGGTGCCTACGCCAGCATCGCGCTCACCGGGACCACCGGCAGCGGCAGCGGCACCACCGCCACCTTCGTCGACGAAACCGGCGATTCGACCAACGGCCGCGCGACCTTCGAGTTCGGCGAGATCTGCGAACTGTCGATCGTGTTCCCGAACCCGACCCAGGCGTTGGTGGCGTCGGTGCGCGCGCTCGCCGCCACCGATCGCGACGGGGTCACGATCGAGTGGACGACCGCAGGCGAGGCCGGCTCGGTCGGTTTCGAGCTGGTGCGGGTCGAAGACGCCTCTGGGCGTGAGCGCCTGATCGACGTCGGCGAGATCACTGCCCAGCTCGATGCGCCGCAGGGCGGCCACTATCGTTTGCGCGATCGCGATGCGACGGCGTCCATCGGCGACACGCTGCGCTATGCCTTGATCGAGACCGAGGCCAGCGGCATGCAGCGCCTGCACGGACCGTGGCCGCTCACCGTGGAGCCAAGACCGCGGACCGCGATCGCACCGTGGCGGAGACCGCGCGCGACGCCGGCACATCAGCGCGCCCGTCGCCAGGCCGCGGCGCTCGAGATCATTCCCGAGATGCCGGTGACGGGCACCCCCTCGTTCAGCCAGTTCGGCGCGACCCCGTACGGCGCCACCGCCCGGGTCGAAGGCCGCGGACTGCTCCGTCTGCCGCTCGCCGACCTGGCACCGGCGCTCGACGTCCGACTCGCGATCCTCCGTTCGCTCGCCTCGTCATCATCGCTAGCCATCGAGTCCGACGGTCTGCAGCTCGCCTGGCGCTTCGACGAGCGCAATGATTCTGTCGAGGTCTGGATCGAGCCCCCGGGGCCGGACACCGCCGCCTTCGAGCGTGGCAGAGTGCTCCAAATCGCCGTCGGCCCGGGTCTGCGGCTGGCAACGCGCGACGACCGGCCGCCGCTGGGCGACTGGTCGGCGGAGACTTATCGCACCAGCCTCGAGCTCGAGCGCGATCTGCGCCAAGTGGTGCAGCTGCCGCTCGATCCGTACGGCGACACCTTCTTCTGGGACTTCGTTCGCGCCGACTCGGCCGACGCGGTGAAGAGCTTCGCGGTCGAGGTGCCATCGGCCGAGCTCGCGACCGACGATGACGCCGAGCTGACCGTGCGCCTGCACGGCGGTGTCGTCGGCACGCACCGCGTCGAGGTGCGCTGGGACGGCGTGGTGCTCGGCGAGGCGGCAGTCGACGACCTCGACGCGGCCGAGGCCATGTTCCGCGTCGATCCGGCACTGCTCGCCGGCGCGGCGCACACGATCGAAGTGCGCGCGCTCGACGCCGGCGACCTGGTCTTTGTCGATGGATTCCGCCTCGACTACACGCGCACCGACCGTCCGGCCGATCCCGCCGGTCAGCTGGTGCGACCGGGCGGCGCCCAGATCGTGTCCGCCGGTCCGTTCACCACCCCCGATCTGCGCGTCTTCGACCTCTCCGATCCGCGGCGTCCGGTGCTGCTCGACGATCGCCGTGTCGTCGAGGTCGGCGGCGGCTGGCGCGCGGTCTGGCGCACCGGCCCACGCGTCGGTCAGGCCGGCGACGGACCGTTCGCGGTCATCGCCGACGGCGCCGAGCTCATCGCCACGTCGATCGCGCAGGACACGCCCTCCGATCTGCGCGCCGGCCACCACCGGGCCGACTACCTGGTGATCGCTCCGGCGTCGCTCACCGAGGCGGCGGGCGCGCTGTCCGCGCTCCGCGCCGAGGCCGGCCTCGAACCGATGGTGGTGGCGCTCGAGGACGTCTTCGACGAGTTCCGCCACGGCGTGCACGATCCGCGCGCGATCCGCGATTTCCTCGCGCATGCGCGCTCCGCGTGGGCGCTGGCACCGCGCTGGGTCGTCCTGGCCGGCGCCGGCAGCTACGACTACCGCGACCTCGGCGGCTACGGGGGCACGCTGGTGCCACCTCTCCTCAGCCTGGCCGGCGGCAGCCTGATCGCCAGCGACCAGGCGTTCGTCGACCTTGAAGGCGCCGATGCGGTGCCGGAGATGGCGATCGGCCGCCTCCCGGTGCTTACCGCCGCCGAGCTCGAGGCCTACGTCGCCAAGCTGCGCGCCGCCGAGCTCGGCGCGCCGGATGCACCACCGTGGGCCGGCGACGTGCTGTTCGGCGTCGACGCGCAGGACGGTGAGGACGACTTCGCCGCCGACGCGGCGCGCCTGCGCGCGCTCCTGCCCGCCGGCTACGCCGCGCTGACGGCGGACCTGGGAGCGCAGGGCACCGACGCCGCGCGCGCCACCTTCGTCGATGCGCTGCGCGCCGGCGTCGGCTGGGTCGGCTGGGTCGGCCACGGCGGGGTCGACCGCCTCGGACGCAGCCAGGCTCTGCTCTCGAGCGCCGACCTCGACGGGCTCGACAATTCCGTCACGCCGGTGCTGGCGGCCATCACCTGCCTGATCGGCTATCACGCGTTGCCGCCGTTCGACGCGCTGGGCGAAGAGCTCGTGCTCGCCGACGGCGGCGCCGTCGCCGTCATCGCGCCGGTCTGGCTCTCGGACCATGCCGAGGCAGAGCCCCTCGCCGACCGGCTGACCCGCGCGGTCTTCCAGCGCGCCGGCGACGCCACGGCGCCGACCGTCGGCGAGGCGCTGGCCACCGCCCTCGCCCAGGCGGCCGCGGCCGGCACCGATCCGGACCTGCTCCGCGCCTATCAAGTGCTGGGCGATCCGGCGACACGTTTGCGACTCACACCGCGGCCTCTCGACGGCGACTGCGGTTCCAACTGTGGAGGTCCGGGGTGATGCGGAGCGAGGACGTCAAGGATCTCGAGCGGCCACTGCCCACCGGCGCCCCGCGCGCTGGACGCAAGCCGTGGAACCGACCGCGCATCGTCGATCGGCAGTCCATCGAAGCGATGGCCGCCGACTGCGGCGTGGCTGGCGGCAAGTCCGACCCGACCTGCCTCGTACCCTTCTCCTGAGCGTGCGTCCCGACGCCTACCCGTGATGAACGATCCGATCTACCGCCTGCGGCGCGATGCGCGCTACCGTCTCGTCGACGGCGAAGCGGTGATCCTGCTCCAGGACTCTGGCGAGACCCTGGTGCTCGACGAGGTCGGCGCCGCGGTGCTCGTCCACCTCGACGGCCGGCGCGGACTCGCCGCGGTCGCCGCCTCCTTGGTCGCCGAGTACGAGGGCGAGCCCGCCCGGATTCGGGACGATCTCGAGGCCTTCGCGGCCGAGCTCTCGGCGGCGGGCGTGATCGAAGCGGTCGCTCCGTCGACAGACGACGGCCGTGGCCCTCAGCGGACGCCGGCGGACTGAGCGGAGGACTCACGATGGTGATGCAGCGCATTCTCGAGAAGACTTGGAACCAGGACATCCTGTTCTCGGCTCTCGTCGAGCTCACGTATCGCTGCAACCTCGACTGCTTCTTTTGCTACAACGACGTCGGCCTGAAGGGCCGGCCGCTCGACGACGCCCAGTACTTCGCGCTCTTCGAGGATCTCGCCGCCATGCAGGTGATGAATCTCACCTTCACCGGCGGCGAGCCGACCGTGCATCCGAGCTTCCTGACGCTCGGCCGCCGCGCGCGGGAGCTCGGCTTCGTGGTGCGCATCAAGTCGAACGGCCACGCCCTCGCCGGACGCCTGCTGCGTACCATCCGCGAAACGATCGATCCCTTTGTCGTCGAGCTCAGTCTGCACGGCGCCGAGGCCTCGAGCCACGACCGCCAGACCCGTGTTCCCGGCAGCTTCGAGCGCCTGCTCGAGACGCTGCGCGACGCGCGCACGCTCGGTCAGCGGGTGAAGCTGAACGCCACGCTGACGCGCTGGAACGAGCATCAGATCGAGGAAATGTTCGCGCTCGCCGACGGGCTCGGCGTCCGGCTCTCGATCACGCCGACCGTGACCCCGCGCGACGACGGCGATACCAGCCCGCTGGCCGTCGCTCCCTCGGCCGAGGGCGTCCGGCGGCTCTACCGCTACCTCGACGAACGCATCCCCGATGCCGAGGCCGTCGACACCTGCACCGGCTCGTCGCCGTCGCTGCACAAGAACTGTGGTGCCGGCGCGTCGGGCGTCGCCGTCGACCCCTTCGGCACGGTCTATCCCTGTGTCCAGTGGCGGCGACCGCTCGGCAGCCTTCACGAGCGCTCGCTGCGCGAGATCTGGGGCGACTCGCCAGCGCTGCGCGAGATTCGCCGGCTCAACCGTCGCGCCAAGGAGCAGCGGATGGCGCTGGGCGACTCCGGCGACGGCCTCGCGCACTGCATGGGCTTGTCGGAGGAGAAGACCGGCGATCCGCTGGCGGTCGACCCCGACGCGGCCGCCAACGCGCGCGCGCTGCGGCAGGCGCGCGCGGAGAACCGCGCCGCCCGGGTCGACGCGCCGTCGACGGCGGCGCCCCGCGTCCTGCTGCCGGTCGTCCGGTGAGCTTCGGCGCCAGCTTCCTCGCCCGCCCCGGGGACCTGCTCGACGACCCGGCCTCGGCCTGGGGCGAGCGGCCCTGGGGCACCCTGAGTCGGCGGCTCGATCTCGCCGGTGGGCCGTACCACCTGGTCGGCCTGGCGGCCGGGCACGACGAGGCCCTGGTCTCGCGCTTCGGTCCGGCCCAGCCGCCGTCCGAAGAGCGTCCGGACGAGCGAGGCGAAGGGGTCGTCGGGCACCTGTGGCACCTCGACGCGTCGGCCGTGCGTACTCCGCCCTTCGATGGCTGGTCCTACACCTTCGACCGCGCGCCCTCGTCCGATCGCCTGCTGCTTGCGGGCCTCGGTTTCGCCGCTCGCCTCGCGCTCGACCGGCGCGGCGCACCGACGACCGTCGAGGTGTGGACGCCGCATTCCCAAGGCGACGACTTCGGCTGCCTGGCGGCCAACGTGCTGCGCACTGTCGTTGCGTACCGCCTGCTCGCCGACGGGGGCCTCCTCGTGCACAGCGCCGGTATCGTGCGTCCCATGCACGGAGCGCGAGGACACCAAGTGCCGAAGGTCGACGTATTTCTCGGCCACTCGGGCGCCGGCAAGTCGACGCTCTCGCGGCGCGCGCTCGACGCCGGCCGACGTGTGCTGTCGGACGACATGAATGCCCTCAGCGTCGCCGAAGACGGAACGCTCGAGGTCGAGAAGCTGCCGTTCACCGGCGAGCTCGGACGCGTCCCGGGGCCACGCGAGCGCCTGCCCCTCGGTCGCTTGTGCAAGCTCGAGAAGGGGCCGAGCGCGCTGCGCCCGCTGAGCCGCGCCCGCGCCCTCGGTTTCATGCTCACCTGCGCGCCGTTCGTCAACGACGATCCCTTCCGGGCCGACCGGCTACTCTCTGTGCTCGACACGATCACCGCGCGCCATCCGCTCCACGTGTTGCGTGTGTCCCTCGACGACTCGCCGTGGCCGCTGCTCGATTCGAGTCCCGACGTCCTCGCGGACGGCGCGCGCGACTCCACGCGGGCCGCCGATTCGGCGACTTAAGAGCCTCTCGACACACCGCCTGCGACGCTGTAGGGTGGACGGCACGGCGCATCGACCGCGCCGATCCCGCACCGCGTCCATGCCCACCAGTCCCGCCAAGATCTCGCACGTCGCGCGTCTCTGCCATCGTGCCGCCGAGCACTACGGCACGACGTTCTCGCATGTCTTCTCTCGCATCGTGCGACTGCGCGCGCTCGAACGATTCAGTCCGAAAGAGAGTTTTCTCTGGGGTCTCGCCGATCCCGCGCTGCCGGGACGCGAGCTGGCTCGTCACGTCAGCCGCAGCCGGCTGGCGGCCTTGCAGCGACGCCACAATCCGATGTCGCTGTCCTACCTCACGGAGGACAAGGCGACCTTCTACGCCTACTGCACCGGCGCCGGCATCCAGGTACCGACCTTCTATGGTGTCTATCACCGCGATGTCGGCTGGAGCCGCACCGGCGGCCTCGTGCGCGGCGGCGAGAACGGCTGGCAGCGATTCTTCAGCGAGGACACTGGCGCCGACCTGGTGATCAAGCCGTCGAAAGGCGTCTATGCTCGCGGGCTGCGCGTTCTGCGCCGACGCGGCGACTCGGCGCGCGACGGCTTCCTCGACGCCAGCCTGGGCGAGGACCACGGCGAGCCGATCAGCCTCGATGACCTGCGCGCCGCTCTCGACGCCGATCCGAGGTACGACACGTTTGTCGTCCAAGACCGCGTGACCACCCATCCCGAGCTGCACCGGCTCTCGGGCAGCGACGCGGTGCAGACCGTGCGCGCGGTCACCTTCCTCGACGACGAGCACAGGCCGCGTCTGCTCTTCGCCTGCCTGAAGGTGATTGTCGGCGGCAACATGAGCGATAATTTCGACTTCGGGCGCTCGGGCAACCTGCTCGCCGACATCGACCTCGAGAGCGGACGCCTCGATTCGGTCCGCGGCGTCGACCCGAGCGGATTCGGTTTGCACGACCATGCCGAGCATCCGGCGACCGGCGTGGTCTTCGATCGCTTCGTCCTGCCCCACTGGCCCAAGGTCCGCCGGCTGGCCGAGGAGGCGGCGGTGAAGTTCCATCCCCTACGCACCATCGGCTGGGACATCGCGATCACACCCGACGGACCGGCGATTCTCGAGGGCAACGTGTGGTGGGACCCTCTGCACAACGCGCATCAGCTGGTCCCGCGCTATCTCGCTCTCTTCGACGAGTAGAGTCTGGAGCTTCCACTGTGACCCACAGGCACAAGACCCGCAATTTCTGCATCATCGCGCACATCGATCACGGCAAGTCGACGCTCGCCGATCGCCTGATCCAAACCTGCGGCGGAATCGACGAGCGCGAGTTCCGCGACCAGTTGCTCGACTCGATGGACATCGAGCGCGAGCGCGGCATCACCATCAAGTCGAACACGTTCACCCTGCCGTACACCGCGAGTGACGGCGAGGAGTACACGCTGAACTTGATCGACACGCCGGGCCACGTCGACTTCTCCCACGAGGTGCGGCGTTCGCTGATGTCGTGCGAGGGAGCGCTGCTGCTGGTCGATGCTTCGCAGGGTGTCGAGGCCCAGACCGTCGCCAACCTCTACCTGGCGCTCGAGTACGACCTCGAGATGATCCCGGTGATCAACAAGATCGACCTGCCGTCGGCCGACGTCGAGCGGGCACGCGAAGAGATCGACGACGATCTCGGCCTCGATCCCTTCGGCGCAGTGCTCTGCTCGGCGAAGACAGGCGAGGGCGTCCAGGATGTGCTCGAAGCGATCGTCGAGCGCCTGCCGGCCCCCACCGGCGACTCCGAGGCGCCGCTCCAGGCCTTGATCTTCGACGCCCAGTACGACGCGTACCGCGGCGTCGTCATGCTCTGCCGGGTCAAGGACGGCACGCTGCGCAAGGGACAAGAGATCCTTTTGATGCACACGCAGAAGACCTACGAGGTCGAAGAAGTCGGCCTGCTCAAGCTCGAGCGCGAAGAGCAGGACGAGCTCGCGGCGGGGGACGTCGGCTACGTGATCGCCGGCGTCAAGTCGGTGCGCGACATCACCATCGGCGACACCATCACCGGCAAGAAGCGCCCGGCGCCGGATCCCTTGCCCGGCTATCGTCCGGCCAAGCCCGTGGTCTTCTCCTCGGTGTACCCGATGGGGACCGACGAGTACGAGGACCTCACCAAGGCGCTCGAGAAGCTGGCGCTCAACGACGCCGCTTTGACCTACGAGAAGGACAGCTCGGCCGCCCTCGGCTTCGGCTTCCGCTGCGGCTTCCTCGGCCTGCTGCATCTCGAGGTGGTGCAGGAACGGCTCGAGCGCGAGTACGATCTCTCGCTCCTGCTCTCGGCGCCGACGGTGAGCTACCGCGTGCAGCTCAAGGACGGTGAGGAGATGCACGTCGAGAATCCGGCGCTCTACCCCGATCCGTCGGAGATCGAGACGACCTTCGAGCCCTTCATCTCGGCCGCGATCTGGATGCCGGAGCGCTACATCGGACCGGTGATGGAGCTGGTGCGCGAACGCCGCGGCGTCGACACCAACCTGCGCTACCTCACCCAGTCGCGGGTCGAGCTGACGTCGAAGATGCCGCTCGCCGAGGTGATCTTCGACTTTTACGACCGCCTGAAGTCGGTGACGCAGGGCTACGGCTCGTTCGACTACGAGCTGCTCGACGAGCGCGAGACTCACATCGTGAAGGTCGACATCCTGGTGAACGGCGAGCCGGTCGACGCGCTGTCGCAGCTGTGCCACGATTCAGTGGCGCGGCCACGCGCGATGCGCTACTGCGAGAAGCTGGCGGAGACGATTCCGCGTCAGCAGTTCAAAATCGCCATTCAGGGCGCGATCGGCGGCAAGATCATCGCCCGCACGACGATCAACGCTTTCCGCAAGGACGTCACCGCCAAGTGCTACGGCGGCGACATCACCCGCAAGCGCAAGCTGCTCGAGAAGCAGCGCGAGGGCAAGCGCCGGATGAAGGTGGTGGGCGCGGTCGAGATCCCGCAGTCGGCGTTCGTCGCGGTGCTCAAGTCCGACGTCGGCAACAAGTGAGCGCAGCGGCCGGGACGCCGGACGAGCGGCCGGGCCTCTACGTTCACGTCCCGTTCTGCTCGGCGATCTGCCCGTACTGCGACTTCGCGGTGCGGGTGGGCGGCGAGCCGGCCCGGCGTCGCTATGCCGAGGCGCTGCGGCTCGAGATCGACCGCCTCATCGGTACCTCGAGTCCGGCCGCTGACGAGGCCCTCGACAATCTCCGGACGGAAATCCGAGCCCCTCTGCGTCGGCTGATCGCGCCCAGGACCAGGGGGCCAGAAACAGCCGCGGCCCGATCGAGCACGCCAGACGACGCACGCTTCTCCACCCTCTACCTCGGCGGCGGTACCCCCTCGATCCTCGACGTCGACACGCTCGCCGGCCTGGTCGAGCATCTGCGCATCCGCCTGCCGCTGGCCGACGATCTCGAGATCTTCCTCGAGGCCAACCCGGAGGATCTCGCCGGTGCGGACGGCGCCCGCCGCCTCGATGCCTGGCGCGCCCTCGGCGTCGGCTTTCTCAGTCTCGGCGTCCAGAGTCTCGACGACGACGAGCTGCGCTTCCTCGGCCGTCGCCACACCGGCGCTGAGGCGCGGGCCGCGGTCGAGCGCGCGCTCGAGGCCGACTTCGCGACGGTGAGCGTCGACCTGATCTACGGCCTGCCCGATCAGCCGGCTACAGAGACCGATTGGAGCCGCCGCCTCGACGACGCGCTGGCGCTCGGCTCGCACCACCTGTCGCTCTACGAGCTCGAGATCCACGAGCGCACCGTCTTCGGCAAGCTCGCCCGTCGCGGCGAGCTCATCCCCGCCCCCGAGCCGCGCCGCGCCGCACTCTTCCGCCACACCCACCGCCGTCTGCTCGATGCCGGCTGGGATGTCTACGAGGTCTCGAACTTCGCCCGCACACCCGCCCACCGCTCGCGCCACAACCAGAAGTACTGGCGCCACATCCCGTACCTCGGCCTCGGCCCGTCGGCGCACTCATACGCCGCGACGGACGGCGTCGCCGTACGCTGGTGGAACGAGCGCTCGACACCGCGCTGGCAGCGCCTGCTCGAGTCGGACGCCAGCCCGATCCAAGACGCTGAAGTCCTCACCCCCGCCGATCTCGTCCTCGAGACCCTGATGCTCGGCCTCCGCACCCCCGCCGGCGTCGATCTCTCCCGCCTTCGTGTCCGCACCGGCGTCGACCTGCTCCGAGTCGCCGCACCGGCGCTCGAGCAGGCGACCTCGGACGGCCTCGCTCGCCTCGACGGCGACCACCTCCTGCCGACCCTCGACGGCATGGCCGTCGCCGACGCCCTCGCCGCCGAGCTCACCGAGGCCGAAGGGATTTGATTCCGAATCCCAGCACCGCCGCCAGGGATTGAAATCCCTGGTTCACCTCGTCTGTCCCTCCGGGACATCGGAGGTCGAGACAGCCGCAGGCAGGAGCCGTACTGGGACCGCCGGCATCTTGACGGCTCTGGACGCAGGGCACGCGAGGTCCGGCACAGTGTCGGCCGGAAAGCGAGCTCAAAGGGTCGGCGAGGACTCTTGCTGGCGAGCTCGGATGACGGCGATGCGGGCTCCGAGCTGACCACCGGCGAAGCCGGCGACGGCGGCGATGACGAAGGCAGCGACCCACATCCACGGCGGGTGCGGGATCATGAGCATGGTGGCGACGCCGGCGGCGAGAACCAGCGCCGCGACGATCAGGGCATGGCGCTGCGGTGAGCTTGGCGCCAACAGTGCGGCGAGGAATGAACCGTCTAAGGTCCCGATGAACCATCCGACCAACACGAAGACGAGCGCACCGAGCGGAAGCGAGTCGATGATCGTCTTCAGCGACTCGGGATCACTGATGTCGATGCCAGGCGGCGGTGGATACACCGTGTGGCCGACGAACTCGACGACCATGATCGTGACGAAAGCCGTCACCATGCCGGCGACGACGGCGAGAATGCTGCGTCCTTTGGGGCTCATACGATGCTCCTCGTGTTCGCCCGAACCTAGCATGCGTGCGCCGCTCAGAGCGGAGCGTCAAGCACCTCGATCTCGCGCCAGATCTCCGACAGCGGCACCGCGCGCACGCGCTCCGCCAAACGCAGGAGACGCGAGCCCGGATAGATGATGTCTAGACGGTCGAGCTCGAGGTCTTCGAGCGCTGTGCGCATCGAGCGCGTCACCTTCGGAGCGCTCGTCCGCTTGATCTCGAAGCCGAGCGCGCGGTCGCCATCGCGCACCAAGAAGTCTAGCTCCGCGCCACCGTGGGTCGCCCAGAAGTAGCAGCGATCCGTTGGTGCACCGAGGCGCACCATCACCTGGTCGAGAGCGAAACCCTCCCACGATGCACCGATCTTCGGATGACGCTGCAATTGCTCGAAGGAGTCGATCTGGAGCAACGTGTGCAGGAGCCCGGTATCGCGCAGGTAGATTTTGGGCGCCTTGACCTGGCGCTTCTTCAAGTTGGCGTGCCACGGGCGGAGCTGTCGCACGACAAAAGTCGAGGTCAGGATGTCGAGGTAGCGCCGGACTGTCGACGACGACATCCCGAAGGCACGAGCCATCTCGGCACCGTTCCAGGTTTCGCCATGGTAGTGCGCGAGCATCGCCCAGAAGCGATCGAGCGTCGCAGGCGCGACTGTAATTCCGAGGGCCGGAATGTCCCGCTCGAGAAATGTCCGCACAAAGGCACGGCGCCACTGGACGCTCTGAGGGTCGGATCCGGCCAACAATGAGCGCGGAAAGCCGCCGCGGAACCAAAGACGATTCATCAGCTCCGACCGTTCCTCGGCCCGGCTCTCCTGCGAGCGGGCCTCCGCGGCTTCATCGAGGGCGAGCGGTCCCAGCTCGTAGTGCACAATGCGGCCGGCCAGCGTTTCGGAGCTCTGTCGAAGCAGCTCCGGAGAAGCGCTGCCGAGAATCAAGAAGCGGGCTGGCGCCTGTGGACGATCGACCAGCACGCGTAGAACAGGAAAGAGATCGGGCCGACGCTGCACCTCGTCGATCACGACCAGTCCCCGGAGATCCGCGAGCGCGAGCTTGGGATCGGCGTCGAGAACCGCAAGATCGGTCGGATCCTCGAGATCGAAGAAGGTGACACGCGCCCCGTCGTCGATGCCGAGCTCTTGCGGAGCGTCCTCGGCAAGCTGCCGCGCGAGAGTCGTCTTTCCGATCTGTCGTGCGCCGAGAATCGCGACCACGGGACTCCAACGGAGCAGGTCGCGGAGGGCTTCGAGATGACGGCGACGGTGGATCACGGAACCACCCTACCCTCATCTGCCTTGAAAATCGAGCATCCGATGCTCGATTTTCAAGGCAAACAGGTCATTCGCCGTCCGGCGCGACTCGGCCGGAATGGTCGAGCGCGCGGCGATACGCCACGTCGCTGAAGCCGGGCAGGCGCTGGCGGAGGAGGGGCTCGATTCCGCCATCGAGGAACTCGGCCATGTCGGCGAGCATCTCGGTGTTGAAGCGCAGGAACCAGGCTTCGCCGGCGATCGCGCCGGCCCACTCGCGGTCGACTCCGGGGTGGCGCGCAGCGAAATGCTCGGCCAGGGCGTCGCGCTCCGCCTCGGCGTGCTCGAACGCCAGCGCCACCGCCTCGTCGAGGAGGCGGGCCAGATCCGAGGGCGACGGCATGTCGTCGCCCTCGGAGTCCGGGCTGTCGGCGCTTGGCACGAGCCGGCGGAAGCCGGCCGCGACCTCGTCGAAGCGCTCGACGTCCTGCGCTCGATCACCAGCCAGCTCGGTCCACAGCACGAAGACCTCGAGACGGTCGAAGAGCACGATCTGAGCTGCCAGCCGGTCGGAGTCGTCGCCGGTCGTCTCGAGATGTGGGTCGAGGCTGTCGACGCGCGCCACCGTGCGCAGACCGTCCAGGCCGCCCTGCCGCACCGGGTGATGCTCGACCAGCTCGTGGACGCGTGCCGTCTGAGACTGTATGCGCTGGACGGCGAAGCGCTCGCGATTCACAACCCGCGTCGGCTCGAGCGAGCGCGCCACGACGAGCGCCATACCCTCGCCGGAGGGCTGCGGCGGATCGCTCAAGAGCAATCCCTCACCGGCCCGCTGGCAAACGGCGAACGACGCGCGATCGACCTTGTAACCGAGCCCGTCGAACGGGTCGATCCGCTGGTCGGGGCGCCAACGCAGACCGAGGAGAGAACGGCGCAGAGGCTGGACCAACTCGTCGCGTTCCGACGCGGGAACGACCGCGAGGGCGAACAGCGTCTCTTCATCGTCACCGAGCGCCAACGTCAGGCGGACGAACGACACGCCGTCGACGCCCTCGAGGCGGTGGACGAAGAGCCGGCCGCGACGTCCGTCGACCTCGACCTCGTCCACCTGCTCGAGCACCTGGCCCAGGGCGTCCAGCCGCTCGCGATCGTCGAAGCCGGCGATCGAAGCGTCGAGCGGAGCCGGCCATTCGACCAGCCGCAGACTTGCTCCGGCGCCGCGATGCAGCCAGCCGACGAAGCGCTCGGCCTGCACAAAGCCCGGAGGCGGCTCGAGGCTCAAATGAGGCGGCGGGCTCGTCGCGCTCAATGGGCAGGGTCCTCGTCGACCCCGTCGACCGTCAGCTCGACGGGCGGCAGACAGCGCCGATCGTCGCATGCCTGGTAGCACACGGTGAGCGTAGGCCGTACCGCGTCGCTCTGCAGCTCGCCGACGATTTCGACCGTACTTTGGTAAACTTGCGGACTTTGGTAGGCCTGCGGCACGTCACTCCCGGCGGGGTCGCTCGGAGCGCCGTCCGCGACACCGAGAGGCTCTCCTGCCGGCCAGACGACCGCGCGCAGCGGCGGTCCGGCGAGCGTCGTCGGCACGACCTCCGGTCCCGGCGCGGTGCCGGTCTCGGCCGGATACGGCCGGTGGGCGTAGAGGTGCCACGAGCTCTTGATCTGCAGCTGCAGGCGGAACGTGCGCCAGCCTTCGTCGCTCGCCCGTGGGTCGACGGTGAGTGACGCATCGACCACGGCGCGCGCGGCGTCGCCGACCAAGGCACCCACATCGAGGCCGGTCTCGACCCCTTCATGGCGCACAGCGACCCGCAGGCCTGCGAGACGATGCCAGCGATGAGCTGCCAGGGTGAGCATGCGTGCGGCATCAGGCGCACGCTCGCAGTAGACGGTGAATGCGCGAAGCGTCCGCTCGGCGACGTCGAGCCAGCGCACCCGCTCGTCGCCGGCGCTCTTCTCGGCCAGCGTCAGCAGGTTGAGCACGGCGACTGCGTTGGCCGAGGGCAAGGCGCCGTCAAAAATCTCCTTCGAGCGGAACAGCACCTCGGGGCTGTCGCCGGCGGTGAAGAATCCACCCTGGTCCCGATCCTCGAGACGTGCGATCTGCTCGTCGGTGAGCGCGGCCGCGGTCTCCAGCCAGCGCGCCTCGCCCGTGGCGTCGTGCAGTGCGAGCAAACCGCGCGTGAGGAAGACGTAGTCGGCGAGGAACGCGTCGAAGCGCGCCTCACCGGCTCGCCAGCTGTGGCGCAGGCTCGCCGCGCCGTCCTGCCCAGCGATCCGATCTTGGGCGAGCACGTGATGGGCGAGCACAAAGTCGGCAGCGCGCCGCGCCTGCTCGACAAGGCGCCGCTCCTCGAGCAGGTCGCCGGCCACGGCCAGGCCGGTGATGGCGATCCCGTTCCAGTCGGCGAGGATCTTGTCGTCGACCGCCGGCGCGTCGCGCTGCTCCCGTACCGCAAGCAGCGCCTGGCGTAGCGGCTCGACCTGAGCGTGGAGCGCGTCGACCTCGACGCGCCGGCGCGCCGCATGCTCCGGCCACGACTGCGGCAGGTGCAGCACGTAGTACGAGCGATCGAAGAACGGTGGACCGTCGAAGCCGTAGAGCCCAGCGAGGAACGAGGCGTCTTCCTCCCCGAGAACGTCGACCAGCTCGGTCTCGGTCCACACGTGGTAGGCCCCTTCGCGGCCGGCGACCTCGGCGTCGATGGCCGAGTAGAGACCGCCGTCGGGCGAGGTCATCTCGCGTTCGAGAAAGCGCGCCGTCTCGAGCACGATGCGGCGCCGGTCAGGATCGTGGCCGCGCGCGAAGTCGAGCGCATAGAGCTCGAGCAAGAAGCCGTTGTCGTAGAGCATCTTCTCGAAGTGCGGAATCTTCCAGGCGCGGTCGGTGGCGTAGCGGTGGAACCCGCCGGCGAGCTGGTCGTAGATGCCGCCGCGCGCCATGGCGTCGAGCGTCGTCTCGAGCATTGTGGTTGCCGAGGCCTGCTCGTCGAGCTCGGCAGGTCCGCGCGACGAGGCGCTCGCCAGGTCGTGGAGCAGGAAGAGATTGCCCGGCGACGGAAACTTGGGCGCGCCACCGAAGCCGCCGTACTCGGCGTCGAAGCGCCCGGCGAGGCCGCGCTTCGACTCCTCGGCCACCACCGGCGCGGCGACCTGCGGGCTCGGCTCACCGCGCTCCTCGAGCATGCGCTGCATCGCTTCGGCGAGCTCCCCTGCTTGTGTCTCGACGTCGTCGCGCCGCGTGTCCCAGGCGTTCTTCATCGACAGCAGCACGGTCTTGAAGCTCGGCCGACCGTGCATGTCGACCGGCGGAAAGTACGTTCCGGCGAAGAACGGCTCGAGGCGCGGCGTCAGGAAGACCGAGTTCGGCCACCCCCCCTGCTGCGCGAAAATCTGGGTCGCCGCCATGTAGATCTCGTCGATCTCGGGCCGCTCCTCGCGATCGACCTTGATGTTGATGAAGTCCCGGTTCATCACCCGCGCGACGCCGGCATCGCTGAACGATTCGCGCTCCATCACGTGGCACCAGTAGCAGGTCGAATAACCGACCGAGAGGAAGATCGGCTTGTCTTCGGCGCGTGCGCGCTCGAGCGCCTCCTCGCCCCACGGATACCAGTCGACCGGATTGTGCGCGTGCAGCAGCAGGTAGGGGCTGATCTCGTCGCGCAGGCGGTTCTCAGCCATCGTCCGGGGTCTCCACCGTGGCCTCCCAGATCGCCACCTCGAAGCGCCCCGACGAATCGGCGGCGCCGCGGTACATGCCGGGCGAGTTGAACACGAGAGCGATCTCGCCACGATGCGACACCGCGATCAGACCGCCATCACCCTCGTCGAGCACGCCGTGGATCACCTCGTCGGCCGCGGTTTGCAGCGCGGCCCCGCCGTAGGCCATGCGCGCCGCCACGTCGTGCGCGACAGCGTGGCGAATGAACTGCTCGCCGTAGCCGGTGCAGGAGATCGCGGCCGTGGCGTTGTCGGCCCAGGTGCCGGCACCGAGGATCGGCACGTCGCCGACGCGGCCGAAGCGTTTGTTGGTGAGACCGCCGGTCGAGGTCGCCGCCGCGAGATTGCCGTCACGGTCGAGCGCGACCGCGCCGACCGTGCTGGTGTCCTTGGCATCGCTGCCGTCGGCGCGCTGCGCCGCACGCTCACGCGCCGCCTCGAGCTGCTGCCAGCGCCGATCGGTGTG
Organism: Acidobacteriota bacterium; assembly: GCA_039194425.1. Lineage (GTDB taxonomy): Bacteria > Acidobacteriota > Thermoanaerobaculia > Multivoradales > J023 > JAUIJL01. Next base: position 139,432 of record JBCCVZ010000021.1, on the reverse strand, counting down.
GAACCAGCTCGGCTCGACGGTCTCGAGCCCGACCTCGGCGGCGAAGACCTCGGCGCCCTCACCAACCAAGAACACATGGCGCGAGTGTTCGAGCACGGCGCGCGCCAGGCGAATCGGATTCTTGACGCTGGTGATGCCGGCGACGGCGCCGGCGTCACCGCTCAGCCCGTCCATGATCGCGGCGTCGAGCTCGTTTCGCCCGGCGGCGGTGAACACCGCGCCCTTGCCGGCATTGAACAGCGGCTCGTCCTCGAGCTGGCGGACGACCGCCTCGACGACGTCGAGCGCCGGCTCGCCGGCAGCGAGGCGCTCGCGGCCGAGCGCCAGCGCCGACTCGAGCGCAGCGAGGTACGCCTCTTTCTCCACCTCGGGCATGTCGCGCGCCATGACGCCGGCACCCCCGTGGATCGCCAGCGCCCACTCGACGGCGGAGTCGTGCGTGGCGGCCGGTATCGACACCTCGGGGGGCGACTCAGCCGGCGTGGAGTCACGAGAGGACGGCGCACAGGCGAGTGCGAGCCACGCCATCGACGCACAGAGAACGGCGACGGCCGGCGGGGCGAACGAACGGACGAGAGACGCGGAGCGGTCGAGCATCGGGACCTCCATGACGGGGGCGCGAGCATAGCAGCGACCCGTCGCGCCACGGCGTCCGAACAGCCGTGACCAGCCACCGAATACGCTAGACTCGACCCCTGCCGAGTCCCGGGCCCTCCCCATGCGGCAGATCCTCCAGGAGACCTCAGTCATGCCGTCACTTCTCGCGCTCGCTCGCCGCGCGCTCCGTCGAGTCGCGCCCGCTCGTCTCCGCGCGACATTCCGCCCCGCGTCCACTCTCCTCGTCGCCGTCGCCCTGCTGATCCTCGCATCGCCCAGCCTCGCTGCATCCGCCGCCCTACCGGACAACCTCGACACGAGCCGCATTCTCTCGACCTATGAGGAACTCCAGGTCGAGGACCTCGAGGGGCACACCTGGAGCGCCCGCGAGCTCGACGGCAAGGTCGTCCTGGTCGACTTCTGGGCCACCTGGTGCATCCCGTGCCGCGCCGAGTTTCCCCACCTGAGCGAGGCCTACACGCGCTTCGCCGACGCGGGGTTCGAGATCCTCGGCGTGTCGCTCGACACGCTCGAGCGCGAGCGCGTGCAAACGTTCGTCGACCGGGAAGGCCTGCAGTGGCCGCAGGTGCACGATCCAAGCGGCCTCGGCGGGCCTCTGGCCGAGGGCTTCGGCGTCGTCTTTCTGCCGCGCTCGTACCTCTTCGACAGCGACGGTCGATTGGTCGGGGTCGACCTGCGCGGGCGTGCGCTGCTCGATGCTCTCGAGCAGCTGATGCCGCGGTCGACGGCGGAGCGTCGCGACGACGGCTGACACCGCGGGAGACCTCGAGTCGACAGAGCGGGCAGACTTGACTTTTTCATCTCTCGCCGATAGATTTTTCGAGATGTCAAAAATCTCCCGCATCGCTCCCCTCCTGCTGGCTCTGTCGACGCTTGGACTCGGCGCCTGTGCCCCGGCGTCCGACGACACCGAGCCGACGCGCACCGTGCCGCGCGTGATCGCCACCACCGGCATGATCGCCGACCTCGCCGAGCGCATCGGAGGCACTCTGATCGAGGTCGACGCGCTGATGGGTCCGGGCATCGACCCACATCTCTACAAAGCCAGCGCGGGCGACGTCGAGCGACTCGCCGAGGCCGACCTCATCCTCTACAACGGCCTCTATCTCGAGGGCAAGATGGGCGACATCCTCGACAAGCTGGCGCGCGGACGCGCCGTCGTCGCGGTCGCCGAGAGCATCGAGGAACGGCATCTGCTGTATCCGCCCGACGCAGGTGGACATCCCGACCCGCACATCTGGTTCGACGTCTCCCTATGGGCCGAAACCGTGGCGCCGACCACCGAAGCCCTGGTCGCGCTGCTGCCGGAGCACGAGGCGACGCTGCGCGAGCGCGCCGACACGGTCCGCACCGAGCTGCTCGAGCTCGACGCCTGGGTCAGCGCGCAGATGGCGACCATCCCGGAAGAGCAGCGCGTGCTGGTCACGGCGCACGACGCGTTCGGATACTTCGGTGCTCGCTACGGCATCGAAGTGGTCGGGATCCAGGGGCTGTCGACAGTCGCCGAGGCCGGCCTGCGCGACGTCGAACGGGTCGTCGAGCTGATCGCCGCGCGCGCCATCCCGGCGCTTTTCGTCGAGTCGAGCGTGCCGCGGCGCTCGGTCGAGGCCGTGCAGAGCGCAGTGCGCGACGCCGGCCACGAGGTGGCGATCGGAGGCGAGCTGTTCAGCGACGCGATGGGCGCGCCGGGCACACCCGAGGGTGAGTACTTCGGCATGGTGCGGAGCAATGTCGAAACCATCGTCGGAGCGCTCGCGCAATGAACGCCGCATCTCTCGCGGAGCTCGATCGGCGCCCGGAGGGCGAGCACGACGCGCGCGAGCCGGCGGTCGAGATTCACGACCTCACCGTGGCGTACCACACGCAGCCCGTGCTCTGGGACGTTGACCTCGAGCTGCCGGAGGGCGAGCTGATCGCCATCGTCGGTCCCAACGGCGCCGGCAAGTCGACCCTGCTGAAGACGATCCTCGGCCTGATCGATCCGATCACCGGCTGGGTCAAGATCTGCGGCGCGAGCCTGCGCCGGCGGCGCTCGTGGATCGCCTACGTGCCGCAGCGCGAAAGCGTCGACTGGGACTTCCCGACCAGCGCGCTCGATGTCGTCACCATGGGGCTCTACGGCACCCTTGGCTGGTTCCGCCGCCCGCGCCGCGAGCACCGAGAGCTCGCCCTCGACTGCCTCGACAAGGTCGGCATCCGGCATCTCGCCACGCGCCAGATCAGCCAGCTCTCGGGAGGCCAGCAACAGCGTGTCTTCCTCGCGCGAGCGCTGGCGCAGGACGCCCGCATCTACTTCATGGACGAGCCGTTCGCTGGAGTCGACGCGACCACCGAGCGAGCGATTCTCGAGCTGCTCCAGGAGCTGCGCGCCGAGGGACGCACGGTCGTCGCCGTGCATCACGATCTGCAGACTGTGGCCGAGTACTTCGACCACGTCGTGCTGCTCAACATGCGCCTGGTGGCGGCGGGACCGATGGCCGCGACCTTCACCGAAGAGAATCTCCAGCGGACCTATGGCGGACGCCTCACCGTGCTGACCCAGGCGACCGAGGATCTGCTGCGCGCGCGCGCCGGCGATCCGCGCCTGCAGCGCGGGGCCGGGCGATGATCGAGCTCTCGTTCACCGCCCGCAATGTGCTCCTCGGCGCGACGCTGCTCGGCGTCGTCGGCGGCGTCATGGGCTGCTTCGCCTTCCTCCGTCGCCAGAGCCTGCTCGGCGACGCGTTGGCCCACGCCGCCCTGCCCGGCGTCTGTCTCGGCTATCTCCTCACTGGCGCCAAGACTCCTCTGCCGCTCTTTCTCGGCGCGCTCGGCGCCGGTCTGCTCGGCGCGCTCACCATCGTCGCCATCGTGCGCTACAGCCGACTGAAGGAAGACACCGCGATCGGCATGGTGCTGTCGGTGTACTTCGGCGTTGGCATCGTGCTACTGACCTACATTCAGAAGCTTCCCTACGGCAACCAGAGCGGTCTCGACAAGTTTCTCTTCGGCCAGGCGGCGACGCTGATGCCGCGCGACCTCGAAGTGATGAGCCTGCTCGGCCTGTTCGTGCTGGCCACTGTCGCCCTGTTCTACAAAGAGCTGAAGCTGCTCGCCTTCGACCCCGACTTCGGCGCCGCCTCCGGACTGCCGATGAAGCGCCTCGAGCTGTTGCTGACGGTGCTCCTGGTCACCGTCGTCGTCGTCGGCCTGCAGACCGTCGGCGTGATCCTGATCGTCGCCACGCTGGTGACCCCGGCGGCGGCCGCGCGTCAGTGGACCGAGCGGCTGGGAGTCATGATTCTGCTCTCGGCGGCGCTCGGCGGCGGCGCCGGTGCGCTCGGTGCGTTGCTCTCGGCGCGCATCGCCAAGCTGCCGACCGGCCCCGTGATCGTCTTGGTATCGAGCGCCGTGCTGGTTGTGTCGCTGCTGATGGCACCGAGGCGCGGGCTGCTCTGGGCCAAGCTCGCCGACCGGCGCATGGTCCGGCGGATTCGGCGTGAGAACCTGCTGCGCGACCTCTACGTGCTCGGCGAGCGTGCCGGCGGTTGGGCCACGCCGACGCCGTGGTCGGCTCTGATGGGCATGCGCGGCCACAGCGGAGGGCAGATCGACTCGGTGGCCCGCTCGCTGCGCCGCGACGGCCTGCTCGAACGAACCGGTGGCGGCGCACGGCTGACCGGCTCGGGCTTCGACGTGGCCCGGCGGATCGTGCGCAAGCACCGCCTGTGGGAGCTCTATCTCACGCGCCAGCTCGACCTCGCCGCCGACCACGTCCACCGCGATGCCGACGCCATGGAGCACACCTTGAGCGACGAGGCGGTGGCGGCGCTCGAGGCCAAGCTCGGGCACCCGCGCGTCGACCCGCACGGTCGCCCGATCCCGCCCCTCCACGGCAGCACACCGTCGCCGCCGGCAGCGGTCGCCGAGGCCGGCGCGGGAGCGGCGTCGTGAGCCCCGCCGTCGCGGTACTGGTGGTCGGCAGCTGTGTCGCCGCCTCGTGCGCGCTGATCGGCTGCTTCCTGGTGCTGCGCCAGATGGCGCTCCTCGGCGACGCGATCAGCCACGCCGTGCTGCCGGGCATCGCCCTCGCCTTCCTGCTCTCGGGCAGCCGCGATCCGTTCTCGATGGTGCTCGGCGCCGGGCTGCTCGGCGTCGTCACAGTGTTCCTGGTGGAGCTCGGCACCCGCACGCGCCGCCTGCAGGAGGACGCGTCGATCGGCGTCGTCTTTCCGGCGCTGTTCTCGATCGGCGTCATCCTCATCGCGCGCTACGCCGGGCAGGTCGACCTCGATCTCGAGTGTGTGCTCTACGGCGAGATCGCGTACGCGCCCTACGACCTGTTCTACTGGGGCGAGCGCGCCCTCGGGCCGCGCGCGCTGTGGATCAACGGCGTGATCCTGGTGCTGGTCGGCGCCTTCGTCACGCTCTTCTACAAAGAGCTCAAGCTCACCACCTTCGACGCCGGCCTGGCGGCGGCGCTCGGCTTCGCGCCGGTGCTCGTCCACTACCTGCTGATGGGCATGCTCTCGATCACCGTCGTCGGCGCTTTCGAGTCGGTGGGCGCGATCCTCGTCGTCGCCATGCTCGTCGTCCCCCCGGCGACCGCCTACTTGCTCACCGAACGGCTCGGCCTGATGCTCGGCCTCTCGGTCGCCTTCGGGCTCGCCGCGGCCTGGCTCGGCTATGCCGTCGCCGGCTGGCTCGACGCCTCGATCGCGGGCGCCATGGCGATGGTTTCCGGCCTGCTCTTCGCCGTCGTCTTCGTCGCCGCGCCGCGCCACGGCCTGCTCGCCAAGCTGCTGCGCCAGCGCCGGCTCGGCCGCGGCATGGCCGAGCAGCTGCTGCTCTTGCACGTCGCCGGCGAGGATGCGGGCGACGGCGTCCCGGTGCCGGCCGGCGATGCTCCCGCCGACCATCTCGAGCTGGTGGCACGGCGCTTCGCCTGGCCGCGGCGACGGCTCGAAGCGATCGCGCGGCGCCTTCGCCAGCGCGGCTGGCTCGAGCAGTCGGCGGACGGACGGCTTGTGCTCACCGCTGACGGCGCCAGCGCCCTCGACCGCAGTGGCCAGGCCACGCTTCGGCATCCGCTGGCCGAGTAGTCGCCGGATCTTCGAGTTTTCTGTCCGCGGCCGTCAACCGAATCGGCCGTCGGCGCATTCACGACCGTCTCGAGCAACGTCGCCGAGACCGTCCGGAGACGCCGATGTCCGCCCGACTGTCCGCAGCTCGCCCTCCAACCCTGCGCCGCCGAGCCCCGCGCCGACCGCGGCAGCTGCTCGCTCCCAGGCGACACGACGCCGCCCGCCGGCTGACGGCTCCAGATCGCCACCCGCGACCTCGCGCCACGGCGAAGAACGAGGCAACGACCACCCGGCTGCTCGACCGCGCCACCCTCGGTTGGACCCTCGCCGACCAAGAGGCGGTCGACGCGCTCGGCCCGTCCGCCTGGCTCGAGGCGCAGCTCGATCCCGAGTCGATCGACGATCTCGGCCTCGAAGCCACCTTGCGCAGCGAGCTGCCGTCGCTCTCGATGTCGCCGCTCGAGCGCCTCGTCGCGTACGAGGGCGACGAGCAGCAGCTCTACTACGAGCTGCTCGCCGCCGGCCTCTATCGCGCCGTCTACAGTCCGCGGCAGCTCTACGAGCGCATGGTGATCTTCTGGAGCGATCACTTTCACATCTCGATCCACGCCGACGAGTCGGTGTATCTCAAGACGACCGACGATCTCGAGGTGATCCGGCGCCACGCTCTAGGTAACTTTCCCGACCTTCTGCGCGCCAGCCTGCGCAGTCCGGCGATGCTCGCCTACCTCACCAACGACTCGAATGTCGCCGGCCATCCGAACGAGAACTACGCTCGCGAGTTGATGGAGCTGCACACCCTGGGCGTCGACGGCGGCTACTCCGAGCGCGACGTCAAGGAGCTGGCGCGCTGCCTCACCGGCTGGAGCTTCGCCTCCTTCGGCGACGCCGAGCGTTTCGGCCGCTTCGAGCGCGTGCCGACGCAGCACGACACCGGCACCAAGACGGTTCTCGGCCTGCAGATCCCGGCAAGCACACCGGCGACCACGGCGAGCATGGAGGCCGAGATCGAGGCGGTGACGCGGCACCTGGTCGAGCATCCGTCGACGGCACGCTTCCTCGCCACCAAGCTGCTGCGCTTCTTTTGGGGTGAGCAGCCGACCGCGGACGCCGTCGACGACATCGCCGCGGTCTATGCCGCGACCGGCGGCCAGATCCCGGCCATGGTGCGCGAGTGCCTGCGCCCAGAGCGGCTGACGAGCGCGACACCCAAGCTGAAGCGGCCGTACCACCTGTTCGTCTCGGTGCTGCGCGCTCTCTTCGCCGAGCTCACGGACCCCTTCCCGACCCTCGGAGCGCTGCTCGACGCAGGCCATCTGCCGTTCGATTGGGGACCGCCGAACGGGCCGCCCGACACGGCAGCCTACTGGTCGGGTCTGCTCCTGCCGCGCTGGAACTGGGCGTCACGCCTGGCGTTCGATCCCGCTGCCGGGATCGTGTTGCCGCCCGAGCTCGAGTCGTTCGTCACAGGCTCCGCGACGACGGGCTCCGGGGCAACAGACCCGGCCGACTGGATCGACGTCCTCGACCTGCTGCTGACCGGCGGCCATCTCTGCCGCTCGACGCGTCGCCGGCTCAATCTCTTCCTGCGCGCCAAGACCGGCGCGCCGACCGATCCACGCGGCCTGCTCGCCCTGGCGCTCACCGCTCCCGAGCTGCAGCGCTATTGAGCCGGAGACCCCGATGAACGATCTGCACACACTCCGCGGCTGCACCGAGTACCGGACTCTCGACCGCCAGAGCCTGTCGCGCCGCCGCTTCCTCGCCGCCGCCGGCGGCAGCTTGGGCCTCGCCGCAGCATCGTCGTGGCTACCGCGCGTCGCCTTCGCCGACTCGGCCGACGCGCACGCCGTGTCCGCCGGTGAACGCGATGTGGTGGTCTCGATCTTCCTGCGCGGCGGCGCCGACGGGTTGACCCTCTGCGTCCCTCACGCCGAGAGCGAGTACTACCGCCTGCGGCCCACTCTCGCCGTGGCACGCCCCGACGACACCTCGCAACCCGCCGCCGCGCGCGCCCTCGACCTCGACGGCCGCTTCGGGCTGCCGCCGGCGCTCGCGCCGCTCGAGCGCGCCTACCGTGACGGCGCGCTGGCGATCGTCCACGCCTGCGGACTCGGCCATCCGACGCGTTCGCACTTCGACGCCATGCACCTGCTCGAGGTCGGACGACTCGACGCCCCGGCGACCGAGGGCTGGCTCGGCCGACACCTGCGCACGGCGCCCGCTACGCGCCCGAACGCGCTGCTGCGTGCCGCCGCCTTCGGTCACGCGCTGCCGCGCACTTTGGTCGGTGCGCCGGCGGCGGTGCCGCTACCCGACCCGTCCGCCTACGGTCCGCTGGCGCCGCCCGAGGTCTTGACGGTCTGGTGGCGAGCGCTCGCTTCGCTCTATCGTGGCGCCGACAATCTGCTGCGCGACGCCGCGCGCGGCACGATCGACACCGTCGAGCTGCTCGGCGCGGTCAACACGGACAGCTACCGGCCGTCCGACGGCGTCGTCTACCCCGAGACCGAGTTCGGCCGCGCTTTGCACGCGACGGCGTCGCTGATCGTCGCCGATCTCGGCCTCGAAGCGGCGACCGTCGACCTCGGCGGCTGGGACACGCACGACGTCCAAGGCTCGACCGACGGCGTGCTCGCCGAGCGCATGACGGTGCTCGCCGGCGGGCTCGACGCCTTCTACCGCGACCTCGCGGCGCGCGGTCGGCACCGCGTCACGGTGCTCGTGCTGTCGGAGTTCGGCCGTAACGTGGTCGAGAACGGCTCGCGCGGAACCGACCACGGCCACGCCGGCGCGCTCTTCGCGCTCGGCATCGGCGGCGGCGTCGCTGGTGGGCGAGTAATCACCGACTGGCCCGGCCTGGCGCCTGATCGACTCTACGAGGGCCAGGACCTGGAGCGCACGATCGACACGCGCGACGTGCTCGCCGAAGCGCTGCGGAAGCGCGTCGGCCGCGACGACGCCCCGAGCCTCTTCGCCGAGCCGTCGTACGATTGGACCGACCGTGGAGTGTTCCGTTGACGTCGACTGACCGAGAGCTCGAGCGGCGCCTCGAGGCCGCGCGCAGCGAGTACGAAGCGCTGCGCTACGAAGGTCCGCGTCCGCGCTTCGACACGCTGGCCGAGGACGCACGGTCCGAGGGCGCACGGTCCGGCAAGACACAGTCGGGCGAGGCGCAGTCGGGCAAGGCACAGTCCGGCGAGGCACAGCCCGGCAAGGCACCTCGAGTCGACCCGTGGCGTGGATCGGGGCGCTGGCTGCCCGCGGCCGCCGCGCTGGCGGCCGCCGCACTGATTTTCGTCGCCGTCCGCTCGGAAGTCTGGCTCCGCCCGATCGATCCGGCATCGTCTTGGCCGGATGCCGCACCGTCGATCGACACGAACGCAACCGGCGTGCCTGCGGTCGTGCCCACGCTCTCGGAAAGCACAGCCTCTGGGGCCACAGGCTCTGATGACACAGACTCTGGTGTTACAGACTCTGAAGTCACCAGCGCTCGATCCACAGGCTCGGCAAGGACGGCCTCTCCGGCACCATCGTCCGAAACGAGGGCCGCCGAGTCCTCAGCTCCCGAGGCGACACCGTCTGCACCGACACCGTCCGCGACGAGCCCACCGGGGCCTCCGGTCCGCTCGCGCCTCGCGGCACCCACCGTGGGTCTTGCAGGCTCCCCGTCGGCAGGCCTGTCCTCCCTCTATCGCAGCGTCTCGCGCAGCGGGCCTCTCCCGGCACCGCGCCGCCCCCTGGCCCTTCGCCTGACGCCCCCTTCGAGGCCGCAGACCAGCGACCCAGGCGCCCGGTGAGCTCGTGCCCCGCCTTCTCACCAATCCCGCCGAGGCAGCCGACGACGTCTTCGCGGATCCCGACGACTGGCAGCTGCTCCTCGATCGGCGCAACCACGACGGCGTGGGCCGACTCTTCGACCGCCACAAGGACTACGTGTTTCGCCTCGCCTGCGGCATCGTCGGCGACCGCTCCCTGGCCGAGGATGTGACCCAAGAAGTCTTCTTGCGGCTGGCGCGGCGGCGCCGCCACTGGACACCACGAGCCCGCTTCACGACCTGGCTCTATCGCATCACCGTCAACGTCGCCCGCGAGCTCGGGCGCCGTGCGCGCAAAGAGCGCCCGCTCGACGCCGTCGCCGCCGAGCCGTCGAGCACCGGACGCGATCCCGCCCTGCGCGACCTGCAGCGCGCGCTCGCACGGCTCAGCCAGCGTCAACGAGAGGTGGTCGTCCTGCGCCACCTCGAAGGACTCTCCACTCGCGAGACCGCCCGCGTTCTGGGCTGCCGCGAGGGATCCGTGAAAACCCACCTGCACCGTGCCCTGCATCGTCTGCGAGATCTGCTCGCCAGCGACGCGGAGCCGGAGCGCACAACATAGGAGATGACCATGTCGACCACCGAAACCACCCACCGACCGTCCCCCCGCAGCGCCTGGCTCCGCGCCAGCCTCCTGTCGCTCGCAGTCCTCGCGATGCTCGCCGTACCTCCGAGCGTCGCGGCCGGCGACGAGGGTGCCGCACTCGGGATGATGGGCGACTACCTCACTCTCGCAGAGCGCTACACCGAGCTCGCCTCGCGGCCCGAGACTTCGGTCTTCTTCGCTGTCGAGGGCATCGTCGAGATCTACGAGGCGCGCGGCGAGCTCGACCAGGCCGTCCAGCACCTCGAGCGCCTGCTCGAAAAGCACAGCACGAGCCAAACGGTCCGCAACATCGTCCGCTTCAAGCTCCGCGACCTCTACAACCAGACCGGTCGCTCGCAGCGCGCGCTCGAGGAGCTCGAGACCGTGATCGAAGAAAACGCCGCCCGCCCACCAGCGCGCTGAGGCGCTCGCGGCGCGGCGGCCTCAGAGGTCGGCGACGGCGCCGAGGAGCTGGGCCAGGGCCTCGACGATGGCTCCGGCGAGCTGACCGAGGCCTTCGACCGCGGCGCCGGCGGCACCAGGGGCGTGGCTGAGGGCTTTGCCGGCGCCGTCGAGCAGCACGCCGCCGCCGCGCGCCACCATCGGCGCGGCCTCGAGCGCGGCGCGTGCGCCGAGCTCGAGCAGCCAGGGGTCGACGTGGGCGGCGACCTCGGCGGCGCCGCCGGCGAGCTCGCCGAGGCTGGGTGCGGCGTTCGCGACGTCGGCCGCCGTCGTCGACAGGGCGCCGGCCGCGAGCGGCGCGCCGAGGGCCAGGGCGAGACCGGTCCAGACGAGAGCGAGCTCGTGCGCGTCGAGCCACACGGCGTGGCATGCACGGCAGCGATCGACCCGCTTTCCCTCATGCTCGACGATGTCCATCTGCGCGCCGCAGCTCGGGCAGTCGATGTGGTTCTCGCGCCCGCAGACGGTGCACGCCGCCGCATCGCGCGCCAGCGGCGTCGAGCACGCCGGGCACGGGCGAGGAAGCTCGTAGCTCGGCGGACGCAACCAGGCGAGCACCGAGCGCGAACGCACATGGCGCAACTGCTCGACCTCGTCGGCGTCGAAGAGCACACCGGCGCAGCGGCGGCAGCGGTCGATCTCGAGCTCGCGGGCGTTGTCGGGCGACCAGGTCTCGAGCAGCAACCCGGGGCACACCGGGCACTCGCGCGCCGACACGCGCGGCGCCGGCGTCAGGGCGTCCGCGGGCAGCGGCGGCAGCACCGGAGGCGACGAGCTCGCCTCAGACATCGAGTGCCCTCCGCGCGGTGTCCTTCGCCGCCTGGTCGGCGAGCTCGGGGAAGGCATAAACCACGACGCCGGCCTCGGTCAGCTCGATCTCGGCCAGGCTGCGTTGATGCTGGTCCTCGAGCAGCTCCGCGGCCAGCTCGGGCTCGACGGCGAGCGCTCCGGCGACGTCGGCGGCGGTGAGCTTGCGCCGACCATCGGCCGCGGGCGCCTGCGCCGCGGCGAGGCGCAGGAGCTCAGCCTCGAGCACGCGCCGACGCTGGACGTCCCGCGCCGCGCGCGCGGCACGCGTATGGCGCCGGCCACCGAGCAGCACGGCGACGCCACCCGCCGCCGGCAGAATCACCGCGATCAACAGGGTCAGAACCATCACCACAGGCCCGCTGCCGGAGAGATCGGCGACCAGGAACCCGACGAAGAGGAAGAGCGCCAGGCCGAAGAGCAGACCGGCGGTGAGAATGCGTGCGATCGACATGGGGGACTCTACGAACGGGCGGCGTTCGAGATTCGCGCCCGTTCAGCGCTCGATCTCGATGTCCGAGGCGAACTCCGGCTCCGGGTCGCGGAAGACGATCGCGGTCTGGTCGATCGGCACCAGCACGCGGTGCTGGCGTTGGTTGAACGACAGGCGCAGCTCGTAGTAGCCGTGCTCGGAGATGGCCACCAGCTGGCCCTTGCCGTTCTTGATGCCGAGCTGGTCGTTCGAGATCTGGACGTTGGCGGGGAGATCCATCGGCTCATCACTCCTTGAAGAAACCTAGTTCCTTGTAGTCCTTCAGCTTGCGCTGCAGAGTGCGCAGCCCGATGCCGAGCATCTTGGCGGCGTCGGCGCGATGACCGCTCGTGCGCTGAAGCGTCTCGAGAATCGCCTGGCGCTCGATTTCGTCCATCGTCCGTGGTCGCCCTTTCTGCATCTGCACCGGAGCCTCGGCGCCCGACACCATCGTCGCTTCGCGCAGCTCGGTGGGCAGCTGCTCGAGCTCGATCGTGCCACCGAGATGGAAGATCACCACCGACTCGAGAATGTTGCGTAGCTGACGCACGTTGCCCGGCCAAGGGTAGCGATCGAGCGCGCGCAGCGCCTCGGGCGAGAGCCGCATCTCCGGCTTGTCGTGCTCGACGGCGAGCTCCTCGAGGTAATGCTCGGCAAGCAGCGGGACATCGCCCTGGCGCTCGCGCAGCGGCGGAATCTCGAGTGTCACCACCTTCAGCCGGTAGTAGAGGTCTTCCCGGAAGTCTCCCGACTCGACCATCTCTTCGAGGCTGCGGTTGGTCGCCGCCACGAGCCGAAAGTCGACCTCGATCAGCTCGCTGCCGCCGACGCGCATGATCTTGCGTTCCTCGAGCACGCGCAGCAGCTTCACCTGCAGCGCCGCCGTCAGCTCGCCGATCTCGTCGAGGAACAGGGTGCCGCGGTGCGCCAGCTCGAACTTGCCGACCTTGCGGCTCACCGCACCCGTGAACGCGCCGCGCTCGTGGCCGAAGAGCTCACTCTCCAGGATCTCGTGCGGAATCGCGCCACAGTTGATCGCGAGGAAGCGCTCGTCGGCGCGCGGCGAGTTGTAGTGCAACGCATTGGCGACGAGCTCCTTGCCGGTGCCGCTCTCGCCGATGATCAACACGTTGGAGCGCGTCGGCGCCACCATCTGCATCTGGTCGAAGAGCGTTTCCATCGCGTCCGACCGACCGATGATGTGATCGAAGCCGTAGCTCTTGTCGAGGATCTGACGCAGATTCGTCACCTCTTCCTTGAGGCGACGGTTCTCGAGCAGGTTGCGGACCCGCTGGCGCAGCTCGTAGAGGTCGACCGGCTTGGTGAGGTAGTCGTCAGCACCGACCTGCATGGCCTGGACGGCCGATTCGATGCTGCCGTAGCCGGTGACCAGAATCACTCCGAGCTCGATCTCGCGCTCGCGCACCTCTTCGAGAAAGCCGAGACCGTCGATGTCCGGCATCCGCAGGTCACACACCGCGAGCCGCACCGCGGGATGCTCCTGCAGGAAGACCAGCGCCTCGCGAGCGTCGTCGAAGGTGCGGACGATGTAGCCCGCCTTCTCGATCGCCAGCGCCATCGATTCGCGCGAGCCGGTCTCGTCGTCGATCACGATCACCTGGGGCAGTTCGGCCATGCGCGGATTCTCGCATACCGGAACCGGCCGGAAACAGGCACCGGCTCGTGAGACTCAACCCCCCGGCTTTTTCGCGGTCTATCTCGGAAGTGAGTCCGTCGACTCATCGAGGAGGCCCAAAGTTGACCCAGCGAGAATCGTTTCGATCGCCCTCAGCATCCCCGCACTCGACGCCCGTCGGAGCGAGGCCCCGGGAGTCGCGCGCCGGCCGGGCGCGCCGCGCGCGCAGCACCAGGCCGCGGCGCATGGCCAGCGCCCGCGGCGACCAAACCGCCGCCGCGACGCGGCGACCGGCCGAGACGGCGGCTCGTCGCCCTCGCCGCCGCTGCCGCCGCCGAAGCGCCTCGGTCCGCTCGGCGATCTCGCGCTGGTCTCGACCGCCCACCGAGGCCCCGGCGCTCTCGGAGACGTCGGCCGCGCGCCGTGCCGACGGCGCGACGCGGCTACGGTCGGCGACCTCGCGCTCGAGAGATGGTCGCGAGCGCCACAGCGGTCACCGCATCCACGCGGCGGGCAGGCGGCGCAGGCGTCGGGCGCGGTTCAGCGTACGCGCAGCCGCAAGTCGCCGCTGAAGGTCTCGAGACGCACCGTCGCGTCTCCGTCGCCGGCGGTGAACTCGAGCTCTTTCTCGCTGCCGTAGCGTGACGTCCGGCGCGGGCGGGGCCCCAGATCGCTGCGGATCCGGCCGCTGAACGTCGAGGCGCTGAAGTGCGCCGATACGTCGCGCGGCACGACCACCTCCAGGCTGCCGCTGTGGCTCGACGCCTCGAGATCGGCGCCGGGGGCCGGCCACAGGTCGAGGCGCAGGCTGCCCGACACCGACTCCAGAGCACCGCGCTGCACCGCACGGGACTGCAGGTCGACACCGCCGTTGACCGTCTCGACCTCGAGCTCGTCGTAGCCGCCGCGCAGCGTCACCGGCCCGCTCACGGTCTCGATCTCGACGCGCCCGGCGCCCTCGACCAGGTCGATCTCGCCGCTCACCGTCTCAGCCTCGAGGCGCCGGAGCCGGCTCTCGACCCGCAGCGAGCCACTCACTGTGGTCACCGCGGCTTCGCCGGTGGTCCCGCTGAGCGCGACCTCGGCGCTGATCGTTTCGATGTCGATCCGGGCGCCTTCCGGCACGCGCACCTGAAGATGCGCTTCGCGATCGCCGGCGTGCCAGCTGTCGCGTCCGCGCCGCGACCGCGGCGAGACTTCGATGGAGACGGCGTCACCACCCCCTTCGATCTCGAGCTCGCCGGCGCCGCGGCCGAGAGTCGCGCTGATACGCACTTCGTCCCGCGGCCACGCGGTGACCGTGATCGAACCGGCGATCGTCTCGATCTCGACGCTGCCGTCGGAGGCCAGCGGCACCGTGCGCTCGACTTCGGTTTGAGCGCCGCCGTGCCCCGGAACGAGGAGCACGAGCAGCAGCGAGAGTGTCGGAATCGAACGACGCATCTCAGAACGACGCATCTCAAACCTCCTGGGCGGCTCGGCGAAGCAAAGCGATACCGCGCCGATGGTTGTCGAGCAGCACCTGCTCGAGGCGCGGATTGGCCGGATCGGCGGCGAGCGCCCGGCGGACATCGTGAACAGCACGGTCGATGATCTCGAGGTTACGCTCGATGACATCCAAAGTTGCCGGCGACATGGTCTCGCGGCGCTCGATCAGCGCCAGCCACAGCCCGTCCTTGACCCGCAGCAGGTCGGCCTCGGCGGCGGCGAACGAGGGCGAAACGATCGAAGGCGGCTCGGAGAACTCCGAGTCGAAGACTCTCGCCGGCGCGAGACCCGGAGCCGGTGCCGAGACCACGCCGCGGTCGGCCGGGCCGGCGGGCTCCGTCAGTCGACCGACGCCGAGCGTCGCCAGCGCCCCGACCGCCATCCAGGCGATGGCCGCCGCCAGACTCCGCGGCCAACCACCGAGAACCCTCGAGCTTTGGTGCGCGGCGCGGCGTGGCGCGGTCTCCCGTCGCGATTCCAGCCGTGCAGCGAGCTCCGGCCACAGGTCGCGCTCGGGTGCGATCTCGCGCGGTAGGGACGACAGCGCCGCCGCGAGCTCGGGGTCGGGAGAATCGCTCGCGGCGGCGCCGCGCGCGGGCTTTGGATCGTGGATGTCGTTCATCAGCGGGCTCGGGTCGTCGGTGAGTCGTCGAGGAAGCGACGCAGCAGGCGGCGTGCCCGGTGCAGCTGCGTCTTACTGGTGCCGACCGCGAGGCCGGTGCGTTCGGCAATGTCGCGGTGGCGCAGACCCTCGAGATCATGCAGCACAAAGACGGTGCGCGCGCCGCGGGGCAGACGCGCGATCGCGCGCTCGAGGTCGAGACGGAGGCCATCCTGCGGACGCGTCGGCGGCGCCAGATCGTCGGCGTCCGCGTCATCGACCAGGTCGTCGAGCGCCAGAACGCGCTCGCGATAGCGACCCGCGGCGCGCCAGCGGCCGAGCACCGTGTTCACGGTGAGCCGGTGCATCCAGGTGGTGAACGCCGCGTCGCCGCGAAACGAGTCGAGGCGGCGCCAGGCGCGGACGAAGGCGTCCTGGGTCGCCTCCTCGGCTTCCTGGACGTCGCCGCACAGGCGCAGGCAGAGCGCATAGACCCGATCGACATGCCGTCGATAGACCACTTCGAACGCGCCGACATCCCCGCGGCGCGCCCGCTCGAGAGCGAGATCGGCGGGCTCGGAGGCGGAGGTCGGTGCGGGGGTCGAGGCGGCGGTGGCGGACTCACGGATCGCAGAGATCTTCACGACTGATCGGATACCGGTCGGGCGTCCAGGGTTCGAATCGCATGCTATCCTGCCGGGAAGTCGTCGCCGAGAGCCTTCCGCGGCCGACGATCCCGTCTCCCCACCCACCCTTCCTCAGCTCAAGCGTCCTCCGGAGATCAGCCGATGGCCCATCTCGAGGCCCCCCGTCTAGCTCTCACCTTCGACGACATTCTTCTCGTCCCCGGCCTCTCCGAGGTGCATCCGAACCGGGTCGACCTGCGCACCCGCGTCTGCCGCGGCATCGCGCTCAACATCCCGCTGCTCTCGGCGGCGATGGATACCGTCACCGAATCGGCCCTGGCGATCGCGCTCGCCCAAGAGGGCGGCATGGGCGTCGTGCACAAGAACATGACGATCCAGCAGCAGGCTGAAGAGGTCGACAAGGTGAAGCGCTCCGAAGCGGGCATGATCGTCGATCCGGTGACCATGCGCCCCGATCAGTCGATCCGCGAGGCGCTCGACGTGATGGCCCGGTTCAAGATCTCCGGCCTGCCAGTGATCGACGACGACGGGCGCCTGGTCGGCATCTTGACCAACCGCGATCTCCGCTTCGAGAGCAACCTCGATCGCCCGGTGAGCGACCTGATGACGCGCGAGAATCTGGTCACCGTGCCGCCGGGCACCACCCTCGACCAGGCCAAAGCCTTGCTGCACAAGAACCGGATCGAGAAGCTCCTGGTGGTCGAGGACGGCAACATCCTGCGCGGCCTGATCACGGTCAAAGACATCCAGAAGATGACCAAGTATCCGGATGCGTGCAAGGACGAGCTCGGTCGGCTGCGCGTCGGCGCCGCGATCGGTTCGGGGGGCGACTACCTCGAGCGCGCCGCCGCATTGGTCGAAGCCAAGGTCGACCTGCTGGTCCTCGACTCGTCGCATGCCCACAGCCGCGGCGTGCTCGACTCGCTCGTCACCGTGCGCGAGCACTTCCCGGAAGTGCGCATCATCGCCGGCAACGTCGCCACCACCGCCGGAGCGCGCGCCCTGGTCGAGCGCGGCGCCGACGGCATCAAGGTCGGCATTGGCCCGGGCTCGATCTGCACGACGCGCATCGTCACCGGCGCCGGCATGCCGCAGGTGACGGCGATTCGCGACGCCGTCGCCGCCTGCAGTGGCAGCGACGAACTGGGGGACGACGACGAGAGCGTGCCGGTGATCGCCGACGGCGGCATCAAGTTCTCGGGCGACCTGACGAAGGCTCTCGCCTGCGGCGCCCATTGCGCGATGATCGGCTCCCTCTTCGCCGGCACCGAGGAGAGCCCGGGTGAGACGATTCTCTACCAGGGACGTACATTCAAGGCCTACCGCGGCATGGGCTCGATCTCGGCGATGGCGAAAGGCTCGGCCGACCGCTACTTCCAGGACGGTGAGCAATCGCTCGCAAAGCTGGTGCCCGAAGGTATCGAAGGCATGGTGCCCTACAAGGGCAGCGTGCATCAGGTGGTGCAGCAGCTCACCGGCGGCCTGCGCTCGGGAATGGGCCTCTCGGGCTCGCGCAGCATCCACGAGCTCCGCACCGAGGCCGAGATCGTGCGCATCTCGTCCGCCGGCCTGAAGGAGAGCCATGCCCACGACGTCACCATCACCAAGGAAGCGCCGAACTACTGGGTCGAACGCTGAGTCGAGCGCCGAGGCCCGACGGAGAGCACGATGACCGTCTTCGCATTCCTCGCCGGCTTGGCGATCTACTTCGTCGTCCGGGTCTTGCTCGGCGGCTTCTTCACCGTCCGCCCCAACGAGCGCGCCGTCAAGACCTCGTTCGGTCGCGCGCAGCGCATGCCGGGCAGCAACGCCGACGGACCGCGCCTCGATCTCAGTGAAGATGAGCGCGAGCGCTACCAATATCCGGGGGTGCGCGTGATTCCTCCGGGCGGGCCCTATCTGAAAATGCCCTGGGAGCGAGTGCACAAGGTGTCGGTAGCGACGCAGACCGTCGACATCGTGTGGGATCCGACCAAGCAGCAGAGCACGATCGAGGCCGTGACCAAGGACAACCTGACCACCGGCGTCAACGGCCAGCTGCGCTACCGGGTCGACGAGAACAATCTCTACGCCTACCTCTTCGGCGTCTCCAGCCCGCTCGAGCACGTGATGGGCTACTTCATCTCCGTGCTGCGCGAGCGCATCGCCAACTTCGTCGACCCGCGCGGCGCCAGCCTGGTCGCCGGCGGTGATCTGCCGACGGAAAGCGGCGAGCCGACCAAGAGCGCGGTCGAGCTCGCCGAGGGCGTGTCGATCAACGACCTGCGAAAGAATCTGCCGCTGCTCAACGAGTACATGGAGCAGCAGTGCCGCGCCACCCCCGGTCGCTACGGCATCGAGCTCGACGCCGCGCTGGTGACCGAGATCGATCCGCCGCCTGAGGTCGACCACGCGCTGTCGGCGATCAACTCGACGCGCAACCAGGTCGCGGCCGACATCAGCACCGCGCGCGCCGACGCCGAGCAGCAAATCACGATGAGCGAGCGCGCGGTCGAGATCGCACAGAACAACGCCGAGGCCGAAGTCGCGCCGCTGCGCGAGCTCGCCGCCACCTTGACGCAGGTCAAAACCGAGGGCGGCGCAAGCGCGCTACGCGCCTATCTGCGCAACCTCAGGGTGCCACTCTTCGGCAGAGCTCGACGCGTCGTGCTCACGGCCAGCGCGGGAGAGTCGTGATGTTGACCGCGTTCGCCTTCTTCCTCGGCCTGCTCACCATCCCGATCTTCCTTCGCCTGTGTCGGGCCTTCGGCCTCTACGCCACCGTCAACGAGTGCGAGGCACAGGTCTTCACTCTCTTCGGCAAGGTCATCGGCGTTCTCGACGAGCCCGGCCTGCACGTACCGATGCTCCGGTTCGGCCCGCGCGCCGCCCTCGTGCCGTTCTTCGGCAAGCGCCAGGCCGTCTCGACCGCGCTGCGCCAGCATTACCTGCGGAGCCAGATGGTGAACTCGGAAGAGGGCACGCCGATGGGCGTCGGCATCTGGTACGAGATGAAGGTCAGCGACCCGGTGTCGTACCTCTTCGTCAACGCCAATCCGGAAGGCTCGCTACAGGCCAACGTCGCGAGCTCGACCATCTCGACGCTGTCGAACCTCGAGATGGAAGAGATGCTCGAGAACCGCCACAGCTTGAGCCGCACCGTGCGTTCGGCGGTGTCGCCGCTGAGCGAGAAATGGGGCTACCAGCTCGGCTCGGTCTATATCCGCAAGGTCGCATTCACCGACCGCTCGATGGTCGAGAACATCACCGAGAAGGTCGTCAAGCGGTTGGTCCAGGTGACCAGCGCGATGAAACAAGACGGCGAGAACCGCGTCGGACTGATCCAGAGTGAGACCGCGAAGAAGGTCTCGCAGAAGCTCGCCGAAGCCTCGGCGGCGCGCCCGGCGATCGTTGGTGAAACACTGAACGAGATTTCCCGCGCCGACCCGGAGATTCTCGACGCCGTGCTCCAGGTGCTCGAGACCGAGAACCTCCTCGACTCGAAAACGCCGGTGGAGCTTTTGCCCGCCGGCGCCTCGATGCTGGTTCAGCTCGGCGACCCGTCGAGCTGACGCAACCTCTCGGTCGGACCCAACACTTTCCCGCCCATGCACATCTGCGGCAAGTTGCCGCAGATGTGCAGGCATATTCGCAAGATCGGAGAAGTCGGAGCGAATAGGGATCAAATCGGCCCTCTTTTTTGACGACTTCTTCACCTCCGCGCCTGGTCTTTTTCATGAAGTTCCAGTGAATACGCTCAGCGAATCTTGAGTCGGTTTGGCGATCGAGCTACTCTTTTCGGGCTCGAATAGTCCAACAGACCAGAGGATTCGCCATGCACCTTCGCCGAAGCCTGCTCTCTCGCCTGCTGCCGTTTTGTGCGGCCCTCTTCCTCGTCGCGACTGCCGCCGCCGCCGGTCCGGCGCAGACCAAGGAGGCTGCCGTGCCCGAAGGCGTGACGCAGCTCGAGGTCAATTGGGACGCGACCCAGAACCTCGTCTTCATCGAGCTCCCCTCCGAGGGTCTCGCCCCGGCGGAGGCGCAGGTGCGCATCGCCCATCGCGACGAGCCGCTCTTCTTCGAAGGCCTGCGCTTCGCGCCGGCCGCGGTGCAGCTCAGCGGCGCCGCCACGGAGCGCCGCGCCCTGCAGCTGATGGCCTACCAGCCCGAGGAGCGGGCCGAGCTGCTCGACGCGCTGCGCAAGACCCCCGCCGACGAGGCCCGCGCGTACCGCATCGCGGTCGTGGTCGACGGACAGCCTCTGATCGACGGATCGCTGATCGACATCGTCCGCGCCAGCGACACCCTGCGCCAGGACGCGTTCATGCCGCTCGAGTCGACCTCTGACTTCGCCGACCTCCGCCCGGCCCTGCCGACCAAGCTGTGCAGGGACGACTGCTACGACGACTATGCCGATTGCCGCCAAGAGTTCTGCTACTGGGAATACAACCAGTACATGTGCGACACGGGCTGCCGTGAGTGGCGTGACGAGTGCCTGGCGATCGCCGATCCGACGTGCACGCCGCCGCCGCCCCCGACCTGCACTCCGGGCGTCGTCCGCACTGAGACCGACACCGTCCTGACCAACAGCCAGTTCGCCGGCCTCGAGTGCTTGCAGAGTTTCTGGAACGAGGGCACCCTGCACACCCTCTACTACCTGACGTACCAGACCACGACGACCGAGATTCGCCGACGCGCTGACTGCACCACCTACAGCGTCGTCACCGGCGTCAGCTACTCCAACACCTACTGCTACAACAACTCGTTCGCCCCCTGCGGCTTCGCCTTCCTCTACCCGTTCTGCATCTTCTGATCGCCGGACGGCAGACGGCCGGGGGCAGCGCCTCCGGCCGCTCCTTTCGCATCCTCCCCCCTCGAACCGACCACCACAAAGGACACTCGATGGCCTCCCTTTCACGCACAGCGTTCTCTTCCATGCTCTGGACCTCCGCTCTCCTCGTCCTCGCCTCGCTGGCCGGCGCCGAGTCGGCACCGCAGACCAAGGAAGCCTCGCCGCGCGGCGACGTTCCGGCGTCGGTGACGCAGGTCGAGGTGGACTGGCAGGCGACCAAGAACCTCGTCTTCATCGAGCTGCCCGGCGACGGCGCGGCACCGTCCGAGGCCCAGGTGCGTATCGCCCACCGCGACGAGCCGCTCTTCTTCGAGAGCGTCCGCTTCGCGCCGGCTGCGCCGCAGCTCGGCAGCGCGGTGCCCACGCGCCGCGCCATGCAGCTGATGGCCTACCAGCCCGAAGAGCGCGCCTGGCTGCTGGACGCCCTGCGCGGCGCCAAGGCCGACGACGCCGACGCCTACCGCCTCGAGGTTCTCGTCGATGAGCAGCCGCTGATCGACGGTGCGCTCGCCGATGTCGTGCGCGCCAGCGACCTGCTGCGCCAGAACACCTTCATGCCCCTGGAGTCGACCTCACGCTTCGCCGACCTGCGCTCCGCACTGCCGACCAAGCACTGCGTCGACGACTGCTACGAGGAGAACTCGCGGTGCGAAGAGGACTTCTGCTACTGGGACTACGACGAGTACATGTGCTACGAGGGCTGCGAGATCGAGCTCGACGAGTGCCTGGTGGACGCCGACCCCGTGTGCACGCCGCCGCCGCCGCCGACCTGCACCCCGGGCGTGGTGCGCACCGAAACCGACACAGTGCTGACCAACAGCCAGTACGTCGGCCTCGACTGCCTGCAGAGCGTCTTCTACCCCTTCGATGGCACGCTGCACTACCGCTATTACCTGACGTTCCAGACCACCACCACCGAGATCCGCCGGCGCGCCGACTGCACCACCTACAGCGTCGTCACCGGCGTCACCTACTCCAACTCCTACTGTTACAGCAACTCGTACGCCCCCTGCGGCTACGCCTTCATCTGGCCGAGCTGCGTCTTCTGATCGCGACGCGGTCCGGACCGACGGTCCGCTCCTGCTAGCGCCTTGGGCGGCTCAGCGTCCAGGCCACGCACGAGGCCGGAGAAGCAAGTGCTCTCCGGCCTTCTTCGTGGACAGGCATCGCGCGGCGGGCCTCGACGGCCGGTGCGGCGCGGCAGGTTGCCTCACCCCGAGGCAAAAATGAGCAAGATGGGAGAAGTTTGCGGGCGAGGTCGAGGCCCTACGCGGGCTCGGGCTCGGCCGACAGCGCCTCCAACTCGTCGAGGTCGAGCTGCGAGTCCGGGCAGAGCTCGCGATGCCGTTCGAGACGAGCCAAGGCATCCGCAGCGACTCGCGCCCGTCGGTTGCGGGTCACCAGGTCGCGGTACGAGGACTCGAGCATCGGCTCGGCCTCCCCGCAGCGACCTTGACGGCTCAGGCTCTCACCGAGCAGCAGGCGCGTCTGGGCCTGGAGCCAGTGGTCGCTCGCCACCAGCTCTTGCGCCATCAGATCCCGTAGCTGGGCTTCGGCCTCACCGGGTGCGAGGCGAATCATTCGGATGTCGGCCAGGCGCAAGCCGAGACTGAGCATCATCCACGGCTCGGCGCCATAGTGCTCGCGCACCGCCTCACGCGCCTCCAGGAAGAGCACCTCGGCCGCGGGTACATCGCCCGCGGCCAGAGTCACCGAGGCGAGGTTGTTGAGCAAGGCCGGATCGGCCCGGTCGGCGCCGAAGATCTGTCGATGCAACGCCAACGCCTCGTCGTACACGGCCCGCGACTCGTCGAAACGCTCGAGGCGACGGAGCTGGAGACCGAGATTCGAGAGCGTGGTGATCTGCTCCGGGTAGGCGTCACCGAACAGCTCGCGCGAGGCGTCCAACGCCCGCCGCCCGAGATCGGCCGCGCGCTGGTAGTCGCCGCGCGCGCTCGCCGCCTGCGCCAGGTACTCGAGCGCACCGATCCGCGCCTTGGTCGTTCCCGACCGGGTCTCGCCGATGCTCGCCCGGGTCAGCGCCAGGACTTCAGTCGCGAGCGGCTCGGCGGCCTCGAACTGCTCGCGATAGCAGTGGATCGAGGCGAGAGTCAGCAGCGCCTCGGGCAGGGCGCCGTCGTCCGCATCGGCCTCGGCACGCAGGGTCGCGAGCGCCTGGCGCGCCTGCTCCTCGGCAGCGTCGAGATCGAGCAGCTCACGCCGTGCGCGCGCGAGCTCGGTCCGCGTCACGGCGACCTCGCGATGTCGCGGTCCGTGAAGCTCGAGGCGCAGAGCCAGAGCTTGCTCGAGCAACTCGGCAGCCCGCGCAGGCTCGCCGAGGCTGGCCAGGATCGAGCCTGTCGTCTGCAGCAGCTCGGCGCGCACCGCCGGCTGGTCCTGCAGGCCGCGCTCGATCAGCGGCAGCGAACGTTCGACCGCCTCACGCACGGTGAGCTCGCCGTCCGGCGAGTTGTAGGGGTCGCCGAGCGTGAAGACCTGCTGGATCATCGCGACGACCTGCGCCTTTTTGTCGCGCTCCCGGGTCACTCGCTGGGTCTGGATCCCCATGGCGACGGCGAATCCGGTGACGACGAACGTAAAGAGCAGCGCCGCGGCCACCGCGACACGATGGCGGCGCATGAACTTGCCCGCCAGGTAGCGCCATGTACCGGCCCGTGCCGCCACCGGCCGGCCGTCGAGATGACGCTCGAGATCCTCGGCCAGGCTGGCGACGGAGCGATAGCGCTCGAGCGGACCGGGTCGCAAGGCGCGCAGGACGATCGCGTCGAGGTCTCCCCGCAGGCGCTGCGCCGGGACAGGCGCGGGCTCCTGGCCCGAGCCGTCGTCCGGCGTCTGCTGCGACGGCGGCGCTGTGTGCCACGACGTGGTTCCTCGCGAAGCGCCCTCGTCGTTGCCGCCGGTGGCGACACGACTCGGCGGTCGCGGCCGGCTCTTGGTGATGATGCGCTCGATCTCGCGCACCGAACAGCCGTCGAAGCGGTGCGGCAGGCGCCCCGTCAGGAGCAGATAGAGCAGCACACCGAGCGAGTAGACGTCCGCCGCGGTGGTGATCGGCTCGCCACGGATCTGCTCCGGGCTGGCGAAGCTCGGGGTCATCATCCGCTGCCAGGCCGCGGTCGCCTCGCTGCCGGCATCGGGCTCGATCGCCTGCGCGATGCCGAAGTCGAGCAGCTTCGGCTCGCCGTCGTCGGTGACCAGAATGTTCGACGGCTTGATGTCGAGATGGACGATCAGCTTCTGGTGGGCATGATCGACCGCGGCGCACACCTTGGCGAAGAGACGCAGCCGCGCCTCGACACCGAGAGCCCGGCGCGTGCAGTAAGCATCGATCGGCTCGCCGTCGACATGCTCCATCACAAAGAACGGCCGACCGTTCTCCGTGCTACCCCCATCGTAGAGCCGGGCGATCCATGGATGCTCGAGGCCGGCGAGAATCTGCCGCTCGGCCCGCAGCCGACGCCACAACGTGGCGCTCTCGAGGTCCGTTCGCACCACTTTGAGCACCATCGGCCGGCGGAACTCGCCGTCGAGCCGCTCGGCGCGATACACCGTGCTCATGCCGCCGCGGCCGATCGGATGCAGCAGGCGGTACGGACCGACCGTACCGAGACCTTCAGAGAGCGAGCCCGTGACCTGGCCGGGCTGGTCGGCCTCGTCCGCCGAGCCGACGCGAGGCAGCGCCACCGGCCGGTCGACGAAGAAGGTCGACTCCTGGTGAGCCGCGAGCATGTCGAGCACGCGACGGCGGAGCGCCGCATCGTCGCCGCAGCGTGCGTCAACGGCCGCCGTGCGCTCCGCGCCAGGCAGGTCCAAAACCTCTTCGAAGAGGCCGAAGACCTGCTGCCACGAAGGTCGGCCGGTCATTGGACGTCGGCCTCGTGGTCGGCCAGATAACCGATCAGCCAGGCGCGCGCCGCGAACCAGCGCCGGGTGACGGTAGCGCTCGACAGGCCGACGACCTCCGAGATCTCCTCACGACCGAGGCCACCGAAGAAGCGAAGTTCGACGATCTGCGCCAGCTCGGCGTCGTGCCGCGCCAGCTCGTGCAGCGCCTCGTCGACCGCCAGAACCTCGGGCGCGCGCTCCTCGGCGAGGCCACGCAGCACCGAGGTGTCGACCCGGCGAGCATCGCCGCCGCGCTTGTCGCGGCTTCGATAGCGCGCCTGGTCGACCAAAACGCGGCGCATGACGCGCGCGCTCATGGCGAAGAAGTGGCGCCGCCCCTGCCAGCCGATCCGCTCGAGATCGACGAGGCGCAGGTACGCCTCGTGCACCAGGGCACACGTTTCCAGCGACTTACCGGACCACTCGCGGCGCAGCAGATGGTGGGCGATCTCGCGCAGCTCGCGGTACACCCTGGGCATGAGCTCGACGAGAGCGTCCTCCTCGCCGTCACGCCAGGCGAGGAGGAGCGCCGTGATGTCTCGCTCGGTGGCCGGCTGCGCGGACTGGTCGCCGACAGGGGCGGAGGGAGCCATCAGCGACCGCCGGTCACTTCGGGAAGCACTGGAAGACACCGGTCGGCTGCGGATCGTCGCAGAAGCCGGTGCACCATTCCTTGCACAGTCCGTCGGGACCGCATTCACCCGCCGCGGTGCGCGCGATCGCTTCCGGGGTCGATTCCCACGAGTCGGTGCGCTGGCCGTGCGAGCCGTCGCCACAAACCAGGGCGTCGACGGACGAAGTCGAGGGCACCAGCAAGGCGGTGGCACCGAGAGCGAGGGCGAGGGTGAGGGCAAAAAGCAGGCTCTTGAACTTGATCATCGCGATCTCCTGATGCAGATGGAATTGACGGTCCGCAGACTGAGTGAGGGACTCTGCGGCTCTTCTCTTCCATTGGCGACATCGGGCACCAGTGTGCATCATCGCATACGAGGTTTCTTTCGCCCGATGATGTCGGGGCTACCGGCCGAGGCTCGAGAAGGGCCCCTCGAGTCTAGCTTTCGACCTCGCTCGGGGCGCTCTCTGATTCTCTTCACCTCGCGACCACCAGAGCACGAAAAGACGCGGTGCATAGACCGTCGGTCTGCCGATCGCCAGCGCCATGGGACGAGTCGCAGGACCAGCGTCTCGACGAGCTATGGCATCAGCCTTGCTACCATCGCCGACATGAGCTGGATGCCCCTCGGACTCGTCTCGTGGCTGCTCGCAGGGCTCGCCCTCGGCGCGCTCGCCCGTCGCCTTCCCGGACCGCGCCGGCCGTCGCTCGGCGAAGACCTGACGCTCGGCGTCGCCGGAGCCGTCGCGGGCGGGCTCCTGGCCACAGCGCTCGGCTTCGGCGGCCTCCTCGGCTACGATCCGCGCGCGCTATGGATCGCGGCTTCGAGCGCGATGATCGCGCTCGTTTGGCTGCATATCGCACGCCTGCCGAAGCCGCGCTGAGCGCTCGGCAGGGCGCCGGAGCGGCGCACGGCACGTCGATCCGGCGCGCTCTTTCCGCGGAGCGCGCGGCTACGACTTGCGCAGGAGCGCGACCAGACCGGCCAGGCCACCGGCCACCACCAATGCGGCGATCACCCGGAAGAGGCTGATCACCCAGGCGATGCCGATGCCGAGGGCTGCCCACTGGACCCACCAGGCACCCGGGCTGGTCATCCAGTTGATCAACACCAGGAACGCGAGGATAGCGGGGCCGATGAAAAGGAATTTGACGGCTTCGAGGGTCTTGAGCATGGCGGGGTCTCCTTGACCTAGCCTACGCGACATGGGGCGAGGTTGTTCCCTCAGCCCGCGGATCGTCACTCCCGGCGCTGCTCGGCAGGGTCTCCGGCCGGGGCGACCAGCACGATCGCCAGATCCATCACGTTGGTTCCCGTCGGCCCGGTGACGAGCAGGTCGTCGAGGCCGGCGAACAGAGTGTAGGCGTCGTTGCGCCGCAGATGATCGAGCGGGTCGAGGCCGGCGGCACGCGCACGAATGCAGCTCCGCTCGTCGGCCCACGCGCCGGCGGCATCGGTCGGGCCGTCGACCCCGTCGGTGCCGAAGCCGACGACCAACATCGGACCCGCGGCCGCTTCGAGCGCTAGGGCCGCGCCGAGCGCGAGCTCCTGGTTGCGTCCGCCCCGCCCGTCGCCGCGCACGGTGACCGTCGTCTCGCCGGCGGCGAGCAGGCAGGCGGGCGCAGCGATCGGATGTGTGCTGCGCTGCACCTCGCGTCCGATCGACGCCAGCAGGCGCCCCGCCTCGCGCGCCTCCCCCTCGAGCAACGTGGTGAGCAGTAGCGGCGCGTATCCACGCGCCGCAGCCAACTCGAGGGCAGCGTCGGCGGCGCTCCGATTGGAGCCGATGATCGTGGCCGACACTCGCTCGAAGAGCGGATCGCCGGGCGTCGGAGAGTCGGCGCGTTCGCCGCGCTCCCCCGCCTCGAGATGCGCACGCACCGCCGGCGGCAGGTCCTCCCAGACGCCGCGCCGCTCGAGCACGACCCGCGCGTCGGCGAAGGTCGTCGGATCGCCGGTCACCGGCCCCGACGCGATCACGTCGAGCGGATCGCCGACGACGTCGGAGAGCACCAGCGCGACAACTCGCGCCGGCGCCGCCGCCCGCGCCAGCCGGCCGCCCTTCAGCCGGTCGAGGTGCTTGCGGACGCAGTTCAGCTCGTCGATCGTGGCGCCGGCGCGCAGCAGCGAGCGGGTGGTCGTCTGCAGGTCGCCGAGCGAGGCGCCCTCCGGCGGCAGCGTGGCGAGAGCCGAACCGCCACCCGACACGAGCACCAGGAGCACGTCGCGCTCACCGAGCCCGCGCGCGGTCTCGAGCAACCGCGCCGCGCCCTCGACCCCGTCCGCCGACGGCAGGGGGTGTCCGCCGGCGAAGGCCTCCAGCGGCGCCGGCACCGCCGACACGGCAGACGCCGGCACGAGCGCCATGCCGCCGTCGATGCGCGCACCGAGCACGTCGACGGCGCCCTGCGCCATCGTCGCGCCGGCTTTGCCCACCGCCGCCACCACCAGCCGGCCGCCCGCTTCGAGCTCGAGCTCGTGGGCCCGGAGCCAGTCGGCGACCAGGGCGCCGGGTTCGACGGCAGCGAGCGCCGCCTCGCAACAGGCGCGGGCGTCACGCCGCAGGCGCTCGTGCGCCGGCGAGAGGCCGCGATCGACCACGTCAGGCCTCGAGCCGTCGCCGATACGCCTCGGTGTCGTAGACCTCGGGGTTGACGACATTGGGCGCCGGCTCGCGGCGCAGGTGCGCGAGCGCGTTCTCCGCCGCCATGGTCGCCATCTTCGAGCGCGTGTCGTGCGTGGCACTGGCGATGTGCGGGAACAGAACAGCGTTGGCGCACTCCGCCAGGCCCGGCGCCATCGCCGGCTCGTCCTCGTAGACGTCGAGCGCGGCGCCGGCGATCCACTCTCCGCGCAGCGCCTCGACCAGGGCCGCCTCGTCGATGATCGGGCCGCGCGCGGCATTGATCAGGTAAGCGTCGGTCTTCATCCGGCGCAGCTCGTCGGCACCGATCATGTGCCGCGTCTCGGGCGTGAGCGGTGGATGCAGCGAGACGAAGTCACTGCGCTCCAGCAGCTCGTCGAGCTTCGCCCAGCGCACCGTGTCGTCGCTGTCGATGGCCGCGCGCGAGTACGGATCGTGCGCCAGGATCTCCATGTCGAAGCCGACGGCACGGCGCGCTACCGCGGCGCCGATCCGCCCGTAGCCGACGATGCCGAGCACCTTGCGCCGACCGTCGGCGCCGGTGCCGACGTCGGCGCCGAGGAGCAGGTTCGGCCCCCAGATCTTGTAGCGGCCGGCGACTTGGTAGTTGTGCGCTTCGGGCACCCGCCGGGCCACCGCCATCAACATCGCCCAGGTGAAGTCGGCCGTCGTCTCGGTGAGGACGCCTGGAGTGTTGGCGACCGGAATGCCGAGCTCCGTGGCCGTGGCGACGTCGACGTTGTTGTAGCCGACGGCCATCTGCGCGATGCCGAGCAGGCGAGGGTTGGCCTCGAGCACCTCGCGACCGAGCGGCTCGGTGAGCAGCGGCAGCAGGACATCGCAGCCCCGGATGCCGTCGAACAGCTGGTCGCGGGTGAGACCGGATTCCTCGTCGTGCTGGCACACGGTGAAGCTCGCGCCCCCCGACTCCAAGAGATCGAGGCCGGCCTGCGGAATGCGGCGGGTGACGAAGATCTGCGTGTTCATGTCGGCTCCCATCTCAGCTCCCATGGGTCAGCTCCACAGCCTCTCTTCGTCGAGGAAGGCGTGGAAGCCGTCGCGATCACGGGCGGCCGCGGCGAGGCGACCGACTCCTTCTTGCAGTTGCTCAAGGCTGGTGGCGATCGACAGGCGCAGGAAATGCTGACCCTCGGAGCCAATGCGGCCGAACGACGGGCGATCCATGGTCGCGACACCGTATCGATAGAGCAAGAACATCTGGAACATGCCCGAAGGCGAGGTGCGCCGGCGCTGCTCTGCGGGCAAGGCCTCGTAGGCGTCGAGCACACCGAGCGACTCACAGACACCGGAGATGTTGGGGAAGACGTAGAAGGCACCGCGCGGCATGGCGCAGCGCACGCCGTCGAGGTCGTTCAGAGCCGGCACGATCCAATCGCGCCGCCGTTCGAAGGCAGCGACCATGGTGGCGACCGTTTCGGTGCTCGCCGGATTGAGGTAGGCCTCCCGGCCGGCCGCCTGCACGAACGGCGGCACACACGACACCAGGTTGATGTTCAGCTGCTTGAAGACTGTCGCCTCGGCGGCGGTCGGCAACGCCGCCCAACCGAGGCGCCAGCCGGTCATCGCGAACGCTTTCGAGTGCCCGCTCACCAACACCGTCCGCTCGGCCATCCCCTCCTCCACGGCGATGCTGTGATGCTCGGCGCCGTCGAAGAGGATGTGCTCGTAGATCTCGTCAGAGTAGATGCGGACGTCGGCCGGCGCCTGCTCGCGGATCACGCGGGCGATGCCCTCGAGCTCGGTCTTCGAGAGCACGCCCCCCGTCGGATTCGACGGCGAGCAAAGGATGATCAGCTTGGTCTTGTCGGTGATCAGGCGCTCGAGATCCTCGGGCCCGAAGGCGAAGCCGCGCTCTTCGGTGAGGGTCAGAGGGCGCGGCACGGCGCCGACGAACTCGACCCAGGATTCGTAGATCGGAAAACCCGGGCTCGGGTAGATGACCTCGTCGCCAGGCTCGACGTAGGTCATCATGGTGTATCCGATCGGCGGCTTGGCGCCGGACGTGACGATGATCCGGTCCGGCGCCACCTCGAGGCCTCTCGTGGTGCGGATGTGCTCGGCGATCGCCTCGCGCAGCGGCAGCACGCCGGCGGGATCACAGTAGTGCGAGTCGCCGGCCTCGATGGCGCGGATCCCGGCGGCGTTGATGTGGCCGGCGCTGTCGAAATCCGGCTCGCCAAGGTTCAGCTTGACGACATCGAGGCCGCGTTCCGTGACGCGGCGAATGTCTTCGCCGAGCTTGAACGCGTTCTCCGTACCGAGGGCGGTCATGCGACCCGCGAGCAGTGCCATAGCGACTCCTTGGTGCTTTACGTCGAGCCACCGACTCGAGTCTGGTGACGCCCCCGCGCGCGGGAGCAGTTCGGGGATGAGGAGATGTCCGGGAGCGAGATCGCAGCGAGCAGACCGACGAGGCGAGATCGAGCCGAAGCCCGACGTGTGGGGCGGGGTCGATGGCACGGCCGAGGGGGCGCGTGTCCTCCGCACCCTCGCGAGAGCCGGCCGTCCGGCCTCCCACACTCGACTTGAACCACCTAAGGCCTCTGGATTCTAGGGACGGCGCCGACGGCAGGTCAAGGGCCGCACGCCACTTTGTCGCGTCAACGACCGAATCGGCGCTGCCGTGCGTCGTAGGCGCGCAGCGCGCGCAGGAAATCGATCTCGCGAAACGCCGGCCAGTTGGTGTCGCAGAAATAGAACTCCGACTGGGCGCTCTGCCAGAGCAGAAACCCGGAAATGCGCAGTTCTCCGCTGGTGCGCAGGATCAAGTCGGGCTCGGGCTGGCCCGAGGTGTAGAGGCACGAATCGATCGCGCCGCAATCGAGCGCGTCGACCACGTCGTCGACGCTCTGTCCCGCGGCCAGCTGCTCGCGCAGGTGGCGGCGCATGGCGTCGGCGATCTCCTCGCGACCGCCGTACGCCATGGCGATGTTCAGTGTCCCCTGCCGATAGTCCGCGGTCGCCTCTTCCACCCGGCGGATCTCTTGGCGCAGGCTCTCGGGCAGCAGCTCGAGGCGGCCGATGAAACGCACCCGCACACGCAGCCGATGCAGTTCCTCGTCCTCGGCCATCTGGCGGGTCTTGTCCTCGAACAAGCCGAGCAGCTCCTCCACCTCTTCGGCGCTGCGCTTGAAGTTCTCGATCGAGAAGCACCACACCGTCACCACATCGATCTCCTGGCCGCGGCACCAGCGGAGCACTTCCTGCAGCTTCTGCGCTCCGAGCTCGTGCCCGTCGACCATCCGGCGCAGGCCGAGACTGCGCGCGAAGCGACGGTTGCCGTCCATGATGAAGCCGAGATGCCGAGGCTTCGTCCAGTCGTCGGCCTTGGCCCGCAGTCGCCGCAGATAGAGGGCGTAGAACGGCCGCTTCGCCCAATCCTTGATCAGCTCCCAGGCGAGCAGGGCGCGTAGCCCGCGCACGCGCGGCGGTGCTTCGACCAAGCCTTCGGGCTGTGCGAACGAACCGGTCTCGAAAGTAGTCGACGACATCGGGGCTTCTCCAGGGGATCCGAAACGAGCCAGGGGCGATCGGGGCGAGCACGGTGGATCGGCCCGCGGTGCATCCGTGCAACGTTAGCCGTCCACCAGGGGACGAGACTTGCAGGACGATGTGAAATCGAGATGGGAGCTTTGCGTCACGACGAGGCGATTCGGCGGCGCTGGCGAGGCGCCGAGCTTACCACCGCATGCTAAGCTGCGCGGCCAGCAGACGAGACCAAGACTCTGAGACGATCGCCGGACCCGTGGCTCCGACGCTCGCACCGTAGACGATCCCTCCTTGGAGCCCCGCATGCGCGTCCCCGAGCTGACCCTCGGTATCGAAGAGGAGTACCAGATCATCGATCCGGCGACGCGCGAGCTTGCGTCGCGGGCCGCCGAGCTGCTCAGTGATGGCGGTGGTGATCTCGCCGAGCACCTGAAACCGGAGTTCATGCAGTCGCAAGTCGAGGTCGGGACGCCGGTGTGCCGCAATCTCGACCATGCGCGCGAAGAGGTCGTCCGCCTGCGCCGTGGGGTGGCCGAGCTGGCCGCCCGCCACGGTCTGGTGATGGCGGCCGCGAGCACGCATCCGATTTCGACCTGGCGCGAGCAGGCGGTGACCTCGCGCGATCGCTACTACCAGCTCGAAGAGGACCTCGGCGACGTCGCCCGCCGCTTGTTGATCTTCGGCATGCACGTCCACGTCGGCATCGACGACCCCGAGCTGCGCATCGACGTGATGAACCAGGCGCGCTACTTCATGCCGCACATCCTCGCGCTCACCACCAGCTCTCCGTTCTGGCAGGGGCGCGAGACCGGTCTGAAGAGTTACCGTTCGGTAATCTTCGAAAACATGCCGCGGAGCGGTCCGCCGCCGTCGTTCACTGCCTGGAGTGAATACAAGCAGTTGATCGACACGCTGGTCGGCACCGGCTGCATCGACGAGCCGACCAAGATCTGGTGGGACATCCGCCCGCATCCGGTTTTCCCGACTCTCGAGTTCCGCGTCTCCGACATCTGCACTCGGGTCGACGAGGTGATGTGCGTCGCCGCCCTGCTGCAAGCGCTGGTCGCCAAGCTGATCGTGCTGCGCCGGCGCAACATGCGCTGGCGCGCCTACCGCCACCACTTGATCACCGAGAACAAGTGGCGCGCGGTGCGCTACGGGCTCGACGGCAAGCTGATCGACTTCGGCAAGAGCACCGAAGTCCCGGTGCGCGACCTGGCGCGGGAGCTGCTCGACGTCGTCGACGACGTGCTCGACCCGCTGGGCGCGCGCCATCACGCCGAGTACCTCGAGACGATGCTCGAACAAGGCTCGAGCGCCGACCGTCAGCTCGCCACGTACCGCGAGACCGGCGATCTGAAGGCTGTCGTCGACCAGCTGGTGGCCGAGTCGCTCGAGGGCTGCGGCGAGGCCTGATAGCCGCGACGAGCCACCGCGACACCCCGGGATGCCCGGACATGCGAAACTAGCGGCATGTTTCTGCGCCTGCTCGCACTCTTCACCCTCGTCCCCCTCGCCGAGCTCTACGTCTTGATCGCGCTCGGCCGCCGGGTCGGCCTGGTGCCGACCCTGCTGCTCGTGCTTTTCACCGGCGTTCTCGGCGCCTGGCTGGCGCGTAGCCAGGGCGTCGCCGCCTTCAATAAAGTGCGCACCGAGCTCGCGGCCGGACGCCTGCCGGCGGCAGCGATGGTCGACGGCCTGCTGATCCTGCTCGCCGGCGCCGTCCTCCTCACCCCCGGCCTGCTCACCGACCTCGCGGGGTTCTTCCTGCTCGTCCCCGAGGGCCGCGCGCTCGTCCGCAAGAGCCTGATCGGCCGCTGGCGCGGCCACGTCCAGATGACCACGATGCGCCGCGACGCCGACGGCACGGTGATCGTCACCGAGCAGTACCGCGAGCGCCGCGACCCAGCCGGTCACCTCGACGACTGAGCCACGCGCTGCGCCGGTGCCGAGCGCAGCGATCCGCGGCAGTCCTCGAAAGGAGGATCCCGCGACGCCGGCCGGATCCTCGCCAGCGATTCGAGTCCGAGCCCAACAGACGGGACTCTCTTAGACCGTATTGGTCGACGACTCACTGCTGGGATCGTGCTGCCAAGGCCATCGTCCTGTGACCTCGACGCCGAGGGTGAAGCTGAGGAAGGTGCGGATGACGACGATGATCGCCAGCACGCCGACGGTTTCGAAGCTCAGCTCGACGGCCACAGTGTGGATGATGTCGGCCGCGACGAGCAGTTCGAGGCCGAGCAAGATGCTGCGGCCGAGGCGCACGCGCGCGGTGTGGTAGACGGTGTCGACCGCGGCGCCGCGCAGGCGGTCGACGCCCGCCGCGAGCAAGGCGTAGAGGGAAAGCACCGCGATCAAGAGGACGCCGACGGTTTCGATGATCGCGGCGGACCACTCGGCGATCACGTGCACGACTTCGGACATGATGGGCTCCTGGTCGGTGAGAGATTGACTGATTCTCTCTCATTCGCTGCGTCGCCGAGCAGGGCGCCGGCGCCCGCGGTCGCTTGCGCCGCGGCCCGCCATGCCATAGGGTCGCGAGCCATATGGAGAGCGCGACTCGACCTTGGTGGCGGCAGCTGCATTGGCAGATCCTGTGCGCCATGGCGGTGGGAATTCTCGTCGGCCACCTCGGCGGCCAGGCCGCCGCCGACGCCGTGGGCTGGCTCGGCAGCCTGTTCGTCAAGCTGCTGCGCATGATCATCGTGCCGCTGGTGCTGACCTCGATCGTCACCGGCGTCGCCTCCGTGGGCGGCGGTCGTAGCCTCGGCCGGTTGTTCGGCAAGACCCTCGGCTACTACGTGCTCACCAGCGCCCTGGCCGCGGTCACCGGTCTGCTGATGGTGAACCTGATCCAGCCCGGACAGGGCGCGGACCTGGTGTCGGCCGAGCGCAAGGAGCTGCCCGAGCTCGAGACCGCGGGCTCCCCGGTCGACCTGCTGCTCGACATCGTGCCGACCAACGTGATCGCCGCCGCGGCCGAAGCCGACATGCTGGCGCTGATCTTCTTCTGCATCCTTCTCGGTGTCGCCATCGCCGGCCTACCCGAGACCCACCGCAAGGTGATGGGCACGTTCTTCGAGGCCGCGTTCGAGGCCATGATGCGGCTCACCGGCTTCGTCATCGCGGTGGCGCCGATCGGCGTCTTCGGCCTGATGGCTCGCACGGTGGGCGAAACCGGCTTCGATGCCTTCGGCGCGCTCGGCCTCTACATGGTGACGATCGCCGGCGGACTGTCGGTGCACTTCCTGGTCACCCTGCCGCTGCTGTTGATCGTGCTCGGGCGCATCAGTCCGTGGATCCACTTCCGCAACATGGCCGAGCCGCTCGCCATGGCCTTTTCGACCAGCTCCTCCGGCGCCACCCTGCCGGTGACGCTGCGCACCGTCGAGAAGAAGGTCGGCGTGCCCAACCGCATCTCCTCCTTCGTGCTGCCGATGGGCGCGACGGTGAACATGGACGGCACGGCGCTCTACGAGTGCGCCGGCGTCCTGTTCATTGCCCAGGCGCTCGGCGTCGAGCTCACCTTCGGCCAGCAGGTGCTGGTCGTGGTCACCGCGCTGCTCGCCTCGATCGGCGCCGCCGCCGTGCCGTCGGCCGGCTTGGTGATCATCTTCCTGGTGCTCGAGGCCGTCGAGCTGCGCGGTCCCAATGTCGAGATGATCGTCGGCATGATGCTCGCCATCGATCGCCCGCTCGACATGTTCCGCACCACGGTGAACGTCTACAGCGACTCCTGCGGCGCCGCCATCATCGCCCGCTCCGAGGGCGTCGAGCACGTCGACGAGAAGATCGTCGACTAGCGGACGTACCGCCCCACCGTCTTCTTCCGGAGATCGTCCGATGAGCCTGAGAATGAAACGCGTCTTGATCACCGGCGCAGGTCGCGGCCTGGGCCTGGAGATCGCCAAGCGATTCGCCAGCCGCGGCGCCGAGCTGATTCTCACCGACCTGCAGGCGGATCTGCTCGACGCGGCCTGCGCCGAAGTCGAGGAGCTCGGCGTGCGCTGCAAGGCGTATCCGCTCGACGTCACCGACAGCGAGCAGATCGACGCCGTGCGCGAGCGCGTGCACGCCGACATGGGCACCATCGACATCCTGGTCAACAACGCCGGCGTGGTCTTCGGTGGTCCCTTCCTCGATGTGCCGATCGAGAAGCACATCACGACCTATCGGGTGAATGTCGAAGGCATCGTGCGCATGACCCACGCCTTCCTCGGCGACGTCGTCGAGAGCCCCCGAGGTCACGTGGTCTTCATCGCCAGCGCCTCGGGTTTCGTCGGCTTGCCCAACGGCAGCACCTACGCGTCGTCGAAATGGGCCGCCATCGGCTTCGCAGAGTCGATCCGGGCCGAGCTGAAGGCACAGAAGCGGCGTAACGTCGGCGTCACCTCGGTGTGCCCGACCTACATCGCAACCGGCATGTTCGAGGGCGCCAAGCCGCCGAAGACGGCCAAGATGCTGAGCCCCGAAGCGATCGCCGAGAAAGTGGTGCAAGCGGTCGAGAAGCGCAAAGTTTGGGTGCTAGAGCCGTTCATCGCCAAGCTCACTCCGGCGCTCAAGCATGCCCTGCCGACCGGTCTCTCGGACTTCCTCGCCGACGCCTTCGGCGCCAGCCACAGCATGGACGCGTGGAAGGGTCACGGCAAGTGAGCACGCCGTCGCCAGACGAGGCCACGTCCGGAGACTCTCCGGTCGACGAACCCGATTCGTCGATCGACCGTCGGCGCGACGTCCACACGATCGAGGTCGACGGCCGGCGCATTCTGCTCGTCGGCACGGCGCACATCTCGCGCTCCTCGGTCGAGCTCGTGCGCGAGGTCATCGAGGCCGAACGGCCCGACCGCGTGTGCATCGAGCTCGACGAGCGACGCTTCGAGGCACTGTCCGACCGCGAGGCCTGGCAGAAGCTCGACCTCAAGCAGGTGATCCGCAAGAAGGCGCTCACCACCCTGCTGATGAATCTGCTGCTGGCGTCGTACCAGAAGAAGCTCGGCGCCGAGCTCGGCGTGGTGCCGGGCACCGAGCTGCTCGAGGCGGCGCGGGTGGCGCAAGAGAACGACATCCCGATCAGCCTGTGCGATCGCGACGTCCGGGTGACGCTGCGCCGGGCGGTGCACGCGACACCCTTCCTGCGTCGCATGGTGCTGCTGTCGGAAGTCCTGCTGAGCCTGCTCGATGCGCCCGAGATCTCCGAGGAGCAGCTGCAGGAGCTTCGCGAGCAGGACGTGCTCACCGAGCTGATGAACGAAATGGGCAAACGCCATCCGTCGCTCAAGAGGGTCTTGATCGACGAGCGCGATTCCTACCTGGCGCAGAAGATCCACGACAGCGACGGTCAGACCGTGGTCGCCGTGGTCGGCGCCGGTCACGTCCAGGGCATCCGCGCGGCGCTCGAGAACCACCGCGTCGCCGACCTCGACGCGCTCGACGTGATCCCACCGGTCTCCCCGTGGTGGAAGATCGCGGGCTGGGGCGTGCCGGTGCTGATCCTCGGCACCATCGCCCTCATCGGCTATCAGCAGGGGCTCGCCGCCGCCGGCGACAATCTCCTCTTCTGGACCCTCGCCAACGGCATCCCGGCGTCGCTCGGCGCGCTCATCGCCCTGGCACATCCGCTCACCATCCTCGCTGCTTTCGCCGCGGCTCCGATCGCCAGCCTGACACCGGTGATCGGCACCGCCTATGTCACCGCCTTCGTGCAGGCATGGGTCGCGCCGCCGACGGTGAAGGAGTTTGAGACCGTGGCCGACGACATCTCGAGCCCGCGCGCATGGTGGCGCAATCGTCTACTGAAGATCTTCCTGGCGTACATCTTGCCCGGCCTCGGCAGCATGATCGGTTCCGTGGTCGGCGGCGCCGAGCTCTTGTCGAACCTCTTCCAGTGACGGTGCTGATCCGCGTGACGCACCTGATTCGCTCGATCTGTGCGCTCGTGCTGCTGGCGACTTCCTCGGCCGGGCTCGCCGAGACATCGCCGACGCCCACCGAGACCGAAGCCAAGGTCCCCCACGCCGAGGCACCGAGCAGACCGCGCATCGACCAGCTGCCGCTCGGCGACCCGGCGCGGCTCGAGCGCCAGGCACCAGTCGTCCTCGACGCGATCACCGACACGCACTCCGGCGACATCCTCGACCCGGTCGAGCTCGCCGAGCGCCTCGCCGACGTCCGCCTTCTCCTGGTCGGCGAGACGCACACCAGCGATGAGGATCATCGCGTGCAGGAGGCTGTCATCCGCGCCCTGCTCGACGCCGGGCGGCGCGTCGTCGTCGGGCTGGAAATGATGCCGCGCGAGCGCCAGCACAGCCTCGACGCCTGGGTCGACGGCAGCCTCGACGAGGAGGCGATGCTCGAGGTCTGGTACCAGAGCTGGGGGGCGCCGTGGAGCTACTACCGAGCGATCTTTGAGCTGGCGCGCGAGCGCGGCTTGCCGCTGCGCGCGCTCAACGTGCCGCGCAGCGTCGTACGCGCAACGCGCATGAGGCCACTCGACGAGCTCCCAGCGGCCGAGCGCGCCCTGCTGCCACCGCGGATCGAGCCGTCGAGCGACGCTCACCGGCGGCTCTTCCTGGCGCACTTCGAGCAGGGCGACGATGAGGACCCGCTGCATACGCTCGACGACGAGATGGTCGACGGCATGGTGCGCGCCCAGGTCACCTGGGACGCGGCGATGGCGTGGAGCGCCGTCGAAACGCTGCGTAGCGAGCCGTGGGCGAGCGACCCGTCGGCGATCGCGGTCGTCCTCGCCGGCTCCGGCCACGTAGTGTACGGCCTCGGAATCGAGCGCCAGGCCGCCCCCTGGCTCGACGCGCCGATTCGCACCTTGGTACCGGTACCTGTCGAGAAAGCCGGAGAGCGAATCGAAAGCGTCGTCGGCTCCTACGCCGACTTCGTCTGGGGCGTCGCCAACGAGCCGTGGCCTCGCGTGCCGCCGCTCGGCGTCTTCACCCGCACAATCGATGGTCGCGTCACCATCTTGTTCGTCGACCCGACCTCCCCCGCCGTCGACGCCGACCTCGCTCCCGGCGACGTCTTGCTCCGCGCCGACGGCCTCCCGCTCGACAGCTCAGCCACTCTCCAGCGCCTGATGGCCGGCAAACACTGGGGCGAGTCGATCGTCCTCGAGCGCCGCCGCGCGGCCGGCGAGGGCGACGGAACCGAGGTCGACGGCGCTGGCGAGGACGACACGCGCAGCGTCACGATCCGCTTCCGCCGTTCGCCCTGACCGGACTGCGCCGACCGTCAGCCAACCAGGCGCGCGAGGCCGAGCGCGCCGGCAGCGATCCACCAAAGGCCCATCAGGCGGAAGACCCAGAGCAGAGCGCGCACGCCGAGCAGAAAGAAGTTGTGCACCGGAAACGGCACCTCGAAGTGGTCGTCCGGCGGG
Organism: Acidobacteriota bacterium; assembly: GCA_039194425.1. GTDB lineage: Bacteria > Acidobacteriota > Thermoanaerobaculia > Multivoradales > J023 > JAUIJL01. Next base: position 100,339 of record JBCCVZ010000021.1, on the reverse strand, counting down.
TCGAGGAACAGCCAGCCCCAGGCGGCGGCGTTCACGGTGAGGCCGATGACCAGGCGAAATGCGTCGGTGGCGACGGCCAAGCGCGCCGCGTCGAGCAGGCCGAGTGCAGCTCCCAGCAGCGCGAGCAGGAAGAGCACCAGGGGGACGAAGATGCCGAGGCGCAGCAGGATGCGGTAGCGCTGGAGGAAGGTGAAGAAGCGTCGCAGGTCACGGCCATGGTCCGCACGCACCCGCGCCGCCTGGCCACCGAGCTCGAGCGTTTCGGCGGCGTGGCCTTGGAGGCCTCCACCGCTCCACAGGCAGCGGCGCGGCGCCACTCGCCGCATGAAGGGACGCGCCAGCAGACGGTGGCCGAGCATCAGCACGACGCCGCCCGCCAGGCTGGCCCCGATCGGCTCGGGATGGCCGACGAAGAGGAAGAGCACGAGCGGGATGAACAAGAAGAGTGCGACCCCGAGCAGGTGGTCAGCCAGACTCAGGGGTGGGCTCTCCGGAAGGTCTTTCGCTGGGGGCTGTGTCGTCATCGTTCGTGTCGCGGCTGGGGAGCCTGCTGGCTGCGTCGGTTTCCTCGGCGTCCGGCGGTGGCAGATCCGAGAGGTCCGTGGAGTCCAGGCTCCCGAACCCGGACTCTGAAGTGAGCGCTGTCGCCCGTAGGAAGGATTGCACCTTCGCCTCGGAAGTCGTCTCGTCCGGCAGCACGAGCAGATCGAGCACCTGGCCTCGTACCGTCGCGTGGACCTCGAGCTCGAAGACGCCCGCGGCGTCCCTGCAGTAGCGGGCGAACGCCTCGGCCAGTGCATGGTGCTCGAAACGATAGCGTCGATGCAAGCCGACCACAGGTTCGAGATAGCCCCATCCGTCGTGCTCGTCGACGACGAGCTGAATGCGTTCCGGCTTCATGTCGGGTCCCCCAAAGCCATCGAAAGAAAACTCAGACTTCGCCGATGCTACGAACCCACGGCACCGACAACGTCGTTCCGGACGCTTTCGCGAGACCGAACGCGGACACGGAGACGGATCGACGCCTGAATAACCTAGACAATATTCCTTGACATTCAATACTGAATCACCAAGCATCGCTGTGGCTGCTCGCCTGCGAGCGGCCCGTGACAACGCGCCCAAGACTCGCAGCAATGACTTTCGAGTGAACTCCACACAGTCGAGAAAGGGTCAGCGAAATGCCCTGGCAGAGAACCAAGCCATTCAACAACTACCTTCACGATCCTGCAGGCGTGTGCGAAGCCGCAGTGAGCCTCTGGGGGCGCCGCATTCGAGACAGAATCGGGCGTCGCAACCTGGGCCGTAGTGCCGGCGACTGGGTTCCGCGCGAAGCCGATGCACACCAGCTGAACCAGGACTTTGCAAACAATCCGGACCTCTATCCGGTCTCCTATGCGACGTACCTGTCTCTCCATGTGACGCCTGGAGGCTTCGGCCATCCAGGAGATGTGGATCCACAGGGCTTCAACGTCATCCAACTTGGATCGTGCAACTTCTCGAACAACTATCCCAACCAAACGGTGAACAATATCGTCACCAATACCGCTCGAGGAGACTTTCTCTTTCTGGCGTATCTCGGCGGAGCCGTCGGTCATGCGGTTGGCCTGTATCGAGGAAGCGACTATGTGTTCGTCTTCGACCCGAATCGCGGCCTATTCAAGGGCAGAGGTTGGGATCGAAACTTCTGTCTCACCCATCGACCCAGTGACCTCCATCACGCTGTCAACTGCGTGGATCAGATCCGAGCGAACCTCGGCCACAACACGATTCTTGTTTACGGGATTCACCTGCGGCGCCCCGGATGAATCCGGGCCAGTCTCGTTCAATCGGCGCGGCGATTGCTAAAAAACCAGCAATGCGTCTCGAGCGTACCGGGTGCCATGAGGACTTCAAATCGACTGCGCCCCACCGCTCTTCGTTTCCTTGCCTGCGCCTTCGTCGCCCTGCTCTCGATCACGACGAATCCAGCGCTCGCAGACACGACCGCCGACTCCGACGACGGCATCACCGCGGCCAGGGCGCCGGCCCAGCGCGCTGCGGTCGCCGCCGACTGGCCGCAGTTCCGCGGCAAGGCGCGCGACGGCGTCGCCCGCGGAATCGACCTCGCGACCTCGTGGCCCGAGGTCGGACCGCCCGAGGCGTTTCGCCAGCCGATCGGCGATGGCTTCTCCGGCATTGCAGCGCTCGGCGACCGCCTCTACACGATGGCCGCCGAAGGCGAGCTCGAGGTCTTGCTGGCGCTCGATCGGCGTGGACGCACGTTGTGGCGTCTGCCGGTGGGCAGCCGATTCGTCAACGAGTTCGGCGACGGCCCGCGCTCGACGCCGACCGTGGCCGACGGGACCGTCTACGCGGCGTCGGCCGACATGCGTCTGGTCGCCGTCGACGCCGCCGACGGCTCGCCGCGCTGGACGCGCGACCTGCGGGCCGACTTCGGCGCGCGCGTGCCGCGCTTCGGCTTCTCTCCCTCTGCGCTCGTGATCGGCGATCTCCTGGTGCTCGAGGTCGGCGGTGGCGAGGGGCGGGCGCTGGCGGCATTCGATCGGGCCACCGGTGAGACACGCTGGACCGCGCTCGATGGCGGCGCCAGCTCGTCGTCCCCCCTGGCCGTGACGATCGACGGCATCGAGCAGATCGTGGTCCACCGCCGCCCCGAGCTGGTCGGCCTTTCGCTCGATGGCGAGATCCTGTGGCGCCACGAGTCGGCCCCCGACGCCATCGTGATGCCTCTCTTCGTGCCGCCCGACGGCCTCTACGTCTCGTCGGCGGCGATGGGCGACGGCGGCATGCTGGTGCGCGTCAATCGAGGGTCCCAGGGCTGGACGGTCGAGGAAGCCTGGACCCAACGCCGCATGCGCAACCACTTCAACACCGCCGTGCACCTCGACGGCGCCATTTACGGCTTCGACAACGCGACCCTGCGCTGCGTCGACGCCGGAGACGGGTCCCCGTGCTGGGCGGCGCGCGGATTCGGCAAGGGCTCGCTGATCGCGGGCCAGGACTCCAGCGGGGACGGCGTGCTCTTCGTCTACTCCGACGACGGCGAGCTGGCGCTGATCGAAGCGACGCGCGACGAGTACCGTGAGCGCGGGCGCGTGCAGGCGACCGAGGGCCGCTCGTGGACCGCACCGACTCTGGCCGGAGATCTGCTCTTGGTGCGCGATCACGACGAGCTGGTCGCGTACCACGTCGGCGCCGACCTCGGGGCGAGCGACACCCGTCCGGCGCGCGCCGACAGCGTCCGCCGAGCCGACGCGGCGCGCGACCGTAGCGCCCTGGGCGAGCTCAGCGCCGAGGCGGTGGCCGCGCGCTACGCCGAGGCGCGCGGCGGTCTCGAGGCCTGGGCTGCCGTCGACAGCCTCCGGATCACCGGCACCTACGCGACCTTCAGCGTGCCGGTCGACTTCACCTTGATCCGCGGCCGAGGCGAGGACGGCGATCGGTACCGCATCGATCACGCGATGCTCGGCGCTCCCTTCGTGCGCGGTCGCGACGCCGAGGGACTATGGTGGATGACGCCGCTCTTCGGCGCCAACGAGGGCGCGCCACTGGGCGTTCCCACGTACCAAGCACAGCTCGAACGCGAAGCACTCTTCGCGCCGCCTCTGCTCACCTGGAGCGACGCCGGCCTCTCGCTCGAGCTGCTCGGCCCACGCGAGGTCGACGGCGAGCCGACGATCGCGCTCGAGCTCACCTGGCCCCAGCCGGCGGATGCAGAGACCGCGAACGACGCCGAGGGCGAGGCGCCCGCGGGCCCGTGGACCGAGACCTGGCATCTCGACCCCGAGACCTGGCTCGAAGTCGCGATCGACACCCCGGAAGTCGCCGATGCGACCCAGGGCCCTGCCCTCTTCCCGCGCCGCACCTACCTCGGCGACTTCCGGCGCGTCGGTGCGCTCGTCGTGCCGCACAAGCTGTCGCACGAGTTCGGCGCACGCCTCGAGGAGATCGAGATCGACTCGGTCGAGATCGACCCGAAGCTGCCGGCGGACGCCTTCGACCGCGCCGGCGCGCGGGTCGAAGAAACCAACGACTAGCGCGCCTGGTCGAACGACAACTGGTCGAGACTCATGGGTCCGCGGAGGGCTCGCGATAGCGACCCTCCGAAACCAGCTCGGCGATCGGTCGACGCGCGTTCGGATGCTCCTGCTTGCGCATCCGCTCGGGCAGCACGTCGACCGGCGCAGGCCGTCCGACGGCGACCATCGCCTCGACCGCGAAGTCTTCGGGCAGGCCGATGCCGACGCGCGCCGCCTCGGCGTTGAAGCCGCCCATGGCGTGAACCACGAGCCCCATCGCCCGCCCCTGGAGCGCCAGGTTTTGCCAGGCGGCGCCGGCGTCGAAACTGTGCGTACCGCACGGCTTGCCGTTGTCGAAGACCGTGCGTGAGGCGATGACGACGAGCAGACCGGCGGACGGCGCCCACATCTGGTTGAACTCGACCAACCACGAGACGAAGCGCGGCCAGTCGTCGGTTCCTCGGCGCGCGTAGACGAAGCGCCAAGGTTGCCCATTTTGCGACGACGGTGCCCAGCGAGCCGCCTCGAACAGGCGCTGGACCTCGTCGTCGGATAGCGCTTCGCCGCTCATCGCCCGCGGCGACCAACGATGGTAGAGCAACGGCTCGATCACCGACTCAGGGCGCCGGTAGGTCTCGACCTCGAGATCGAGAACGGTGGTTTCGTGGGCAGAATCGTACGCGGACATCGTCTCTCCCTCGGTGATTCACAGGTCCAGCGACGCGTCGATCCTCGCACAGGATGCAGCCGGGGAGCATCGCGGATGGAGTCGAGGCACCCGAGGCCAAGAGTTCTCGCCGACGTCCGCAAGCAGCCGCGGACGTTCGCGCGGACGTCCGCGGAAGCCCTTCGAGATGCCCAGACGCATCTCGAGATCGGCAAATCGGGCACATTCTCGACCACTTTCGCATGGCATGCACATTGCCTAATCAGCAGGCGTATTGCCCATCCAATCTCTCTCAGGGAGAACGCCATGCCTTCATCGCGCCCACTGCTCGGTTCGTCTGTCCGGTCGATCGCACTCACCGCCCTCGTAGTCCTCTGCGCCGGGCTGCTCGCGGCTCCCGCCATGGCGACCAGCTGCTATCGCTACGACCCGCTCGACCTGACGGCCCGCTACGTTCCGGTTCAGCCACCGCAGAGCGGAACCAACAACCAAACCTGCACCTACGAGCTCTTCGCCTGGCAAACCTTCGTCGCCCTGCAGTGGCCTGCGGTGGTTCCGACATCGCAGAACGGTTTCAAGCGTGGCTTCCCCGACCCGAACGAGACCTTCACCAGCCAAGCCGACCCGGAACTCCCGGTTTGGCAAACGTGGAAGGCGAAGCGGGAGATCTTCCGCGGCGTCAGCGGCTCGAATGGCGGCACGCCGGGCGCGTGGAACTCGCAGATCAACTATGGCTCGGATCTCTCGGGGTCCAACTTCCCCATTTGCGCCGGCGCCGACACCACAGCCGTGCGCCAGGCCTTGCGCAACGGATTGCACGCGTTCTCGATGAGCTCCAAGGTGAACAGTGAAGACCTCGACGAGAGCCTCGAAGTGGTCGGCGAGGCTTACTTTCCATCGTCGGTCCGAGGTCAACGCGCGGAACCGCAGCTCTACAAGACCTCGTCGGGGCAGTCTGTGATCTACGAGGTGAAGCTCAACTACGACTGGTTCAACTACGTCGTCACCGAGCAGCAGTACTACGACGCGGCGAAACGCCGAGCCGATGCGCTCGCCGGAAACATCTCGTTCCCGTCGCGCACGGACTCCTACGATCCAGCCAACTGTTCGAACTCCACGACGACGCCCTGCCCCACCGGGGCCATCGAAACCAAGTCGGCTTGGGTGCTCCACGACGGCGAAGATCTGTCGAAGTACCACACCACCGAGGCGCTCTACTACAAGGACGATCCGACGCAGACCAGCGGAGTCTGCGCCGATCTCGGAACCTTCCTCCTGGTCGGATTCCACATCATTCAGAAGACGGCGAACCAGCCCTTTTACGTCTACGCCACCTGGGGCCATCGCGACAACGCGGCAAACAACAACGAGTTCAGCTACCAGAACGTCGTCGACGGCCAACCAGTGCCGCCCTCCGGCGGGTACGGCGTCGGCTACATCACGTCGACCACGACCGACGGATCGGGCGAGCCGCACTACGGCGCGACGCGCATTGCGGGCCGAACGGACTACCTCAACGCTCTGGTCCAGCTGCAGATTCGGGGCGCAAACCCGAACTCGGTCTGGCAGCACTACCAGCTCGTCGGCACGCAATTCCTGCCGGTGAACAGCACCGCCACCTCGGGCTCGTATCCGATCGGCTACAACGATCCCCAGGGACTCGGGCAGTCCTTCTACCTGGCGAATCTCACGCTAGAAACCAATTGGGGACTGCAGAACTTCCAGGGCCAGCCGCCCGGAATCGGCAACAGCCACTTTCCGATCTCGAACCGCTACCGGCACTACCTCGAAGAGCGGTGTATCGACGCACCGATCTTCCAGCGCGACTGCGTCAACACGATCAACGACCTCAACAGCACGGCCTACAACGCCGGCGGCTGCATGGGATGCCACGGCATCAGCCAGCAGCTCGGCTACGACTTCAGCTTCGTCCTGTTGCGGGGCGGTGGCGGTATCGAGACCACGCCGCATCGGGAGTCTTTCCCGTTCAATTCGTTCATCGCCGCCTATGGTGGCATCCCGGTGCAGTCGACCTGCAAGGAGTGCGTGCTCAGCGACCCGTACACCCTCTCCTGCCAATGTCAGAACAACGCCCAACAGTATGTCGAGGCGACGCTCGACTACGCCACCTTCAGCCAGTGCACCGGCTCCTGGACCAATCAGAACGGCCAGTTCCACTGCCAACCCTGGCTCGAAGACGAAGAGAAGAAACCGACCCGACCGGCCCTCGACCGGCCCGACAGCCAGCTGCTCACCGACACCAACCTCTTCCGCTTCCCGCTGCGCATTCCGCAGGGTAGCTACCTCCAGAACGGCTGCTACAACTGCTCGGTGCCACGCCCGGGAACGTACGCCTGCACGTGCCCACCGGATTACTACGGCCGATTCATCGACCTTTCGACCTGCTCGGTGCACAGCGACGGCTTCTATCACTTGCGCGTCGTACCGCAGCAGTTCCAGTGCGAGTAGTCGCTTCGACGGCCTCGGCCTGATCCCGGCGCCCGCCGTCGACCTCGACGCAGGATCGACGGCGCTCGTCCCCTCGACCTCTGCCCGTTCAGCCCCACCGGCTCGAACACCCTCGGTCTGTCCGACGGTGTTCGCTGCCCAGTGCCTTCTTGGAGGACTCATGAGCACGCACACCACGCGCTTCGGCATCTGGGGTCTCACCCTCGGATACTTTCTCTTCTACATCCCCTACAGCGGCCTCACCAAGGCCCTGTCGAAGGGGCTCCTGCCCGGTATGGACGGGCCGATCTCTGGCTTCGAGTTGCTGCCGGCGACAGCGCTGGCGACGACAACGGTCTTGCTGCTCTACCTCGCGCTCACCGGCGGATTCGCCCATCTCGACCGACGCCGGATCCTCGGTGTCGAGTGGCCGGTCCCGCGAGCGGCGACGTTCATCTCGGGCTTGGCGACCGCATTGATCATCGCGACGACGACCCTGAACTACACCTTCGTCGGAATCTCGATCGTCTTCGCCCTGCTCCTCATGCGCGGCGGTGTCTTGGTGATGTCGCCGGTGATCGACCGCCTCTTGGAGCGAGACGTGCAGTGGTACTCGTGGGCCGCGCTCGGGCTCAGCCTTGTCGCCATCGTCATCGCCTTCGCCGAGGTCGGCGGCTATCACCTCAGCATGCTCGCCGGGCTGAACATCGGTGCCTACCTCCTGGGTTACCTCGTTCGTCTCCAGTGCATGACGCGCATCGCCAAGTCGCAGCGGGAGGAGGTCAACCAGCGCTACTTCGTCGAGGAGACGACCGTCGCGGCACTCGCGCTCCTGGTGGTTCCAGGGTGTCTCGCGCTCGTCGGCCACGGACCCATCATGCTCGAGCTCCGCACCGGCTTCACCTCGTTCTTGGCCAGCGAGCTGTTGGCACCGGCACTGCTGATCGGCATGCTCTACGCCTGTCTCTATGTCTTCGGCTCGAGAATCTACCTCGATCGTCGCGAGAACACGTTCTGTGTCCCGCTCAACCGCTGCTCGAGCCTGCTTTCGGGTGTCGTCGCTTCCTTCGCGCTCGCCCTCGTCCTCGATCAGTCGGCACCGAGCAGCCAGCAGCTGACGGCGGCCGCGATCCTGGCGGTGGCGATGGCCGTTCTCGCGATCCCAACGCTGAGCGGACGCCGTCCGGCACACTCGGCCCCGGCCACCGCTCTCGACCGCGCCTACCTGTTCGTCTGCAACGACAACACGTGCCGTTCGCCGATGGCCGAAGCCCTCTGCCGACGGCTCCTCGCCTCGATCGAGAGGATCTCGCACGACGATCTCCATGCGCGGATCGTGAGCGCCGGATTGCGCGCCGAGACGGCCGGTGCACCGATGAGCCCCGACGCGCAGCGAGCCCTCTTCCGCCTCGGTTCGGTTCCTCACGAACACCGCGCCCGGCCGGTGACCGAGGCTCTGCTCGCCCGTGTCGATCACGTGTTCTGCATGACGGACGAGCACTGCCGAATCCTCGCCGATCGGCACCCTCGCTGGGCCGCGAAGGTGCGTCGCCTCCATCCCGACGAAGACCTGCGTCACGACGGAGGATCCGAGTCTCTCGAAGCGCTCGGAGAGCGGATCGACGACGCGCTGCAGCGGCGCTTCGACCTTCCTCTCGCCGCCTGAGAAGCCGCCGGAGCCCATCATGACGCATTCGATCGCAATCATCGGCGCCGGACCAAAGGGTCTCTACGCGTTCGAGCGCCTCGCCGCCCATCTGAAGGCTCGGCCACCGCGCGAGGCGGTGGAGATCTTCGTCTTCGATCGGACCGGGCGCTTCGGCGCCGGCCCCGTCTACCATCCCGAACAGCCCGAATACCTCCTGCTCAACTTCAGCATCGGGCACATCGACCTCTGGGCGCGCGAGGAACCGCCCGCGGTGACGGACGACACCCCATCGATGCTCGCCTGGTGTCAGCGACAGGAGTGCGCCGAGATCGCCACGGAGCTCGGCCCCGATTCGTACACCTCGCGGGCGCTCGCCGGGCGCTATCTCGAGGCCGGCTTCGAGGCGATCGCCAAGGCGCTACCTCACGGCGTGAGCCTGCAACGTCGGGTCGGCGAGGTCGTCGACATCCTCCGTGATCGTCGGGGCCATCGAATCCTCGTTCGACCGGCCTCCGAGGATGTCGTCGCAATCGACGTGCGCGTCGACCATGTGTTGTTGGCCACCGGTCACCCGTGGGCACGCCCCAACGGTCCGGGGCAGGCCGAGCCTGCGACCGGCGACTTCATCCCGTTCGTCTACCCGGTCGAACGACAACTCGCCGCCGTCCGGCCCGGCAGCACGGTCGCTCTCCGCGGCATGACGCTGACCTTCATCGACGCGGCATTGGCACTGACCGAAGGCCGCGGCGGCCACTTCGTCCGCGGCGACGACGGACGCCTGAGCTATTGCCGCAGCGGACGCGAGCCTGGCGTGCTGCTCCCCTTTTCGCGCAGCGGCCTGCCGGCGCCGCCGAAGGCCGTCGATCTCGCACAGACGGAACATCGCGCACGCTTCGTCACCTCGGCGACGCTCGCGGCGCTGCGCGCAGGGGCCGAGGATGGACGCATCGACTTCGAACGCGACGTCTGGCCGCTCTGCCTCGACGAGATGCGCTGGGCCTGGTACCACGCGTCCATGTCGGCCGCGGACGCCGCCGAGCTGCGCGCCGTCGACTCGGATCGGGCAGCGGTCGAGCGAGCCATCGAACGGTTTCATCGGCACCATCCCACGGCGCCGGCATTCGATGCCGCGACGCTGCTCGATCCGGTCGGTGAGCGACGGTTCGCCAGCTGCGCCGACGCCAACGCCTTCGCCGCCGACTATCTGCGACGCGAGCTGACGCGGGCGCGGCGCGGCTGCCGCGGCGATGCGGTGAAGGCGGCCCTCGATACGTGGCGCGCGGTGCGCGAGGTGATTCGGCCTTTCGCCGCCTACGGCGGATTCACCCCGCGATCCCATCGCCACTTTCACCGTCACACCTGGCCCCTGATGAAGCGTCTCGTGTTCGGGCCGCCGGTGCTCAACGTCGAGAAGCTCCTCGCCTTGGTCGACGCCGGTGTCCTGAACTATGGCGCCGGTCCGGACGCCGAGATCTCGTCGCGGGCCGGGGGAGGATTCCGCCTCGTCGGCCCGCGCAGCGGCCTCGACCGTTCGGTCGACTGCTTGATCGACGCCCGCATGCCGAAGCCGCGAGCCGCGATGGATCCAGCTCCCCTCTACGGCAACTTGTTGCGGCGCGGGATGGTGCGCGAGCTCGAGACGACCGCGGCCGACGGCACGGTCTACCGCCCTGGAGCGCTCGACCTCGAGCCAAGAAGCTGTTTCGTGAGGGATGCCGAGGGCCGAGTCGATCGATCGATCGCGGCCTTCGGCATCCCCACCGAAGGCACGCTGTTCGGCAACGAGTCTCTGTCACGAACCAAGAACAACTTCGCCGGACCTTGGGCAGCCCACGTCGTGGCGGTGATGCACCGATCGGAGGTGTCGAGATGGTCGACTCGCGCAAGCTGAGCCATGACGTTCCCTGTTCCGCATCACCTCGTCCGGCGCTGCCCGGCACGGCTTCACCCATCGTCTGCGTCGTCGGCGCCGGCCATGGCGGTTTGGCCACGGCCGGAGCCTTGGCCCTCGACGGCCATCGTGTCCGCCTGCTGAACCGCTCGGCGGATCGGCTCGCAGCGGTGAGCGCTGCCGGAGCCGTGCAGGTCGAAGGCCTTCGGAGCGGTGTCGGACGCCTCGAGATGGCGACGAGTGATCCAGCGCGTGCCCTCGACGACGCGGACATCGTGATGGTCGTCGTACCCGCGAGCGGCCACCGGACCATCGCTGCGCTGTGCGCACCTCATCTTCGGAATCGCCAGATCGTCCTCCTGTGTCCCGGGCGCACGTTCGGCGCACTCGAGTTCGCGGCCGCGCTGCGTCGTGCCGGCAGCCGCGCCAGACCGCGGATCGCCGAGGCCCAGACGTTCCTCTTCGCCAGTCGGGTTGTGGCGCCGGACACCGTCCGCCTCTTCGGCGTCAAACGGGCGCTCGCGGTCGGCGTGCTCGACGCCGCGGATCGGACGGCTTGCATCGAGAAGCTGCGCCTCGCAATTCCCCAAGTGGCGCCGGCCTCGAGCTGTCTCGAAACGAGCCTTGAGAATCTCGGCGCGGTGTTTCATCCGGCTCTGGCGGTCCACCACGCTGAGCGCATCGAGCGTGGTGCTCGATTCGAGATCTACCGCGACCACAGGTCGCCCGAGCTGTCACAGGCCCTGGATCGGGTCGACGCCGAGCGGGTCGGTCTCGCGACAGCGCTCGGAATCCCGGCGCGGAGCGCGCGCCGCTGGCTCGACGATGTCTACGGCTGCACCGGACCCACCCTCGCAGACGCTCTGGCTGCCAACCCGGCCTATCGCGGCATCGAGGCGCCGACGACGACTCGCATGCGCTACATCACCGAAGATGTTCCGTGCGGTCTCGTTCCGATGAGCTCGCTCGGCCGCGTCCTCGACGTCGCGACACCGACGATCGACGCGTTGATCGATCGCGCCTCGGCTCTGCACCACGTCGACTATCGCGCCGCCGGGCGTCGGCTCGAGGACCTTGGTCTCGAATCCAGGGTGCTTCACCGACTCCGATCTTCGAAGCGACCGCCAGAACTCGCACCGCTCGCGGCTTGAGCCTCCGCGCGCTCAGCCGGCCGCGACGCCGATGCCGACGGGGCAGGAGACACCGGTGCCACCGAGGCCACAGTAGCCGCCCGGGTTCTTGGCCAAATACTGCTGGTGGTACGCCTCGGCGAAGTAGAACGGCGGCGCGTCGAGAATCTCGGTGGTGATCGTTCCCAGGCCGGCGGCGCGCAGGCTCTGCTGGTAGGCGTCACGGCTGGCCTCGGCGGCGCGTCGCTGCTCCTCGGTGGCGACGTAGATGCCCGACCGATACTGCGTGCCGACGTCGTTGCCCTGCCGCATGCCCTGGGTCGGGTCGTGTCCCTCCCAGAAGATGCGCAGAAGCTCTTCGATCGAGATCTCGGCCGGCCGGTAGACGACGCGCACCGTTTCGTTGTGCCCGGTGCGCCCGCTGCAGACTTCCTCGTACGTCGGATTCGGCGTGTGCCCTGCCTGGTACCCGACCGCGGTGGTGACCACCCCGGGCGCCTGCCAGAACAGCCGCTCGGCGCCCCAGAAACAGCCGAGGCCGAAATGGACGACCTCGGAGTCGTCGGGGTAGGGCGGCTCGAGCCCGGCGTCGAGCACCTCGTGGAAGGCCGGCACGGTCAGCGGCGTCTCGCGCCCGGGAAGGGCCTCGTCGGGGGCGGGCATCGTCGTCTTCATCATCCAGAGGGCCATGACACTCTCCACTCGTCGTCGATTACTCGCGGGGGCTGCCGCGAGACTATGATGCGTTCGTTGCAGCGGACGTTTCGGATCCACGCAGAGGCGTCTGCTAGCATCGCCGCCCACCGCGGCTCGGCCCGGCCATGCACGACCTACTGTTCAAACTCCAAGCCTCGCTCTCCCCGCTGCTCGCACAGCTCGAGGCCTTCCTTCCCGGCTGGCTGAGCCACCCCGACGTCTGGAAATACGCCAGCATTCCGGTGCTCGCCGGGATCGTCGGATGGGCGACGAACTGGGCCGCCATCGAGCTCACGTTCAAGCCCCTGCGCTTCATCGGCATCCGGCCGTTCCTCGGCTGGCAGGGCATCATCCCCGCCAAGGCCGGCCGCATGGCGACCATCTTCGTCGACTCCACGATGAGCAAGCTCGGCACCCTGCCCGAGCTCTTCCAGCAAATGGAGCCCGACAAGATCGCGGCGCAGATCGTGCGCGTGATGCAGCCGCGGCTGCCGCGCTACACGGACGAGATCATGTTCCGCAAGAACGACGCCGTGTGGCGCGCGACCCCGGCGCCGGTGAAGGCGCGGATCTACGCCCGGGTGCAGGAGGGCCTGCCGCTCCTGGTCGACGCGTTGATGACCGAAGCGTCCGAGCGGATCGAGGAGCTGGTCGACTTCAAGCACATGATCGTCACCCGGCTCGAGACCGACCGGGCACTGCTCAACCGGCTGTTCCAAGAGTCGGGCGAGGCCGAGTTTCGCTTCATCGTGCGCTCGGGCCTTTACTTCGGCTTCCTCTTCGGCCTCGTGCAGCTGGTGGTCTGGATCGTCTACCCCGCCGGCTGGGTGCTGCCGGCGTTCGGTGCGCTGGTTGGCTACGCCACCAACTGGATCGCCCTGAACGTGATCTTCCGGCCTCTGCGGCCACGGCGCATCGGCCCCTGGGTCGTCCAGGGGCTCTTCCTGCGCCGCCAGAAGGAAGTCGCGAGTGTCTGGTGTCAGCTGGTGACGACCGAGATCGTCAATGTGCGCTCGATCATCCGCACGATGATGGAGGGCGCCCGCTCGGAACACACCCACGAGCTGGTCCGGCGCCACATGCAGCCCCTGGTCGATCGAGCGATCGCCGGCTTCGAGCTGCCGGTCGAGCTGACGATGGGGCGAGAGAGCCTCGATTCGGTGCGCGACGCTGTCGGCCAGCGGTCGATCGAGCTCGGCACCAAGCCGTTCGAGGACTGGCACTTCAACCACGAGCGCTCGGCCCTCGTCGAGAGCCTGCTGCGCGAACGCATGGTGAGCATGCCGCCGGAAGACTTCCAGGACCTGCTGCGGCCGTGCTTCCAGGAAGACGAGCTGAAGCTGATCTTGGTCGGCGCCGTCCTCGGCCTGCTTGCCGGACTGACGCAGCTCTTCGTCGTCTTCGGTGGCGGCTGAGCCACCGCCGGGCTCGCCCTCGGCCGCCTTGGAACGAGACAGCCCTACGCCCGAGCGTTGGGCGTAGGGGCGCAGACTTCAGCCGATGGCGCCCGAGGACGCCGATCAGGCTCAGAAGATGTCGATGTCGATGTCGAGCCGCAGCAAGCCGCCGGAGTCGAAACGCCCGGTGCCGAGATAGTCCCCTTCGCAGTAGATGTACGGTCGATACTCGACGCGGTCGTAGTGGTAGACCGGGAAGAGATAGACATCGAGCCAGGCACTCACGCCAGCGTGGAAGACTGCTCCGTAGTAGTAGTCGTCGTAGCGCGGGGCGTAGTCGACCACGATGCGGCGCGGCACGCGGAAGCGCTCGCGGTAGAACGGTGAGCCGTAACGCACGTAGTAGCCGTTGCGCAGATTGCAGTCGCGCCAAGGCCTGACCCGCACCTCACCGCGGCGGTAGCGCGGCACGTAGTGACGCGGACGGTCGCGATAGCGGTAGCGGTTGTCGTAGCGCCAGTAGGTATCGTGCGGATCGTAGCGACGCACCGTGTAGCGCTCGCGCTGGGTCCGATACCGGTCGCGCGAGCGACGCTCGACGCGCCGGCGCTCGTCGTACGCCCCGCCGTCCACCCAGCGGCCGCGCTGGCGGTCGTAGCGGTCGGCGTAGCGCGACCGGTCGGCCTCGCGACGCACGCGATCTCGCCGATCGTCGCGCCACTCCCGGCGCACCCGCTCCCGCTCGCGACGCACCTCGCGCTGCGCCTCGTCGCGCTCACGGCGGACCTCGCGGCGTGTCTCACGACGCTCGCGCTCGACCTCGCGGCGCCCTTCTCGGCGCTCACGCTCGACGCTCCGCCGGCCCTCGCGACGCTCTCGCTGTACCTCGCGACGCCCTTCGCGGCGCTCGCTGCGCACGCGCTCGCCGCCGCGGCTCTCGCGGCGCGCCTCCTGCCGCGACTGCAGGCGCGACTCTTGGCGTTCACTGGCGATCTCTCGCTGCTGTGCGCGGCGTTCGTCGTCGCGCGCGTCGGCGACGGTCGGCACCAAGAGGAGAGAGAGGAGAGCGGCCGAGGTGAGAATTCGTGTGTTGATCTGAGTCGATTTGTCCATGAGCACCTCCACACCTCGCTGCAGCAAGACTCGTGCCGACGCCACGAATCGAGACGATCCCTGGTGCGACGGGCCCTGCCGTCGACGCCGATCGCCGGGCCGCGTCGGCGAAACGCCCTCGATCGGTCGCGGAGTGTCGCCTGTGCAGGACGACGCAGCCGCCCGCTCGCGCGTCAGTCGCGGCAGGCGGCCTCGAGACCCACCGAGTAGAGCCCGCTGGCGCTCATCGTCGCGGCGAGATGCCCCTGCAGCCCTTCGGACAGCTGGAGCTCGAGCACGCCCGCGTTGAGGCCGGAGTCGACTCCGCCGAGCAAGTCCTGCACCGAGAAGCGGGTCGTGGCGAGGCCGACATCGAGGAAGTCGAGCTTCACCGGAGCGCCGCCGGCCTCGGTGTAGATCGAGTACACGACCGCCTCGGCCGGCAGCGGCAGAGCGTCGGCGTCGATCCAGAGCACGTAATTGGTGCCACCGCTGAAGGCGCCGCCCCGCAGAAAGCGGACGCTGAACGTGCTGCACGGATCAGTGTCGAGGTTCACCAGCCGTGCGCCGGTGGCGAACGCGTCGCCCGGCGTGGCCTGGAAGTAGTCACCGTGGATCTCGACGCCCGTGGGCGCCTCGAAGACCACGAAGCCGCGGGCGAACCCGTCCGGATCGACCTCGAGCAGGGGAACGTCGCGCAGATTCACCGTCTTGACGCCCTTGGGGCCGAGCATCACGGGGTCTGTGACCTGCGGCGCCTGCGGCGCGTCGGCCTCGTAGTACTTGATCGTGACCTCGACCGATTGCGTCGACTCGTTGCGCAACGCGAAAAGCGTCGAGGCACCGAAGACGTTCCCCATCTCGGTCTCGTAGTACGGCAGCAGGAGGCGCTGACCGGTGGTCGCGGCAGGTACCGCCGACGCGGCGAGGACAAGGCCCAGCGTGAGCAAGACGGCGGAGGCTCGGAGGCACAGAGGAAGGGAATCGCAGCGACGCATGAAGGCTCCTGGCGCGGTCGTGAATCGATCGGCGCCGATATGCTCCAACATCATAGTCCGAAGGTCAAGGTGAGGCAAAACGCGCGCGTTCTGCCAGATCACGCGACTTGCGGGGCGTCGCGGCATGCTAGACTCCAGTGGTCTTCCAGGAGCCTCGACTCCAGGACTTTCCCACCGACTCGAATCGACGCGTCGCCCGACGCCCTCGCCCTCAGGAGCCTCTCGATGACACAGCCCGCGCGCGTGGCCGTGACCGGTGCAGCCGGTCAAATCGGCTATCAGCTCATCTTTCGTATCGCTTCCGGCCAGCTCCTCGGCCCCGACCGCCCGGTGAGCCTGCACTTGCTCGAAATCACGCCGGCGCTCGACGCTCTGCGCGGCGTCGTGATGGAGCTTCGCGACTGCGCCTTCCCCCTGCTCCACGACATCGTGATGAGCGACGACGCCAACGAAGCGTTCGACGGCGTCCACTACGCACTTCTCGTCGGCGCGAAGCCACGCGGTCCCGGCATGGAGCGCAAGGACCTGCTGCAGGCGAATGCGAAGATTTTTTCGGCCCAGGGGAAGGCGCTCAACGATCACGCGGATCGCGACGTGCGCGTGCTCGTGGTCGGCAATCCGGCCAACACCAACGCATTGATCACCAGTGCCAACGCGCCGGATCTCGACCCGCGGCAGATCTCCGCCATGACCCGCCTCGACCATAACAGGGCGATCGCGCAGCTGGCGGAAAAGACCGGCCACCACTCGACGGCGGTGCGTCGCATGACGATCTGGGGCAACCACTCCGCGACGCAGTACCCGGACATCCACCACTGCCAGGTCGACGGCCGCGATGCGACCGAGCTCGTGGACGACGCCTGGACCCGCGACACGTTCATTCCGACCGTGCAGCAGCGTGGTGCCGCGATCATCAAGGCGCGCGGCAGCTCGTCGGCGGCGTCGGCGGCGTCGGCGGCGATCGACCACATCCACGACTGGGTGCACGGCACGCCCGACGGCGACTGGGTGTCGATGGCCATTCCCAGCGACGGGAGCTATGGCATCGCCGAGGGCGTGTACTACTCCTATCCGGTGACCGTGCGCGACGGCGAAGTCGACATCGTTCAGGACCTCGCGATCGACGACTTTAGCCGCGCGCGCATGGATGCCACCGACGCGGAGCTCCGCGAGGAACGGGAGGGGGTCGCTGACCTCCTCGGCTGATGGCCTCGAGAGCTCGGCCTCCGAGCTCTCACCCCTCGAGGTCCCATTCCTCGAAGTCCCACTCGTCGAGCCCCCAGTCCTCGAGCGGCGGACGAGCCGGACCGAACCGCGCGACGAACTGGTCGTAGAGGCGGGCGAAGGCGAGCAACTCGGCCCTCGCCCGCTCTTCGTCCGGCAACGAGTGCGGGCGGGACGAACCGTACGCCCGAGCGACCGAAATCATCGCCATCGCCATGCCCAACTGCGGGTCGTGGTCGAGCAGGCATCGATCGCACACCGGCCGCGATCCGGCGTGACCGATCGGGCCGGCCGCGACGACCCGCCGCCGGCACAGGGCACAGCGCGAACGGCGCGTCGGTCGCGCGATGCGGATCGAGAGCTCGTCGGCCGACGCCGCGGCGTTGGCCGGGCTGACAGGTGGCTCGGACTCGAGGGCGGCGGCCGCGGCGGGTTGCGCCACGGCATCGAGCCGTCGAAGGCCCGATGGGTGGATCGGACGGCACGTCGTGACCTGACCGTGTGGGTTTCCCGTCTCCATGCGTGGAGAGTACCAGAACGTCTCGATTTTCACAAGTTCCATCTTGCATGCAACGACCTTTCGACCGAGCAAGGAATCCGCGATGAGCTCGAACTCTGACTCCCACCTCTCCGACGACTCGACCGAATCGATCGCACCCGAGATCCTCGAGCGTGTCGACCGCGTGCGCGAAGAGCTGCGCCGCAGGGTACGCAGCAGCACGACGAATCAGCGCCAGATCGAACGCCAGGCGGGCTGGAGCCGCGGCTACCTGAGCCAGGTGCTGCAGGGCCACATCAGCCTCACGATCTTGCACGTGATGACTGTGCTCGACGCCCTCGACACGCCGCCCGAGCGCTTCTTCGCCGAGCTCTTCGGCAGCGAGCCGGCACCGCTCGACGAGATCCGCCAGAAGCTGGCGACCTATGACGCCGCCTTCCGCGAGCTGCGGGACCGGGGGCTGATCTCCGGGCTCGGCGACAGCGGCACACTCGACCTCAACGACGACGGCGCGTAGAGGCGCAGGCGCAGGGCGCCGACGAAGTCAGGTCGTTTCGCTCCGAGCGAGGTGTCGAGAACACGGTGCCAGCCGTCCGACGCCTCGAGCGCTGTGACCCAGCGTCCGAGGCGGGCCGACTCCGCGTCGTCCGGCACGGCACCCTGCGAGCCATCGTGCGACCACTCGTCGTCCGGCGTAGGAATGTCCTCAACCACGCCTTCTTGGTCTGCATCTTGTAGAACAAGATCTTCAGACACGACTGCGATCCACGATCCGGCGGCCGCCTCGAGCAGTCGCGACGCCTCGGCATCCGAGCGCCCGGTGAGCTCCCGAACGGTGCGCGGCACCGGCCGCCCATCGAGGCGTGCGCTCCAGCGCGCCAGGTGCGGCGACAGGCCGTTCGCCGTGCCCACCAGTACGAGCGGCCGGCCGACCGCCAGACCCTCGGGCCCGAGCAGCTTGCCGAGCGCCGGGTCGCCGGTCCGCAGCGCGTGGCGCTGCGCCACCGCTTCCGCATCGGCCGCTCGCCAGGCACCCTTCAACGCGCCGGCCGCCAGCGCGAGCGGTAGCAGCGCACAGAGCAGGTGGCGGGCGATCCCGCGGGTCCCCGAGTGTCGGCCCGCGGTCGACCCGCGCGCGACCAGGTATCCGAATCCAAGCACTACCGCCACGGCCGTCGCCACCGCCAGCACCCAGAGCGGCGTCGCCGCGAAGCGCGGCAGCCGGTACGGGTGGACGAGCAACGCCGCGGCGTGCGTTGCCACCAGCAACCCCAACAGCCGCAGCAGAGGTGTCCGCGACGCGGTCCAGGCGAGCGCAACGCAGCCTCCGGCGAGGAGGGCCAGCGCGACAAGCACCAGAGGGCGGCCATCGCGTACCGGCACGAAGTCGGCGACGAGCGCACGCGCGTACACCGCCAGGGCGTCGACGAAGCCGAGCTGCGACGAGCGATTGTCGACGAAGCCGACCAGCTCCTTGAGGTGCGGCGGCAGCAGAAGCCAGAGCGCCAAGGGTGCCGCACACCAGGTCACCGCGCAGCGGGCGCGCGGCGCCGCACGCCGCCAGACGGCGACCATGCTTCGCCACTCCGCCCGCGCCACGGTGGCCCAGCGCACGACCGCCAGCAGCGCCAGGATCTGCA
The DNA here is from genome assembly GCA_039194425.1 of Acidobacteriota bacterium. GTDB lineage: Bacteria > Acidobacteriota > Thermoanaerobaculia > Multivoradales > J023 > JAUIJL01. The sequence continues at coordinate 80,990 of JBCCVZ010000021.1, read as the reverse complement.
GCGCGTTGCCGGCCGACGACGCGCTCACGGTGTGGCCCACGACATCGAAGCGCACCCCACCGACGGCGTGCACCCACAGGCCGAGCCCGAGGACCGCGACGACGGTGCTCGCCCACGGACGGCGCCACGGCGCGTGCCACAGTGGAATCGGCTCGCGCAGCAGCTTGCGCAGCCGAGCGCGCGTCGCCGCCGCGACGTTGCGCCACGAGCCGACGCCATCGCGCAGCGCGGCGAGCCCGAAGGCGGTGGCGGCCATCAGACCATAGTTGTACTTGCAGAAGACCAGCGCCAGGGTCGCCAGCCAGGCGAGGCGCCAGCCGGTGGAGTCGTCGCGGCGTAGCGCCCGCGCATGGGCCCACACCGCGAGCGCCAGCAGCGCGAGTCCGGGCACTTCGAGCATCGCCAAGGTACCGAAGGCCTGAGGCAACGGCGCCGTCGCCAGCCAGGCGGCGGCGATGGCACCGGCGGAGTGGGCGCGGATGCGGTCACCGGGACGGGCGACCCGCGGTCGCGCCAGCTCGCGCGCCGCACCGTAGGTGGCGACGACCGCGAGCGCGAAGAGCAGCGCCGTCAGCCGGCGCACGCTGCTCCATTCCGGACCGAGAGCCCAGAACGCCGGAACCTCGAGTAGCGGGAACGTCGGCGGCCAGACCGACAGATCGTGCAATGCGACGACGAATGCCGGCAGGTCGACGGCGCGCAGCGCGTCGGCCAGCCGCAGGCCGCTCCAACCGTACTTGGCTTCGTCCCAGAGCGGCAGGCGCGCGCTCGTTCGCGCGATCGCGTCGAGCAGCTGCCAGCGCTGGACCGCGAGACCGACGACCCCCGCCGCGAGTCCGAGGCCCACCACGAGCTCGACCGCGCGCACGAGCCGACTGCGGGGCCCCGAGTCGGGCGCGGGTCGAGCATCCATCGGGCTATTCTGTCCCATCGGCCGACCGCCCGCGCGGACGCCGACGCGCGCTGCACCCACCCGGCGACTGAGCTAGACTCGCCGACGCGGCGCGTCACTCCCCGTGCACTCCCCACCTGCCCTTCCCCGCCGCGTTCTCGACCCCTTCACGACGGACTCTCTTCATGCGCAAGATCTTGATTCTGGGCGCCGGTCACAGCGCGCCCTTCCTGATCCACTATCTCCTCGAGCAGGCCGCGGCGCTCGACGCCTCGGTGACGGTCGCCGACGCCGACGAAGACGCCGCGCGACGGCGGGTCGGCAACCATGAGCGTGGCCGCGCGGTGGCGCTCGACATCAACGACCATGCGGCCCTCGACGCCGAGCTCGCCGACGCCAGCGTGGTCGTCCACATGCTGCCGCCGCGCTTCCAGGCCGAGATCGCCCGCCGCGCGCTCGCCGCTGGTGTCCACATGGTGTCGGCCTCGTACCGCGCCGACGACGTCGCGAGCCTCGACGACGACGCGCGCGCGCGCGGTGTGGCGCTCCTCACCGAGCTCGGTCTCGATCCGGGCATCGACCTGATGTCGGCCCAGCGCCTGATCGAGGAGATCCGGGAGCGCGGCGGTCGCGTCGACCGCTTCCTGTCGTACGGCGGCGGCCTGCCTGACAAATCGTTCCGCGGGAACCCGCTGCGTTACTGCATCACCTGGAATCCGCGCAACGTCGCGATGTCCGGCGAGCACGGCGCGCAATACTTGCGCCGAGGCCGAATCCACCTCGAGCCGCGCCACCGCGTTTTCCCCGCCCACTGGCCGGTCGAGGTCCCCGGCCTCGGACGCCTCGACGGCTACGCCAACCGCGACTCCATCGCCTACCGCGAGGTGCACGGCCTCGAGCACGTGCGCACCCTGGTGCGCGGCACTCTGCGCTGGCCGGGCTACTGCGACGTCTGGGACCTGATCGTGCGCCTCGGCCTACCGACCGAGGACCTGCACGTGCCCCACCTGCAGGAGCGCACCTGGGCCGAGCTGACGACGATGTTCCTGCCGCACAGCCAGGACACGGCACCGGGCGTGCTGCGCGAGCGGGTCGCGCGCCTGCTCGGCGTCGAGTCCGACGACCGGCGTCTCGACGTGCTCGAGTGGCTCGGCATCTTCTCCGAGCGCCGGGTCGGCGGCCGCGGCGATCGCCCCGCCGACGGCCTGGCGGCGCTGCTCGAAGAGCGGCTGCCGCTGCCGCCGGGCGTGCGCGATCTCGTCGTTTTGCATCACGAGATCGACGCGCGGGTGCCGTCGAAATCCGCCGGCCGACTGGTCGTCGAGCGCACTCACTCGACCTTCGTCTGCCACGGGGAGCCGAACGGCTTCACCGCCATGGCGCGCACCGTCGGCCTGCCGGCCGCGCTCGGCGTACGCCTTCTGCTCGAGGGCCGGCTCAGCCGCCGAGGCTGCCTCGGCCCGACCGACCCGGAGATCTTCCATCCGGTGCTCGACGCGCTCGAAGCCGAGGGCCTGCGGTTCGAGGAGCAGAGCGCACCGATCGACGGGGGCTGAGGGCGCGCAGAGGGGCCGCCGACACGACATGCCCAAGAAGAAGAAGTCGAGCCGCAAGAAGATCCGCCGCACCGGCGGCGGACGCGACGCGCAGCTCGCGCACCGGCTGAGCAAGACGGTCCGCGAGCACTTCGCCGGCACGGACGCGCTCGACGACTTCGACGATGCCGAAGAGCTTGGCCTCGACCCGGCCCTGGTCGGCGCCGAGCCGCCGGCCTCGAGCGCCCGGCCGCGCACCCAGGCCGAGCGCGACGACAAGCGACCGAGCGGTACCGAGCCCGACCTCTCCGAGGCGCTCGACGGACGGGTCGTGTCGCTCGCCTCAGGGCTTGCATGGATCGAGCTCGACCCGGACCAGCCGACGTCGACACCGGCCGACCGGTCCGCCGGCGAGCCCACGGACGAGACCACGGACAAGACCACGGACAAGACCACGGACCAGCCCCTGCTGTGCATCCTGCCGTCGCACCTGGCCGAGGACCAGCGCGCCGGCATCGCCGTCGGCGACCGTGTGCGCGTCGTGCCGGCGGGCGACGACCATCGTGTCGCCGAGGTGCTGCCGCGCTCCACTGGCCTGTCTCGGCCCCATCCGCTCAATCCGCGCGAGGAGCGGGTCGTGGCGGCAAACATGGATCTGGTCTGCGTCGTCGCCTCGACGCTGCGGCCGCCGCTGCGCCCGGCGCTCATCGACCGCTACCTGATCGCCATCGAGCGCGGCGGCGCCGAGCCGCTGCTGGTGGTCAACAAGCTCGACCAGCTGTCGACCGACGCCGAGCACGCGGAGCTCGAGCGCGCGCTCGAGCCGTACCGCGCCATCGACCTGCCGATGCTGCGCACCTCGGCCACCGACGGTCGCGGTATCGAGGCCCTCCGCCAGCGCCTCGACGGCACTCTCGCCGCCTTCGTCGGCCACAGCGGCGTCGGCAAGTCGTCGTTGATCAACGCGCTGGCACCCGAGATCGACGCCGCCACCGGCGCGGTGAGCCGCACCCTCGGCACCGGGCGGCACACCACGACGCGGTCGAATCTCTACGACCTCGGCGGCTTCCGCCTCATCGACACCCCAGGCATCCGGGAGCTCGGCCTGTGGCGGATGACGCCCGAAGACCTGCGCCTGCACTTTCCCGACTTCCTCGAGCTGGCGCCCGGCTGCCGCTTCGCCAACTGCACCCACGTCCATGAGCCGGAGTGCGCGGTGCGCCAGGCTGTCGCCTCCGGCGACGTGTCGCGAGCCCGCTACGAAGCCTATCGGCGCATCTACGAGTCGCTCACCGACGACAGCGCGCGCTGAGCCGTCTCGAGCGTGGCTTCGCCTCGATCGTGGCGACGGCGAGGCATTCTCGCGTCGGGCCGATGCTGCCTCGCCCCAAGCATCGCAGGCTGCGGTAGATTGCGTCCATGCACGAAACCGGACGCCACCGCATCGCCCTCGTCGACGACGAGGAGCACATTCGTGAAACCGTCGGCTTCGCGCTACGCCGCGAGGGCTACCAGGTCGACGCCTACGCCGACGGCCAGCAGGCGCTCGACGCCTTCGACGGCGGGCTGCCCGACGTCGCGGTGCTCGACATCATGATGCCGCGGGTCGACGGACTCGAGCTGTGCCGCCGCCTGCGCGCCCGCTCCGAACGCCTGCCGATCATCTTCCTCACCTCGCGCGACGAAGAGTTCGACCGCGTCCTCGGCCTCGAGCTCGGTGCCGACGACTACCTGTGCAAGCCGTTCTCGATGCGCGAGCTGGTGGCGCGCGTCAAGGTCCTCTTCCGGCGCCTGGCGCTCGAGGCCCAGCCAGGCGAGGTCGAAGACAAGCTGATCGAGGTCGGCGCCCTGCGCCTCGATCTGCAGCGGTACACCGCCGCCCTCGACGACGAACCGCTCCACCTGACGGTCACCGAGTTTCTGATCCTGCAGGCTTTGGCGCGCCATCCAGGCCACGTGAAGACCCGCCAGCAGCTGATGCAGGAGGGCTACCCGCACGACACCTACGTCAGCGACCGCACCATCGACTCGCACATCAAGCGCCTGCGCCGCAAGCTGCACGACATCGACCCCGACTACGACGAGATCGAAACCGTCTACGGCCTCGGCTACCGCTACCGGCAGGCCTGAGCATGCGGCGGCTGCTCCGCTTCTTCTCGCGCATCTCGTTCCGCCTGCTCGCGTTCAACCTCCTGCTCGTCTTCCTGCCGGCGATCGGCATCCTGTCGCTGCAGACCTACGAGCAGGAACTTCTGCGCTACCAGGAGCGGTCGATGGTGCAGCAGGGGCGCCTGCTCGCGGCCGCTCTGCGCGGTCCGGCGGTGCTCGACCCCGAGGATGCCGTGCGCATCCTCACCGCCATGGACCGGCAGTTCGACGCACGCCTGCGCGTTCTGACGCCCGATCTCGATGTGGTCGCCGATTCGAGCCGTCTCGGTCCGCGCGCCGACGATCTGTCGGACGAGCCCGAGGTGCGTCCCGAGCCGGAGATCCGCGAGCGGCCGCTCTACCGCCTGGGCAACTTCCTCTATCGGCTGTACGAGCGATTCGTGCTGCCGCCGGCGCCGCCGCAAGGGGAGGTCGGCGGCTCGGCCAACGGGGCCCGGGAGTCGGGGCCAGAGATCGAGCAGGCTCTCGCCGGCGGCTACGGTTCGACGGTCCGGCGCACCCCAGGCCTGCGCTCGCTCACCCTCTACTCCGCGCTGCCGATTCGCGGCGTCGCCGACGACGGCCGGACGCCGCGCGTGATCGGCGTCGTGCTGGTGTCGCGCTCGACGTTTCAGATCTTGTCGTCGCTCTACGAGCTGCGCCTCGACACATTCGAGGTCGTCTTCGCCTCGGTGCTGGTGGCGATCGTGATCAGCCTGCTGCTGTCGACCACCATCGCCCGCCCGCTGCACCGCCTGCGTGAGCAGGCGAGCGCCCTGCTCGACCGGCGCGGGCGATTGACCGGCAGCTTCGAGTCGTCCCGGCGGCTCGACGAGATCGGCGACCTCTCGCGCGCGCTCGCCGAGCTCACGCGGCGGCTCAGCGCCCATCTCGACTTCACCGAATCGTTCGCCTCCGACGTGTCGCACGAGCTGAAGAATCCGCTCGCGGCAATGCGCAACGCCGCCGAGCTCGCCGCCGAGGTCGACGACCCGCACGAACGGGCGCGATTCCTGGCGATGGTGCAGCGCGACATCGTGCGCCTCGAGCGACTGCTCAACGGTGTCCGCGAGGTCGGCCGCCTCGATGCCGGTCTCGAACGCCAGCCGACCGAAGAGGTGGCGATCGCCCCGCTGTTGCGCAACCTGGTCGAGTCGTACGAGCTGCGCACTGGCGACCGGGTCCACTACGACCTCGCGACGCCCGCGGGCGAGACCGGCGACGAGAGCGGACCGACGGTCGAGATGTCACGACACCGCCTCGCCCAGGTGCTCGACAACCTGCTCGACAACGCGACCAGCTTTTCGCCCGAGGGCGGCACCGTATCGATCGCGCTGACGCGCCACGACGACAGCATCGAAGTCCGCGTCGCCGACGAGGGGCCCGGCATCCCTGAGGAGCACCGCGAGAAGATCTTCGACCGCTTCTTCTCGTACCGGCCCGACGGCCAGAAGGCCGACCACACCGGGCTCGGCCTGGCGATCGCACGCGCCATCATCGAGGGCTACGACGGCACGCTGATGGCGCACAACCGCACCACCGGCGGGGCTGAGCTGGTCATCCGTCTGCCGCGGGCCTGAGCACGTCGTCGAGCCAGCGCGCGATCTCGTCGAGCAGCTCGGCGCGCTCGGGCTCGTGATGCGGCTCGTGGTACCAGCCGTCGAGCTCGCGCAGGGTCAGCGGCCCGGCGCCGGATGACGTGACGGCGGCGGCGACTCGGCGCGAGGTCTCCGGATCGACAAGCCGGTCGGCGGTCGGTACCAGCAGCAAGGTCGGCACCGCGAGCGCCTCGGCCCGCTGGCGGGCATCGCGCTGGGCGTCGAGAAACGCCTTGTACCAGGCCGGCGTCGCCCGGCGCACGACCAGCGGATCGGCGCGGTACTCCGCGACCACGCGCGGATCGCGCGAGATCGCCGAGGCGTCGAGCAGCGTCGGCAGCGGCAGACGCGGCGCGATCCGCGCCAGGGCGAGCGCCAGCCAATGCAGCGGCAAGGGCAGAGCCGCCCTCGGGTGCGCCCTCAGGCCCGGCGCCGAGAGCACGAGAGCGTCGGGGCGATCGGCCGGAACCGCGTCGAGCACCGCGCGCAGCGCGACGACACCGCCCATCGAGTGGCCGTAGAGGACACGGGGGCGTGCTCCCGCGTCGTTCCAGCGTGCAGCGAGCGCCGCGACGTCGCGGCTGTAGGCGTCGAAATGATCGACGTGACCACGCGGACCGTCGCTGCGGCCGAACCCGCGCAGGTCGCCGGCGACGACCCGCCAGCCGTCCGCGACGAAGCGCCGGGCGAGCTCGGCGTAGCGCCCGCCGTGCTCCCCGAGCCCGTGCACGATCTGCAGTGTTCCTCGCACGGCCTGCGGGCGCCAGCTGCGCCAAAAGAGGGTCGGCTCGTCGCTTCGCTCGAGGCGGCCTTCAGTGCTCATGCCCTCGATTCTGCCACGAGCGCTCGACACGATACTCTCGCCGCGCGATGTGGCTGCCCTACCTGGACGTCTTCCCAAGCCCCGAGGCTGCCGCGCTGCCCGGCCGCCTCTTCATCTGGCCCGGCGTCGTCGGCCCGCCGGTCGACGACGGTGAGCCGATCCGGCGCGATGTCGTCGTCTGGCTACCGCCCGGCGTTCCGACCCGCGCCGAAGCCGTCGCCGGCGAGACCGTGACCGGCGACGCACCGCCGACGCTGCCGTCCGTATGGCTCCACGACGGCCAGAACGTCTTCGATCCGCAAACCAGCTTCGCCGGTCACTGGCGCGGCGCCGAGGCGCTCGCCGGGCTCGCCGCGCGCGGCCTGCCGGTGATCGGCATCGCCATCGGCAATGCGCGCGAGCGGCGCATTCACGAGTACTCACCGTTCTCCGACCCGCGTCTCGGTGGCGGCGGTGCCGATGCGTTCCTCGACCATCTCGCCAAGACGATTCGACCCGGCGTGCTCGCTGCGTTTCCGATCGACCCGGCACCGTCGGCAGCAGTGGTCGCCGGCTCGTCGCTCGGCGGCCTGCTGGCGCTCTGGGGCGTCTATCGTCGCCCCGACCTCGCCCACCACTGTGCGGCGTTCAGCCCGTCGGTGTGGTTCGCAGGCGACCGCCTCGCCAACGAGCTGCGTGGCTGGCGAGCGCCGACACGAGCACACATCTACCTCGACACCGGCGCCTGGGAGCGCGGCCGGCCCGAGTCCCCATGGCAACGATTCCTGGGGTTCCATCCCGGCTCGCGCCGCTTCGTCCGCTCGGTGCGGCGGGTGCACCGCCGGCTGCGGGGCAGCGTCGACCACCTGACGCTGGTGATCGACCGCGACGGCGTCCACAACGAGGCGTCTTGGGCGCGCCGCTTGCCCTCCGCGCTCGACTTCGTCGTCGGCGGCGCCGCCGGCCCGCGGCGCCCAGAGGCGCGTGGGCCTCATGGTAGGCTCCTGAGGTCTATTCCTCACTCCGATCACCCGTCGTCCGAAAAAGACCTACCGTCCGAAGACCTGCCGTCCGAAGGCGCTGGGATCTCGATGGCGTGAGTCGAGCCTCCGTGCCGATGACTCCGCGGAGACGAGACATGGATTCCTCTTCGAGCACCGAGACTCGCTTTTCGGAGACCTTCCAAAAGCTGGAGATCGCCGCCGAGGTGCCCGCGCTGACCATCGTCTGGCACCCGGACGTGCGACGCGTCGGCGAGCGCGTGACGCTCGGCGGCCTGGCCACCGGCGACGCGGTCGAGCTGTCGCGCTGCCGGCCTCTGTTTGCCGCGCGGCGCGGCATCCGGCGCGCGCTCGATGTCGTGTACCTCAGTCGAACACCGCTGCGCCTGAGCGCTCTCCGGCGGGCGTCCGAGCGATCCGGCATCTCCGAGCCCGTCGATCTGTTGATCGAACGCGGCGACAGCGCGACACCGGTCGAGATCGACGGCGAGCCGCTCGATGAGCAGCGGAGGATCACGGCCGACAGCCTCGAGAGCGGCGTCGTTCTGACCCTCGGCTCGCGAGTCGTGCTGCTGCTCCACCGCGCCCCGCTGATTCCCGACGAAGTTCCACGATTCGGTCTGGTTGGCGACTCGCAGGCCCTTCAGGCGATGCGCCGAGACATCGCGCTCGCCGCCACCACCGACGCCTCGGTCCTTCTGCGCGGCGCGTCGGGCACGGGCAAGGAGCGGGTCGCACGGGCCGTGCACGAGGCCGGCCCACGCCGCGGCGGCCCGTGGGTGGCGGTCAACATGGCGGCGATTCCACCCTCCCTCGCCGCCGCCGAGCTCTTCGGCTCGGTCAAAGGGGCCTACACGGGCGCCGATCGCAGACGCGACGGCTACTTCGTCTCCGCCGATGGCGGTACGCTCTTTCTCGACGAGATCGGCGACACGCCGTCCGAGATCCAGCCTTTGCTCCTGCGCGCGCTCGAGAGCGGCGAGATTCAGCCGGTCGGCAGCGCCACCAGCCGCCGCGTCGACGTGCGCGTCATCGCCGCCACCGATGTCGACCTCGAGAGCCGGCTCGCCGACGGCCGATTCCGCATGCCGCTGCTGCATCGGCTCGCCGGATTCGAGATCCACCTGCCGGCGCTGGCTGCGCGCCGCGACGACATCGGCCGTCTGCTGGTCCACTTCCTGGCGCAGGAGATGGGTGGTCTCGGCGAGCTCGCGCGAGCCGCCGACCCCGAGGCCCAGCGCGCCTGGCCGCCGGCCCCGGTGGTGGCGCGCCTCGCCGCCGCCGATTGGCCGGGCAACGTGCGACAGCTGGCCAACATCGCCCGCCGCCTGGCGCTCGCCCACAGTGCCGAGCATGCGATCGACCTCGGCACGTTGGTCGACTCGCTGCTCGCCCGCGGCGACAGCTCGGGGCCGGCGCCGCTCCTCGCGCGGTCGTCCGCCACGGCCGAGCCGTCCGCATCGGCCGCAACGCCGGGCGCCGCGCGACCGAACGGAACCCCATCGCCTGGAGTGCGAGCACCGAGTGCGCCGACCTCTGCTTCGCCGACCGGCCGCTGGCGCCCGGTGTACCGCAAAGCGACCGAAGTCACCGACGACGAGTTGGTCGACGCCCTGCGCGCCGCCGACTTCGAGCTCACCCCGGCGGCCGAGACCCTCGGCGTGTCGCGCGCGGTGCTCTACCGCCTGATCGATCGCTGCCCGCGGGTGCGCAAGGCGGCCGACCTCGAGCGCCGCGAGATCGAATCGACCCTCGAGCACCAGGGCGACGAGATCGCCGCAGCCCGTCGTCTCGAGGTGTCGGTCCAGGGACTGCGCCTGCGCATGAAGGCGCTCGGGCTGCGCTGAGCCACGGGCGACGATGCGCGAGGATCTTCCCGAGAGGATCGGTCCGTATCGAGTCGACCGCTGGCTCGGCCGCGGCGGTATGGGCGAGGTCGTCCAGGCCTACGACGAGAAACTCGATCGCCCGGTCGCCCTGAAGCGCATCTTGCCCGGCCGGCGCGAGCACGACGCGGCGCTCGAGCGTTTCCGCCGCGAGGCGCGTGCCGCCGCCCGGTTGAGCCACTCGTCGATCGTCCAGGTCCACGGATGGGAAGAGAGCGACGACGGCGACTGCTGGCTGGTGATGGAGCTAGTCGAGGGCACATCGCTCGACCAGCGACTGATCGAAGGGCCGCTGGCACCCCGCCGTGCCCTGGAGATTGCTCGCGACCTCGCGGCCGGTCTCGCCGAGGCGCACGATGCCGGCATCGTGCACCGCGACCTGAAGGCCTCGAACGTCTTGGTGAGCGCCAAAGGGCGCGCGAAGATTCTCGACTTCGGCCTCGCCAAAGTGTATCGACCCGCCGACGCCACGGACTCCGCGTCGATCGGGCACGAGTCGACCCTCACCGCGGAAGGTCAAGTCGTCGGCACGGTAACCGCCATGTCGCCGGAGCAGGCTCTGGGCCGCGCGGTCGATCATCGCTCCGACCTTTTCGCGCTCGGCAGCCTGCTCTACGAGATGCTGAGCGGCGACTTGCCGTTCGTCGGCGAATCCCCGCTCGAGACGTTGACTCGCATCTGCTCGCACGAGGAAGAGCCACTGCACCTCCGCGTCCCGACTCTTGCCCGCGGAGTGTCCGTTCTCGTCGGCAGGTTGTTGGCCAAAGACCCGGCGGCCCGGCCTTCCGACGCGCACGCCATCGTCGACGCGCTCGACGCCCTACTCGAAGCCGACGCGGCGCCGACGATGGCCGCCGGATCTCCAAAGATGTTGGAGAGGACCCGAACCGACGCGCACCGGACTCCGTCGCGCCACGCGCCGCCATCGCTGCCGCGCCGAACCGCGGCCGCCAGCGCGATCCTCCTGGTCGCCGGCGGGCTGTGGGCCACGACGTCGTGGCTGGAGCGCGCGGCCGACGCGATCAGGCCCGTCGCGGCCGCGGAGACTCCGCCGCCCGCGGCACCTCTCACCGCGTTCCAGCACTACCAGCGCGGTCTCGAAGCGCTCGACCGCTACGATCGCACTGGGGCTCTCGACCGCGCGATCGACGAATTCCAGCGCGCCCTGGCTCTCGATGCAGACTTCGCCCCTGCGCTCGCAGGCCTGGCGCAGGCCTACCACCGAACGTACCGCGCGGAAAGCCGCGATCCGCAGTCTCTCGCTCAGGCTCTCGCGGCGGCCGAGCAAGCGGTCGCGGCCAACGAGCACCTCGCCGCGGGGCAGGTCAGTCTCGGCATGGTCCTGGCCGAAGGCGGTCGACTCGACGCCGCCGACGAGGCGCTGACACGAGCTCTCGAGATCGAGCCCGACAACGCCGACGCCATGGGCTGGCAGGGGCGGGTCGCGGAGCTGCGCGGCGAGACGGAGCGCGCCGAGGAGCGCTACCGGCAGGCGATCGTCCACGCCCCGGATCACTGGTACTGGCACGCGTTCCTGGGTGCGTTCCTCTTCGCGTCCAGCCGCTTCGACGAAGCGTGCGCCGCCTTCGAGCAACAGCGTGCGCTGACGCCCGACAATTTCGTCGTACTGCGCAACCTGGGAGCCTGTCACTACATGCAGGGCGAGCTGACTGAGGCCGCCGCGCGTCTCCAGGAGGCGCTCGAGATCCGCGAAGATGCCAGCACGTTCTCGAATCTCGGCACGATTTATTTCAGCCAGGGTCTCTACACACGGGCGGTCTCGGCCTTCGAAAAGGCCCTGCACAGCGGCGGCTCGACTCACTACCAGCAATGGGCCAACCTCGGCGACGCCTATCGCTGGACGCCGGACAACGAAGCCGCGGCGCACGATGCCTACGCCCGTGCGCTACGGCTGCTCGACGACAAGCTCGCAACGACACCGAACGATCTGAATCTCCAGACTCTCGTGCCGCTCTACGAGGCCAAGCGAGGCGACTGTCCGCGAGCGATGGCCGCGATCCCGGCGGGGATCGCGGCCATCGGCGATGCGACTGCCTTGTACCAAGTCGCGGTCGCACAGGAGCTTTGCGGCCGGCGCGAAGAAGCCCTCGTATCGCTCGAGCGAGCGCGGCAGGCCGGCTATCCGCAAACCGATCTCGACAGCGACCCGGAGCTCGCGGAGCTTCGACGAGATCGTCGATACGACGCCCCGTAGCAGGCCACTGAGCGAGGCCTCGTTGCCGTCAGAGCGGGTCGACGATCATCTTCGGATCCCAGATGACTCCTTTCGGGCCCCGGAAACGCCACCGGAGCTGAGCTCCCTCGATGTCGAAAACCCACGGAGCCAGCCGACTCCCCGCGCCTCGAACGAAGGGCGGGAAGCTCCACCAAAACCCCGGCCCGCGTTGATTGTGGTGAGCCTTCGGGTTTTCCCCTGGAGGGTAGGGCGTCACCCCTGTCGACGTCGTCACGACACTGAAGGGGTGGTAGTCGGCAATCGAGCGCTGGCTCGTATAGAGAAACCCGGCTCTCGATTTCAAGACGCGAACGATCTCGTCCTCGGCCACGTTCCGAGGCTGCCACAGGTCACCGTTGGCGCTGGTCGCCCACCCGAGGGTCTGGCCGGGAAGCAGCTCGAGCCGCCACATGACTTTCGTGAAGTCCCACACCCGGTCGACGAGAGCAACTTGCGGCGGCTCGCGGAGGCTCACCATCACGACAGCCTCTCGGACCGGTTCTGCGGGCAAAGTGGATCGACGATCATCTTCGGATCGCAGAGAAATGTCTTGCCGTCGGTCAGTTCGACCAGGACAAAGAACGACCAGGTCTGGCTTGCCGACGCCCCTATGGTGTTCGTAGGGTAGTTGAGAGAAATGCTTCGGTCGAAACCCTGCTGCTCGGTTTGGTCTCCATTCACAACGACATGAATCGGCTCTGAAGCTGGCTCTCGCGTCAGCGGATTGTTCTCGAAGGGACCGAGGATTTCGACAATAAAGATCGGTAGGTCGCTCGTCAGACCCAGTACATCACCGACTGTGAATTTGGGCTTTATCTGCTGGTCACTGTACGTGCACTTTCCCATGTCATCCTCCATCGAGATGTTCAGAACAGGGACACAGTTTTGAGTCATCGCATCCTCCTCGATCGACATTTGAACTGCGAGTGAAGCGCACGGGCTTCACCCGGGCGCAGAGCCGATGAGCGAATCTCGTGCCAGCTGACTGGCTCGCGGCATAGCGACCAGCATCTCTATACGTCGAGCCCCAGTTTCGGGGCGATGCCGGCAGCTCAGTGCCGCGGGCGAGTGGCTCATCCGGCCCCTGACGGTCGTCCCGGGTCGTCCGTGGACGACCTGGGCGCGGCAAGGACGTGCGTGGACGACTTCCAGACCGGGACGAACCGGACCGGGTCCGCGTCGAGCGTCGATCGCGGGCTGGCACGGCCATTGCTCTTCTGTCGGTCAGCAGACACATCACCGCGCGGTTGGCCAACCCGCTTCTTCGCACAGAGCCGCACGGCTGCCCAGCAGCCTGAGAGGAGCACACCCATGTCGCTCAGCAAGAAGTTCGCCCGCACCGACGCCCCATTCGCCCTGACCCTCGCCCTGTCGTTCGCCCTCGCCGTGGCCCTAGCGCCGGCTGCATTGGCGGAGAGCCTCGCTCTCGAGGTGCACGGACCGTCGATGATCCTTCTCGAATCACCGTCCGCGGCGTCCCTGTCCCTCACGACCAACGACCTGCAGCTGCTCACACTCGAGAGCTCTCCGACTCGCCGCCTCCTCTTCGCCGACCGCGGGGGCTCTCTCTTCGTCGAGGCAGCCGGCACGCAGGTCATCGCGACGATCCAGTCGCTCCGCGTCGTCGAGCAGCGGATTCACGACCGCGAACGGCTCGCACTCGCGCGCTCACTCTTCGCCGTCGAGTCGGCGACCAAGGAAGAGGACCACGACTTTGATCCCGATCCGAAGCTGACCGCGCCTTCCCCGTGGCTCGGCCTGGCGACCAAGGAGGAGGATCATGACTTCGACCCCGACCCGAAGCGAGCCGCGGCGCAGCCGTTGGTGACTCTCCTCTCCGAGCTCGCGGCCGACTTCACGGCTGCGACCAAGGAAGAAGATCACGACTTCGACCCCGACCCGAACAATCAGCCGCCCCTCGCGGATGCCCACCGGCTCGCCGCCGCGGGGCTGGCTGCGCTCGGCCCGGGCTGGTACGTCGTCGTCGATCGCGACGCGGTGTCATTCGAGGTGCTCGCCGACGGCCGCTGACTGTGATCTCCGGAGTGATCTCCGGATTGGCCCCCGAGAGGCCCTCGAGAGGCCCTCGAGAGGCCCTCGAGCGTGGCCTCGGAGCGGCCGTCGACGGGGCGCTCCGGCGATGCGGTCAGTCCGGCCGCGCCCAACCCGCCGCCAACAACTCGAGATCCGCCCGGGTGGACGCCACCCGGGCGTCGTCGTCTCCGAGGAGTTCGCTGCGCACCGTGAGCGCACGCTCCAGCAGCTCGCGGGCCTCGTCGTGTGCGCCGCGGTCGGCGACCAGCCGGCCGAGCGTGTGGAGTACGCTGGCTACGCGCGTGTGCCGCTCACCGTATGCGCCGACGTAAATGTCGAGCGCCTGGCGCAGCAGCGGCTCGGCCACCTCGAGATCGCCTTCGCGCAGCCGGAGCACCCCCAGGCTGTAGAGGCTCGACGCCACCACCGTGCTCTGCTCACCGTGCTCCAGGCGGCGCAGAGCAAGCGCCTCTTCGTAGAGCGAGCCGGCACCGGCCAGCTCGCCCTGCTGCGTGAGCACAGAAGCCAAATTGTTGAGCGCCTGCGCGATCGCTGTGGGCTCGGCGCCCAGGCGCCGACGCAGAGCGAGCGACTCGCGCAGGGCTCGCTCCGCCTCCGAATAGCGCTCCATGTAGTAGAGCACGCTGGCCAGATCGTTGAGCGACACCGCCAGGCGCAGGTCGCCCTCCGGGTAGAGCGCTCGTCGCAGCTCGACGCTCCGTCGCATCAGCTCGACGGCCTCGTCGTGTAGTCCCAGGTTGCGATACACGTCGCCGAGGGTCCCGACGAGCGCCGCTTCGAGCTCCGGCTCGCCCTCGAGCCCGTCCTCGAGACGTTCCCGTCCCTCGTCGAGCACTTCGCGCACGGTCTGCCGGCCGCCACGCGCGGCGTTCGGATCGGCCGAGCGGAACAGATCCTTGAGGAACACCGAGACGCGCTCGGCGCGCTCCTGCGCCCGCACCGCCAGGATGCGCTCTCGATCGGCCACTTCGCGCGCCACGACCGCCTCGCGCCAGAACACGGTCGACGTGATCGAGAAGACGACGAAGAGCAGGGCCGCCATCGCACCCCACGGATGCCGGCGCGCCAACTTGCCGGCAGCGTAGGCGCGCCCCCCCTGGCGCGCCCGCACAGGCAGGTGGCGGAGGAATCGGTCGACGTCGTCGACCAGTTCGGTCGCCGAGGCGTAGCGCTCGCTCGGATCCTTGGCCAGCGCCATGCCGACGATGGCATCGAGATCGCCGCCCTCGCCGGTCGGCTCGGGCGCCGCGGTGAGGATGCGGCCCGCCGCCTCGGAAAGCGCGCAGTCGGCGAGGCCGCAGGGCAAGGTCCCGGTGAGCATCGTGTGGAGCAGAAGGCCGAGCGCGTAGACGTCGCTCGCAGTGGTCACTGCGTCGCCCGCCACCTGCTCGGGGCTGGCGTACCGCAAAGTCATCGCGCCCGAGACATCACTCAAGGTCGTCGGCTCCACGACCGGCCCCTCGTCACTGACGAGCTTGGCGATGCCGAAATCGAGCAGCTTGGGCACGCCGTCGCGGGTCACCAGCACATTGCCCGGCTTGATGTCGCGGTGAACGACGAGATTGCGGTGAGCGAAGGCCACCGCCGACGCGATCTGCAGGAAGAGCCGCAGCCGGGTCGCGCGATCCCGCACATGCAGCTGACAGTAGCGATCAACCGGCTCGCCTTCGACCAGCTCCATGACGAGGTACGGCCGGCCGTCCTCGAGTGTGCCGCCGTCGAAGATGTAGGCGATGTTCGGATGCTCGAGCCGGGCGAGGATCTGGCGCTCGGCATGGAAGCGCTCGATCATCGGCCTGCTCAAGCGCTCTGGACGCAGAATCTTGAGCGCGACTTCCTTCTCGAAGTCGTCCTCGCGCACCGCCCGATAGACCGTGCCCATACCGCCCTGGCCGAGAACATCGAGCAACCGATACGGACCGAGGCGCTCGGGAGTCGCCATCTCGCCGGAGGGATGCACCGCGACACCGTCGACGGTCGCCTCGAGACCCACCAGCCGCTCGACCTCGCGGCGCAGATCCTCGTCGTCACCGCACAACGTATCGATCCGCTCTTGCCGCTGGGCGGCCGGAAGGTCGACCACGGCATCGACCACCTCGAAGACGCGACGGGAATCCATCACCGACCCCTCGCACGCGCTCCGCCGCGTCCTCGGGGCACCGCACCAGGGCCACGAGATCCGCATCCAATCATCTGCGCCGTTCTATCACGCGCCGCCCGCGATCCGGGGATCGAGTCTAGATCTCTTGCTTCATCGCCGAGGTCGCGTTCGGATGTCGCAGCACCGCGGTGCGCAGGGCCTGGTTGCGCCGCACGTGGGGCTGGCGCAGGAGATGCGCGAGGACCGGCGGCGGAGTCGAGGGCCAGCGCGCGAGGTTGCGAACCAGGAGCATCGACGGCAGGGCGCGTCGGCACAGCAGCGCCACCGCCTTGGCGTCGAGCGCGATTCCGACCAGCAGCGCCAGGCAGCGCGCCTCGCAGTCGAGAATCAGCTTCACTCGCTCCTCGGCCGTGCCGGCGGTGAACTTCTTGCGGAAGGTGCGCCGCGCGGTCTCGCGCACAACCTCGCTCGCGTCGTGGCCGACCGCCAGGCGGTACACCTTGGCCATGCGCGAGCGGCCGAAAATGCGCCGCAGCAGACGGATGCTGGTCTGCGGGTTGCGGAAGAGATGCCGCTCCACCTGCGGATCGCGCACCAAAGCCGCCTGCTCACCCAGAGCGTCGAGCCCACGGCTCGAGCGGTGGTGGGCGGCGACCAGCCGTGCATGCTCGAGCCCGCAGCGCGGATTCTCGAGCAGCGCCGCGATCACGCGGTGCGCCGGATCGAAGCACAAGGCGCGCAGGATCTCATTCTGCGCGTCGGCGGCACGCTCGACCCGCAAGTCGACCGGCAGTGGATGCAACTCCTGCTCGAAGATTCGCCGCCAGCTGCGCGCACCCGTGGCGGCCCCCGACTCGACGCGGCTGGTCGACACAGGCGCCGCGGGGTCGATCGCCGGTTCGTCGGCTCTCTCTCCCTCCCCACTTCCGGACCCGTCGATCACGCCGTGCGCCGCCAGACGCTCGAGAATCGTCGCCACCCGCCCCGCCGGCAGCCCCGTGAGCGCCCGCAAGTCGCGCACTGAGGTCGCACCGTCGAGCCGGCTCAGCACGAAGCCCTCCTCACGATCGAGATCGAGCGCGAGGAGATCGAGCGTGGGGTTCGGACGCGGCGTCCAATCGTCGGCCATGGGCGCATCGTATCGCAATCGATGCATAGGTCCGTCGATCGGAGACGTCGACTCGATATGATCTCGCCGACATGACGCGTGATCTCCACCCCTTGATCGTCGGCAGCGGCGGCGCGGCGCGGGCGCTGCGCATGGCGATGGCGTTCTATCCCGAAGCACTGGCGACACCGCGACTTCATCGCCGCGGGGAGCCGCTCCCCGAGGCCGACCCGGAGCGCTCTCTCCTCGTTCTCGCCAATCCCCATGCGCTCCACGCTCCGCTCCTGCTCGAGGCCGCCGAGCGCGGCTACCGCTGGGCGCTCTGCGAGAAGCCCGCCGCCGTCGACTTCGGGCAGATCGGCACCCTGGAAAGTGTCGCCGACCGCGGCTTGGAGTGCTGGATCTGCCACGGCTACCGCATGCTCTGGGGGCCGCAAACCCTACGCAGCGCCTGGGCGGAGGGACGTTTCGGCGAGGTTCTCTCGATCGAGGGACGCTATTGGCAAGCCGGCGCCGTGCGTGGCCCGGCGCGGCCCGGCTGGAAGGACGACCCCGCCCTCGGCGGACCTCACGATGTGCTGCTCGACCTCGGCAGCCACTGGACCGACCTGGTGATCTATCTCAGCGGGCTGGCGCCCCGGCACACACAAGCCCGACGCTGGTATGTCAATGCCGCATCACCCCATCGCGACTCGCAGGTCCACATCACCATCGAGCACACCTCGCCGCGGGACGGGTCGATGGTCAGCTTCGGATCGGTGTCGAAAACGGTGCACGGCGCCGGCAACCAGCTCGAGGTGCACATCCTGGGCGAGGCGGCGACAGCGAGTTGGTCGTTCGCCGACCCCGACATCATCGTGTGGGGCCGCGGGCGCGAGCGGACGACCGAGGCCCGCACCGCGGCGGACCCTCCGGCGCGCCTCGCCCCCTTTCACGGCATGGGTTGGCTCGAAGGCTACGCTAGCCTGGTCGGCGACCTGGTCGGCCATGTCGTCTATGGCCGACCACGCCGAGGACCGACTCTCGACGAGCAGATCGTCGTCCTCCGCGCGCTGCTCGGCGCCGTCGACACCGTCGACACCTAGCGTCCTCGTCGAGCCGCGCGCCGAGCGGCCGGCTCCCCGGCCGCGAGCGGCGCGCAGGATGGCCGCGTCAGCAACCGCCGGTGAAGCAGGACCAGCCGACCCAAGACTGCGACCAGAGGGCATTGCCCGTGCAGTTGGTGCAGTTGTAGGCCGTCGCGGTGCAACGATAGCGCGTCCGCTCGAAGCAGATGTCCCAGGGACGCCCCGTGTACTGGCAAAGCTTGAACCGCTGCGTGCCCGTGTAGCGCACCGAGCATGCGCGGGCCCAGTGCAGCGGGTAGCAGCCCTGCGGGCAGCGGTAGCAGCCGGCGCAGCGATAGCCGAAGCGCAAGCGCAGGCAGTTGGGCCACCAGGCACGTGCGAGCAAGACGCGATCGAGCGGCACGACCGAGAGATTCGCGCTGTTGTCGACTCCGTCTTGGCCAATCAGCGCGGTCGCGATCTGGGGCCGCACGACGCCGTCACTGGTGACCCAGGTGCCGTCGGCGTTGCTGGTCGCGCCGATCTCCTCGAGCGCCTGCGCGAGGTAGTCGGGATGCGCGGCGAGCAGCGGCCCGGAGTCGGCCGACGGGCAGTAGACGTAGCCGGTGTTCGGCGCGATGGCGACCGCACCGGTCTCGGCGACATAGCCGAAACCGAGAGAGTCGTCGAGCTCGTCGACCGGTGCGTCTTGCTCTGTGCCGTCGAGCTGCGCCCCGACGGACGGCACGAAGGTGAGCACCGCGGCCAGCGTCGCGAGGAAAAGCCAATGCCATGAGGAACGTAGACGGGAGGGGTTCAGAATCGTCATCACATCTCCAATTTGGTTGCGTCAATGAACTCGAAAAGTGCACGCAACGCAGCCACGACGGAGGCGCCCGAATCGACGAGGACGAGGGCGCGCGAGCTCGCGGCGTGCCGTCTCGATCGACCACCCGATCGAGACAGGCTGCGCCAATGAGCACGTGCCGTTGCCCGTGGAAAGCCATGTGCCTCCCATGCCTTACGCGAATCGATGATTCGCGAGCACAAAGTCACGAAGTCATTCGATTCGCGAGTGTGCCAAGTTGCAGTCGAGGTTTTGACCAGCATATGACAGGCAAATCGAATTGTCAAACAAATTCACCAAGTCGCTGAAATGATCGATATGCCTGCTGTCGGTCCGGCCTCTCCGCAACCATCAGCGACCGATCCGCTCCTCGACTCGCGAGCGATATCGCCGGGTCGTCGGGACCTGCGATCCATCGTCGAGAAGCAGAATCAACTCGCCGTGAAACCAGCGCTGAATCTCGACGACCCGCTCGAGGTTCACCAGAGCCGATCGACTGACGCGCACGAACTGATCGCCGTCGAGCTCGTCCTCGAGGCGCTTGAGACTGTCGCGAACCTCGAGTGTCCGAAGGCCGGCATGGACGCGCACCAGCTTGCGGTGCGCCTCGAACCAGCGCACTTCGTCGACGCCGACCGGAACGACCCGCTCCCCCACTCGGAGGAAGAGACGACGCGGCGGCCGGTTCCCCTGCTCGAGACGCTCGAGCACTCGTTCGAGGCTGGTCGCCTTGGTGGTGCCACGCTGCTGCTCGAGGCGCCGGCGCACGCGGCCGAGTGCGAGGTCGAGGCGCTCCCGATCGTACGGCTTGAGCAAATAGTCCACGGCCGCCACTTCGAAGGCACGAACAGCGTAGCGGTCGAAGGCGGTGACAAAAACGATCTCCGGCAGGCGATCGGGGGAGAGCCTGCCCAGGACCTCGAAACCATTCCTTTCCGGCATCCGGATGTCGAGGAACACCACGTCGATCTCGTGCGTCGTCAGCCAGCGGAGCGCCTCGTCTCCATCCGCCGCTTCACCGACCAGATCGAGATCGGAATGCACGGCGAGGAGCTCGCGCAGGAGATCCCGCGCGGGGGGCTCGTCATCGACCACCAGCACCCGCCAGCGGTCCGCGCGCGCTGAGCCAGCCCTCGACGTCGTCATCGACCCCGTCCCTCCTGGGGGTCGTCACCGCTCCGACACGGCAGCCAGACCTCGACCCGCGTTCCGCGGGTGCCCGCAGTCCCGGCACCCAACCGCAACCCAGCGCGCGCACCGAACAGGCTCTCGAGACGTGCCCGGGTCAAACCGAGACCGAGTCCCTCGCTCCAGCCGTCGGCGAGCCCCGGACCGTCGTCTTCGACACTGAGCTCGAGCCGCGCACCGTCGCCCTTTCCGTCCGCGCGCCGACGCGCCTCGATCCGGATGCGCCCGGCGTCCCGCTTCCGTTCGACGCCGTGCAGTACCGCGTTCTCGACCAGCGGCTGCAGCAGCAGGCTCGGCACGGCGAGCTCGTGCAGGGCGCCGGGCACGACGAGGTCGAGGCGAAGGCGCGCGCCGAAGCGCAGGCGCAAGAGGTCGACGTAGCGCTCCAGCAGCGCGAGCTCCTCCCCGAGCGACACTTCGCTCGCCTGCGCACCGTCGTCGAGCACGACCCGCAGCAGATCCGACAGGCGCGCGATGCCGGTCCGCGCGGCGTCGACATCTCGTCCCATCACACTTGAGATCGCATTCAACGTGTTGAACAGAAAGTGCGGCTGCAGGCGGCCGCGCAGGCTCTCCAGCCGCGCCTCGGCGAGATCCGCCCGCAGAGTCGATTCGCGCAGTGCACGGCGACGTGCCTCGCGCTGCAGGTCGACGCTCTCGAGCGTCGCCGCGAGCGCGCCGTAAATCAAGAGTCGGACCGCGAAGCCGGTCGAATAGGCGACCTCGAGCGCGCTGGCGAAGTCCGGAGGACTGGCGACCGGAAAGTAGACATAGGAGCGAAACGCCACGACCAGGACCAGGCCGACGCCCGAGAGCACGAGGCCGGCGAGCAGATGGCCGGCGACCCAGACCCCGGCACGCCCAGCGCGCAGCGGTCGAAGGACGCGACGCACTCGGTCGATCGCCGGCACCAACAGCCACCATGTGAGCCACACCGGCAGCTCGATCGCGAAGTAGGTCGCGAACGGCGGCACCTCGCTCGCCGGGCGGAGGATCGAGGCGCCGAGACGATTCTGCGCCGCCACCACAGCCGCGACGGCGACGAAGGCCAGACCGGAGCCGGCGACGGACGAAAAGGACCAGCGCATGGGGTCGATATCCTCGCCGTCGCCATCATCCAGGTCAACGCCGTCAGGTCAACGCCGTCAGGTCAACGCCGTCTCCAGGTCGACCTCAGCACTCCAGCGGGTTGTCGCACAGCCACGGGCAGAGCTCGCCCGGCGCGCACAGTGAGATTCCACCGCCCGCGACCCGCAGCGGCCGAGTGTCGCGGTCGACTCGCCACTCGCCATCGACGAAGGCGACGATCGACAGCTCGACGAGGTACTCGCCGGGCTCGGTGACGGTGATCTGCGGATCGGGACCGAGCGCGTAGTACTCGCCTCCGATCGGCGCGCCCTCGGCATCAGTCGTCGTCGGGACGATGCGCCAGTAGTAGTTCTCGACCGGCACATCGTGGCGCAGAATCAAGCACGACGTATCGAAGTCGACCGTGGCCGGCGCGAAGCCCGAGCTCTGATTCAGCTCGAAGCAGGTCTTGACGTACCAGGTGCGGCCGAGCCGAGCCATCGACTCGTTGCGCAGCCAGTCCGCGTGCACCGGCGGGTGCCTGAAGTTGAAACCACCGTGACATTGCTGCGTCTTCAGACCGCCGTTGTCGACGCCGGTATGTCCCTGCGCGGTCACCGTCACCACTCCGTCGTCGTCGCCGTGGATCAAGGCGGAGAGCACCTCGTGGCAAGGCCAGGTGCCGCCCTTGGCTCGATAGAAACGCACGGCGTCGAGCACCGCCGGCGGCAGCAAGCTGCGCCACAGGGCAGCTCCGCCGGTGGTCAGGTTGGGCACGATGGGACATTCCCACATCGCCGTCACAATCCGGCCCACCGGACCCAGGAGACTATTGGTCGAGGTGAGGTACTCGAGCGTGTCCATGATCTGCGATCCACCCCACGGGCTGGCCACAGTCTGGACCTTGTAGGTCGCCGCGCTCGAGTCGAGGGGCTCGAAGTTGTAGAACGCCAGCAGGTGAACGCCCGCGACACCGCCCTGGCTCTGGCCGATGATGCTGTAGGCGTCGTCGGGCCGAGCCTCGATGAACGCCATCAGCTGCTGCGCGAACTGATCGTGGCTCCGCCCCTGGCGGGGGTCGTTGAACAGGTGCACCTTGTTGCGACCATGGGCGTCGAGGGTGGCCCAGAAGTCGCTGATGTACGGCATCCAGCCGGCGTTGCTGCCACAGTACCCGTGAGAGATCACCAGACGTTCGACCGGCAGGCCGTTCTTGGTCGCAAGTTCGCTCGCTCCGGCGTCTCGGTCGATGGACGTAGTCTTCGCGGGCGCCGGACCGTACCGCATCGTCCGATCGATCGCCGGCAGGCGATCGAGGGCATCCTTCGACTCGTCGACCGAGCGGCCGGCGACCAAGCTCGGAGCCACCGCGATCTCGACCGGCAGGCGCGAAGCAAGCGCCAGCACCTCGAAGGTGTCGACGTCGTGCAGCCGCAGAGTGCGCAGCTCGAACGGCGGCCGCGCCGCCGAGCGCTGGAACCACCGCGCGTCGATGCCGAGCGGCAGGCGCACGGTGCCGTCGCCGGCGATCACCGGTTCCTTGATGCCGCCGACCCAGGCCACCGCCTCGGGGCGACCCTCGGCGTCGCGTCCCCACAGCTCGGCATGCGCGACGACACGCGCCGGCAGCTCCGCGGTGACCTGCAGCGGCACGTCGAAGCGCAGACGAGTGATCTCGCCGCCGTCCGCGGTGATCGCGCCCAACGCCTTGCCGCCGCGAGCCGACGTCCCCGCGGCGACCCGGTGGAAGCGGTCGTCGACGACCAGCTGCACCCCGGCCGAGCGCTTCTCCGCGCCGTCGCCGGCGAGGTCGAGCGCGGCCGAAGCGATCCGCACCGTCGTGCGAAGCGTCCGCTCGATCGGCGCCCCAGAGGCCGTGCGCCCGCTCGTCTCGATCGAGACGGCGTAGGTGCCGGCCTCCGGCGGAGTCCAGTCGATGCCGAACCCGTCTTGCACGAGCTCCAGCTCGGCCGGGCCGACCTCGTGGGTCCAGCCGTCGGCACGCTCGAGACGCACCTTGGCGTGCTCGATCCGCACGATCGGATCGTCGGCACGGCCCTCGTCGGCTTCGATGGCCAGCACTGCCTCGAGGCGCAGCGGCTCACCGACCCGGCGTAGCCACCGATCGAAGGACGCACGCAGCACGTAGGAGCTTCGGTTCTCCACCCGAAGATAGATCGACTCGTCGGCTGCCTTTGCACGCACGGGCGTGAGAGACGGTGCGCTCAGTCGATGCGGAATCCGTCCGCCGACGGCCTCGAGCGTGAGCATCGCGCTGCCGGCGTCGTGCGACGAGCGCACGAGCTCGAGACTCTCTTCGGCTTCTGGCGTCGCCTTCGTCGACAGCTCGGAAGCACGAACCCGGCGCCCGGACGGCGTCTCCAGCTCGACCGCCTCGAGCTTTTCGTGCGGGCCGATCACGACGAGACGAAAGGAGGACCCGGGATCGGCCGGAATTGCCAGACGCGAGCTCGCGTCGAGCACGACATCACGCTCGACGCCGCGCGACGACGTGGCCGCCGCTGCCGGATCTTGGAGGCGCATCTGGCTCAGCTCGTGCGGCGGCCCGTTGAGGATCTTGGTGGATGCGACGGACAGCTCGGCACCGGCGGCCTGCGCCAGCATCATCGCCAAGGCGGCGAAAAGTAAGGCGAGCGCGGGCCAAGGGCCGAGCTCGACGCGCAGGCTCCGGACGAAGGACGACGGCATTCGATGGAATCGACACGGTGTCATGGTGTGCTCCTCTCGAGATCGGGACGTCCCCTCGCGAGGAACCCGATCGGCTTTGGCCGGCGCGGATATCGCGCCGCGCCCCCGACGGTGTCGAGACCAGCCGATCCGTGCGAGCGCTTTGCGACGAGCGTCACCGAGACGACCCCGAGTGTCGTTCTGCGTGGAACGAACCGAGGCTCTGCTAGCCTCGGTTCATGCTCTTCTCAAGCTCTCGACTCGCGTCTCTGCTCATCGTCCTCTCGCTTCTCATCCTCACCCCGCTCGCGGCTCGAGCCGGCGACGCCGGCTGCGTTCCCGCCGCCGTCCCGGCGTCGACGACTGGAGCCACCGTCCTCGGCAACGGCACTCCGGGCAGCGTCACGACCGCGCAGATCCAGGCCGCGCTTAACGCCGGCGGACCGATCGTTTTCGACCTCGGCCCGAATCCGGTGACGATCGCGCTCGACGCCGAGCTCGTCGCTACCCGCGCCGCGGTGCTCGACGGTGGCGGCCTCGTGACTCTCGATGGCGGCGGCGCGCGCCGGGTGCTGCGCATCGACAATCCGTCGAACCTCACGTACACACTCACCCTGCAGCACCTCGGCATTCGTGGCGGCGCGACGCCGGGCGGCAGCGGCGCCGGGGTCTACAAGCCCTCGGGCGGTCCGTGGCAGGCGGTCAGCCTCGACGTCGTCGGCTGTTGGTTCGAGGACAACATCGCCATCACCACCGCCCAAGACGACGGCGGCGGCGCGCTCTACGCCGTCGGCATGGACCGCGTGGCGATCGACGGTTCATCGTTCATCGGCAACCGCGGCAGCAACGGCGGCGCCGTCTACTCCCTCGGCTCGAAGACCCTCGAGATCACCGGCAGCGTCTTCGACGACAACCGCGCCACCGGAACGGATGGCAATCCGGGCAACGGCGGCAACGGCGGCGCACTCGGCGTCGACGGCGCCGAGCGCACGGTGCGGCTGTGCGACGTCCGGATCGAGAACAGCCGCGCCAACGCCTTCGGAGCGGGTTTCTTCAGCGTGATGTACGACGCCGCCAGCCTGACCCGCTTCGAGGCGGTCACCTTCGCCGGCAACGTCAATCCCTCGGACACCTTCGGCTTCGCCGGTGGCGCTTACCTCCAGGGCGGCCCGTTCGAGATCGAGCGCTCGAGCTTCGTCGGCAACGCAGCACGCGGCGTCGGCGCGCTCTTCCTCGGCCCCGGCGCCAGCGGCACGATCGTCAACAGCACCTTCCAGGGAAACATCGCCCGCGCGTCGCTCGCCGGCGGCCTGTCGATCGACTCGTCGGTCACAGTGTCGATCGTCAACAGCACGATCGTCGAGAACGAGGCGCCGTGCGACGTCTGCTTCGCTGCCGGCATCTCGAACAGCGCCGGCAACGGCATCACGCTGCAGAACACGATCCTGGCCGACAACGTCGGCGGGAACGTCTTCAACCCGTGGAACATCCGTCACCCGGTGGCCGACGGAGGCGGCAACTTGCAGTTCCCGCGCGAGCGCCCGAACGGCCAGCAGGAGCCCGCGGCGACACCGACGGTGCTGTGGCTCGATCCCCAGCTCGACCCACCGGCGATGAACGGCGGCCCGACGCCGACCATGGCCCTGCCGGCCACCAGCCCGGCGGTCGACGCCGGCGTCTCCGCCGGCGCACCACCGATCGACCAGCGCGGCGTAGCGCGCGACGCCCTCGTCGACATCGGCGCCTACGAGCTCGGCGTGCTCTTCGCCGATGGTTTCGAGACCGGCGACCTCACCGCCTGGTCGGGTCCGTGAACGCGCCTGCCTTCGGCCGTCGAGTAAGATCGACCGGTGACTGACACCACCTGGGATTTCTCGCCGCCCCCTTCCTCCCACCTCGGCGACCATGACGTGCGACCGCTCAGCCGGGCGCTCGACGGGCGCCGCGTCGCGCTGATGATCTCGGGCGGCATCGCCGCCATGAAGACGCCGCTGCTGGCGCGCTCGCTGCGCAAGCACGGCGCCGACGTCACCGCCTTCGTCACCGACGAGTCGTTGCGCTATGTCACGCGCGACGCGCTCGAGTGGTCGACCACGCACCCGGTGATCGACCGGCTGTCGGCCGACGCCGAGCACCTCTCGGACGCGGCGCCGTTCGACGCGTTTCTGCTGCCGCAGGCGACCTACAACACGATCAACAAGATCGCCCACGGCATCGCCGACAATCCGCTGACCTCGGCACTGGCGTCGGCGCTCGGGCGCATGGAGCGCGGTGAGTGCGCCGTGCTGCTCTGCCCCACCATGCACGGCACGATGCACAACAGCCTGCTCACCGAATCGCTGACGAAGCTCGATACGCTCGGCGTGCGCGTGATTCCGCCACGCGAGGAGTACGGCAAGCACAACATTCCGCACGACGACACATTCGTGATCGAGATCGCGCGCGCCACGACCCGCTCGTCGCTGCGCGGCCTGCGGTTCCTGGTCACCGGCGGACCGACGCCGGTTCCGATCGACAACGTGCGCCGCATCGTCAATCGCTTCCGCGGCAAGCTCGGCATCCGCATGGCGGAAGAGCTCTACCGTCGCGGCGCCGACGTGCTGCTGGTACACGGCGACGGCGCACTGCAGCCGCCGGAGCACTTGCCTCACGTGGTCGCCCGCACGTACGACGAGTATCGTGCCGGAGTGCACGACAATCTGGCCGACGGCGCCTGGGACGCGGCGATTTTCTCGGCCGCGGTCGCCGACTACCGCCCGAAGCAGGTGCAGGAAGGCAAGATCCCGAGCGGCCAGACGTTGACTCTCGAGCTCGAGCCGACCGAGAAGGTGATCGCCGAGGTGCGCGCGAACCACCCCGGCCTGCACATGGTGACGTTCAAGTACCTCGAGCGCGTCAGCCACGACGAGCTGATGGCGGTGGCGCGCACTCGCCTCGAGACCTACGAGACGATCATCGCCAACCGCGGCGAGGAGACCGAGCTGGGCGGTCCGCAGGTCGCGTGGCTGCTCGGCCGCGACACCGGCCCGCGGCGCATGCGCGGTAAGCGCAACATTGCCCGGGTCCTCGCCGACCACCTCGAGGCTGAGCTCGGCGCCGACGAGTAACTCTTCGCCGTCAGGTCAGCGACACAGCGCGGCGAAGTCGTCGCGCGGCACGCCGGTCCAGGTGGCGCCGAGCACCTCGCGGATCAGCCACTGTTTGTCCTCGCGCGCCAGCGTGGCGTCGCTCCAACGTCCTTCGACACCGATTCCGGCGCCGAGCAGCGCGCGGAACGGCGCGCTCTCGACGGTGCGCCGCCAGTGGGCGAAGAGCAGCGCCTCGGATTCGATCAACGCGCACAGTCGATCGCCCCGGCGTGCATGCAGGCGTTCGACCTGGGTCGCGATCGACAGCAGGTTGGCACCGAAGGCGACGAGCGCGCCGCGATAGGCCTCGAGACGCTGCTCGGGCGGCGCTTCGGCGAGCAGGTCGTCGGCGCGCCGCTGCACGACATCTCGCAGCTCAGCATCCGCCAGCATGTGCTCCAGGCGCGCGTCGAGCAGGGCGTCGAAAAAGCGCTCGGCGACGTCGGTCGCCATCGCATCGATGGACACGGCATCGATGGGCACCGCTGAGCGCGCAGGGCCGTCGGCCGAGCGCGCAGGGACGACGAAGAGCGCGCGGCGAAGCGCCAGGCGCGGCGCGTCGATTCCTGGCATCAAGCGCTCGACGTCGCCGCCGAGCGCCGCCAGCGCGACGACCCGTTCGGGCTGGCCGGCGGGCAGATAGAGAGCTCCCTGGCGCGCCAGCGGCTCGGCGCCGCCCTCGAAGGTGACGACATAGAGCGGCGCCATCGCCTCGTGGACGAAGGCGCGCGGCACCACCTCGACGGGCGGTGTGCCGACCTGCAGACCCGCGACCGCCGAGCCGTTGGGGCCGAGCGCGAGCAGCGCGGCGACCAGCCAGGCGCCGGCCATCGAGCTCAGCGACTCTCGATCTGGCGGCGCAGCAGCTCGTTCTCGAACGCGACGCCGACCTGCGCCGTCGCCAGCTCGAGGAGCTCGATGTCTTCGATGGCGCGATTGCTCGTGCCGTTGTCGGTGTAGACCACCGAAATCACGCGCTCCGAGCCCATGACCGGAAAGACCACGATCTGGCCGTTGCGCGGGCGGCCGAGAATCTCCGCGAGCGCCGGCGGCAGGTTGGCCTGCTCGAAGCCGAGCGAGCGCGGTTGCCCGTCGGCGATGCAGCGCGTGAGCACGTTCTCACTCGCGATCGGCAGCGCCAGCGAGCGTGTGGTCTCGGCGAGCGGCTTGCCGTCGTCGCCGAATCCGAAGGCACCGAGCGCCGACAGCGAGTCTCGGCGCACCAGGAAGAGCACCGCCCGCTCCACCGATTCGGAGATGATGTGCATCAGGTTCAGCGCCATGGTGGCCGACAGCAGCCCCGAACGAATGTCGGCGAGAACCCTCCGCAGCCGCGCGAAGCCGGCTTTCTGGGCACGTCCTCCGCCGCCGCTCGGGCTGGCGTCTTGGAGCGTGCGGACCAGGCTGTGAAAGCAGGCCGCAATCGCCGCGGGCTCGGCCGAGATCGCGGCCACCGCGCCGGCCTCGAACGCCTGCGTCGTCAGCTCGCTCGAATCGACCAGGGCGATGACCGACGAACGCGGGCGCGAGCGCCGGATCACCAACAGGTCGTCGACGCTGTGGTGCGTCTCGCGCATGTCGAGAACGACGATCGTCGGGCTGGGCTCGCCCGGCAAGCGAGTTCCCGCCTCGCGCAGCGGCACGCGCACCACCTGCGCGATCTCGGGCTGGATGATCTCGGTGAGCGCCACGGCGAGCGACCCGTCGGACGACACCACCTGCAGTCGCCGATGCGCGGCCTCGGGCAGCAGATCCTGCGCGTCGGGATCACTCGGCAGCTCGAAATCCTCGATGTCGTCGATCACCGCGGACACGGTTTCGAGCGCGCGCGCCTCGCTCATTCGTTGCGGCGCCGGTACCTCGTCGGGCTCGGTCACCGTCGGCCGATTGCGCAGGCGCTCGGCGACCACCTCGGCGGCGTTGCCGCCTTCGGCCTCGACGCGCCGGGCCTCGTCCATGATGCGCGACGCTTCGAGGAGCAGCATCTGAGTGTTCAGGTTGAGCTTGGGGATCACATCGCCGGGGTACATGGCGATGTCTTCGTTCGGCTTCAGCTCGTCGAGCGCGAACTCGAACGCGCCCGAGCTCCAGGTGACCAGCTCGTAGACCGTTTCCTCGATCTGCGTCTCGATCGCCTGCCGAATCTGGTCGAGCTCGAGGGTGCCGCTGGTCACCAGGATCTGCCCGAGAGAGCGACGCGGCTGCTCGGCGTTCTGGCGCCGCAGCATCTCGCTCATGGTCTCGGGCAGCACCATGCCCTGGTCGACGAGCAGATCGGCGAGGCGCTGGGCGCTCGGCGACCAGGCGCTGACGATTTGCCCGCGATGAAAGCCGATCTCGGCCTCGTCACCGCTGCGGGCGAGCGACAGAGTGCCCGTGCGGCGGCCGAGGTGGATGAACTGCATGACGTCTGCGAGAGAGACGTCTTCGAGCTTGCCGTTGAGGCTCACGTCGAGGCTCGCTTCACGTGCTGCGCACCAGCTGCACCAGGCTCTCGAGGGTCCGCAGCTTGCGATCGGTATTGGAATAGACGCGCGCCGCGAAGAGCGCCGAGGCAGCATGCGCCGCGAGCAGATCGAGCAAGTCGCGGTCCTCGGCGCGCAGAATCGACTTGTGATCGAAGAGCTTGAGCACGACCAGGACACCGACGATCGCATCCTGCACGCGCAGCGGCACGGCGGCGATCACCTCGGAGAACTCGTCCGGCCCCATCCGCAAGACGCCGTCTTCGAGCGCGGCGTCAACGAGCGGGTCACCGCCGCGGTACTTGCCTTCGGCGTACAGACGGTTCGGATCGTCGTCGAGCCCGCGCGACAGCACGACCTCGCAGTCGTTGGTTCCGTCCTCGCGCAGCAGCAAGGCGAAACGCTCGGCGCCGAGCAGGTCGACCGCGATCTCGGCGATCGTCGCCTGCACCTCGGTCGGATCGAGCGTGGCGTGGAGCTGGAAGGTGGCGACGTAGAGATTCATCAGGCGGCCGAGCTGGTGCTCCGCCTCGACCAGCCGCGCCGTCAGCTCTTCGCGGTCGCGGTCATGGGCATCGAGACGCCCCTCGAGCTCGCGAATCTCGTCCTCGGCCGCACCGTCGGCAGGGGCCCGACGTTGCTCGCGCGAGAGCTCACTCAGCAAGCCCTTGGCATGCTCCAGCGCGGAGTCGAGCTCGGTGATCAGCTTCGCCGCTGACATTTCGCCCATCGCCTGCTCTCAAAGCCTCTGGATGACTTCCAGGAGCTCCTGGTTCCCGAACGGCTTCTTGATGTACGCGGAGGCACCGGCCTCGAGCCCGCGAATGGTGTCCTCTTCCTTGCCCTCGGTGCTGATGATGACGACCGGCGTTTCCTTGAACAGGTCGTCGGCCTTGATCTGGTTCAAGAATTCGAGGCCGCTCATCCGCGGCATGTTGATATCGAGCAGGATCAGATCGATATCGGCGTGCTCGCCGAGACTCTGCAGCGCCTCGAGTCCGTCATGGGCATGGACCAGGGTGTATTGCCGCAGAAGAATCGCGAACATCTTGTGGATCAGCTTTGAATCGTCGACGACGAGTATCTTCCGCGGTTGCACCACATCCTCCTACCCTGAACCTCCGACTCGGTCTCCGGCGTCGCCCGAACGAGGGGGCGCTCACCATGGGCTCGTCGCTTCGGCCTGGGCTCATCCGGGAACGCTCGCGGGCACTCCTCCCGCAGCTCCGCACGGCGGACGAAGAAGGGCCTGAGCACATTCGAATGCAAGACTATGCGATGGGCGAGGGCCATGCAAGGTCGCCTGTGCACTGGCCGTTCTCACCCCGCACCACCGTCGCGACGCCTTGACAAGGTGGACGCGGGCTCGCAGACTTGAGGCGATGTCTAGTCTTGCGATGTACCGCGATCGAAGCGGTGGGAGGGGGTGTCGATGATGCCCGGCGGCTTCCAGGAGCTGCTCGACGAGTTTCTCCTCGAAGCCCGTGAACGGGCCGATCAGGTCGAGTCGCTGCTGCTCGGCGTCAAGACCGGATCCCCCACGGAGCAGCGTGAGTCGCTGGCGCGCGCCAAGCGTGAGCTGCACACGCTCAAGGGCAACTCCGGCATGATGGGCTTCACCGACCTGCAGCAGATCGCCCATACGATGGAAGATCGCGTCGAGGAGCTCGACCTCGATGCGCCGGAGATCGACTCTCTGCTGACCTCGCTCGACGCCATGCGCCGAGGCCTCGAGGCGATCCGCTCGACTGACGACACGACTCCCGAGGCGGCGACCGACAAGGCCGAGGACCAGACCGAGGCCACGCTCGAGCAGATGGCCGAGGGTACGACGCCGGACGCCGGCAGCAGCGTGCGCGTCTCGTTCTCGAAGATCGACCACTTGGTGGAGATGCAGGCCGAGACGCTGATCTTCCGCAATCGGCTCTCGGACGCGATCGACCAGCTGCTGGCACGTCTCGCGCAGCTCTCCGACCTTCCGGCCGAAACGCTGCGCGAGCTCCGCGAGGCGGCGGACGATGTCGACGCCGCGCGCATGGCGCTCGGCAAGACGCTCAACCTGGTGCAGGACCAGGTCACCGAGATGGGCATGGTGCCGCTGCAGAGCCTGTTCCGCTCGCTCGGCCGCATCGTCCACGACGAGTCGCGGCGCGAGAGCAAGTCGGTCGATCTGCGGGTGCGCGGCGGCGAGACCCCGATCGACAAGACCCTGCTCGAGGCCGCCGGCGACGCCCTCGGGCACCTGGTGCGCAACGCCGTGATTCACGGCATCGAGACGCCCGAGGTCCGGCACCGACGCGGCAAGCCGGCCCGAGGGACGATCGAGGTCTCGGCGGACATCGAGGCGGGCGAGGTGCGGATCGAGATCCGAGACGACGGCGGCGGCATCGACCTCGAGCGCCTGCGCGAGCGTGCACGCGAGGTGGTCGGAGTCGAGGCCGATGGTATCCCGGACGTCGCGCTGCTCTTCGAGGCGGGCGTGTCGACCCGCGACGCGACCGACATCGGCGCGGGACGCGGCGTCGGGCTGTCGGCGGTCAAGAAGAGTGTCGACAGTCACGGCGGCCGAGTGCGCGTGCACTCCGAGCCCGGCGCCGGCAGCATCTTCAGCCTGCATCTGCCGGTCAGCGCCGCCATCCAGCGCTCGCTGCTGATCTCGGTCGACGGCGAGGAATACGCGCTCGCCCTGAGCTCGATCACCGAGACGGTCGCCCTCGATCCGGCGACAATCCACGAGATGCACCACGCCGAGGTGTTGCGCTGGCGCGGCACCTTGGTCCCGCTGCTCGACCTCGGCAGGCTCTTCGGCACGGCCGCCGCACGCCGCGACGAAGGCTTCGTCACGATCATCGAAGCGAACGGTCGTCACCGCGGGTTGGCGCTCGACCGCCTGGTCGGTATCCATGATATTGTCGTCAAAGGATTGGATGGAATTGTCGGTCAGCCCGCCGGCATCTCGGGTTCCACGATCCTCGGCGACGGCCGCGTCATCATGATTCTCGACCCCGCTTCCCTGGTGGGGATCTCGCCCTCGAGCCTGGCTTCCTCGGGCCTGGCTACCTCGGCTCTGGCTTCTTCAGACAAGGCAGGGACTTCTTCGGTATGAGCAGGAAGAGACGCAGCCCGCGATCCGAGCCCGCGGACGATTCACGCGCAGAAGCCTCCGAGACCGAGCCCACCGAGCCCCGAGCCACGCCGGACGACAACACGCCGAGCGAAGCCACCGAGCAGCCGGCGAGCGACGCCGGCGCGGCCGACGACGAGCAACGCATCGAGCTGCCCTCGTTCGGCTTCGCCTCGGACCTGCTGAGCAAGCACCGCAGCGGCGAGCTGGCCACCCGAGCGGCCGACGAGTCCGTCGATCCCGACGCCGAGCAGGCAGTCGACGAGGCGATGCTCGCCGCGGTCGCCGCCGAGGTCGACGCCGACGGCCCGGGCCGCATCTTCGACTTCGCCGATCGCGTCGCCGCCACCGCCTTCGCCGACGACGAGGAGAAGAAGCCGCGGCGGCTCGAGACGTGGATGTCGTTCTCGCTCGCCGACGAGATCTTCGCCATGCCCGTCGCTCCGGTGCAGCAAGTGGTCCGCGTGTCCGCCATCACGCGCGTGCCCCACGCGCCGCGACCGATCCGCGGCGTGATGAACCTGCGCGGGCGCGTGATTCCGGTCATCGACCTGCGGCTACGCGTCGGCCTCGAAGCCACGCAGCTCGACCGCTCGGCGCGAGTCGTCGCCATCGGCTCGCGCGGACGCGTGCTCGGCCTGCTCGTCGACGCCGTGCACCAGGTGACACGCATCGACATTGATCAGATCCAGCCACCCCCCGACGACGTGATGACGATCCAGAGCGACTACATCCGAGGCGTCTACCACCAGGAGGAGCAGCTGATTCTCCTGCTCGACGTCGACCGCGCTCTGATCATTCGCGAAGAGGGCGCCGCCTAGCGACCGCATCACCGCAGCCACCGACGCTCGCACACCGAGCCCGGCGCCAGTCTCGCGCGACCAGCAGAACGGGAGCCTCCGATGCCATCCAACACGACGTTCTCACTCCCCCGAATGGCTCGATTCTTGATTGTCTGCGCGCTCGCGTGGAGCCTGGCGGCCGTGCCGGCCGCGGCGCAGGACGGCAGCGGCTTCGTCATCATCGTGCACGCGGACAACCCGACGACCAGTCTCGAAGCCTCGAAGATCCAGAAGATGTTCCTGAAGAAATCGAAACGTTGGGAAGACGGCGAGGGAGTCGTCGCCTTCGACCAGGACGAGAAGTCGCCCGTCCGCGAGCTCTTCACCGAAGAGATTCACGGCAAGAGCATTTCCGCGATCAAGAGTTACTGGCAGCGCATGATTTTCTCCGGCCGCGACGTGCCGCCGGAAGAGTTGGCCTCCGACCAGGAGGTCGTCGCCCGCGTCGGCGGCGAGAGGGGTGGCATCGGCTACGTCTCGGCCGGCACCGCCCTGGGCAACCAGGTCAAGGCGATCACTGTCGAGGACTGATGCATGTTCAATCGTTTGACGCTCCGTACCAAAGTACTGATCAGCCCGCTTCTCGCCCTGATCGGATTCCTCGCCGTGGTCGGCGTGTACCTCACGACCAGCCAGCGGGTCACCGCGGTGGCGAGTCAGATCCAGGAGGGCTTCGTCCCCGGACTGACGCTCACTCAGCAGATCCAGAACGACGTCGATCGCGTGCAGCAGCTCTTCCTCGACTGGGTCGCGACGCTCGATGAAGACGTCTCGTTCGAGCTCGAAGATCAGAACATGGCGATTCTCGAGCGTCTGGACGAGGCGAACGCCAACTCGACGTTCGACGCCGAGACGGTCGCCGCGCTGCGCACCACCTTCGAGCAGTACTTCAACTTCGCCTACCCGCTGATCGAGAGCGTCGTCGTCGCCGCGGAGGGTAATCCGGACAACATCTCGCCGGAGTCCTACGTCGCCATCGTCGAGCCGTACACGGCCTTTCGCGAGCAGCTCAACGAGTTCATCGCCAACTACGAGGAGTCGCTGCAGGAGGAGCTGGCCGGTCTCGAGAGAGCGCAGGTCGAGGCGCGTAACGTGATCCTGATCACCGTCGGCGTCGTCACCGTGCTCCTCGTGCTCCTCGCCTGGCAGCTGTTCAGCTCGATCAATGCGCCGGTGTCGCGCGCGGTGAACGTCGCCGACGAGCTGTCCAAAGGCAACATGGAGGTCGCCGTGGTGGTCGGCGATCGCGCCGACGAGATCGGCAGCCTGCTCATCGCCATGCAGCGCATGCTGCTCTACCTGCGCGAGATGGCCGATTTCGCCGGCGCCATCGCCACCGGCGACCTGCGCTCGCAAATCGAGCCACGCTCCGACGCCGACCTGTTCAGCCGTTCGTTCCGCGACATGAGCGAGAATCTGCGCGAGATGATCGGTCGGGTGAAGGAAGCGGCGGGCGCGGTGGCGGTCGCGGCGAGCGAGATCTCGTCGTCGTCCGGTCAGATCACACGCGGCGCCGAGACGCAGAGTGCCTCGGCCGACGAGACCCTGTCGACCATGGTCGAAATCGCGGCGCAGATCGACAGCGTCGCCAAGTCGTCCCAGGCGCTGGCGGTCAACGTCGACCAGACGTCGTCGTCGATCCAGGAGATGGGCGCCTCGATCGAGCAAGTGGCGAAGAACTCGACCAACCTGCTGACCTCGGTCGAAGAAACCTCGTCGACGATCGAGGAAATGGCCGCGTCGATCCAGTCGATCGAAGCCAAAGTGCGCGTGGTCGACGACGTCTCCGCCGAAGCCGCCCGAATCGCCACCGAGCGCGGCGACGAGCTGTCGTCGATGATCGCCTCGATCGGCGGCGCGTCGAAGGACATCGGCAAGATCATCGGAATCATCGAGGACATCGCCGACCAGACCAATCTGCTGGCGCTCAACGCCGCGATCGAGGCCGCCCACGCCGGCGACGCGGGCCGCGGTTTCGCCGTCGTCGCCGACGAGGTCAAGCGCCTCGCCGAGCGCTCGGTGAGCTCGACGCGCGAGATTTCGCAGGTGGTCGAGAACGTGCAGAAGTCGACCTCCGACGCGATGGGCCTGTCGCGCGAGATCCTGTCGCAGATCGTCGACGCCGTCACCCGCACCTCGGAGCTGGTCGGCGAGGTCTACTCCGCCACCCAGGAACAGAGCGGCGGCGCGGCGCAGATCCTCTCCACCTCGACGCACATGCAGAATGTCACCCGTCAGCTCGCCTCGGCGGCCAAGGAACAGGCCAACGGCGCGCGCGACATGATGAAGGCGGTCGAGGTGATGAACCGCATGACGCAGCAGGTGGCGGACGCCAGCCGCGAGCAGAAGCAGGGCGGCGACCTGGTGGTCAAGGCGGTCGAGCGCATCGCCCAGATCGCGCAGCAGAATCTGCAGGCCGCCGAGCAGCTGTCGTCCAACACGCAGAATCTCTCGCTCGAGGCCGAGCGTCTGCTGAGCGTCGCCGAGGTCTTCACCGTCGGCGAGGGCGCTGACGAGCTGCCGGGCGGCGTCCTCCAGCTCGAGCAGTCGACGGCCGGAGCACCGAC
The DNA here is from genome assembly GCA_039194425.1 of Acidobacteriota bacterium. Taxonomy (GTDB): domain Bacteria; phylum Acidobacteriota; class Thermoanaerobaculia; order Multivoradales; family J023; genus JAUIJL01. The sequence continues at coordinate 44,665 of JBCCVZ010000021.1, read as the reverse complement.
CGATTCCGACAGCGCCGTGTTCGACGACGCCGAGTCCACCGAGTCCGCGCGCTGATCTCCACTTTCTTCTTATGACACTCGGAGCCCACGAGCCAATGTCCGATCACGGAGCGCCGCAGCCTTTCGATACGAGCTGGCAGGAGTGCATCTCTCTGCTGGACAATCTGCCGTCGATGCCGATCGAAGAGCGCGTCGACGCCATCGAGCGCCTGATCCGCAATCCCAGCCCGGGGATTCGCAGCCGCTCCCTGCGCATGGGCGCGGCCGCGATTCCCGACGACCGCATCAAAGACTACCTGCGCAGCGACGCCGACGACGTGTTGCGCAACGCCGGCGTCGAGATGCTCAAAATGCGCGGCAACCGCGGCTTCAACTTGACCCTCGAGCTGCTCAAAGACGACGACCCGGACGTCGTCCTGCAGGCGGTCATCGTGCTCACCCACCTGCGCGATCCGCGCGCGCTCGAGCCGCTGCGCAGCGTGCTGCATCACGAAGACCCGAACGTCATCCAGGAGGCGATCGTCGCCATCGGCCAGCTCGGCGACGCGCGGGCGATCCCCGACCTCCTCGGCTTCCTCGAGTCGGACTCCTGGCTGCAGATGGCCGCCGTCCAGGCGCTCGGCAGCCTGAGGTCGCCGGTCGCCGTACCGCACCTCAAAAAGCTGCTCACCGACTTCATGGCCGGCCCGCTGGCGGCCGAAGCGCTCGCGCGTATCGGCGGCGGCAACGCGTTCCAGGCGCTGGCCCAGCACTTCCTGCGCTTCCGCCACGAGGTCGACACCGAGACGACCCTCGGCCTGCTGGCGCACGTGCTCGAGGGACTGCCGCGCGCGCCCGACACTCCCGACGGCCTCGAAGAAGCGCTGGTCGAGCTGCTCCACGACGAGCAGGAGTCCGTGCGCATTCCGGCCGCGCGCTGCCTGCTGGTGCTGCGCGAGAGCGACCACGTCGACGAGGCGCTGGCCGAAGTCTCGAGCTTTCACCGCGAGGCGGCGGTGCTGCCGGCGTGCCTGCATCATCGCGAAGACCTGATCGGCACGCTGGTGACGCGCTCCGGCGTGATGCGCGCCTGGGGCTTCCTGCTCGCCGCCCGCTTCACCGACGAAGCCCCGACCGACGATCTGGTCAAGGCGCTCGGCCAACCGCCGACCACCGACCAGCTCGGGCCGATTCTGCGCGCACTCGAGAAGATCCGCGATCCGGCGGTGGGCGGCGCGCTGCTCGGCTTCTACCTACGCCTGCCCGAAGAACAGCGCGCCTCGGTGCATCCACTGATCAAGATTCATCGCCCGGCGCTGCGCCGGCAGCTGGAGCAGAGTGAGGAAGTCGACCCGGCGACACGGGTCGTGCTGCAGGCGCTGCTCGGCCACGAGCCCGAGGACGTGGCGGCGGCGGTGACCGAGCTCGCCACTGCCGACCGGGTGCGCGCGCTGCACGAGCTGCTCGACCTCGAAGATGTCGTTCGGCTGCTGCCGTGGTCGCGCTGGCTCGACGAAGATCCCTCGAGCTACGGTCCGGTCGCCGCCGAGTTCGCCTCGCGCACCGGCCAGCGCGACCTGGCGCCGGCCTTCCGCTCGCTGCTCTCCGAGCGCGCCGAGCCGTACCTCGTGCGCACCCTCGGCGAGCTCGGCGACCGCGACAGCGTGGCCCTGCTCATCGGCCTGCTCGATCCCGAAACCCAGCTCGAGCCGCTAGTGCTCGAGAGCCTGGGCCGCATCGGCGGACCGGACGCGCGCGCCGCGCTCCGTACCGCCACCGGCTCGGGACGTGCCCAGCGCGAGCGCATGGCCTACCGCGCCCTGTCGCGCTGCGCCACCGAAGAAGACGACGCGATTTTCCGCGAGGCCGCGAGCCACGCCGATTGGTACGTGCGCCTCTCGTGCGCTGAAGTGCTCGGCCGCTTCTCGCGCCCGGAGAACCTCGCCGCGCTCGCCCAGCTGGCCGCCGACCCGGTGCCGATCGTCGCCCAGCGCGCCCTCTCCTTCCTCGAAGCCTGAGGCGCCCATCGTGACGCCGACGCCGACGATGAGCCAGGAAGAGCTGGCGCTCTTCAACGAGCTGTTCAGCTCGCGCTTCGGGCTCCACTTTCCTGAGCACAAGCGCGAGATTCTCGAGTCGCGCCTGCAGCCGCGGCTGCGCGCTCACCACCTGCAGCGATTCATCGACTACTACCTGCTGCTGCAGTACGACCTGCAGCGCGAGCTCGATCCGCTGACCCGTGCGATCACCAACAACGAGAGCTACTTCTTCCGCGAGACCGGCCAGTTCGACGCTCTGATCGAGGAGGTGGTGCGCCGGCGGAACGGCGGCACCGGGCGCACCACGCGGATCCTCTCCGCCGGCTGCTCGGCCGGCGAAGAGCCCTACACGCTGAACATCGTACTCCGGCGCGGTGTGCCCGCGCTCGGAGACGATCTGCAGATCGAGGCGATCGACCTCGACGCCGAGCGCCTCGAGCAGGCGCGCACGGCGACCTACCGCCCCAGCTCGCTGCGCACCCTCGACGCCGACCAGACCCAGCGCTTCTTCGAGCACCGCGGAGACGACTCGTTCGTGCTGCGCGAGCCGTATCGACGCGGAGTGCAGTTCGCCTCGGGCAACATCCTCGACCTCTCGTCGCTCAGCCTTGGACGACGCTTCGACGCCGTGTTCTGCCGCAACGTCCTGATCTACTTCTCCGAAGAGGCGCTGAAGCAGGCGGTCGGCAACTTCGCGGACATCGTGCAGCCGGGCGGCCTGCTCTTCCTCGGCCACTCCGAGTCGATCATCGGGCTGACGCAGAGCTTCCAGGCGGAGCGCCTGGGCCAGTGCATCGCCTACCGACGCAAGAGCGAATCGTGAGCTCGGATGCGCACCCGAGCAGCGTGCGGCGGCTGCGCGTGGCGGTGGTCGACGACTCGACCTTCATCCGCAAGGCGATCACGCGCATGCTCGAGGATCATCCGCAGATTCGCCTGGTGGGCTCGGCCGGCTCTGGCGAAGAGCTCCTGACCCATCTCGAGGATTGGGCACCGGATGTCGTCACACTCGATCTCGACATGCCGGGGATGGGCGGCCTGGCGACGCTCGACCGCCTGATGGCGCTGCGTCCGACGCCGGTGATCATTCTGTCGACGCACAGCGGAGAGGGTGCGCCGCTGACGATCGAGGCGCTGCATCGCGGCGCCACCGATTTCATCGACAAGCAGCGCTACTCGTTGGTCGATTTCGGCGCGTTGCGCACGATCCTGCTCGACAAGATTTTCCAGGTCACCCGCACTCCCCACCTGCAAGCCGACGAGGCTCCGTCTCGCAAGGCGGCGTCCGGAAGAGAGGCAGAGCCCGCCGCCGTGGTGCCGGAGCCTCAGCCGGTCGAGCTTCCGGGGGCTTTCGACGTGATCGTGCTCGGCGCCTCCACCGGCGGACCGCCGGCACTGCAGACGATTCTCGAGGAGATCGGCAACGCCTGCCCGGTGCCGATCGTCATCGTGCAGCACATGCCGACCGGCTTCACGCATGCCTTCGCCGAGCGTCTCAATGCCTACCTGCCGCTGCAGGTCCAGGAGGCGCGCCAGGGCCAAACGCTGCAGCCGAACAGCGTCTACATCGCCGTCGCCGGCAAGCACCTGCGCCTGCGTCGCCACGACGCGGCCCTGGTGGCCGAGGTCAGCCCGTTCCCGAAGAATCTCGTCCACGTGCCGTCGATCGACGTGCTCTTCGAGTCGGCGGCGCGCGGCGCGGGCGCTCGCGTCGCCGGCGCCCTGCTCACCGGCATGGGCTCCGACGGAGCCAAGGGTCTGTCGGCGCTCAAGGCGGCTGGCGCCTTCACGCTGTGCCAGGACGAGGCCAGCTCGGTGGTGTTCGGCATGCCGCGAGCGGCGCTGGCACTCAACGCGGCGTCCGAAGTCGCACCGCCCCGCACGATCGGCCGCCGGCTGCGCGAGCTCGTCACGGTCTGATCGGCAAAGCCGAAGCGGCCTACTCCACTCGCAGCAGCAGCGGCGCCGAGCGCACGCCGGTCAGCGGGATCTCGGCCTCGATCCGGTGGTCGCCCGCGGTGAGCGGCCAGCGCGTCTCGTACGGATGGTCGACGAGGCGCCACGGCGCGCCATCGACGCGCCACAGCAGCTGCGGCGTCGGCGGATCGACCACCGCGCGCAGCGCCACCGTCGAGCGGCCGGGCGGCGCCTCGGGGTCGAGATAGAGACGCTGCGCGCCACGCGGCGCGACGATGCGGACCGTCGTCGGACCGCCGCGAGCGACCGCCCGCAGGGGTGGCGACGCGGGTCCCAAGACCGACGACCGCACCGCGAAGGTCGAGGATCCACCAACACCCGGCGTCGAGACCGCACCGAGCCGACTTTCCGCCGTCGGCGCCAGAGGTAGGCCCGCCGCGACCGCCCAGGCGGCGTAGCGCGGCGGCAGGGCGGCGACCGCGCGCACTTCGACCGCCTCGGGCGGCGTCGCAGCGCGAGCCAGAAGGCCGTTGCGGCGATCGACCGCGACGTGCCGATGGACCGCGCAGGGCTCGAGCCGCGCCGCCTCGTCGACCGCCAGCCACTCGGTGCTCGCACGGTCGCAGGCGGCGCCCGCACGAGCGCCCGAGAGCATGCACAGAGGCACCGCGCGGTGGCCGCGGGGCGGTGGCAGCGAGAGCTCGGCCAGCCCCTGACCTCGCGCGGGATCGTCGTCGAGCCGGGTCATCGCGTCGTGCACCAGCAGCGCCGCGGCGCGGTAGCCCGAAAGGCCGGCCATCGGCCGATGGTCGTGGTGCCCGACCCAGGCGACTACCAGCCAGCGCGCCGACCAGGCGACCGTCCAGGCGTCGCGGTAGCGCGACGACGTGCCCGTCTTCACCGCCACCGGGTACGGGTACTCCGTGGCTCCGAGACGCGGAAAACTCGGCAGCCGCGCTTGTGGGTCGGCGAGGAAGAGCGCCACCTGACGCGCCGCGTCCTCCGACAGCACGCGTCGCGGCGGAACGGGCGGCCGATCCTCGCGCCAGCGAGGCTGGTGCAGCAGCCCGCCATCGGCGAGCGCCGTATAGGCGCGCGCCAGGTGGTCGACCGTCACCGGCAGGCTGCCCAGGACGACGCCGAGGCCGTAGCGCCGGGGGCCGTCGGCCGCCGCGTGCTCGAGCAGACCGAGGCTGTCGAAGAGCGACCACAGATCGTCGACGCCGAGGCGTTCGACCAGCTCGGCGGCCGGCACGTTGCGCGAGTTGGCGAGCGCCGAGCGCGGCGTCAACGGACCGAGGTAACGGCCGTCGGCGTTGGTGATGCCGCCGGCACCGCGCCCGAGATCGTCGACGATGCTCGCCGGCGTGAGCAGGCCGCGGTCGAGGGCTCGGGCGTAGACGAAGGGCTTGAGTGCACTGCCCGGCGAACGCGGCACACGCAGGTAGTCGATGGCGCCGGCATGCCGGGCGTCGTCCCAGCCGGCCGAGCCGATCGCGGCGCGCACCGCGAAGCCGGCGTGGCGATCGAGCACCAAGAGAGCCGCCTGGCCGGCGCCGCGCTGGCGCCAGGCGTCGACCCGTCGCTCGAGGCGCGCCGCCAGATCGCGCTGCAGCTCGAGGTCGAGCGTCGTGCGCACAATGATGTCGGTTCGTTCTTCGGCGAGGGCGTCGCCCGCGCGGGCCTCGCGGCGCAGCAGATCGTCGTAGCGCAGCACCGCATGCATTGCCTCAAGCGGCCGGTGCGCGCGCCGCGGGATGCGCAGGCGACGGATCTGGCGCTGCGCCTGCCGATACTCGGCGGCCTCGAGCACTCCTTCCTCGTGCAGCAGGTCGAGGATGAAGAGCCCCCGCCGCACCGCGCGCGCCCGGCCGCGAGGATCGAACGGATCGGCCTGCGACGGCGCCTGCGGAATCGCCGCCAAGAACGCGATCTCGGCCCACGACAGATCGTCGATCGGCTTGTCGAGGTAGCGCCGCGCGGCGTAGCCGATGCCGTGCAGCTGGTTGCCGTACGGCACCAGTCGAAGATACTGGCGCAGCACCGCCTCGCGGCCGTGGCGCGCCGTCAGGCAGACGGCGGTGGCCGCCTCGAGCAGCTTGCGCGCATAGGTGCGCGGCCCGGGATGCTGCAGCCGGGCGACCTGCATCGCCAGCGTCGACGCACCGGAGACGCGCTCACCGGTCGACAGGTTCTGCCACAGGGCGCGCGCGATCGAGCGCGGATCGACGCCGGGATGGCTCCAGAAGCGGCGATCCTCGACCGCGACCGTCGCCGCGACAACCCGCTCGGGCAGCGAGTCCACCGGCCAGAAGCCGTGACCGCGGTCCGGGTCGGCCGACACCTCGCCGAGGAACTCCCCTTGGCGATCGAGCACCAGGCGAGTCGCCGCCGGCGCATCGAGCTCCGCGCGCGAGAATGCGAGCGCGAAGAGCGCCCCGAGCCCGACGACCGACACTCCGAGCACCCCGATCCCCAGGCGCCGTCGGTGGTGCCATACTCCGCGCAGCGCTCGCTCGACGCGGCGCCGTCGGCTCAAGGCGCCTCCGACCGGTCGGCGCCAGATCCGATCTCGACGCGCGCGCCGGCGGAGCGACCGCGGGTGGCGCGGTCGTACATCAGCTCGGCGGTAGCCGGCGGTTGAGTGAAGCTGCCGGCGACGCTGGCGCGGACGCGGTGCCGCAGGTCGAAGCTGCCCTTCGGCAGGACGTCGAAGTAGTACGCGACGCGGTCGTCGAGCATCTCGACATAGGTCGGCTCGATGGTCGGCGCCGCCGACGGCGCAGCCTCGGGCGGCGCGGTGGCCAGCGCCGGGTTGAGCGGCTCGACGCCGGCAGCGAGAGGGACGACGACCGCGACGAACACCCGCTGCTCGGGATTCACCAGCCGGAGGTGGTCCTCGACCACGTCGCCGACCGCGAGCTCGATCGTCGTCGGTGCCTCCAGCGACACCTTGCGCGACGCACCATCGCCCGCGTCGAGCACCTCGAGCCGGCGCTCGACGACGAAGCCGCGGCTCTCCCCCCCGAGGCGCGCGCCGGGCGTCGCCGGCACGAAACGGGTCGACGCGGTGAGCGCCAGCAGACGGTCACCGGCCGCTGCGCCCTCGCCGTGCGTCAGCTCGAGCGCGCCGTCGGTCGTGCCGCGCCAGCGCGCGACGCCACCGTGCAGGGTGAGGTCGGCGGTGCTCGCCGGATCCGCGGCAGCGTCCGCCGGCCGTACGGCGAGCGTCGCCGCGGAGTCCGCCCCGCCGCTCTGTGGCTCGAGCACCTCGGCGAGCGCCAGCAGCGCCGCCGCGTCGCTCTGGGTGTCGCCCCAACCATCGCCGGCGCCGAGGCGCACCAAGGCGTCGATCAGCAGGTCGAGGCGTGGATCGTCAGGGGTCTGGCGGTGGACGGCGCGCACGATCTCGCCGAGGGTTCGCGTCTCGCTCGGCAAGATCAGCGGCTGGCGCGCGACCGAGCCCGAGACCAGGCCACCGAAGACCTGCTCGCCGTCGACCCGGCGCACGACGACCGCGCCCCACAGGTCGTCGACCAGCTCGCGCGCCACGGCATCGTCGCCGGCACCCTGCAGCGTCTGGACGACCCGGGCGATGCCGGCCGGCCCGAGCGTGTCGGCGCGTCGCGCAAGCTCTGCGGCGTACGCCTCCGACACTCGGCCAGCTCGCGCCAGCGCGCGCAGCGCCATCGTCCGCTCGAGCCACGACGCGCCGTCGACGAAGCCGCCGTAGTCCGAGCGCAGCGCCTGCTCGAGCGCCCGCAGGTGGCGTGCGGCGAGCTCGTCGTCGAGCGCGAAACCGGCCGCCTTCGCTTCCGCTTCGAGCTCGGCGACCCAGGCCGTGAGGGCGACGTAGCCGCGGCCGCCGGGCCAGAAGGCGACCAGGCCCGACGCGTCGGTCACCCGCTCGAGGAAGGCGAGCGTGTCCTCGACGTGTCGCTCCGCCGGCCCGGACGAGTCGGCGCCGGTCTCGAGCTCGAGCGCGTCGCCCAGGCGCCGTAGCGCCAGCAGGCCGCGCGCCCGACTCACTCGCTGCTCGGTGCAGCCGTAGGGATACTCGAGCAGCGCGTCGAGACCGACCAGCGCCGCCAGTAGCGGCGGCCGATCCGACGCCAGCAGCGCCCGCTGCAGCGTGCCCGGGCGCACCGGCTCGTCGACCCCCGGCCAGCGCCACGAGGCACCCGGCTCGAGCGTCACCAGCTCGCGCTGAACGGTCTCGTCGCGATCGGCCTGCACGGGCAGCCGCACCTCGAACGCGTCGCCGGCACCGTCGGCCACGCGCTCGACGCCAACGCGCACGAGCACGTCGCCCGACGCCTCGTCGGGCACGCGGACCGGCACGTCGAGACGGCTGGCGCGCTCGCGTGCGAGCTCTAGTTCGAGCGTCGACTGTCCCTCGAGAGTCAAGCCATCGGCAGCGATCTCGGCACGCGCGGGGCCCGCCGGCCCCGATACCAGCCGCGCCACCGCCGACGCCGCGAAACGGTCGCCCGGACGCACGAAGCGCGGCAGCGCCGGCTGCACCAGCACCGGAAGGCGTACGTCGAGCGCGCTGCGCGCGAAGCCGAAGCGCTCACCGCCGCTGGTCGCCTTGGCGCGCACGGCAAACGTGGTCAGCGAGTCCGAAAGCGGCACGCGCACCGTGCGCACGCCCGCGGCGTCGACATCGAGGCGCTCGAAGTACGGCACCGGATCGAAGTTGCGCCGCACGGTCTGGCGATCGAGCAGCCCCTTGCTCTCCGCGCCCTCGCCACCTCCTGGTAGCTCGGCCCATGGCAGCTCGCCAAAGACCATGCCGCGGGTGTCGCGCAGCGAGACGTAGCTCGCCGGCGGGCGCACGAAGGTCGGCAGCGGGTCGAGGCGCTGCTCGTCGCCGAGCGCCAGCACAGCGCGATCGACCAGCCACAGCGCCACCGTGCCGGCGACCGGCGCCCCGTCGGGCGTCGCCAGCCGGATGGTGACGTCGACCTCCTGGCCCGGCAAGGCCTCGGGTGGATGCTCGAGCGTCACCTCGACCCGGCGATCGACCGGCTCGACGTCGAGCCACACAGTGGCAGCGAGCATCGTCGGTCGTCCGAGGTCGACCGCGTTGCCCTGACGTGGCGCAACGCCGTCGAGGCGACCGCGCAGCAGCGCCACCTGCACCGGAATGCGCGGTGCCCAGCGTCCTTCGACTTCGAGCTCGATCACCGCCTCGCCGCCGCGCACCGCGTGCCACGAGTAGCGCACGCCGTCTGGCGCCTCGACCGCGACCAGCGCCCGCGCCTCCTGGAACGGGCTCTCGAGCACCAGGCGCGCCGTGTCGCCGGGGCGATACGAGGCGGCGTCGGTCGACACCGCGAGCACCGGCATCGCCGGCTTGGCCCAGCTGACCGCGTCGAGCGATTCGTTGCCCGAGGCGGCGTAGAGATCGACCGCCACCACCTGCGCGCGGCCGAGACGATCACGCGCCGACACCTCGACCACGTAGACTCCCGGCGCGGTGGTCGGCAGCTCGAGCGACACCGGCCGGTCGGCGCTGTCGAGGGTCTGCTCGAAGACCGGCTCGTCGACCACGTCGGTGACGTAGCGCGCCACACCGTCGCTGAAGTCGCTCGCCTGCAGGTGCGAGTGCCACTGCCGGTGCAGCAGGCGCACCGTCAGCTCGACGCCGGCACGCGCCGCGCCGTCGGTGGCGACCGGGTCGAGCGCCACGATGCGCGGCGCCAGCACCGCGCCCGCCTCGAGGTAGCGCGGCAGGTCGAGGCCGAGGACGAAGGGCGGCAGCGCGACCACCCGCCGGGTGGTGGTCACCGTCTGGTCGTCGGCGCCGGTCACCGTCGCCTCGACGACGTAGGCGCGCGGCTGCGCCGTCGGCTCGACCGTCGGGTCGATCGCGAGCACGGCTCCGCCCTCGGCGTCGGTGGTGTCGAGGCTCTCCACCGCCGGCGTCGAGCGGAACGACTCGGTGCGCGAGTAGCGGCCGTCGGACGACCAGACGAAGCCGTCGTAGGCGTCGGTCGCACCCGGACCGGATTCCGGACGGTAAACCTCGGGAAATTGCGTCACCCGCCAGCGTACCGGCCGCTCGGCGACTCGCCCGCCGGCGTAGTACGACGCCGTCGCGCGCACGTCGAACGGCTCGTCGAGCGGCACGCGGCGCGGCGCGTCGAGCAGCACCTCGAAACGCGGCAGGCGATAGGCCTCCTTGCGGAAGGTGACGCCGCCGAGGCGCCGAGTGCTGCGCGCGGGCTCGAGCCACGCGCGATAGACCCCGGCCGGCGTGTCGTCGGCATCGAAGGTGTGCGTGATCCAGCCGTCGGCGACGGTCGCCGATACCGCATGGCGCCAGACCCTGCCTCCCGGTCCCTCGATCACCAGGTCACCGCTCCAGCCGTCGATGCGCAGACCACCCTCGCCGTCGGCAGTACGCAGGATGGCGCCGACGTGGACCGGCTCCTCGGGGCGATACACCGGACGCTCGGTGAAGAGATGCACCCGCTCCTCGACCTGCCGGCCGCGCCAGGTAGTGCGCGCGAAGCCCCACTGCAGCCACGTCTCGTCGCTCTCGAGCCAGGCACCGTCGGCGAAGCGGTCCGGCGGCCGCGCGGCGTCGAGCACCAGCAGGTCGCCGCGATGCTCGATCACCAGTCGCCGGACCTGCGCGTCCTTGGGTCCCGGCGCCTGGAAGATCGCCAGGCCGCGAGCGTCGGTGACGCCGCGCCACAGTTCCTCGAGCGCCAGCGGCGGATTCGGTGCCGCGGAGGTCAAGCCCTCGATGCGCAGCGTCGCCCCGACGACCGGCTCGGCGGTATCGAGCGAGGTCACGGCGAAGACGGCCCGGTGCGCTTCCTCGACCACGGTCACCGCCAGGTCGCTGACCTGCAGGCGCATCCAGTGGCGCTCGGTCGAGCCGTCGAGCCGTCGCAGGCCGACCAGATAGTGCCCGGCGGTCTGCTCGAGCACCGGCTCGAGGTCGAAGCCGACGCGCGCGAGGGCCGACCCGCGCAGCGGCAGGTCGACGATCTCGGAGACCGCGGGCGCGCCGAGCGCGCGCAGCCTCTCGGTCAGCTGGTCGATGCGCGGCGCGACGCGGGCATCCTGCGGCTCGGGCTCTTCGCCCGGCCACGGCGGACGCTGCGACTCGTCGACCACCACCGGCGCGTCGGGGAAGGTCCAGAAGTCGAGATCGAGCGGCTCGACGCGGTGGATGCGCAGATCGGCGCGCGCGTCACGACGGCCGACGAGCGGCACCTGGCGCGGCCCGTGGCGCTCGACCACGCCGTGGCCGGCGTCCCAGCGCGCGAACGCCGGCCGCGCCGGCCAGACGACGTGGATGGCGCTCCGCGCACGCTGCGTCAGCGGGCGGCCGCGGGCGTCGCGCAGACGCGCGGACGAGTCGCGGTCGTCGGCGTCGCCCAGGCCTGCGGGCGGCTCGAGCACCACGCGGTAGACCACGTCGCGCTCGAAGCGACCGCGCAGCAGCAGGCTCTGGCCTCGCACCTCGAGCTCGAGCTCGTCGACCGCCGGCGTCAGGCGCACCGCGTTGCGCGCCGCCAGCAGCCCAGCAACGTGCGGGCCGGTTGCGGTGAGCGGCGCCGAGAAGTCGACCTGCACCGCCGGCGGCCAGGACTCGCAGCGCAGCACCTGCTCGGCGTCGTAGACCGAGCCGCCCGGCGCCAGCGGCCAGCGTGCGTCGGCGCAACCGAGAGCGACCGCCCGGAAGGGCTCGGCGGTGGCGAAGTCGAGCACGGCGACGCGGCCGGCGGGATCACCGCCGAGCGGCGCCAGCGCGCGCTGAAGATGGACGAGCACGCGGTGTCCGAGCGGCAGCGGCCGTGCGAGCTGCAGCACGTAGGTGGCGACAGCGTAGGAGTCGGCGCGCTCGAGCGCCTTGACCTCGAAGTCGCGGGCATCGAGCCACCGCGCGCCGGCGGCGTCGAGTCCCGGCAACGGACGCAGCTCGATGGTGACGGCCCGCGCCAGGGCTGCGGGAGCGATCGGCTTGGCGAAGGTGAGCGCCAGTTCGCGCGCCCCCTCGACGCCGACCGCGCCGGCCGCCGGCTCGGTGACGAGCGGGCGTGCCAGCAGTGTCGCCGGGCGCGCGGTCGTGCCGAAGTCCGGCACCTCGATGGCGAAGCGTTCGAGCGGCGGCCACGGCTCGGCCGGCCGAAACTGCAGCGTGCGTGCATCGATCCAGGTCCAGGCACCGGGCCACGCCGGCTCGACCCGGACGAGTCCGGCGACGTCGTCGGCCGGGCCACCGCCCTCGGGGCCGACGGCGCGCGGGAAGAAGACGGTCAGCGGATCCCACGAGCGCAGGAAATCGTCGGGAACGATCGTCGCCTGCTGCGCCGCCAGCGGCCAGGAGCTCAGCATCGAGAGGAGGAGCACGACGAGCATCGCGAAGACACTGCGGCCTTGTCGCTCCGACCCCATCCCGATAGCCTTCGGTCGCGGTGCGCGCCGCGTCGAAGCGGCGGCGCCAGCCTCGGAGACGACGATGACCCGATTTCTCCTCAGTTCACGCATTCTCGGCATCCTCTTCGTCCTTTGCGCCTTCGTCGGCGCGTCCGCGGCCGAGGCCGCCGAGCATCGTCTGGGCTTCGGCGCCCGCTTCTGGAAGACTGTCGACGACATTGCCGACGACGGCTTCGGCGACATCGAAGACGACGGCTTCGCCTACGTCCTGTCCTACAAGCTCGAGCCGCGCGGCCTGTTCCACTTCCAGGTCGACCTCGAGTACTACGACGAGGGGTTCGGTGGCTCCGACGAGAGCGCCCTGGCGCCGATCGCCTATGTCGGCGTCGGCGGCACCTTTTACGCCGCCGCCGGCGTCGGCGTGATCTTCTCGGACGGCCTGTCGGACAACACCTCCGACCCGTTCTTCGCCGGCCGCCTGGGATGGGAGATCGATCTGCTGCCGGGCATCAGCGTCGACGTCAACGCGAACTACTACGCCGACGCGTTCGACGACCTCGACGAGGCGTCGACCGACGCGATCACCCTCGGCGCCGTCGTCCGCTTCACGCTCTGAGACCTGCTCGGGCTCGAGCGGCTGCGGCCTGAGGCTCAGGTAGCGTTCGACGATCTCGCGCGGTGGCCCGGAGTCGGGCGGCTCGAGGCCGGCGACCGCAGGGCGTGCGCGCACCGGGTCGGCGCCCGGCGGCAGCTCGAGCGCCAGGAAATAGGTCCCGGGCGCGAGCCGGCGCTGCAGCACCACGCCGGCACCGAGCGTGCGCCCGGCCGCGTCGAGCAGGCGCGCGCCGGCGCCACCTGCGGCGCGCACGCCAAACCCCAGGTCTGTCGCCCGGTCGAGCTCGACGCGGAAGAAGCGGCTCGCACCGGGCTCGAGCAGAACCTCCGGGCCGAGCCCTTCGCCGAGCCGCGGCGGCTGCTCGAGGTCGACCCGCAGGGTGCCGGCGAGCGGAGCCGCCAGGCCGCGCAGCTCGAGCCGGCTGCGTCCGGCGGGCAGCGGACGATCGAGCGCCGTGGTGGCAGCATGAACGCGGATCTCGGGCCGCGTCGCTCCCTCGGTCCAGAGCGCGCTCACCGACGGTGTCGCGGCGCGCAGGTGGACGATCGCCGGCGCGTCGAGATCGATCGAGTAGCTCCTGCGCAGCCCGTCGAGCGGCACCAGCGACGGCGGCGTCAGCTCGCGAGGCGAGTCGCCGGCGGCGCTCGCCGGCCAGGGTCCGGGCGCGCCGCCGTCCGGATCGACCCAGGCGAGCAGGAATCCCGGCTCGTGCTCGACCAGCAGGCGTCCACCGACGCCGGGAGTCAGCGGCAAGTCGAGCGCCTGCTCGGCCGATGAGCCCGCACGGTCGACGCGTCGACTGGTGCCGTCGGCGCCGAGGAAGACGGCCCCGCGCGCGCCGCGCAGGCGCAGGGTCGCATACGCGCTCGGCGGCTCGACCGCAAGCTGGCGCCGGCCGACCGTGACCACGCGCTCCTCGAAGGGTCGCCCGGCCGCCAGCGGCGCCGCGGGCTCACCGTCGGGCACGTCGACCGCGAGCCGCAGCATGCCTCCGCGCGCCGGCATGCCGGTGTCGACAATCAGAAGCTCGGCGGCGGCGGTCTCGACCACGGTCTCGACCGCGCCGGCGTCGGACCAGAGGACTGCCTCCATGCGATCGGTTTCGACACGATCGTCGCCGAGCAGCGCCGCGGCCAGGTCGCCGTCGAGGGTGAGACGGAGCCGTTTCTCCCCCGGCGGAAGGGCCAGGCGCAGCAGGCCGCCGGGCTCGACCCGGGCGTCGCTCGCCCCCCAGCCGACGGCCGCCGTGTCCGATATCGTCGGTTCGACAGCGCGCACCGTCACCTCGCGGCTGCCGCGAATCCCGAGCCCGCGCGGCGCGGTCGACGCCGGCAACACCGCGAGCGACCGGCGCCCACCGAGCTCCACGGCGCGTGCCGCCGGGGTCGCGAGCGGCTGGACGTCGGCCGCGGCGTCGACTCCCTCGACGAGCACCACCAGCGGCCCGCCGGCCGCCACGGCGCAGCGTCCCCCACCCGCCGACACCGCCAGTCGCGTCGCCTCACCGGGATTCAGGACTCGCGCCTCGACGCGCGGCGGCCGCGCCGGGTCGCCGAGCAGCCACACGCCGCCGCCGGCGCTCGCCTGGAGCGGCGGCGCCGGGGCCAGCGACTCGCCCGGTCGCGTCGCCGACCAGGCGTCACCGCGCAGCGCCAGGCACGTGGGTGCGGCGTCCGGCGCGAGATCGAGGCGCGCGACGCCGAGCCGAGCGGACGATGCCTCGTCGCCGAGCGGTGGCAGCGCCGCGAGCTTCGGCGTCGTCTCCTCGCCCGCGCGCAGCAAGCGTCGCGCGGCCGGCGCCGCGGCGATTCGCACCGTCGCCGCCGTGGCGCCGCGATCCGGCGCCTCGAGGCGCAAACGGAGGGCAGCCCCGGGGGCGAGATCACCATCGACGCCGCCCGCGCGCGACAGCGCGACGGCTAGCCGGGCCATGCCCTCCCCCGCCGTCGAGGTCGCGCCGAGGACCCGCCATGGGTCGGCCGCCCCATCGCGCGCCTCGAGCGCCAGCTCGAGCGGCGCGCCGTCGCCCACCGCGGTGGCGACGAGCAGGTCGGCACCCGCCGTCGGCTCGAGCGGTATGCTGACCACCGCGTCGCCGAGCTCGATCCGGCGCTCGGCGGCGCGCCGGGCACCCGACTCGACGCGCAGCGGCTCATCGTCGATCTCGCGCAGGTGCGTGAACGTCACGTCGACCGCCGCACCGGCGCCTTCGCCCCTGGCTCCCGCCACAGGATCGAGCGCGAGCACGTAGCGTCCGGGCGCCAGCCGCTGCGCCAGGCGCGGGTTCCAGTCGCCCGGACGATCGTCGGCCTGCGCCAGCGGCTCGCCGTCGCTCGCCGCAGCGTCGGCAGCGGCCGCCAGCAGCCGAGCCCGTACGTCGAGCGCACCGAAGGTCGTCAGCTCGTAGAGCCCTTCCTCACCGACCGCCACCTCGAGCCGCGACGGCACGTCGATCCGCCGCTCGAGCCCCGGCACCAGCTGACGGGGCGTGACGCGCACCGCGTAGGCGCGCCGATCGTCTCGGCGCACGGCGCGCACGCGCAGGAGATAGCTGCCGGCTTCGACCCGCCCGCTCCAGCCACGCGGCGGGATGCGCACCAGCACCTCGTCGTCACGCCCCACCGCGCGGTCGCTCTCGCGACTGTCGGCAGGAACCAGGGTCGCCTCGAAGCCGCCGAGGCGCCCGTCGGGGCCGGCGTCGGGCACCGCGATCTCCAGATCGGCCGCGGCCGGGAGCTCGACACGCCAGAGGTCGGCACGCGCCGGCGCGTCGGCGGGCAGATCGCCGGACGGCTCGCGCCACACGTGCTCGACCGAGCGATCGAGAGGCAGCGCATGCGGACCGCGTCCGCGCAGTGTCGGCGCCTCGACCACGCGGTCGACGCGCACTACGGCGCGGGCCGCCACTGCCTGGGGCAACACCACCACGCGGTAGTCGCCGACCGCCAGCTCGACATCCGCTTCGTCGAGCGGACCGGGCGGCAGCAGCGGCCATCCATCGTCGTCCTCGAGGCGCACGCGGAAGGGCTGGCCGAGACCGAGCACGCGCAAGCGATAGCGTCCCGCCTCGGCGATCGGCAGCTGGTAGGAGACCGCGTCGCCGGGGGCCAGAGCGCGCCGCGCCGCGACGCCGAGGCGCAGCATGCCGCCGGGCGCCACCGGCGCCCGCTCGAGGTGCACGCCGAAACGGCCGCGGCTGCGTCCGAGGGTCGCCATCTCGAGGCGGTAGCGGCCGGCACGCAGCGTCGTTTGCAGAAGGAAGTTGCGCCCCGGGCCGCTGTCGTCGTCGCGGTCGAGCGCCGGAGCCGTCGGCGTCGCGACGGCGCCGACGACGTCGATCAAGCCGGTCGATGCGAGGCGATAGAGCGCCGGCTCGTCGACCTCGACGGCGAAGCGCGCGCTGCTCTCGCGATCGAGGTCGAGGAAGCGCGGGGTGCCGGCGCGCAGAACCTCCGGCGGCGTCGGATCCTGGGTCGGTGCCGGCGGCGGCGACGGCTCGAACGCCGCGAGCGCCCAGACTGGCAGCGCGAGATCGCTGCTCGCCCGCAGGCGCAGAGTGCCGGTGATGCCGCTGGCCGGCACCAAGATCTCGCGCGCCCAGGGCGCCCCGTCGAGCGACACGTCGAGCAGGCTGCCGTCCTCGGCGCGGGCAATCAGGCGACCGGCGCCGCCGGCGCGCACCGGCACCTCGACCGGCACGGTCGACGACAGCGCCAGCGGCAGCGGTGCGCCGCGCTGACCGGGTCCGAGATGGACCGGCAGCGGACGATCGATCACCGTCGCCGCCGGGCCGACGCCGAGATGCAAACGATGCGACTGCTGCGCCGACAGGTCGACGACGCCGAAGCGCGCCGAGGCCCGACGCGCCTCCGGCTCGCCCAGCTCGCCCATCGCGGCGCCCTGAACGCCGTCGGCCACCAGGCGCAACGTCAGCACGCCGGCACGGCGCGGCACGAGACCGAGGCGATACGAGCCGGGCTCGAGGCGCCACGAGCCCTCGTCCTCACGCGGCGCCGGCCGGTCTTCGGCGCGTCCGAGCGCGACTTCGATCGGCTCGAGACGCACGGTCAGGCCGTCGGCCTCGACCCGCAGGTCGACCGCTTCCTCGACCTCGAGACCGAGGGTCTGCTCGCCGGACAGTCCGGCGAGATCGAGCGCGCGCTCGATCACGTCGCCAGCACGCACCGGCAGCCCGGCACCGCGCCAGCTGCGCCGCCGGTCGCCGGACTGCCACGACTCGAGCACCGCCGTGACGTCGAGCAAATCGCGCGGCGAGCCGGCGCGCAGCACCGACAGCCAGCGCCGACCCGAGGACAGCCCGTGGGTCGGCCGCACCTGGGCCAGGTGCTGCAACACGTAGGGTCGGCCCGCCTCGCCACGCACCGTCACCCGTTTGACCACCCCCGAGCGGGCGCCGAGCACGGCGACTGGCGGCACGGTCTCCTGCGTCACGACAACGGTCGCCCCCCGGTCGTCGAACGGCTGAGCGACCTGCCACGGCGCGACCACCACCGACATCGAGCTCTCGCGCGGAGGGTCGGAGCGCGGTACCTCGAAGCGAACGAAGTCGGTCGCCTCGGGCAGCAGGTAGCGGTCGAAGCCGAAGGGCGAGACCTGCCGACGCAGACGCTCGGCGGCGGCCAGGCGGGGCACTCCGGAGCGCAGGTGCAGCGGCGCCTCGTCGCCGTCGACGGCCCACGGCAGGCCGGGTCCGCCGTAGGCGACCACGTCGTAGACGCCAGGGTCGAGCCGCGCCGCCAGGCGCAAGAGTGTGAGCGGCTCGCCGACGCGCGGCTCGATGCGCTCGGCGCTCGGCTGCACGTCGAGCATCCAGCGGCCGTCGGCGTCGGCGCGCCAGAGCCTCAGGTCGGCGAGGTGTTGGCCGGCCGCCTCGAGCACCACGTGCTCGGCGCCGCGGCGCACCACCAGCTCGAACCGCCGGGCCTCGAGATCCCGAAGGCTCAGTTCCCCCGCCGACACCTCGGACGCTCTCGCGGTGTCGACGCGTACGCCGTCGCGCGTCACGAACTCCGCGACCTCGAGAGAGACGCGCTCGTCCGACGGCGCGTCGGCACCGCGCGTTTCGATTCGGTAGACCCCGGCGTCGAGGAAGAGGTCGAGGCGTCCGTCGTCGCCGCCAGCGGCGCCCGCCCAGGCGCCGGGACCGCTCATGCGGTCGACCAGGCGCAGCGCCACTCCGCGGGCGCTCTCGGCGCGCACCGACCAGCGGCCGGTGGTGGGAATCGTCAGTCGCGTCACCTGCCGCCCGGTGGCCGGCAGAGTCGGATCCTGCAGCGTCGCTTCCTGCAGGGTCGGATCCTGCGACGACTCGGCCTCGGGCGCGTCGTCGGCCGTAGCCCCTGGGCTCCACGCCAGCATCGTGAGCAGGACGACGGGCACGACGAACGATGGCGAGACGATTCGAGGCATGGATCCTCCGCGGCGCGGGCGGTTGCAGATCGGACAAGGAAAGCCTGCCGATTGTATGCGCCCCGGCGATGCCCGGATCGTGGCGACCCGAGGCCGGATCGAGGCGACTTCGAGGCGCCCGCCACCTGGCGGCTCCGGACCATGGCGCGGTCTGCTAAGCTGCCTCGCGTTCCGCCGCGCTGGCCCTCCGATGGTCCCACCGACCTGACCCGACCGACCGCGCCGCTCGGGCGCAACTCTTGGATTCGCGATGATCTCCTCTCGTCCACACACCCGTTCGCCGCGTCGCCTCGCGGACTCCGGCTCCTGGCGGCCTGGTCTCGGGCGCTGGCTGTTCGCCGGTCTGTGCGGCATCGCCGTGCTCACCGGCTGCGGCGGCGACGCTGCGACCGCCCCCGACGCCACATACGAGACGCGCGGCATCGTCCGCCAGCTGCCCGACGCCTCGCTGCCCGGCAGCGAGCTGATGGTGCATCACGAAGCGATCGACAGCTTCGTCGACTCGAGCGGCGAGACCGTGGGGATGGGCTCGATGGCGATGCCCTTCCCGCTCGCCGACGCCGCGATGCTCGAGGGGCTCGAGGTTGGCGACCGCGTGCGCATGGTCTTCACCGTCGACTGGGACGGCTCGCCGCCGCTCGAAGTGATCGAGCTCGAAGCGCTGCCGGCGGACTCGCGCCTTTCCTTCGAGCAGGGTCTGGTGCGCTCGATCGACTTCGAAAGCGGCGATCTCGAGGCGCTCGACACCTCTGGAGACGGCGCGTCGGACAACGACGCATCGGACGCCCAGCCCTGATCGGACCTACCGATGACGCTCGGTTCGATGCACGCCGCGTGATGCCAGCCGCCTGATGCACCTCGCGCTGATCGACTGGGCGATCCTCGGCGCCTATCTCGCCGCCTCGGTCGCCGTCGGCATTTACTTCTCGCGCCGCGCCGGGCGCAGCGTCGACGACTTCTTCGTCGCCAACCGCAGCCTGCCGTGGTGGCTCGCCGGCATGACGATGGTGGCGTCGTCGTTCGCCATCGACACGCCGCTCGGCATCACCGGCCTGGTGGCGCGCAACGGCATCCAGGGCGTGTGGTTCGCCTGGGCCTTCGTGCTCTCGGCCGCCGGCACTCTCGGCGCCTTCATTTTCGCGTCGCTGCTGCGCCGCTCCGAGACGATCACCATCGCCGAGCTCGTCGAGCTGCGCTACGCCGGCCCGCAGGCCGCCTTCCTGCGCTTCTTCAAGAGTGTCTACTTCGGCCTGCTGGTCAACGCCATCACCCTCGGCTCGATCATCAAGGCGGTGTGGACGGTCACCGAGGTCGTGCTCGGCTGGAATCCGCACCTCACGCTAGGCGTGATCCTTCTCTTCACCGTCTTCTACTCGACCATGTCGGGCATGTGGGGCATCGCCGCGACGGATGTGATGCAGTTCGGCATCGGCATGCTCGGCCTGGTCGTGCTGACCGTCTACTCGCTCGACTCGGTGGGCGGCGTCGGCGGCATCGTCAACGGCTTCGTCGATCGCTACGGCGCCGAGGAAGCCGCACGCCGGCTCCAGTTCTTTCCACGCCCGGGCCAGGCCTTCTTCGAGACCTTCCTCGTCTTCATCACGCTCAAGTGGTGGGGCAACCCGCCGCCGGCGATCCACCAGCGCATCGTCTCGGCGAAGAACGAGAAGCACGCCTCCGCATCGACCCTGGTCTTCTGCATTTTGCAGTTCGCGGTCAACTACTGGCCGATGATCCTGATCGCGATGGTCTCGCTGGTCGCGTTCCCCGAGCTCGCCACTGCCGACGCCGAGCAGGGCTACCCGATGCTGATCGTCAAGCTGATTCCGACCGGCCTGCTCGGCCTGCTGCTGGCGGCGATGATGGCGGCGTTCATGTCGACCGTCGACACGCACCTCAACTACGGTGCGTCGTTCATGGTCAACGACATTTACCGTCGGTTCCTGAGGAAGAACGAGGACGAGAAGCACTACGTGCGGGCGTCGCGCGCGTCGACGCTGATCATGCTGGCGATTGCGATCGTCGTCGCCTACAACCTCGACTCGGTGCAGCAGGCCTGGTACTACCTGTCGACGATGACCGCCGGCTACGGCTTTCTGATGGTGGCGCGATGGTTCTGGTGGCGCATCAACGCCTGGTCCGAGATCGCCGCCCTCGCCGGATCCGGCATCGCCTCGACCCTGATGTCGCCGCGCTTCGCCGAGCTGATGGGCTACGGCGACCTGGTCGACGTCTCCTTCGGCTGGCGCTTCCTCACCGTCGTCGGCCTGTCGACGCTCTGCTGGGTGGTCGCCACCCTGGCGACGGCGCCCGATCCCGACGAGCACCTGGTGCGCTTCTGCCAAAAGGTGAAGCCGTTCCCCACGTTCTGGGGGCCGATCTACGAGCGCTACCCGGACCTCGGCTGGAACCCCTACTTCAAGCGCTCGGTCGCCCATTGGGCGCTCGGTAGCGTCGCCGTCTTCGGCATTTGCTTCGGCATCGGCAATCTGATCTTCGGCACGATCGGTGCCGGTCTCGGCCTGCTCGCCCTCGCCATCGCCTGCTTCACGACGATCGGGGTCACCTGGCGCGACGCCGAAGCGCCCGGCGCCGGCTGAGGCGCGGCGCGAGAGGGTCGTCCTGTCGCGGTGATGGTGGTTGCGCCCAATCCACTTCAGACTTATAATATAGATTAATTGTAATAAGCAGACTTGTCCGTTGCAGGACACGATGCCGCCTCTTTCCTACAGCTCTCGCGCTGCTCCCCGGATCTTCGAGCTTGCCGTACACCACGCGAACGAACGATCCGCCCCAACGACAGCAAGGACATCACCATGCCGATCGACGGCTCCGACGTCACGTCAAAACCAATCCGCGCCGCAGAGTCCGCCCCCTCGACACTCCTCGCTTCCGTGCCGCAAATGCTCGCGTTCATGGCCGTGCTCTCGATCGCACCGGCGCTGGCCTCCGATCCGCCGCCGCCGCTCTTCGACGTCGACATCCTGTCGAAGAACGGTGCCGGCACCATGAAGTTCCATCCCCAGCTGGCCCAGAACATCGGCACCAGCTTCGACGGTCGGATCATCGCGGCGACACGCAACTTCGTCGTCGGAGCCACGCCTCAGCGCTATCTCAGCTTTCGGCTGCACACGCCCGAGCTCGTGACCAGCGGACCGTTGTCACAGGATCCGAACGCCAACACCGAGCGCTGGCCGGCCAGCGGCACGTGCAACCTGACCGGCAGCTACTCCATCTGCGGCGACGCCGTCTTCATGACTCACCAGCAGCTTCTCGAGTACCAGCCGTCGCCATTGGCGCCTCCGGTCCACCCGGTTCCCGGTCTGGACGATGCCGATGTCGGAGGTAGCAGCACCGCCTTCTGTGATCCGGAGCGAGGAACCGGCTCGCTCGCCGCAGGAAGCGAGCAGAGTGTTCCGGACCGTGTCGATCATCCCTTCCTTTGCGATTGGAGCTCGACTCCGGATTCTCAGGGCGACTTCGATTGCTACGACCTCGGCGTGCTGATCAAGGTCGTCGACCGCAACAACACCACCACGACGGTCGACGACACCGACAAGATCTTCGGCCGCTGGTTCCGCTTCCGGGTGACCAACCCGAAGAGCGCGGACCCCAGCTCTGCCGGCATGGCGCGCATCGTCGCCATCGAGCCCCTCGATCCGACGTCTGCTCCCGTGCTGATCTTGAGTCGTCCGGTCGAGCGCGTCACCACGTACGGTCCGCTGGAGCTGAACCGCATGAGCCACCTGACGATCAGCGGCGACGGACGGCTGCTCGTGATCGACACCGGCATTCGCGACGGCCTCCAGTACTCGGTGATCTCGCCGAGCGAGGGCGATCCGTGCGAGTTCGCCCACTGGTCGACCCTCGAACCCCTCGCCGCCGCCCACGACGATCCCGACATGGCGCCGTACGGCATCGCGCGCTATCCGCTGCGCACGACTGAGAACGGAGTTCTCGACGACTTCGGAACGGGAAACTATCCGGTGATTCGTGGCGCCTTCCCATGGCTCGATCGCGACGGTGACAATCTCACCTTCTCCCACGCCTACGCCACCTACCGCTACATGGATCCGTTCGGCGTCGTCCGCGAACAGTATCCGTCGGTGGGCGGCGTCCCCATGGGCGCAGGCTGGACCGACATTGTCGCACCAGCGGGCAGCACCATCGCCACCAGCGAGCGCGAGGCGACCACCCTCGGGGTCGTCGTCACCGGCCTGTGGACCCACGGCAAACTCTTCATGCCGGACAATCGCCTCAATCCTGCGCTGTTCAACATCACCCGCACGACGACTGGGTACCAGGACCTCACGGTCTACGACAGCGGCCCGGCGATCGAGGTCGGCGCCACCGGCACCTACAGCCTGAATTCGATCGAAGACCAGTTCCTACAGCTCGAGAACCTGCGCCACGACACCGAACGCGAGGTGATCTGGTGGCTGACCAACGCCTCCGCCACGGACGAAGTCGTCTTCGATCCGGTGATCTCCAACGACACCTTGATCTATGCCAACATGAATCCGTCGATCGACACCGAGACGGTGAGCTTCAACGACGGCTTCCGCTGGAACCACAACTTTCCAGCGCCCACGGGCGAGTTCGAGTTCACGCACTACGTCGAAGGGGAGGGGTTTCTCGACACTCCGCGCCTGGGCAACTGGGCAACCTCGGTGTCGCAAGCCGTCGCCGACTCGAGCGCATCGATCGGGGCCGGGCACGTGCGCTGGAACGTGCCGACACACGGTGACGTGCGCGGCGGTGCGCGCATCGAGCCACTCGCGGCCGGCGGCATCAAGGGACGCGGCCTGTGGCTCGACGGCGTCGACCAGGCCGCCGGAACGGGCGACGGCACGGAGCAATACGTCGAGTTCACCATCCCACAGCAGCCGGCGGCCTGGCAGACGGCGTTCGACGACGCGCCCTGGATGGTGACGATCTCGTTCAACCCGGACTACCCCGAGGGCTTCAACTTCGCTCCCAGGAGCCGCCTCTTGACCATGCCCGACGGCTCGTTCCTCGAGATTCATGGCCGCTTCATCGTGACCCTCGGAGACGCCTTCGGCAAGACACACACCGTCGACAAGAGCACCTCGCTCCAATATCTGCCCACGCGCTGGACGACGATCAGCGTGTTCACCCACCCGGCGGACGACAACCGACTTCGAGTCTATTTCGACGGCATGCTCGTCGAAGAGCTGACGACGAGCGAAGACCCGATGCACACGACCTCGTACCTGCGCCCTTCCCCTGGCGTTCTGACCGTCGGCGCCCAGGCCAGCGGTAGCAACACCCTGGAGTATCGCGGCTGGCTCGACGACCTCGAGATCGTCTCGTTTCTGCACCTGCAGCCAGGCCAGGTGCCGAATCCCGAAGAGGTCTGCAATCGAGCGCGCGGCACGATCGTTCGCACGCCGGATCTTCTCGCTGGCGGGGCGCTCGGAGGCCCTCTCCACCCCTTGACCTCGCGATCGCTCGCGACCACCAAGAGTGCGAACCATCCGGACGAGGCGCACCTGGAGATCGCCGCCCTGGTCGGCGATTCACCCGCGCACGTCTACCGCTGCGAGCGACCGATCGCGAACCATCTCGACCATGCGAACTACACGTGCCTGGGCCAGACCCGACATCCCCCGAGCCTTCCCACGCCGAATCCGTGTCTGCGCACACCGCTCCTGCTCGGAGCCGGCGTGTCGCTCGACCCGGCGGTGGCACGGCCTTCGTTCACCACCAACTCGTTCTGCCTGAGCTGCCACGACGACTCGAACCTCGACCCGACGATGCAGGTGACGACGGCGCTGAGCGCGGGCACGGTGAAATCGTCGCTCGACGCGCGCCGCCAGCCGCTACAGGCAAGGCCCCGGCTTTTCGGCGTGATTCCGCAGGACTACGTCACGGTCGGGAGTCCGCCCGCCGGCGCTCCGGTCTCCACGTACACGACCGACGTCGGCCTGCTGGTCGACTACCTTCTCGAAGGAATCGAGACCGAGAACTGACGCGCCAAGCCGCGCTCGAAGGTGTCGAGCGCGAAGGCGATGACCTCGGGGCCGGCACGACGGATGGCGTCGAGGTGGCCGGCGCCGTCGACGATCAGCACCGCGCCGCCGGCACTCGTGGCCAACGCTCTGGTGTCCTCGGGCCGGGCACCCCGATCCTCGGCGCCGCCGACATAGCCGACGACCGGTACGCGCAGGTGCG
Organism: Acidobacteriota bacterium; assembly: GCA_039194425.1. Lineage (GTDB taxonomy): Bacteria > Acidobacteriota > Thermoanaerobaculia > Multivoradales > J023 > JAUIJL01. The sequence goes on along the minus strand of JBCCVZ010000021.1, from coordinate 20,089 downwards.
GCGCGTGCCGGCGCGCGTCGAGATAGCGGAAGCCGCGGCGGAACAGCGTGCGGAAGAGGACGCAGAACGGCGCGCTCCAGGCCAATTCGCGCTCGGACCACTCGATGAGGTGAGCCGACACGTCTTCGAACACCGCCGCCGCCACGTCGCTGCGCGTGGCGAGCGCCTGGTGGGCCCAGTAGCCGCCGGACGAGATGCCCCAGTAGAGGCGAGGAAGATGCGGACGGCGGGCTGCCACCCAGTCGAGGACGTCGTGGAGGTCGCGATCGAAATAGCCGCGCGGCCTGGGTCCGCTGTCGCCGAAGCCACCGAGATCGAAGGTCAGGACGTCGAAGCCGGCGCGGCGCAGCGCCGGAATGCGGCCGCGGCGGTAGAAGTGGCCCTGACCCCACGGCACCCAGGGATGGCCGAGCACGGCGACGGCACGGGTTCCCGAAGCGCCGTCGGAGTCGTCTGTGCCGTCGGCCACACGGGCCGCGTCGATCGTCGACGGCAACCACCAGCCGCTCAGCGTGCCGGACGCCGCGCGCCGCGGAATCTCCACGCGCTCGAAGGGCGCGAAGCGCTCCTGCGGCGTCAGCGCCTCGCCACGGATGCGTGGCGCCAGCGCCAGGAGGAGCGCGCCCGAGGCGATCTCCTCCCAGCGCGGCGGACGGGGTGGCGGCCCGCTCGCGTCGTCCGACCGCGTCATCAGGGTCAGGTCTCGTCGATTCTGCGGCGCGCGAAGTAGACGACGGCGCCGGCGATCGCCAGCACGGCCGCCAGAGCGATGACCTGGGCCACTACTGGCGACACGTCGAGCGGGATGCCTTCGATCTTCTTGCCGCCGCTGAGCCCGACCCAGGCAGCGAGCACGACGCCGGTCAGGCCACCACCGCCGACCAGTCCGGAGCCGAAGAGCACACCGCGCTCGCGTCGTCCCTCGGCCTCCGATTCGTCGACGCCGCGGCTCAGCAACCAGCGCAGCAGGCCGCCGACGAAGACCGCCGCCATGGTCGACAGCGGCAGGTAGACACCGACCGCGAAGGCTAGCACCGGCACCCGGCAGGCCGCCGCGACGAGCGCCAGCACGACGCCGATGCCGATCAGGTACCACGGCAGGTTCTGCTCGAGCACACCGTCGATCACCAGCTTCATCAGCACCGCCTGCGGCGCCGGCAGCTCGGCGCCTCCGAGGCCGCCCTCGGAGGTGCGATGGAGCATCTGCACGACGTAGCAGACGAAGCCTGCCGAGGTGATTACGCCGACCAGCTCGCCGATCTGTTGATACCGCGGGGTGGCGCCGAGAAGGAACCCGGTCTTCAGGTCTTGCGAGGTGTCGCCGGCGATCGACGCCGCGATACACACCGCGGTGCCGACCATCAACGCGGTCGCCTTGCCGGCCATGTCGGTCCAGCCGAAGGCGAGAAAGATCAGGCTGACGCCGAGCAGCGTCGCGATTGTCATACCCGACGTCGGGTTCGAGGTCACGCCGACGAGACCGACGATGCGTGACGACACGGTGACGAAGAAGAAGGCGAAGATGCCGACCAGCAGCGCGGCGATGGCCCGCACGACGATCGAGTCGAGCGCCCCGAGGATTCCGGGGATCAGCGTCAGCCCGAGCAGCACCAGAGCGACGAGGCCGACGACGATCTTCATCGGCAGGTCGCGGTCTGTGCGGTCGGTGGCCTGCTCGGCACCGCCGCCGAGATGTTGCACGCCGAGCTTGAACGACTCGACCATCGTCGGAATCGACTTGATCAGCGTCAGGATGCCGCCGGTGGCGACCGCGCCGGCGCCGATGTAGCGCACGTAGCGGTGCCAGATGTCGCCCGCCGCCATGTCGCGGATCAGGTGCTCTGTCTCCGGGTAGAGCGGCGTGCCGCGGCTGGCGCCCCACCAGCCGATCGCCGGGATGATGATCAACGACGACAGCGCGGCGCCCGCCACCATGACGCTGGCGACGCGGATGCCGAGGATGTAGCCAACGCCGACCAGCGCCGGAGACACACCGACCGCCACCGTCGCCTTGCCGCCGAGCGCCAGCTCGAACTTGCCTTTCACCAGCTTGAAGCCATCGGTGAGCAGCTTGAAGAACATGCCGACGCCGATGCCCCAGAACACCGGTGCCGCCTGGCGCGGATGCCCCTGGGAGGCGACCAGCACCTCGGCGCAGGCCAGGCCCTCGGGATACGGCAGCTTGCCGTGCTCGCGGCGGATCAGGTACCGACGAAGCGGCACCATGGCGAGCACGCCGATCAGCCCGCCGGCCATCGCCAGGAAGGTGATCTGCGCCAGCGCCGGGCTCATGCCCCAGATGAACAGGGCCGGGATGGTGAAGAGCACGCCCGAGGCCACCGACGAGCTCGCCGAGCCGGTGGTCTGCGACATGTTGAGCTCGAGGATGGAGTGCTTCATGCCGAAGGCTCCGAGCAGGCGGAAGGCGACGACGCTGAGCACGGCGACCGGGATCGAGGTGCTGATGGTGAGACCGGCCTTGAGCCCGAGGTAGGTGTTCGCGGCGCCGAACACGACCCCGAGGATAGCGCCGGTGACGATCGCCTTGAGGGTCAGCTCGGCCGGCGTGGTCCCCTGAGTCGGCGGCACATAGGTCTCGCCGTCCTTCAGCTCGTAGGCGGTCGTCGGCAGCTTGGTAATGGCGCCCGTGGGCGGCGCAGACTTCTGCTCGCTCATCATCGTCTCCTCGCGGCTCGGGGCGTCGCGCGCGGCGTACGACGGCTGCTGCAGCCCTCGCGGGCACTCGACGAAGCGTCTGGGTGGGTCGGCCGGGCAGGTTAGCATGCGGCGATGGTCCGAGCGACATTCGAGCGCGGCTCTCCGCGCCGTCTGGGAGCCGTCGCGGCCGGTGTTTTCGCCGCCTGCGCTCTCGGCTCCACCGCGTCGGTCGCCGGCGCCTCGTCGGCCGACCTGCTGTGGTTGCTGGCCGCTCTTCTCGCCGGTCTGCTGTGCACCACGGCCGCCAACCGCGGCGCGCGTGTGCGCCTCGTCTTGGCTCTGCTGCTCGCTGCCGTCGCCGCCGACGCTCTCCACTGGGCGGGCGCGCTGCCGGTGGGGGTCCGCAGCGTCGCCACCCCCGCCGCGCCGCTCTCGCTCTTCTTCGACGCCAACGAGCGCGCGGCAGTGCTGGCACTCTTCGCGCCGCTCCTGCTCGGCCTCGGCCGACCGGCCCGCGCCGTGTCGCCCCTGATCCCCACGGCTCTCGCGGTCGCGGTGTTGGCGACCGGCAGCCGTGGCGGCCAGCTAGCACTCGGGTTCGGCCTCGTCACCCTGCTGGCGCTTCGGCGCCCGCGCAGGCGTCGCGGCCGACTCGTCGCCGCGACCGGAATCGGCCTCGTCGCGGCCGCGGTGGCGGTGCCGATCGCGATTCCCTGGGTCGTGCTGACCGCCGTCTCTCCGTCCGTGGACGGCACCGGCCTCGGTGGTCGGGCGGCCATCTGGAGCGCTGCCGTGCGGGCGGTGAGCGAGCTGCCCGTCTTCGGTGCCGGCGCCGGCGGCTTTCGTCTCCTCGTACCCGTCGTGATCCCATACCCTCCCTGGACCTCGCTGCGCCCGGTCGACGATGCTCACGCGCTGGTTCTCGATCTGCTGCTCTCCGCCGGCGTCATCGGCTGCGGCGCGGCCCTTCTCGCCGTCGGCCTGCTCGCAGGTCGCCTCGTCGCGGTCCTGCTCTCCACGCCCGACACCGGGCGACGGCACGAGGCGAGCGCCTGGCTGGCCACCCTCGGCGCGCACGGACTCTGGAGCCTCGGCGACTCGCTGCCGCCGGGCTCCCCCGGCTTCGTCGTGCTCTGCGCCCTGCTCGGCCTCGCCCACTCGTTCGGCCGTGGCCCTGCGCAAGGCCCTCGGCACCGGGGCTCGCTATGGCCGGTCCTTACCGGGCTCGCCGTCGGCGCGGTCGGCCTGGGTTTGCTCGCCGCGACGCCGGCAGGACACGATGAGCGGACACGCCGGCGAGCAATCGTCGAGACGCTCGGATCGCCGCGAGACGGACTCGCCGCGATCCACGCGCTCGAGGTCGACTGCGACCATGCCTTCCTCCACGCGAGCCTTTTGCGCGAGTCTCGCGGCGACGAGCTCGAGACGACCCGAGCCCTCGAAACAACGATCGACTGCGGCCCCGACGACCTCGGACGACTGGCGGCGCTGCGCCCGTCCGATGCCCGCCTCGCTTCGCGCGCGACGACCCGCTGGCCGACGGCTGCCGACGCCTGGCGCTGGCGCGTCCTGGCCGCGGCGCCCGGCACTCTCGAGCAGCGGAACGCCCTGTGGCGCGTCGTCGCGCTCGCTCCCGACGACGCGCGCTCCTGGCTCGACCTCGGCGATGCGCTCGCCGCCGCGGGTGACCGCCACGCCGCGCTCGACGCCTACGCGGTCTCATGCCAGAACGGCGACCCGGGAGCCAACGCCTGCCTGCGCGGCGGGCGCCTCGCCGCCACTCTCGGCTTCGACGCCTGGGCGCGCGAGCTCCACCGCGCGTCGCGCTGGCCACCCGTGCGCGAGCGCGCCGAGCGGCGTGGTCCCTGACTCGCGCCAAATCGGCTCGCGCCGGCTGGCCGGGCGAGCTATGCTCGGGCCGGCACGACGCCCAGAGCAATCGCTCGAACCCGGATTTCCGGAGACTGGACCTGTTGGAGGAGACATGCCAAAGCTGACCATCGAGGATTTTGGCACCCGCGACGTTGAAGGCGGCGAGCGCCTGGTCAATGCCCTCGCATCCCATATCGACATCGGCCATCGCTGTGGCGGCGTCGCCGCCTGTACCACCTGCCGCGTGCGATTCCTCGACGGCGAGCCCGACCGCATGACCATCGCCGAGCGCAACAAGCTCAGAAAGGCCGAGCTGCTCGGCGACTCCCGCCTGGCCTGCCAGATCACCGTCGAAGACGACATGCATGTGAAGGTGTTGATGCGAGTCTCCGAGCAGGCGTGGGAAGACGCCGGTCCGGAGCCCGGAGAGGTGATCGAGCCGTCACCACAGTGGGTCGACCGACCCGAGCTCTGAGCGCCCGGCGCTACCCTGCCGCGGCGGGCTCCGCGGCCAGCTCGCGAACGATCGGCCGCAGATGCTCGAGCATCGTCGCGGCGATCACTTCCTGCCCGGCGGCGTTCGGATGGATGCCGTCGGCCAGATTCAGCTCCGGCACGCCGCCGACGCCGTCGAGCACGAACGGCACCAGGGCAACCTCGAGCTCCTCGGCGACGCGCGGATAGATCGCCGCGAACCGACTCGTGTAATCCTCGCCGTAGCTCGGCGGAATCAGCATGCCGCCGAGCAGCACGCGCGCCCCGGCAGCACGCGCACGCTCGACGATCGAGCGCAGATTCTGCTCGCTCGCCTCGAGGTCGAGGCCGCGCAGACCGTCATTGCCGCCAAGCACGACGACCACGAGGTCGGGCCGCTGGCGCAGCACCCAGTCGAGGCGCCGCAGGCCGCCGGCGGTGGTATCGCCGCTGACGCCGGCGTTCACCACCCGCACGGGCTGCCTGTCCGCCCGCAGCGCTTCACCGATCAGTGCAGGGTACGCCTCGTCCTCGGCGACGCCGAATCCGGCAGTGAGACTGTCACCGAGAAAGACCAGGACGATCTCATCGTCTGGAGCCTCGGCTGCAGGATCGGCGACCGGTTCCGAGGCCGGCTCGATGAGATCGGAGCCGACAGCGTCGGCGGACGACGACTCCAGGCGCTCGGGCTCGGGCTCGCCGCACCCAACAAGGCCGAAGGTCGCAAGGATCAGAGTCGTCGCTGCGGCGACGCGAAACCCGCGCCGCAGGGCGGCGCGGGTCGAAGGATCGCGGTCGGATGCGCTCGAGAGACGGGGCGAGAAAGACTGGATCGTCGGCACCATGGGCCGAGTCTAGCCGCTTCGAGCCCACGACTCACCCGCGAAAGATCCTCCCGTCCTCACGGGCCCCTCAGGGGTTGATCAGGCAGAGCTCGAGGTCGAGCTCGCTGAGCACGGTGGGAGCCGGCGCCACCAAGCCCTGCTCCTCGACGCCGTCGGGATCCGACGAGTTGCGGAATCCGACGTTGGCGAAAAGCAAGCCATGCAAGAAGCCCTTGAGCAACTTGTTGTAGACCGCGGAGCCCGAGTCGCCTCCCTTGGCCACGTCCCAGCACGGCGGATCGGCGCAGGTTCCACAGGAGCCGTCGTCGTAGCCGATCTGGAACAACCCGGAGAAGTCGGCCCGCTCGGTCCGCGCGGGCTCGTTGAGGCAGTACTTCGGAACCGAGGCGTTGACATTCACTGCCAAGACGCGTGCCGGGGTGAAGCCGGTGGTCCGACCGCTCTTCACCACGCACGTACCGAGAGCAGGCGCCACCGCGGCGGTCGGCAGCCAGGAGTAGTCGAGGGTCGAGGGCGAGGTGCGGTTGTCGTTGCTGCGCACGAACGCCGCGTCGACCAGGTTGCCGGTGGCGTTGACCGGCACGAAGCGATCGAGGCTACCGATCGCGAAGTTCGAGTTGCACGTCGGGCTCGTCTCGGCCTTGCCACGATGAACCTGCTGGGTGCCGATCGGCGCTCGGCCCTCACAAAACGAGGCGTCCCGCGTCGCGACATGCATCGCGGTCACGTAGCCCGCGTATCCCTGCGTCGCGTCGCAGGCCTTGAAGCCGAGGGTGCCGGCATCGCAGGCGAGCTGCGACGAAGTGCTCGTGCCCATCGGAATCGGCTTGGCGAAGAGCTGATCGTGACAGCCCCCGGACCCGACGCATCCGGTGCCGCCGTTGGTGGCCCCACCTCCCACCACCTCCGCGACACGCACTGCGACGCCGTCGAGGCGCGCCGGGATCGCTGCTCGGGCACGCGCCGCATCGCCCTCGACCATCACCAGGAGCGCGGGCAGACCGTCCTCGCCCAGGCCGATTCCGACGCCGCGAACGCCGGGCATCGCCAGCAGCTCCGCCTCATGGCGAGCCTGGACGTAGCGTTCGACCGCCAGATCGTCGAACGACCAGGACGGCGGTTCGGCATGACCGAGCTCTTGGCCGAAGGCCGGGCCGGTCGCGAGCAGCATGCAACAGATGAAGAGGGTTCGAAGAATCGGAGCTCGAGAGTTTCGAAGCATGGAGTCTCTCCTCTTGAAGGCCGATCGAGGATCGGCCAGGTGTCGTTCGCAGCGTTCTCTCTCGACGCTGCTTTTCCAGCATCATCGCTCGAAGCCGCTGTCTCGGCTCGCTCACCGAGGTCAACTGCGCCCCGCAAGGGACGAGCTGTCGAGATCTCCGGACCAGCGGTGCGGGTGCGCGCTATCCTCTGGCCATGCCTGGTTCCGCTTATCGCCTGGGCCTGCCGATGTGGGGCTTCGACGCCTGGCGCGGCGGCCTCTACCGCGCACGGTCGAAGCCGCGCGACTTTCTGGCGCAGTACGCCGAGGTCTTCGACACGGTCGAGGGCAACACGACGTTCTACAGCCTGCCATCCGAGACGGCGGTCGACGCCTGGCGGGCCGCGACGCCCGAGTCGTTCCGCTTCTGCTTCAAGCTGCCGCGCACGGTGACTCACGAGCGCGCGCTGCAGGGTGCCGGCACCGAGACCTCGGCGTTGCTCCACCGCCTGGCGCCGCTCGGGCCGCGTCTCGGGCCATACCTGGTGCAATTGCCCCCGGCGTTCGCGCCCGAGCACCTCGATCTCCTCGATCGCTATCTCACGCAGTGGCCCCAGGCGCTCCGGGTCGCTGTCGAGGTCCGCCATCGCGCGTTCTTCACCCATCCCGAGGCCGGCGCACGCCTCGACGATCTGCTGCTTGCCCGCGGCGCGGCCCGCGTCGTGATGCATACGGCGGCGATGCGCAGCGGCGACCTCGAGCATCCCGACATTCTCGGCGCCCGGCACGAGAAGCCCGACCTGCCGATCGACCCGCGAGTCATCGAGACCTCGCCGGTCGAAACGCTGGTGCGCTTCGTCGGCCACCCAGACGACGCACCGAACGCACCGTTCCTCGACATCTGGGCCGACGTCCTCGCCGCCTGGATCGGCGGCGGACGGCGACCGTTCTTCTTCGTCCACAGCCCGAGCAACGTCGACGCGCCCGCGCTCGCTCGACGCTTCCACAAGCGCCTCGCGGAGAGAGTCGGCTCCACCGACGTGGACGCGGATCTGCCGCCCTGGCCGGGAGAAACGCCCGCGGCCGGCGAGCAGCTCACCTTGCTCTGACCCGCGACCCGCCCCAGCAGTGCCGCAGAACGTCAATCGCGGCGGCGGCCGGTGACGATTCTTGACTCCGTCACGGACGGCGATCGCGGAGAGGCGGCCAGAGGCGCGATGAGCGCGGCGCGGCGCGGGTGGTCCGAGTCTTGCTTCCGCGCATAGACACAGGTCGATATTTCGACGCAACAACTTGGAGAGCCCGATGGACATCGACTTCCCCCAAGGCTCGACGCCCTCGCTGCGCGCGGCGCTCGAGCGGGCGCGCCTTGAGCGGGCCGCGCGCCGTGCGCGCCCGGCGCACAAGGCGAGCCCGACCGCTCCCTTCCCCGTCGCGGCGCCCATGCGCCCACGCCCGCTGGCCGGCGGCGCCGAGGCTGTGCCCTCACCGCCCGACGCGGCCGTCATCGCCTTGCGGCGCCTCGCCTACGGGCCCCGGCCGGGCGACATCGCGGCCTTCCAGGCACTCGGTTCGAGCGACGGCGAGCGGCTCGCGGCCTGGGTCGACCGTCAGCTCGACCCGCAGTCGATCGATGACTCCCCGGCCGACGCGCGGATCGCGCAGTCGGGCTTCACCACGCTCGGCAAGCCGGTGACCGACCTGTGGATCGATCACGTGCTGAACTACGTCGAGTGGGACGACCACATCCAGCCTTTCGTCGAGACCGTACTCTTGACCTTCTTGCGCGCCGTCCACAGCGAGCGCCAGCTCTTTGAAGTGCTGTCCGAGATGTGGCACGACCACTTCAGCGTATTCGCCAACGACTTCGCGATCGCTCCGATGTTCCTGCACAGCGACCGCGACGCGATCCGGCCTCACGTCTTCGGCCGCTTCCGCGACATGCTCGAGGCGGTGACCAAGACCCCGGCGATGCTCTACTACCTCGACAACTCGGTGTCGTCGGCGGACGACCCGAACGAGAACTACGCGCGCGAGATGCTCGAGCTGCACACGCTCGGCGCCACCGCCTACTACGGCTCGATGGCGCCCGAGGACGTGCCGCTCGACGGGGAGGGACGGCCCCTCGGCTACACCGAGACCGACGTCATCGTCGCCGCCCGCTGTCTCACCGGCTGGACGGTGCGTGATCGTGACTGGGATCCCGACTTCGGTTCGACCGGCGAGTTCTTCTACTACGACCCCTGGCACGACCACGACCCGAAGACCTTTCTCGGCGTCGACCTGCCGGCCAACCAGCCGCCGATGCAGGACGGATACGACCTCTTCGACATCGTCTGCGAGCATCCGGCGACCGGCCGCTTCGTGGCCCAGAAGCTGTGCCGGCGCCTGGTCGGCGACTTCCCGCCGCAAGACATGGTCGACGCTGCCGCCGCGGTCTTCACCGCGCAGGTCGACGCCCCGGATCAGCTGCGCCAGGTGGTGCGCACGATCGTGCTCCATCCGTCGTTCCGCACCACCTGGGGCGACAAGGTGCGCCGGCCGTTCGAAGTCGCCGTCGGCATGCTGCGCGCGACCCGCGGCGACCTGCCGTTCGAGCGCTTCGATCCGGCGACCGACTGGTTCCGCTGGATGTACTACCAGACCGGCCAGCCACGCTTCGAGTGGCATCCACCCAACGGCTATCCCGACGTCAAGATGGCCTGGACCTCGACGTCGCCGCGCGTGATGACCTGGCGCCTGGCCAACATGCTGGTCCAGGTCGAAGACGACCAGGACATGCCCTACCTCGACCTGCTCGGCGAGACACCGGCCGGTGTGCGCTCGGCGACCGCGATCGTCGACCACTGGAGCGAGCGAGCGCTCGGCCACGTCGTCGAGGAGCCGGAGCGGACGCGCCTGATCGAGATGATGGCGCAGGGCCGCAACCCCACCTTCGACCTGCCGCTCGACACCGACACCGACACCCAGAGCCGCCTGCGCGCGCTGGTTGCTCTCCTGTTCATGGCCCCGTCCGCCCTGTGGCGCTGAGGAGCAGCTCATGGATCTCACCCGACGCGGATTCCTGGTCGGTTGCTCGGCCGCCATCGCCGGTCTCGCTGGCTCTCGCTTCAACACCGTCGCCTTCGCCGACCCCGGCGGCGGTGCCGACATCCTGATCGTCGTCTTCCTGCGCGGCGGCTTCGACGGACTCAGCCTGGTGCCGCCCATCGATGGCGCCGACCGCGGTCACTACGAGGCTGCGCGCCCCTCGCTGCGCATCCCGACCAGCGGCCCGGGCGCGGCGCTGAGTCTCGACGCCGGCTTCGGTCTGCATCCGTCGGCGGCGCCGCTGCTCGACCTGTACCAGGCCGGACACCTGGCGATCGTGCAGGCGGTGGGCATGAGCGACGTGGTGAACAAGTCGCACTTCGACGCCCAGCAGTTCATCGAGCTCGGAACGCCCGGCTCGCATTCGATCCCCAGCGGCTGGCTCAGCCGTCATCTCGCCGGCACCGCCGGCGGCGGCTCGGTGATCATGCCCTCGCTGGCGATCGGCGATCTTCAGCCGACGTCGCTTCTCGGCTCCACCGAGACGGTGAACCTCGCCAACCCGGCGAGCTTCGACCTCGACAACGGCCCGTGGCTGTGGCGCTCGGCGCAGCGCACCGCCTTGCGCCAGATGTACGGCGACAGCACCTCATGGCTGCACGACGCCGGGCTGCAGGCGCTCGACGCCGTCGACATCATCGACCTCAACGTCACCGAGGACTACGTGCCGTCGAACGGCGCGGTCTACCCCGACGGCCAGTTCGGCGATCACCTGCAGGTGCTGGCGCAGATGATCAAGCTCGATCTCGGCCTGCAAGTCGCGACACTCGACCTCGGCGGCTGGGATACGCACGAGGGCCAGGGCGACGGTTCGACCGGCTATCTGGCCGACCTGCTGGCCGACCTTTCCGCCGGCCTGAACGCGCTCTACACCGACCTCGACGGCGCCGGCGCCAGTGCCTACACGAATCGCCTCACCGTGGTCGTCCAGAGCGAGTTCGGCCGCGAGCTCTACGAGAACGCGGATCGCGGCACCGAGCACGGCTACGGCAACCTGATGATGGTGCTCGGCGGCTCGGTGATCGGCGGCCTGCACGGCACCTGGCCGGGACTCGCCCCCGGCCAGCTGGTCGACGAAACCGATCTCGCGGTCACCACCGACTATCGCCGCGTCCTGTCGGAGATCATGATCCGCCGTCTGTGCAACAGCGACCTCGACAGCATCTTCCCTGGCTACACGGGCTACTCGCCGCTCGGAATCGTCGAAGGAATCGATGCTCCGATCGGCTCGGTCTTCGGCGACGGCTTCGAGTCCGGAAACCTCTCGGCCTGGTCGTCGTCGACCTGAGTCCCGTCCGAGAGCACAATGAAACCGAAATGCAACCAAAGGGTTGCGTTTCGGTTCCTCGCGTGATGTACTCCACGTGGAGGACAACACGATGGCTTCATTCACGTTGAAGAACCTTCCGCCCGAGCTTCTCGAGCGCCTGCGCGAGCGCGCCGCCGACGAGCGGCGGAGCGTGAACCAACAGGCGATCCATATGCTCGAGCAGGCGCTCGAGCGCCCCGACCCCATCCTCGAAGCCCGGATCCAGGCCGACGCCTGGCATCGGCTGGCGGGTCTGTGGCTCGACGAGCGTCCGGTGCGCGAGGAGATCGCGGCGATCTACGCCGCGCGCAGCGGTGGGCGTCCGCTCGATGTCGGCACCGACGAGTGGACCTACGTCGAGCCACCGGCCGACTCCGGTGCTTCCGGCGGCAGCTCGCCCGAAGGCGCCGACGCCAGCGAACCGAGCGACGGCTGAGGGCCGACGACCGATGGCCGTCGTCCCTCTCTACCTGCTCGACACGGACGTCTGCATCGAGATTCTGCGCGGCAATCGCGAGGTGATCGAGCGACGCGCGCAGACCGCCGGCCGTGTTGTCACGACGTGGATCACCGCCGCTGAGCTCTCCTACGGCGCCGCCAAGTCGCGCGACCCGGAAGGCAACGCGCGCGCCGCGGCCGCATTCCTGTCGACCCTCGGCATCCTCGGCCTCGACCAGCGCTCGAGCTTCTTCTTCGGCCAGCTCAAGGCGCGCCTCGAGCGCGCAGGCCAACGGCTCGCCGACGCCGACCTGCTGATCGCCGCAATCGCCCTGGCGCACGACGCCACGGTCGTGACCGGCAATCTGCGACACTTCGGGCGCATCGATGGCCTCGCGTGCAGCGACTGGATCCACGAGATGGCGGGCTGGGTCCACGAGCCCGAGCGTCCCTACGACGCGGCCCATCGGCGCGAGCGGATCCTCGGCTTCTTGCCCGGCGACCCGGGGCAAGGCGCTCTCGACCAGGTTGGCCTGGACGAGCCGGGAGACGACCATTAGGAAGCTTCTTGATTCCACGGCCTGTGGACCTGTCTGTTCGGCATCGAACCCCCAGACGACTCGGACCGTACTGGGACCGCCGGCATCTTGCCGGCAGCGCGGGGCAACGCCTCGCGCATCAGTTCGGCACCACCGCTCACGACCTCGGAGGTCCATCGCGCAACGAGGCTTTCGTGCACCCAGGCCGGCAGGATGCCGTCGATCCCAGTACCGTTCGTGCACTCCGAAGGGCGTTTCAGGGGCCCTGAGTTTCGAGGACTGCCTCGATATCGCCACTCGCAGGAATTCGATTCCTTGCTTCATCGACCAGGGGCGGCTGAGACCCAGGGGGAACGCGTGAGCGCGTCCGGCGCCCGGCCAGCCACCGGCCTGTTGCCGTCCGAGCGCGACGCAGTGTGGGTCCACGTCTTGATCTTCACGGTCGTCGGGACGTTCCTCGCCGCGCTCGTCGTTCACGGCGCGGCGCCCGAGACACTCGGCGCCGTGATGCTCGGTTCGGTGCTCGCCTACCACGTAGCGTTCCTCGCCGTCGGCCGGTGGCGCGGCCATCGCGACTGGCTCGAGCTCTGGCGCTTCGTCCTGCCGCTGTCGGTGTTCCAGGTGCTGCCCGACGCCTTTCTGGCACGGGTGCTCGGCGTGCTCGAGTTCCCTCTGCCCGGGCCGTCCATCGGGCCGGTCGACCTCTTCATGGCCGGTCTGTGGGCGCCGGCTCTCTTTCTTGTCGTCTTCGCCGGGGACGCCACAGCCCGACGGCGCGGCCCGGTGAGCGGCGCGCTGGCCGCGCTCGGCGCGAGCGCCGGCCTCTTCGTCGGCTCCGAGGCGCTGCTCACCCGCGTGCCGGTGTGGCGAGCGGTCGACGTCCACGCCATCGGCCCAGTGGCGCTCTACGTCATCGGACCCGAGCTTCTGCTCGGTCTGGTGACCTGGCTCACCTACCACCACCGCGCGTCCTGGCAGGGCCACGGCGCCGGCTCCACGTGGCGCCGCGCAGCTGCCGCGGCGGCCCTCTGCCTGCTCTATCTTGGCGCCCTCGCCGCTTCCTATCTCCTGATCGACGGCGGAAGCGTCGCAACTCGCCTATAATCCAACCGCACGACCCGTCCAGCCCACGACTCGTCAAACGCGCGCCGCGGCGCCGGCAGCTCACGGAGAGCCGACATGTACCGAACCCTCGCCATGCTCTACACCGGCGGACACAAAGGCACGGAGGCCGAGTTCGGCCGCTGCGCCGAAGAATGGGGCATCCCCGAGGTGACGTTCACCTGGGGCGGCCACGAACCACGTCGCGAGCGTGGCCTGCGGACGCTCAGCGAAAAGGAGCTGGCCGAGGGCGATGTGAGCATGGCCATCGTGTCGAAGCACATGGGGCGAACCTACGCCCGCGCCGACAAGATCCGCAAGGTCTTCCAGGGTCTCTTCCACGCCGTCAACAACGCGTACCACGTCTTCGCGGTGGGCTGGATCCAGGCCGACGACACGGTCAAGGGCGGCACCGGCTGGGGAGTCGAGCTGGCCAAGCTGTTCAACCGGGAAGTCAGCGTCTACGACCAGGACCGTCGCCAGTGGTTCACCTGGGTCGACCGCCACTGGACTCCCGACGAGCCGACGATTCCCGAGCGCGCCTTCGCCGCCACCGGCACGCGCAACCTCACTGACGACGGCAAGCGCGCGATCCGCGACCTCTTCGAGCGCTCGTTCGGAGCCCCCGGCGCGGCCAACGACACCGCCGACGATTCGGCGGCCGACGCCGACTGAGCCCATGGCCACCGCGGGGCGCGCGCCGGAAGGTCTCATCTTCAGCGCCCTGATGCCCCATCCGCCGATCGTGGTGCCCGCGGTCGGCGGTACCCGTGTCGATGCCTGCCGCGCGACCCTCGAGGCGTGTCGCACCGTCTCCCGCCGCCTGCTCGAGCATCGCCCCGAGCGCCTGCTCCTCGTCTCGCCGCATGCACCGCGCCTGCGCCGGGAGTTCGGCGTCTTCGCCGGGGCACGCTACCGCGGGGATCTCGGACGCTTCGGCGCCGACGACGCGGCGGTGAACCTGCCGGTCGACCGCGAGCTCGCGGCGGCCCTTGGCACGCCCACGTCAGAGACTGCGGACGACGCGGTGGCCGTCCGCGCGCTCGACGACCCTCGCTTCTGCGCCGCAGACCACGGCGCGGTCGTGCCCCTCGTTTTCCTCGCCGAGGCGGGGTGGGACGGCCCGACCAGTGTCGTTTCCCTTCCCGCGACTCCCACCGACACGCAGTGCGTCGGATTCGGGCGCCACGTGGCGCGGACGCTCGAGCGGCTCGACGGCCGCTGCGCCCTGGTGGCCAGCGGCGATATGAGCCACCGGGTCCTGCCTGGCGCACCGGCTGGCTTCGATCCACGCGCCGTCGAGTTCGACCACCAGCTCACCGACCGCATCGCCCGCGGCGCGCTCAACCAGATTTCGTCGATCGACCCGGAGCTGCGCGCGTTGGCCGCGGAGGATGCCGCCGACACCTGCCTGATCGCCGCCGCCGCGGCATCGTTCGAGGCTCGCGGCAGTGCGGTCCTGTCGTACGAACACCCCTTCGGCGTCGGCTACCTGGTCGCCGTTCTCTTCGATCGCGGCGTTCGTCTCGATCGCGAATCAATGGATCGCGGACCAATCGATCGCAGACTTGGCGAGTGTTGAGCCGTCAGGCGCGCCGGGTATCCTCGATCAGGCGGTGGACATAGCGCGCGACCTGTTCGCGTAGATCGAGCAGCGCACCGTGCTCGAGCTCCGGATCGTCTGCCGCCAGCTCGCCCATCTGCTGGTCGACAAGCTCGTGGACGAAGTAGTGGAGGTCGGCCATTTTCTCGTGCTCGGCCGAGTCCTCGTAGACGGCGTCGACCTTCTCGCGCAGGCGCTGGACCGCCGCCTGCAGAGTCGAACGAATCTCGGCCGGGAACTGGGCGTCGAAGCGGCCGCGTCGGGGGCTGGTCGGTTCGGTGGGAGTCGTCATCGGAGATCCGTCTCGGCGCAGTCTGTCGGAGCGATGCGAGCAATATAGTGGATCGTGGGCGCGTGCTCAACTCGCCGGCCCGACCGACGGCGCCGCGCGGCGCGACCGGCCGCTCTCCCGTTTCGGGTATGCTACGCGCCTCGCCGACGCGCTCCCCGCGCGTTCTCCTCCTCCCCGCCGCCTCCGCGGCGCATGCTCCCACTCAGGATTCATTCAGTCATGGGTTTCAATTGCGGCATCGTCGGCCTGCCGAATGTCGGCAAGTCGACGCTCTTCAACGCCTTGACCAAGGCCGGAATCGACGCGGCCAACTTTCCGTTTTGCACGATCGAGCCCAACCACGGCGTCGTGCCGATGCCGGATCCCCGGCTCGACCGCCTGGCAGAGATCGTTCGGCCGCAGCGCGCCGTGCCGACCACGATGGAGTTCGTGGACATCGCCGGTCTGGTGCAGGGCGCGTCGAAGGGCGAGGGGTTGGGGAATCAATTTCTCGCCCACATCCGCGAGGCGCATGCGATCGGCCACGTCGTCCGCTGCTTTGAGGACGAGAACGTCACCCACGTTGGCGGCAAGGTGTCACCGCGCGACGACATTGACGTGATCCAGACCGAGCTCGTCCTCGCCGACCTGCAGACCGCCGAGAAGGCACTGCAGCGGACAGCTCGCGCGGCCAAGAGCCAAGATGCCGACGCGCTGAAGGAAAAGGCCGTGCTCGAACGCATCGTCGAGCACCTCGGCGGCGAGGGCGCGAGCCTGCGCGCGCTCGATCTCAGCGACGCCGAGCGAGCGCGGGTGCGGCACCTTCACTTCCTGACCATCAAGCCGGTGATGTACATCGCCAACGTCGACGAAGACGGTTTCGAGGACGGTCGCCCCCGCGCCAACCCGCACCTCGACGTCGTGCGCGAGATCGCCGCCACTGAGAAGTCCGAGGTCGTGGTGGTGTGCGCCAAGCTCGAGTCGGAGATCGCCGAGCTCGACGACGCCGAGCGCGAGGAGTTCCTCGCCGAGATGGGCATGGACGAGCCGGGGCTACATCGCGTGATCCGCGCCGGCTATCGTCTGCTCGGTCTGCAGACTTACTTCACCTGCGGCCCGAAAGAGGTCCGCGCCTGGACGACCCGCCAGAGAGCGACCGCGCCCGAGGCCGCCGCAGCGATCCACACCGACTTTCAGCGCGGCTTCATTCGCGCCGAAGTGATCTCGTTCGACGAGTTCGTCACCCTCGGCGGGGAACAGGCGGCGAAAGACGCCGGCAAGCGACGCTCCGAGGGCAAGGACTACACTGTCCAGGACGGTGATGTGATCCACTTCCTGTTCAACGTCTAGCGGTTCACCCTCCGACCCGACGATGGCACAGCCGATCCTCACTGTCGACACGCCGCAGCGCATCGAGCTGCGCGCCCCGCGCGTCGGGCCGATGCTGCTCACCGTCCTGCTGATGATCGTGTTGCTCGGCGTCGGCGGAGCGTTTCCCGCCTATCGCCTGGCTCAGCTGGTCTTCGCCGGTGCCGCCCTGTGGGCGGCATCGGGGCTGCTGCGAGTCCACGACCTGGTTCTGGACGTGGAAGCAAGGACCTGGCGCTGGCGCCGCGGCTGGCTGCCGCGCCCGACGACTCGAACGGGCTCGTTCGAGACGATCGAGGCCGTCGCGATCGAGCCCAACCGCGCGGTCGACGGCCTGGTGAAGAGCCGCCTCCGCAGCCGCATCGTCACGCTGATCCTGCGGCCGGCCGCGCTCGAGGGCGTCGACGACCCGTCGGCCGGCGTCTTCATGCTCGGCTTCCCGATGGGCCCCCAAGCGGCGCAGGCCGCGGCCGCGGACTACGCCGAGCGCCTCGGCGTCGCGCTCGTCGACCGCACCGCGGACGAGCCCAACGCCGACGCCTGAGCTACCAGCCCCAGCTCCCCGGCTCGCCCTTGAACGGGCCGACGACTCGCGACGTGATCCAGCCGCCGTAGAAACCTCCGGCCTGCGGCTCGACCCGCTCGCCGTCGACCCGGCAGTCGAGGCGCGCCGGGTAGAACGCGTAGTGGTCGCGGAGCGCCGCGAAGCGCTCGACCGGCGACGGATAGAACCAGCCGATGTCGTCGAGCCGCTCGTCCGGCGCGAAGCCGGCGTTCGAGCCGAGGGCATGCGGGTCGATGTGCACGTAGTGCGCCCGCCCTTTCCACTCGCAGTGGCTGGTGCGGGCTGAGGCGACGAGCAGACGCCGATCGACCGCGTCGGGCGGCACGTAGTAGGTCGGTGGGTGGCTGGTCTCGAGCAGGCGCAATGCGCTTCGTGTGTCGGCGAGGACGGTCTCCCCGAGACGGATCACGACATGCTCGTCGCTCGGCTCGAGGGCCGGCGGACGGGGATAGTCCCAGACCGACTCTTGGCCGGGGCCGGGCGACGCGGGGCGAGGTCTCATCAGGTCTCCTGGTGATGTCGGGACGGCGTGCGACGCGATACTCTCGAGTCGTCCGATCCGCGGGAACCGGTCTGCGAGAACCGGTCTCTGAGAACCGGTCTGTGAGAACCGATCGACGAGGATCGATCGAGAACTGATCTGCAAGGACAGGCTTCGGCGAGCCCGCGGGGACGGATGAGCCGCGCCACACACCAACGATGAAAGGCGCCATGGATCCCACCGCTGCCCCTGCCAAGTCGTCCGCCGACTCGTCGACTCCCGCCTGGGACTACATCGTCGTCGGCGGCGGTACCGCAGGCTGCTGCCTCGCGGCACGGCTGAGCGAAGATCCCGCGACGCGCGTTCTCCTGGTGGAAGCCGGCCCGCGCGACACGGCGCGCGAGATCCACCTACCGCCAGGGTTCGTCAAGCTCTTCAGGACCGAGCTCGACTGGGCGTACGACACCGCGCCCCAGACCGCGCTCGGGCACCGCCGGCTGTTCTGGCCACGGGGCCGCGTGCTCGGCGGCTCGAGCTCCTTGAATGCCCAGCTCTACGTGCGCGGCCACCGGCGCGACTACGACCGCTGGGCCGCCGCCGGTGCCGACGGCTGGAGCTACGCCGACGTGCTGCCGTACTTCAAGCGTTCCGAAGACCAGGGCGGCGCGCTCGCAGGCGACGCCGAGTACCACGGCATCGGGGGGCTGCAGCGGATCGAGGACCGTCGCTATGTCAACCCCCTGACCACGCGGTTCCTCGCCGCGTGCGCCGAGCTCGGCATTGAGCCGACTCCCGATTTCAACGGCCAGCGCCAAGAGGGCTCCGGGCTGTTCCAGGTCGCGCAGCGTCGCGGTGCCCGCTGCAGCAGTGCCACCGCCTACCTTGGCCCGGCGCGACGGCGGCGCAACCTCGAGATCCTCACCGACGCGGTCGCGCGCCGCCTGCTCCTCGCCGAAGACGACGACGGACGGCTGGCCGCGCACGGTGTCGAAGTCGTCGTCGACGGCGATCGTCGGCAGCTGCGCGCCCGCCGCGAAGTGATTCTCGCCGCCGGCGCCATCGGCTCGCCGCACTTGCTCCAGCTCTCGGGCATCGGCCCGGCCGCGGTGCTGCGCGCCGCCGAGATCCCAGTACGCCACGCCCTCCGCGGCGTCGGCGAGAACCTGCAGGATCACTTGATGGTGTCGACGGTCTACCGGACGCGCCACGACCTTGGCCTCGACCACGTCGAGACCCTGTGGAACCTCCTCCACTACCTGCTGCGGCGCCGCGGGCCGTTCACCACCACCGTGTGCGAGGCGGGGGCTTTCGTGCGCACCGCGAGCGACCGGCCACAGCCCGACCTGCAGCTCCATTTCTTGCCCGCCGCGCTGATCGACCACGGCTTCGACAGCGCCACGGACCACGGCTTCAACATCGCGCCGACGCTGCTCAAGCCGGCGAGCCGCGGAAGCTTGCGCGTCACGTCGAGCGATCCCTACGCGCCGCCGCACATCGACCCGTCGTACCTCGCCAGCGACGACGATCTCGAGCTGCTGGTGCGCGGCGTCGAGCTCGCCCGTCGGCTGGCTCGCAGCAAGGCGTTCGCCGACGAGCTCGACCACGAAGTCCTTCCCGGCCCCGGCGCCGGCGACCGAGACGAGATCGCCTCGTTCATCGCCGAGACAGCCGCCACGATCTACCACCCCGTCGGCACCTGCGCGATGGGCGTGTCGCCAGAAGCCGGGGCAGTCGTCGACCCGCGGCTCCGCGTCCACGGAGTGCGCGGCCTGCGCGTCGCCGACGCCTCGATCATGCCTGAGATCCCCGGTGGCAACACCAACGCGCCGACGTTGATGATCGCCGAGAAGGCCGCCGACCTGATCCGCGGCATCTGACGATCGCTCGGCGGTCAGAGCACGACGTCGAGATCGAGACCGACGTCGAGGGTCGGCGCGCTGTGGGTCAACCAGCCGATCGACAGCAGGTCGACGCCGGATTCGGCTTTGGCGCGCGCGGTGTCGGGGGTGATGCCACCCGACGCCTCGGTGAGCGCGCGGCCGTCGACAATCTCGACCGCCCGCCGCAGCGTTGCCGGCTCCATATTGTCGAGCAGCACAGCGTCGACGCCGAGGGCCAGGATCTCCTCGAGCTCGTCGAGGTCGTCGACCTCGATCTCGATCTTCACCAGGTGCCCGGCATGGGCGCGGGGGCGGCGGGCAGCCGCGGGCCGCGACCCCCCCCCCGGCCCAGGGGTTTGCGGGATAAAAAACCCCCACGAGAGACCCCACCGGG
>JBCCVZ010000020.1:0-171745 GCA_039194425.1 Acidobacteriota bacterium | reverse complement strand
CCTTTCAAGCGAGGCCCCGAACCCCTCATGCGAGATTCTGACTCCCGAAAGCTCTCCATTCCTGCTCTCAACGAGCGCCGACGCCAAGCTGTCAAGTTGCGCCTCCAGGGCATGACCCTCGATCAAGTCTCCGAGGCCGTTGGCATGAGCAAGACCACCATCATCAGTGTAATGAAAGCCTACAAAGCTGGCGGTTGGTCTGCCGTTCCTGTCAAACGACGAGGGCGCTCGGCAGGAGATGGCCGAACTTTGACACCCGAACAGGAAGCCAAGATCCGTTCGATCATCTGTGACCGCACCCCCGATCAGCTCAAGATGCCGTTCGCGCTGTGGACCCGCGTAGCGGTCAAGCAACTGATCGAAGCGCAGCACGGACTGAAGATGCCAACCCGCACGGTCGGTGAGTACTTGAAGCGTTGGGGCTTCACGCCGCAGAAACCGATTCGTAAGGCGTACGAGCAGAAGCCGGAAGCGGTCAAGAAGTGGCTCGAAGACGAGTTCCCAGCGATTCAGGAGCGAGCGAAGGAGGAGAACGCCGAGATTCAATGGGGCGATGAGACCGGACTGCGCTCCGACGATGTCCGCGGTCGTGGTTACGCCCCCAAGGGACAGACACCGCTGGTCCGAGTGCAGACCCGGCGAGAAAGCTTGTCGTTGATTTCGACGATCACGAATCGAGGCAAAGTCCGCTGGATGGTCCTTCAAGGCGGAATGAATACAACGATCTTCATCAAGTTTCTTCGTCGCCTGATCAAGGGAGCCAAGCGCAAGATCTTCCTGATCGTCGACAACCTGCGCGTTCATCACGCCAAGAAGGTTCGGGAATGGTTGGCGCGGCACCGTGACGAGATCGAGCTCTTCTTCCTGCCGTCGTACAGCCCCGAGCTCAATCCCGATGAGATGTTGAACTCGGACTTGAAACAAGCGGTCACGACGAAAGCTCCGACGCGCGCAAAGGGCGAGTTGAAGAAGACGACCATGAGCCACTTGCATAAGCTTTCGAAGTCCCCGGAGCGAGTCCGGAGCTACTTCAAGCACAAGCCGGTCCTGTACGCAGCATGAGTTCATCATTTGATTGCCGGGTCAATAAGACTCGTAGGCCGTCTTTCCGTCTAGTGAAAGGTATCCGCGGCAAAACTAGGGCGAGAGTTCCTCACGGACACTGCGGACAGGACAGGTCGGCGCCTCTGTAGTTCTGAACTGCGGACAGGACACTGGGCGTAAGTTCCTTGCGGACACTGCGGTAAGGTCACAAGAACGACAATTCAGTCTTGAAGGTCCTTTGCAGCTTCGCGTACTTCGGCTGATTTCGACCTCAAACCCAGATCAAGGAGTCTGAGGGTTAGGTTGGGCATTACCTCTTGGGTAAGTTCAACCAGCCTTCTAAAGTGCCATTCGTCCGAGAGATCAAGAGTTTTCTCTGCAACCTCGAGTAATCTGTTTTGAAGGAGACCTTTGGGGATCTGAGCGATTGCATCTTGAGCTGCTAGGATATTCCCAACATGTTGAGCGTCGCACGCATGAAGGACCAAGGTTCTCAGAGCTCTTTCGATCTCGGCCGGGGAGCATTTGTCAAGTTCGGAAAGTTTGGTGCGGGAAATCCCTAGGCTCTTCTCTAGATTCTCTGCGAATGGTGAGTTCATTTTCTCTTCTTCTTGTTTCCGGAATGCTGCCAGGGAAGTGAGCGGAATCCGTCTTCGAATTCGAAGAAGGGCATTTGCCGCATGGGGAAGAGCGTGTGGTGTCCTGGTGGATGTGGCGAACCTGGAATCACATCGGAACCGTCTGCGACTATGCCCAGGCCCTCGGGTAACTTTACACCAGGAGAAACCTGGTGATAATGCCCGGAAAGTGGGGCTTCATCGGCACTTGAGAACAGTGACGCGCCGACGGGCAAAGGAGGCTGTCCAGGTTCCAACAGGTCCTCGCGCGAGGAGATATTGAAATCTCTTTCCGGGCGAGGAGGTCTCGGCGCAGTCCGATTTCCGAATGCTACGAGGCTTCTTGGCACACTCTGGAACACTGCGGTGCGAGCGGTTCCGCGCTGGATCTCGGCGATTGCATACTGCGAGAGTTGGGGTGGCATTGAGCTGATAGTTGCCGCCGCTCCTTCGATCAGGCCCTGAGCAGCAACATCAGCCAGGTCATCGCCGAATCTCGAGACCGCCGCGCGAGTGGCTCGGACCGTCTTTGCCGCTGCACCGGCAGCTCCAAAGCCGCCAACCCACCCACCGACCGTTCGCCCTCTTTCAAGTGGAGTTGCCATCTGGAAGTCGACGATCCCTTCGGCAGTAGATTCGAGTGGATGGGTGGCTATGTACCACGCGCCCTTCGCCGTCAGGATCGGATGCCTGATGGCCTGGTAGCCCGTGACAACAACCTCAACTGGCAGGTAGGCGGTACCTTGAATCGTTCCGTTCGTGTATTGGCCGATGGTCGAATCGTTGAACGCCTTCTCGCGTGCTCGACGCTCAGCGATGCAATCGTCCCAGGCGTTCCCCACCTTCGTGCCGCACGTCCCGAGCCCGAGCGTGGACAACCCCATTGGATCCGAATAGGCGACGGAATTGTTGAGCGCAAACTGATAGAGATTCGGCCCGTCGACGTAGTCGAGCGGATCCTCCGTGAGGAATCGACCGAGCTCGGGGTCGTAGTAGCGATTGCGGACGTAGAGCAGGCCGCTTTCAGGGTCTCTGGGGAGACCTTGGAATCCGAGGACGTTGCCGATCGTCGACTCGGTGAGGAGGTTCGGGCCAGGTGTAGCGAAGACGGTGGCGATCTGACCGTCCGTGGCGCTGACGGGGTGAGTCTCCGCGGCGGCGAGGCCGAGTCCGGCGAGGTCGAGGGCTACGCTTTGGAGTTCGAGGGAGTGGCTACCTGCGGCCAGTGGCAGTGAAGTGAGGATGTAGCCGCTGGCGTCGACAGTCCACGCGGTGGCTTGGCCATCGACTTGGAGAGCGGTCGAAGCGCTCGCGAGGACGGCTTGCTCGCTGAGCGTGACCTTTAGTGTGCGGTCGGCGGCGATGCAGACCTCCTCGACACGTGGTGGGGTCGTGTCCTCGAGGATCGTGAGACCGCTGCTCGACCAAGCGAAGGTTAGGTCGAAGTCGTTGCCGATGCTCAGGCCGAATCGGTCAAGGAGGCCCTCTGCCGGGATGTAGAGAGTCAGCAGGTCGCCCTCGGAGAGTAGACCGCTGGGGTTCTTTGGCCGAAGGACGATGCGTTTGTGCGCCTGCCGGCCCGTGGTGACTGGGGTTTCGACGTCGACCGGGAAGTACTGGCCGTCGGCGCCGCGCCGCAGTGTGGCGTCGGAGAGCTCGGTGAGGCGGCGTGGCTGGATCGGCTCAGACACCTCGAGCACGACCGCGCCGTCTTCGAGACGGATTTGCTCGACGACGGGTGGAGTGTCGTCGACCCAGACGATCCGGTCGCCGTACGGGGTGTAGAGATAGCGCTCGACGATCTCGCCCTGCTCGTCGGTGACGGCGATGAGATTGCCAATCGTGTCGTAGAGTGGGAAGTAGCTCTCGAGCACTGCGCCGAGGCGCTGCTCGAGGCGGACGACATCGTCGAGACCGGCGCCGCCGTAGACGCGGCGCGACTGGACGACGTCTTGCCCACCGGCGACCTCAATCTCCTCGATTGCCTGCCAGCCGTCCCAAACGGTGTGGAATGTGCGGTCGCTCGTGACGCGTTGGGTGCGCCGACCGAGGGAGTCGTAGGCGTAGGTCGCGATGTGCGTGTCGTCGGCGTTGTGGATCTCGATCAGTCGGTTATCGCCGTCGTAGGTGAAGCGGAGATCGCCCTTGGCGATGAGGTTGCCGCGGGCGTCGAAGGTGAGGACCGTTTCGGCTCCGTCGGTGGTGAGCTTCGTCGGACGATTGCCGGGGCCGAGCTCGATCGTCGAGGTCGTGGACGTCGCCCCGCCGCAGGCGCTGATCGTGCCGGTGCTCACCATCGAGGTGAGGTTCTGCGCCTCGTCGACCGTGTAGTGGAAGGAGTCGGCGAGGCCGGGCCAGTCGGCGCCGTCTGCCTCGACTCGGGTGAGCCGTCCCGCCTCATCGTAGGTGTAGGCCCAGCCGGCGCCCGCGAGATCCCAGCGGTTCGTCGACTGGGCGAAGCCTCTGTGAGTCCGGGCGATGCTCTCGTGCGCGAGCACGTGGCCTCCGGCGGCTGTCCGGGCATCGACGAGTCGGCCCGAGGGGTCGAAGGTATTCTTCCCCTCGAACGGGCCGGCCTGGCGCTGCGCGGTGAGGTGGCCGAGGTACTGGTAGGCGGCGAGCGGATCCGCGCCGTCCGCGATCGTCGCGAGCTGGCCGAGAGCGGTGGAGGTCATGGCGAGCCCGAGCTGTGACGGGTAGAGCATCGAGGCGCGCTGGCCGCCGGCATCGTGGGTGAAGCCGAGCGTCCGGCTGACGCCGGAGAGCACCTGCTCTTCGGACGTGGCCTGCCCGATGCTGTCATAGCTCCAGCGCAGAGTGCTCTGGTCGTGCGAAGACAGCACGACGCGTCCGAGCGCGTCGCGCGTCCACGAGGTCGTTGTCGGGATGTTGAGCGTCGTGTCGAGGGTGCGTTCGGTGAGGCGCCCCAGCGGGTCGTAGTCGAAGAGCTCGGAGTCGCCGTTGCGGAGTGTGCGGAGCGCCAGGTCGCCGGCCGCGGTGTAGACGTAGCTTTCGAGCTGGCCGAGTGGGTCGGTCTGTGAGATCAGCCGCCCGAGGCCGTCATAGGCCCAGGTCGTCGCGTTGCCGTGCGCATCGCGGAACGCCACCACCGCATCGTCGGCGCCGTCGGTGTAGGTGTACTCGACCTCGAGGCTGTTTGGCTCGGTGATGAGGACCGGCCGATCGTAGGCGTCGTATGTAGCGCGGGTAGAGGCGCCTTCGGGAGCGGTGGTGCGGACGATGTTGCCTCGCACGTCGTAGGCGTAGGTGATGCGCTGGTTCGGGTCTTCGCCCGGCATCTCGGCGACGAGGCGGTCGAGCGCGTCATGGACGAAGGTCGTCGTGAACGAGACCGGGTTCGCGTCGAAGGCGAGAGCTTTCGGGGTGACCGTCAGCTTTGTGACGTTGCCGCGCACGTCATAGTCCATCGAGCGCCGGATGGAGCTCGCGCCGCCGACGGTGTGGTGCACGCTCTCCGTGCCGACGCGCCCCAGCGCATCGTAGGTTCGATCAACGCTGCGCCCGAGCGGATCGACGACCTGGATCAGCTGGCTTGCCTCGTCGTACTCCATCCTTGTCGACAGCAGCTCGAGCGGCTCGCCGTGGCCGAACTTGTGCGCGATTTGCTTGATCGGTCGACCGGCGGAGTCGTATTTGGTTTCGTTGCTCGCCAGGTGATCACCACCGACGCTGCAGGCGGTGGTCTTGGCGAGACGGCTGCCGTCGTCGTAGCTCGTCTGGGTGAAGTGCCCGAGGGGGTCGACCTGGCGCATGGAGCGATCATATCTGTCGTAGAGGGTGGACCACGAGTGACCGGCGGGGTCGGTGTAGGTCGTCACCTGGTCGGACGCCGAGTATGTCCAGCGTGCGGTGCCGTCGATCGTCGTCACCTCGATCGGTCGATTCCGCCCGTCGTAGGCGTAGGTCACCGGGGTCAGCGTCGGAGCATCGACAGAATGGAGGTTGCGCTGGGCATCGTAGGTGCGCGTCTCGATGAGCGTGTCATCGCCGGCGGCCGTCTCGATGCTCAGCACTTCGCCGAGCGTTCCGTAGGCGATGGTGGTGGTCAGCGTGTTCTGGCCCTCGGGCCCGTACGGTTCGCGGCTCTCGACGAGGCGGCCGAGCGCGTCGTAGCGCAGGGTGGTGCAGACGGGTGGAGCCCCCTCGAGCCGCCAACAAGTCTCGAGCGGCCAGCCGAGCACGTTGTAGACGGCCGTCCGCTCGAGGTTTCCGGGCTCGACGATCCGGATCGGGTTGCCGCGCTCGTCGTACTCGAAGAGCGTTTCGATCCTTTCGTTGGTCGGGTCGGCGAGTGTGCGGGTCGGGAAGGGGGCATCGCCTGTATACTCGAGGTCCACCGTTTGATCGGCCGAGCTGCTGTGGACGGTGACCGACATCGTGCGCCCGAACTCATCGTACGAGAGCTTGGTCTCTGCGCTCTGGGTCGTGTCGGATCCGTCGGTGATGTCTTCGCGCGTCGCGGCCGGCACGCCGACCGAGTCGTCGAACGGAGTGACGGTCGACTCCTGCGCGGCAGGCCCCTGAATTCGCAGGGGGGACTGCGAGCGATCGTGAAACTCCGAGAACTCCCAGACGAGGGCGCCGAGCGGCGTGCCGTTGATTCCAAGGGGGCGTCGGCACGCGGCGTCGAAATCGAGCGGATCGTCGCTTCCGTTGAGACCCGGACCCGGCAAGATCTCGAGCCGGGTGAGGTTCGCCAAGGTGACATCTGGCACCTGCTCTCCACCGTCGGGGTTTGCGTCGACGTAGGTCATGCGGCGAGTGACCCCGGTCGGTCCTGTGACCGCGGTCGGGAGGCCTGCCTCGAGGCCGTGGTTCGGGTGGGCACCATACTGCCAGGTGGTGATCGCCTCGAGCGATTCGCCCTGCGCGCCGGTCAGCACCACGTCTTCGAAGCGCGTCAGGTGCCCCGACGCGTTGTGCACATAGCGTCTCTTGAAGCCGCGACGATCGGTGACGCTGGCCACCAAAGCTGAGCCGGTGTCGGTGTAGGTGATCGAGAGCGCGTCGCCGCCCCAAATCTGAGCCGTCACGGCGCGGGTGGCCGGCTCGCCGCCACTGTGTGTGATCTCGAGCCAGGTGGTGCTCTCGGCGTCGTTAATCGCGGTCAGCTCGTCGCGCTGATGGAGCCTTTGCGCGAGAGTTCCGGTGACCGGGCCGTAGATGTAGGTCGTCGTCGGCGTCGCTGTGGCGCCGCCTTGCGAGAGCTCAACTTCGGGCAGGCGCGAGGCGATCAGGCGACCGTCCGCGTCGAAGGAGAAACCGATCGCGCGGTCTGTCGAGTCCTCGACGGTTTGGAGGCGCCCTGCCGCGTCGTACTCGAAGGTGAACGATGTCTGGGTCGGCCCGTCGGGGCCGTGGTGCTCGACGCGGTCGAGGCGGCCGGCCTCGTCGTAGGCGAAGCGAACCTCGTTGCCCTGTTGCGCGGCCGCCGACCACTCGTCGGCCAGGATCATGAGGCGACCCCAGGTGTCGAAGCGGGCGATGCGTCCCGAGCGATCGACGAGGGTGTAGCCGCTGCCGGTGCGGGTGAGCGACGAGAAGACGCCGGCCGGTGCCCGCAGACGCCCTCGGACTCGGCTGGGGTCAGCTTGGAAGACCTCCCGCCGACCCGTGCCGTCGAAGAGCTCGACGTCGCCGTTGGGCAGAGGGCGGAGGCGCAGGCGGTAGGCGTGGTCCCAGCCGGGGCCGAGGGGGCCGGCGCCGAGGGTCTGGGAGCGGTAGGTGCGCTGGAAGGCGAGGTCGAAGCCGACGGCGGGGAGGACGAGATCGACGTCGGAGACCGTCAGCTCGCCCGAGTGCAGCAGCACGCCGACAGCGTCGCCGCTGCCGAGCGAGGGGTTGATCGCGGGCTCTTGACGGGTCGAGGGCGAGAGATCCCAGGGCACGCTCGGGGTGCGGAGCGCGGCGGTGGCGGCGGGGATCTCGCCGTAGATACCCTGGAGCGGCGCGGTGAGGTCCTCGGTGAAGCGGCTGACCAGGAGGTGGCCGGAGAGCATCTCGTCGAGGCGGTTGGCGGGCAGCGGGAGTGCGTCGTAGACGCCTTCGGCGACTTGGTCGCAGCGGGTGCAGACGGTGTCTTCGGTGGTGGAGCGGGTGAAGGCGATCGAGGCGCGCAGGTCGGCGAGGAGGACGATCGGTTCCGACTGGTAGAGGTGCTGGCCGTCTTCGTAGGCGTTCATCGCCTGGCGGGTGAGTGTGACGGTGCGGCTCGTCGGTGGGGTCGTGTCGCCCGCTCCGTCGATCAAACCGCCGCCGGGGGTTTC
Source organism: Acidobacteriota bacterium (assembly GCA_039194425.1). Classification (GTDB taxonomy): domain Bacteria; phylum Acidobacteriota; class Thermoanaerobaculia; order Multivoradales; family J023; genus JAUIJL01. The sequence goes on along the minus strand of JBCCVZ010000020.1, from coordinate 163,797 downwards.
GGAGCGGACGTCGACGGTGAGAGTCGGGGTGCCGCCCGCCGCTGCTTCGGCCGCCGAGGCCGCGAGGCCGGGGAGGGCGACCTCGAGGCGGACGCTGCCGGGGTGCGGGGCGATGGAGCCGTCCTGGTCGTCAGTCGGGACGCCAAAGGGGGCGATCTGGCCGACTTCTCGCACAGGAGCTGCCACCGAAGAGACGGTCGTCGAGACGCCGTCGTCGCCGAGCAGACGCAGCTGCGGGCCGTGGGTAGCGACGGTGGTGAGGCCGCGCTGACGCCCGCCGACGGCCGTGAGGCCGAGGCCGGGGTGGACGACGGCGTCGAGCGCCTCGTCGTCGGGCAGCGGCAGGGTGTCGACCACGCGGTCGCTAGTCCCGTAGCCATCGAGGCTGCGCGAGAGGTCCGTGAGGTCGACGACGACCAGGCCCGCGCCGTAGGCGGTGACATAGGCACGGCGGCTCACCGGGTCGAACGTGACGTCGGACGCCGCGGGGACGCCGAGGTCGATCCATGCGAGGTCTTGCGGCGCCGACGGGTCGGTGACGTCGAAGACCAGCAGGTGGCCCTCGGCGTGGGCGAGCAGGACGAGGTCGGCCTCAGTGACCTCTCCGGAGTCGCTGTCGACGATCGGCACGCCGGCCGCGGCGTCGACGCCAGTGAGAACTGCGCGTTGGTCCGCGCCAACGGCGCCGCAGCCCCAGCCGCGGGCGGTGAGGCTCGCCGGTGCGTCGACCGACGGCTCGAGGAGGACGAAGCCGTAGGTGCGCAGCAAGGCGACGAGGAGTGGCTGGCCTGCGTTCGAGGACGTGAGTGTGGCGAGGTCGGTGGGCTGGCCGGTCTGGATCGGTCGGCTCGGGTCGCAGACCTCGCCTGAGGGCGGCAGGATCGGCGCCTGGAAGCCGACGATTTGAGTCGCGGCAGCGGGGTCGGTCGTGGTCTCGTCGAGCGCGGCGAGGTTGACGACGCCGAGGCCGACGCCCTCGGAGGCGACGTAGGCGGCGGAGCGGACGTTGCGGCGCAGCTCCAGTTGGTCGCCGCGGCGCGCGTCGAGGGTGAGCGACCACGAGCCGTCGCTGGCGACGACGGTGCGCGCCAGGCGGCCGCGGGTTGTGTTGCGGACGGTGACCGGCACGCCGGCGAGGGACGCGTCGACGGTGCCGGCGACAGTGAGGGGTGCGTCGCCCCGTCCGGGGATCACCGTCGGCGCGAGCGCGACCTCGGCAGCGAGCGCCGCCGGGACCGGCGTGCCGGCGGTCAGCGTGTCGACGACGTCCCAGCCGACGACGGCGACGCGGCGCGGCAGGCCGGCGGGCAGCTGCGTTTGCGTCGCGCCGCCGACCGGATCGGTGAGAATCGTCGAGCCGAGGACGGCGCCGTCGAGCTGGGCCTGGGCCGAGGCCGGGTCGACCGCGAGCGTGGGATCGACGGCGAGCGGGTCGAGCAGGCGCACGGTGCCGAAGCTCTGCTCACCGCCGCCTGCATAGACGACGCGGCCGTGCGCGTCGACGACGACGCCGCGGACCGCGCCCGAGAGGGGCAGCGGGAGCGCCGGGGACGCGCCGACCGCGCCGCCCGGCCAGGCCAAGGGGACGCGCGGATGGGTGAGGTCGACAATGCGCAGGCCGTCTGGTCCCGCGGCGACGAAGAGGAGCGAGCCGAGACGGGCGGCGTCCTGGAAGAAGGGGAGGTCGATCTGGCCGACCGAGGCGCTGCGAGCGACGCGCAGGTCGAGGAAGATCGGGCGCTGGCGCAGGTCGGCGACGTCGGTGGCCTCGACGGTGAGGCGGTAGCGGCCGGCGCGCCAGCCGGCGCGCGGGCGCACGGCGAGAGTGGTGCCGCCACCGGTGAGGCGGGGCGAGGCGTCGAGGAGGGCGCCGAGAGTCCCGGCGTCGTCGAGCTCGTGGAGGGTGACGACGGTCTGGTCGAGGTCGAGGATCTCCTGGAAGCGCAGGGTCTGCTCGTCGGCCGGATCGAGGACCGCGCCGACGGTGAGGACGAAGCGGTGGGTTGCCGCGACCGCACCGCTCGTGACGGTGAAGGCGCCCTGGGCGTCGGCGGTGGTGGTCGCGTCGCCGGTGCCGTCGAGCGAGAGCAGGTGGATCGTGGCGCCCGGTGCGGCGACGCCGGCCGTGCCGGAGACGCGCAGGACGTCGTTGCCTCCGGCGCTGACGCGCTCGCTGGAGAGCCCGCGGGCGATCGGCCCGGGGCTCGCGGCACGCAGCAGATGGACGGCGGCGGGGCTGCCTTCGAGCGGCACAGGTGGCTCGCCGTCGCCGAAGACGTCGGCACCGAGCGGGAAGAAGGGCGCATCGGGCGCAGGCAGGACTTCGCGGTAGAGGACGTGGCCGGTGGTGAGGTCTTCGACCTGGACCTCGAGCGGCGCGCCGTAGACGGCGGGCAGGCAGACGGAGGTGATGCCGACGATGTCGTGCTCGAAGGCAGTGACGACGGCGAGGTAGGGCGGATCGACGGCGACGTTGGCGGCGGCGAGTCCCGGCGGCAGGCCGGCACCGACGCAGGCGACCGGCTGGGCGATCTCGAAGACCGCGTAGAGACCGCTGGCGAAGAGACCGAGGGCGTCGCCGAGGAGGCTCTTCGTGGGGAGAGTCCCGGCTGCTGCTGCGGCCGCGGACGAGGTGCTCGATTGCAGGAGCACGTCGTGGGCCGAGTCTTCCTTCGTCGGGACTGTGTCGGTCCAGAAGATGGCGATCTGGGCGTGTGGGTCCTGGGCGATCGGATGGACGCCCGAGGCGGCGAGCTGGGCGGCTTTGGCCGACTGGGCCAGATGGCGGGCCGGGACGGCGAAGACGGTCGACTGGCTCGACTTCGCTGGACTGGCCACGGTGCTCGCCGAGGACGCTCCGGATGACGCGGCCAGGGGCTCGTTGGTGAGCTCACCGCCCTCGAGACGCAGGCGGTCGTGCTGCATCCAGCCGCGGCGGCCGAGGGCTTCGATCTGGCGGACGAGCAGGTGCGTCGCGGCCGGGTCGGCGCCCGCGGACGGCAGGCGGACGCGCAGCGGCTTGCGCGGCGCGGCGCCGTCGAAGGTGACGTTGAAGGCCATCAAGGCCGTCGCATCTTGGGGTGGCTGGAGCGACAAGGTCGAGGGGTCGACCGGCTCGGCGCGCACCCAGGTCGGGGCGGTGAAGGTGCCGGCGTCGGCGGCGAGCTCGTAGCCGTCGGCAGTGATCCAGCGGGCCTCGGGCGAGCCGATCGCGGAACCTGCGGCGCCGTCCGGACGAAGCCGCGCTGAGCGCTCGTCGGCCGAGAGGAAGGGGCCGAGGATGATCTCGCCGGTGGTCGCGCCCGAGAGCACGACACGCAGACGGAGCTCGTCGTCGAGCGAGGCGCCGACGGTGAGCTCGAACGAGCCGTCGACGTCGGGCGTGACCGACTCGGTGGTGGTGAAGCTGGTGACGTTCTCGACGCTGACTGTGAGCGCGTCGCCGGGCACCGCGCCGGGTAGGCCGCGGACGGTGGCGAGGCCGCCGACCGGGGTGAGGAGTCGGATCTTCAGCGGGTCGACGCCGGCCGGAACGACGGCGGCCTCGGTGGTGAAGGTGGTCGTGATCGTCGCACCGTGGAGGTAGCCGTCGAGATCGCGGAGGCTCGCCCCGACGCGGAGGGTGAAGCTGGTGCCGGGAGCGAGCGACGAGGCCGGCTCGAGGCGGACGAGGTCGCCCTGGTGGTCGAGGGTGAGGGCGACGGGCTCCTGCGTGTCGGTGCGCAGCAGCTCGATCTGGCCGTCGAGCGAGGTGCGTTCGACGGGCTCGGAAAAGCGCACGGTCGGCTGGATGCCGGTGAGCACGTCCACCGCGCCGTCGGCGGGGGTGATCTCGGCGACCCAGGGGCCGACGACCTGGAGGACAGTGTCGAGGTCGATCGGGTCGGCCGTGGCGGCGGGGACGGTGAGGGTCTGGGCGTTGCCGCTCGCCGGGTCGCGGGCGGTCACGGTGTGGTCGGAGCCGCTCACCGGCAGCGGCAGGACGTAGGCGCCCGCCGGATCCTCAGAGGCGATCTGCAGCCACTCGACCGACGGGCTGGTGAGGACGGTGCCTGGCACCTTCGTCACACCGTCCGCGGCGCGGGCGATACCGCGCAGCAGGGCGTGCGGCGAGGAGAGCTCGAGGGCGACGTAGGAGCCGCCGCTTCGCACACCGGGCCAAGGCGTGGTGGCCGACGCCGGGGCGGCGTCGACGGCGGTGGTGCTCCAGCCGGTGGCGGTGGGCGCGAGCGCGGCGACGGCGCGCCACGCCGGGACGGAGGCTCCCGACGTGTCTTCGACCTCGACCCGGTGGAGGAGCAGGCCTTCGGCGGTGGGTGCTGGGGGCGTTGTGAGGGCGATGTCGAGCGACGCCGGCGCGGCGAGGTGCTGGTCGGCAAGGTCGAGCGTCAAGACCGCGGCGACGGCGTGGGCCGCGGGCGGCGCGATCGGCAGATCGAGGACATCGCCACGCTGCAGGACGACGGCGGTCGGGCCGGCGAGCGCGCCGGCCGGCAGGGTGACCTGGTCGCCCTCGGCGCTGGTGACGGCGCCACCGTCGGGCCCGAGGACGTCGCCGCGCACGGTCTCCTCGCCGTAGGCGCGGACGGTGACGTCTTCGCCGCCCGAGCGCACGGTGGTGGCGCGTGCGGCGTCGGACGGGGCGAGCCAGAAGCGCGAGCGCGGGGCGCCCGCCGGGTCGCGGTAGAGGACGAGGTCGGTCTGGTAGGGGGCTTGGCGACGCAGCGAGCCGTCGAGCAGCGTGAGTTCTTCTTCAACGACGAGAGTGAGCGGCAGGCCCGAGGGTGCGTCGAGGTCGTCGAGGGTGTAGGTGACGGTGGCCTCGGCGCGCTGGGTGGCGAGGATGGTCTCGGGGGCGAAGGTGATCGTCGCGGCCGCGACCTCGTCTCCCAGAGGTGCGGTCGATGAGCCGAGGGGCTGGCCGACGGTCGGTGCAGGCGGGGCGTTGGCGCCGGGGTCGGCCTCGACGGCGGCGAAGGCGCCCACATCGGTGATCGTGGTGGTGATGTTTCCGGAAGTCACCGAGCCGCCAGTGACGGTGACCTCGACAAGAACGGTCCACTGCAGGGTGGCGAGATCGAGCGTGACGATCGGGAGCAGGGTGCCGTCGGGCGCGTCGACCGGCAGGGTCAGGCTCGCCGGGGTGGTGAGGTCCTCGGTCGACTCGAGCCAGACGGCGCCGCGCGGCGACCAGCCATAGGGCAGGAGGGCGGGCAGGGCCTGCTCGCCGAGCGTCGTGAGGCTCATCGTCGCCGACGCGGCGACGCCGCCCGCGGGCACGGTCAGTGTTGCCGGGCTGTCTCCCGCGCCTGAAGCCCCGGACTCGGTGTCCGAAAACACCGTGCCGCCGCCGGTGCCGACGGACATGCTCGGGGCGAGTGGCGTGAGGCGCGGGTCGAAGATCTGCGTGCCCTCGCCGGCGCTGGTGGTGACGATGCGGAAGGCGGGAGCATAGCCCGTACGGGCGATGGTGAGGTCGTGGGTGCCGGCGGGCAGGGCGAGGAGCAGGCGGCCGTCGGTGCCGGCGGTGTGCTGCGGCACCGGGTCGGCGAGTGGGGTGCCGCCGGTGGCGGTGACTTGGGCGATGGCGCCGGGCAGCGGACGGCCGGTAGCGTCGTCGACGGCGAGGCCGGCGAGAAAGCTGTCGCCGCCGGCGGCGCCGAAGACGTGGCGCGACGGGTAGGCGAGGGAGTTGCCGGCGCGGTCGGTGACGATCGTCTTGACTTCGAGGGCCAGTGGCACGCTCGGCGCGGTGGCGAACGCGGCGGTGGCGACGCTCACGCCGTCGGTGGTGGCGACGCTAGCGGTGAAGTCAGCCGGTGGGCCGAGCGTGCCGCTGGCGTCAGTGAGGACGAGCGCGGGCTCGAGGGTTGCGCTGTCGATCTCTTCGTCGAACGTGATCGTCAGCGTCTGACCGTCGAGGGTCGCAGCGGCGACGGAGGGCGGCGTGCAGTCGTGGACCAGGTCGATCACCACGGGCGTCGAGGCGACCTCACCGCCGCCGCGCAGGTCGACGGCGACGAGCTCGAGGCGGTTGGGCTGATCGGGCAGCAGGGCGATCTCGAGCGACCACACGCCCACCTCATCGGTCCGGACTTCGGCGCGGGCGGCGCCGCCGGTGGCGCGCACGAGCAGGTCGGCGGGCGCCGTGCCGTCGAGCGTGACGGTCGGCGCGCAGAGCCAGGCTTGCGGCGTCGAGTTGACCGTCGGCGCGGACGGAGCGTCGACGGCGACGGTGTGGAAGATCAGCGGGGCCGGCACCGGGTCGAGGGCGTTGCCGGCGCGGTCGGTGAGCTGGGCGCTGAGGGTCAGCGTCAGATCGGCGTCGGCGGGCAGGGGCGCGTCGGGCGTGAGGACAAGATCCGGTCCGTCGGTGAGGATGGTGCCTGGCACCGGCATCGCGCCGGAGGTGAGGCTCCACGACCCCGGCGCGGGCGTGGCGAGCTCCTCGCTGAACGTGAGGCGGAAGACGGTTTCGAGCGGCAAGGCCAGTGCGCCCGCCGTCGGCCGCGAGGAGACGAGCTCCGGCGGCGTCAGATCGCGGACGATCTCGCGCGTATGGACGCCCTCATTGCCCTGCGCGTCGGTGGCGCGGGCGGTGAGGCGGTTGGTGCCCTCGGCGAGCGGCACCGCGGCGACCGTCCAGGTGCCCTGCTCGACGACGGCGACGAGGCCGTTGACGGTCACCGTGACTCCGTCCTCGACCTGTCCTGCGTTGCCTTGATTCGGGGGCGCGTCGATGACGACACCGCGCACCTCGAGCGTTGCGGCGGTGGTCGCCTCGCCCTCGGCCGGCACCAGAATCTCGATCGACGGCGCGTCGGCGTCGCGGAGCAGGCTTACCGAGGCCTCGGCGGCATGGCCGGCGCGATCGACGGCGCGAGCGGTGAGGGTGTTGGCGCCGGCGGCCAGCGGCACGTCGACCGACCAGGTGGAGCCCGTCACGGTCGCGGCATGCGGCGCGCCCGCGCCGACGCGCACCTCGACGCGCTCGAGGTGCGGATCCTCGGTGGTGCCGGAGACGGTGTAGGTGGCGTCGGGCACGATCGAGCCAGGCGCCGGGTCGGTGATCGCGACCGATGGCGCCGTCGTGTCGACGATGAGCCCGTGGGTCGTGGTCGCGGCGTTGCCGACCGCGTCTTCGGCGCGCACGGTGAGGGTCGCGGCACCGTCCTCGAGCGGCACGGCGGCGAGCCAGGTCGAGCCGCTGCGCTGCGCCTCGATGCCGGCGACGGTGACGCGAGCGAGGTGCGGATCGGTGGCCGTGCCCGAGACCTGCACCGTCGGTTCGGCGCGCAGCGCGCCCTCGGCGGGGGAGGTCACTGCGAGCGTCGGCGCGGTGGTGTCGCGGACAATCGTGTGCTGACGGGTGGAGGTGAGGCCGCTGCGGCTGGTCGCCTCGAGGGTGAAGACCGTGGCGCCCTCGGTGAGGGCGAGCGGACTGGCGCGGAAGCCGTCGGCGAACACCGCAGCCGGCGTGCCATTCACGGTCAACGCGACGGTGCTCGAGAGCGTGCCGATGAGGGTCACCTCGGACGCGGTCTGGACGTGGCCGTCGGCCGGCTCGACGGTGAGGATCGACGGACCGTCCGGGTCGATGGTGAAGACGCGCAGGGTCGAGGCCGAGACGCCGCCGGCGCTGGTGGCGGTGACGGCGAGCTCGTGGGTGCCGGCGGCCGAGACCTCGGTGCCCGAGGTCCACGCTGCGCCGTCGAGGGTCGAGACGATGGTCGCCCCTGGGTCGTCGACCGTGATCGTCGGCGTCACCGGGCCGGCGAAGACGCTGCCCGAGACCAGCGGCGCGCCGTCGACCAGCACCTCGATCGTCGGTGCCGCGGCGTCGAGTGTGACCGTGACGGTCCGCGTCGTCTGGTGACCGACGGCGTCGGTGGCGACGACGGTGAGGGCGTTGGCGCCGGCGGTGAGTGCTAGCGCATCGACGCTCCAGGTCGTGCCGACGAGGTTCGCGGTCATGCCATTGACGGTCACGGAGGCGAGGCGCGCATCCTCGGCGGTGCCGGCGACCGGGATCGTCGACGTCGCGACGACATCGCCGTCCGCCGGCGCCTCGATCGCCAGCGCCGGCGCCGTCGTGTCGAGCACCAAACGATGCGTCCGTGCCGTGGGGTTGCCGGCGGGGTCGGTGGCGGTGATCGAGAGGTCGTTGTCGCCCTCGGCGAGCGCCAGCGGTCCGACGCTGAACGGCGAGCTGCCCGACGCCGACGCGCTGCCTGCCGGGCCGGCGACGTCGATCGACGTGGCTCCGGTCGCCTCGACGGTGAGCGCTGTCGGTGTCGCCGCGAGGACGGTGCCGGCGAGCGGTGCGATGGCTCCGAGGGTCGGCGGGGTGGTGTCGATCGTGAACGCCACGGACGCCGTGCTCTGGTGGCCACCGGCGTCGGTGGCGGTGACGGCGAGAGTGTGCGCGCCTTCGGCCGACACCGTGTCGCCGGATGCGAAGGGCGCGCCGTCGAGCAGGATCTCGACGCTCGTCGCGGTCGCGTCGTTCACGGTGACGACGGGCGCGACCGGTCGGCCGACGACACCGCCGGCGAACGGCTGCCCACCGTCGGCGATCACGATCTGCGGCGCGATCGTGTCGAGCACCAGGTGCAGCGATTGCGTCGTCTGGTGACCGAGCGTGTCGACCGCGGTCACCGTCACAGTCTGCGGCCCCTCGACCAGCGGCAGCGAGGCCGAAAACGAGCCATTGCCGGTACTTGCGGCGACGCTCTGGGGGCCGGTCGCGACGGTGATCGTGTCGAGATGCGGCTCCTGCACCGTGCCGGCGACGGTCGTCGGCGAGGCACCGACGACGGGTGTCGTCGGCGTGGTCACCGCAAAGGCGGGTGCCGTGGTGTCGACGGTGAGGGTCAGCGTCGCCTCGGCGGTGACCGGCGTCGGCGTCGCGCCGTCGGAGGCCCAGAGTTGGAGCGTCGACGGCCCCTCGGCGAGGTCGTAGGCGTAGGAGAACGCCCCGCCGGCGCCCAGCGGCACCTCGACGCCGTCGATGGTCAGCTGCGCGGCGCCGGCGACAGTGTCCGTCAGAATACCGGTCAGCGTGCCGGTCGGTGCGGCGAGCAGGGTGCCGTCGGCCGGCTGCAGGTCTTGGAACGTCGGCTGTGCCAGGACTGGAGCCGCCAGCACGAGGCAAGAGACCAGGGCGAGGGCGAGGCACGAGATAGGCTGAGGGATGCGGGCGATCGAGACCATCGAACAGAAGCTCCCAGGACGAACAGAAACGAGAACGGATTGTGGGCGGGGGACGAGTGGATGGGTGACGGACCGATTGCAGGGGTGTCTCATGGGGTCGGTCCCTCGAGGTCGCTACACGGTCCGTCTCTGCCGGCGTCGACGCAAGCGGCCGCCGCGTCGGTCGCGTGCAGCGACGTTGGCGGCGGCGGCGCCTGGGGCACGCTGAGGCTGGCGCCGGTCACGTCGACGGTGATGTCGGCGCAGCCGGTGACGCCGTCCTCGTCGCTGACACAGAGGGCCACGGTGTACGTCGCTGGCGTCGAGTAGGTGTGGGTCGCCTGTGCGCTGCCGACGCTGCCGTCATGGCTCGCCGAGCCGATCGACTGGGAACTGTCGCCCCAGTCGACCGCTACCGTGTAGGCGCCGGCGAGGACGCCATCGGTGAACGAGCGGGTCAGCGTGAAGAGCGTGCCCGTCGTGGCAGTCTCGGCGCCGCCCGGGTCGATCACCGGTGGTTCGACGGTGACCGAAAGCGGCACCTGCTCGCAGTGGGTCGCTCCGTCGTCGTCGGTGACACAAACCTCGACCGGAGCCGGACCGGGCACGCGCCCCGTGACCTCTAGAGCCAAAGCCTGGCCCAGGGACTGTCCGGCGTTTTGCAAGACCGACGCCGGCTCGAGGATGCCGTCGCCCCAGTCGATCGTGGCGCTGTGGACGTCGGCCGCGCCGGGGTCGCGGAGCGGCACCGCGAGGTCGGGCGCGCTCGCACCCTCGGCGACGAGCAGACCGTGGAGGCTCAGGTCGCGCACCCGCAGCCAGTCCTGGCCGTTCGAGTAGAGGGCGTAGGAACCCTGGTCGTCGAAGGGGCTGCCGACCGGCGCGGTGACATCGATCTCGAGCGAGCCGTCGATCCACAAGCGCAGGCGCTCGGCGTCGAGCTCGGCGCGCATCGTGTAGGAGCGGCCGGCGGTCCATGGCTGGTCGCCGAGGGTGGCGCCGGAAGCGAGCAGGGTCGCCTCGGGCGCGTTCTGCAGCGCCCACCAGTCGGAGAGCTCGCCCGCGATGCGGTAGACGCGCAGACCGCGCAGCGCTCCCGCCTCGTCGTCCCGCTTCCAGACCGCGAGCAGATAGTCGGCGTCGGCCTGGTTCGCTTCGCCGGCGTCGTAGCCGAAGGCGAGACCGAAGTAGTCGTTGTCGCGGACCGGGTACATCTTCAGCTCGAGCCGACGGCCGTGCAGTGGCTCGGGGCTGGCGAAGAAGGTCGCCTCGGAGTTCACCCGTTGCTCGACCTGTCGACCGTCGGCCGACACGGTCCAGCTCGCCGGCTTGTTCTGTCCCGGATCGACGCTCTCGCCGGTGAAGGTGGAGAGGTCGAGCCAGCGCTGGCTGAAGGGTGCGCGGGCGCGGCCGTCGCTCGGAATCGGGCCGATGCGCACGTCGCGGAAATCGGCGTTCCACTGCCGGTAGGCGTAAAGGCCGAAATAGCCGCGCGGGAAACCGTCGCCGACGGGGGCCGTGACGTCGATCTCGAGCGCGCCGTCGACCCACAGGCGGAAGCGGTCGTCGGTGGTTTCGGCGGCGAAGGCGTACTCGGTCCGGTCCTGCCGCGCCGTCGCGCCGAAGGTCGTGGCGGTCGCCAGCAGCTCGGCTTCGGGCGCATAGCTCGGATCCCAGAAACTCGACAGAACGCCGCGCACGCGGTAGAGGCGGACGCCCCACAGCGACGAGGTCGATCGCTTCCACGACAGCAGCAGGTAGTCGGCGGACGGCGAGGTGAGCTCACCCGGCTCGATGCCGAAGGCGAGACCCATGTAGTCCCCCGAGGTCGTGTCGTGACTCAGCACGGCCTCGATCCGCGTGTCGTGCGACGACGCGTTGGTGATCAAGACGCTCGGTCGGCTGTTCGCCGTCTGCTCGGCCTCGCGGCCATCGGCGCTGACCGTCCACACCGGCAGCGTGTAGGTGCCGTCGGCGATGTCGATGAGGCTCTGGCCGAGATCGAGCCAGGTCGAGGTCGGCGGCGCGTTGACGACACTCACGGTCTGCGCGCCGCAGCCGCGCTGGCCGAGCTCGCCGACGACGCAGAGCGTGACCGTATAGAGGCCGTCGTCGGCGTAGACGTGGACCGCCTCGACACTCCCGGTGCCGTTGCCGCTTTCGGTGACGAGAGCCGGCTCGAGCACGCCGTCGCCCCAGTCGACGGAGGCCGTGTGGCGAGTCGATGCCGGTGCGGCGAAGGTGGCGGCGGCGGCGACCCAGTCGCCTTCGGTGGCTGCGGCGATCGGCGTGGTGGTGACTGCGATCGGATCGGCGGTGACGCCTTCGATCAGGTCGTCGACGGTCAGCTCCGCGGAACCCGAGACGGTGATCTGGTCGAACTTGTAGATGCCGGCGTAGGCGTCGCCCACCTGGACGAAGCCGGTGGCACCGTCGAGCAAGATGCGGCGGTCGCTCGCCTGTTCGACGATGCGGTAGTCGACGCCGTCGACGCGCAGCCAGGCGCCGACGACACCGAGCTCGAAGCGGTGGCCGCCGTCGAGCGGCTCGATCCACAGCGCCGCCGGGTCGACGGTGTCCGCTTCGGCGACACCGACAGTGCCGGAGCCGAGGCGTGCGAGGAGCGTCTCCGGAGTCGCCTGCGAGCCTTGGTTCTGTTGGTCGACCACCAGGCGGCCGTAGGTCGACGCGGCGTCGAAGAGGAAGGCGGTGCCCGAGGCTCCGGCCGCAATGTCGTTGCCGAGGCGATCGGTCGCCAGGCCGCCGGTGACGATGATTTGGCTCGACGGGTCGAAGCCGCCGAGGTCGTCGACGTAGAGCGCGATGCGCCCGCCGCCGCCACCACCGCTCAGCGTCGACCACACGCCGCCGCTGTTGAACTGGCCGGCATCGCCGCCGGCGACGTCGACTCGGCCGGCGCCGCGCAGTACGACGGCGTCGACCAGGATGGCGCCACCGGCGCCCGCACCGGCGCCCCGATGGGTGGCGTCGAGGCCACCGTCGGCGCCGCGGGCGCGCAGATCGCCGCGCAGGTCCAGCGCCGGGGTCGACAGCGTCAAGATGCCGCCGCCGGGCGCGCCGAGCGCATCGGGGTAGGTCTTGGAGCCCCCGGCGCCGCCGGCCTGCGCTGGCAGGTAGACGCTGTCGAAGGGGTCGCCCGGCGGCTCGTAGCTGCTGGATCCCCAGCTTCCGCGTCCACCGTGGCTGCCGCCGGAGTTGCGCTGCGCACCCGGTACCCCCGGAGCCGTCGCCGAGGCGTCGGGGTAGAGGCCACCGAAGTAGCCGAGGCCATCGGCCGAAATCGCGGCCCCGCACTCGATGGTGATTCGCCCGGTGGCCTCGATCGCCAGCGCAGACGGCTCGGTCGACGCCGGGGTGGCGGGCGCGGTGAGCACGGCGCCGCGCATCAGGATCAGGCGCGCCGGCCGCAGCACGACCGTGGAGGTGTGGGTGCCGGCGCCGAGGATCAGCGTCTGGCCGTCGACCGGCTGGTCGAGCGTCTGGTCGCCGGCGAGCCAGGCCGTCGGTACCACCAGGCGAAGGCTTGCGGAAGTGCTGCCGCTGGCGTAGTCGCGTGCGGTGAGCACGGCCGTGAAGGCGGTGCCCGGCGAGGCTCCGGCGGGCACCGTCCAGCTCAGCGAGCCGCTCGCCGAGGGCACGTCGAGCGCGGTCGCCGAGTCGACCAATGCGCCGTCGATCCACAGCTCGACCGCCTGCAGGCTCTCGTCGTCGACGGCGCTCCAGGGGAACGAGATGGTCGCGCCGGGCTCGACGTGGACCGCGTCGATGCCGAGCGGGTCGGTGCCGTCGAACGGTCCTGGGCAGCCGCCCGGGCTGAGCGTCGGCGGCGTCAGGTTGGCGTTCGGGTCGACGGTGAGGGTGCGGTCGAGGCGATCGGTGTTGTCGTTCGTGTCGCGCACGACGACGCTGTACGCGAAGTCGGTCGATACCGCGACCTGCGGCGCCAGCAGCGACCACTCGAAAGGCGCCGCAGTGTCGACGAAGCTCTCGGCGACTTCAGGGCCGTCGAGGCGGAAGGTGACGCTCGCGACGGCGACGTCATCGCTCACCGTCGCCGCGATGCCGAGTGCCGCGCCGCTGGTGAAGGTCGAGAGATCGGCCGGGGTGGCGCTGAGGATCTGCGGCGGCACCATGTCGCGGCGGGTCACGGTCGACGACGGGTCGACGGTCCAGACGGCGACTTCGTCGAAGTCGTCGAAGACCAGGTCGGCGCCGCCGGCGACCACCACCTCGTCAAACTTGTAGACGCCGCGGAAGGTGTCGCCGACCTCGATCGCACCCGCGGCGCCCGCGAGCAGCACGCGGCGCAGGTCGGCCGTCTGGTCGAGGATGCGGTAGTCGATGCCGACGCTGCCGGCCGCGCTGTCGGCGTCGTCGATGCGTGCCCACACGCCGACCATGCCGTGGCCGACGGTTTGCGCCGGGTCCAGGGGCTCGATCCACAGGTCTGCCGGATCGTCGGCCGATACCTCGATCTCGCCGATGGTGCCGAAGCCGAGCCGCGGAAGCGGCGTCGCCAGGCCGCCGACGTCGGTGCCGGTGGTGCCCGTGGCGTCGACGAGGAGCGTGCCGTGCATCGACGCCGCGGTGTGCACGAGGAGCGTGCCGGCGCCGCCGTAGGTGCCGTCGGCCCAGGTGGTCGCGGTACCGCCCTCGGTGTGCACCTGCACTGCCGGGTCGAAGCCGCTCAAGGTGTCGACGTAGAGCGCGACGCGTCCGCCGCCGCCGGCGTGGCTGGTGGCGTCGCCGCCGCGGACATCGATGCTGCCGGTGCCGGACAGCTGACCCGTCGCCTCGACCAGCGCCGCGCCGCCGCCACCGCCGTGGCCCTCGGGGCCGCCGCGCGCGGTCAGCAGGCCGTCGAGCACCAGGTCGTGGGCGTGCAGAGTGATCGTGCCGCCGCCCGGCGAGCCGTAGCCGGTGATGCTCGAGCCGCCGCCGCCCTCGACCGGGAGGTAGACGCTGTCGAAGACGTCGCCCGGTGCGCCGTAGAAGCCGCCGTAGTGGCCGACGCCGCCATGGCTGCCGCCGGCCTCTTTGTGCGCGCCGACGACACCGGCGGGCGCGCCACCGTCGGCGCCGTTGTTGCCGCCGGGGTAGCCGAGCGCATCGACGTCGAGCACGGCGCCGTTCGCGATGACGAGGGTGCCCTCGACGTCGAGCGTCAGGGAACCGCCGCTGGTGGGAGTCAGCGTGGTGCCGGCTGTGAGGGTGAGGTTCTTCGCCGTCAGCACCGGCGGCGCCAGGATCTCGCCGCCGAGCGTAGTGTGATCGGCCTCGATGCCGGTCCAGTCGACTTCTTCGACATGCTCGACCACGACGCGGTCAAAGCGGTAGACGCCCTCATAGCTCGCCACCTGGCCGGCGTGGGCGCCGGCACCGTCGAGAATCAGCGAGGAGCCCTCGATCGTCGCGACGCGATACACGCCGAGCTCGGCGTCGGTGGCGTCGAGCAGGCGCACCGGGGCGCCGAGCCAGCGGGCAAGGGGCGCCGCGGCGAGCTCGAGGCGCAGGTCGGCCCCCTGGGCACTCTGTGCCACCGGTGTTCCGGAGCCGAGCGTCGGCAGCTGCAGCGGCTCGAGCGGCGTCGACGATGGCTGCCCGAGGACGTACAGGTCGCCCCAGGTCGAGCCGGCGTCGTGCACCAGGATCGTGCCCGGCTGCGCCGGCAGGTGGGCGCTGCCGCTCGACTGGCCGGCGTTTGCACGGACGGACGCGAGGTCGAAGCCCGAGAGGTCGTCGACGTGCAGGGCGATGCGACCGCCGCCGGCTGCGACACCGTCGAGATCGACGCTGCCGGCGTCGATGTTCCCGAGCCCGGCGAGAGACGTCGCGTCGATCGACACCGTGCCGCCGGCGCCGGCGCGCCACTCCGCGGTGCCGGTGACGCCGCGCGCGTCGATCGTGCCGTCGAGCCGCACATGGCTCGCGCGCACCAGCACGATGCCGCCGCCCGAGCCGGCGTAGGCCTGGATGCCGACACCGGCGCCGCCGGCCAGGGTCGGCCGGTAGACGCTGTCGTAGGCCTCATGGCCGGCCGCCGCCGTCGCCTGGCCACCGAGGCCGCCGTGGCTGCCGCCGGGTCCTGCAGGCAGGGCCGGCTGACCGGGCGCGACGTGGGGGTCGGCGTAGCCGGCGCCGGCGACGTCGATCGCGCCGCCGGCCTCGATCGTCAGATCGCCTTCGAGGCGCAGGTCGACCGCCACCGGCGCGGGGTGCGACCACGGCGAGGTGCCGGCGAGGGCAGCGCCGGCGCGCACGACGAGGTCGCCGGCATGGATCGGCGCCATCGGCAGGATGGTGCCCTCGACGGTGATCTCGTCGGCGTAGACCGCGTCGCCGAGTGCGAGGTGGAAGGCGCCGCGCAGAGTGATCCGGTCGAAATGGTGCCGGCCTTGGATGGTGACGACCTGGCCGGCGTGGACCGCGGCGCCCGCGAGGTGCAGGTCGGCGCCGACGACGTCGGTAACGGCGAAGGTGCCGAGCTCGTCGCCGGCGCTGTCGAGCAGGAGGGCTCGGGCGCCGCGCCAGCGCGCCAGGGCCTCGACGCCGAGCGGCGACGGATCGACGGTGAGCAGCAGCGTGTCGCCAGCGTACGACTGTGCCGCCGGCGCGAGAGAGCCGAGCATCGGCAGACGCAGGGTCGGGTTCTCGGTCTCGAGCGTGAGCTGCGGGTTCACTCCCGGGCCGGTGTCGACGACCAGGTCACCGTGGATCGAAGCAGGAGTCTTGACGTAGACGCTGCCCGGACCGGCGGCATGGTCCTGCCACTGCGGGTCGGTGCTATTCGAGCGACCGCCGCGTGCCTGGGCCTGCGCCATCGGGTCGAAGCCGTCGAGCAGGTCGGTGTGGATCGCGATGCGTCCGCCGCCGCCGGGGCGCGACTTGGCGTCGGCGCCGTCGGCGTGCATCGTGCCGGTGCCGGCGAGTCGGCCGACGTCGAGTCGGATCGTGCCGCCGGCACCGCCGGCGCCGCTGGTGTCGAGGGCGACACCGTCGATGAGGCTGCCACCGTCGCCGAGGCCGCCGTCGGCGCTGAGGGTGCCGTCGAGGATCAGCTCGGCGGCCTCGATCGAGAGCACGCCGCCACCGTCTCCGCCGGCATAGGCGACGAGGTTCCAGGGCGTGTGCCAGCCGCCGCCGCCGCCGTGCACCGGCCAGACGATGCTGTCGAAGGCAGCGCCGAGCCGGTCGTCGGTCCAGCCCGCGCCGCCGTGCGCGCCGCCGCCGGCGCCGACCTCGACGCCGCTCGGCGCGAAGCCGTGGGCCTCGGGCACCGGGCCATGGGCGAAACCGGTGCGGTCGGCGGCGACGATGGCGTCGCTCTCGACCGACATCGTGCCAGCGATGTCGAAGTGCATCGGCGGGTTCACCAGCTCATCGCCGCTCCCTTCGTCGCTCCACTGCGGCAGCTGCTCGAGGTGCGCCGCGGAGCGTACGGTTAGCGCGTCGGCTACGACGCCGCCGCGCAGGCGCGCGGTCGAGCGGCCATCGAGCACCACCTGGCCGGCCGTGATCGCGTCGATTTCGGCTGATGCGCCGCACTGTAGGGTCAGCGCGCCGGTGCTCGCGACTGGCACGCCGACCGGTGAGCGCAGGGTGGCGCCGTGCAGCAGCGTGATCGAGGCCGGCGCGGCGCCCGGCGCGAAGGCCTGGCCGAGGCCGAACTCCGCACTGGCCAGGTAGACGGCGCCGCTCGAGCCATCGATCGCACCGCCGTCGGTGCGCAGGCCGGCGGCCGGCACGTGGAGAGTGAGCGCGTGCACGGCGACGTTGCCGGCGAAGTCACGCGCCTCGAGCTCGAGCTCGAAGCTTTGGCCCGGCGTGGCGTCGGTCGGCGGCGTCCACAACAGGTCGGTCTCGAGCGACGCGGCGTCCGGGAAGCCGGGCACCGGCGACACTGCACCGACTTCGACGCCGTCGACCCGCAGACGGTAGCTCTCGATCGCCTCGTCGTCGTGCAATCCGAAGGTGATCGGCAGCTCGAGGCCTGGCGCGACGAAGTCTGCCGCCTGCGGGCAGGCTTCGGTGATGGTCGGCGCGCTGGCGTTGGCTAGCGGCTCGACGACGATCTGACGTGTCGCCTCGGCGACGTTGCCGTGGACATCCGTGGCGACGATGCGCAGAGTCACCTCGCCGGTCTGGCCGGCGATCGGTGCCGGCGCCGTCCAGTGCCAAGGGGCGGCGGTCAGCTCGCGCGACCAGCCGCCGAGCTCGAACCGCACGCTGGCGACGCCGCGCGCGTCGGTGACGTCGGCGAGCACGTCGATGGCGTCGCCGGCCGTGAACAGCTGGGCGCTCGACGGCGACTGCAAGGTGATCGCTGGCGGCGTCGTGTCGACGGTCCAGAAGCGGCTGGTGACGACCTCGGTCATCACGTTGCCGGGCACGTCGCGCACGCCTGTGACGCGGACCTCGTAGTGCGTGTCGGTGGTGAGGCCACCGAGCAGCGTCAGCACCAGGCGGCGGTCGTCGTGGGTGAACAGAGCAGTGGCGCCGAGCGGCGTGCCGCTGCCGAGGTCGACGAGCTGGACGCCGGCGACCTGGCTCGGGTCGATCGGCTCGTCGAAGACGATCGCGAGTGCCGACGCCAGGGGCACCTCGCCCTCGCCGTCGGCGGGGTCGATCGACAGGACGGTCGGCGGCTCGACGTCGGCGGTGTAGAAGCCGGCGATCACGTTTTCGCCCATCGGCCGGCCGGCGAGGTCCTCGAGCTCGGCGCGCACGGTGACCTTGTAGCCGGTGTCGCTGGTGAGCGGCTGCGCCGGCACGAGGGTGGCGACCGTGTCGTTGTCGGAGTAGACGACATGGTAGTCGGGCGGCGGCCAGCCACCGCCGAGCCAGATGAACTTGAACGCGCCGTCGTTGCGCCGGATCGGCTCGCTGAGCTCGACGCGGAAGACGGTGTCGAGTGGCAGGTCGCGGCTGCCGGCAGCAGGCGTGAACGAGACGACGCGCGGCGATGCGTCGTCGAGCGTCAGGTCGTAGTGGTCGACCTCCTGGTCGGCGTCGAGCGAGCCCGAGAGCGAATAGCTGGCGGCACCGTCGGCGGAGTCGAGCTCGAGGTCGTAGGCGCCGAGCGGCAGCGAGTCGAACGCGAAGGCGCCGAGCTCGTCGGTCTGGAGGACGAGCCAGTCCCAGCCGGCACCGTGGTGCTTGAGCGCGACCGCGGCGCCGACGGCGGGACCACCGCCGGGCAGGGTCACCGTGCCGGTGATCGAGCCGGTGGGCTCGAGCGTCACCGGCACCGCCAGGTGCTCGCCCTCCCAGAGCAGGCAGCCCGAGGCGGCGCCGCGCGTGCCGGTCGCCGGGTCGGTGACCTGGACGCGGAACGAGCCGGCGCGCACCGGCTGGAACTCGGCGGTGTGGCCGGCGCCGGTGTTGGCGAGGAAGGCCTCATTGCGGACGCCGCGCTGGCAGGTGTCGAGATGCTCACCGTGCGGCTTGCTGAAAAGCGAGACGTCGGCGCCCGGCACCGGCGCGCCGAGGCTGTCGTAGACCTCGACGGTGACGCTGCCGATGCCCGGCAGACGCAGCGTGAGGTCGACCTGCTCGCCGACGTCGACTGCGAGGCTGTGGCGCAGCTCGTGGTCGCCGGCCAGCTCCTCGGCGGTGAGCGACACCGTGCCGCGCGCGAAACCGGTGAAGTCGAAGGGGTTGTCGAAGCCGGCGCCGATCACCGTCGTGCCCTGGCGGGCGACGAGGTTGAGCCCTTGCGCCAGTGTTGGGTCGAGATCGGCAGGGCCGGTGGCGGGCGCCAGCACGACGCCGCGGATGCTCGCCAGCGGGTCGAGGTAGAGGTCGAGCGTGAGCAGCTGGTCCTCGAACTCGATGCGGCCCTCGTTCACCGCACGCCGGCGGTCGACCCGGGTCGACACGATCACGTCGCCTTCGGGGATGCCATCGAAGCGGAAGGCGCCGTCGATGTCGGTGCTCGAGAAGGTGGTGAACCAGCGCAGGCCGCGGCTCTCGAGGCGGATCGTCTCGCCCGGCAGGATGTGGTTCGTCGGCGGATCGTAGAGCGTGCCGTCGACGCTGCCGCGGACCTCGAGCGCGATGTCTTGCTCGAGCGTCTCGCCGTGGCTGGTGAGGGTCAGCCCGGTGCCGCGACCGTGACGGCCGGTCGTCGGGTCGAAGACGTGCGCGGTGTACGAACCGAGCTTGATCAGCTCGAAGCGGAAGCGGCCGTCGGTGTCGGCGTGGGCGACGTCGACGACGCGATTAAAGCCACTCTTCACCAGGCGCACGCGCGCCCCCGGCGCCGGACCGCCGGTGCCCGGGTTGAGGATCGTGCCGGTGATCGTGCCGGTGCCCTCGAGCGACACACTGACGAAGAGCTCTTCGCCCTCGGCCAGGATCTCGCCGTCGGCTTTGCCGCCGAGCCCGCCGAGACTCGGTGCCTGGGCACCGACGAAGACTTCGCCGCCGAAGATGTTCTGGAACACGAAGCGACCGTCGGCATCGGCGTTGTGGGTGAGCTCGCGCCACGGGAAGGCGCGTTCGCGTAGCGTGACGACGGCTCCCGGCACCGCCGCGCCGTCGGCGTCGAGCACTTCGCCTTCGACCGTGCCCTGCGCCTGCAGCACGACCTCGATGTCGAGCTCGTCTCCCGGGTTCACCACCCGGGCGTAGACGCGTGCGGTGCGGTAGACGACGCCGTCGTCGCGCGTCGCCGTCACGCGGTAGCCGCCGGTCGGCACCAGGTCGAAGAGGAAGGCGCCGGCCGAGTCGGTGGTGACGGTGTAGTCGGAGAACGAGCCGCCGACCAGCTGCACGTCGGCGCCGGCGACTGGGGTGATGCCGTCGTGGTCGTAGAGCACGCCGCGAATCGCGCCGAGGGCGTCGAACTCGATTTCGAGCGGCTGGGTGAGATCGTCGAGCACACCCGACACGTTTTCGCTGCCGTGGAAGGCGTTGTGCACGGTGAGGCTGAACGGACCGTGGAGCAGCGGCAACGAGAAGGTACCGTCGTCCTCCGTGATCGCCCGCCGCGGCTCGGGCAGAAAGGCGACGACGCCCCACTCCTGCACGACCTCGACGCCGTTGTAGACGATGGTCGCGACCACCGGCACCTCGGTCGCGCCGTCGCGCACAAAGACCCGGCCCTCGACAGTGCCGGTGCGCATGGCGACCGTGATGTCGACGCTGTCGCCCGGGAATCGCAGGTCGGCCCAGCCGATGCCGCCGACCGCGCCCTTGAAGGCGTGCACGCCGTAGGTGCCGGGGCCGAGGTCGGCGATGTGGAAGCGGCCGTTGGCGTCGCTCGTCGCCTCGTGGTGCCAGTGCGTCGAGGAGTAGTCGCCGGCGAGGTGGACGATGGCGCCGGCGACCGGCTGACCGTCGTCGCCGACCACGGTGCCGTAGATGCCGCCCTCGAGGTCGAGGTTCTGCTGGAACACGAGCGGCAGCACGGCGACATGCGGCTGGCCGGCGACCGGCTGCTGCACCGTGGTGCGCGCGAACACCGTTTCGTTCGCCGCCAGGTCGGCGACGTGCACCGTCCAGGTGCCGGCGTAGACATCGTCGAGGCGGTAGCTGCCGTCGGCGGCGGTCTCGGTGTGGAAGGGCGTGCCCTCGACCCAGACGACGGCGTCCTCGACCGGCTGCGTGGTGCCGTCAGCGAAGCGCCGGGTCACCGTGCCCTCGATGGCGCCGCGCTCGTCGCGTAGCGCGAGGTCGACCTGTTGGCGCAGATCGCGCGTCAGCTCGAAGAGCACCTGCGCGGCGCGTCGGCCGGTGGTGGCGTCGAACGCCTGGAGGCGCGCCTGGCCGGCGGGCACCCAGCCGAAGTCGTACGAGCCGTCGATGCCGCCGCGGCGCACGCCGAGCAGCACGTCGTCGACGTAGAGCGCGATGTAAGAATCGACCGCCGGCTCACCGGTGGAGAAGTCGGTGACGACGCCGTGCACCGAGCCTGTGCCGGTGTCGGCGCCCGGGCGACGGATGATCACCAGGTCCTGGGTCACCTCGGAGCCGGCGGTCTCGACCTCGATCGTTCGGTACACGCGGTGTCCCAGCGTGTCCCAGGCGGTGAGCGTCACCGTGCCGACCATGACGTCGGCCATGCGGTAGTTGCCGGCGGTGTCGGTCCAGGCCAGGCGCCCGCCGCGCTGGACCGGATTCCACGCGGTGACCTGCAGGTCGTCGGGCACCGTGCCGTCTTCGTAGGTGACGCGGCCGGAGACGACGCCGCGGCCGACGGTGCGTAGGTCGATGATCTCGGTGACGTGGGGAATGCGAGCGCGTCCGTCGACCTCGACATGGTACGGACCGACCGGAGCCTTGGCGGCGATCTCGAACATGCCGTCGGCGCAGCTGTCGGTGCGCACGTGCGGCAGGCGGTAGGCGCCGACGGCGTCGGCACGCACGCGCGCAGTGACGTGACGAATGCAGTCGATAAAGCCGCCGGCGTTGGTCACCAAGTCGAACTCGGTGAGCGCCACCTCGGCGTAGGGCATCGGCTGGCCGTAGGGGTCGTAGACCGTGCCCTCGACCACGATGCCGGTGTCGGGCAGCGTGATCTGCAGCGGCACCGTGTCGCTGGTGAGCTGATCACCGGCGATGCTTGCCACGTTCGAGACGGTGAGCGG
Source organism: Acidobacteriota bacterium (assembly GCA_039194425.1). GTDB lineage: Bacteria > Acidobacteriota > Thermoanaerobaculia > Multivoradales > J023 > JAUIJL01. The sequence goes on along the minus strand of JBCCVZ010000020.1, from coordinate 141,994 downwards.
ATCGGTGACGCTGGGCGCGATCGGATTGTCGAAGACGACCCGCACGACACGCGGATTCGCCAGGCCGGCGAGCGGATTCTCGACCTGCGGCTGGCCGAGAACACCACCGCCGCGGTGGCTCTCGATCGGCGTCAGGCCGCCGTTCGAGACGTAGCCTGGCAACGTGAAGTGGGCGGCGTCGGCCGGCTGCAGCGACGCCAGGTCGACGTCGGCCGAGAAGAGGACGTCGACGACGTGGCCCGAGGCGTCGGTGTCGAGGTCCTGACGCGCGGCGATCGGCGCGAAGATGCGTGGCGCCACGGCGTCGACGAAGGCGGCCTGGGTCGAATCGACCTGGCCGTCGCTGTCGCTGTCGATCTGCAGCACGAGCGTCGAGGCGTCGGTGCCGCGGGTGGTGGTGTCGACGTCGACCCAGGCCGATCCGCCGGCGCCGAGCGAGATGCCGGTCCAGCGCGCGATGCGCGGTGCGTCGGTGAGCGTCGTGCCGGGCACCAGCACGCGCAGACCGGCGCTGCCGGCCGTGTCGCGCGAGACCCGGGCACGGAAGCCACCGTCCTCGACGACGCTGAGAATCGCCATCGCGCCGCCGTCGAGCGGCAGCACGTCGGCGAACGGCAGGTCGCGCAGCGCCGCGGTGCCCCAGCCGGCGCTCGCCAGGCCGGTGGTGCGGCTCGCGACGTCGAGCGTGACGTCCGAGCCGACGCCGAGCGCGCCGCGCGGCCCGAGGAAGTACGTACTCGCGGCGAAGCGCTCGAAGGCGGTCTCGGGCGTCGGTTCGGCGGCGGCGAGCTGTTCACCGGCGCGCTGCGAGAACACCGCGCCGACTTCGGTGACGCGGCGCAGCGTGTCCCAACCCCAGCCGGCGTCGCGGCTGCCGTTCCACTCGGCGGCGAGCACCGCGACGGCGTCGAAGACGTCTTCGCCGAGATCGATGTGGCGCCCGGCCTGGGCCAGGCGGTAGACGCGATCCGCGAGCTCGGCGCGATCGAGGCGCGGGAGATCGGCGGCGATGCCGGCCGGCGCCGAGGCGAGCGAGCGCCCGAGGCCCGCGACGTCGAGTCCGGCGCGGCGCAGCTCCGGCGGCAGCGCCTCGGCGCTGCGCGGCAGCACGATCGACTCGGGCGAAATCGGGATGCCGCCCTGGACCGCCAGCTCGAGGTCGAAGCGTGGCACGGTCGAGCTACCGGCTCGGGCGGTGGTCGCGACGACCCGTCCGCTGGTTTGGGCGACGACCTGGAACTCGACCGTCGCAGACTCGCCGGGCAGCAGGGAGCCGACTGTCTCGGTGGCGCTTTGGCCCGGCGCCAGGTCGACGTTGGAGCGGCCGGCGGCGGTGAGTGTGAAGTCGATGTCGTTGGCCGGGACATTCCCGAGGTTCGCCAGCGTGACCGCGAACGGATACTGCCAGCCGGCCTGCACCGCCTGCGGGTGGCTGAAGGTAACGGCGAGGGTCGGATCGCGCACGGCGACGGAGCCGCGCGCCTTGGCGTGAATCGGCCGCGGACCCTCGGGCAGGCCGTGGAGCACGCCGTCGAGGTCGAACTCGACGACGTGTGCGCCTTCGGCCAGGCCCTCGAGCAAGAACTCGGCCTCGGCGCTCGCTTGGGCGACGAGCACGGTCAGGTCGTCGGCGGTGCCGAGCTCGCCGTCGGGCCCGGGAACCTGCATCGGCACCGGCACGCCGAGCGGCGTCGCCGGGACGGTTTCGGCCTGGCGCAGCGCCGACGGCACGGAGATGCGGGCGGTGAGGTCGCGGATCTCGAGCGGGTCGCCGTCGGGCGCGCCGTTCTGGCTCATCAGCACGACCGAGAAGTGCTGGTGCAGCAGGCTGATGTCGGTGGGGAAGGCGATGACGCCGACCAGCGGTGGATCGCGCCGTGCGGCGTCGCGACACTCCCCGTCTTCCACGTCGCAGCCGCCGCTCGGGATCTCTTCGCGCGGCGTCCGTTCGATCTGAATGTGGAAGGGCACCAGCTGTGGTGGCTGGAAGCGTACGCCGTCGCCGGTGACCGCCGACGGGCGCGGCGGCGTCGGCACCGGCTCGGCGACCAGATCGAGACCGCTCGGCCCGTAGAGCTGGAACACCGCCGGCAGCTCGTACTCGAAGCTGCTCTCGCGCAGGCCGAAACCGAAGGTGAGACTCATCGCCTGGTAGCTGCTGTCGTCGATCACGATGCCGTGCGCGCGTATCTCGTCGAGGGTCAGCGCGCGGCTGCTGACGCTGGTGATCAGGAGACGCGTGGCGGTGATCGAGACATCGCGCGGCTCGGCGAACGCGAGGATTTCCTCCGCATTCTGTCCGGAGGTGGTCGCCAGGCGGATGTTCTCGAGCCGGTACTCGCCCTTTTGGCGCAGCCTCGGGATGCGGAACGGCTCACCCGGGCGCGTCTCCAGCGTCAGCACACCGTCGAGCTCTGGGCCGACGAAGTCGCCGAGCACCCGCAGGTCGTGCGGCAGCGTGCCCAGGCCGACGTCGTAGCCCTCGAGCGTCGTGGCGACGATCGTCGGCGTTTCGTAGGGCACGGTCTGGGCTGCCGGCGAGACGACGAGCCGTGTGCCGGCGATCTGCAACCGTGCCGTGCCAAGGTCGTCGCACGACGCTGGCTGCGGTATGCCGAGTGTCCAGCTGGCGAGCGTCAGCACGGCCAGCGCCAAGGCGAGGCCGGGTCCGATGCCGGAGCGATGATGTCGTGAGGGAGTCCCGAAGAGACGAAGGAATCGACCTGATGCCATGAAATGAAATCCTCAGATCTCGGAAGAAAGCGCCACATGCGTGGCCTGACTGCTGCTGATGCAGTTCCTTGCATGAGAAAATCTTGCGATATTCCCCACGCAGGGTGGTTGATCAACAGGATCTCTCAAATATCGTGAGACTGAACCTTACGTTCGGTATGAAGGTGTGTCAACCCTTACATTGTGAGAGAAGACACAATGCTAAAAACTGATCTCTGATCAGGTTTGCCATAGGCCCGGTCCATGGGCCTGGAGTCGAGGGACTTGGTTGTCCGGGCGTGGCTGGTCCGACCGCGTGCTCGCAGTCAAGGTGGCCCAGGACGGAGCGGCCTCGTCCAGAGCTCGACCTGGAAGCCGACCGGACGGTTGAACGTGCGCGAGCCGGCGGGGCTCAGTCGAGTGGTCGCAGCAGGGCTTCGTCCCGGCTCAGGACGATGAAGCGCGACCAGCGATCGCGTGGCCAGGTGCGCTTGAACTCGACGATGCGATGGGCGAAATGGTCGGCCACCGCACCGGGCACCTCACCGGCCTTGTCGTGGAGCGTGAACGCACCGACTCCGCGCGGAGAGAGCAAGCGCTCGAGGTCGTCGAGAAAATGCTCGATCGACCAGTGCCAGCCGACGGCGAAGAAGGAGTAGATCAGGTCGTAGGGCCCGGGCAACTTGACCAGCGCATTCTCGGGTTGGTGGGCGTCGAAAATTTCGAACGCCTCGATGCCGTTGTGCTCGAGGACCAGACGCAGCGCGTCGAGGTCGCCGCAGAACGAATCTTCGAAACGCGGACCCGCGATGGTGTACCGGGTGCTCGAGCCGTCGCCGTCGTAGAGATGGAACGGTACGTCACGCCAGTCGAGTTGCTTCTTGAAGAACGCGGCAGAGCGGCCCATCCCCGGGCCGATGTCGAGCACTCTCGTCGGCCGCGGCATCGACTGGAGCACTGGCGCCAGCGCGTCGAACTCGCCCCAACAGCCGGCGTTCTGATTGAGCTGCCAAAAGTTCCGCGACCACTCGTCTTGCCGGAGCCGAAACTGCGGTGAAATCAACGAGATCGCTTCGATCAACGGAGGCGTGAGCTCAGGTGCTTCGAAGACGATCGGTCGGTTCGCCAGGTCCGGGTCGAGCTCGGCGAGAGAGTGACGAAGGCCCAGCCGCTTGCGAATCTTGGTCGCCAGGTGGCCGAAGAAGTGCTTCGGCGAGCGGTACCTGGAGCGATGCTTGGTCGCTGTTCGGGCCATCGAGTTCGATTCCAGCCGAGGGTGAATGCTAACGTTGCGCCGCCGCCGACCCTATCGTGTTCGGCCGCGCTCTGCCCACCACGGTCGTCGCTCGCTTGTCGTCTCGAGCTCGAGGAGGTCTGATGGTCGATCGCCCGCTGCCGGCGGTGAACTCGGTGAGTCGTCCGCTCACCCGGATTTTGTATCTCGTCGTATGTGTCGGCCTGGGTCTCTGGCAGCTCGGCTGTGGCGGTAAACCGCCGCGCGAAAGCCCCGCCGCGGCCGCGGCCGCACGGCAAGCTGCGCTCGGGGATCCACCCGCGCTGCGACAGATCGCGGGCTACGGGTATGAGCCGCGCGCCTGCGGATTCGATCTCGACGACGACGGCCTGGTCGGCGAGCCGGCAGACGACTGCCGAGTGTGTGACGGATCGACGACCGATCCAGACGGTGACGGCGTCGACGAGGATCTCTGGTATGTCGACTGCGACGGCGGCGTCGACGACCGACAGTGTGGGAGCTCCGAGCGGCCTTGCGCCTCGCTCGCCTACGTCTACAGCCAGCGCGCCGATGGTGCCGCGAACGGTGTCGAGGACATCGTCTGTTTCCGCGGCACCTGCCGCGAGGAAATGCTGGCGCCCGCCGACGGCGGGGTCGACGGAGTCGTGACGGTGCCGGCCGGTCCGCTGGCGGCGCGCGACTTCGAGCGCGCCGCCGACCCGGCTCTGCTCGTCGGCTGGGACGGCGACGGCGACGGCGTGTATCCGCCGTTCGACGAGGACGACGTCGCCGTGCTCGATGGCCATGGCCTCTCCCGCGCGCTGCGTCTCGACGCGCGCGCCGACCGCTTCGAGCTGGCGCATTTCACCGCCCGCGGCTACGGCATGACCACCGATCCGCGCGGCGAGGGGGCAGTGCGCGACGTCGGCTTCGTCGAATTCGGGCCGTCGCAGGGCACGCTCGAGCATCTCCACTTTCACGACCTGCACTTGGTGGACATCGCGCGTGGCCGTGCCATCGGCTCCGAGATCTCGACCTTCGATCTCTTCGCCGGCAAGACGCGGCTGCGCTGGCTGTGGGTCGAGAACGTGTGGGCGCCGCGCGGCGGCGGATTCTTCGCCCGCGGGTCCGGCGCCGATAGTGTCGACGGTGCGGCTGGCGGCCCCGACGCCGGCCCGCTGCGCTTCGAGCGCATCACCCACACCGCGCGGGGCTGCGACTTCGCGCGCTGCGAGAACGGCGCCGCGGTCGCCGCGTTCCACCTGTGGGGGCGCCTCGCCGGCATCGAGATCCTCGACAACCATTTCGACGCCGGTGTGCGCGACTGGGAGCCGAAGCCCAAGGGCGGCCCGTCGGGAGCGCGCTTCGCGCTCATCGCCCAATGCTCGAACGACTGGACGCTTCGTGGCAATCTTGTGGTCGACTACAAGAACGCGTTCCGCGTCCAGGGCTGGGCCGAGCGCTACTGCGACGGCTCGGCGGCGCGTCCGGTGGACGACGTGTTGATCGACCGCAACGTGGTGCGCAACAGCTACGAGCCGTGGGCCGGCGGCGACTCGATGGTCTTCGTGTCCGAAGGCGGCGACTCGCCGGGCGAGGAGGTCGGCGACCTGGTCGTCACCAACAATCTCTTCGTCTCACCGGTGGGCGCCGAGGCCTGCTTCTGGCTGCTCGGTGGCAGCGACGCCGCGCCGCCGGACGGACGCATCGTCTTCGCTCACAACACGTGCCAGCTCGACATCGACCACCACGGCGCCATCGTGCTCGGCTACGGCGGGAGCGACATGCGCTCGTACCCACACCGGCGTGTGGTGGTCGCCGGCAACGTCGTCACTGGTCTCGGCGACGGCGACCCGAACGTGCGTGCGACGGTGTTCGGCGAGCGGCTCGTGCTCGATCACAACGTCTATGTGCCCGAGGGCCTCTTCGTCGTCGGCGACGAGGAGGCGCGCGTCGACCAGTGGCGCGAGGCGACCGGGCGCGATCTCGAGTCGACCCTGTGCAGCCCGACGTTCGTCGAGGTCGAGGAGGGCGACCTGCGTCTCGCCGCGGGCGACACTTGTGCCGCCGGCCGGATGCCGCCGCTCGCCTCGCTCTTCGACGCCGAGGAAGTGGCCGCGCTGCCGCTGGCGGCGGCCGGCGTCGATCACGACGGGGTGATGCGCACGCCGGGATCGCGCGCGGCTGGTGCCTACGTCGCGGCCTCCTCCAGGGCGGTCGAGTCGGTGGCCGAGAGCGTCGGCGACGTCGCTTCGGGCGATGGCGATGCCTCGGTGCCGCCGGGCGAAGGCTCGTCGTCGGACGAAGCGTCGTCGGACGAGCCGGTGGCGGACGGATCGACTGCGGAGGGCGCGGCGGGCGACGGCGGGTAGCGCCAAACCCAGACCGTACCGCCCATGGCGCGCGAGCGGTCCATGTCTCGGCGGTAGATCAGGTCGCGGTCGCACACCGTCAGCTCGGCGTGCGGGCCGCGCCCCCACTTCGGCTCTTCGACCAGCCGGCAATCGCCTCCGTTGAGCGGCCGGGGGTCGCCGCCGCTTCCCGGCCCGCCGGAGTAGACCAGCACGTCGACGCCGCGCGCGTCGAGATAGCTCTCCACGGTGCCCTCTGCAAGCGCGGTGAGGAAGTCAGCCGGCGCCACCAGGCCTTCGATCTGCACCAGGGGCCTCTCGAGCAGATACGACAGCGAGCCGGCGCGATCCCCCATGGCGACCACGGCGTCGGGCGGCGTCGCGGCGTGGATCGCGTCGGCGACATCGAGCGCCTGCGTCTTGTAGTTCTTCGAGGTCGGCGGATCGAGTCGGCTCTCGAAGGCGTGCACGCGCCACAGTTTGAAACCACCGGCGAGGGCCACCGACACGGCGACGGCGAGAGCGAGGCCGCGGCGTGCCCGAATCCGGTCGTGCTCCGCGATGCGGGCCAGCGGCGCGATGTCGACGCGCGCGGCGACCCACGGAAGCAGGGCGCAGCCGAAGCGCACCAGGATCAGTAGCGCGAGCGGCACGAGCACTGCCGGATAGTAGAAGTACCAGCGCCACAGCGGCCACGACGACGTGACCGCATACCAGGCCAGCTGCACACCGTTGGCGACCACCAATGCCCAGAGCAAGGGCTCGAGCCGACGTAGCGGCGTCAGGTCGTCGAGCGGCGACTCGTCGATGGCCGCCAGCGCGCTGGCGCGGCGTCCGGCGAGGCGCAGCAGCAGCAGAGCCGGGGCCAGCACCAGTACCCACCAGGCGAGGAGCGGCAGGTGCTCGAGCCCGGGCGCCAGCACCGGCCGATAGGAGAAGTAGTCGGTGAACGGACCGGCGTGCAGAAACGGCCCGCCGAGCTGCTTGGCACGTCCCGACACCGGAGTCGCGCTGGCGAAGAGCTGATGGTTGATCAGCAGGTAGCCGACGAGAACCAGCGCCGACGGCAGACCGATCAACACCGCGCGGCGCAGGCGATCGACCACGCCGAGGGCGCGCGGACCGGCGACGAGGTAGGTCGAGGGCAAGGCGGCGAGGAAGAACACCGTGTCGAGCCGTGCCAGAAGCACCCAGGGCAGGAGCGCCGCCAGCGGCCAGAGCGGCGCATCGGGGTCGGAGAAGAAGCGAATCCGCAAAGCGACCAAGACGACGGCGGTCAGCAGCGGCAGGAGAAGCGTCGTCTCCATGCCGCTGAGCCAGAGGTCGCGCTGGAAGACCATCAGCACCAGGGCCGGCGACGCCTCGGCCCCGGCGCGTAGCGTCGTCGCGACGCCCCACAGCAGCAACACCTGGAGCGCGAAGAACAACCCGCCGAGGACCTTCGCGCGGCGCAGCGCGTCGAGGCTGTCGGCGCGCGCCGCGTCGAGCGCGCCGGTTGCGGCCTCCTGAGCGCCGAGCACCGGTGGCAGCAGCATTTGCCACAGCGGATGGTAGCCGTTGGTCGGTCCCAAGCGGTCGAACGTCGAGCCGTGCCCCGCGGCGAGGTTGCGTGCGATTTCGAAGTAGTAGTACGCGTCGTCGTCGAACGAGTCGAGCAGACGGGCCGGCGAGGCGTCGAGCGCCGGCAGCACCGTAGCCAGCGGGACGCCGAGGCCGACGACCAGGTATGCCGATGCGATGAGCAGACGCGGCCAGAGCGGACGGGAAACAAGGGACGACATGCTGGGCCGAAACCTCGGGCGATGTGAGCGGCGAGGACAAATCAGGAAGCAGAGAGAAATGGAGAGTATCAGCTTCGCCCTGGAGCGTGAAGTACGAGCCGGGTCCGAGATTGCTCGGTCCTAGAGTCGAACTTACGCCCAATTACCGCGTATACTCGGCCGACAACAATCCCGGCACCCGAGGTGCCCGAACCGAACCCCGGAGAATCTCCATGACGACCAACGACGTCGCACAGCAACTGGTCGCGCTCTGCCGCGAGGGCAAGAATCGCGAGGCGCTCGAGACCCTCTACTCCGAGAACATTGTCAGCATCGAAGGCGCGGGCGGCCCCGAGATGCCGCAGCGCATGGAAGGCCTCGAGGCCGTGCGCGGCAAGACCGAGTGGTGGTACGCCAACCACGAAGTGCATGAAGTCACCACCGAAGGTCCGTACATCGCCGAGGGCGACGACCGCTTCCTGGTCAAGTTCTGGATCGACGTGACCCCGACCGGTGGCGAGCGCATGCAGATGCCCGAGATGGCGCTCTACACTGTCGCCGACGGCAAGATCGTGGAAGAGCGCTTCTACTTCAATCCCGCCGATATGCCCGGCGCCGGCTGACGACGGCCGCCAGTCCACGAGTCGCCGATCGAGGGTCCCCTGGCCGGGGGACTTTCGGTCGAGAGACGATGAAGATTCGGTGACCCGCTCACCGAATCTTTGCGCGGCGCGGCGCGTCTTCATACACGCCGCGCCGATCTTCACCTGCACAGAAAGCGATCTTCAAACTCGGCCGTTAGGGTCTTCGCAAGCACACGACCGCGCGGAGGATCCATGGTCGAAGGCAGCGTCCTGGTCGAAGGCAGCGCCTTGTCGGGAGACGGCGTCCGCCTGGAAGACAGTGTCTGTCTGGAAGACAGTGTCCGACTGAAAGACAGTCTCCGACTGAAAGACAACGTCCGTCGGTTTCCCGACCTAGGACCTGTTCTCGAGCCGGCTCGAGATGCCGCGCAGGGACCGCGGGTCGACACGCCGAGAGCTCGCCTTCACTGCCGGACGGCGTTCCTCAGCGACTTGCACCTCGGAGCGGCCAAGGCGCGCGCGGACGAGCTGGCCTCCTTGCTCGATCGCCTCGAGTGTGAGCGGCTCTACCTGGTCGGTGACATCCTCGACCTGTGGCAGCTGCGGCGTTGGCGCTGGACCGCTGCCTGTGAACGCATCGTCGCGCGGATTCTCGAGCTGGCGCGCGGCGGCACCCGGGTGATCTTCATTCCCGGCAACCACGACGAGGCCGCACGGCGGTACGTCGGGCTCGAGGTCGGTGGAGTCGAGCTGACGCTCCACGCCGTCCACGAGACGGTCGACGGTCGCCGTCTGCTGGTCACCCATGGAGATCAGTTCGACCTGGTGATTCGGCATTCGAAGCTGCTTTGCGTGCTCGGCGATGTCGCCTACGAGTGGCTGATCGGCGTCAACCGCCTGTGGAACCGGATGCGCGCTCTTTGCGGTCTGCCCTACTGGTCGCTGTCGCAGCGCGTCAAGGCGACGGTGAAGACGGCCTGCACCTTCATCAGCCGCTTCGAGGAGGCATTGCTCCACGAGGCGCGCCGCGCCGGCCTCCACGGCGTCGTCTGTGGCCACATTCACAAGGCCGAGGTGCGGACAGAGGGCGACGTCACTTACTACAACTGCGGCGATTGGGTCGAGAGCTGCACCCTGCTCGTCGAGCACGACGACGGTTCGATGGAGATCCTCGACGGTCTCGCCACCGAGGCGGTGCTGGCGGCCGAGGACGCCGCCCTTGCAGCCGACGAGGCGACAGTGCCCCTGGTCGCGTCGCTGGCCTGAGCGCGCGCTGCCGAGGCGCTCTCGGGTCGTCGGCGAGGCGGGTGCTGGTAGGATCGTCACCATGGCCGCGCTGCTCGCAGAAGACCGTCCGCCCGACGTCGCGCTCGCCGAGCCCCGACGCGACCGGGACACGGTCGGGGACACGGTCACCTGTCGGTCCGAGTCCTTCAGTGCCTCGAGGACCGACGTTTGAGCGAGTCGTCGGCTGTCGAGCTGTCGGCTGTCGAGCATGCGGCGGTCGAAGGTTCTGGCTTGGGAGGCCGTCGACGGCTGGCCCCGGCGTCGGTGACCGTCGCGCGACTGAGCGGGCTGGTGACGCTCCTCGTGCTCGGCATCCTGTCGTTGCCCGTGGCGGTCGGCGTGCTCTTCGGCCAGCCGACGGGTTGGATCTGGATGATCGGAGGCTGGGTGCTCTTGATGGCGCTCCTGGCGTTTCGCGCCCTGGTCTGGCCGGGTGTCCGCTATCGCCATGCCGCCTGGCGTCTCGATGACGACGGCCTCACCATCTGGCGCGGCGTGCTGGTGCGCAGCATCACGTCGGTGCCGAAGTCGCGCGTGCAGCACACCGACGTGTCTCAGGGGCCGATCCAGCGACACTTCGGTCTCGCGACCTTGATCGTGCACACCGCCGGGACTCAGTTCGCCGCCGTCCCGCTGTCTGGCCTGGCGCACGACGACGCGCTGGCGGCGCGCGACCGCCTGATCGACGCGCGAGGCGACGCGACCTGGGACGATGCCGTCTGACCCGCTGACGGCCGACGGGGCGCTGCGCCGACTGCCGCCGATCTCGCTCGTCTTCAACCTCTTCGCGGCGCTGCGTGGTCTGGTCCTGCCGCTGGTCTTCGTGCTCTTCGCCTCCGGCGGCCTCGGCATGGAGCTCTGGCTCGTCGTTCTGCTGCTGCCGGCCGGGGCGAGCGCACTTTTGCGGTATTTGACCTTCGGCTACCGCTTGGGCGCCGAAGACCTGGTGATTCGTAAGGGTCTGCTGACGCGCAACGAGCGCCACGTACCCTACGCCCGGATCCAGAACGTCGACCTGGTGCAGAATCCGCTGCATCGCTGGCTCGACGTCGCGGTGGTGCGGCTGGAGACGGCGAGCGGAGGCAAGCCTGAGGCGGTGATCAGCGTGCTCGGCCTCGACCAGGTCGAAGAGCTTCGCGCGCACGTCTTTCCAGACGACCGCGTCTCGACACGGTTCGCCGACGGGGACGCCGCGGTCGAAGATCTCGAGAGTGTCGCGGCCGACGCACGCCGCGTGCCGCAGGCAGGAGCTCGCTCTTCCGGTCGTCCCCTGCTCGACGTGCCGCTGCGCGACCTGGTGCTGCTCGGCTTGATCTCCAATCGCGGCATGCTGGTGGTCGCGGCCGCCTTCGGCGTGCTGAGCCAAACCGGTTACTTCGACCAGCCCGAGAGGCTCGAATCGCTGATGCGCTGGCTGCCGGGAACGCTCGAGGCGTATCGGCCGGGTGCCCTGGCTCCGCTGCAGCTGGCGCTGGCCGGATTCGTGCTCGTGTTGCTCTTCCTCGTCGTCACCCGCGCGCTGTCGGTGGCCTGGACCGTGTTCAAGCTCTATGGCTTTCACCTCGAGCGCGCCGGCGACGACTTGCGCACGCGCTACGGATTGCTGACGCGGATCACGGCGACGATTCCACGCCACCGCATCCAGCTGCTGTCGGCCAGGCTCTCGGTGATCCACCGATGGGCGTCGCGCGTCTCGGTGAAGGTCGAGACGGCGGGCGGAGGCGGCGGTGACGACGACAAGGGCCAGACCTCAGGGGCCGCGCGCCTGTGGCTGGCGCCGATGGTGCCGCGCGACACGCTACCCGACCTTCTGCGCCAGGTCGTCCCGTCGCTGCGCCTCGACGCGGTGCGCTGGCGTCCGCTGGCGCCCGGCGCGCGCGGACGGCTCACCCGCCGGCGCATGATCCCGCTGACGCTGCTCGCCGCCCTGCTCGGGGCGGGCGCCGTCGTCGGCCTAGGTGTCACCACCGGGCTCGTCGTCGGCCTCGGCCTGGCCCTTCTCACGCTGCTCACGCTCGCCGTCTGGTGGTGGGCCGGTCGCTACCTCGCGCACACCGCCTGGGCGCTCACCGACGATGCCGTGCTCTTTCGCAGCGGCGCCTTCGGCTTGCGGGTCAGCGTCGTGCCGTTGGCCAAGATCCAAGTCGTCCACGTGGCGCAGACTCCGTTCGACCGCAGAGCGCGCATGGCGCGTCTGGTGGTCGACACGGCAGGCGCCAGCCTGCGCAACCACCGGGTAGCGATCGACCTGCTCGCGGTCGATGCGGCGCGCGGCCTGGCGCGGCACCTCGAGGCCGAGGCGGCGCGCCGCAGCTTCCGCTGGTAGGTCGAATTGCGGAATCTTTGCCTCCTCGGCAGAGAGACGGCGCAAGAATTCGATAACATCACGGTGTCTGCTCTGCTTTCACCATGGATGAATCGCGAACACGGCCTCGCCCACCGCAGTCTTCCGGCCTCGCGAGCGTGCACGGTTCCGTCGACCGCCGGGACCAGCTTCTGCACCGGCTCTCGGCCCTCACCTCGGACTTTGCCTACTCCGCCGAGGTGCGACCTGACGGCACGATTCACAGCCAGTGGCTCAGCGAATCGTTCGAGCGCCTGTTCGGCCTCTCGTACGCGGAGATCGTCGAGATCGGGTGGCGTCGCTTCGTCCATCCGGCGGACCAAGAGCTGACCCGTGAACGCCTCGAGGCGCTGCTCGCCGGCGGCTCCTTCGACGGCATCTTTCGCCTGTTGCAGGCCGACGGCTCGGTGCTCTCGCTCTTCGACCGCGCGCGCTCTGTGGTCGACGGTGACGGGCGGGTGATCGAAATCTACGGCGCCGCCACCGACATCACCGAGCGCTTGCGCTCGGAGGAAAGGCTGCGCGAGTCGGAGCAGAAGTACCGACGGCTGGTGGAGTCGTCGCCGATGCCGATCGTCGTCCACTGCGAGGCCCGGATCGTTTTCGTCAACGACGCGGCGGTTCATGCTCTCGGCGGCGAGCGCGCGGCCGATCTGTTGCACCGCCGGGTGCTCGAGCTGGTGCATCCCGAGGATCGGAGCGACGCCGCACAGCGAATCCGCGCGGTCTATCGCGGCGAGCACGACGGGCAGCCGGTGGAGGAGCGCCTACTGCGACTCGACGGCGAGGTGCTCGAAGCGCTGGTGGTCGGCAAAACGATCGATTACCAGGGGCGTCCGGGCGGGGAGGTGACGTTCCAGGACGTGACCGAGCGCAACCGCGTGCAGCGCCAGCGGCGCATGCTCGAGGAGCGCGACCAGCATGCACGCAAGCTGGAGAGCTTGGGCTCGCTGGCGGCCGGCATCGCGCACGACTTCAACAATCTGCTGGTCGGAGTGCTCGGCCACACCGATCTGGCGCTCGACATGCTCGACGAGCCGACGCCGGTGCGTGAGCATCTCGAGGAGCTCGGGCGCGCGGCCCAGCAGGCCGCCGACCTGGCGCAGCAGTTGCTCGACTACGCCGGCGAGGCCAGGGGGCGTGCCGAATCGCTCGACCTCTCGTCTCTGGTCGCCGAGATGGAGAAGCTGCTGCGTATCTCGGTACGCAAGCGCGCGGACGTCTCGTGTTGGCTCGGCTCCGATCTTCCGCCGGTCGTCGGCGATCGCGGCCAGCTGCGCCAGGTGGTGATGAACTTGTTGCTCAACGCCGCCGACGCGATGGTCGATGTCGCGGCAGGCGACGTCGGCTCCGGCTCACGCGAACGATCTCGCGGCCGGATCGAGGTGCGCACGCGCGCCGAGGCCGACGCGGCGCGCAGCTTCACCGAAGACTTCCTGGTCGATGCCAGGGCTCCCCGTGTCGTGCTCGAGGTGACCGACGACGGCTGCGGAATGGATGCGGAGACCCTCCGCCGGCTCTTCGATCCGTTCTTCACCACCAAGCCGACCGGCCGAGGCCTCGGCATGGCGACGGTGCTCGGGCTGGTGCGAGCGCATCGCGGCGCTCTCGCCGTGCGCTCGACGCTGGGCGAAGGAACGACGGTCGAAGTTGCTCTGCCAGCGGCGTCGGGCGACGGCTGACTCGCTCATGGGGCGGGGCGGCGCGGGGAGGATGGTGCCCAGGGGCGGATTTGAACCACCGACACTCCGATTTTCAGTCGGATGCTCTACCAACTGAGCTACCTGGGCAGGCGCTGCGCGCGCAAGGACTCTCGTCCCGGCGGGAGGCGATTTCTACCATTTGCTCGCGGAGAGTGTCAAGCAAGGGTGTCGCGCCGATTCGTCGACCCCGGAGGTCCCTCTCGCTCGATGCGCTATGCTCCCCGGCCGCCGCCGCGGCGTCACTGAAGTCGTCGGGGTCGATTGTCCACGATCACCGAGAGGGCCTGCATCGATGAGCGCCATCCCCCCCGACACCTCGTCGCCGTCCGCATCGTCGTCGTCCACACCGTCGCCGTCTACATCGTCGCCGTCTACATCGCCGAGCGACGAGCCCGCGACGCGCGAGCGCACGGTGCGCTGGCAGAGCCCGCGGAGCGTGCTCCGGCAGGCGGTCGGCAAGAGTGGCCTCGAGTTGATGCGCGCGCTGCTCGACGGCGACCTGCCGGCACCGCCGATCGGACCGACCCTAGGTTTTCGGCTGGCTGCAGTGGGCGAGGGGACGGCGGCGTTCGAGCTCGATCCGGGCGAGCATCAGTACAACCCGATCGGCTCAGTGCACGGCGGCGTGATCGCGACGGTGCTCGACTCGGCGATGGGCTGCGCTGTGCACACGACGCTACCCGTCGGCGCCGGCTACACCAGCCTCGACCTGCAGGTCCGCTTCGTGCGCGCCGTCGCCGCCGACACGGGGACGCTCGTCTGTCGCGGCGAGGTGGTGCATGTCGGTGGCCGCACCGCTGTCGGCGAGGCGCGGCTCGAGGACGCCGAGGGGCGCCTCTACGCGACCGGCACGACGACCTGCCTGCTTTTTCGGTCATGAGCACTGGCGTCTTGCCGGGTGCTCCGCGGGTCGTCGTCGCCTCGACCAACCCTGTCAAGTGCGAGGCCGTCGAGCACGGTTTTCGGCGCATGGCGGCCGGTCTCACCTCCGTCGGCTTCGACGTCGAGGGCGCGCGCTTCGACGCGCTCGCCGTGCCGTCCGGCGTTCCCGACCAGCCGCTGAGCGACGAAGAGACCCTGCGCGGCGCATGGCAGCGGGCACGCGGCGCGTCCGCCCGGGTACCTGAAGCCCGGTTCTGGGTCGGTCTCGAGGGCGGATTGATGCCGCGCCGGGTCGACGACGGCGGGCGGCCGCGGCGCGTGCTCGAGGCGTTCGGCTGGGCGGTGGTGCGCGATCACCACGGACGCGAAGGACGTGGCCGCAGCGCTGGCTTCGAGCTGCCGCCGGCGGTCACGCGCGCCGTTCTCGACGACGGGCTGGAGCTCGGGGCGGCGGTCGATCGGCTCGCCGGAACAGTCGGGCTCAAGCATCGCGGGGGCGCCGTCGGGTTGCTCAGCGGTGGCGCGTTGCGCCGCGCCGAGCTCTACGTCCCCGCGGTGCTGCTGGCGCTCCTGCCGCTGGTCGCGCCGGCGCTCTACTCGGATGCCGACGGGGCCGAGACTGCGAGTCCCGCGATCCCGCGCCCGGGCTCGCCGACAGGTGACGGCGACGACACGATGCGCTAAGATAGACGATCTGCCTGGCTGGTCACTTTCGGACCTCGCCCCGCCGAGACACCCGCCGACTCTTCTTCGAGATCCGCTACAATCTTCCGACCTTTCCTCGCGGATGACCCCCTCGTCCGCTCGCGTCGGCGGTCTGCCGACGCGGCTCGCAGACACAGCCCGAGAGACCGTCAGAATGAATGAGCACTCCCTGTCCGCGGCTGCCGCCGCTTCCTCTTTCGCACGCAGCCGGTCGGCGCCCGCGGAGGCGCCTTACGAAATCGGACGCTGGGATCTCAGCGAGCTGCTGCCCGAGCCGTCGACGGATGTGATCAACGAGCGCGTCGCCGAGATCGACGAGCTGGTGGCCCGTCTGGAGGCGGCCCGGCAGGATCTCGACACGCTCGATCGCGCCGGGCTGCTCGAGCTGATGCGGATCTACGAGCAGATCGACGAGAGGCTCGACGTGCTCACCGGCTACTCGAGTCTATGGTTCTCGAGCGATACGCAGGACTCCAAGGCGATCGCCTTCCGCAACCGCATGCGCCAGATCGCGACTCGGATTCACAACCGGGTCCTGTTCTTCGGCCTGTGGTGGAAACAGCTCGACGAGGTGCGTGCCGCGGAGCTCCTGCCGAGCGACGAAGAGAACGCAGACATGCGGCACTACCTCGAGACCTTGCGCCGCTTTCGGCCGCATACCCTCGCCGAGCGCGAGGAGCAGATCGTCAACATCAAGGACTCGAACGGCATCGACGCGGTGGTCACGCTCTACTCGATGCTCACCAACCGCTACGAGTTCGAGATCGAGATCGACGGCGAGACGAAGAGTCTCACCGAAGAAGAGATGCGGGCGAACTTCTTCGCCCCCGACCCGGCGCTGCGCGCGCGCACCTACCGGACTCTCTTTTCGACGTACGAACGTGAGAAGGCGGTGCTGGCGCAGATCTACGCCAACCGCGTGCGCGATTGGCACAGTGAGAACGTGGAGTTGCGGGGCTACTCGTCGCCGATCGCAGTGCGCAACCTCTACAACGATGTCGCCGACGAAGCCGTCGCCACGATGCTCGAGGTGGTGGCGCAGAACGCGGGCTTGTTCCAGGACTACTTCCGCCTGAAGGCGAAATGGCTCGGTCTCGCGCCGTATCGTCGCTACGACATCTATGCACCGCTGGCGACCTCGGCGCGGCAGATTCCGTACGCGCAGGCCGTGGCCAGCGTGCTCGAGACCTTCCAGGACTTCGACGCAGGATTCGCCGCCCACGCCGAGCGCGTCTTCCGCGAGCGCCACATCGACTCCGAGATCCGCAAGGGCAAGCGAGGAGGCGCGTTCTGCGCCACGGTGACGCCGCATCACACACCGTACGTGCACATGAACTACACCGGTCGCGTGCGCGACGTCGCGACGCTCTCGCACGAGCTCGGCCATGCCGTCCACTCGATGCTCGCCGAGAGCCACTCGGTGCTCACCCAGCACCCGCCGCTGCCGCTGGCCGAGACCGCGTCGGTGTTCGCCGAGATGTTGATGACCGACCGCATGCTGGCGAACGAGAGCGATCCGCTGGCTCGGCGCGAGCTGCTGGCGGCGGCGGTCGATGACATCTACGCCACGGTGATGCGGCAGACATTCTTCGTCCGTTTCGAGGTCGACGCGCATGCCGCGATCGTCGACGACCAGTCCGCCGACGAGCTCTTCGAGCTCTATGCCGCCAACTTGCGCGAGCAGTTCGGCGATGCGGTCGAGGTCGGCGACGAGTTCCGCTACGAGTGGCTGTCGATTCCGCACATCTTCAACACGCCGTTCTACTGCTACGCCTATAGTTTCGGTCAGCTGCTGGTGCTCGCGCTCTACCGCCGCTACCAGGAGCAGGGCTCGGCCTTCACGCCGGGCTATCTGCGCCTGCTGTCGTACGGCGGCTCGCGTCCGCCGGCCGAGGCTCTCGCCGAGCTCGACATCGACATCACCGATGCCGCGTTCTGGCAGGGTGGCTTCGACGTGGTGGCGAGCCTGATCGACGAGCTGCGCGAGCTGGAGTAGCGCGATTACGCGGCGGACGCGTCCGGAGGCCGCCACCGGGCTCGGTGGCGAGCGCACCGGCGAGGGTGAGAGGAAGCGCAGAGGGGTGACGGACCCACGACCCGACGAGTCGTTGCGAGAGGCGCTCGAGCAGCTCGCCGCGGCTGCGCGCGCCGAGTTGCAGCGTCACCCGCAGGCGCACCTGGCGCCGCGCGATGGTCGGCTCGAGCTGACTCTCGAGCTGGCGCTCGACGATGCGGATCTCGAACGCCGTGGCGCCAAGGCGCACGAGGCGCTCCGAGCCGGCGTCGAGGAGCTGGTCGGCCGGGGCGTCGTGCTGCAGCCCGGACGCGTTCCGAACCTGCGCAGCGGACGCGCCGAGGGGGACGGCACGGCGCCGCCCGATGGGCGCCAGGTCTTCGTCGGCTGGGGTCCGACCGGCGAGCCGCGCTTTCTCGACTTCGGTCAATGGCTGCTAGAGCTCGGGCATGCGCGCCAGCACGAGCTCTATCGCCGCCCGCCCGGATTGGTGACCGTGGCGATCGCGGGCGACGACCTGGCGGCAGGATTGTTGCCGCCGTTCCGTGATCCGCCGAGTGGCTACCGGCTGCACGGTCAGGTGGCGGCCGGCTGGTGGTCGGTGCCGCGGCGTGACGGCACGCAGGCGCTCCAGGCCCTCACCTTCCAGGCGGCGTCGGCCGGCCACGGGGCGTCGCGTCGCCTGGCGCTGCAGGTGCTCGGTGCCGGCCCCGACGGCGAGCCGCTCGATGAGGTGGTGGCGCGCCTCGAAGGAGAGGCTCCGTGGCGCGCCGCGGTGGCCTGGGCACAGGCGGCGCTCGACTCGATCCAGCTCGGTGGCAAGTCGCGCGGCGCGCGTCGCGGCAAGCCGGTCGAAGCACGCATCGCCGGGATTCTGGGCGGTCTCGGTCGGCGGCTCGAGCAGGGAAGCCGCGCGCGGGGTCGACGCACCGGCCACGCCGAGGAGCGTCATCGCCAGGGCGACCGGCCGACGCGCATGGCGCTCGCCGACCTCGAGCGTGCAGACGACGAGGATGTGCTCGTCGATCGCCATCGCGACACTCTCGTCGTGCTCGGTGAGCGCGGCCGGGCCCACGTCTGGAGCCCGGCCGGCAAATTGGTCACTTCGCTGCGGACGACGCCCGACTCGGTCGAGCGCAAGCTGCGCCAGGAGCGCTGGCGCCCGGCGACCCTCGATGAGGTCGCCGAGCTGCGCCGAGCCGTGCTCGACGCCTGACCGGCCGAGCCGTCAGCAGAGTCGGATCGGCGTACAGGTGTTGAACGGGCAGTCCGAGTTCACCTCGCAGCGAGAGCAGTCGAAGTAGCAGTAGCCACCATAGCGGCAATCGAGGGGCTGAGGACACGTGCCCCAGCTCGCGTTGGTCTCGAACCCCAAGAGAGCCAGCACACTGACGGCGAGCTCGTCGCCGGCGGCTTCTGCGTTGGCGGTGCAAGCCTCGACCATCGGCTGGAGCGCCGGCGTCGCTTCTGTGGCCGTCGGTGCCTCGTCCTGTGTGATGGCGTCGGCCGGTGCACCGAAGGCGCTGGGAGCGAAGGCCAGTGACCAGGCGAGGGCGACCGCGACGATGAGAGTCGGATGAAGTGATCGAGGGGGGTGGTGAGTGGTCATGCGAACCTCCGAAGTCGTTGGCAGGCAGATCGGCCAATCATTTCGTACCTTCGAGAGGAACGCAAGACGTACCCCGGTCCGGCGATGTGAGGGTCGCCGGAGCCAGGGTGCCTCGGTCAAGGGTCCGAGGCGACGGTCTCGTCGTCGGCAGCCTCGTAGGCGACCGTGCCGCCGACGATGGTGTAGAGCACCTTCGCGTCGAGGATCTCGTCGTCGGGCACGGTGAGAATGTCCTTCGACAGGACGGTGACGTCGCCCAGCTGGCCGACGGCAAGCCGCCCCTTGTCGGCTTCTTGGAACACCGACCAGGCGGCGTCGCGCGTGGCGGCGACCAGGGCCTCCTCGCGGCTGAGCGACTGCTCGGGATAGAAGAGCGAGCCGTCGCGCAGCTGCCGCGTGACCGCGGCGTGGAAGTTGGCGATCGGGTCGACGTCTTCGACCGGAGCGTCGGTACCGGACACGATCACCGCGCCCGAATCGAGCAGCGCGCGCCAGACGTAGGCGCCACCGGCGGCGCGCTCGTCGCCGATCCGGTCGGGCACCCAAGGACCGTCGGACGTGGCGTGCACTGGCTGCATCGAGGCGACCACGCCGAGGGTGGCGAAGCGCGAGATGTCGGCCGGATCGAGATGCTGGACGTGCTCGATGCGCCAGCGCAAGTCGGCGTTCTCGCCGGCCGCAGCATAGGAATCGGCGAAGAGATCGAGGACCTCGCGGTTGGCGCGGTCGCCGATCGCGTGGACGCACAGCTGGTAGCCGTGCTCGCGTGCCAGGCGGGCGGTCTCCCGCAGGTCGTCGAGGGTCGAAAGCGCCAGACCGTCGGTCGTCGGCTCGTCGTCGTAGGGCTCGAGCAGCCAGGCGCCGCGAGAGCCGAGGGCACCGTCCATGTAGCGCTTGATGCCGCCGACCTCGAGCATGTGGCGCGTGTCGTCGCCGTCGAGGCGCGCCGCGTCGAGGGAAGTCGCCAGCTCGTCGTTCGAGCCCTGCAGCATCACCCACAGGCGCACGCCGAGGCTGCCGTCGTCGGCGGCACGACGCAGAAACTCGACCACCGGCAGCGGTGAGCCGGCGTCGTGGAAGCTGGTCAGGCCCTTCGACAAGGCTTCCTCGGACGCCAGCTCCACCATGCGCCGCATCTCGTCTTCGAGCCAAGCGTCCTCGCCGCCGCGCGCGCTGTGGATCAGGTCTTGCGCCGTCTCGTTGAACAGGCCGCTCGGGCTGCCGTCGGCGGTCCGCAGCAGCTCGCCGCCCGGCGGGTCTGGCGTCGAGGCGTCGACGCCGCCGAGCTCCATCGCCTTGGCGTTGGCGAGCAGCGCATGGCCGCTGGCGTGGGTGAGCAGGACCGGATGGTCCGGCGTCGCCGCCGACAGTGCGTCGTGCAGCGGGAAACCCTCGAGCGACGGCTCGGGCGGCGTCGTCCACTTGTCCTGGTGCCAGCCGCGTCCGCGGATCCACGTCCCTGGAGGAGCCTCGGCCGCTGCCGCGGCGACCAGGGCGACGATCTCGCCCCAGCTGCTCGCGGCCCGCAGATCGAGCTGGATCTTCATGTCGCCGAGGCCGAGGAAGTGTGCGTGCCCGTCGGTGAAGCCGGGGACGGCGAGCGCGCCCTCGGGCAGCTCGACGACTCGAGTCGTCGCACCGACCAGCGGCTCGACCTCGGAGCGCGCGCCGGCAGCGACAATGCGCTGGTCGTGGATCGCCAGGGCCTCGACGGTCGGTACCGTGTCGTCGAGCGTGACGATGCGTCCGCCGTAGAGCACCAGATCGACCGCGTCGGCGGTATCGCCGTCGTGGGAGGTGTCGTCGGAGGGGCAGGCGATGAGCATCAGGGCGGCGAGGCAGAGGGCGCAGGTGAGCGCACCCGGCGGCAGGGACGAGAGGGTCATGGTGGCTCCGGCGGGTCGATGCTGGATCAGCGAGGGTAAGGAAGGGCACCGTGCGAGCAGTGGCGGTGCGAGCGGCACGATCATAGCGTGCGGCGCGGGCGACCCACAGGGTGGGCATGCCGTGGAGCGTGTCTTCGGATAAGGTTCGCGCCATGAGCGACGACGCGACCCCGAAGCGGACCGGCCTGCCGATCGCCGGCCAGCCCTCGAGCCCGCAACCGAGCGAGGCGGATCGACAGTTTCTCGAGCAGGAGCGCGAGATTTCGACGCCCGAGTTCCTGCAGGCGGTGCTGGAAGACCAGCGCGAGGAGGTGGCGAAGATGATCGTCGCCGACGACCGCCTGGTGCGAAGCCGCGACATCGCCGGCGCCACCGCGGTGCAGCTCGCCGTGTACCACGGACTCGACGAGATGCTCGGCGTCCTGGTGCGCTCGGGCGTCGATCTCGACCTCTGGGAGTCGGCTGCGATCGGCGACGCGGAGCGAGTCGCCGTCTGGATCGACGCGGAAGAGTCACTTCTCGACGAAACGTCGCAGGACGGCTTCACCGCCCTCGCGCTCGCCGCCTACTACGGCCGCCGCGAGGTGCTCGACCTGCTGCTCGCGCGCGGAGCCGACCCGAACCGCGTCGCCGACAACCCGACCCGAGTCCAGCCGCTCCACGCCGCTGCCGCGCACCGTGACTCCGACGCCTCGCAGCACGCCGTAGGCGCCCTGCTCGCTGCCGGCGCCGATCCCGACGTCGAGCAGGCGGGCGGCTTCCGCCCCCTCCACAACGCCGCTGGTCGCGGCGATCTGGCCGTCGTCGAGCTGCTCCTCGCACACCACGCCGACCCGACCGCCGCGAGCGACCTCGGCCTCACCCCCGCTGCCCTCGCGGCTGAGCGCGGCCATGACGCCGTCGCCGAACGACTCCGTCAACGCCCGAGCTGACACACCGCTCGCGGTCAGCTTGCGGTGGTCTCGGGGCTCGACGGCTCGGTGAGGTGTCCCGAAGGGACAGACGAGGTGAGCCAGGCATTTCAATGCCTGGTGGAGGTCGGCCTCGTGGAAACGATCGTGCCCTGCTCCCGGAGCCGGCAAGATGCCGGCGGTCCCAGTACGGTCCGTGCCCTACGGCGGCCTCAGGCTCAGACGGCTCGGCCGAGGTTTTGGAGGGGGCTGGCGAGGTGAGTCGGGGGGCGATACGTTCAGCAGTAGCGCGGCGGATAGATGCAGAGGATTTCGGCTCCTCGGTGGTCGAGCCCGCAATCCCCGAGAACCTCACAGGGTGAGCAAGTCGAGTTCCAGCAGCTGCCCGTTCCCGGGCAGTCTCCGAGCTCGAAGCAGATCTGCAGGTTGGTCGTGGGGATCTCGAAAAGGGCCTCGATCTCGAACTCGGCGATGGACGGCACCGCCGGCGTCTCGCCGGCAGAGCAGCTCTTCGCGTCGGGAGACAGGCTGGATGGGTGCTGCATCTCGGCCTGGGCTTCGACAGCGGCTGGTGTGGTGTCCGAGGCGATAGCGGTGCCGGCGACAAGGGCTGCGCAAGCAACGAGGATGACTGCGAGACAACGGTGGCGGATCATGGAAACCCTCCCTGGGTATTCTCGGGTCGATGACGACACGCGAGGTTTGTTGAACCGAGCGATTGGCAGACATAATGCTAATTATTGATTCGATATCAATCACCCTGTCTTCCGGCAAGGGCTGGCGGCTGCAACTCTGGTCGGCCCTCCTGGTGCTGAGTGGGCTCTTCCTCGCGGCGGCCGCGCTCCCGGCGTCGAGTGCTCCGAGGCTCAAGCTCACGGTCGATGGGCCTGGTGTCTTCAGCGTGTCTCGGGCAGAGCTCGAAGGGGTCGCCCAGGGCGAGGTTTCGTTGGAGGGCGCCCGCTGGACGGTCTGGAACGGTGAACGTCCCGTGGCCGCGTGGGCTGACCGTGCGGACGCGAGCTGGAGCCGCCTGCTGGTCGCTGTTCCGTCGAGTCATTTCGAGCGCGAGCTGGTCGACGAGTCCCGGCTGGTTGCCCTCCGGCTTGAGCCCTCTGCCGATCCGCTGCCGATCTGGCCGGCGCGTGGGACGGTGACGTCTCCGGATCCGGTTCGTCATCGGCTGGTGCTCGAAGACGACCAGCTGCGGGTCGCTCTGGTCACCAAGGATGTCGTGGTGAGTGGGGTCGACACTTTGTGGTTCTGGGCCGTCGTCAGCCAGCGAGGAAGCGCGACGCTCACCGTGAACCTCGATCCCTTCTCGGACTTGCGCAGCGACCGAATCGTGCGCTTCGACCTCAGCGTCCGTGTGCTGGGCTGGACCTACCCGGAGCTGCCCCATGGAGTGG
Source organism: Acidobacteriota bacterium (assembly GCA_039194425.1). GTDB lineage: Bacteria > Acidobacteriota > Thermoanaerobaculia > Multivoradales > J023 > JAUIJL01. The sequence goes on along the minus strand of JBCCVZ010000020.1, from coordinate 118,606 downwards.
CTCAACACCAAGTTGACGTGACGTTGAACGGCCAGCGGATCGGCTCCGCAGCGTGGGACGGGCGGCGTCTTCAAACGATCCATCTCTCGGACGTCGATGCGCAGAAGCTGAAGCCTCGAGGCAATCTCTTGAAGATCGAGGTCCCGGAGCGCTTCCTGCCGGGAGAAGGGGACGATGCGGCGGTCTCCCAGCCGATCATCGACCTGTCCTATGTCGATCGCATCGAGATCGTCTACGACACCGTGGCCGGCGCCGACCGTGTGGCGGAGCCTGCGACGCCGCATGTGGTATCGATCGAGGCTTCGCCGGCTCTGCAGGTCGCGGACGCGCGCGTCTTTCCGACGATGCCGAATTCGTCCGTCGAGTCGCTGCGCGAGGTGGAGGCGTTCGTGGTGCGCGACGGGGCGTGGCAGCGGCCGCTGCGGCTCGCCGCGTGGCGTGCCGAGCCCGAGCCTCTGGGCCCTGTCGACTACCTGGCGGTCGGGCCCGAGATCCTGCTGGAGAGCGTCGAGCCGCTTCTGGCCATGCACCGGCAGCGCGGGCTTCGCACCGCGGCGGTTTCGATCGAAGATCTCGTCGACGGTCACGGCAACGGTCTCCACACCGTGACCGGTGTCCGCGACTACCTCTTGGCGGAGCACCGTCGCCACGGTGCGCTGCAGTATGTGCTTCTCGTGGGTGACGCCGACTGGTGGGCCCGCGGAGAGCAACCGACGATCGAGACCGACGCGGTGACGCGAGAGCCGGCTGCCGGCACTGCCGACCTGGTACCGACCGGTACCTACCTGTCGCCGTACGGGCCGGCTGCCTCGGATCACGTCTATGTGGCCGAGTCCGGGGCCGAGACGCGGCCTCGCTTCGCCGTTGGTCGCCTGCCGGTTCGTACCGTCTCGGAGCTCGAGGCTGCGGTGGGCAAGATCTTGAAAGCCTACAAGACACCGCGCGCGAAGCCGTCCGAGGTCCTCCTGCTGTCGGGTCTCGACAGTCCGTCGCAGGCCCGGTTGGAGCGGCTTTCCCGCCGGCTGCAGTCGGCGGAGCCCCAGCCGGGAGTCGACGAGCCCGGCGTCGACGCGGCGGTCGATGTGCAGCGGCTCGCCTGGTCGTCGGAGGTCGCGCTCGACGCTCAGCTGGTCGACGCGCTGCGCCGCGAACCGTCGGTCGTGGTCTTCGCCGGCCACGGCAGCCGGCACCTCTGGGGGCTCGGTGGGCCGCAGGTCATGGATGCGTCGTCCCGCTTCGAGTTCGAGGATCTGCGCGGCGTCGAGCCGCCGACGCGGTGGCCGGTGATCCTGAGCATCTCGTGCGCCACCGCTCCGTTCGACCACCCGAGCTCGGGCTCGCTCGGTGAAGCCATGGTCCTCGATCCCGCGCGCGGAGCGGCGGCCTTCATCGGTGCATCGGCCACTCTCTACACACCGCCTCGGTTCTCTTTAGAGCTTCTGGACGGCTTGCTCTGGCAGCGACGGACGCTGGGAGACGCGCTGGTGGAGGCGAAGGGCGTGGCCGACAATCCTCACGTTTCGCATCTCTACAACCTCTTGGGTGACCCGGCGATGCCGCTGTGGCCCTAGGCTGGGTGGTCCTGAGACTGGGTGACCCTGAGGCTGGGTGGCCCTGAGACTGGGTGGCCCTAAGACTGTGTGGTCCTGAGACTGGTGGCTCGAACACACCGTCGGATGCGGCGCGTCCAGGCGCGGCAAGAGCCCGGCGTGCGCTGACGCCGGGCTCTTCATGGGTGCGCTCGTCGATGAGCTCGACGCGCTGGACGGGTACGGCTCAGCGAGCCGATCAGACGCGCAGTCGTCGGACCGCGGCCGCGGTGAGCAGGGCGATCATCGCGAACAGTCCCCACGTGGTCGCTGTCGGGATGTCGACGACAGAACCGACCTGGACCGTGCCGGTCTCGGAGTTGTTGGCTCCGTCCGGGTCGGTCGCCGAGGACGAGACATCGAAGAGCGCCGAGAAGTCTCCGCCGTCGTTCGGCGCCGTCGCGGTGATCTGGAACGAGGCTGAGCCCCCGGCCGGCACCAACCCCAGGGTGCATGTGGGCACACCGTTCGGGTCTTCGACACATCCGGTGGTGGAGTCGAACGTGATGGCGGGATCCAGGGTCGACGTGACGACCACGTCCGGCGCATCGGACGGTCCGGCGTTGTCGACCAGGACCGTGATCGTCAGCAGGCCGCCCAGGTCGACCGGATTCGGCGACACCATGCTGGAGATCGAGAGGTCGGCGCTGGCGGTCAAGACCGTGTCGCCATCGGTGGCCGAGTTGTTTCCCGGCACCGCGTCGAGGACCGACGAGCTCACCGTCGCCGTGTTGGATAGTGTCCCGGTCGCCGAGGGGGCGATGTCGCAGGTGGCGGTGTAGGTCGCCGTGCCGCCGTTGAGCAGGTCGACGGCCGTGTCGTTGATGTCGCCGCTGCCGGCCGCGGTGCAGCTGGAGCCGGCCGATGCGGCGCAGGTCCAGGTGCAGGTGAGGTCGGCAGGGAAGGTGTCGGCGACGGTCGCTCCGGTGACGTCGTCCGGGCCGTTGTTGGTCGCGGTGATGGTGTAGGTCACCGTCTCACCGGCGACGGCGGTGACGACACCGTCGGTCTTGGTGATCGCCAGGTCGGCTTCGGGATTGACGTCAGTGGTTTCAGTCGCCGTGTCGTTGCCGGAGTCGGGATCGGCGGTGGCGGACGAGACGGTGACCGAGTTGGTCACCTGGCCCGACGCGTTGGGCGCCGTCACGTTGAGGGTGTAGGCGGCCATTCCGCCCGCGGCGATGGTGCCGAGGGTGCAGGTCGGGTTGGCGGTCGGGTCTTCGGCGCAGCCGCTGCTGCTGACGAAGGTCACGCCGGCCGGAAGGGCCTCGGTGGCGACGACGGACGTGGCATCGGACGGCCCGGCGTTGGTCACAGTGATCGTGTAGCTGTAGGCCGCACCCTGGTTCACCGGATCGGCGGAGTCGACCTTGGTGATCGAGAGGTCGGCGCTGGCGGTCAAGACCGTGTCGCCGTCGGTGGCCGAATTGTTCCCCGGCACCGAGTCGAAGACCGACGAGCTCACCGTCGCGGTGTTGGACAGCGTCCCGGTCGCCGAAGACGCGATGTCGCAGGTGACGGTGTAGGTCGCCGTGCCGCCGTTGAGCAGGTCGACGGCGGTGTCGTTGATATCGCCGCTGCCGGCCGCAGTGCAGCTGGAACCGGCCGATGCGGCGCAGGTCCAGGTGCAGGTGAGGTCGGCGGGGAAGGTGTCGGCGACGGTCGCTCCGGTGACGTCGTCCGGGCCGTTGTTGGTCGCGGTGATGGTGTAGGTCACCGTCTCTCCGGCGACGGCGGTGACGACGCCGTCGGTCTTGGTGATCGCCAGGTCGGCGGCCGGATTCACGTCGGTGGTCTCGGTCGCCGTGTCGTTGCCGGAGGTGGGATCCGTGGCGGCGGACGAGACGGTGACCGAGTTGGTCACCTGGCCCGACGCGTTGGGAGCCGTCACGTTGAGGGTGTAGGCGGCCATCCCGCCCGCGGTGATGGTGCCGAGGGTGCAGGTCGGGTTGGCGCTCGGGTCTTCGGCACAGCCGCTGCTGCTGACGAAAGTCACGCCGGCCGGGAGCGTCTCGGTGGCGACGACGGAGGTGGCGTCGGACGGCCCGGCGTTGGTCACGGTGATCGTGTAGCTGTAGGCCGCACCCTGGTTCACCGGGTCGGCGGAATCGACTTTGGAGATCGCCAGGTCGGCGGTCGGTACGAGGACCGTGTCGCTATCCGTCGCGCTATTGTTCGCCGCATTGGGATCGGCGACGCTGCCACCGCTCGCGGTCGCGGTGTTCGAGAGCGTGCCGGTCGCGCTCGAGGCGATCGAGCAGGTGGCGGTGTACGTGGCGGTTCCGCTGTCGAGAAGATCGACGGTGTCGTTGATGTCGCCCACACCCATCGCGGTGCAGGTGGATCCGGCACTGGCGGCGCAAGTCCACGTGCAGGTCAAGCCGGCCGGGAAGGTGTCCGACACGGACACTCCGGTCGTATCCATGCCGGAGTTCGAGACGACGATCGTGTAGGTGAGAACCGTGAGTCCGGGCACCGCGGAGGTCACGCCATCTGTCTTCGTGACGGAAACATCAGTGCCCACCGCCGCCGCCCAGAGGGACGGGGCGATGCCGCAGAGAATGAGAAAGAGGGCCGTCGTCTTCAGCTTGTTCACGGTGGGCTTGCCCCTTGTGCTGGATCGTCTCTGGCTCGGCGCGCGAAGAAACCGACTGATCGCCATCCGATCGGTGGCGGTTCGATCGAGGGAAGCGAGTGCGGCTGTGCCGAAGGGAAGTCGAATGGAACGAACCTTGTGAGTCTAGCGAGACCGGTACCGAGGCTCAAGCGAACTCCGGTCTTCGTCGCTTTCGGCCAGCCGATTGAGATGCTCGGGGGAGAATGGTCAGGCTCTCGCTCAAATCTCGAAGCGGCGCGGCGGAGTCAGGCGCCGCGTGGTACCGTCCATCGCGACTTCTTCCACGAAGTAGAAGTAGATCCCGGGCTCCAGAGGGTCGAAGTCTTCGAATCGGTACGATCTCACGTCGTGTGTCGTCCCACCGCCGGGGATCACTTGGTTCGTCAGACGCACGAAAGGACCGTCGACTGTCGGCCCGCGGTACACGTGGTAGCCGTAGCAGTCGCGCTCGCTGGCGGTGCTCCAGCGCAGCACCACCGCGGCCTGGAGCTCCTCCTGCGCTGGCTGCGTCGCGGTGTCGCGTTCAGCGACGCTCTGCGTCGCACAGCCCCAGAGGTAACCCGCGCATACCAACAGCAAGAGTCCCACTGGCACCCTCGAGGCCCGTAGTCTCAGACCGAATCGTCCCAGAGTATGCGCCGCGTGAGTTTCGACGTTTCGATGCACTCTTCGATCCATTTGCTGTTCTCGACGTGGATGCCGTCGATTGCGTGGACTCTCAGGATGGCGAGTCTCAAGGCGGCGAGTCTAGCGGCGTTGAGCCTTGCTGTCGGCCTGGGGATCGGCTGCTCCGAGGCCGACCCCGCGGCCCGTCCTCCCGGCGTGGTCTCGGCGCCCGTCGAGGTGCCCGCCCGAACTGCAGAGACTGAGCGGATGGTCGAGCGCCTGCACAAGATTGCCCACGGCCCCGACAGCATGCGCAATCCGTTCAACAACGCCCTCTTGCTCGACCGCTTGCGCCGCGCGCCGCGGCCTCGCCAGCTCGAGGCGCGGGTGGAAGCGGAGCTCGATCTGGCGCTGCAGCTCTTGCGTGCCGGCGAGTCGAAGGAGGCCGCGGCGCGTTTCGAAGCGCTGCTGGAGCGCGTCGAGTTGCTGCAGGACACCGGGTTGTTGGACGAATCGCGGCTGCTCGACGAGGCAGGAGCGCGGTCGGCTCGTTCGGCCACCGGTGCCCAAAGGCGCCGTGAGATTCGGCTCTTGGTGGCCTTGTCCCATCTGCGCATCGCCGAGCAGGAGAACTGCGTGCTCCATCACCAGGCGCAGAGCTGCCTGGTGCCGATCCGTGCCGGTGGCCTGCATCATCGTCCCGAAGCCTCTCGCCGCGCCATGGAGCTCTACGGCGAGCTGCTGGACGAGATGCCCGACGATCCGGCGGCCCGCTGGCTCTACAACCTGGCTGCCATGACCCTCGGGCTCTATCCCGACGGCATTCCCGAGGCGTGGCGTATCGATCCGGCGGTCTTCGCCAGCGAGGCCGACGTGCCGGCGACCGACGACGTGGCGCCGCGCGTCGGCGCCGACGTGACGGGGCTGGCGGGTGGCGTCGTGTTCGACGACCTCGATGGCGACGGCCACCTCGACCTCTTGGTTTCGTCGTGGGGTGCGGACGATCCGCTCGTGTTTCTGCGCAACGACGGATCGGGTCGCTTCGAGGATCGCTCCACCGAGGCCGGCCTCGAGGGTCTGACCGGTGGTTTGAACCTGACCCACGCCGACGTCGACGGCGACGGTGATCTCGACGTGCTGGTCTTGCGCGGCGCCTGGCTCGGCGCGCTCGGTCGGCAGCCGCCGTCGCTGCTGCGCAACCGAGGCGACGCCACGTTCGACGACGTCACCGAGTCGGCCGGATTGTTGACCTTCGCTCCCAGCCAGGCCGCGGCGTGGGCCGATGTCGATCTCGACGGCGATCTGGACCTCTTCGTCGGCAACGAGTCGACGCGTCGACTCAATCGACGCTCCGAGCTCTACCTCAATCGGGGCGACGGCACCTTCGAAGAGGTCGCGCCACGCGTCGGCCTCGTCGTCGACGCCTTCGTCAAGGGCTGTGCCTGGGGCGACGTCGACAACGACGGCCGGCCCGACCTCTACGTCTCGACCATGGGAAGCCGCAATCTGCTCTTCCGCAACGTGGCGCCGGAGCCCTCGGCAAGCGGCGGCTCGAGCGGACTCCGATTCGAAGAGATCGGCGAGTCGGCCGGGGTCGCCGAGCCGCTCAACGGCTTTCCCACGTGGTTCTGGGACTACGACAACGACGGCTGGCTCGACCTCTTCGCGGCATCGTACGGCACCAGTTTCATGGCTCCGGTCACCGAGCAGGTGGCGGCCGACTACCTCGGGACGGAGGAAGCGTCGCGGCCTTGGCTCTACCGCAACCAGGGTGATGGCTCGTTCCGCGACGTGACCGAGGAGAGCGGGCTGTCGCGTGGTCTGATGGCGATGGGTGCGAATTACGGCGACCTCGACAACGACGGCTTCCCCGACGTCTACGTCGGAACCGGGGCGCCCAACTTCGGCGCTCTGGCGCCCAATCGAGCGTTTCTCAACGTTGCGGGCCGCGATGTCGTCGGTCGAAAGGTCGCCGGCCGGCGATTCGCCGACGTCACGACCGCCGCCGGGATGGGGCATATCCAAAAAGGACACGGCGTCGCCTTCGGCGATTGGGACGGCGACGGCGACCAGGACATCTACGCGGTCATGGGCGGCGCCTTTTCCGGCGACACATTTCCCAACGCGTTGTTTGAGAATTCGACGCAGCAAGTCGCCCCCCGGCGCTGGCTGACCCTTCGCTTGGAAGGCACGCGCGCCAACCGATTTGCGGTCGGAGCCCGCGTGCGGGTAAGGGTCGACACCGCCGAGGGGCCGCGCACGGTCCACGCGTTGGTCGGGACCGGGGGCAGCTTCGGCTCGTCCAGTCTTCAGCTCGAGGTCGGTTTGGGCGAGGCACGACGGTTACTGGACATCGAGGTCGACTGGCCGTCGACGACGGGGACCCAGCGATTCGACGGGCCGTCCGGTGCGGATGATGGCCTCGACCGTGTCTATCGCCTGCGAGAGGGCGATTCCGCCTCCGTCGTCGAGCGGTCGCCGCGCGGAGAGGTCAGCGTGCCCCCAGCGTGACGCGGGGTCGCTCCCCAACGGTCCAAAGAGTCTCCGGCAGGGTGTCGGCCTCGTAGCGTTCGAGCCGGCCACGAACGGCGCGCAGGTGCTCCGCACCAACGGCCGCCGATGCCGCTCGGGCTTTGTCGAGCGCCGCACGCTGGAGACCTGCCGCGTTCGCGAAGTCGCTGTCCGCGGCGCGCGACATGGCGGCCGATTCGATCTCGAACACTGAGCGGGGCGAGGCGGGGAAGGCGGCGCCGAAGCGGTCCGGTTCCAGGGTTCGCAGGCGCAAAGCCAGCCACCGTAGCGCCTTCGCCTGGGGCTGGCGGTCCAGGCCGTCCTCGACGGCGCGCATTGCGCCGGCCTCGTCGCCCTCGAGCAGCAGGCATTGAGCCAGGCCGAGAAATGCCTGGGCGCCGCGGTCGTCGAGGTGTTGGGCGGTTCGATAGTGGCGCTGTGCCTCGCGCGTCTGTCCGCGTTGCAGGAGGAAGTCGGCCAGTGCTCGATGGTGGGCCTCCGACGCCGGATCGAGCTCGACGGCGCGGCGCAGGTGGATTTGTGCCGCGCGATCGTCCCCTTGCTGTGCGAGGATTCGCCCCAGAAGCCGATACGACGACGAGTAGTCCGGATTGTCGTCGATCAAGGCGGTCAGCTTGGCCTTGGAGCGGTCCAGCTGGCCGCGCGAGAACTCCGCCATCGCGAGATTGAACCGGATCTCCGGTCGATGGGGCGCGATGGCCTCGGCTTGCTCGAAGAGATCGGCGGCGATGTCGAAGTAGCCCTGCAGCAGTGCCTGCCGACCGCGGCGTTCCAGGGCGGTGGCGCTCATCGGCAAGCTCTGGATGCTCTCGAGCCACGGATCGTCGCTGCGCAGGCCGACCCGGTGGGTCGGGGACTCGGGAACGTTGCGGTACTGGGCCGCCGCCTCGTCGGGTCGGCCGAGCTGTCTGAGCGCGTCACCGAGAGCATGGTGCAGCTGGTAGGCCATCGGCTGCTCTTCGAGCAGTGTCTCGAGCGCGAGGGCGGCGTCGGCAGCATGCCCTTCCTGTAGGTCCAAGAGGGCCAGCTCGTACCGCGCCACGGCGATCTTCGGATCGAGGTCGAGGGCCGTTTCGTAGAGCTCTCGCGCGTCCTCGGAGTCGCCCGACGCGGCCGCGACACCGGCCAGGGCGGCCCACACGACCGCCTGCTCCGGGCGGAGCTCGCGCGCTGCCTCGAGACGGTCTCTCGCGGTCTCGAACTGACCCAAGGCGGTGTGCAGGTGACCGCTGAGGTACGCCCAGTCGAAGCTCCGAGGGGCCTGCTCGTGTGCGGCGTCCAGGAACCACATCGCGGCGTCGAGGTGACGGTACGCCTGGTGCAACCGTCCCAGCTGACCGAGGGCCCACGCGAGATCGTCCGGGTTCGGATCCGGCGCGTGCAGCGCTCGATCGAGCAGGTCGAGACGCTCCTCGAACTGCTCGCGCACCGGAGCTTCGACCTGCTCCAGAGGTGGCAGTGGCGGAAGCTGCTCGAGCAGCTCGGACGGCGATCGGACGGTGGTCGAGATCTCGGACTCGTCGGGCATCCCGCGCTCGGGGCCGGTGGCGTTGCAGCCACCGAGCCAGACCGCGAGGACGACGCAGACGAGGCCCGCGCGGTTCAGACGATGGACGACGAGACGCCGCGGACTCATCGATCGCCCTCCGTCGAGCCTTCATCGGTCCACCGGTGGTACACGCCGAGCGCAGGAACCGCGCGCTGCCGGGTGGCGCCGTCGGGCCAACGAATCTCGACCCTCGTCGGCTCGGCGCCTTCGGCGAGGCCGAAGCGCAGGCGTGGATCGCCGCTCGACATGTAGCCGCGGCTGGCGCGTACCGTGCGTACGGCCGACGTACCGTCGGCAAAGCGTAGCCGCACCTCGGCACCGAGCGCCGGGCGTCCCGCCGCGGTGCGGAGGTCGAGGCCGAGCCAGCGTGCGTTCGAGGCGTCCCGGTCGGATCGCGGCGTCGGGTCGCCGGGGATCCTGTGGGGAATGGTCTGATTGAGGAAGAGGCGCAGCGGTCCGTCGGTGTGGAAGACGAGCCAGTCGACATCGCCGTCGTTGTCGACGTCGCCCGGCGCGACGCCGCGGCTGACCAGGTCGGGACGCAGCCCGTCGACGCGGTCCGAGGCGTCGACGAAGTCACCGTCGTCGCCCCGGAGGAACAGGAGGTCTGGTTCCTGGTAAGGGAAGGGATCGCCCGCGGCACGCCGTTCGAGATTGGCCCGCACGGCTCCGTTGGCGACGAAGAGGTCCAGCCGACCGTCGAGATCCACGTCCATCAACGCGCAGCCGAAGCCGGTCCAGGGCATGCTCACGCGGCCCGACGAGAAGCGCAGGCTGCCGTCCTCGAACTGGCCTCGGCCGTCGTTCAGGTAGAGCGTGTTGGTTTCGCCGATCAGGTGGGTCATGAACAGGTCGAGATCGCCGTCGCCGTCGACGTCGCCGGCGTCGATGCCCATCGACGCCTCGGCCCGTCCCCGCCCGTCGAGCGCCGCGCCGCGCTGCATCGCCTCCTCGTCGAAGGTCAAGGGCGAGCCCGGGTCGGTGCGGTTCAGCCACAGGTGATTGGACGCTTGGTCGTTGGCGACATAGAGATCCGGTCGACCGTCACCGTCGAAGTCGCCGGCCACGACACCGAGCCCGGGTCCCGCGCGAGCGATCCCCGCGGCCTCGGTGACGTCCTCGAAGCGGCCGTCGCCCAGGTTGCGATAGAGGCGGTCTCGCTCGGGATCGTAGCTCTGGGGGCCGCAGTACTCGCGCAGTCCGACCATGTCGGTGCACGGCTTGTCCGTCTTCAGGCTGTAGCGAAGATAGTTGACGACATAGAGATCGAGCCGGCCGTCCTGGTCGAGGTCGACGAAGGTGGCGCTGCTCGACAGCTCGTCGCCCGCCACGCCGGCGCGATCCGTCACGTCCACGAAACCGCGGCCTTCGAGATTGCGCAGGAGCACGTTGGCGCCGGCCCGGGTGACGTAGAGGTCGGTCCATCCGTCGTCGTCGAAATCACCGGCCGCCACGCCCATGCCGTAACCGTCGGCGGTTTCGACGTGTGCGGCGTCCTCGAAGCGTGGCAGGCCGTCGGCCGCGACCCCCGTGTTGAGGAACAGCCGATCGGGTCCGCCGAGCTCGCCCTCGGGGTCGATGGGGCCGCCCTGGACGGCGTAGACGTCGAGGTCGCCATCGTTGTCGAAGTCGAAGAGCGCGCCGCCGACGGTCATGATCTCGACGTAGAAGAATCGACCGTCCGCGCCGGAGTCGTGGACGAAGTCGAGCCCGGTCGCCGCCGCCGCCTCGACCGCGATAGGTGGGCGGTCGTCGCCCGGTGCCGTCGACACGTCGGCTCCGACGGACCGATCGGGCGAGCGCACCTCCTCGCCACAGGCGCCGACCAGGAGCAGCGTCGGGAGACCGAGAGCGAGAAGACGCGAGAGCCGGACGATCTCAGGAGGTCGCGATCTGCCATGCCGACGAGGTGTTGAGCACATTCTGTCGGCGCCGAGGACTCGGGGCGCGGTGTTGTCTGGACAGCGAAACATTCTCTCCGGCGGCGCCAGGCGGGCACCCTTTCGGCCGTCGAATGGTATCATCCGGGCGAGTTGATCAGCGTTTCGCCACCCGTCAGACGTGCTTCCAGGGCCGCCGGCCTTGTGCCCTCGAAGACGATCCCGAGCGATTTGGAAGAGGTTCAGCCATGAGATCCATCCTTGCCCTCGCGTGTGTCGCCTTGTTGGGCGCTCCAGCCGTCGACGCCCAAGAAGCCGCTGCGCAGGCCCAGGCCGAGCTCCAAGAGAGCCTTCGCCAGCGCCTGGAGGCCGATCGCGCCGAGCTCTTCGCCATGTCGCCGGAAGAGCGCCACGTCTACATGCGGCAGTTCTTCGATCATCCCGATCGTGAGACGCGGCGAGCCTTCAAGAAGGCTCTCGAGCAGGTGCGCAGCGAGTGGCAGGTGCCGGGCTACACGGGCGGGCCGACCACGGTCGAGTCCCCGAGCCGGGCGGAGGTCGCGGTGAAGGTCGCCGGCTCGAACATCACGTATGACACCGGAACCGTCTTCGGGTTCGGCGGCGTCGCCAGCCAGATGATCGGCAATCGCTTCGACTCCGCCCTGAATACTGCGGGTACGGCGATCCAGCCGATCGAAACCACCGGCTCGGTCACCATGATCACCTTCAATATGGTCAACACCTTCTTCGGCTCGGTGGTTTGGAGTCTTTACAGCAATGTGGTCGGCACGATGGCGGACCAGGTGACTTCGATGGCGCGGCCGGGGATCATGACCGGATTCAACACGCTGACGATCGCCTCGCCGACGACCGCGAACGCCTACATGAACGGCACCTTTTTGGCCGGAATCTGGCAGTTCAGCCCGTCGATGACCGGCTTGGGCCTCGATAGCAACACCACCGGTGGCCAAGGCTTTCACGCCATCAGCCTCAACGACGGTGCGATGGGTACCGGATTGACGACGGTGACCAACGGTGGGATGGGCGTCAACGCGGTGTTCCGAGTCTCCGGCAACGTGGCGACGCCGGTCGAGCTCATGGACTTCACCATCGAGAAGGCGGAGACCGCCGCCCAGGAGTAGTCGTTGACTCTCCCGAGCTCGACGAAGCGCCCGATCGAGTCGCGGCGCAGACGCCTCGTGCGTTCCGCCGCTCTCGTCGTCACCCTCCTCGCGACGCTGGTCCACTGGTCGTGCACAGCCGCGGATCGAGAGCGGACCGCGCGGCCCAATGTGTTGTTGGTGACATTCGACACCACGCGCGCCGACCACCTGGAGATCTACGGTGGCCCGGCGGCCACTCCGCATCTGAAGCGCCTGGCGGAGGAGGGCTGGATCTTCGAACAGGCCTACTCGCCGGTGCCGATCACGCTGCCGTCTCACAGCACGATCATGACCGGGAAGGTGCCGTTCGCCCACGGCGTGCGGGACAACGGGCTCTTCGAGCTGGGCGACGAGCAAGAGACTCTCGCCGAGCTCTTGCGAGACGCCGGCTATTCCACGGCGGCGTCGGTCGGATCCTTTCCGGTGACCTCGAAGTTCGGCATCGACCAGGGCTTCGATCTCTTCGACGAGGATCTCAACGCGCCGTTCGAGGATTACTTCGGCAATCGTGTGGTCGAGAAGCGGCACCTCCATTTCGACGAACGGCCGGCCGGCCGCGTGAACGAGCCGCTGATCACCTGGCTCGAATCATTGGACGAGCCTCCGTTCTTCGCCTGGGCGCACTACTTCGACCCCCACTTCCCCCACACGCCGCCGGCGCCGTACAACCAGCTCTACGCGCACGACCTCTACGCCGGCGAGATCGCCTACTCCGATGCGGCGCTCGGGAGTCTGCTCGACCTGCTCGAGGACCGCGGTTGGTACGACGACACGATCATCGTGGTCACCGCCGACCACGGAGAAGGGCGGGGCGAGCACAACGAGTCGACGCATTCCCTGCTCGCGTACAACTCGACTCTGCACGTGCCCCTGATCGTCAAGCCGCCGGCCGCGGCGCTGGAGCGGGCGGCGGCCGGCAGCCGGATCGCGACGCGTGTCGGATTGGTCGACATCGCGCCGTCGATCCTCGGCTGGCTCGGCCTCGAGGCCCCCGAAGGCATCCAAGGCCAGCCGCTCGACGCGGTCGTGGCCCCCGGCCCGACGCCGGCCAAAGATCGCGTGATCTACGCCGAGACGCTCTCGCCGCGCATTTCGCAGGGTTGGGGAGAGCTGCGCGCCCTCTACGTCGACGAGCTCAAGTACATCCACGGACCGCGCCCGGAGCTCTTCGACCTGGTTGAGGATCCGAGGGAGCTGAATGATCTGGCGGCCACGCGCCCCGACGACCGGGAGCGCTTGGAACGCAACCTCCAGTCGTACCTCGATCGCTATGCCGTCCCCGGATTGGACGCGTCCATCGAGGGTGACGAAGAGACCACTCGCCGCCTGATGGCGCTCGGCTACATCCAGCCGTCGGGCGTCGACGTCGGGCCGATTGCCGAGACGCTCACACAGGACGGCGATCCACCGCAGGATCGAGCGATCACGATCTCGATGTACAGCGAAGCGAAGCAACTGCTCTACGAGGGCCGTTGGCTCGACGCGCTGGAGCACCTCGAACGCCTGCTGCGCCTCGATCCGGACAACGGCCACTACATCGAGCTCGCCGCCAGTGCCGAAGGACGGCTCGGCCGGGCCGACGAGGCTCTTCGGCGCCTGCGTTCGATCCCGGCCGACGCACTGGTACCGACCCGCGACTCCGTGCTGACCAATATCGGAGTCTTGCTCCTGCACCAAGGCGACGAGCGCGGGGCGCTGGAGCACTTTCGGGACGCGCAGTTGATTCAGCGAACGGCCGAGGGGCAGTACCAGATCGCGCAGCTCTACCGAGCCGATGGCGACGAGATCCAAGCGGTCGGTCACCTGGAGGCCGCCCTCGAGATCGATCCCGCGTTTCTTCCCGCTCGGCTGGACCTGGCGGTCCTCCAGGCTCGGCGAGGTGACGTGGCGGCGGCCGACGCCGGGTTCCGGCGCGCGCTCGCCGACCATCCCCTCTTCCCTCGCACTCACTTCAACTACGCTGTGTTCCTGCTCACGCAGTCGCGCCGTGACGAGGCGGCCGAGCATCTGCGCCGCGCGGTGGAGATGGCGCCGGACTATCACCAGGCGCGGTCCGCCCTCACCGCTCTGCTCGCCGAGCTGGGGCAGGGCGACGAGGCGCTCGAGCACTATCTGGAGCTGGCGACACGGGCGCCGGGCAGTCGTTTCACCGACGACGCGGCCCGCGTCTTGGAGCTGGATCTGTGACCCGTCGGCTCGAGGGGTCTCGTCACTGGCGGCCTGCCGTGCTCGGGCTCTTCGCCGTGCTCGCGGCAGCCGGCTGTCTTCCCGACACGGTCGACCGATCGGACCCCGCCGACGTCGTGGTGGCTGAGCACCGGCACGGCCAGGTGACCGTGCTCGACCTCGATCGGTCCTTGGCCGAGAAGGCGACCGACTGGCGCTGGCAGGGACTCGCCGACGAGGCCGAGTGGATCGGCTTGATCGAGCGAGTCGCGGTGGAGCAGATCGTCGAGGCGGAGCCCTCGGTCGACCCGGAGAGAGTCGCGCTCGCGGGGCAGACGCGAGATCTGCGGCGACGGGTGTCGGTCGATCTGGTCTTGGCCGACGAGCCACCCCCGGAGCCGATTCGCCGGGCCGACCTCGAGGCCTATTTCGAGACGCGGCGAGAAGACCTCGAGCTGGACGAGCGGCGCCGCGTCTCCCATGTTTTCAAGCGCTATGGCGCCGAGCGCGACCCGGCGCCGATCCGTGAGCAGCTCGAGTCGCTGGCACGGCGGGTCGAAGCGGGCGAGAGCTTTGGTCTGCTGGCGCGCGAGCATTCCGACTCGGAGTCCCGGCACCAAGACGGTGCTCTGGGGTTGGTGAGCCGAGGGCGGTTCTCCGGCGACTTCGATTCGGTCGTCTTCGCGCTGGCGGAAGGGGCGGTGAGCGCGCCGGTCTTCACCCGGGACGGCGGGCATCTCTTCTACGTGTCCGACGTGTTGCCGGAGCGTCGTCTGGAGCTCGACGATGTGGGACCGCTGCTGGCCCAAGAGCTCCGAAGGCTCCGGCACCGGGAACGGCTGTGTGCGGTGGCCCGTCGCGTGCTGCGAGACCGGGAGATCGCGCCGCTCGAACGGGAGTTCTTCGAGCAAGTGATGGAGGCGGACCGGCCGCCGCCGATTCTCTTTCGCCTGGGTGACTATGAGTTCAGCCTCGCCGAGTTCCGCCAGCTGACTGCGGCTTTGGCCCGAGGGCGGCAAGATCTGGGTGAGCCGGTCGATCTCCTGGAGGAGATCTACTGCTCCGAGGCCCTGCTGCAAGAAGGGCTCGGCGACCGACCGTTGCCCGCCGAGCGGCTGGCCGACGAGGAACGCAAGCTGCGGGTCGAGCAAGAGGTGCAGGCGCGGTTGCGTGCCCTGGTGCTGGCCGACGACGAGCGTCTGCGAGTCCACTATCGGCGTCATTCAGGCAAATTCAGTCAGCCGGTCCGGGTGTCGTTGAGCCGCCTGCGCATTCCGGTGGATCAAGTCGACAGCGCGGCGATGGGCCGCCTGGAAGCCGCGGTGACGTCTCTCGATCGCGGCTCCACGCGGCTCGAGGACCTCGCGGTCCAGGAGCCAGGAGCGGTCCTCGATACGCTGCACGACCGAACGTTGCTGCAACTGCAGGTCGAGGATCCGCGCGCCGCGCCGATGGCGTTCGCTCTGCAGCCCGGCGAGCATACGCCGCCGTTCTCGTCGCGCAATGGCTGGGTCTCGATTCTGCGCCTCGACGCGCGACGCGACGCCGAGCCCATCGAGTTCGCCCAGGCACGGACGCTGGTGGCCGAGGATCTGTTGGCCACGCAGGGCCCGCTGCTCTACACAGAGTGGAGTCGCCGGCTGCTCGACGAGAACGGCTTGGCAATCCGCCGCACCGAGCTCGACCAGGCCAAGCAGTGGCTCGCTCGCCTGCCGGACTGAGCCGGTGGCTGCATCCAGTGCCCACCTCGGGTCGCGCCCTGCTCAGCGAATGTCCAGCGCCTCCAGGCGCCGCGCCACCCAGTCGTCGCGGAGGCGATCCAGAGCGTCGCGAATCCAGCGCCGGCGCACGTCGCTCCGTGCCTCGGCGTAGGTCGCCGGCCGCTCCTCGTGGTGCGCCAGGACGCGGACGATCCACAAGGCGTTCTCGGTCCACACCAGCTCGCTGATCTCGCCGACGGCGAGCTCTCGGACGGCCCGCGCGACGTCGAGACCGAGCCTCGGAGCGACTTGCCTCACCTC
Source organism: Acidobacteriota bacterium (assembly GCA_039194425.1). Lineage (GTDB taxonomy): Bacteria > Acidobacteriota > Thermoanaerobaculia > Multivoradales > J023 > JAUIJL01. Next base: position 102,483 of record JBCCVZ010000020.1, on the reverse strand, counting down.
CAGGCCGTCGATCCGCCCACCCCGCGCCGCCGATCCGTCGATCGAGTGAAGTCGAGCCGCGTCGTCGAACGACAGCTCTCCGGCACGCAGGCGCGTCAAGAGCTCGACGGCGACCGATTCGGCCTCCGGGCGCTCGAGGCGGAGGACCTGTAGGTCGACCGACGGAGCCAGACGGTAGGCTCCGGGCGTCGACTCGAAGGCTTGGCGGAGATCGGCCTCGGTCGGCTCCTCGAAGCGCGCGTCGACCTCCTCGGCGAGTCGCGCGGAGGCGAGGATCCGGCGCTCTTCCCAGAGCAGGGTCGCGCGGGCTTCGATGTCGGGGCCCGATCCTTGCTCTGCCTCGTGGAGGAGCGCCATGCGGGCGACGACGAAACGGTCGAGCGCGTGGTGCCATGCCGCGGGCCAGGTCTCGGGCCAGGCGTGCTCCGGCGCGCGACCGACGACGAGGCTCAGGCTCTCTGCGTCGAGCCGAGCACCGGTGAAACGCACCGACGGGCCGTCGGCGCTGTCGAGGATCGTCACGTCGCCCCTCTGCCGGAGCGATTCCCGCAGAGAGTTCCACGCGCTGTCGTACTGCTGCCGGCGGAGGCGATTCTCCGCCAGCCGTCGCAGCTCCTCCTCGGTCATGGTGACCGCGTCCAAGATTTCCTCGCAGTAGAGCAAGCTCATGCCTTGCGACGACTCCAACACGTCGCTCACCTGTCCGGGCTGCAGCTCGCGTATCGCGTCGTCGACCGCCGGCGGAAAGGTCCCCAGGCGGACGTTGCCCAGCAGGCCGCCGCGCCAGCGCGTTTCGCTCTGCGAGACCTCGCGCGCCAACGCCTCGAAGCTCGCTCCCTCCAGCACCTGACGCCGGATCGCCAGCAGCCGCTCGCGGACCGTCGCCGGATCGTCGGAGCCGTAGCGCAAGAAGATGTTGCGTAGCCGCCAGCGGCGCGGCGCGAGCTGAGGCGGGTGCTCGGAGAGCTCTCGGTCGATCTCGGCGTCGCCGACGTCGATCGCGTCCGACAGCCGCGCCTTCACGCGGGCCACCGCCGCATTGCCCTGCAGGCGCAGGAGGTCGATCCGGGTTCGCGGCGACCGATCGAGGCCGCGTTGGAGGGCCTCGTCGGCCAGGGTCTTGGTCAGGACCAATCCGTCGATCGACGATTGGCCGCGGAGGAACGGTGCGCCGGACCGCGCTCGCGTCCAGCTCTCCATCTCGAGCACACTGACCCGCAGCTGATAGGAACGCTGCGTCTCGTCCGCCGTGGCGTCGGCCTGGAGCGGGATCGCCGGGAGTCCCAGCAGGCCGACCAGGACGACCCGTCCCGCGAGGGCGGCGGTCTGACGAAGCCATGAGGCACGGTAGTTCAAGGAACGAAGGTGCATCGGATCTCCTCGTGGCCTGGACGTCGCGTTCCGCGTCAAGACTCGACCGGCGTGTCGAAGGCCGCCCAGATCTCTTGCCACCGGGCGCTCTGGAATCGCGGGTCGTCACGCCAGCGAGTCACTCGATTCGACACCATGGGAGGTGTCGTCCCCAGTCGTTGGGCCTTGCCGGCCAGCTCGGCGAGGGTTGCCTGGAATACGGTCCAGTCTGCCGCTGCCTCTGCCAGCTGGGCGCGAAGGATCAAGGATCGTGGATTCGCTGCGAGATCGACCGCCGGTCGGACCAGGTGCAGCGCCTCGCCGGCCGCTTCGGCGTCCTGCGACCGCAGGCGCCACACGAGGCGCATGCGCAGGGCGAGCACGAACTCCGGGTCCGTGGGCTCGATCGCCGCCAGGCGCTCGTCCACCGCGGCCGCGCCGCGCACGTCGCCGAGCCGCAGGCGCTGCCAGGCGACGAGAACGGCGTCGAGCTCGGGGTGCTCCTGCTTCAGCGACTGCACCAGAGCCGTCGGCAAGCCGGTTGGCCGCGCGGCGTGGTGGATCAGCAGCGCGGCCGCGGCCTCGTGCCGAGCGGCCGCAGACGGCGCGGTCAGCTGGGAGCGGAGACGTCGCTCGCCCTGCACGCGGTTGCCGCGAGCCAGGTCCCACAGGCCGTCCGCCACGCCGCGTAAGTCGGGCGGCACGGCGTCGAGGGCTCGACGCGCTCGCTCCATCTGGCGCGACGTGAGCAGTCGACGCAGGGGGTAGAGGTCGGGCGCTTGCCGCTGAAGCGCGGCGACTGGATCGGGGTCCGAGAGTACGGCGGGAATCGGATCGCGGGCTTGGCCGAGTAGCCGCGGGGCGCGGGTCGCCATCAGGTTGCGGTAGTCGGTCGAGACCTGGCCGCGGGCCGCCAGCGCGCGGGTGCCGTCCGCGTCGAGCCAGCGGGCGATCGGCACATCGCGCGGTGTGTGGATGCCGGCGTCGGCCCACGCTTCCTGGTCTGTCGGCCATGAGCGCGCGAGCGATTCGTGCAGATCGAAGGGGCGTTGGGACGCGACGAGCAGCGCCGCGCCGCTCGGCGGCGGCCGGTAGACCTCGACGTGCGCGAAGGTGTCTTGGAGCGTGGTGACCAGCGACGCCAGGAGCTCTCGATCGACGAAGCGCAGGCCGATCCACTGCAAGAACACCCCGGACTCGGTGAGACGCGAGTCGGCGAGCCGGTAAAACTCGCGGGTGAAGAGATTGGAGGCACCGGCGGTCCACGGATGAGACGGTTGAGAGACGATCACGTCGTAGGTCGCCTCGGTGGTCGCCAGAAGGTTGCGCGCGTCGTTCTCGACGATTCGGACGCGCGACGCGGCCAGCGGATCGAACAGGCGTTCGCCGCTCAGCGAGCGATTGGCCCGGAGCACCTCGGGCTCGAGCTCCGCAACGTCGATGTGGGTGATGCGCGGGGGAAAGGCGTGCGCGGTGATGCCGGCACCGAAGCCGACGACCATCGCCCGGCTCGCATCCGGCCGCATGGCCGCGGGCAAGAGGGCGAGCCAGCGGGCCACGGCGTAGCGTGCGGTGCGTCCGCCGTGGCTCTGGATGGTCGACTCCGGCAGGCCGTTGGTGCTCAGGCGATACTCGTCGAGCGTCCGTTCGACGAGGACCGTCGAGCTCCGCCCGACGCCGAAGTAGGCGACCCGCTCGACATCGACCGACTGGCCGAGCACCGACCGACCGAGCAGCGACCATGGTGTCGGGGGCTGGATCCAGAGCGCCGCGACGACAGCGACGGCGGCCGCCGCGGCGACGACCCGCGGGCCGCGCCCTCCGGCCAGCAGCCAGGCGGTGGAGGCGGTGCCCAACGACAGCGCCACCAGCAGCGCGGCGGTGCCGTCGAAGCGCAGCGTCGGCAGCCACCAGAAGCCGCAGGCGATCGCGCCGAGCACTGTCCCGGCAGTGTTCCAGGCGTAGACTCGTCCCGCCGCGCGAGACGCCGCCGCTGGCGTCGAGGCGACCGCGCGGACCGCGAGCGGGAACGACACTCCCAGGAGCAGCGCACCCGGGACGAGCACGGCCGCCACCAGAGCCAGGGACCGGGGCGACAGCGGTGCGGCGTGGATCCAGGTGGCGGCCCAGCCCGAGTCCAGCGCCCAGAGCGCGGCCAGGGAGCACGCGGCGACTCCGGCCTGGGCGCAGCCGAATCCGATCCAGCAGGCGCGGCGGCTCCACGAGACGACGGTGCTGAGGCTGGAACCGAGGGAGATGCCCAGGAGGAAGGCCGCCAGCATCGTGGCGAAGGCGAAGAGGCTGCCACCCAAGGCCGGCGTCAAGGCGCGGGACCAGAAGACTTCGTAGGCCATACCGACCAGGCCGGACACTCCGATCAAGGGGAAGATCCAGACCGCGCGCCGGTCGATGCCGGGATCGCCGTCCGCGGGGGAGGGGACCGGCGCCGTGTCGACGATCGCCGCGCGCAGGCGTCCCGTCGCCCACACCACCGCGACGGCGGCGGCGACTCCGAGGTTGAGCGCCACGGCGACGGCCAACGTCCGCCCGAGGCCGAGGTGGGGAATGAGCACAAAGGCGGTGACGACCGTGCCGACCGCGGCGCCCAGAGTGTTGGCCATGTAGAGGACCGCGACCCCGCGACCGATCTGGTCGGCGCGGCGGACCCAGTGTTTCACCAGCAGCGGCAGCGTCGCGCCCATGCAGCAGGTCGGTACGGCCAGGATCACCGTCGTGCACGCCCAGTAAAACAGCGCCGTGCCGGCGTCGCCGAGGGCCGGATAGAGGGCGACATAGAGGCCGCGGGCGACGCCCAGGAGCGGCGCCACCGCGAGAGCGAACGCTGCGATGACGACCTCCAACCCCGCATACACGAGGAGAGGGTGGCGCACCCGTCCGATCCACCGCGCCATGAGCCACGCTCCGAGTCCCAAACCGCCCATGTACGCCGCCAGCACCGAGGCTTCGGCGGTCGCCGACGCGCCGAAGACGAGCGAGAACTGGCGCGTCCACACCAACTCGTAGACCAGGGCGCCGATGCCGGAGAACACGAAGAGCACCGCGGTCGCGATGCGGGCGATGACGGACAGGGGAGCGGTCGAGACGGTTTCGGGGCCGGCTGGGTCCGTGAGTCGAGAGGCTGGCATTCTGTGGCCGAGGGCGGAGGCGGGGCGTCGAGCGACGACGAGCCGGTAGCCCGACCGTCGGCCGGGCTGCGTCGATCGGTCGCCGTCGTCAGTCGTCGTCTTCGCGGCTGTCGTCTTCGCGGCGGTCGTCCTGGCTGCCGTCGCGATGTTCGTCTTCGCCGCTGTCGTCCAGGCTCACCCCGGCGAGTGACGGATCCTGCTCGGGGCTTGGGTCGAACGGGCGCGGCGTGGTGACGCCGCCGGTGCGCAAGAAGCCGAGCGCGGACAGGACGATGAAGACGCCGAGGAGCACCGCGATCCACGGTGCCTGGGCAATCTGCTGGCGTACGGCCGGAGCGAAGACCATCAGCGTGGCAGCAGCGAGGCCGAGAGCGCAGAGACCAAGGAGCAGGGCCTGGCGCACGGCGGCGCTGCGGCGCAGGCGATCCCGCTCGTCGGTCATGGCGGGCTCCAGGCGATGCGCCACAGGCCGTAGGGCTCGGGCGGATTCGCACCGCGGTGGATCTGCGCGGTGGTGAAGTAGATCGCGCCGTCGGCGTCGGCACTCAGCGTATCGGGCCAGGCGATGCGCTCGTCGCGGACGACGTACTCGACTTCGCCCGCGGGCAACAGGCGTCGGATCGCGTCGTGCTCGAGCGAGGTGAGGTAGAGCGCGCCGTGGGGGCCGAAGAGAATGCCGTCGGCGGCGCCGGTCTTGCCGACCGTTTCGACCGACGCGGCGAGGCCGTCGGCGTCGAGCGTGCCGGCGTCGAGCGCGGCGCGCAGGCGCTCGGTCGGTACGCGGAAGAGCTCGCGGCCAGTGAGCGGCTGGAAGTAGAGCTGGTCGCGGTCGGCGGTGAGGGCGATGCCGTCGGCGTGGATCTGCGGCGTCGCGCCGTCGCGCAGCCAGGGAGCGCCGCCGATCGTCAGCTCGATGCCGTCGGCCTCGGTCGACGGGTGCTCGTCGAGCAGCCGTCGGACGGTGCCGGTCTCGAGATCGAGCACGAGCACGGCGCCGTCGCCCGAGTCGGTGATGTAGGCGATCTGCCGCCCGAGGTCGAAGCGCACGTCGTTGAGATAGCTCGACGACCGGATCGCGTCGCCCCCGATCGGATAGATGCGCTCGATCGCGCCGTCGTCGAGGCCGATCTGCACCAGCTTGGCGCCGCCGTCGACGACGCCTTGGAAGCCCGGATTGGCCGGGTCGAGCGCCCACAGCGAGCCACCGGCGGCGATCACGCTCTGCACGCAGACGAAGTGCGCCGCGGGGTCCTTCTCGGGCGTCCAGTCGTTCCACGCGGTGTCGGGGAAGGCGACGAGCTCGGCGTCGCCGCCGTCCGCCGCCGGCCGCACCTCGGCGACCGAGATCGGCACGTCGTCGGACCAGCGCGGGAAATTGACGAAGATGCGGCCGTCGTGCGCCGGCGTGTCCGACACGACGGTCACGCCCGTCCACTGCCGCGGTGAGGTCGCCACCTGCTCGAGCCGCGCCGCCGACACCGGCGGCATGCCGGCCCAGCTTTCGACCTGGGGCTGCTCGGCGCTCGGCGGGGTCGACGCCTGCTCACTGCATCCGCCGAGCGCGAGCGTCGCCGCGATGAGTACCACCGTGGTGCGCACTGTGCCGTGTGGTGTGCTCTGCGTCTCGGTGGGCTGGAGGTGGGAAGACTTGCGGGTCGATCGCCGTGGCATCATCGCTGGCATGCGCGGCTCCTTCCGTTGCCTTTCGTTCGAACGCGGCTCTCTCGAGGCCCGGCTGCTCGCCGCCGGTGAGGGCATCATGCACCGGTTGTACGGCGAGCGCAAACGCCGGCTGTTCGGTGCGTTGCCGGGCACCGTGGTCGAGCTCGGTGCCGGAACTGGTGCCAATTTCCGCTACTACCCACCGGCGACGCGGGTTCTCGCGGTCGAGCCCGACACGGCCAAGCATCCGGCCTTGACACGCCATGCGCGCAGGCACGCTCTGCAGCTGGAGATCGTGGCGGCCGGCGCCGAGACTCTGCCCTGGGCTGACGCGTCGGTCGACCTCGTGGTCGGAACCCTCGTGCTGTGCACGGTCGACGATCCGGCGGCTGTGGTCGGCGAGATCGTGCGCGTCTTGCGGCCGGGCGGGCGCTTCGTCTTCGTCGAGCATGTTGCGGCGTCACCCGCGAGCGGTCTGCGGCGGCTGCAGGACCTGCTCGAGCGGCCGTGGTGCCGGCTCTTCGGCGGCTGCCGGCCGAACCGCGAGACTTGGCGGCTGCTCGAGTCGGCCGGCTTCGCGCAGCTTCAGCTCGAGCGGTTCCGCATCGGCTGGGCGCTGCTGCCGGTGCGCCCGCATGTCGCCGGAGTCGCCCTGCGCTGACGGCAGGTCGGCCGCCAGCCACTCTTTCGCCACAGTCGAGACCTGCTCGGCACGATCCGCCCGGCGATCGTCGCCTCGACGGCACGAGGTCGGCGTGAGATCGCGGTGAACTCTTCGCGTGGACGCGCATCGGCGCGTCCGATCGACCCGACGAGGAGACTTCGCCATGCCGACCGCCCCAGCCCCGTGCACAGCCGCCCCGCGGCACTCGAAACGTGTCGCCGACCGACCTCGCCTTTTCGGTGCCTTGGGGCGTGCCGCTCCCGGGATCGCCCTCGGATTCGGTCTCACCGTTGGTCTCGCCGTGTGCTCCTTCGCCGTGCCGGTCGCCGGGACTGCGACAGTCACCGAGATCGGGCCCGAGGCAGGAACCGCGCCTGCGACCTCCGAGCTGTCCGTGGACGACTTGCCGGTAGACGAGGCACCGCCGATCGAGGAAGCCACCCCGCATCCCGCGGTTCGCCTGGGTGACGCCGGTTCGGGCATGCTCCTCTTCCGCGGCGACCAGCCGGGACTCTTCGTGCCGGCGCCGACGCTCGAGACCGACGTATCGATCGCGGTCCGTGGCATCGTCGCGCGCACCACCGTGCGTCAGCGCTTCCACAACCCGCACGAACACTGGCTCGAGGGCGTCTACGTGTTTCCGTTGCCTGACCGGGCGGCGGTCGACACCCTGCGCCTGGTGGTCGGCGAGCGGGTGATCGAGGGCGAGATCCAGACGCGCGAGGACGCGCGGGCGACCTACGAGGAGGCTCGGCGCAGCGGCCGGCGCGCCGGACTCGTGGAGCAGGAGCGGCCGAACCTCTTCACCACCTCGGTGGCCAATCTCGGACCGGGCGACACGATCGACGTGGTGCTCGAGTACCAGCAGGAGGTGCGCTTCGACAGCGGTGCCTTCAGCCTGCGCTTCCCGATGACGCTGACGCCCCGCTTCGTGCCGTCGGCGTCAGGTGAAGCCACGGACGCCGTGCAGGCCGTCGACGATGCCGAGCGCATCACGCCGCCGCACACCGACCGACCGGCGCCGGTTGCGCTCGAGGTTTTGCTCGATGCCGGGTTGCCGATCGAGCGCGTCACCAGCCCGAGCCACGAGCTGGTCGTCGAGCCCTCGTCGCGGGAAGGAGACGAGCCGCTGCGCGTCGTGCCGAGCGCGGGGCGCGTGCCGGGCGATCGCGACTTCGTCGTCCGCTGGTGGCCGACACGCGGTTCCAGTGCGACCGTCGCCGTGCTGCGTGAGCGTCACGAGGACGACGACTACCTTCTGCTCCTCGTCTTGCCGCCGGAGGAACGCGTCACCCGGCCGCTCGAGCGCGAGACGGTCTTCGTGCTCGACACCTCGGGCTCGATGAGCGGGGCCTCGATCCGCCAGGCGAAACGTGCCCTGCACCTCGCGCTCGAACGTCTGCGACCGGGCGACACCTTCAACATCGTCGATTTCGACAGCAGCGCCACGAAGGTCTTCGATCGCGCCGTACCGGCCGATCCGCGCCATCTATCGATCGCGCGTCGACGCCTCGATGCGATGGTGGCCGACGGCGGCACCAATATCGCCGACGCCCTGCGCCTGGCGCTCGGTGAGAGCGCCGAGCAACGGCTCGAGCGGGACCATCGTCTGCGCCAGGTCGTGTTCATCACCGACGGCGCCGTCGGCAACGAACGCGGTCTCTTCAGGCAGCTGCACCGAAGCCTCGGCGACAGCCGTCTGTTCACGGTCGGCATCGGCGCCGCGCCGAACACGCACTTCCTGCGCGGCGCTGCACGGCGCGGCGGGGGCACGCACACCCTGATCGCGAGCCTCGACGAGGTCGAGGCCCGGATGCGTGAGCTGCTGACCAAGATCGAGCATGCGGCGCTGTCGGATCTCGAGATCACCTGGGACGCCGGCACCTGGAGCGCGCCGGCCGACGAGGCATGGCCGCGGCGGCCCAGCGATCTCTACCTTGGCGAGCCCTTGACTCTGGTGGCCCGTCTGCCCGCGGACGTCGAGGCGGTCCGGCTCGAGGGGCGGCGCGGCCTGCTGCCGTGGCGCCACGAGGTGCTGCTGCCGGCGGCGGCCGACGGCGATGGCCTGCACCGGCTATGGGCGCGGCGCGCAGTCGAGGCGCTCGACGACGCGCGGGCGACCGGAGTCGACCCATGGCTCGCCGCGGCGGATCCCGTGTCCGAGATCGACGAGGCGACGATTCGAGAGCGCATCGCGTCGCTCGGCCTGCGTCACGGCCTGGTGACCTCGGAAACGAGCCTGGTCGCAGTCGATCCGGAGCCCGTTCGGCCCGACGGCGCACCGATCGAGACCGCGCGCCTGCCGGTGGCGGTGCCGCACGGCTGGCAGCCGCCGTCGGGCCTCGGCGGATCCCCCGGTGTCTTGCCGGCCACCGGTACGGCGGCGCCGCTGGCGCGCCTGGCCGGCGGGTTGCTGGTTGTGCTGTCGATCCTCTGGCTGCTCGCGCTGCGGCGCCGCTCGACCGGTGCACCGTGAGCACCTCGCGCTCGCTCCGGTTCGGCGCCGTCGCCTGTGGCGCCGTCGGCGTCGCGCTGCTCGCGGCGGGACTGTGGATCCCGGCCAAGGCGCGCCTCGCCCAGGTACTGCTCGAACGCTCGTTCGAGCGGGCCCGGGCGGCGTCCGTCGATGCGGCGTCGCGCGCTGCCGCGGCGCCACCGTGGCCATGGGCGGACTTTCGTCCCGTCGCCCGCTTGAGCGGTCCCGACGGCGCGTCGCAGATCGTGCTCGACGTGGCGAGCGGCGAGGCGCTCGCCTTCGGCCCTGGTCATCTCTCCGGCACGGCTCAGGTGGACGGCACGTCGTTCGGCAACGTGGGCCTCGCCGGTCACCGCGATACGAGTTTCGCCTTTCTCGAGGCGCTCCGTCCCGGCGACCGGTTAGAGCTCGCGACGCTCGACGGTGCGCGCGTCGGGTACCGCGTCGTGTGGCTGCGCGTCGTCGACCGCCGCGATGTCTCGGTGCTCGAGCCGACGCGCGCGCCGTCGCTCACCCTGGTGACCTGCTGGCCGTTCGATCGCGCCGTCGGCGGCGACGAGCGCTACATCGTGCGCGCCGTCGCCGAGGGCGTCGTCGAGGCGTCGTCAGTCCTCGTCTTCGAGCGTGAAGCCGATCTGGACCTTCACCTGCCAATGCGCGATCTTGCCGTCTTGGATCTGACCGCGGGTCTCTTTCACCTCGAACCAGCGCATGTCGCGCACCGTCTTGCCGGCGCGCTGCACGGCGTTCTCGATCGCATGGTCGAGGCTCTGAGTCGATGAACCGACGAGCTCGAGCATCTTGTAGACGTGGTCTGCCATGGCGGATCTCCTGGGAGTGTGAGTCGGGGTCTGCAATCTAGCAGACCCCTCCTCGGTCAAGAGCCCGGCGGCGGGAAGAGCCAGACGAGGATTTCGTCGCTGCGTCCGCGCCAGCTCGACCACGAGGCCGGCCCCGGCAGCTCGACGACTTCGACCGGGTGTCCGCCAGCGCGCAGCGCGTCGGCCAACTCGCGCGACTCCTTGGCCGCGTCGAGGCCGGTGCGCTGCCTGCGGTCGTCGTGCTCTCGAATCTCGACCAGGAGCGGGCCGAGCTCGGCGTCGGGCCGGATTGCTGCCAGCAGTTCGTCGCGCAGATCGCGGAAGACGAGACTCTGCACCGCCGCACGGGCAAAGACGTCCGGGCGCTGGAGCAGCGCATACGCGCTCGTCACGCCGGCGCGGCTCGGGCCCATGATCGCTCTGTCGTCGGTGAGTCGGTAGTGGGTCTCGAGATGCGGTAGCAGCTCGTCGGTGAGCAAGCGCAGGTAGTCTGCGGTCGCGGAGCCGCCATACTCGCGTCCGGCCGCGCGCGGCACGAAGACGGCGACCAGGGGAGCGACGCTGTGGCCCACCAAGCGGTCGAGGGTGTGCTGCATCTGACCGACCTCGAGCCACTCGTCGCCCCGGTTGACCACCAGCAGCGGGTACGCGTCCTCGGAGCGGTCGTATCCGGGCGGCGTCCACACCTGGATGCGGCGCGTGTTGTCGAGGATCTCGCTGTGGAAGCGGAAGGTGTCGAGCGTGCCGCGTGCGGCATCGTCGGCCGGCGGCTCGAGATGCGGCGTCGCCGGCCATTGCGGCATGCGCAGCTCGCTCAGTTGGCGGAACCCGAGGTCGAGCACGTGCTCGCCGTGCGGGTCGGGCTGCGGCGGGCCGAAGTCGACGGTGAAGGCGTAGGTGTAGACGGCCTGAGGATCGAGCGTGCGCGAGAGAAGGAAGAGGTCGGTGCCGGGCACGGGCTGCATGGTCTGCTCGGCGCCGCGCTGGGGGCCGATCACGTCGCCGCCGAGGCCGACATCGGTGGCGTCGCCGCGCCAGGTGAAGTGGACCGTGCCGTCGTCTTCGACGATCGGTCCGGCGCCGTGCTCGGCGATGAAGGCGTCGACGCGCGCCGGGCGCTCGCTCGCCGGCAGTGCCTCGAGCTCAGCGACCAGGGCTGCCGCTGCGCCGAGCAGCGCCGGCTGGTCGGAGCCACCCGCCGCGTCGGCCCGTCGGCTCACCGGCAGCTCGGTCGAGCGCACGTCGATCGCCGCGATCTGCGCCAGATTGCGGACGAAGAAGCGACCGTCGGCGTAGCTTGGCGACGCGTAGTCGCCGACCTCGAGCGCGGCGACCCGCGCGGTTTCGCGGTAGCCCTCGGGGGTCGCCGGAATCAGCACCAGCTCGCCGTCGGGATCGAGCACGGCGAGGTGGTCGTCGACCAGCGACAGGTTGGCGCCGCGCGGCGGTCGTGAGCGCCAGACGATCTCGCCGGTCGCTGCGTCGGCGCAGGTGAGGAAGTTGCCGGTGAAGCCGTAGACATGTCCTTCGTGAACCACCGGCAGCACCAGCGAGCGGCCGAAGGCGCGTGAGCGCCACAGCTCGACGGGCTCGAGGTCATCGCCGCTGCGGCGAATCTCGAGCATCAGCGATTCGTTCGCCAGATCGAGCAGCAGGCGGTCGTCGCCGGCCGGCGTCGGATGCGACGACCCTTCGGTGCGCGCGCCCTCGGCGATTTGCAGCGTCCACAGCTCCTCGCCCGTCTCCGGCGTCAGTCCGTAGACCGTGCGGTCGGCGACGGCGACGATCTGTCGCTGATCGGCCAGCGTGGCGACGATCGGCGTCTGGTACTGCACCGAGTCGTCGCCGGCGCGCCAGCGCATCGAGCCGTCGGCGCGGTCGAAGGCGGTCACGGCGTGTCCCTCGCCGCCCGTGGCGACGACGACCAGATCATCGACCAGGAGCGGCGTCGTGGTGTAGCCGTAGAACGGCTCGGTCGAGTTGCCGTCGTCGAGCTGCACGCGCCAGCGCTCGGCGCCGTCGGAGAGGGCGACGGCGACCAGCTGGCCGCGCGGTCCGAGTGCGTAGACGGTCGCCGGCTCGCCGCCGATCACCGGCATACCGAGCGGTCCGTCGTCAGAGCTGTCGTGGCCGGCGTACTTGACGTCGAGGCGTACCTGCCAGAGCTGCTCACCGTCGTCGGTGGCATAGGCCGCGAGCACGTCGTCGTCGCCCGCCGTATGCATGGTCACCGCCTTGCCGTCGGCCAGGGCGATCGGCGAGTAGCCTGAGCCGAGCGCGCGGACCCAGGCGCGCTCGAGGCCGAAGGTCTCGGGCAGCGCCGCCGACGGACCACCACCGATCGGTCCACGATAGGTCGTCCACGTGTCGGTCGAGGCGACGGCGGACGTGCCGAGGGAGAGGCCGGCGCACGACCCGAAGACCATCGCCAGCAGGGCGACGGTCGACAGGCTTCGCGGCCGACGGCGGGTGACAGGGCGACGGAGAACGAGCGGCAGGGTCGACATGGCGAGCTCCGAGGTCGTGGGCGATCGAGTGCGGGTGCTTTTTCAGCAGGCCTGCTGACGATACGTCGCCACCCCGCCCCGGGTGCATGGCGGCTGTCACGATCCGGTCAAAAGCTGGCCGAGGGTTACCTCGGGATCGCGTAGACTGCGTTCCGGTCGGGAACTCGCCCGCCGCTGTCCGAGTCGAGCCCGTCATGAGCCAGTCATCCGCCAGCCCGCCGTCCGTCGCTCGATCCGCTCCTGCCGCCACCGAGCAAGCCGAGTCGGAGCGTGTCGAACCGTTCGTCGTCCCCGACCTCCTGCACCTCGTGCCGCGACCGGGCTTCGACGCCGAGGGCGTTCAGGAACTGCTCGAGCTCTCGTTCCTCGGCCGCGAGGCCGCCGACGATCTCGACGCTGTGCTCGGCGCCGAGAGCGGCGGCTGGGATCTCGACAGCTTCGCCCACGACCTCTTCGTGCGTGACCTGATTCGTGAGCAGTTCGCGGTCGTCGCCGGCGGCATGCGCTTCCCGCCGCGCGAGCAGTTCCTGTTCCAGGTGCTGTCGGCGCCGCCGGTCGACGCCGCCGAAGTGCGATTTCGCCAGGCGATCCTGCGCGAACTCGAGGACGACGAGGATCTCGCCGAGCGCGCGCACGACCTCTACCGCGAGGTCTTCCGCCTGCTCGACATGTTCAAGGCGCCGGACCACGCCGCCCAGCTCGACCTCGACGCCCATCGCCTCGATATTTTTCGCCAGGCGAAGACGGTGATCGATCGCATGGCGGGCGACTTCGGCGCCGCGCGCTCCGGCCTGGCGCGGCTTGGCGAGGCGGGCGCCGCCATGCAGGCGACCCGCCAGTACCGCCGTCTCGCCGACCTCCTCGAGCACGAAGGGCGCGCCGCGACCGTGACCGTCGATGTCGCGGTCGGCGCCGACGGTGAAGTCAAGTCGCTCACCCTGCACGCGATCCGCGAGCATCGGGAGAACCCGTTCCACACGCCGCCGTGGCGTCGTTGGCTGCTGCGCTTGCGTTCGGCGCTACTGGGTCAGCGGCTCGACCGCAAGGTGATCCTGCGCCGCATTCTGCGTGAGGTCTTCCACGAAGTGTCGCCGTCGCTGGTGCCGCTGGTGCAGGTGCTCGGTCACCTCGAGGTCTATCTCGCCTCTTGTGCGTTCCGGCAGCGCATGGCGACGCTCGGTCTCGACACCTGCCTGCCGGAGGTCGTGCCCGAAGCGCCGGTCGAGGCCGAGCGCCTGTTCAATCCGCTGCTCGCCGCGGTTGGGACGGCGCCGGTGCCGTGCGACGTGGTGCAGGAGTCGCCGCGCCTCACGACGTTGGTCACCGGGCCCAACTCCGGCGGCAAGACGCGGCTGCTGCAGAGCCTCGGCCTGGCTCAGCTGCTCGGCCAGTCGGGGCTGTGGGCGCCGGCGGCGCGCGCCCGCCTGCCGCTGGTGCGCGGCCTCTTCGTGTCGTTGGTGGAGCAGGAGACGGCGGCCCAGGCGGAGGGGCGGCTCGGTCGCGAGATGTTGCGCATCCGCCGTCTCTTCGAGCGCACCGGCTCGCCATCGATGGTGATTCTCGACGAGCTCTGCTCAGGCACCAATCCGAGCGAGGGCGTCGAGATCTTCGACCTCGTCCTGCGACTGCTCGAACGCCTCGGCGCGGTCGCCTTCGTCAGCACCCATTTCCTCGAGCATGCACGCCACCTGCGCGACGCGCGCCCGGTCGCGCGCCTCGACTTCCTGCGCGTCGCCACCGACGACGACTTGCGCTCGACGTATCAATTCGTCGACGGCGTCGCCGAGACCTCGCTCGCCGCCGAAACCGCGCGTCGCCTCGGTGTCACCTTCGACGATCTCGCGGCGCTGATCGACCGGCGCGACTCGACCTGAACGTCGCCAGCGGGGTGACGTCTGGGCGAGGCGATGTGAACGAGACTCGACAAGAGGAACCCGTCGATGATGCGATCGCTGTGCAGGGTCTTCGACTTGCTCGGTAGCCTTCTCCTGCTCTGCGCCTTTGTCTGTGTGCTTCCCCTCGACGCACGAGCCGACGGGGCTCGAACCGCCTCGACACAGGCCGAAGCGCCTCGGTCGGCGCCCGTTCCGCGGTTCGAACCGACGACCGCAGAGGACTCTCCCGTTTCGGTGCCCGACGGCTGGCGTGCGACCTATGGGTCTCTCATCGTGCTCGAGAATCGTGTGCGCCCCGAAGGTCCGACGCTACGCCTGCCCGTCGTATGGATCCAGCCGCACGACGGCGACGCACACCGCACACCGGTCCTCTACCTCGGAGGAGGGCCAGGGGCGAGTGCTCTGAACGTCGCCGGATACCCTGGGGCGTATCCGTTCGTCGCTGAGCATGGATTCGTTGTGCTCGAGCAGCGCGGCACCCGGTTTGCCGAACCTGCTCTCGACTGCCCTGAGCTCGTGGCCGCTCTGCGGCAGTCGGTCCTGGCGCCGTCGACGGACGTGGCGATCGCGCGGCAGGTCGCCGCCGCAGCTGCCTGCCGGGCGCGTCTCACGGCTGACGGCGTCGACCTCTCCGCGTACTCGACGGCTGCGAGTGCCGCCGATGTCGAGGATTTGCGCCGCGTCCTCGGCGTCGAGCGCTGGACGCTCTATGGCGCGTCGTACGGCACCAGCCTCGCGCTCGCTGTCCTGCGCGACACGCCGGGCACGGTGCGCGCCGCGGTGCTCGACTCGATTCTGCCGCCACAGGTGCTCTACGACGACGAGAGCTCGCGCAACCTCGAGGCGTCGATCGGTCGCATCGCCCGAGACTGCGCTGCCGATGCGGCGTGCGCCGCGGCGTATCCCGATCTCCAGCGTCGATTCGATGCCGCGCTCGATGCCGCGGACGCCGAGCCACTCCGGCTCCGCTTACCCGACGACGCGCTCGAGGGTCTCGAACCGGCGCCGGACGACACGAGCGTCTTGTTGCGCGGCGCCGACTTGGCGGCTCTGGTCGGCCCGTCTTCGCCGCGCTCGATCGCCGGGACTCCGCGGCTGCTCGACGCGATCGCCCGCCACGACATCGACGTGTTGCAGGCGGCGGCTGCCAACTTGCTGGCGCCGACGAGCTGGGCCTGGGGCATGCGGCTGTCGGTGTGGTGTAGCGAGTCGCAGCCCGACGCCGCGCGCACGCGGGCCGCGGCGCCGCTCGATGTCCTCGGCGGCGTCGAGTCGGCCGTCGTGCCGCCCGCTGTCTGCGCTGCCTGGAACGTACCGGCGCGGCCACGCCGCGAGGTCGCGCCGGTGCGCAGCGAGGTGCCGATTCTCCTCGTCGCCGGTGAGTACGACCCGGCGACGCCGCCCGCCTGGGCGCACGAGGCCGCCCGCACCCTGCCTCGCAGCCGCGTGGTCGTCGTCCGCGCGGCGGGCCACATCCCGATGCAGGATTGGGGCGGCGACGGCTGCGCGATGAAGTTCGCCGCCTCTTTCATCGACGATCCCGAGACCATCGTCCACCCCGACACGCCCCTGCCGCCCTGCCTCGCCGCTCGCACGGCACCGCGCTTCGTGGTGCCAGATTGAGCTGAGCTACTCCGCGCCGAAGTCGCGGAACGAGCTGAAGAAGAGGCCGAGTCCACCGAAGATCAGCACCAGGATCACCAGCAGCTCGAAGGCGTTCATCGGGCGCAGGGAGAGGCGCAGGCTCTGGATGATGCCGAAGGTGAGGGCGAGGAGGGACCCGCCGGCGAGCAGCCAGCCGATCGGGTGCTTCGCTCGGTAGAAGATGAGGCCGACGCCGAAGATGAAGGGGATCAGCACCATGCCGGTGGTGAGCGAGCCCCAACCGAACGAGAAGAGCGAGTACCCGAGCCCGAAGCCGCCGCCGACGTAGATCGAGCTCAGAAAGAGGTAGCCGCCACCGATGAACATGGCGAGGCCGAGGACGAATCGTCCGATTCCACCGTCGGTGCCACCTGCTCCGCGCATCGTTGCCTCCTTCGCGGTCGATGGTACCTCAGCTCGCTCGTTCGTCTTGGGCGTCGTCGGCCGGCGGTGAGCTAGACTGAGCGCGCTATGTCCGCTGCCGAGACCCGCCCACCACGCACGCAAAGAGCCGATGCGTCGACTCGTTTCGATGCTGCAGCCGAGACTTTGCGTTCGCGATCGATGGTCCTGGCCGCTTGGGCCTTCGGCTCGGCCGCGCGCGGCACCGATGGTCCGACGAGCGATCTAGACATCGCGATTTTGGCGGAGAGGCCGCTCGCGTTGATGGAGCGCCTGCGCCTGCGGGCGGACCTGGTCGAGCACCTCGGTCGCGAAGTCGATTTGGTGGTGATGAACGATGCCCCACCGCTCTTGCGCTGGGAGGTCCTCTCCGACCACCGGCGACTCTTTGCGACCGATGAGGAGCTTGTCGACGACTTCGAGCTACGCTGTCAGCGCGAGTACCTCGATACGCGACATCTTCGCGAGGTTCAGCGACGTCTCGCGCGTGAGGCCCTCGCGTGACGTTTCGTCCCGAGTCGATTCACGAGCGCCTGCGCAAGCTGCGAGAGGTCCTGGCGCAGCTTGAGTCGCTGCGCAGCGTTTCTCGTGAAGACTTCGTCGCGGACTATCGCCACTACTGGCTGGCAGAGCGCGGACTCCAGCTTGCCGCCGAAGCGCTTTTCGACATCGGAAATCACCTTCTGGCCGGTTGCTTTCATGTCAGTGCGGCGACGTATGAAGACATTCCTCGCCGACTCGAGGAGCATGGTGTTCTTGGTTCAGAGTTGCGCCAACGTCTGCGCGGGCTCGGCGGATTCCGAAATCTCCTCGTGCACGACTATCTGCAGCTCGATCGAAACCAGCTCTACGGTTTTCTCCTGAACGACCTTGGAAGTCTTGCAGACTATGCCGATGCCATCGAGTCGTTTCTCGATCGCCATGCACAGGGCTGACACTGTTCTTGCCGCATCGATCCTGGGCGTTGTCGCCTTGGTGCTCGGTGGCTGCGCGTCGAGCGGGCCGGGTCCGGGGGCGCCGCTGGTCGAGATGCGCTACGAGTCGAGCTGGTCGACGGCTGGGGGCTGGACGCTCGAGCTGGCGGGAGATGGCTTGGTGCGGTTGCAGCCCCGGGCACGCACCGCGACCAGCTTTCAGCTCGATCCCGGGACGATGGAGCGTCTGCGCGACGCCGTCGAGGCGTTGCGCATCGGTCGGCGCAGCGGCGTCTCGAGCCCCGGGGACGACGACGATCTGGCCTTGATGGTCTTGCGCACCGGCGCCGGATTCGCCGAGGTCCGCATCGAGGCGCCGCGTCGTGCCCGCTGTACCGGAGCGCTCGAGCGCGTTGCGCCGGTGTGGAACACTCTCGTCGCCGCCGCGCGCCCGCACTTCGAAGGGCGTGGCGACACGCTGGTGATCCTGTGCGACGGCGCGAGACTGCGGTGAGTGACCCACCGCTGGTGCTGACACCGGGGATGCAGGTGTCGAGCGAGGACGGACCGCTCGGACGCTGGACCGCCGTCTCGTGGACCCCCGATCCGCGCCTCGCGCCGCATCTCGCGGCGCTCTGGTTCGCCTACGGCCGCACCACCTACCGGCGCGATCGGATCCTGCCCACCGGCTGCGTCCACCTGTTGATCAACGTGGCTGCGCCGCAGTACCAGATCGATCCGACCACCGGCGAGCGCCGCGGCTTTGGCGGCGCCTTCCTGTCGGGCGCGCAGGATCGATTTGTCGACACCGAGGCACCGGATGACATGGCTCTCTTCGGCGTCGTCTTCCGCCTCGGCGGCGCCTATCCGTTCTTCGGCGCGGCGCAGAACGAGCTCTCCGGCCACGTACTCGAGCTCGAGGAAGTGCTCGGCGACCGGGCCGCGAGCCTCCGCCGACACCTCGGCGAACGGGTCTTCGAGAGCGGCGATCTGTACGGCGCGTTCCGTGTGCTCGAGCGCTTTCTGTCGACTCGCCTCGAGCGCGGACGGGCGAGTCACCCGGTGACCTCGTGGCTGCTCGAGCGCCTGGTGGCGACCGGGGGTACGGTGCGTGTCGACGAATTGGCGCGGGCCACCGGCTTCAGCCGCAAGCATCTCGCGACGGTGGTGCGTCGTGAGGTCGGCCCGACGCTCAAAGGGCTCGCCCGCCTGCTGCGATTTCGTTGCGCTCTCGCCGCGATGCAGATGGCTGCGGGGTCCGGCTCCGAGCTCGCCTGGGCCGACCTGGCAGTCGACTGCGGCTACTACGATCAGTCGCACCTGATCCGCGACTTCAAGACCTTTGCCGGCTGCACGCCCGACGAGGCCCGCCGCCTCGACGCGCCCGACGCGAATACCTTGATCGTCGAGTGAGCGACCCCGGCGCCGAGGTGACATTTGTCCAAGACCGGGTCGCGGCCCCTGCCTAGGATCGGTCCATCGATCGACCCTTGGAGGAACGACTTATGCCCGACATCAATCTCCTCGCCGTCCTCGCCGCGGCCGTCTCTGCCTTCGTCCTCGGCGGCCTGTGGTACTCCCCGGCACTCTTCGCCAAGTCTTGGATGCGGGCCACCGGCCTGCACGAAGACGACCTGCAGGGCGGCGCCGGCCGCATCTTCGGCGGTACCTTCGCGCTCTCGCTCATCGCCGCCTTCGTCTTCGCCCTTTTCCTCGGCCCGGCTCCTGCTCTGCCCTTCGCCGTCGGCGCCGGCGCCTCGGCCGGCCTATGCTGGGTCGCCGCGAGTTTCGGTATCAGCTACCTCTTCGAGCGTCGCAGCCTGGCCCTGTGGGCGATCAATGGTGGGTACCACACGCTGCAGTTTACGCTCTACGGCCTGGTGCTCGGCCTCTGGCACTGACCAGCGAATCGCCGGTCGCCGGAGGGTGTCCAAACGATCGTCGGCGCTCGAGACAATCCGCCCCCGCCGCAGGGGCCGGGGCGGTTTCGATCACAGCCGATCGCGAGCGATCAGACCGGATCGAGGCAGGGCTCGATCACCTGCTCGCCGTTCGCGTCGAGGATCGGCTCGTCCGGGAACGGCTGGTCACAGCCGTCATTGGAGTAGACGTAGACGAATCTCGTCGCTTGGTCGGTGAGGTAGTCGTCATCGCGCACTGTGAGACGGATCGTGTAGCTTCCGGCGTCCCAATAGGTGTAGCTGAACGAGCTGCCCGTGCGTGTGACGCCGTTGCCCATGTCCCAGGTGTAGCTGGTGATGGTGCCGTCGGGGTCATTTGAGCACGAGGCGTTCACGCTGACCGTCAGCGGCGCCTGACCGTTGCTCGTCGACAGGCTGAAGCAGGCGTTCGGCGGTGTCTGGTCGAGAAGGCGGGTACGGCCCGCGAGCGCCACCGAGTTGTTGCCTTCGTCGCCTTCGCCGATGTAGTTCTCCGGGTCGACGATCCAGCCGAAGTAGTAGTAGCCGGCCGGGATCGACGAGTTCGCCGTGACATTGACGGTGCGCGTCACCGTCGTGCCCTGGTTCATGGAGTAGCCGGCAGAGCCGACCAGGTAGTCGCTGGTGGTGATGGTGCGATCGGTCGAGAGATAGAATTTCACGCCGACCGAGGTCTCGTTCACAGCACCGCGGTTGCCGATGGAGAACTGGAATCCAGTCGAGGTGGCGCGGTACATCGTGCTCGGCGCCGAGATGATGTCCGAGGTTCCGGCGCCGGTGCGACGGTAGGTCGAGGCGTAGAGTTCGCGCGGGCTGCCGGACGTGCCGTAGCCGGCGCGATTGCCGAGCACGTCGTCGCCATGAGGCACGATGTCGTTGTCTCTGCCGAGCGGGCCGCTGTTCGGGTAGTAGCTGTTCATCGTCGCCATCACGTTGTCCTCGTGATCCAGCCCGAATGCGTGGCCGAGCTCGTGGATGCCGACGAGAGTCGAGTTGTAGGGCGACCACGGCCGCACCGTCGACGTCGGATTCACGTCTGTGCTCCACGTGTAGGCCGGGTTGAAGAGGATGTCGACTTCCTTGATCTTGCCGCCCCAGAAGGGCCAGACACACCACTTGAAGCGTCGACGGGCGACGCCGAGCGCACCGTTCCAGTCATAGCTGCTCGTGATGAGGATCGAGTTGGTGCCGTCTCCCGAGCTGTAGCCGCTCGACGAAGAGTAGCTGTAGGTGAAATCGAAACGCGTGCCGGGTGCGGTGTTCCAGACCGAGCGCATCGACTCGACCGAGGTGCGCCAGCCGGAGCCGGCGGGAAACGAGACCGACGACGGGCGGAAGGTGACGTTGTTCGAGTCCCAGTTCTGCTTGTTGCTGCGGCACTTGTTCCAGTTGTAGGCCGACGCGTCTTGCGCGACGAGCACGGCGATGGTGCCGAAGCAGGCGATGCGAAGGGCAGTGCGAAGGATCATGGAGTCTTGTTTCGAGAAGTTCATGGTCGTCATGCTCCTGGGGTCACTCGGTCGGGGCGACCGGAAGAAAAGTGACCGAGTACGGCAGGTCGGCGGGATCCGCCGAGCGCACGACGTCGCCCCGCGTGAAGCTCTTGCGCTCCTGGCGCTCGCTCACCAGCTGGCGCAGCGCGTCGAGGACGCTGTCGGCACCGACGCCCTCGTACGCACCGGCACGCTCGATCGACGGCTCGTCGACGATCTCGACGCCGTCCTGCCAGAGCAGCTCGACGCCATCCGCGGTGCTGTCGACGAAGCGCTGCTCGGCGGCGTCGTAATGCACCGGGCCGACTCTCCAGCCGTCGGCCGAGACACCCTCGATGGGTGCACCGCGGTGGTCGAGGAGCAAGCGCTCGCCGGTCGCTGGATGGCGCACGATCGAGAGCTCGCCCTGCCACCAGCCGACCAGCGGGCACGCAGCCTCGCCGTTGCCGGCGACGAAGAGCACGGCCTCGTCACCGAGCTCGAAGCTCGGCATGCCGACGACCTCGACGGTTTCCTGCTGCTCCGGAAGGTCGCCGCCTTCGAAGCGCAGCGTTAGCTCAGCGTCGGCGGCCCGACCCTTCAGCGCCTCGTCGACGGCGAAGGTGACGAAGGTGTAGGGCAGCAGGCCGTCGCCGGTCGTCGCAGTCTCGAGGTGGACGACGGTGCCGACGAAGATCAGCTCGGCCCGATCGACGGCTTGAGGCGCGTCGACCGGGAGGACGGTGGTGGCGAATGCCGCGGTGGTGCAGGCGCAAGCCAGCACGAGCGCGCAGAGCGCACGAGGGAACGAACGCATGGCGTGTCTCCTGACTGAGGAACTATGTGGGAACAGGTTGCGGAGCAACCACAGAGAAAACGTCTGAATCAGAATTCGAGGGCGGAAACAGGAACTTTGCAACAGTCAAGATGCAAAGTCAAGAGTAGTGTTTCAGCGAAACCAGCGCGAAAGGTCAGATTGTGCAGTTGTTTCAGTGCCGGACTCAATGGGTCGGAGTTGGGAGCTGGCCGGCGACCCAGCGCCCGACGACGTTCTCGAGCACCGGCAGGGGCACCGAGCCGGTGCCGAGGACGGTGTCGTGGAAGGTGCGCAGGTCGAAGTCGGGTCCGAGGTCGGCCTCGGCCTCGCGGCGCAGGCGCTGGATCGTGATCTCGCCCATTTTGTAGGCGAGCGCCTGGCCGGGCCAGGAGATGTAGCGGTCGATCTCGGTTTCGACCTCGCGCAGGGAGAGGGCGGTGTTGCCCGCGAGATAGTCGATCGCCTGCTGGCGGCTCCAGCTCATGGCGTGGATGCCCGTGTCGACCACGAGCCGGCAGGCGCGCCACATCTCGTAGGTGAGTCGGCCGAAGTCGGCGTACGCGTCTTCGTAGAAGTCGACCTCGACACCGAGGCGTTCGGCGTAGAGCGCCCAGCCCTCGCCGTAGGCCGAGATGTAGAGCTCGCGGCGGAACGGCGGCAGCTGGTCCATCTGCTGGGCCAGAGAGATCTGGAGATGATGTCCCGGGACGGCCTCGTGCAGCGTCAGCGCCGGCAGCGCGTAGAGCGGCCGGCTTGGTAGGTCGTGGGTATTGACCCAGTAGGTGCCGGCGCGCGTTCCGTCGAGCGCGCCGGGGACGTAGCGGCCGGCGGTGTAGTACGGCGCGATCTCGGCCGGCACCGGCTCGACGCCGTAGGGCAAACGCGGCAGGTGCGCGAAGAGTGTGGGCAGACGGCCGTCGATGCGCTTGGAGAGGTACGACGCGTACTCGAGCAGAGCGCGCGGGCTGTCGGCGTAGAAGCGCGGATCGCTGCGGAGGAAGGCGACGAAGGCGTCGAATTCGCGTGGCACCGACGTGTCGCCGGCGGCCGCTGCGGCGTCGGCGGCACGCGTGATCACCGCCGTCATCTCGGCGCGAATGCGGGCGACCTCGTCGAGCCCGATCTGGTGGACTTCCTCGGGCGTGAGGTCGAGCGTCGTGTAGTGGCGCACGCGATGCGCGTAGTAGCTGTCGCCCTCGGGCATCGACGAGGCGCCGATCGTTTCGCGCGCGGCCGGCGCGTACTCGGTCCGCAGGAAGTCGAGGAACCGTCGGTAGCTCTCGATGACAGTGCGGGTCGCTGCCTCGCCGTCGGCGCGCAAGGATTCGCGCTCGGCCTCGGTGGTGGCGGCCTCGAGAAACTCGGGGAAGGCGCGGAACGGGGCGAAGAACGGGCTGGCGCTGGGAGAGTCGACGAGCTGCGCCGACACCGCGGCGTCGATCGACTCCAGCGTCACCCGCGGCAGCGTGTGGTTCGACACCTTGCCCGCGCGCAGCAGCTCGATGTGGTCGTCGACCCAGCGCGGGAACGCCTCGAGGCGCGCGATGTAGGCCGCGTAGTCGTCCGCCGTGGCGAGCGGCACCTCGGCCGGGAGACGGCCGAATCCGACGTGGAAGCCGGTGTCGGAGGTGAGCGGCAGGCGCTCCTGGTGGTGCGCGAACTCGTCGACCACCTGCTGCTGCTGCCAGCGGAAGACTTCCGCGTCGGCCATGTCGTCGGCGTCGAGCGCGGTGTGGTCGATCGTCTCCAGCTCGGTCAGAAACGCCCGTGCGGCCTTGGCACGGCGGGCATGGGCGGCGAGCGACGAGTCGGGCAGAAGCCGATCGTGCGCTCCGCGTCGACCGAGCGAGGTCGCCAGCAGCGGATTCTCCGCGAGCTGGTGCTTCCAGGCCCGTGCGAAGAGATCGGCGAGGCGTTCTTGGGGGGAGCCCTCGGTGTCGCCCGCCGATTCTGGGTCCGACGGGCCGGTGGCTGCAGCCATCGAGCCGAGGATCGAGCTGAGAGTGAGAACGAGCGACAGGACGAGGACGACGCGAAATCGAGAGTCGGTCATGGGGCCTCCGGCGAAGCAGAGTAGCATTCGTCGGAGGTATGGCGGGGTGGTCGGTTGCCCTGTCGGTTCAGTCGTGCTGGCTCTCGATCACCTCCGAACGGTGGGCCAGGGCGGTGCGGCTCCAGCCCGACGTGTCGCCGGATTCGAAGCCGTCGGTGAAGAGGATCTCTGTGGCCGCCGCGAACAGTCCATCGAGCCACGCGCCGAGCGTCGGCTCTCCTCTTGCCTCGAGGCGGAAGCGGATCCGCTGCGAGCCACCCGCGCTCAACGGGATCGAGACTTGGGCCTGAAACGGAGCCCAGAGGTCCGCCGTGTCACCGATCCGGAGCGGACGCTCGACGGTATGAGTTGGCTCTCCCTGACAGCCTGCCGAAATGAACGACTCCACGGCCAGCGCCAAGCGCGGTGCCCCGCTTGGAGCAGGGGCGATGCGCAAAGACCCACGGACCGCGAGATCGGTGACGTCCTCGACGCACTGCTCGATGGTGAACGTCGCGTCGGGGCCGCTGTGGTTGACGATCCTCAGAGAGCCCGAAACCTCGGCAGCTTCGACGTCGTCGTCGCCGTGGACGATCTCGCTCGGGTCGGCGCTGGCGAGCTCCCAGCCGGTGAGGTCGAGGTCGAAGTTCGGGTTCCGCAGGCGATCCGTGTGCAGCACATCGAAGGCATGGACGAAGTCGTCTCCGCCGTTGCCATCCCCGTCGCCGTCGAGAGGATTGCCCTGGGAGTCGGCGAGAGTGGCGCAAGCGAGTACGGCGTAGCGCCCGGCCGGCAGCGCGTCGGTGCCGGAAAGGCGCAGGCTCGTGGTGCGTGCCGCGACCCTGTGATCGACGGTGGCGGTGACGCTCTCGTCGTCGCCGCCAGGCGGGCCGCAGGCGACCGTATCGATCGTGCCGTTGGCGCCCGCGGCGAGCAGCTGATAGTTGGCGGGGTCGTTGGCGCCACCCGTGGCAAGCTCCTGGTCGAAGGTGAGTAGCACCTGAGTCACTGGCCCGTCGACGCGGCGTAGACTTTCCTCGCCGCCTGAAAGCACGGAGTCGACCCGCGTGACTCGCGGCGCCGTGGCGTCGATCACGAACGGTCCGAGAGTTGTGCCGGCGCTCCAGTTGCCGACCTGGTCGACGGTGCAGAACCGAACGAACCAGTCGTCGTCGTCCAGTGGCTGGCTGGTGACGTGGGTCGTGCCGGCGTCGAGATCGGCGACCTGGTCGCAGCTCAGCAGCTGGCGGTCAACCACGAGCGCGTACCCGTCGACACCGCTGCCGGCATCGTTCGCGGGACTCCAGGTGAGGTCGAGAGTCGGATCGGGTGACGCCACGCCGACGATGTGGCTGGTGCTCGCGAAGTCCAGGGGGTCGACGGGCGGTGTGGTGTCGATCCAGAAGGGTCCGAGATGCAAAGCGCTCGAGCAGTTGCCGGCGACGTCGCAGGCACGCAGGTGGACGAAGTGTTCGGCTGCGTCGGCGACGGGAGGGGGCTCGTGGTGGTGCGGGTCGGCGCCTTGCGGCACGTCGATGTTTTCGTCGGGAGTGCCGGCGAGGCGGAAGGCCTGGACTCGATGGAGGCTGCTGTCGACGGTGAAGAACTCACCGCGGGAGCCCATCGCGATGCCTCGCAGGCCCAGGAATTGATCTTCGTCGTGACCGGTGGATCCCCATTCGTGGAGGAAGGTGCCCAATGCATCGTAGACAAGAATCCGCGTCCCGAGATCGTTGACCCATAGTTGATCGGCGAAGTGGGCCGCGATGCCTCCAGGGTTGAGGAGTTCACCGTCTCCGGAATCCGACGAGCCGATCGAACCGAGGTAGTCACCGCTCAAAGAGAAGGTCTGGATCCGGCTGTTGCCCCAGTCCACGACATGGATGCGGCTCGATCGATCGACCACGAGATCTTGAGGGAAACTGAACTGGCCGGGGTCGGAGCCCTCGGAGCCCCAGGTGAGAAGGTGGTTGCCCAGGGCGTCGTACTTCTGGATCCTGTGAGATCCGGCATCGGCGACGTAGACAGCGCCCGAGGCGTCGACCGCGACCCCTTCCGGGTGTAGGAGAGCTCCTGGGCCGGTTCCGGAGGAGCCCCAGTGGCCGAGAGGCATCCCTTCGAGATCGAAGACCTGGATGCGCCCGTTGCCTGACTCGGCGACGTAGACACGCTCGGCGTCGGTGTCGACTGCGATGTCCCACGCCCAAAAGAATTGGCCGGAACCTGCGCCGGCCTCTCCCCACTGCAGGATGAATCGACCCTCCTCGGAGAACTTCTGGATCCGATCGTTGGACGAGTCGACCACGTAGAGGTGGCCCTGGCCGTCGGCCGCAATGCCCGCAGGGCGATGGAGCTGCCCGGGCGTCGACCGTGGCGTGCCCCAGGCGTCGAGGAACGCCCCGCTGGTAGAGAACGACTGAATGCGGTCGTTGCGGAGGTCCGCAACGTAGATCGTGCCGCTGGAGCTCGTCGCGATCGCCGCGGGCTGGTCGAACTCTCCCGGACCGGAGCCCGGTGTACCCCATTCAGCGAGAAAGCCACCCGACGGTGAAAACACCTGGATGCGATCGCTGCTCTCGACGACCAGCACATTGCCTGCCGGATCGATGGTGAGGCCGTAAAGCCAACGGAACTGACCGGGACCGGGTCCCCAGCTGCCCCACTGCAAGAGATACGCACCGTGGCGATCGAACTTCTGGATGCGCTGGTTGCCGGTATCCGCGACGTATACGTTGCCCGAGGGGGCGACAGCGACATCGGCCGGTCGGTCGAGCTCGCCGTCCTGGGATCCCTCGATCCCCCAACTGCGGAGGAAGTTGCCGAGAGAGTCGAAGACCTGGATTCGATGGTTCCCGGTATCCGCGACATAGATCTCGCCTGCTGCGTCGATCGCCAGACCCCCCGGTTCGATGAATTGACCGTTGCCGGAGCCGAATTCTCCCCAGGAGCGAAGAAAGATCCCCCCGGCGTCGAAGACCTGGACGCGTTGATTCAGATCCGTGACGAAGACATTGCCGGTGGCGTCGACTGCGATTCCCTGTGGCCACTTGAAGAGGCCGTCGAGAGACCCGAAGGAGCCCCAGCGCGCAAGCACCTTCCCGGACGGATCGCGCTTCTGGATCTGGTGCCGGCCAGTCTCGGCGATGTACACATTGCCGGCGGCGTCGACCGCGACACCCCACGGCGAGTCGGGGTCGCGATCGTTGCCCCAGCTTCGCAAGAACGTCGGAGGCTGGTCCGGATCGACCGTGTCGACTGCAAGCGAGTAGCCGGCGAGCCCGCTGCCTGCGTCGACGGCGCCCGACCAGACGAGCTCGATCGTGGGGTCGTTCGACCACTGCTCGATCTGGTGGCTCGGGCTCTCGAACGCCGTGGGATGTGTCGGCGGCGTCGTGTCGGCCCAAAGACCGCTCGATAGCGTGGAGGCGACCGAGACGAGCAGGCCAGAGACGAACCCGCGGCCGATCCGCGGGCTCGACGAAGTCGATGCGGACGGTTGGTCCGGCGGTGTCGATACGACAGGGGCGAGGTCATCGAGCTGCATCGTTGATCTCCGGGTCGTTGGCGTTCGCCCCGTCTGACCTGTGCAGCGTGATAGTTGTTTAGCGGAGCGCCGAAATCGGTCATCCCTCGTGCTCAGCGCAGCATCGAATGAGCTGCTGGATCGATCTCGTCGCTTCAGTGGAGATCCGCGACGTCCTCCTCTTGCAGCCTGTTCAGTGATGGGACGGCACGCTCCTGGCCCAGTGCGGCGATGAATCCGAAGCCGGCGACCGCTGCCACTGCTGCCAGAGACGCAGCCGAGCCCTGCACGAACCAGACATCGAGATCGAGCGTCAGTGGATGGCTCGCCAGAAGCCAGGCGACGATGGTCGCCGTCAGGGCGGCGAGGAAGCCGTAGCGCACCAGGGTGACGAGCCAGAGAGCGCTGGCGAGGACGGCGGCGCCGAGAGCCAGCGCCGGGTGGCCTACCGAGGGTGCCAGGAGGGCGACGAGCAGGATTAGGGCCGCGGTGCGTGAGACCGCCGGGTGGGGTGAGACGGCGCGCAGACAGACGACCCCGAGCGCGCCGAAGAAGGCGAGGAGGGTCGCATGCACCGACGCGTAGAGCAGCATCGCCACGGCCTCACGGAGTCCGCGCAGGGCTTCGAGTTGCAGCTCGACCGCCGAATGGCCGAGCACCCAGCTCAGCGAGGCGAACGCGTCGGGATCGCCGAGCGGCCGAAGCGACGGCCCGGCGAGCGCGCCGTAGAGCCGCGCACCGAGGCTCGCGGCGAGACCGACGACGACGCCGAGGAGCAGATCGCGGCCGACCAGCGGGTCGCGCCAGCGCCCGTAGACCACACGCACCCAGGAGGCCGTCTGGCGCGGCAGAAAGCGCCGGGCGAGGGGCTCGAGAGCAACGTAAATGATCCACACGAGCGCAGCCGCGAGGAGGGCGCTTGCCAGGTGGGCCTCGAATCGGGTGAGAGCGCCCGGTCCGATGAGCCGATCGCTGCCGATGAAGAAAACCAGCAGGCGCGCGCTGAAGACCACGACCGCCAGCCGAAAGCCGGCGCCGAGATCGGCGGCATGGCGTTTCATCGAATGGTGCGCGAGCACGGCGGCGCCGAGAGCACCGACGACGAACCAGAGGCCGAAGAGCCATGGTTGTGCGCGCGACCAGGGAGCGCCTCCGGCCACCGTCTCGGAGCTCAGGTCCGTTGCGACGGGCGTCGCCGAGCTGACGACGCGATCGAACCAGACCGGCCGGCTGTCGAGCGACGCGCCTTCGACCGCCGGTGGGAGCGCACCGGATCCGGGCACGGTCCAGGCGTCCACGCGGTCGGCGAAGACCGGAGGCGCCGCCGTCGGTTCGATCGCTCGAGCCGTCTCCGGATCGTGCCCGGCGGCAGCGAAAAAGGGCCGCCAGTCGGTCGGCGGGTGGGTGCCCTCCGATCGCTCGGGTCGCGCCGCGAAGCGCAGCAGCGTACCGTCGAGCGTGAGCCACACGACGGCCTCGCCAACGGACAGCCCCGAGGCCGCGGGCGCCGCATGGAACGGGCTGCTCGAGGGCTCGCCGTCGGTGTGCGGCGTGCCGGTGGCTGCCCAGAAGACCACGGGATTCGTCGAGGTCACGGAGTCGGTCGCCGAAACTGATCGTCTCTCCGGACGACGTTGCTCCGGACGACGTTGCTCCGGACGACGGCTCGCCGGCAGAGTGTCGGGTAGCGAAGTGAATCCGGTGCGCTGTGGACTGCTGTTAGTTCCAGCCGCCGTCAGCAGATCGCCGGCGCGCACGGCCAGGACCGTTCGCGACTGCGCGGCGGTCAGCCCGCGGACCCACGGACCGGCTGCGTCGAATGAGGCGATGATCCAGAGTAAGACCAGGCTGGCGAGCAGAAGCCAGCGTGCGATCACCGGCTGGGGTTCCTGGCGTGGTGTCACCAGGAGAGTTTGCGGCGGTGCGATCCACTCGTCGTCAAGATCTGAACGCAGCTTCGGTCGCGGTGGCAGGAGGGCGGCGACCTCGCGGGCCGAGGCCGGTCTCGCGTCGGCCACGGGGTCCGTACACCGCACGATCGCCTCGCGCACCTCGGGTGGAATCTTGCGCCCGCTCGGAAACGGCAGGCCGGGAGCCTCCGCGCCGGCCGGACATGCGGTGCCCCCCGGTGTGCCGGCGGGATCCGCCGCGCCGGCAGCCGGCTGTTGTGAGCCTGTCGAGCCGACGTAGAGTTCGTAGACGACCAGGCCGAGCGCGTAGAGGTCGCTGTGCACCGAGGGCTCACCGCCGTGCGTCAGCTCAGGCGCGCGGTAGGCCGGAGTGCCGCTCGCTCGGTCGACGGCGACGCCGTCGACCAACGCGATACCGAAGTCGCTGATGATCGCCCGGCCGAGCGCGTCGAGCATCACGTTCGACGGCTTGAGGTCACGGTGGAGTACCCCCGCGGCGTGGATCGCTTCGAGGCCGGCGCACAGATCGTGAGCGATGCGCAGGCGCTCGTCGGCGCCGAGATCTCCAAGAGTTCGGCGCAGCACCGCCTCGAGGGTTTCGCCCTCGATCAGCTCCATCGAGAGGAAGACGCGGCCGTGGAACGAGCCGATCTCGTGAACTCTGCAGACATTGGGATGACTGACCCGGCGCGCCGCGCGCACCTCCTGCGCCAGGCGCCAGGAGGCCTCGCCGCGCGACACTTTCAGGGCCGCGAAGCCGCGCAGGCCGAGATCGCGGGCGCTGTAGACCTCGCCCATCGAGCCCGAGCCGAGGCAGCGCAGGACCCGGTAGCGTTCCGCGACGACGACGCCCGGACGCAGCGCGGCAGGATCGGTCGCCTGCTCGGAAGTCGGCTCGTCAGGCGCGATGTCGCTCGCGCTCATGGCGTCCCGAGTCGAGTCTTGCCGAATCGGGTCGCCGCGCCGCTGGTCGATGAGGCCGCCTGTCCGCTCTGGTGGTAGACGCACAGGGTGATCGGGGCCTGGTCGCAGTGCGTGCAGGCGAACGAGTACTGGGTGTAGGACAGAGGAGAGGCCCGGACGACGATCTTGTCGTGCCGGATCAAGTCGACGCCCTCGCCGTCGACGCCGCGACCGGCGCAGCTCAGATTCGGGCATCGCAGCCAGATCGGCTCGAGAAGGACCGAGTCATCCGGGTGCAGCTCGGTCTGCTTCACCTTGAGCTGACGGGATTGGGCGTCTGGCGTCTGTTGTGTTTGCTGCATGAAGTGTCCTCCGGGAGTCGAGTGTTCGACGAAACAGACAGTGAACCGCCGGCGCCTGTTTAGCGTTGTCGAGGATTCATCGCCCCGTGGAGCACGAAACCGGCCCAGAAGTACGGTGCGCTCCAGCGCGGATGCGAACGTAAGGCGAGCTGGGCGGTTCGTAGCGACTGCGCTGGAGCCTCGCCGTCGATCAATAGCGCACGATAGAAATGACTCATCAGCTCCGCGGTCGCCTCGTCGTCCACCGGCCACAGGCTGGCCAGCACCTGCGCAGCGCCGGCGTCGAGGAAGGCGTGGGTGAGGCCGATGAGGCCTTCGCCGCGGAGCTCGGCGCCGAGCGCCGACTCGCAGGCGCCGAGCACGACGAGCTCGACCGGCAGGTCGAGGTCGCGGATCTGGTGGGCGAAGAGCGAGCCGTCACGTGGCCGGCCGTCGGCGTCGACGCGCGAGAACACGAGGCGCGACATCTCGGGCCGCAGCGGATCGAGCATGCCGTGGGTTGCGAAGTGGACGATGCGATAGCGTGCCAGTCGCGGGTCGATCGCCAGCTCCCGCGTCGCGTCGAAGCCGAGAGCGATCAGGCGCGTCGCCGGTTCGGCCAGGTGACTGACGATCATCGCCTCGTCTCGTGTGTGCAGAAGTCTGCGGCCTCGAAGCGATCGCTCGGTTCTGCCGGCTGTCGGCGCAAGCCGAGAATCAGCCAGATCGAACACCGGGTCGGCGAGGATCGCGATCGTGCCGAGATCGTCTCGCGCGGGGCGGTCTCGCCGATGCAGCGCCGCGGCCACCGAGGCCGAGGGCAGGTAGACGACCTCGTATGCTGCGACAAGCGGTTCGCGGGTGGCCGAGCGCGGGTCTGGAAGCGCCGCGAAGGGCAACGAGTCGAGCCCACTGTCGCCGGTGATCAGGAGACGCGTCGCGTCGAGACTGGGCGCGGCGGCACCCAGCAGCTGGTCGGCGAGACGCTCGAAGGCCAGAACGGCCGGTGCTCTGAGCTCCCGCCGACGGTTGCTCGCCAACCAGCTGATGCGCCGCGCGGCGGATTCGATCACCGCGCGCGGCGGCAGCTCGAACGAGTCGAGAGACCTCGGGCCGACGAGCCAGAGATGACTCCGGCCTTCTCCGAGGCGGAAGTGCAACAGCCGGTCGTCGCGATCGAGCCGCGCCTGGATGGCGTCGGCGTCGAGGCTGCGCGGTGGCCGCGTCCTTGAATCGTGTGCACCGAGTCGCCGGGCGCGCGCGGCGCGATGCTCTCGCAGGAGCTCGTCGAGTCGCGCGTCGAGCGCTTTGAGCCGACGGGTAGGTTCCGGGCGTTCGAGCAGACGCAGACGTTCCCGCTCGATCAGATCCATTTTGCGCTCGATCTCCGCCTCGACCGCGACCCGATCCGGGATGCCCGCGCGGGCTACCGACTCGGCTGCGCTCAGCCGGTCGAGCAGGGATCGTGCGCGCGCCGCCTCGCTGACGGCGAGCGCGCGTCGGTCGTGGCCGCCGATCGGATCGTCGCGATGCAGCGCCATGTGCAGGTCGATCGCCAGGTCGTAGCGATCTTGCTCGCCAGCGAGGTAGGTCGCGCGCAGGTACTCGCTGGCAGCGCGATGGCGCAGCGATTCGACGCGGTCGATCGAGGCTTCGATCAGCTCGAGCGCGATCCGTCGACGACCGCTCTCGGCTTCGAGACGCGCCAAGGCCTCGAGCGCGCGGCTCTCTCCCCAAGGATCGCCGAGTCGCCGAAAGATCTCGAGCGCGCTGCCGAGGTGATCCCTCGTCGATCGTGCGCGTTCCGGTCGATCGGCGCCGCCGAGCTCGCCGAGCGCGACGCGGAGTCGCGCCTCGGCGCGTGGCGCGCGCAGCTCGAGCGCGAGAGCGAGACCCTGGTGCAGAGCTTGCTCGGCGTCTGCAGGCCGGCCGAGCGCACGGTGGACGGCAGCGAGACGGTCCAGGGTGCTGGCACGACCCCGGCGTGTTCCAGTCTCTTCGCGCAGCCGGAGGGCGCGCTCGAGGTCGGAGAGGGCCCGCTCGAGCTCGCCGCGCTCCTGGCGGATCTCGCC
Organism: Acidobacteriota bacterium; assembly: GCA_039194425.1. GTDB lineage: Bacteria > Acidobacteriota > Thermoanaerobaculia > Multivoradales > J023 > JAUIJL01. Next base: position 69,992 of record JBCCVZ010000020.1, on the reverse strand, counting down.
CGAGGCGGTCAAGAGGATCGCTTCGAGACGCCGGTCGTCGATCGAGCGTGCGATCCGGAGCCCGCGCTCCAAGTCGGCGAGCGCCTGGCGTGAATCGCCGAGAGCGTGAGCGAGTCGCGCACGGTTGTTGAGAGCACGCCCCGTCTCGCGCGGTGCCTGGAGCTCGGCGAGCACGCCGAGGCACTGGTCGTAGAGTTCCAGAGCAAGCGAGCTGTCGCCACGGTAGCGGGCCGCCAGTGCGAGGTTGCTCAGCGCCGCCGCTTCGCCGGCGCGGTCTCCGGTCGCGCGCTTCAGCGCCAGGGCGGCGGACCACAGCTCGCGCGCCTCGAGAACATCACCGCGGACAAAGTGGCAGCGGCCGAGGTTGTTGAGTACCTCCGACTGGCGCCGCCGGTCGTCGAGATCTTCGAAGAGGTCGAGAGCCGCCCGGTAGTGCTCGATCGCCGGCTCCATCTCTTCGAGGTGACGACGGAAGAGCCAGCCGAGGTGGTGGTGGATCTCCGCGGCGCGGTCGCGCGCACCGAGAGCTCGAGCTCGCTCGAGCGCCGCGAGGTCCCGCGCGACGGCCTCTCGCACGGAGGAGCGATCGCCCCGACGGCGCAGCTGTTCGGCTTCAGCGAACAGCCGCTCCATCGTCGCCCGCTTCAGATCGACTGGTCGGGCGCGCCTCGAGGCGGTGAGGTCGATGTCATAGCTCCCCGACGGCCCGGACCAGGCGTCGAGCCGAAGCTCATAAACGCCCGCGGTGGGGGCGACGACGACGAAGCGGGTTTCCCGACCGTCGAGGAGATCGATGCTGAGCAGCGGAGCATCGTCGGTCGCCGTGAGCTCCAACGTGAGGTCGACCGCGCTCGCTCGACCGACGAGCTCGAGTGCCTGCTCGGTCTCGAGGCGGAGGAGATGATGCCGGGGCACGTCGGGCCCGAGGGGATGCTCCAGCGTCAGACCCTCGGCTGGGTCGAGCGGTCCAGGGTCGAGGGACACAGGGTCGAGGGACACAGAGTCGAGCGGTCCAGGGTCGAGGGACACAGAGTCGAGCGGCACAGGGTCGAGGGACACCGGATCGAGCGGCTCCGGGACGGCGGCGGACGGCCCGGTCGGCGGGGCTCGGCCGGTCGGCTGGTGCGGGCATGCACCGAGGATCGACGCGCAGGCGATGAAGCCGGCGACGCGCGTCCAGCGGCTGCGGCATCTCGTCATCCGGGGCCCGGGGGCGATGTCGTGTCACCCCCAGGGGGCAGGCGGAGCGAGAACGACGCTAGCCGCGAGCCGCCTGCTTCGTCGTTCTCGTCGGCAACCGAGTCGAGGTGGATTGTGGACTCGCCGGCGGGCAAGAAACGCCGCCACAGCCCGAGGCGCACAGTGCCTGCGTCGCTCAGATCGAGCGGACCTCGCCAGAGCGACGTGCCGTCGGGAGCGACAATCTTGGCCCACACCCTGTCGATCGGCGGCGGATCCGGCAGGCTCAAGACCAAGACGACGTACTCCGCGCGTTCGGCTCCGATCGCTCTGGTGATCGCGGAGCCGGCGTTGCGCTGCCGGGCGTGCGGCACGAGGTCGATGATCGCGGAATTCGGCTGCGGCGCCGACAGGCTGGCGACCTGCCGCCGCAGCTCGAGCACGGTCGAGCGCTGTGCGGCGCTCCATGCGGCGAGGCCGACGAGCAGCAGACCCGCGGCCGCGAGGCCGGCTCGAGCCCAACCTCTAGGTCCGCTTCGAGAGTCGACGAGCCGTCCGCGCTGGTCCCGCCAGGCGCTCTCGGTCTCGAAGTCCGCCACGCTGGGGAGAGCGCGCTCCGGCGCGTGCACGAAGGAGTCGAGGTCGAGGAGCGTCTCGAGACATCGGCTGCACCGCTCGAGGTGCTCGCGGATCGACTCCGCGTCGTCGGCCGACAGGTCGCGTGCCTGGTATGCGATCAGCTCGTCGACCGTCGGATGGCTCGTTCTGTCTTCGGCGGACCGGCCTGTGGGTGGCTCGGTGAGAGGAGCGAGCGCCGCGGCGAGCGCGGCGCGGCTCACCTGCTCCGGCGCGTTGTGCGGGGTATCAGCCGTCATCGGACTCTCCTCGGTCTTCGTCGACCAGCACCGCGAGCTGCCGCCGCGCCTGGGAAAGATGTGCCTTGACCGTGCCGATCGAAAGCTGCAGCGTGGTTGCGATCTGTTCGTAGCTCAGCTCGTGGTACGCCCAAAGCACGATGCATCGACGTCTCTGGGTCGGCAGGCGGGTGACGGCGTCGCGAAGCTGCCGGCGCGTCTCGCCGTCGAGCACGCGCTCGAGCGCCGAGCGCGCGTCGAGGTTCGCGGTGCAATCTCTCGAGTCGGAGACGCCGCGGGAGGTTTCGACATCGTCGAAGCGAAGCTGGCGGTCGTGAAATGCGGCCGTCGCCCCGGAGCGTCGGTCGTGCAAGACGTTCCACGCAATGCGGAACAGCCATGCGCCGAACGGGCCGTCGCCGCGATAGTCGGCCAGGCTTCGGTAGACGCGCGTGAAGGTCTCCTGTGTCAGATCGAGGCTTTCGTCGACGCCGCGGAGGCGCTTGGCGAAGAACGCCCGGACAGGCGGGTAGTAGACCTCGAAAAGCGTTCGGAAGCTCTCCTCGCGGCGGTCACCTCGCCGAAAGTCGTCGATCGCTCGATCGATGCGCTCGTGGCTACTTTCAGCCGGCCTCCGAGCGGCTCGTGCTCGGGTCCATGCGCTCACTGGACCTCCTCGCGATGCGGCGGCGGGTCGGGCCACGCTGGTATGGCCTTGTCTGTCGTGCCGCTGCGACAGCTCACGCCGCCCCGACCGCAGTGAGCTCGGTCGAGGCGACGGGCAGTCGATCCGGGATAGTTGAGGCCAGTATGTCAGACCGGCGATCCGGTCAGGCCCCCATCGATCACCGCCGTCGGCGCATGCGGCCGACGCCCGCCAGGCCGAGGAGCGCTGCGAGCAGCGCCAGGCCCCAACCGCCGAGGGTCGGGATCTCGAGCGGCGAGCCGTCGATCGTCACCGTCGCGCTGTCGGTCGCGTCGACCGGCTGACCGGCCGGTGAGGCCGCGCTGGCGTCGACCGTGTTGACGAACTCGGTCTCGCCGCCCGGATCGAAGGTGACGTCGAAGCTCACCGTCTCGCTGGCGCCGAGCGGCAGGGTGCTCGAGGCCGGCACCAGCAGCTCGGGGTCGGTGGTGCCGTCGTAGGCGGCGTTCGCGGTCAGCGTGCCGCTGGCGGTCACCGTCGACACACCGAGGACCGACGCCGGGGCCGGGAAGGCGAGGTCGAGATCGTCGATCGCCGAGACCTGCTCGAGGTCCGTGGGCCCGGTGTTGTCGAGCGTCAGCAGGAAGCTGGCGGTGAAGGTGCCGTCACCCTCGTCGATCAGATCGACGAGTGTCTTGTCGATCATCAGCCCGGGAGCGCCGAGGTCGATGGTGATCGGGGTCGGGTCGTTCTCGCCCGTCTGGTCGGCATTCCCGTCGCCGTTCGGATCGGGATCGCTGCCGTCGTCCGACGGGTCGCTCGCCGCGGTGAGACAGCTCGACGCGCTGCCAAAGGCCTGGTTGAAGTAGGTCTCCGACACCACGTTCGGCTCGAGCTCGACCTGCAGCGTGATCGTCGCGAGGTTGCCCGGCGTGAGCGAGCTCGCCGCGGTGTCGAGAAGCTGCGTGTCGGCCGCGCCGTCGTAGCCGGCGTTGGCGGTCAGCGTGCCGGTTGCCGTCGGTCCGGCGGTCACCGTGAACGTGGCCGGCGCCGGGAACGTGGCGACCAGGTCGTCGGTGACACCGAGGTCGGAGAGGAACAGGCTGCCAAGATTCTCGACGACGAACTCGAAGTCGAGGAGCACCGTGCCGCCCGGCTGCGTGACCTGCGACACCAGGCGCTTGGCGACGCCGAGCGACGGAGTGCCGACGAGATCGATCGGCGTCGCATCGTTCTCGCACTGGTCGCCCGGCACGGTCGAGGGGCAGCCCGGCGAGGTCTCGTTGGCGTTGCCGTCCCCGTCCGGATCGACGAGCGAGCCGTTGTCCGAGAAGTCGAAGGTCGCCTCGGCGGGGGCCGATTGCGGGCTCGCGGCGCTGACGCGAATCTGATTGGTGAAACCGTCGCACGGACCGTCCTGCGGATCGACGCGCACGACCAGGGTGATCGAGACGGTTTCGCCCGGCCCGAGGTCGCCGTCGGTCAAGAGGTCCAGCACGCTCGAGCCGTCGAAGCCCGGCCGCGCCGCGATGCCGCTGCCCGGCGGCGCTGTCACGTCCAGCGACACGACGCTGAAGGTGGCGGGCGCCGGGAAGGTCGAATTCAGGCCCTCGACCGCCTGCACGTCGAGCAAGTCGACGTTGCCGAGGTTCTCGATCAGCATCGCGAAGGTGACGTCGAAGGTGCCACTGCCGTTGTCGGTCTGGCTGACCACGCGCTTGGCGGCTCCGATGCTCGGATCGTCGGGAACGCCGAAGACCGTCGGGTCGTTCTCACACTGGTCGGCCGGCGAGGTCGACGGGCAGGTGCCGGCGCCGGCGTCCTCGTCGGCATTGCCGTCGCCGTCGGTGTCGGGGTCGGTGCCGTCGTCGGACGGGTCGCTGGTGCTGCCACCGCCCGGGGTGGTGCCGCTGGCGAAGGCCTGGTTGACGAAGGGACCCGGCTCCTGGTTCGGATCGAACGTGATCTGGAGCACGATCTCGCCGACGTCACCCGGATCGAGCACGCTCGCGGCATCGAGCATGTTGGTGTCGCCGGCGCCGTCGTAGGTGAGGTTCTCGATCAGCGCGCCGGTCCCCGAGGTGAGGCTGGCGCTGAGCGACGAGACCGCGAAGGTGCCGGTCGGGGCGAAGAGTGCCGACAGGTCCTCGGTCGCCGCCACCGGGTCGAGGGTCACGTTGCCGAGATTCTCGATCACGAACGTGAAGCCGACGTTGAACGTGCCGTTGCCGTTGTCGGTGACCGGCGACGAGATGCGCTTCGCGAGGCCGATCGCCGGAGCCGAGGTGACGTCGGCGGCGAGCGGGCAGAGCGGGCCGACGTTGCTGGTGGCGCGCGGCACGGCCACCGCGTCGCAGGCCGAAGGACCGCCTCCGAGGTCGGCGCAGGCGCCGTCGAGGAAGCTGCCGCGGGTGCCCGTCGCGCCGGAGCCGGAGAAGCTCAACGTTCCGAGGACTGTTGGTGTGACGTCGATGTCGTAGGTCAGCGTCGCGGTGACGCCGGGGTCGACGACTCCGGGAGCGAAAGTCAGGTCGACCGGGCCGGCGCCGATCTCCGCGGTCGCGGTCGACGCCGCGCCCGACGGATTGACGATGGTCGCCGAGCCCGGAACGTAGACGGTCTGGCCGCCGTTCGACGGCACCTCGGCTCGGATCACCGCCGAGCCCGCCGCCGTCGCCGAGAACTGGATCGGCAGTGCGGTCGGGTTGGCGACCGTGATCGTGACGCGCACGCGCGAGGTCGTGCCGACTTCGAGCGGCGGCTCGCCGGGCAGCAGCTGCCACGACTGGCCGACCCACGGTTTCTGTGGCGCGAGGACGACGTCGTCGGGGCCGCCGCGCTCACCGAAGAAGCGCGAGCCGTCGGCCGGCAGGTACAGGCGCACGGCGCCGGGCTCCGGCTGCTGGTTCGGCTCTTGGCCGTTGCCGGGGCCGGGAGCCGCGTTCGACGGATCCGCCGCCGACTCGTCGCCCATGGAGTACGTAATGAAGTTGAACTCGCCGATTAGCCAGCGCAGCGACCACAGACCGTAGTTGGTCGCGTCCTGGTCGGTCGTCCAGCCGCTGACGACATCCTGGTTCCACACGGTGCCGCCGCTCGAAGGCGTGACGGTGAAGAGCGCGGGCGTTCCCGTGGGCGGACGAGGCGGCGTCAGGCTGATCTCTTCGTCGCCGTTGGCGTCCGTGTCCCAGTCGTTCGAATCGAAGGTGCAGCCGTTGGCGATCCAGGGAAAGAAGTCGTGGGTGCGGCTGAGGCCGGCAGCCGCGTTGGTCGTCGAGTAGACCTGGCCGATGCCGACGTAGGTGTCGGCGTAGACGGCGTACTCGGTGCCGCCGGCGGTCGCGTCGCCGTCATGGGCGCGCAGGCCGAACGAGTTGTTGTCGTCCTCGTCGGTGATGCCGGTGTTCGGGCTCTGGACGCGGAATCGCCAGTGACCCGGGGCAGGATTGGCGACGGTGAAGACTCCGAGATCGCTCCAGGCGTTGTCGCAGCCTGTCTGCAGGCCGACGGTCACCGGATCACAGTCCTGACCCGGCAGAGTGATCGTCGCGGCCGGGGTGCCGTTGGGCGCGATGAGCGTGTAGACGCTCTGCATGGTCCAGCCGCTGCCGGTGTTGTTCTCCTGGTCGTGCAGCTCGGTGCCGGCGACCGCGCCGCCGCCGACCTCGGCGTCGAAGATCTCGACCGTCAGCGTCCCCTGGCCGGGCGGTACTTCGATGTAGTAGTCGAAGCTGGCGTCGGCGCCGATCGTGCTCTGCAGGCCTTCGATATCGTCGTTGACGTAGTCGCCGAAACCGAAGCCGCGGTCGGGCCCGAGAAAGCCGAGCAGCTGGTTCTCGTTGTCCGGCAGCGTGTCGGCGTCGCCGCTGTCGACCGCCAGCGGGCCGGTGCCCGGGTCAGGGGTGCCGCCGGCGAAAAGGGACGCCGGGAGCAAGAGAACGGCGAGCAGGAGGGCGAAGAGAGAGACGCCGACGCCGTGCAGACGTCGAACGCCCGGACGCGCGGGCTGATCCCAGGAGAGCATGAGTCGAGGTCCTCCGCGGGCCGGATGGCCGGCATCCGCATCGTGGCAAAGAGAGTCGGTTCCGAGCCGGGAGATGTCGATCCAGGCGGCGTCGAGCGGGCTGAGCGTCAGGCGTCGGTGGGACGCGGTTCACTCACTCGATCGTTGGACTCAAGATCTCTAAAGGGTACCACGACATGGCAAGTCTTTGCGCTCTCTCTGCACATCGGCCTGTCGGTCGACCAATGCGTCGACGGGGGGTGCGCTCACTCCCACTCGATGGTGCCCGGCGGCTTGCTCGTGATGTCGAAGACGACGCGGTTGACGCCCTGGACCTCGTTCACGATGCGGTTCGACACACGCGCCAGCAGCTCGCTCGGCAGGCGGCTCCAGTCGGCGGTCATGAAGTCCTCGGTCTCCACGGCGCGAAGCGCCACCGCCTGCTCGTAGGTGCGCTGGTCGCCCATCACGCCGACCGTCTTCACCGGCAGCAGCACGACGCCGGCCTGACTCACCTGGTCGTAGCGCCCGCTCTCGCGCAGCTCGTCGATGAAAATCGCGTCGGCCTGCTGCAGGATGCGCACGCGCTCCCCCGACACCGGGCCGAGGATGCGCACGGCGAGGCCGGGGCCGGGGAACGGGTGGCGGCGAATCAGGTCCTCGGGAATGCCGAGCTCGCGGCCAAGCTGCCGCACCTCGTCTTTGAACAGGAAGCGCAGTGGCTCCACCAACTCGAAGCCGAGGCGCTCGGGCAGGCCGCCGACGTTGTGGTGCGACTTGATCACCGCCGACGGTCCTTTCACCGAGGTCGACTCGATGACGTCGGGGTAGAGGGTGCCCTGAGCGAGGAAGGTGGCGTCGGCGCCGATCTCTCGTGCCTGCTCTTCGAAGACCTCGATGAACAGCCCGCCGATGATGCGCCGCTTCCGCTCCGGATCGTCGACTCCGTCGAGTCCCGCCAGAAAGCGCTCGCTCGCGTCGACGGTGACGATCGGCAGACCGAGGCCGTCGCGCAGCGAGGTCTCGACCTGGCGCGCCTCGCCCTGGCGCAGGAGGCCGGTGTCGACAAAGATCGCCGTCAGCTGGTCGCCGACCGCGCGCTCGACCAGCGCCGACATCACCGACGAGTCGACGCCGCCGGAAAGCGCGCAGACGATGCGCCGGTCGCCGACGCGCGCCCTGATGTCGGCCACCGCTTCGTCGAGGAACGAGGCCATCAGCCAGTCGCCGGCGAAGCCGCAGACCTCGTGCAGGAAGTTGCGCAGGATGGCGCCGCCCGACACGGTGTGCGAGACCTCGGGGTGGAACTGAATGGCGTAGAGCCCGCGCGCCGTGTCCTCCATCGCCACCACCGGGGCGTTGGACGTCGAGGCGACGGCGGCGAAGCCGGGCGGCGGGGTCTCGATGTGGTCGCCGTGGCTCATCCACACAGTTTCGTGCGCGGCGAGGCCCGCGAACAGACGGCAGTCGCCGTCGATCGCGATCTCGGCGCGGCCGTATTCGCGGCGGTCGGCCGGCTTGACCTCGCCGCCGAGGTGGTGCGCCAGCAGGTGCATGCCGTAGCAAATGCCGAGCACCGGCACGCCGAGCTCGAGCACCGCGGGATCGACCTGGGGCGCGTCGTCGTCGTAGACGCTGTCCGGCCCTCCCGAGAGCACGATGCCCTTGGGCGCCATGCGGCGGATGGCGTCGGCCGACAGATCGGGCGGATGGACCTCGCTGTAGACGCGGTTCTCGCGCACGCGGCGGGCGATGAGCTGCGTGTACTGGCTGCCGAAATCGAGGATCAGCAGAGTTTCGTGGCGGTCGTCGTGGCCGCGGTGCTCGATCGGGGAGGTCAAGGCGGTCTCCGGAGGTGTGGTCGACAGCGGTGCGGCTAGAGCTCCGCCTCGGAGCGCAGCTCGCGGGTCATCAAGTCTTCGATCACCTGGCGGGAATCTTTGTCGTGGTAGAGCACTTGCACCATCTGCTCGGTGATCGGCATCTCGACGCCGCGCTTCTCGGCCAGGCGTGCGACGGCCAGCGAGTTGCGCACGCCCTCGGCGACCATCGGCGTCGAGCCCGAGATCTCCTGCAGCGTGTCACCCTCGGCCAGGCGCACGCCGAGCTGGCGATTGCGCGACAGGGGGCCGGTGCAGGTGAGCACCAGGTCGCCCATTCCGGCGAGCCCGGCGAGGGTGCGCGACTGGCCGCCACAGGCGACGCCGAGGCGGGTGATCTCGTGCAGACCGCGGGTGAGCAGGGCGGCGAGGGTGTTGTGGCCGAGCTCGAGGCCGGCGATGACCCCGGCGGCAATGGCGATCACGTTCTTGGTGGTACCGCCGAGCTCGACGCCGACGACATCGGTCGTCGAGTAGAGGCGGAAAGTCGGGCTGGCGAGCGCATGGCGCAGCTCCTTGGCCAGCTCGGAGTCTTCGGAGGCGACGACGGCGACCGTCGGCGTTCCGCGCGCCAGTTCGGCGGCGAAGCTCGGGCCGGCGAGCACGGCGAAGCGCACTTCGCGGTCGGCGGCGACCGCTTCCTCGAAGGTCACCTGGCTCATGCGCGCCAGGGTGTCGGTCTCGATTCCCTTGGCGGCCGACACCAGTGTCACCGGTTCGTTCGACGGCGGAATGCGCGCCAGCAGACTGCGCACGACCTCGCGGAAGCCGTGCGACGGCACGACGATCAGAAAGGCGTCGGCGTCGACGATGGCGTCGAGGTCGGAGGTGATCTCGAGCCGCTCGGGCAGCGGGACGCCCGGCAGGTAAGCCTCGTTCTCTCGCGTCGTGCGCAGGGTTTCGGCGAGCCGCGGGTCGCGCGCCCAGAGCACCACGTCGAAGTGCTCCTCGGCGTCGTCTCGGCCACTGTTCCACGCTTCGTGAGCTGCCAGCGCGGTGCCCCAAGAGCCCGCGCCGACGACGGCGAGCTTGTTCATCGATCGCCTCCCTCGACTCGTCGCAGGCCGGCGTCGCCCGACGGCGAAGCCAGCGGATAGGTCGACACGATCTCGTAGCGCGCGCCGCGCGGCTCGAGATGGCTTTGCATCAGAACGCCGCGGTGGACCGGCATCGGCAGCGGTGGCCCGGCAGCGGCGGTGGTGAAGCGCGTGACGACGCCGCGCGCCCATGGGGTGCGGCAGCGGCCGAGGGTCACATGCGGCCGATAGGGCCGGGGTTCGGGCGTGTAAAGACGAGTTCCGTCCATAGCCTCCAGCGCCGCGAGGGCGTCGGCGACCGAGCGCTGCAGCGACGTCAACGGCTTCGAGGTGTCGGCGCCGTGGGTTGCGTCCCGGGTGCGGACATCGGCCCAGAGGACGCGCGCCTTGCCGCGCGGCGGAAACGTGCCGAGGTCACCGCCGACCGAGGCATCGACGCGGCGATGTCCGGCGAAGGCCGGCGTCAGGGCGCGCTCGATCCTCGGCAGCCACTCGCCGTCGACGCTGCCCAGGAAGGCCAGGGTCACGTGCATCGCCTCCCTGCGCACCCAGCGAGCCGGTGGTGCGTCGCCGCGCGCGCGGCGGACGCGTTCCGCGAGGCGCTGGCGCGTCGCCGCGGGCAGCTCGAGAGCGACGAACAGGCGCAGACCCATGCGCTCACTCCGTGGCTCCGGCCGTCTGGACCAGGGCATCGTCCGGCACGGCCGCCAGCAGCCGTCGGCGCAGCATCTCGAGCGCCATCTGGCTCGTCATCCGGCGCACTCGGGTGCGCCCGCCCGGAAAGACGACGTGGCGATGCTCGAGGTCGTCGTCCCCCGGGCCGGCGACCGCCAGGTGAACGGTGCCGACCGGCTTGTCGTCGGTGGCTCCGCCCGGGCCGGCGATGCCGGTGACGGCGATCGCGAGATCGGCGCGGAAGCGGCGCCGGGCGCCGCGCGCCATCGCCGCCGCGACCTCTTCGCTCACCGCGCCGCGTTCGACGATCAGGTTCGGGTCGACGCCAAGGAGGTCGCTCTTGGCGGCGTAGGAGTAGACGACGGCGCCGCCCTCGAAGTACGCGCTCGAGCCGGGCACGGCGGTGATGCGCTCGCCGATGCCGCCGCCGGTGCACGACTCGGCGAGGGCCAGTTTGAGGCCGCGGTCGCGCAGCAGGCGGCCGACGACGTCTTCGAGCTCGTCGTCGGCATTGTCGGTGAACACCGCCGGGCCGATCAGGTCGTGCAGTTGCTCGGTCATCGCGTCGAGCGCCGCGCGCCGCTCGGCCGCGGTTCCACGCGTGCTGGCGACGACGCGGATCTCTCCCGGCCGCGAGAGCACGGCGAGGGCGTCGCGACCGAAGCGTTCGTAGGCCGGCGCGATGCGTTCCTCGACGTCCGACTCGGGCAGGCAGGCGACCTTCAGGGTGCGCCGCTCGACGCGCACCGCGTCGTCGGTTCGGGCCGCCAGCCAGGGCTCGACGTGGTCGTGGACGATCGCGTCCACTTCGCGGGGCACGCCGGGAAGGAGAAAGAGGTGAGTGCCCGCGTGCTCGAGCTGCATGCCGGGCGCCGAGCCGCGGCTGTTGCTGAGCATCGTGGCGCCGTCGATCACCTCGGCCTGGCGCCGGTTGACCTCCGGCATGGTGCGGCCGAACGACGCGAACAGGCGGCGGATGTGCTCGACGATCGACTCGTCGATGGTGATGCCGCGGCCGAGCGCGCGCGCGGTTGCGGCGCGCGTCCGATCGTCCATGGTCGGCCCGAGGCCGCCGGTGACCAATACCAAGTCGGAGTCGTCGATTCGGCGCAGCAGCTCGGCGACGAGCAAATCCTCGTCGTCCCCGACGACCGATTTCCCGACCAGATCGACGCCGTAGCGCTCGAGCACGTCGGTGAGACGCAGGGAGTTAGTGTCGAGGCGCTCGGTACCCAGCAGCTCGGAGCCGACGGCGACGATGGCGGCACGCATGCGCCGATCCTAGTCGCCGGGCGATGGCGGAGCAAGGACGCGGTGATTGACACCGCCCGGATGCGTTCGTAGCATCCCGGGATGCGCAGCAACCGACGTGTCTCCCGCCTGCTCTCCTGGTCGCTCAGCGCGGCCGTGATGGTCTTGTCTTGGATCGGTCCGGCGACCGCGCAGCCGGCCGCGGCCGAGATTCGGGCCGCCGGGGCGCCGTCGCTGGCGCTGGTCGCCGACGACTCGGCGGCGACGTGGGCCGTGCGCGTCGACGGGGCGGCTCGGGGCGGCCTGCCGACGACTGTGCCGAGCAGCGCGCAGGTCGACACCTTCCGCGCCGCAGGAGAGGGCTGGCTGGTGACCGCGGTCGACGGACCGGGACGCGATGCCCGCTTCCATCTCGCGCGCGGCACCGCCGACGGCGCGGAGGCGCTGCCGGTGCCGGCGACCACGCCGGGCGCGCTGCTCGCCGAGCCGACGCCGGTCGCCTCGGCCGACGCGGACAAGGCACTCGACGCGTCGCTCGAGGGTCTGGTGTGGCTCGAGGGCCACGATCACCGCAGCCTGTCGGTGCGCGCCGCGCGCTGGACGGGTGCCGGCTGGACGACTCCGGTGACGGTGGCACCGCCCGGTCCCGGGACCCAGATCGCGCTCGATGTCGCGCGCCTCGCCGACGGCTCGTGGCTCGCGGTCTGGGCCGGGTTCGACGGCGTCGACGACGAGATCGTGTGGAGCCGCTTCGACGGCGCGGAGTGGTCGGCGCCCGCCGCTGTGTCCGCCAACGGCGTGCCCGACGTGACGCCGACTCTTCGCGCTCAGGTCGAGGGCGGCGCGCTGGTCGCCTGGAGTGGCTACGACGGCGCCGACTATCGCCTGCACGTCGCGCGCTTCGACGGCGACGCCTGGGGCACGCCGCGCACCGTCGGCGGCCGTGGCGCCGCCCTGCCGCGCTTCGCCGAGTCGCCGACGCCGGTCGTCGTTTACCGTCAAGCTGTGCCGCGCCGCTGGGTGCTGGCCGAGCTCGGCGCGGACGCCCTGCCGCAGCGATCCGCCGGCGTCGCCCTCGGCGCCGTCCGCCCGCAGGTTCTCGCCGTCACAGGTGCCGGGGTCACCATCGCCTGGCCAGACGTCCAGAATGAGGCGACCAAGGCCGCGCCGACGACGATTCCCTGGGACCTCTGAGTCTCGGCTCGCCCCTGAGATTCGATCCGACTCTAGTCTGAGAACGGGTCCAAGTAGTCGACCCCTGTGTCCTCAATATCCTTCGTGTTTCGAGTCACGAAGAGGAGATCGTGCTCGACGGCGGTCGAAGCCAGGAGGGCATCGACGAGCGGAAGGGTTCGACGGGTCGTGGCGTGAAAGCCAGCGGCTCGAGATGCGATTGCCGTTGTGATCGGAAGGATTCTGTCCGAGAAGGTTTCTTGCAGTTGACGCAGCCATTCTTCGAGCTGCAATGGGTTCTGCGATGCCTTCAGTTTGGCACGCTCGATACCGTGACGAATCTCGTAGATTGTCAAGACACTGAGGAAGGTGGGTGTTTCGGGTGCCAACGCGAGAAACCAATCTCGAAGACCTGGATTGGCGGTGGTTTCGACTTTGCGAATCTCTGAGATGACGTTGGTATCGAGGAGCAGGCTCATAGATCGATGGGTCGCCCTGCCTCGCGGCTCCGCCGCAAGTCAATGCCCTCTAGAGGCGCCGAACAGAGATGATCGCGAAACGCGAGCTCTCTGCGAATCGTTGAATTCTCAACGAATTCCTCGCGACGCGCTCCGAGCATCGACGTGACCAAGTGCCGCAGCAACTCAGCCGGCTTGATCCCACGCTGCCGTGCTTCGTCTTCCAAGCGTCGGTAAACTTCGTCTTCGAGTTGAAGGGTCGTCGTCACCATAGGCTGATCTTATCTGTTCGAGGGTCAGCCGAGGAGCTCTAGTCCTTCGAGAAGCTGGCGTGAACTCTCAGAACGCCGCGTCGACGGTTTCGACCAGGCGCCGGCTGGCGACCAGGCGCCGGAGGGTGACGATGTCGGGGGCGAGGACGCGGTCCTCGATCATCGGCTCGACCAGCTTGCGCACGGCGCGGTAGGCGGCCGAGCTGCCGCGGCCGAGGGCGGCGGCGATCTCGGGGCGGCGCGCGGGGCGTGTCGCCTCGACGAACAGGCGCGCTTCGCGCTCGACGCGTTCGGGGCCGTCGTCGGCGTGCACCGGACCGCGCGGCGGGTCGCCGCCGAAGAGGCCCGGGTGTGGCGCGCGCGGCGGGTAGTCCATGCCGACTCGCCAGTCGATCGCCTGCGCGGCGACCATGAGCTCGATCGCCAGCGCCGCCTCGACGTTGGCCGTCACCTGCCGCAGCTTGCGCGCTGCGGTGGTGGCGACGGCGACGTGGTCCTCGATGTTGGCCGAGGTCGGGATCGAATCGACCGACGCCGGATGCGCCAGCACCTTGTTCTCGGCCACCAGGCTCGCCGCCGAGTACTGCGCCAGCATGTAGCCCGAGCGGACGCCGCGGTGGGCGATCAGGTTGGCCGGCAGGTTGCGGCTGTGGTGGCGATCGAGCAGCAGCTGGCTCCGCCGCTCTGAGATGTTCGCCAGCTCGGCGACGGCGATCGCCAGCGCGTCGGCGGCGAGCGCCACCGGCTGGCCGTGGAAGTTGCCGGCCGAGTACGACGCGCGCGCGCGGCCGTCGTAGTCCGCGGGCCAGTTGGCAGCGAAGCGATGGTCCCAGGCCGGGTCGGCGTCGCCGTCCTCGGTTTCGGGGAAGAAGAGCGGATTGTCGGTGGCGGCGTTGATCTCGCGCTCGCACAGGGCGCGCGCGAAGGCGATGGCGTCACGCGCCGCGCCGTGCACTACCGGTGCGCAGCGCAACGAGTACGCGTCCTGCACGGCGCCGGCTCGCTCCATCAGAGTGCTGCCGTCGACCAGGCGACGCAGCCGACGCGCGCTCTCGATTTGCCCGGGATGACCGCGGGCGGCGTGGATCTTCGGATCGAGCGCGCGCGCGCAGCCACAGCTCGCCTCGAGCGAGAGCGCGGCGCCGATGTCGGCGACGTCGGCGAGGTTGCCGGCGTCGGCCACCGCCAGCGCGAGCAGCGCGACCGACACGGTGGCGCCGTTGATCAGCGCCAGGCCTTCCTTCGATTCGGGCACCGCGGGCGTCGCGGTCGAGGTGCCGGCGAGCGCGTCGGCCAGGTCCTCGGCGAGATGCGCCGCCGCCGCGCGGCGCGTTCGCACGGCGCCGGGTCGCAGAGACTCGACGTCGGGAGCCAGCTCGTAGTGGCCCTCGCCGAGCAGCACGACGAAGAGATGCGCCAACGGGCAGAGGTCGCCGCTCGAGCCCATCGAGCCACGCGTCGGGACGCGCGGCACGACGCCGGCGTGGAGCATCGCCAGGACTGTGTCGAGCAGCTCCTCGCGCACCCCGGAGTGACCGCCGAGGAACGCGTTGGCACGCACCAGCAGGGTCGCGCGCACCACCTCGGGCGCAAAAAAGTTGTTCGCATCGTCGTCGTCCGCCGTGTCGCCGACGCCCACCGAGTGGCTGAGCAGAAGGTTGCGCTGCAGCTCCTCGAGCGCGGCCGGCGCCACCGGGACGTCTTTGAACTCGCCGAAACCGGTCGTGACGCCGTAATCCTGCACCGGAGGACGAGGGCGCTCGCCGCGGGCATAGGCGGCGTAGTCGCGGCGGTAGGTCTCGACGATGCGGTCGATCTGCGCGCGGCCGCGGCGCACACGCTGCCGCGCCGCCTCGTCGACACGAACGCGAACGTGTGGATTGCGCGCCACGCGCGCCACGTCGGCGGCGGTCAGCGACGCGCCGTCGAGCACCAGCTCGGGCGGCGGCGCCGGCGCGGCGCTCACGAAGCGGCGTCCTGGTCGATCTCGGCGAGCAGCGCGCGCACCGACTCGACCAGCTCGTCGCGGCGCACCTCGCGCTGACCCGGGCGCCGGGCCAGCCACTCGTCGCGATCCTCGATGTCGTCGGCGATGCGGCGGCCGACGTCCATGTCCTTCAGCGTGACGACGCCGCGCTCCTGCTCGTCGCTGCCCAGCAGCAGTGCGATCGGCACCTCCCACTGGTCGGCGTACTTCAGCTGCTTGCCGACCGAGCGCGGCTTGCCGAGGTAGACCTCGGTGGCGATGCCGGCACGGCGCAGCTGCCAGGTGATCGCCAGGTATTCGTCGTCGAGCGACGAATCCATGCGCGTCACGAGAACGCGCGCGGTCGACTTGCGGGCGGCGAGCGCGCCGAGGTGCTCGAGCGCGGCGAGCAGGCGGTCGATGCCGATCGAGGCGCCGACCGCGGGCACTTTCTCGCCCAGGAAGCGCTGCACCAGGCCGTCGTAGCGTCCGCCGCTGAACACCGAGCCGAACTGTGGCGCGTCGAGCAGCACCGTCTCGAAAATCGGACCGGTGTAGTACGCGAGGCCGCGCGCGATCGAGACGTCGAGCACGACGCGGTCGTCGCCGTAGCCGAGAGCGCCGAGGTGCTGCGAGATCGTCGCCACCGTGTCGATCGCGGCGCTGGCGCCGTCGACGTCGGCGAAGAGCGCGCGCAGCTGCTCGATCACCTCGTCCCGGGTCTCGGGGCGGATGGCGAGGAACTCCTCGATGCGCTCGACCTGCGAGATCTCGAGGCCGACGCCGCGGATGATGTCGCCCGACTCGTCCTTGTAGCCGGTGGTCAGCTCGAGCTTCACCTTCTCGAGCCCGGCCTTCTCGAGCTTGTCGAGCACGCGGAAGACGTCGGCGGCGCGCCCGCGCTCGATGCCGGCGTAGTCGAGCAGCGACTCGAGCAGCTGGCGGCTCGAGTAGCGCACCTGGTAGCGCTCGACGCCCAGCGCGTCGAGCGTGTCGCAGATGCCGGCGATGATCTCGGTGTCGGCGATCTCGGAGCTGACGCCGACCGAGTCGAGGTCGAACTGCATGAACTCGCGGTAGCGACCCTTGTCCGGCTTGTCGCCGCGCCACACCTGCGCCACCTGATAGCGACGGAAGGGACGGCTGAGCTCACGGTACTGGGCGACGACGCGGGCCAGCGGTACGGTCAGGTCGAAACGCAGACCGAGCGCCTCCTCTTCGGGGCTGACGACGCCGAAGATCTGCTTCGTCGTTTCGTCGCCCGGCTCGTCCTGGCCGCGCAGCACGTCGAGGTACTCGATCGCCGGTGTCGACAGGGGCAGAAACCCGTAGTTCTCGTAGACGCTGCGCACGCGGTCGATCATCCACTGCCGCGCCAGCTGCTGTGACGGCATCAGGTCGCGCAGGCCGCGCGAGATGCGTGCCTTGACGCGTCGCGGCTTGTTCTTCTTCGCCATGGGAGACCTCGCTCAGCCCTCGAAGCGCTCGATCACGCCGAGCGCCTCGTCGATGTCGGTGGCGGTGTGGTCGGCCGACACCTGGAAGCGGATCGACTGGTCGCCCTGTGGCACCACCGGGTAGTTGAGCCCGGTGGCGAGCACGCCGCGGGCGTGCAGGTGGGCGACCAGCGCCGTGGTTCTCGGTGTGTCGCGCACCATCAGCGGCACCACGGGGTGATCGCCCGGGATGGTTTCGTGGCCGAGGTCGAGCAGACCGCGCTGGAAGCGCTTCGTCATGGCGCGCAGATGCTCGAGCAGGGCCTGGCCGGTGTCGGACTGCAGCAGGGCCAGCGAGGCCGACGACGCCGCGCACTCGCCGACGGTGATCGGATTCGAGTAGATGTAGGTCGGCGCCGACTCGCGCAGATAGCGCGTCAGCCGCTCGTCGCCGGTGACGTAGCCGCCGTTGGTGCCGAACGCCTTGCCGAGGGTGGCGACCAGGACGTCGGCGTGCGCGCCAGCGTGCTCTTCGGTGCCACGACCGGTGGCACCGAAGGCGCCGACGCCGTGCGAGTCGTCGACCACGACGACTGCGTTTTCGGGGAAGCGGTGGTCGTAGCGCCGCGCCAGCGCGACGATCTCGGCCAGCGGAGCGCTCGAGCCACGCATCGAGAAGATGCCGTCGGTGACGATGAGCGCGCGCCGCCCCTCGGCCGTCGCCAGCGCGTCCTCGAGCTGCTCGAGGTCGAGGTGACGGTAGATCTTCTTCTCTTTCGGCCGCGCGAGCCGGATCGCGTTGATGATGCAGTTGTGGTTCAGGGCGTCGGAGATGATCGTCGTCTCAGCGGTGATCAGCGGCACCAGCACGCCGAGAATCGCGGCGTAGGCCGAGCTGTAGATCATCGCCGACTCGCGGCCGTGGAATGCGGCGAGCTCCTGCTCGAGAGCGACATGCTGGCGATAGGTGCCGCTGATGAAGCGCACGGCGCCGGGGCCGACACCGAAGTCGCGCGTCGCCTCTTCCTCGGCCGCGATGAGCTCCGGGCGCAGCGACATGCCGAGGTAGTTGTTCGAGTTCATCTTGAGGAAGAGACGCTCGCCCTCTCCCGCGAGGTGGTAGCGCGGGCCGCGCGTGCCGTCGCCGCGCACGACGCCGACGATCACGCTCTCGGCCCCCTTGGCCGTACCCTGGTCTTCGAGGTCGGCGACGTGGGACGCGAGGGCCTGGTGGAAGCCTTCGGTGGTGGTGGCCATGAATTCGGTTCTCCTGGCGCTCGCGCGCCGAGTCTCCTGGGCGGGTCAGGCGCCGAGCGCGCGCATCATGTCGGCGACCAGGGAGTCGAGGTCGTAGGCGGGGCGCCAGCCCCAGTCGGTCTGCGCCGCGCGGTGGTCGAGGCGATCGGGCCACGAGTCGGCGATTCGCTGGCGCATCGGATCGACGGCGTAGTCGATGGTGAACTCGGGGAGGTGGCGCCGGATCGCGTCCGCCAGCTCGGCGGGAGTGACGCTGAACGAGGTGACATTGTAGGCGTTGCGATGCCCGAGCGGCAGCCTTGCGCCATCGGCGGTCATCAGGTCGATGGCGGCGCGGATGGCGTCGGGCATGTACATCATGTCGAGGCGCGTGTCCTCGCGCAGGAAGCAGGTGTAGTGCCCGTCGCGCACGGCGGCGTGGAAAATGTGGACCGCGTAGTCGGTGGTGCCGCCGCCCGGCGGTGCGGTCGACGAGATCAGCCCCGGGTAGCGCACGCCGCGCACGTCGACTCCGAAGTGGTCGTGGTAGTAGTCGCAGAGCAGCTCGCCGGCGACTTTCGTGACGCCGTACATCGACGTCGGTCGCTGCGGTGCGATCTGTGGCGTCGGGTCGGGCATGCCGGGGCCGAAGGCGGCGATCGAGCTCGGCACGAAGACCGCCAGAGAACGCTCCCGCGCCAGCTCGAGCACGTCGATCAATCCGCCCATGTTGAGCGACCAGGCGCGCTGCGGATGCGCCTCGGCGACGGCGGAGAGCAGTGCCGCGAGGTGGTACACCGTGCCGACGTCGTAACGCTCGACGACGTCGGCCAGTTGCTTTGGCTTGGTGACGTCGACCCGCTCGTAGAGGCCGGCCGCGGCGGTGTCTGCGCCGAGAGCGCCGTCGAGCTCCTTGATGTCTGTCGCCACGACGGCGTCGTCGCCGAAACGCGCGCGCAGAGCGGGTACGAGCTCGGTGCCGATTTGCCCGAGCGCACCAGTGACCAGGATCCTTCGCGCGGTCTCGTCAGACACGGTCTTCTCAGACACAGTCTTGTCAGACACAGTCTTCTCAGACACAGTCTCTCCAGGGTGTTGGTGCGAGGAAGGCCGGCGTGTCGCTCTCGACCCCGCGGCGCGACCTCGCGATGCCGCCATACATCGTTCGGCAAGAAACGGCTCGATCCTACGACCTGCGTCCGACTCCGGCAAGGACGCAGCGCGGCATGCCGAGCATGCGAGAATCGGCCGATTCGACGACGACCGCCGATCGCACTGGAGGACTCATCGTGCCGCGACTCGCCTGTTCTACCGTCTCGTTCCGTGCTCTCGCCTCGCTCTGCGTCTTGTTCTCGCTGCTCGTGCTCGGAGCCGCCTCGAGCGCCGCGGCGAGTGATGCCCACGTCGCAGAGGTCGGCGAGGAGGCTGCAGTTGCTCCCGAGGCGGCGCAGGCGGCGCTTGCGTCGACCCAGGTTCCGGCCGACGAGAGCCATGCCTGGCGCGAGCCGACGCGGCCGGTGGCGACCTACTCGATCGTCGCGCGCGACGCCGCGACGGGGCAGCTCGGGGTGGCGGTGCAGAGCCACTGGTTCCAGGTCGGCACCGTCGTGTCGTGGGCCGAGGCCGGGGTCGGGGCAGTAGCGACGCAGTCGTTCTCGCTGCCCGCCTACGGCCCGCGCGGCCTGGCGCTGATGCGTGGCGGTGTCGCGGCGCCGAGCGCGCTGGAGCGGCTGGTGGCGGACGACGAGCAGCGCGCGGTGCGCCAGGTGGCGATGGTCGACGCCGACGGTCGGGTCGACGCGTGGACCGGCGACGGCTGCATCGAGGCCGCAGGGCACCTGGTCGACGCCGAGCATGGATTCGCCGTGCAGGCCAACCTGATGGACTCACCGACGGTTTGGCAGGCGATGGCCGATGCCTACCGGTCGGCCGAGGGCGACCTCGCCGAGCGCATGCTGATTGCGCTCGAGGCGGCCGAGGCCGAGGGCGGCGATATCCGGGGTCGGCAGAGTGCGGCGCTGCTGGTGGTACGCGCCGAGACCACCGGCGAGCCGTGGCGTGACCGGCTCGTCGATCTGCGCGTCGACGACGCGCCGGAGCCGCTCGTCGAGCTGCGGCGGCTCTTGCGGCGTCATCGCGCCTACGAGGAGATGAACGCCGGCGACGAGGCGCTGGCCGAGGACGACCTGGCGGCGGCGCTCGGGCACTACTCGAATGCGGCGGCGCTCGAGCCGACGATCGACGAGCTGCCGTTCTGGCAGGCGGTGACCCTGGTCGACGCCGGCCGCGTCGAGGAAGCGCTGCCGATCTTCGAAGACGTCTTCGCCCGCGATGAGCGCTGGCTGCGCCTGGTGCCGCGACTGGTCGATGCCGGGTTGCTGCCCGACGACGCGCAGGTGATCGGCGAGGTTCTCGCGCAGCGCCCGGGAGGCTGAGCGCGGGTTCGTCGGGGTCGTGGAGTCGGGCTAGAGCGCCGGCTCAGCCGTCGAGCCAGCGCTCGCGACGACCGAGCTTGGTCGAGAGCGCCGCGCCGACGCCGATGAAGGTCGCGATGCTCCAGCTCCAGATGCCGAGATAGGGCAAGAGCTTGAGCACGCCGAGCGCGAGCAGGCCCCACGTGGCGGCCGCCAACGGCACGGGTCCGCGGCGTCCGAAGGGACCATCGTTCGCTCCGGCGCCCTTCGCCAGAAGGGCTCCCACGGTGCGGTGCAGCCAGGTGCCCAGGGCGTGGAACACCGCGACCATGCCCCAGAATCGCAGCACCAGCGCCGCGACCACCACCAGAACCAGCAGGGGAACGCCGATCACCGCGCCGGCGAAGGCGCTGCAGAAGAGCGCGGTCAAGACCATCGCGGCGACGCCGGTGAGGCCGACGAAGAAGTTGCGAAACGGCTCGCTCTGGACCGCCTCGGAGGTCGCGACCAGCTCGCGGCGCGCGAGGCTGAAGAGCAGCAGGACGAGCACCGTCCAGAACGCGAGCAGCGCCAGCTTGGTGCCGAGCACCGTCGCCGACGTCGCCTTCGCGCCGAGCACCGGCCCCTGCACCAGAGCCACCCACAGGGTCGAGGCGTCGGGATAGGCGACCGAGCGTCCGCCGATCGACGCGCCCGGCGCGGCGTCGATTCGCCCGCCGAGCACGTAGACGTCGCCGCCGACGACCGCGGTGTCGGCGAGATGCGCGTCGCCGTCGAGAACGATCAGATCGTCCGCGACGCTGCCCGTGATGTGCGCATCGCCCGACAGCGCGACGGCGTGCGACATCGCGTCGCCGTCGATCACCAGATCGCGGCCGAGCGCGACGATGCGCGCACGCGCGATGCTGCCGGGCTGTAGGCGATAGGCGGGCTGGACGTCGTCGACCGCCGATCCTGTGGAGACTTCCGCTGCCGCCGCGGTCGGAGCGGCCGGTGGCGGTGTCGAGGCGCCGGCCGACGCGGCGAGGAGACCGAGCACGATCGCCAGGGTGACCGTCGCGGTGAGCCCACCAGCGCGCGGCGCTCGAGGCGAGAGAGAGTCCGAGATCAACAACGTGTTCAAAAGCATCGTGTCCGAGAGCATTCTACGGTGTCGCGGCGGTGCTCCACACAGCGAGCCGCCGCCGGGGCCACAGACTGCATAACGCGCCCGGCGCGGCGAGGTTTCGCGGCGACCTCTCGCGGTTGACGCCCGGCGGCGTCCGTCGTAGCCTGCCGCCGCGAGCCTCGTCTCGCCCCGCCCCGACTCGCCCTACGCTCGAGCCGCCCTCCGCGCGCGCCTGCCATCGAGCGTCTTCGATCCCGCAGGAGACCGCCATGACCGAGATTCGTACCGTCGGCGTCGTCGGCGCCGGCACCATGGGACACGGCATCGCCCAAGTCGCCGCTGCCGCCGGCTTCGAGACCCACCTCGCCGACATCGACGCCGCAGCCCTCGAACGCGCCGTCTCCGGCATCGACCACAGCCTGTCGCGCCTGGTGAAGAAGGGCAAGATCGACGCCGAGGCCAAGGCCGCGACACTCGGTCGCATCACCACCACCTCCGACCTCGCCGCGCTCGCCGCCTGCGATCTGGTGGTCGAAGCGGTGGTGGAGAAGCTCGAGGTCAAGCTCGCCGTGCTGAAGCAGCTCGACGACGCCTGCCCGCCCGAGACGATTCTCGCCACCAACACCAGCTCGATCTCGATCACCAAGCTGGCCGCCGGCACGAGCCGGCCGGACAAGGTGATCGGCATGCACTTCATGAACCCGGTGCCTGTGATGAAGCTGGTCGAGGTGATCCGCGGACTGGCCACCGACCAGGCGACCTATGACGCCGTGGACGCCGCCTCGCGCGCCATGGGCAAAGTGCCGGTCGAGGTCCACGACGCGCCCGGCTTCGTCTCCAACCGTGTGCTCATGCCGATGATCAACGAGGCGATCTTCTGCCTCTACGAAGGTGTCGGCACCGCCGAGGCGATCGACGAGGTGATGAAGCTCGGCATGGCCCACCCGATGGGCCCGCTCACGCTCGCCGACCTGATCGGCCTCGACATCTGCCTGGACATCCTGCGCGTGCTCCAGGATGGCTTCGGCGACCCGAAGTATCGCCCCTGCCCGCTACTCGTCCAGATGGTCGACGCCGGGCGCCTCGGCCGCAAGAGCGGTCGCGGCTTCTACGACTACTCCGCCTAGCCGCGCGCCGCGGCCCGTCGCCATGCTCTGTCAGTTCTGCGGTCAGCCCAACGACGACGAGCGGGAGCAGTGCGCGGGCTGTGGTCAGAAGCTGCTGATCGTTTCGGGCGACTACAGCGACGTCGACCAGGAGGCGTTCGAGAGCGTCGACGACGGCGAACAGCTGTCGTTCGACGAGCACCTGCTCGAGCGCATCTCGCTGCTCGAGGAGGTGATGCGGCGCACCGCGACCACCGTGCGCCGCAGTCTCGAGGCGCTGTACAAGCTCGAGCAGAAGATCCTGGTCAACGAGACCGGCGTCAGCACCCTGCGCGATCTGCTCGAGCGCAAGCAGGTGCTCGAGCGCTCGGAGTGGAGCGAGCTGTGGGAGCGGCGCATGGATCGCCGACTGCTGGCGCTCGAGAAGCGCGAGCGCTTCGCGGCGGTGAAAGAGCACATCGCCGGGCTCTACGCCGGACCCGAGCGAAGGCGCTTCGAGGAGGCGCTCGACGACGCCGACGAGCGTCTGCTGGCGCTCGATGTCGACGGTGCGGTCGAGCGACTCGAGGACGCGCTGGCGCTCGACGAGCAGAACTACGAGCTCGCCTTCTTCCTCGGCGAAACCGCATTCAACGAGGGCCGGGTCGAGCGCGCGCTCGACTTCTTCCTGCGCGTGCTCGCGGTGCGCGTCGATCACTACGAGAGCCTGGTCTACGGTGGGGTCTTGTGTCACGAGAGCGGCCGCGACGACACGGCGCTCGAGCTGCTCGGCCGGGCTGTGGTGCTCTACTCGCGCGATTTCCTGCCCGCCTTCGCGCTCGGCGCCGTGCATGCCGCCGCCGGCCGCGCCGAGCAGGCGACCAAGCTGTTGATGCGTGCCATCGCCGCCGACGATCAGGTGCCGCAGGCGCATCTCCTGCTCGGCGGCTGTCGTCTCGAGAGCGGTCGCGTCGGCGCCGCGATCACCGCGCTCGAGCATGCCGTCGCCCTCGATCGCGGCGCCGAGGAAGCGCACCAGGTTCTCGGCCTGGCCTACCTCGAGCGCGGCTGGCGGCGCAAGGCGCTCGACGCCTTTCGGCGCGCCCAGCGCCTGCGCCCGGCCCGCCTGGAGTACCGCGAGCTGCTGAGCTTGCTCGGCGACGAGTCGCCCGCCGCCGCGGTCGTGCCCGCCGCGCTCGAGCGCGTCCGCGCCGCCGAACAGGCGCTCGACGAGGGACGCACCGAGCGTGCCTTCACCCTCTATCGCCAGGCCCTCGGCGACCAGCCCGACGAGCCGACTCTGCTGGTCGCCTACGCCGGTATCTGCCTCGAGCTCGATCGGTTGCCCGAGATCGAGCCGGTCGTGCGCCGCGTGCTGCGCGCCGCGCCGGGCGGGCGTCTCGAGTCGGCGGCGTGGGCGGCGCGGCTCGAGGCGCTGCGCGCCGCCGGTGAGCTCCAGGCCGTCGAGCAGGCCGCCGCCGACCTCCTCGAGCATGCGGTCGACGATCGGCAGCGCGCCGTCGGTTGGCTCGAGCTGGCCTACGCGCGCGCCGAGCGGCGCGACGACCTCGACGCCGCGCTCGAGGTCGCCGAGCGCGCCGTCGGCGTCGCGCCCGCCGAGCTGCAGCCGTCGGCCCTCGCCGCCTGCGGTTGGGTGCGCTTCGAGCGTGGCGAGATCGACGCCGCCGTCGACGCGCTCGAGCGCTCGCGCCGGCTCGGAGCCAGCGCGCGCACGCTCATGCATCTCGGCATGGCGTTGCTCGGCGCCGGCCGCCTCGATGACGCCCGCGAGGCACTGCACGACGCGCGCCGCGCCCACGGCTCGGCCGGCGGTTTGCGCGTGCGGGTGCTGCAGACGCTGCAGGGCGGCGCCCGGCATCTCGCCGGCGGGCGCGACGAGACCTGAGCCGACGCGGTAGGATCGCCCTCCGCCGGGCGACCGATCCCCGACCCGACAGACCTGTCTCGGACACCCGTCTCCAGCAGACCGACTCGACCTGGCAGATCGTCACGACCGATTTGCCACCGCCAGGAGCCCCCGCCATGCGTTGGAGCCAGTACTACCTCTTCACCACTCGCGAAGTGCCCAGCGACGCCGAGGTGGTCAGCCACCGCCTGATGGTGCGCACCGGCATGCTGAAGAAGCAGGCCGCCGGCGTCTACTCGATTCTTCCCTACGGCCTGCGCGCCATGCGCAAGCTCGAGGCGATCGTGCGGCGCGAGCTCGATGTCGCGGGAGCGATCGAGCTCACCATGCCGACGATTCAGCCGGCCGAGCTGTGGCAGGAGTCGACGCGGTGGAAGGCCTACGGCAAGGAGCTCCTGCGAGTCGAGGATCGCCACGGACGCTCCTTTTGCTACGCGCCGACGGCGGAAGAGGTGATCACGGACATCGTGCGCCACGACGTGCGCAGCTACAAGCAGCTGCCGTTCAACCTCTACCAGATCCAGACCAAGTTCCGCGACGAGATCCGCCCGCGCTTCGGGCTCATGCGCGGACGCGAGTTCGTGATGAAGGACGCCTACTCCTTCCACGCCGACGCCGCCTCGCTCGACGACACCTATGAGGCGACGCGCGAGGCGTACTGCCGCATTTTCGAGGCCTGCGGGCTCGACTACACGATGGTCGAGGCCGACACCGGCAACATCGGTGGCTCCGACTCGCACGAGTTCATGGTGCTGGCGCAGACTGGCGAGAGCGAGATCGTGAGCTGTCCCTCGTGCGGCTACGCGGCCAACACCGAGAAAGCGACCACCGCCGAGCTGCCGCGCCCCGTCGGCACCGAGGGCCCGCTCGAGAAGGTCTCGACGCCCGACCAGAAGACGATCGCCGACGTCGCCGCATTCCTCGAGCGCGAGCCGGCAGAGTTCGTCAAGTTCCTCTTTTACACCAGCGAGACTGAAGAGGTCGTCGCGGTGGCGATCCGCGGCGATCGCGAGGTCAACATGATCAAGTTGGCCAACGCGCTCGACGTGCAGCATCCGCAGCTGGCGAGCGACGAGCAGGTGCAAGAGCTCACCGGCGCGCCGGTCGGCTTCGTCGGTCCGGTCGGGCTCGAGGGCGTGCGCTTGCTCGTCGATCCGTCGGCGGCCGCGCTCGGCAGCTTCGTCTGTGGCGCCAACGAGGTCGACGCGCACTATGTCAACGCACAGTGGGGACGCGACGCGACCGAGGGCGAGGTCGTCGACGTGCTGCTCGCCGACGCTGGCGATCCCTGTCCGATCTGCGGCGAGACGATGCAGAAGACGCGCGGCATCGAGACCGGCCACATCTTCAAGCTCGGCACCAAGTACTCCGAGGCACTCGGCTGCAACTTCCTCGACGCCGAGGGCAACGACGAACCGATGATCATGGGCTGCTACGGCCTGGGCATCGGCCGCACCGTCGCCGCCGCCATCGAGCAGAACCACGACGACGACGGCATCATCTGGCCACTGCCTCTCGCGCCGTTCCGGGTGCTGCTGATCGGCCTCGGCCTGAGCCAGAAGGGTGGCGAGGAGGTCGCCGCCGCCGCCGAAGAGCTCTACGGCCAGCTGCGCGCGGCCGGCGTCGAGGTGCTCTACGACGACCGCGACGAGCGCCCGGGTCCGAAGTTCAAGGACGCCGACCTGGTCGGCGTGCCCGTCCGCGCCGTGATCGGCAAAAAGGGCCTGGCCAACGGCGAGATCGAGATCTCCCTGCGTCGGGACCGCGAGAAGCACTTCGTCCCGGTCGCTGATGCCGCCGCGCGTCTGATCGAGCTCGCCCGCGGCTGAGAGCCGCAGCGAGTCGCTGACGCCAGCAGGTCCGGATTCCTAGGGGACGGTCCAGGAGAAGCGACGGGTGCGGGTCATCTCCTCCGAGGACTCCATCGTCTCGGAGCCCCGCCGCACCGTGCGCTTCGCTTTGAGGACGTCCACCGTCGAGTGGGGTAGCAGCGTGGTGGGTTCGACCACCACGGTGATCTCGCGCGTGAGCTCGAGGTCGTCGAGGCTTTGGCCCTCCAGGGCTTCGACGGCCTCCTCGGCGTCTTCCCCTTGCGGCGCGGCCGACCAGTGCAGCTTCACACAGCGTTGGGCAGTCTCGTCGTCGGTGCACGGCACCCAGCCGTCGAATCGACCGTTCCCCGGAACCTCGACGCGCAGGGGTTCGCTCGGCACGTCGGCCCCGCTGCGGTCGCCAAACGGGAAGTCGTCGCCGAGGTGTCGACCGTGCCAGATCGTCACCAGCGCAGCCCAGCTCTGCACGCTCATGAGGTAGAGCGACTCTTCGCTCACCAAGGCGTTCACTTGACGGCGGGTGGCAGCGTCGGCCTGCGCTTCGTCGAGCGCGCGATCCCGACGCTGCTCGATCTCGTCCATGCCGCCGATCGACGCGAGCCGCCCGTCTGCGGTCACGCGGAGGCGTGGAACGAGCTCGGGGAGGTCGTCGATCAGGGTTTGGACTCCGCTGGTCCAGGGCTTTCTCAGCTTCCCGAAGAGGGAGTCTTTGCTCGTCTCCGACGTGCCCTTGTCCGAGCGTCCGGGCCAGACACGTTCCACCTCGAGCTCGCCTTCGTCGAGAGCTCCGTGCGCGCGCACGATCATCCGATACTTCATCGTTCGCCGGACCGAAGTCGTGTTGCCGCCGTTGCGGCGCCAGCCATTCACTGAGTAGGTGACTTCTGCCTCGGCGCCGTCGGGCCAGGCGAACACCAGCCGCTCGGGTCGCTCCGGGTCGGCGCCTTGCGCCGCGAGCGGGACCGCGACCAAGCACGAAAGGATCAGGACCGAGTGCACGTACTTCATGACCCCATGCTCTCACGTCTCGCCTGCTGAACCTGCGGTTGTGGTGGCTCGAGTCCGTAGACCGCAGAGTGAGTGCAAGAAAAGCCCGCGGCGCGACACAGAGTTGTCGAGCGGGCGCCTGACCGAGTGGTTGGGGCCGCGCCATGAGAATGCGTCCGAGGGAGACGACATGGCCGACGAGATCGATCGTGCGTGGCAGCAGCAGGCCAGAATCCCGGATCGAGATTGGGAGCTTCGCCAAGTGGCGTTCCGCCTGATCACCCAGGTCGAAATTGCCGTCAGCGGTCAGCAAACGGAGGCGAAGGAGCTCGAGACCTGGGTCCGGGAATACAGGAGCCTCCGGAAGCGGCAGGGCCGCGGCTGGCTCGCCGCTCAAGAGAAGGCCTACCCGGACATCTTCAACGTCCTCGCCAAAGCCGTCTCGCTCGAGCGCGATCTCTACCTCGAAGGGTTCACTGCTCTTCCCAATGAAAGGATCAGGAAAGCCATCCAAGACGGCAAGCTGCCTTCGCTGGTCGATGGTGAGTTGGGCAAGCTCTATCTCTACAAGATCGATGGACTGGAAGCGGTGGAGGTCCGGTGGGCGCTGACGACGATCTGGGCGCGGATCCACGCGTCGAAGCACGGCGCGAAACTCCTCAAGTCTCTCAAGGATGCCAGAAGGCTTTCGTCGGATCCGGTTGTCATCGCGGAGTATAGGCAGGGCAAAGAGGCTCGCGGCCTCAACTTCAACTACTTCAACCTGACCATCGCCGGCATCGGCGACCGCTCGATGACGTTCTTCAAGTGGACTCGAGAAGACCCCGTGCATGTCCTGTCGAATGAGCTCTTCGAAAGCGTTTGGGGCCTCGAGTGGTCGACGGACACTCTCGAGTTCCAGACTCTGACAATGAGTCTTTCCGGTCGGCTGGCCAAAGAAGCGATGGGCAAGGAGTTCAGCTTCGATGCGAGCGATCTGGCCTCGGACATCAAGCAGTACAAGAGTTCTCCGAGCTATACGATCTACGAATATGAGGAAGTAAGGCATCTCTTCGATGCGGTGACCCAGTACGTCACCGCCGGCCGACGCACATCGTTCCTCCAGATGTGGCCGATCGGTCATCTGGGCCACGATCCGGTTCGTGGAAAGATCACGGTCGGAGCTCGCAGCTACGACGTAGAGTTTGGCTTCAGCGACTCGACGTTCACCTATTCGGGAGACAAGACGAAGCTGACGGTTTCGACTGTCCAAGGCCTTTATGGTTGGTCCAACGGTAAGGAGGATTTCGCAGGAAAGCTGGACGGAACACTCGTCATCGACTTCGAGGACCCTCCTGCGCAGACGCTCCAGGTGCCACAGACGGTGGTCGGCGAGCTCGCCGGTCGTCAGTGGGTGCGGAGCCCGCGCATGCGGCTCGATTTCGACTGGAAGTTGACCAAGCACGGAAAAGAGAGTGGCAAGGGGTACTTCCTCATCGATTTCGAGCAGAAGGATGCCTATGTCGGTGAGTGGGGCCATGGGCAGGAGCGGAGCGGCGGAGGCTTCTGGACGGGGCAGCTCGCGTCCTGACGAAGAGGCTGTCGTGGGCATTCGGCTCGCCGTCACTGTCGCTTCGATCGCGGTCGAAACGGCGTCGCGAGGCATCGGGCTGGCGTGGGTGTAGTCTCGGCCCATGGAGGGACAGAGCGTCTCGAAGTACGAGGTGATCCGGGAGATCGGGCGGGGCGGCATGGGCGTCGTCTTCCAGGCCCGCGATCCGGATCTCCGCCGTGACGTGGCGCTCAAGGTTCTGTCGCCGGATCGGCCTGGCAGCGCGCGCCGTCGGAGGCGTTTGGTCCATGAAGCCCGGGCCGCTTCAGGAGTGGACCACCCGGGCATCGTCACCGTTTTCGACATCGTTCGGCATCGCGACTCGGACGTGATCGTGATGGAGCTCGTCGAAGGCCGGACACTTCGTTCCGAGCTCGTGAGGTGCGGCAGGATTCCGTGGGCTCGTGCGGTGCGAGTCGGCTTGGAGCTCGCCGACGCCATGGCGGCGGCGCACCGTGGCGGCGTCGTCCACCGCGACCTCAAGCCGGAGAACATCATGCTCGGCTCGGACGGCGCGGTCAAAGTTCTCGACTTTGGTCTCGCCACGCTCGATCCGACGGTGACTCCCGAACTGGACACCGAGGAGACGATCCTCTCGAGCGTCGGCACGGATCCCGACATCGCGGTCGGTACGGTCGCGTACATGGCGCCGGAGCAGGCCCTGGGCGAACCCGTCGACGGCAGAGCCGATGTCTTCGCATTTGGCGTCGTCCTC
The DNA here is from genome assembly GCA_039194425.1 of Acidobacteriota bacterium. Taxonomy (GTDB): domain Bacteria; phylum Acidobacteriota; class Thermoanaerobaculia; order Multivoradales; family J023; genus JAUIJL01. The sequence continues at coordinate 40,267 of JBCCVZ010000020.1, read as the reverse complement.
TACGAGATGCTCTGCGGCCGCCGGCCCTTCCGCGGCGCGACAGCCCTCGCGTCGCTCCAGGCAACCGTCTTCGATCGCCCGGCGTCCTTCGATCCGGCCGACGAGTTGCCCACGGAGCTGCAGCGGCTGATCGCTGCCTGTCTGGAGAAGCGGCCTGCCGAGCGACCGCCGGAATTCGATGGGATCGCTCGTACGATGGCCGCCCTCGTGCCTGCGGCCGAGGGTCTCTCTGCCGGCGACGGTCGGCCGTCGACCTGGCCGGGCGCATCGTTGCTGGCTCGCCCGAGGAGGTGGGTCGTCGGCCTGACGGCGAGCGGCCTCGGCACACTCGCGATCGTCAGCTGGATCTGGATCGTCCCCTTCGAAGCAACGTCCTTCGAGGCCGGCGCGACGGCCCGCCCAAACGGCCTCGATCCAGCTCCGCGCCATGCAGGGGACCGTGGAACGCTCGCCGAAGTCCCGGCGACCGCAGCCTATCCCGCCTCCTTGCGTGCGCGCCGACTGCTCGAGCGCTACGATCGCCCGGGTCACATCGATCAAGCGATCGAGATTCTGCGACACACGCTCGTGGCCGCCCCTGATCTCGCGATCGGTCATGCCGCGCTGTCGGAGGCCTGTTGGCGCAAGTACCGGGTGGAGAGTCATGATTCGATGTGGCTCGACCGTGCGGAGTCGCACGCCCAGCAAGCCTTGGAGCTTGATGACCATCTGGCGGTCGCTCATCTCGCTAGGGCCCGGGTGTGGGTCGAGCGTGGCGACACCGATGCGGCCACGGAGGCGCTCGCCAAGGCTGAGCTTCTCGATCCTCTCAGCGCTGACGTCTTCCTTCTCCGCGCTCGCATTCTCGAACAGAGGCAAGAGCTGGAACGTGCCGAGCTCGCCGTCCTGCGGGCGATCGAGATCGACCCCGCCAATCGAGAAGCTCTTGACTCGCTCGGCACTCTGCTCTTTCGCCGCGCCCGCTACGAAGAAGCCGAGGCGGCGTTTCGTCGCAGCCTTGCGGTGGCCTCCGATTCCTACATCGGGCACCGAAATCTGGCGGGCGCGCTGCAGATGCAGGGGCGGCACGACGAAGCGGCCTCCCAGCTCCAGCGTTCGCTGGAGATCCGGCCGACCTGGAGCGCGTACACCAATCTGGGGACGCTGCAGTTCTTCAGAGGTCTCTATGGCGAAGCGGTCTCTGCATTCGAGAAGGCGATCGAGCTGGGCGCCAACGGCTACCTCGCCTGGGCCAACCTCGGGGACGCGTATCGCTTCAGCCCGGCCCATCGCGATGCGGCGCCCACCGCGTATCGGAGGGCCATCCAACTGGCACGAGAACAGCTGTCGGACTCGTCCACCGACGCCGAGCTGCGAAGTCGAATCGCGCTTTATCATGCCAAGGCGGGTGAAGGTGAAGCCGCGCTGGCCGAGATGGGCCGAATCGATCTCGGCCGAGCCGACGCGACCCTGCTCGGCCGCTCGATCTTGGTTCTAGAGCTGGTCGGCAGGAGGTCTGAGGCGATCCGTGCTCTCGAACGCGCGCTCGGTCTTGGATACCCACTCGAGGCGATCCAGCAGGATCCGGAGCTCGAGGACCTGCGACGCGACCCCCAGTACCACAAGCTGCTCGCTCGCTCTTGAACAGGAGCCTTTCTCCATGCCCATCGTCCCGATCCCCCCACCTCGCTACCATGCCCTGGCGCTCGCATTCGACTTCGACTCGGAGCCATTCGACCATCGCCACCGCCCCATGATCTCGGGTTTCGCGCAGAGCCGGGATGGCGAGATCTGGCACGCTTCGGATCCCGACCGTCCGCTCGATCGGTTCCAGCGGATGCGGATCCGCAGCGACAGCTCGTTCTTCCTCCACATCTTCACTGACGACCCGATCGATGGAAATCACCCACTGGGACTGGTGATTTCGAGCCGCCCATCGATCGAGGCCGTCGCCGCCGGCAGAAATCCGCAGGGGCCCTTTGCCGACGGACCCAATCTCGTGTTCAGTGGCAAAGAGTTTGAGCCGCCGCTCAGGGACGTGCCGAGTGCCGCCCTGGACGGACGGGTTTTCGGCTTCATGTGGTCGACGACCGAACTCCCCTTCGTGTCTCTGAACTCGCGCGAGAGGCGATCGTTCGAGCTTCTGGTGGAGCTCAGGGCGCGGATCGACGACCGAGTCTTCGACTTCAAGGTCGATCCGGAGCTGGTCATCGAGGGAGATCACTTCCAGGGCTGACTCTGTCGGCTGTTCCGTGCCTGCCGCCGTCGCTGTCGGGGTCGTCAGCGCTGACACCTTTGACGGGCCTGACGGCGCCGCCCACACTGTCGAAAGGTCCAGGAGCCTCGAGCCCCGGCTCTCTTTCGTGCCTTTCGGGCGCGCGGAAGCCGCTCGACGGTCGTCTCGTGCTGGCACCTCTCTTGCTTTTAGCTTCATCGTCGACATCGCACAGACGGAAGCCGGCCGGCCCCGACCCTAAGAGAAGTCAACCCCAAGGGCGCGAACCGCGCACACTCAGGAGGCTCCCATGGCCTGGAACTTCAAACCGTTTCGGAACGACGACATCGCCAACGTCATCCCGCAGGTGACGAGTGAACTCAACGATCTCGAGACCAGCAATCCCGAGGGTCCCCTGCCGGCCCTCGCAGCCAAGGTCGCACTGGCCAATCGGCTGGACGGAGATGCGCTCGGGGTCGTGTTCTACGACAATCAGCTCACCAGCATCCCGGACGAGCCGGAAGGCCGGATCCAGTTCAGTGCGTTGACCAAGCGCGTCAGCAGCTCCGATCCGACACCGCTCTACGAGGAGATCGCCAACACGCTGGATTCGCTCCACTCCTACGAGGCCTTCTGGGCCAGAGTCGGCTTCACCGATCGGAAGTCGGGCGACACGACTCTGACCCTCTACTGGCCCTCGATGCAGAGCTGACCGCGTCCGTCGGGCTCCTTCGTCGCTACAGGAGGAGCCCGATTTCGCGCAGTCGGATCTTGAGGCCCTGCTTCGAGACTTGCAGGGCCTCGACCATGGCTTCGAGCTCGCCGGCGGATTCTTCGAAGGCGCGCTCGATCTCTTCTCGGGTCAAGTCGGCGGCCTTGCGTACATTCGAGCTTCGATCGATCAAGTTGTAGAGCGAGGCCCTCGAGATCCGGAGCTCCTCCGCGCACGGTTTCGGCTGCCAGCGGTTGCGGCGCAGCGCCGCGATCAACTCGCCTTCGTCAATTGTGCTCGGATCTCTGTACGCACGCGCCGAGGTTCGGCGCGCCGACGTCGCAACGGCCGCGCCTCGGGCCGAAGTCTCAGCGTCGCTCGCGGTCTCTCCCTCGTTCTCTGGGCCGGACCTCAACAAGTGCGTGAGCTTGGGACCGAGCTCGGCCACCGCGGAGTCCCTGTTGGTCACCACGAGCTGGCGGACGATGTTGCGCAACTGCCGGACGTTGCCCGGCCAGTCGAAGAGAGCGAGACGCTCGACCAGGAGCGCCGAGATCCATGGCTTGGCATATGGACCCCGATCGTCCATCTTCTCGGGTCGCCCGAGCGTCGATAGCTCTCGGCGGATGAAATGGAGGAGCAGGCAGCCGAGATCGGCGCGTCGCCGGCGCAGGGGCGGAATGTCGATTACGAAGGTCGACAGCCGGTGGAGGAGTGGCGCACTGAGGCGTCCCTCGGCGACAGCCCGATCCAGGTCGATATCCGTCGCGGCCAGGAGACGCACATCGACCGTCTTGGCCCTTTCCGCCCCCACTGGCTGAATCTCTCCGGTTTCGAGGGCCCGCAGCAGAAGAGACTGGATCTCGAGCGGAGCCTCGCCGATCTCGTCGAGGAACAAGGTGCCCTGGTGCGCACGGGCGAAGAATCCTTCGCGCCGATGGCTCGCGCCGCTGTAGGCGCCTTTGGCGGCGCCGAAGAGCTCGGCGCCGGCGAGCGACGGTGTCACTGCCGCCAGGTTGAGCGAGACGAACGGCTTGTCGCGTCGTCGACCCGTCGACTGGATCGCGCGCGCCACGAGCTCCTTGCCGGTGCCGGACTCACCGGTGATCAGGATCGCGATGTCCAGAGGAGCGACTTGGCTGATCTCGCGGCGGACCTGCCGGATCTCGTCGCTGGATCCGACCAGGCCGAGGTCGTCGGGCTCTGTGACGGCCGGTCGCCGGTGGTGCAAGAGCAGCAGAATGCGGTCCGCCAGAGCCAGCAGAACGCCCTCGCGAAGCCGCTCGTCCGGGATTCGAACGATGGTCGTCAGTCGTTCTCCGTCCAGGCGGACCGCCGTTCGCGTGGTCGTCGCGTCGAGCAGCAACCCGCCGGCATCCGGCGCAATCGAGAGCGGCGTGCGGCTCAGGCGAGGATCCGCCAAAGGCCGACCCTCGCCGCCCTCGAGCGGCGTCCAAAGAGGCTCCAGACGCGACAGGCCGACCGCTTGGCCTCGTGCCAGCTGCTGCAGCAGAACGTATTCGCCGATCCGATCCGCGGCAGGGTGCCAGATGAGCGTCAGAGTCGGGACGGCCAGCGCGTTCGGATCGACGATCGCTCGGCTGCTGGAGTGAGTCTCGCTCTGAAGATGACTCCGCCAGGCATCCTGGTCGCCCCGCGGGTTCTCGGACGTGTAACTACCTGGGCGCCTGTCACTCACATCGAGCTCTTCGATCTCTTGGTGGTTGGCGGGAGCAATCTGTCAACCGCCCGAAGGCTTGTCAAGGAGGTCGTGGGGACCCACAAGAAGCCTGCACCAAGGGCCGTGACCAGAGACCTTCCTTCGATTTCTCATCTGGACCTGTCCTTTCGCGACGCTCGTCGTCGTGGTCCCTGGTGAAGGCAGATCACCCCCTCTACGGACACCTCGGAGAAGAACCATGACTCGACGCGTCGGGGTCCCCTCGTCTACCACTTGGCTCTTGATTCTCGCCGTTGCGGCGATCCTGCTGTACGCGCGCCCGGCCCCCGGTGCGGAGATCTTGGTCAACACGACCTCCGACGGCATCGTGGACGACGATGGTCGCTGCACACTACGCGAAGCCGTCGCCGCCGCCAACGCCGACGCCCCGCTGCACGGCTGCAGCGCCGGCTCGGGACCTGATGTCATCGTGCTGTTCTTCAGCCAGGACCACGTCCTCGACGAGGCCGGCGCCAACGAGGACCAGAACCTGACTGGAGACTTCGATATCCGCAGCGACATCACAATCCGACCCGAGGCACCCACCGGCCGCGTGAGGATCGACGCGGCGGGGCTCGATCGGGTCTTCGATGTCTTCGACGGAGCCGATCTCGCTCTCGATCGCGTGGTCTTGGTGGGGGGCAATGTGCTCGGTTCCGGAGGCGCCGTGCTGGTGCGCGATGCAGCGAGTCAGACCCAGCTGGTGAGGTCGGAAGTGGTCGGAAACGCCTCGTCGGTTCTCGGGGGCGGGATCTACTCCGAAGGCATCTTGCGGGTGATCGACTCGCGCGTGAGCGACAATGCGTCCGGCTTCGGCGGCGGCATCTACATGGGAGCCGCGCCGCCCCTCGTGCTCTGGCGCAGCTTCATTGCCGACAATCGTGCGACCGTCGGCGGTGGCGGTCTCAACCTGCGTGCGGCGACGATCCAGTTCAGCACGATCGATGGCAACGAAGCGGGAAACAGCGGCGGCGGTCTCACGGTCCGAAGTAACGGTCAGGCGGGCGACACCACCACGTTGACGAACTCGACCGTCGGCAACAACGAGAGCACGCGGAGCGGCGGCGGCATCCATTTCGCCAGTCCCGGCGTGCTCGAGCTCTCGAGCGTCACGATCGGATGGAATGCGGCCGACTCCGACCAGGACGGCCTCGGCGACGGCGGTGGACTTGCCGTCGAGGCGGGGTCGGTGCGTGTGCGCAATACGATTCTCACCGGCAATGCCGACCTGTCGACGGGCGGCGATCCCGTGGCGCCGGACTGTGTCGGCACGATCACGTCGTGGGGCTACAACCTCGTCTCGGCCCTCGGCAGCTCGTGCGTGCTGGCGGGAGGTGTTGGCGACCTCACCGGCACGGTCGCCTCGCCGCTGGACGCCGGCGTCGACTCGTGCCTTCAGGACAACGGCGGATCAAGTCCGACCTTCGCGCTGACGGAAACGAGCCCCGCCCTCGATTCCGCGGATCCCGCCGGCTGCCTCGGTCCGGGAGATTCCGTCCTGCTCGTCGACCAGCGCGGCTTCGAGCGGCTCGTCGACGGCCCTGACGGCGACCTGGTCGCACGCTGCGATCGCGGCGCTGTCGAGGCCGGCGGAGAACCCTTCGAAGAGATCTTCGAAGACGGCTTCGAGTCCGGTGACCTCGCCGCCTGGGGCGCCGACGATGCGCGCCCGCGCCCCGTCACCACGGTGGACGCTGCGGGTGGCTTCTTCGGGGGTGGGGGCGGCGGCTGCGGCAAGCTGATGTAGGCGTGTCGTCGGAAACACGGCGCGGTGAAGGCCCGTGGCGCTGCGCTTCGTGCCTCCGAGCTCAGCGGCTCGGGGGTCGTACGTGCAGCGTGACGTCGAGCTCGACGGTGGCGTAGGGCGGCAGGCTGACCCGGCGGAGCAGCGAGTCGGTGCGGCCGGCGTCGACGTCGAAGGCGCTCGTGCCGTCGGCGAGGTGGACTTCGTAGTCGCCGGGGGCCAGGGCGACGACGGCGAGGCGACCGGAGCCGTCACTTGCGGTGGGGACGCCGAGGTGGGCGAGGTGACGTTCGAGCACGGGCCAGGGGACGAGGTTGCTGCCGTGGCGGAGGAGGAGGCCGAAGCGCTCGAGCGGTGCGCCGGTCGGGTCGGCGAGGTGGACCAGGAGATTTGCCGGGGCCGACGGGCAGGTGAGCACGAACGGCGGCGGTGTGTCGCCGCTCGCCGGTGGCTCGGTGCCGACGACGTCGTGGGCCGCCAGCGGGCAGCCAGGGCCACCGGCAAAGAGGCGGAGGGGCACTTCGGGGGGAGCCGGGACCTCAAACAAGCCGTCTGCGTCGGTCTGCAGGACTGCGATGGTGACGGGTTGGGCGAACGGATCGGAAGGATCAGGGTGACGGTCAAGCCGATCGATGCTGAGCTGGACAAATGCGGCCGGTCGACCATCGGCCAGTACCAGGCGACCTTGCCGCGTGCCGGGGTCCTCAAGGCGCAGCTCGACTGGCGGAGGCTCCAGGCCGTCCGTGACATGGATCTCGACCGCCGGGCTGCGTCCGAGGGACGGTGTGCCAGCCTGGAGCTTGGCGAAGCCCTGCTCTCCCTGGACGGTGAAGTGGAACGAGCCGTCGTCCGCAGTGTGTGCGAGCCGCGACGATGCGCCGCCGCTGCGCCACGAGAGGCGCACGGTCGCGTCGGCGACGGGGCGTCCCTCGGCGTCGACTACGTGCCCGTCGATTCCGGAGGCGTGGAGCGACCAGTCGACCTCTTCGTCGTGGTCGATGCGCAGACGCCGGTGGTCGCTGGGTGTCCCGTTCTCGTCGAGCAGCAGAAGAACGAAGTCACCGGGTCGCCACAGTACGAGTGAATACTCGCCGTTCTCGTTGCTCGGCGTGGAGAGCAGCGCGCCGCGGCCCGAGCCGAGGCGGTGATCGATGGGCTGTGCCGACACCGTGTAGCCCTGCGCCGGCTCGTCACCGTGCTCGACGATGCCGGAGAGGCGCAGCGGGGCGAGATCGAGCTGCAGCTGCGAGACCACCTCGTCCTCGATCTGAACCGCATGCTCGACGGCGCCGAAGTCGGAGTCGGGGAGCTCGAGGACTACGACCGCGGCACCTGGAGGCAGCCGGTCAATGCGACACCGCCCGTTGGAGGTGCTCTTCGCTTCGCCGAGGGTTTCGCGCGGCGCATGGTCTGGACGAGGGTCCGCGCGTGGGTCGACGAGCTCGCGGACGATGCGGCACGTTGCGCCGGTGAGTGGCTCGCCGTCGAGCGTTGCAGTGACCTCGATCGAGCCGCCGCGCGTCAGCCGCGCCTCGAGAAAGGCGAAGGAACCAGGCGACGCCGAGAGCGCAGGGATGGAGGCCGGCAACAACTCCGGGGAGGTCAAGGTCACTGCGATCATTGGATGGCGCGCTCCGAGCAAGAAGACGAAGTCGTGCTGCCGACGGACGGTGAGCTCGGACGCGAAGCCCAGGGACTCGAAGCCGGGCAAAGCCGCGAAGCCGAAGTCGCGCTCGATCGCGACCTCGACAGTCCGAGTGTCGAACGTCGGTTCGCCGGCCGATGTCAGGCGGAGTGCGGCCGACCATCCCCATCGCGGTGTCAGCTCCAAGTCGTGACGCGCGCCGGGCGCTAGGTCGACTCGATGGAGGTCGGGTGCTGAAGGGGGCGGTCCGGTGGGCGTCTCGGTTCTCGGCTGGCGGGCAGAGAGGACGAGAGGCCGCGCGGGCAGCCAGATCGGCGATCCGGCCTCGACCGAGGTGCGCACGAGCGGACGGGCGAGAGGACCGGTCGCGTCGTAGGCGGAGACCTCGGCCGCTCGCGAGACCACGAGCTGAGCCTTGCGGGGCACGCGGATCTCGATCTTCGAGTTGGTCGATTCGAGACGCTCGAGGGAGACTATGGCTGGTCCGTGCCGCGGCCCTTCGATGCGCGCCGACTGGAGCGGGCGTTCGAGGGCGATCGGCAGTGCGGCCTCGACGTCGCGGCAGCTTTGTTGGGTGTCGACGACGGTGCAGACCTCGACCGGTCCACCGAAGCGTTCGCCACGCTCGTCGACCACGAGGATGTGATGCTGCGACGCTGCTTGTGGAGCGAGCCCGAGGAAGGCGAGGCTGAAGAGCGCGATTCCCAGGTCGTCGCAGCTAGCTGGTCGGCACGGTCTTGCCGTGGTCCTCATGATCTCGGAGTGATCTCGACCACTTCGACCACCTCGAACCGCCGTTCTTGCGGCGGGGTTTCGATCGCCCCGGAGCTCGAGCAGGAGACGACGTCAGTGGTGGCTGGCAGATCGCGCTCTGAGGTCGAGGCGAATGCGGTCGTGTCCAGCTCTTCAATGCACCAGTCTTCGACGCAGAAGTTCCACGAGACGAGACTGCACGATGTTCTCAAAACATAGTACGTGGCGCATCGCAAGCGATCGACCTGATTGAGCTCGCAGATCGCCGGACAGCCCCCACCGATCGCCGCTGCGCGGGGAACGGGCGCCAGAACGGCGAGCATCAGGACGGCGAGTACAGAGTGACGAGACTTCGTCATGCAGGCCTCCTTGCTGAGGGTTGCGTGTGGCTTTGAACATATCGTCGCTCCATCACGTTGTCTATCTTTTCTCTGATCGATTCGATCTGAGGCGTGCAGCCTGGCCCTGCGTGTCGGGACTTGACCCCTTGGAACTGGCGATGTGAGGTGTTTTCTGTAATAATGGCGACTCTTCCTTGAGCTCGCGAGTGAAACTACCAAAGCGCCGTCTCCGTCGACAGAGACATTCAATGAGCCGTTGCGGCGCGCGGCGTCGCCTCTACCTCAGGTGCCTTTCGATATCGCGGCTGCCTGCAGCCTTCTTGCTTCTTCCGAACTGCGTGAACCGTTCGTCGTCGCGCCGTGTGCGCGGCGCGGAGGAGGACCCATGTCTCGTCCATGCACAGACTCTCGTCGACCCACCGCATCATCCTTCATCCCGTCGCTCGGTCGCGGTTGGTGTGCCTTCGCGGTCGTTTGCCTCGGACTGCTCGCCGCCTCAAGCGTTGCGGCGCAGTCGGTGCAGACCGAAGAAGTTTGGCGCTTCGAAGCCTTTGGCATCTACGTCGGCGCGGCCGGCTTCGAGTCGGCCGACGTCGACGGTGACGGCGTGCCGGAGCTGGTCGCCGGGTCGTACGACTTCGACGCCAGCCAGCGACCGATGGAGTATCTCTACGAGGCGATCAATCGCTACTGGATGGTGGTCGATGCGTCGTCGGGCTTCACCATCGAATGGGCCAGCCCGTCGTATCCGAGCCTGGTGCAGAGCGTGCGCGTGCAGGACATCGACGGCGATGGCGCCGACGAGGTGCTGATTGGAGCCGGCTCGACTCTCGAGGTGTGGGAGTGGCGGAACGGTGCCATGGAGCGCACTCTGTCTCTGCCGACGCTGGCGCAGGAGGTGCGCGGCATCACCCATGCCGACGTCGACGGCGACAGCGTGACCGAGTGGGTGTTCTGCGACGCCGACGACCTCTTCGTCTACGACGCCGAGACCGGCGCCTTGGAGCTGCAGGCCGTCGGCTACGGCGGCTTCGATACCGCCGCCGGCGATGTCGACGGCGACGGCGCGGTGGAGATCGTGGTCGGCGGCGATCCGTGGGAAGGAACCTCTGGGGTCGGCGGACACGTGCTCGACGGCGCGACCGGCGCGCTCGAGTGGACCGACCCGCGACGCTTCGGCCGGCGAGTCGCGACGGCCGACGTCGACGGGGTCGACGGGCAAGACGAGATCGTCGCCTGGTGGGGATACGACTTCGGTCTCGCCGTGATCGACGGCGTGACTCAGGTCTCGCGCTGGGAAACCCCAGGCAGCTGGCCCGAGGTGAAGGACGCGGTGATCCTCGACACCGATGGCGACGGCCAGCTCGAGATCGTCTATCCGGACGACGCCAATCTGCTGATCCGCTACCACGACGCCGCAACGGGCTTCGAGGAGATCTCGATCTCCGTGCCCGATCTCAGCACCCTCGGCCTCGCGATCGCGGACTTCCAGGGCTCGAGCGACCTCGACGTCGTGTGGTACGAGTCGACTCTCTATGGTCCGTACGACCGCCTGCGTCTCTTCGACTTCCCGAGCGACCTCTTCCTCTTCGAGACCGAGGATCTGCGCGGACCGTACTACGGGCTGGCGACCGGCATGCTCGACGGTCAGCCGCGGCTGGTGCACAGCGTGTATCAGGGGCCTGGTGGCTACGAGTCGGGGCGCTACCAGGTGCGCGCGCTCGACGGCACGTTGATTTCGACCACCGAGGCCGACCCTCTGAGCGGCGCCGGCCTGTGGCGCGTGCGCGTCGGAGACCTCGCCAGCCAGCCGGGCGACGAGGTCGCGCTCACGGCGACCACGATCGGTATCTACGGCTTCGGCATGCGCGACGCGAGCGGCGACGAGTTCTGGCGACAGAGCGTGACGGCGGGTGAGGCGCAAGGCCTGGCGCTCGGCGATGTCGACGCCGACGGTGCGGTCGAGGTCGTCGGCACGACCGGCCGCGACTTCTTCGTCCAGGGTGAGGTGATGGTGTTCGACGGCGAATCGGGCGCGTTCGAGAACTCGGTCGCCGATCTGTGGACGCCGGACAGCGACATGACCCTGCTGCGCCTCGGGCAGCTCGATGCCGATCCTGCGCTCGAGATCGTCGTCGCCGAAGAAGGTGGCGACGTGACACTGCTCGACGGCGTCACGCTGGCGGTCGAGAGCGCCACCTTCGATCTGTTGATCACCGCACTCGACCTGGTCGATGTCGACGGCGACAGCCTGCTCGATCCGGTGGTCGGCACCTCGACCGGCGACATCTTGCGCATCGATCCGGTGAGCGGGGCGGTGGCGTCGATCCTCGGCACCTGGACGGGGCCGATCCACGGCCTCGACGCGGTCGATGTCGACGGCGACGGTGACGACGACCTGGTCTTTGTGGCGAACGGTGTGCCGACCGCGATCGACGCCGGGACGGGTACCGTTCTTTGGACCGGTCCCGACCTCGGTGCCGACGCCGGACGCCACGACAGTCTGCTGGCCGGCGACTTCGACAGCGACAGTAGGGCCGAGGTGTGGATCAACCGCGGCGCGCGCGGCATGGTGCTCTACGAGCTGACGCCGGTTGTCGGCACGGTGCCGGAGATGACGATCTACGAGCCGGCCCCCGGCTCTGTGGCCTACTGCTACCTGCAGCCGTGGGGCTGCTACGTCAGCTTCTCCGGCGACTCGACGGATGTCGAGGATGGCTGGTTGCCGGACTCTTCGGTGCTGTGGCGCTCGGATCTCGAAGGCGTCCTGACGACCGGGTACGACTACTACGACCAGCTCACCATCGCCGGCACCCACGCGATCACGCTCGAGGGCACGGACAGCGACGGCAATGTCGGCGTCGCCGGCTTCGATTTCCAGGTGCTGGTCGAGAACTTCGAGGCGCCGGTGCTGACCATCACCCAGCCCGCCGACGGCGCGACCTTCCTCCTCGGCGAGCAGGTGCAGATCGTCGGCAGCGCCCTCGACGCCGAGGCCGGCGATCTCTCGCCGAACATCTGGTGGTCGATCCAACCGACGTTCCGTTGGTATGGCGAAGGCGGCGCGCCGGTGCTCGACACGAGCCAAATCGGGCTTGGCACGCATGTTCTGGAGGCAAGCGTCTACGACGCCGACCTGTGGTCGACGGCGTCGATCACGATCGAGGTGGTCGCCGACGGGCCGTCGGTGACGATTCTCGAACCGGCAGATGGCACGACGATCCTCGAGGGCACGTCGCTCACCTTCCGCGCGACCGCGACCGACAACCAGGACGGCGAGCTGTCGTCGGGTCTGAGCTGGGTCTCGGACCAGCAAGGCACGATCGGGACGGGCACCGAGATCACGGTGAGCGACCTGGTCCCCGGTCAGCACCAGATCCAGGCCAGCGTCACTGATCTCGACGGCAACCCGGGCACGGCGCAGCTGAGCGTGACCGTGACGCCGAACACGCCGCCGGCGGTGGCGATTCTGTCGCCGAACGACCTGGACGTCTTCGTCGACGGTGATCTGATCACCTTCGTCGGCGACGCGTCAGATGCCGAGGACGGCGACCTGACGGCGCAGATCGCCTGGTGGTCGAGCTCGATCGGCGACCTCGGCACCGGCGCCTCGATCACCACGACGCTGCCGATCGGTACGCTCCAGGCGGTGCGCGCGACTGTGACCGACGCCCAGGGCGTCTCGCGGGTCGACGAGATCCGTGTCGATATCGTGCCCAACCAGGTGCCGACCGTGGCGATCTCGTCGCCCGCCGACGGCACGACGGTCGTCGAAGGGACGGCGGTGACGCTTGCCGGCTCGGCGTCGGACGTCGAGGACGGTGATCTCACGGCGTCCCTGGTGTGGAGCTCGGAGCTCGACGGCGTCTACGGCACCGGCGGCTCGCTGACGGTGACGCCGAGCGTCGGCCTGCACACGATTCGCGCCGGCGCCACCGACTCGAAGGGCGCCGAGGGATTCCACCAGGTGTCGCTGCGCGTTTTGGCGAACACTCCGCCGCCGGTGTCGATCACCTCGCCCCCTCCGGGTACCAGCGTGGTCGAGGGCACCAGCGTCACCTTCGCGGCGGTCGCGCCGGACACTGAGGACGGCGATCTGTCGGCCTCGATCACCTGGACGTCGAACCTCGACGGCGTCATCGGCACTGGCGGCTCGGTGGCGACGTCGTCGCTGTCGGTGGGAAGCCACGAAGTCACCGCGTCGGTGACCGATTCGCACGGCACGTCGGGCAGTGAGACGGTGACGGTGACGATCACGGCGAACACGCCGCCGACGGTCGAGATTCTTGCGCCGGCGACCGGCCTGAGCGTCGTCGAAGGGACGAGCGTGAGCTTCACCGGCTCGGCGACGGACATCGAGGACGGCGAGCTGACGTCGTCGCTCGCCTGGACCTCGAGCCTCGACGGCGCGCTGGGCACGGGGGCGTCGGTGGCGACGTCGTCGCTGTCGGTGGGGAGCCACGTGATCACTGCCTCGGTGACCGACTCGCACGGCGCGCCGGCACTCGCGTCGATCACGCTCACCGTGCAGCCGCTGCCACCGTCGGTGACGATCACTGCGCCGGCTGACGGCTCGGACGCCACGATCGGTGACACGGTCACCTTGACCGGCAGCGCTCTCGACCTGCGCGACGGCGACCTCTCTGCGGCGATCGCCTGGTCGTCGAGCCTCGACGGTGCGCTCGGTACCGGTGCGTCGGTTTCCATCGCGACGCTGTCACTCGGCACGCACACGATCACCGCACAGGTCACCGACAGCAATGGCCTGTCCGGCGCGGCGCAGATCAGCCTGCGCGTCCGGCCGCTGCCGGTGACGCTCACGCTGATCTCGATCGCGGGAGAGGACGGTTGGGTGCGCGAGGCGGGTGAAACGAGCGGCGTCGGTGACACGGCGTCGGCGTCCAATGCCGGCAAGAACGCGCTGCGCATCGGCGACAGTCGCCAGGACGAGCAGCTGAAAGCGATCGTTTCCTTCGACACCTCGGCGATTCCCGACGGCGCCGAAGTACAGTCGGCGATCCTGCGGCTGACTCGCGGCGGCTCGCGCGGCGGTGATCCGTGGACGCAGCCGGTCTTCGGCGCGCTGTCGATCGACGTCGCGCCCGCCGGCGGCTTTGGCGGCAACGCGGTGCTCGAGGACTCCGACTTCGAGGCGACGGCGGCGGTGAGCCAGAGCGGCACGATGTCGGTCGTGCTCAACCAGGGCGAGGTGTCGGAAGGTAGCCTCGACGCTGCCGGGCGCGCCGCGGTCGACGTGGCGGGCGTGACCCAGCTGCGTCTCGCCTTCGCCGTGGACGACGACGACGATCGGTCGGACGATATGGCCGGTTTCTACCCGGGTGAGAACGGCAATGCGTCGCGCCGCCCGGCGTTGGTGATCGTCTACCAGGAGTGATCGATCAGCGTGTCGCGGTGCGCCGCGACACGCTATATCGCGGATCGGGTGGCTGCTCGTCCAAGACCGCGCGGGCGATCAGCTCGCCGAGCGCCGGACCGTGCTTGAAGGCATGGCCCGAGCCGCCGCCGGCGAGCCAGATCGCCCCGTGGTTCGGATGGCGGTCGATCAGCAGCTCGCCGTCGGTAGTGTTGGCGTAGTGGCAGACGCGGCTCTCGATGAGCGGCGCGTCGGCGAGGGCCGGAAAGCGGTGCATGATGAAACGCCGGGCGCGCTCGAGCGCGCCCGGCGTTGGCAGGCGGTCGTCGCGCGTCGGGTCGAAGGCGGGCCCCACGCCGTGATCGGCGATCTTGAAGCCGCGGTCCTGGTTGCCCGGGATGCCGTAGAAGCCGCCGTCGCTGCGGTCGGTCCAGATGGGTAGACGGTCGATGCCGAAGCGGGCGTCGCCGGCCGGCGTGCCGAAGTAGTAGACCTCCTGCCGGCTCGGCCGGATCCGCGGGCCGAGGAGCTCCGGGAAGAGCTTCGGCAGCCACGAGCCACAGGCGAAGACGACGGTGTCGGCGTCGAGCGACGAGCCGTCGTCGAGAGACACACGCGGCGTGCTGGCAGAGTCGACCAGGCGATCGATCGCCGCCGGACGGACGGCGGCGCGTCGGTAGCTGCCACCTGCCGCGATGAAGTGCTCGACGACCAGGCGGCAGGCGGTGCGCGCGAGCAGAAAGCCGGCGTCGACTTCGAGCACGACGCGATCGAGATCGTCGCAGTGGATCTGCGGGTAGCGGCGCGCCGCCTCGCCCGGCGTCATCTCCTCGAGCGCGACGTCGCGCGTCGCCAGAATCGGCAGCGCATCGGCGATCAGCGGGTCGGTGCCGAGCACGAGCATGCCGGTGCGGTGGTAGAGCCGGCGCCCGAAGCGCTTCTCGGCGTCGCGCCACAGCTCGAGGGCGCGCAGCGCCAGGTCGGTGTAGTGGGCCTGCGCTCCGTAGACGGTGCGGATCACCCGCGTCTCACCGCCCGATGACGCGCGTGCGTTGCCCGGCCCCCAGGCGTCGAGCAGGATGACCCGTGCGCCGCGGCGCTGCAGCTCGTATGCGGTCCAGCCGCCGAGCGCGCCGGCTCCGACGACGACGACGCGCCGTCGCTCCCGCGGTGCGGCCGGGCGAGTCGCTGGGCCCTCCGTCGCTGGGCCCTCCTGTGACCGCTGCGTGCCCTGCGCCGAGCGCGCCGCCGACGAGACTGCGAGACCGGCGGCGGCGAGTCCGCCGCGCAGGAGGTCGCGCCGCGTCGTGCTCACGGCGTGTCGGGCTCGCGCGGGGACTTGTCGTCGAAGAGCGCGAGGTACTCGCCGTACCCCTCGGCCTCGAGCTCGTCGACCGGCACGAAGCGTAGCGCCGCCGAGTTGATGCAGTAGCGCAGGCCGGTCGGCTCGGGGCCGTCGTTGAAGACGTGCCCGAGGTGCGAATCGGCCTCGCTCGAGCGAACCTCGGTGCGCGGGTAGCCGATCTTGTAGTCGGTGGTCTCGACGATGGCGGCGTCGTCGAGCGGGCGCCAGAAGCTCGGCCAGCCAGTACCCGAGCGGTACTTGTGGGTCGAACTGAAGAGCGCCTGGCCCGAGACGATGTCGACGTAGAGGCCTGGCTTCTTGTTGTCCCAGTAGGGGTTGCGGAACGGCGGCTCAGTGCCGTCGTTCTGCGTCACCTCGTACTGGATCGGCGTCAAGCGTTCGCGCAGCGCAGCGTCGGTGGCCGGGTCACGGTCGGTGGCGGCTGTGCTCTCTCCGGCGCAGCCGGTGGCGAACAGGGCGAGGAGCAGTCCGAACGTCAGGACTGAGAGGAGACTGAGTCGGAGGTTCTTCATCGAGTGCCTTTCACCGTGCGATGTCGGGATAGAGATCGCGGCAAGGGGAGCAACAGCCGGTGCGGTGCTCGGATTCCGACCGCGACGAGGCGGAGGCCACCGAGGGCGCGTCAGGGACGCCGGCGGCCTGTCGCACGTTCTTTGTCGCGAGAGCTCTTGCGGTCACAGGTCGGGGCAGCCTCTCAGCGTGCCTCCGCGGAGGCTGCGCTCAAGATTGGCCTATATCAAAGTTCAATATGACTGAAAAATGAGGTAAGCCTCGGCGAAATCAGGGGTCGCGCCAATGTCAGTGAAGCTCTCGCAATCCCTCTTTACTAATTCTTCTTTGTGAATTCGATATATGCGGATTAGTCTTGGAGAAATCGCAGAGTTCGACAACAATCTCCGGCGTCCCAACTCCTCGGAGCGGTTTCATGCTCTCAGTGTCTGCTCGCTTTCGTCGCTTGGTCTCGGGTCACAGTTCCGATGGGCTGCTCGGTGCTGTCTCTCGTGTGGCTGTCGGTCTCGGAGCGCTCGTCTTCGCGTTCGGCCTCGCTGTCGGAGCAGCGACTCCAGCCCTCGCGCAGACCGGCGACACGGTGCCGCCGACAATCGAGATCATCGAGCCGCCGGAAGACTTCGTGGCGACGCGCGACGTGCGCTTGGTCATCGCGTACGACGATGCGGTCGGCGTCGACCTGGCGACGGTCGCTGTGTCGCTCGATGGTGACGACATCTTGCCGCTGTGTCGGGTCGACGCCGCGTCCACCGCCTGCCTGGTCGAAGGCCTGAGCTTCGGGCCGCATACGGTCGAGGCGTCGGTGCGCGACTTCGCCGGCAACCCGGCGACGACGTCTCGGGTGATCACCGTCGATTTGCAGGGCCCGAACCTCGATGCCACCAGTAGCGCTCCGCTGCTCTTTGCCGACGGATTCGAGACCGGCGACCTCTCTGCCTGGGGTGCGCCACAAGCCACCGTGTACACCAACGACACGACACCAGCGGTGGTGATCGTCTACAGCGATGCCGGCGTCGGCGTCGACCTCTCGACTCTGCGTGTTTCGGTCGACGGTGTCGACATCCTCGCGTCGTGCACGGTCGGGCCGCAGCGTGCCGACTGCCAGGCACCGGAGCTCGCGGAAGGTCCGCATCCGGTCGCGATTGAGCTCGATGACTTGCTCGGCAACAGGTCGAGTGCCAGCCGCGAGCTGGTGGTCGACATCACCCCACCGACGATCGGGTCGACGGTCGATCCGCCGGCCAACAGCGCCGGCTGGCACCAGACGCCCGTCGATCTCTCGTACGAGTGCACGGACGCCTTGTCGGGCATCGCAGTGTGTCCCGGCATGGCGCGCATCGACAGCGAAGGCGCCGGACAGGTCTTCGTCGGAGTCGCGGTCGATCGGGCTGGCAACACGGCGAGCATCACTGACACGTTGAGCATCGACCGGACGCCGCCGGTGCTCGTCGCTGCCGTCGCTCCGCAGGCCAATGCGGTCGGCTGGCACGATGGCCCGGTCACGGTGTCGTTCACCTGCGAGGACCCGCTCTCCGGCGTCCCACGCTGCCCGGAGCCGGTCGTCGTCGACACCGAGGGCGCCGGCCAGGTCGTCGATGTCTCGATCTCGGATCGCGCCGGCAACAGCGCCAGCGCCAGCGTCAGCATCAGCCTCGACGCGTCGGCGCCGACGATCGTCGCGACCGTCGATCCGCCGGCCAACGCTGCCGGCTGGCACAACGGACCGGTGACGGTGAGCTTCGACTGCCAGGACGCGCTGTCCGGAATCGACACCTGCCCGCCGCCGGAGGTGATCTCGAGCGACGGTGCCGGACAGCTCGTCGAGGGCATTGCCGTCGACCTGGCGGGCAACCAGACGACGACCAGCGTTTCGCTGTCGATCGACACCGAGCCCCCCGTCTTCAGTCCCGATGACTTTGGTCCCGCGCCGTGCCCCGAGCTGACCTTCGAGCTCGAGCCGGAAGTGCGCGCGTGTTTCGACGACGTCGGCTCCGGCGTCGACCTCGCGACCGTCACCCTCCTGGTCGACGGGATCGACCGCACCGCGGCGAGCACCATCGTCGCCTCGTGCATCTCCTGGACTCCGTCAACGCCGCTGGCGCCGGGCGAGCACACGGGACAGATCACGGCCGCCGACATCGCCGGTACGGTCGGCTCTGCGTCCTGGTGCTTCGAAGTCGCCTCGCCGTCGCTGACCCTGGCGATCGACACCCCCGAGCCCAACCAGCTGACCCGTGACGACTTCATCGACGTCACCGGCACCGTCGACCCGCTCGCCGATACGGTCGAGGTTAACGGAGTCGCGGCGACCATCACCAGCGACACCTTCGCGGTCTTCGGAGTGCCGCTGCGCGAGGGCAAGAACGTTCTCAGCGCGGTGGCGCGCAACGCCGTCGGCGCCGTCGGTACGGCGAGTGTCGTCGTCGACCGCGACACCACGCCGCCCGTCGTGCGCATCGAGACGCCGCGCGACGGCGCCGTCTTGACCTCGCTGCAGGTCGATGTCGCGGGCCTGGTCAACGACCTGACGACCGGCACCACCATCAACGCCGACGACTGCGACGTCTTCGTCAACGGCGTCGAGGCGATGGTCGCCAACCGCAGCTTCTTGGTGCCCAATCTACTGCTCAAGCGTGGCGCCAACACCTTGGTCGCCGAGGCGCGCGATCGCCTGGGCAACTCGTCGATCACCTCGATCGACGTCACGGTGCAAGACCAGGCCGGCCAGCGCATCGTGCTGCGCGCCGGCAACAACCAGTCGACCACGATCTTCGACGAGGTCGACGAGCCGCTGGTGGTGGCGCTCGAGACTGCCGCTGGGGATCCGGTGGTCGGCCAGCCCGTGACCTTCGAAGTCTCGCGCGGAGATGGCAGTGTGCGCGCCTTCCCGCAGCAGGGCCGCTCGATCACGGTGCTCACCGACGATGTCGGCCATGCGCGTGCCTTCTTCCGCGTCGGAGGGCGCTCGGGTGCCGGCAACAACCGGGTCCTGGCCACGGCGCCCGGCTTCCTCGGTGAAGTCGAGTTCTGTGCCGAGGCGACGCCGCGGGTCGCAGACCAGATCACGACTCTCAGTGGCAACAACCAGGTCGGCGTCGCCGAGCGCAACCTGCCGCTGCCGCTGGTGGCGCTGGTCACCGACGCGGGCGGCAACCCGGTCGCCGGAGTCGACGTGACGTTCGAAGTCCTCGAGGGTGGTGGCATGGTCGCGCTCGGCCAGGGCGCTGGGACCGCGATGGCGACCCTGACCACCGATCTCGACGGCCTGGCGAGCGTCGTCTGGGCGCTCGGTCCCGACGCCGGGCTGAACAACCAGAGCGTCCGTGCCTCGTTTCCCGGCGTCGTCGACGGTGCCACCGCGACCTTCGTCGCCACGGCCGAGTTCGCGGGTCGCGCCGAGGACACGCGGCTCAGCGGTCTGGTGCTCGACAACCAGGACAATCCGCTGCCCGGCGCTACCGTGCACATCGCGGGCACCAGCCTGACGACGACCACGGATGCCAACGGCCGCTTCTCGCTCGCCGGCGTGCCGGTGGGCGCGATCCTGTTCGAGGTCGACGGTTCAACCACGACCCGCGACGGCGTCTGGCCGCATCTCGAGTACGAGCTGACCACGGTCGCGGGCCAGGACAACTCGATCGATCGCCCGGTCTACATGGTCGAGCTCGACGCCGACGGCAGCGCGCCTGCCACCGCGAGCGAAGACATCACGCTCACACTTGACAACGTGCCGGGCGCCGAGCTGACGGTCTTCGGCAACTCGGTGACCTGCCCGGACGGCAGCACCGACTGCGAGATCACGGTGACGCAGGTGCGGGCCGAGCGGGTACCGATGGAGCCGCCGCTGGGCTCGAGCTTCATGCTCGCCTGGACCATCCAGCCGGCCGACGCCACTTTCGACCCGCCGGCGCGCCTGTGCATTCCCAACGCCGACCACCCGGTGGGCTCGCAGGTCGAGATGTTCTCCTTCGACCACGACCAGGGCGCCTTCGTCGCCGTCGGCACCGCCACCGTGCAGCCCGACGGCACCCAAATCTGCTCGGATCCTGGCTTCGGCGTCTTCAAGGCCGGCTGGCACGGCTGTGTGCCGCCGCCGCCGCCGCCGACCTGCACCTCGAGCTGCGACGACGGCAACCCGTGCACCAGTGATCGCTGCGAGAACGGCTCGTGCGTCCACGACCCGGTCGCCGACGGCACCACCTGCGATGACGGCTCGGGCTGCGGCGAGGGCGTGTGCATGGCGGGCTCGTGCGACCTTACGCCGTTGATGGACGACGGCGCCGCGTGCGATGACGGCGACGCCTGCACCCAGACCGACACGTGCCAGGCGGGAGCCTGCGTCGGCGAAGACCCGCTGGAATGCGACGACGGCAACGAGTGCACCGACGACACCTGCGAGCCGGCGTTCGGCTGCGACTTCGTCAACAACACCGCGCCGTGCGACGACGGCGACCTGTGCACGCTCGACGACGCCTGCGCCGACGGCGCCTGCATGGCCGGCATGCCCAAGGAGTGCGACGACGACGACGTCTGCAGCATCGACAGCTGCGACCCGGCGACCGGCGACTGCACCACCGAAGTCGACCCGGGCATGGACGGCATGAGCTGCGGCGACGGCTCGATGTGCGGCGACTCGCTGTGCGTGATGGGCGTGTGCGAGGACCAGACGCAGCAGCAGGACGGCATGATGTGCGACGACATGGACATGTGCACCGACATGGACATGTGCATGGACGGCATGTGCATCGGCGAGCCGATCGACTTCGGCAGCAGCGGCTGGGTGAACGACTCCACCTTCACCGCCGATCTGAAGATCCCGTCGAGTGTCGTCGGCAGGCTCAACAGCGCCATCCAGAGAGTGCCCGGGCTGAGTGGCGTGACCTTCAAGGAAGCGCGCGTCGGTGTCCGCGGCCGAGCACGGGACTGCTGCGACGAGATGGACGGGCTCAAGCCGCTCGGCACGAAGGAAGCCTCGGCCACGGGTGTGCTCACGGCCGATATCCGGGGCATTCCGCTCTGGGGTCCGCCGACGTTCAGCCGCGAGATCGACTTCGGCCTGGCGATCATCAGTGTCGACTTCGAGGTTGGCGTGCGCTTCGACGTCAACTTCCGGATCAACGGCGAGATCGGCCGCTCGTTCAGCGAATGCACGGGGGAAGACTGCAGTTTCGCCTCGTTCAACGCCAGCCTCGACCCGCAGTTCCGCGTCACCCTCGACGCCATTCTGTGCACCGACACCATCTGGACATCGCCGTCGTGCGGCGGTCTGGAGACGTCTCCGGCGGCGATTCGCTTCAACTTCCGCCTCGGGGCGACTCTCAACAGACCGTGCGGCAGTGGCCTCGACGGATTCGCCACTCTCGGCAGGGTGGTCTTCCGCTCCGAGTTCAAGCTCGGAATTCCGGGTTCCGAGCGCTTCGTCTTCGAGTTCGAAATCTTCCCCGGCTTCTGATCGGGACCAGCAGGAATGGACGTGATGTCAAGAGAGACGCCCCGAACCGACACCCTTCTGCGCGGCGCCTTCGGTGCTTCGCTTCTCGCCGTGGGCTTCACGGTGCTCACCGCGTTCGCACTGCTCGCCGAGCCGGCCCGGGCGGCTGCCGGCGACGTGGCGAGCACCGAGGTGCTGCCGATCGCGGTCAATGTGGAAGGGCAGAAGGTCCGTTCCTCGATGTATCTCGAGCTGCCGGTGGAGCGCTACGACGCGGCATCGCTCGTCGAACTGCGCGAGAAGCAGCTCGATCCGGTCGAGCAGAGCTATCTGCGTCTGCTCGAAGCGCTGCGGGCCGGTGACGCGACCAAAGCGGGTGCTTCGCTCGTTGGCGGCGCTGTCGATGGCGTGTCGCAGCGGGTCGAGCTCTTGCGCAGTGCCTTCGGCGGGATGGACGCGGTGCGCTCGATCGCGCGCCTCGACCTGGGGGCCCACCAGCTCTTCGTCTGGGACTGGTCCTCGCCGCGGGGACCGCAGCGCCGTGGCTTCGCTTTCGATGTCGCCAGCCGGCGCGGCGACCTGGTGAGCTCGACGCGCCCGCTCGAGACCCTGCTCGTCGACATCCTGCAGAACCAGGTCGAGAGCCCGGACGCGTTCGATTCGGTGGACTCGAGCGAGACACGATTCGCCTATCGCTTGCCGCTCGAAGGTGCCGAGGTGGTGTGGCATTTCGACGGCGAAGCGCTCGATTTCGATCTCTACGACGGCGGCACGCCGCCCACGATTCCGGCACTCCAGGTGCTCTACGACGCGCACGCCGCGCTCGCGGCGGGAGATGTCGACGGGTATCTCGACGCCCACACGTCGGCCAGCCGCGCCAAGCTGGCGGGCTGGATCGACAAGATGCCGCCGGAGGAATTCCTCAGCTTCCAGACGACGACCCTGCTCGGCAAGCGGGTGCGTTTCGTGCTCGACGCCGACCCGGTGTTTCTCGTGTTCTACCACTTCGACCTCGGCCCGGAGTCGGCTCAGCAGCCGAGGCTCGCGTGGCTCTATGTCGTCCGCGATCCGGCGAGCGGTCGGCTGCTGCTCGCCAACGCTTACCGCGAGGCGTTTCTCGACGACTTTCTGAAGGATGAATCGTTGATCCCGCGGGATCCTGCCGTCTTCGCGCGGCAGGTCCTGGGGCTCGACGGCTGACCGACCCTGAGCTTGACCAGACGATGCGCCGCACCACTGCCCTCGACTCACCCCGGACGTCCGTTCGTCGGCTTCGCCGGCTCGCGGAACACGCTGTGCGTCGAGCAGAGCAAGGACACGATCACGTGCCGAACCAATCGATCGACGCTCTGGATCTTGCGCCTGGGGATGGCTCTCTTCGGGCCCGGGCTGACGGCTCTCTGGATCTGGCTGACGTGGGGACCCGCGCCGCGCGATCTGCCGTGGCCGATCGACGGGGTCGTCGTATCGGCAGCTCTCGCCGCTTGGTGGTTCTTGCTCCGATCGCTGGTCTTCGAGCATCGCGCCGAGCTCTTGCTCTCGCGGCGTCAGCTACGCCTGGTCCGTCGCCGAGGGGGCCCGCCGGTCCTCACCCTGGACGCCGGCGAGGTCGTTGGTCTGCGCCGGGATGTGGCGTGGTACCGGCCGGACGACGGACCGGCGGTCGCGAACCAGGTGCTGCAGATCGTGGTCTCCGCGCGCGGCGGAGAGACCTGCATTCTGAGCCTTTGCGCGTCTCCCGATGCGGCGTTGATCGAAGCCTTCGAAGCGCAGCTGGCGATCGTCCTCGAGGCCGAGGTCCAGCACGACCGAAGCGAGTAACCCACGGCGTCTCGCACCACGAGTCACCGGGGGGCGGATTCCGCCCCGCTCACCAGTAGGACACGAGTGATGAAGCACCGAGCGAGCGCGCGCCCGATCGCCGAAGGCCTGGAATCGATCTCTCGATGGACGTCGAGCCGAGCGCCGAGGAGTCTTCTGCACGTCGGCCTGTTGCTGTTGGGCTTGGCCTTCGCGGTCGGCGCCTTGCACGGCCAGCAGCTCGACGAGACGTGCACTGCCAGCATCTTGAACCGCTCGGTGCAGGTGGCGCCGGACGGCACGTTCGCGATTCCCAACGTACCGGTCGAGATCGGCGGTCTCTTCCGCGTGCGCGTGGTGTGTGAGCGCGACGGCGAGCTGGTGCGCGGCCAGTCGCGCCTGATCAGCCTGGTGCCGAACGGTGAGACACCGCTGGTGCCGCCCGACGAGTTCGACGCCGAGGCGATCGACTTCGATCGCTTCACGCCGATTCCGCGCGCGCTCACCGTGCTCGCCGAGGAAGACGAGACGGTGCTGACCACCGTCGGCGAAGAGCGGCAGATCTTCGTCGTCGGCACGCTGCCCGACGGCACGTTGGTCGATTTGACCGGCGCCGAGTCAGGCACGTTCTACACCTCGAGCGATCCCGCCGCCGCCGCGGTCGACTCCGACGGCCTGGTGACCGCGCTGCGGCGTGGACGGGTGGTGATCTCGGCACGCAACGAGGGCGTCCTCGGCTCGGTCACTCTCGATCTCTTGATTCCCAACGACGCCGACGGCGACGGCCTGCCCGACGCCTACGAGGCGGCCAACGGGCTGAATCCGAACGACCCGAGCGACGCCGGCCAGGATCCCGATGCCGACGGCTTGTCGAATCTCGAAGAATTCCAGCGCGGCACGCGCGTCGACCGCGCGGACTCGGACGGCGACGGCATCGGCGACGGTGACGAAGTGGTGATCTGGGAAACCGATCCGCTGAATCCCGATTCGGACGACGACGGCCTTCTCGACGGCGACGAAGTCTTCCGCGGCCTCGACCCGCTGAACCCCGACTCGGACGGCGACGGTCTGCTCGACGGCCGCGAAGTCGACCTCGGGCTCGACCCCGACGCGTTCGACGAAACCACGACCGTCCAGGGGCTGATCGTCGACGAAGAGGGCGCCGCGGTGCCGGGCGCCACCGCCCTGGCGCTCGGCGCGCTGTCGGCCCTCAGCGACACGTCCGGTGCCTTCTCGATCCCTGACGTGCCGGTAGGCACCGGCCCGCTCACCATCTTCGCGCGCTCGATCGTCGCCGGCCTGGTGGCCGACGGCGAGTCGGCGGCGACGCCACCGGTGGCGGCCGGTGTCACCGACGTCGGCACCATCGTCCTGTCGCCGGTGATCGGTCGGGTGACTGGCACCGTCTTCAGCCCGCGCGGCGACACCGTCCGCAGCGCACGCGTGACCGTAACCTCGGGCGCCGACTTCCGCTCGACCAACGCCGATGCCGCCGGCGTCTACCAGGTCGAGAACCTGCCGCCGGGCGACATCACCGCCGAGGCGGTCGACCCGGCGACCGGTCTGCGCGGGCGCGCCGCGGGAACCCTCGAGGCCGACGGCTCGAGCGTCGTCGACATCCATCTCACCGCCGCCGGGTCGATCACCGGCACGGTCTTCGCGCGCGACGGCGTCACTGCCGTCGGGCCGGGGGTCACGGTGTCGATCAGCGGGCCTGCGGCGCGCAGTGTGGAGACCGATACGGCGGGCAACTACCGCTTCGGCTTCGTGCCGCTCGGCGTCTACACGGTCGACGCGGCGGACGGCGCGGGCAATCGCGGGCGCACCGCGGCGACGATCACCCGCACGAGCGAAGTGGTGCGCGCCGACATCGGCTATCTCGGTCGCGGGCGCGTTTCGGGAATCGTTGAGACGGCGACCGGCTTCCCGGTGGCCGGCGTCGAGGTGACGGTGACCAGCCGCAGTGTCTTCGGCGGTCGCTTCACCACGACGACCGGCGCAGTGGGCGACTTTGCCGTCGACGGCGTTTTCGTCGGTCCGTTCACCGTCGCCGCTGCCGACGCCTCGTCCGGTCTCGGCGGCTTCGTCGCCGACAGCATCGAGTTCGACGGCGAAGATGTCGCGGTGACGATCACCTTGACGCCGTCGGGCGTGCTGACCGGCATGGTGCTGGCGGCCGACGGCTCGACGCCGGTGCCAGGCGCCGAAGTGACGCTCGAGCCGTCGTCGCGCCAGACGATCGCCGACGCAGCAGGCGTCTACTGCTTCGAAAACCTGCCGCTCGGCGCCTACACGCTCGACGTGCTCGAGCCCACGACCGGTGACCGCGGACGCGGCACCGCGTCGATCAGCACCGCCGACGAGGTGGTGACCACCGATCTCTTGCTCAACGGCCAGGGCGCCGTCGCGGTGACCGTGGTCGACGCCGACGGCACGCCGGTGGCCGACGCGCAGGTGCTGCTGACCAGCGGCACCGTCTTCGGCGGCACGCAGCAAGGCATCACCGACGCTGCGGGCTTGATCACCTTCCCCGCGGTGCTCGCCGGTCCGTTCTCGGTCTCGGCGATGGATCCCTTCGAGGAGCTCGGCGGCTCGATCGAGTCGAATCTCCTGGTGGGCGAGAACCTCGCGGTCACCGTGGCGCTCGAAGCGGCCGGTGACATCGCCGGGACGGTGTTCGCGGCCGACGGCTCGACGCCGCTGCCCAACATCCGCGTCCGCCTCGAGCCGCTTTCGCGCGAAGTGACGACCGCGGCCGACGGCAGCTTCCGCTTCGACATGCTGCCGGTGGCGCGCAGCCCCTACACCCTGCGCGCCTTCGACGCCAACGGCGCGCAGCGCGCGGTCGCCTCGGGCTTGGTGCTCGCGGGCCACGGCGACGCGTTGACGCAGGATCTGGTGCTTTCGGGAACCGGCACGGTGACCGGGCGCGCGATCGATCCGGACGGTCTGCCGGTGGCCGGTGTCGGCGTTACCCTCGACAGCACGGTGCCCGGCCTCGGCAACCTCTTCGCCACCACCGACGCGACCGGCACCTACACCATCGCGCAGGTGCCGGAAGGCGCGTTCACGCTCTTCGCCAGCCAGACGCAGCAGGCTCTGGCGGGCACGGCGACCGGCCAGATCGACGCCGACGGCCAGATCGTGACGGTCGATATCGACCTCCTGCGCGACGTCTTGCCTCCGCCCTCGGGCGGTACGGGCACGCTCGCGCGCCTCTACGACCTCAACAACTTCGAGATGGCGGTGCAACAGGACGGCGCCATCCGCGATGGCACGACCGCGGTGTTCCGCGGCGACGGTGCGTTCAATCGCGGCGGCTTCGAGCTGACGGTCGAGGAGGACGGCGGCACCGTCTATCCGTTCGCCGGCAACGGCGGCTTCCTCGAGCTTTCGGGGCGCCAGGTGGTGATTCCCGCCGCCGTGCCGACCGCCCAGGGCCTGGAGCTGCGGCGCAAGGTCTTCGTGCCGTCGCGCGGCTACTTCGCGCGCTACCTCGACGTCGTGACCAATCCGACGGGTTCGCCGATCACGGTCGACGTCGCGCTGGGGTCGAGCTTCCGCTTCATCCAGCAGGTGCGTAACGGCGTGCGCTTCGACGAGCCGCCGCGCCTGGTCGACAGCTCGAGCGGCGACGCGATCCTGTCGCTCGACGCCGGTGTGCGGGATCGCTGGGTGGTTGTCGACGACAACGTCGATGCCGACCCGCTGCGGACCACCAATCTGCCGACTGTGGCTCACGTCTTCGACGGCCCGGGCGGTCTGGTCGAAGCGAGCGCGGCCCGTTTCGCGGTCGACTTCGCGGCGCGCTTCGGCACGCTCGAAACCGCGTGGGACGGGCTGACGATCGCACCGGGCGAGAGCGTGATCGTGATGCACTTCGCGGTGCAGCAGACGACGCGCGCTGCGGCGCGTGCATCGGCCGAGCGGCTGGTGCAGCTGCCGCCCGAGGCGCTCGAGGGGCTGACCGCGACCGAGCGGGCGCAGATCGTCAACTTCGACGTCC
The DNA here is from genome assembly GCA_039194425.1 of Acidobacteriota bacterium. Classification (GTDB taxonomy): domain Bacteria; phylum Acidobacteriota; class Thermoanaerobaculia; order Multivoradales; family J023; genus JAUIJL01. The sequence continues at coordinate 12,671 of JBCCVZ010000020.1, read as the reverse complement.
CGCTGGACGGATCGAGCGCTCTGCCGGCGCTGCCGCCGGTCGACGGCACCCTCTCGGGCACCGTCTTCGAGGGCGATGGCACCACTGCCGTGCCCAACACCACGGTGCGCTGGCGCAGCGGCTCGCCGCTCTTCGACCGTGTCCACACGGTGCGGGCGAACGGCGCCGGCGTCTACGGCCTGGCGGCACGTTTCAACAACTCGGGCTCGAACCTGGCCGTGCCGCGGCGGGACTTCACGGTCGAGGCGACCCATCCGCGGACCGGTGTGGTGTCGGCGCCGGCGCTCGGCGATTTCGGCGGCGCACAGCAGGCGACGCGCGACATCGTGTTCTCGCAGACCGGTCTGGTGACCGGCGTCGTGCAGCGACTCGACGGCACGGTGGCGAGCGGCGGCACGGTCCGCCTCACTGGCGATGCGCTGCTGTCGAGCCTGACGGCGACGATCGCGATTGACGGGCGTTACGACTTCGCTGGTCTGCCGCCGGACATCTACACGCTGGTCGCCACGATTCCGACCGGCGTCAGCGGCAGCGCGTCGGCGAACGTTCAGGCGGGGCAGACGACGACCGCCGACATCTTCCTGGTGCCGACCGGCGAGGTCGCGGGCACGGTGTTCACCGGCGGCGGCGCGCCGGCGGTGGGCGTTCGCGTCGAGCTGACGGGACCCGACCTGTCGCGCGAAGCGACGACCGACACCGCGGGCGCCTATACCTTCCCGGACATTCCGCTCGAGACCTACACCGTACGGGCCTTCGAGCCGGGCACCGGCCTGCCGACCAGCGCGTCGGTCGAAGTGTTCGAGAACACGACGACGACGCAGGATCTCGACCTGATCGCCGTCGGCTCGGTGCGGGTCACGGCGACCTATTCGGACGATGCGCTGGCGACTCAGGCGCCGGTGCAGATTCAGCGCGATGCGCTCGGCAGCTTCTTCGCCTCGGTGGGCACGACCGACTTCCAGGGCGAGACGTTGATCCAGAACGTGCCGCTCGGCGCCTTCGAGGTGCGCGTGCTGAACCCGTCGAACGCGCAGGCCGTGGGCTCGGCGATCGGCGCGATCGCGACCCATGCCGAGGCGTTGACGGTGCCGGTGGTGGTGCCGCTCGACGATCCGCCGACGGTGGCGTTGATCGTGCCGTCGGCCGGCGCGAGCTTCATCGGTGGCAGCCTGGTGCTCTTCGAGGCGAATGCGAGCGACGATTTCGGCATCGTGCGCGTCGACTTCCTCGTCGACGGTGCGGTGATCGGCAGCGACACGAGCGCGCCCTTCACCCTCACCGCGCCGGTTGCGGCGCCGCCGGGAGGTGGCGATCGGACGCTGGCGGCGGCGGCGATCGACAGCGGCGGCAACCGAACCGAATCGGCGCCAGTGGTGGTGACCGTGCTCGAGGACACCGAGCCGCCGACGGTGATGATCACCGCGCCGGCGGACGGCGCGAGCGTGATCGAAGGCACCTCGGTGACGGTGCAGGCGACGGCCTCGGACAACATCGGCGTCGACCGCGTCGACTTCACGGCCGGCGGCACACCGATCGGCAGCGACACTTCGTCGCCGTACGCGCGCAGCGTCCAGGTGCCGGTCGACTATGCCGACGCCGGCCCGACGCCGCTGCAGCTCGAGGCGACCGCGGTCGACCGCGCCGGCCTCACCGCGACGGCGTCGGTGAGCGTGACGGTGGTGCCCGACGAGCCGCCGACGATCACCCTGACGAGTGGGCCGGCGGACGGCTCGAGCGTGATCGAGGGCTCCCAGGTGACCTTCGAGGCCACGGCCACGGACGATCTCGACGTCGATGTCGATCTCTTCGTCGACGGCGTGCTGCGCCAGACGCGGACCGCGCCGCCGTTCCGCTTCGTGCTGACGATTTCGCAGCTCGCCGACGTGGTGAATCCGCTCGAGGTGGTGCTGACAGCGCGCGACTCGCAGGGCCAGACGACCTCGGCGCCGCCGGTGAACCTGACTGTCGTCGCCGACGCGCCGCCGCAGGTGACGATCACGTCGCCGGCGCCGGGCGCCGAGGTGATCGAGGGCAGCCTGGTCGACGTCACCGCGACGGCGACCGACGATCTCGGTGTCACTGCGGTCGAGCTGCGAGTCGACGGGTTGACGCAGGGGGTCGATGTCGCCAGTCCCTACACCTTCCAGTTCCGCCTCGGCTCGGGCGCCGACCTGAGCAGTGTCGATCTCGAGGTGGTGGCGATCGACACCGCGGGACAGACGGGCAATGACCTGGTGACGATCACGCGCCGCGACGACACGACCCCGCCGACGGTGTCGATCACCTCGCCGTCCGAGGGCTCGATCTTCTCGGTCGGTCCGAGCGACGTTGCGATCGTGGTCGACACCTCCGGCAGCACGGGCAGCTCGTGCGGTGCCGACATCGACGGTGATGGCTTCACCGACAACATCCTGAAGTGCGAGATCTTCGCCGCCAAGGAGCTGTTGAACTTCCTCGATCCGGCCGACACGCAGGTGACGGTGATCGACTTCTCGAGCTCGGCGATTGTGGTGCAGCAGCTGACGAGCGACTTCCAGCTCGCCGACCAGGCACTCGACGCGATCCTGGCCGCCGGCGACTCTGGCGGCACCAACTTCGACGCCGCCATGCGCGTGGCGACGAACGAGCTGGTCGGGCCGCGCGCCCGGCGCAGCGCGACGCCGATCCAGCTCTTCCTCTCAGACGGCTCGGCCAGCTTCCCGAGCTTCGAGGTGGGGCGTGCGGCCGACGGCGGCGTGGTGGTCAACACGTTCGCGGTCGGCGCCGGCGCCAATCCGTCGGTGTTGACGCAGATCGCCGACGGCACCGGCGGCGTCTTCACCTCGGTGATCGATCCGGCCGACCTGGTCGACATCCTGCCGAGCATCATCCAGTTCGGCATCGACGCGCTGGCCGTCGTCACTGACGCCGCCGACGACGCGGGTGTGCGCGAGGTCGAGGTGCGGGTGGTGTCGGGCGACGGCTCGATCGACGAGACCCAGGTCGACACCACGGCGCCGTTCAACGCGGTGTTCAGTCTGCCGGCGCTCAGCGAGGCGCTCGAACTGACGGTGACGGTGACAGCGCGCGACTTCGGCGACAACGAGGCGAACGCCGGGCCGATCAGCGTCACCGCGCTGCCGGCGGTGAACGACCCGCAAATCGTGCGTCTCGAGCCCAACGTCGGGGTGCCGGGCGACAGCGTCCGCATCGTCGGCAAGTTCTTTGCGCCGGTCCCGGCAAACAACCTGGTCACCTTCAACGGCTTGCCGGCGACAATCACCAGCGGTGACAAGATCCGGCTGCAGGTCACCGTGCCGGCCGGCAATCCGGACGGCGAAGTGGTGGTCGAGGCCGATGGCTTGCTGTCGAACGGCGCGTTCTTCGGCGTCGACACCGACGGCGACGGTCTCACCGATGCCGAAGAGACTCTGTTCGGCACCGATCCGCTGCTCTTCGACACCGACGGCGACGGGCTGTCGGACGGTGAGGAGGTGACCACCACCGGCACCGATCCGCTGCTCGCCGACACCGACGGCGACGGCTTGAGCGACTCGGAGGAGCTGAATGCGGGCCTCGATCCGACCGATCCGACCGATGCCGGAGCGGACCCCGACGGCGACGGCCTGACCAACGCCGAAGAACTGGCGCTCGGGACCGATCGGCTGGATCCGGACACCGACGGTGACGGTCTCACCGACGGTGAGGAAGTGAACGCGACGGGCACCGATCCGCTGGTCGCCGATACCGACGGGGACGGCTTGACGGACGGCGAAGAAGTGAGCACGACGGGCACTGATCCGCTACTCGTCGACACCGACGGGGACGGCCTCACCGATCGTCAGGAGGTCGATTTCGGCTTCGATCCGCTCGATCCGACCGATGCCGGAGCCGACGCCGACGGCGACGGGCTGACCAATGCGGACGAGGTCACGATCTACGGTACCGATCCCAACGATGCCGACAGCGACGGCGATCTGCTCGGTGACGGCGACGAGGTGAACGTCCACACGACCGATCCGAGCATCACGGACACCGACGGCGGCGGCCGCCACGACGGCAACGAGGTGCTCTTCGATCTCACCGATCCGCTGGTCGCCGCGGACGACAGTCCACAGCCGAACGAAGGTGACCTGCTGCTGCTCGACGCGACGACGGACACCGTGCTGCGACTGACCGCCGACGGGCGCGCCGCGGTCTTCGTCTCGCGTGCTCAAATCCTCGCCGCCACCGGATCGACCGACGCGAGCTTCTTCGATCGCGGCATCACGGCCGATCCGGCGGGCACGGTGTACTTCGTCGACGGGGTCTCCGACACCCTGCTGCGCCGGGCGACCGACGGCGTGCTCTCGGTGCTGACGACGGCGGCCGAGGTCCTCACCGCCACCGGCGACACGGCAGTCGATTTGCGCGGCGTGACGCGTTCCGGCGACGGTCTCCTCTACCTCGTCGACAGCCAGACGGACTCCGTGCTGCGCATCGATCCGGCGACCGGGGTGCCGACTGTGCACGTGACGCGCGCCGACCTGCTCGCGGCGCCCGGGATCACCAGTGTCGACCTGAACGTCGGCATCACTGGCTCACGCGTCGACGGAACGATCTACCTCACGTCGGCGCTCACGCCCGACGTCCTCTTCGAGATCTCGCCGGCCGGCGCGGTGTCGGTGGTCGCCAGCGGCTCGCCGTTCAGTGTGCCGAGTGTGTTCATCACCACGGCGGCGAACGGCGATGTGATGGTCGCCGACGACAGCCTCGACCGCATTCATCGGGTCGACCCGAGCACTGGTTTGGTCGACACTTTCCTCGACCAGAGTCTGCTCGAGGCGCCGCTCGGCGGTGACGCGGATCTCGAAGGCGGCATCGCCTTCGACGTCGACGGCAACTTCTACCTCGCTGAGGAGAACCAAGACCAGGTCTTCCGCTACGAGGCGGGCAGCCTGGTCGGCTCGATCTACGTGTCCGAGGCGGCGATGCGCGCGGTGACCGGATCGCGCCCCGATCTCGATGGCGGAATCGCCTTCGTGCCGGTGCTCGACACCGACCTCGACGGTCTCTCGGATGCCGAGGAGAGCCTGCTCGGCACCGATCCGCTCGATCCCGACACCGACGGTGACGGTCTGCTCGACGGCGACGAGGTCGACGCCGGGCTCGACCCGCTCGATCCGGCCGACGGCACGATCGACAGCGACGGCGACGGTCTCTCGGACGGTGCGGAGATCATTCTCGGCACCGATCCGCTGGTGCCGGACACCGACGGCGACGGCCTGACCGACGGTGACGAGGTGACCATCCACGGCTCCGATCCGACCGCGGTCGACAGCGATCTAGACGGTCTCGGCGATGGCGACGAGGTCCTGATCTACCTCACCGACCCGACCCTGACCGACAGCGACGGGGATGGCGATGACGATGGCTTCGAGGTGCTGCTCGGTGGCAGCGATCCCGCCGACCCGGCCAGCACCAGCGCGCCGATTCGCCTCACGCCGGGCCTCGTCAGCACGGCCGACCAGGCGATGCCGGCCGTCGACAGCCTCGGCCGCGTCCACGTCGTGTGGTCCGACAATCGCACCGGCACCTTCGAGATCTTCTACGCTGTGCTCGACGCTGCCGGCAGTCTCTTGATCGATGCGACGCAGCTGACCTCCGTGGCGGCCGACAGCCGGCGACCGGCGCTGGCGATCGATGGGCTCGATCGCGTGCACGTGGTCTGGCACGATCGCCGCCTCGGCGACCCCGAGGTCTTCTATCGTCGCCTGGTGCCGGACCTCGACGACCTCGATGGCACGGCGGCCGATCCGCTGGTGATCACGGACGTCGCCGATCTGCAGCTGTCGGATGCGGGCGACACGCCCAGCATCACGCCGCGCGTCGCCGTCGACGGTCTTGACCGTGTGCACGTCGTGTGGGCCGATCAGAACGACGGTGAAGTGATCTACAGCCAGGTTTCGGCGGCCGGCGCCGTCGCCGTGGCGCCGACCTTCGTCGTCAGCGGCGGCAGCTGGCGCTGGCGCGTCCATCCAGATCTCGGAATCGACGGCGCGAACCATGTCCACGTGGTGGCCAGCGAGCAGCTGGGCACGGAGGCGGCTGAGATTCTCTACGCCATGCTCGACGGCACGTCTGGAGTACTGCGCATCGCGCCGACCATGATCAGTGCCGACGACGCCCTCGGTGGACGGCGCCCCGACCTCTCGGTGCGCGCCGACGGACAGGTGGTCGTCGTCTTCCACGAGCAGCGGCCGGCAGGTCAGGCCGAGACCAAGATCACGCGCCTCGATCCGTCGCTCGACGACCAGGACGGCGATGCCGGCGATCGCCTAACGCTCGCGACGCTGCCGCCCACTGTGCTCAGCGCCGGTGCGTCCGCGTTGCCGGTCGTCGCGCTCGGTCCTCAGGGTGAGGCGCGAGTCACCGACTTCGAGGGCTGGGACAACACCACCGGCACCCTGGTCTATCGCGAGCTCGACGACGCCGGCGCTCCTATGCTGCCGCGCCAGACGCTGGCGCGGGTGCAGGAAGCCGTGTCCGCGACCCGTTCGAGCCTCGCCTTCTTGGCGGTCGACGGCATCACCACTCACATCACCTGGACCGATTTCCGGAGCGGTCAGTTCGAAATCGTGCTGTTCCGCGCGCGGCCCGACGACGACCGCGACGGCCTGACCAACTTCGACGAAGTTCTCCTCGGCACCGATCCGGCGGATCCGGACACCGACGGTGGTGGTGCCCCCGACGGCCAAGAGGTGCTGGTCGATGGCACCGACCCGCTCGACCCGGCCGATGATCTCTGAGCGAGAGCTCCAACCACCGCGACGTGACGCAACGGACTGACGCCGCACAGGATCCCACCATGCATCTGAGACTCTCCACGACGCTCCGCTCCGATCGACCGGCCAACTCCAGCCCCGAACCCAACCACGGCCGCGGCCGTCGACTCCTGGGACTGCGCGGTCGTATCGGTCTGTGCATCTTGCTGATCACAGCGACAGTCGCCACCCTGTCGATGACCGCCCCGGCGGCCGCACAAGCCGGCCCCGGTGGAGGAAACGACCCAGGGGCGGGCGACGCTCTCGCCGTGGAGCTCGGGACGCAGCTCGAGCGCCTGCTCACGGCCGTTCGGACCGGTGAGCGGGCGGTGATCGACGAGCTCACCTGCCTCGACGACCTGCTCGCCGCGCGGCTGCGTCGCGAGGAGGCCCTCGGCCTGCTGCGCGACGCCGGCGATCCGTCGGTCGTCGAGACACGGCGCCGAGCGGCCCGTGCCGACCTCGTCGTGTCGTTCGGTGATTTGCTCGCGCGCGGCGGCCGGGTCGTCGCAGTCGACGCCTCCCGCGTCGAGGTGCTCGACGGCCCCGAGGCAGTCGCCGACGAGGACCTGCCGGTGGCCGGAGATCAGCGCCGCACGATCACCGGCACCGGCCTCCTCGGCGTCGAGCTCGCCCGCCTCCAGCGCCCGATCGACCTCGGCGTCCAGCGCCTCGACGCGCGCTGGTGCATCGACCCCCTCAGCCTGCCCTGAGTCGCTGACTCAGCCCCGAGCAGGTACCATCGGCGGATGGATCTACGGCTCGACGGCAAGGTGGCGGTGGTGCTCGGGGCCAGTCGTGGCATCGGCAAGGCGATCGCGGCGTCGCTGGCGGGGGAGGGCTGCCGTTTGGCGCTCTGTGCCCGCGGTGCGGAAGATCTCGAGGCGACAGCGGAGGAGCTACGCTCTCAGGGCACCGAAGTGATGACGCGCCCTCTCGACGTCACCGACGAGGGCACCGTCGAGCGCTTCGTCGGCGCCGTCGAGGAGCAGTTCGGCACTCTCGACGTGCTCGTCGGCAACGTCGGCGGCAATCGACGGGGGGCGTTCGACGAGCTCTCGCTCGATGACTGGCGCGCGATCTGGAGCCTCAACGTCGAGAGTCACATCCGCGCCGCGCATGCCGCCGTGCCGGGCATGAAACAGCGCGGTTCCGGCGTCCTGCTCTTCGTCGCTTCGATCTTCGGCCGGGAAGCTGGCGGCGCCGGCCTGTCGATTTACAACTCCACCAAGTCGGCTCTGATCAGCATGGCGAAGATCCTCGCCCTCGAGCTGGCGCCGCACGGCATCCGCGTCAACACCGTGGCCCCCGGCTCGATCCGCTTCCCGGGCGGCAGCTGGGATCGCCGCTGCCGCGAAGACCCCGAGGCGATGGCGCGCTTCGTCGAGGACAACCTGCCGCTCGGCCGCTTCGGCCATGCCGACGAGGTCGGCGACGTCGTCGCCTTCCTCGCCTCCGAGCGCGCGAGCCTCATCACCGGCACCTGCCTCAACATCGACGGCGGCCAGAGCCACTCCCTGATCTGACCGCAGCTCACTCGTCGTAGGAGAGCGCGGCTTCGCGGAGCTGATCCGTGAAGCCGTAGAGCTCGTCGAGAGATTCGATGGGGTGCCGGGTCTCGTTCTTCTCTCGGTCGAAGGTGCCGAGGTACTTCTGCCCGGTGTTGAAGTGGAGTCGGCAGATCGGTTTGCGGTTGTTGTCGTCGAGAAGGACGCCCATGTAGGATTTTGTGTCTCGGTGCACGATGCGCTGTGGAGCCACGACTTTGGCGACGATCGCCTTGACGATCTGGAATCCCTCGAGCTCTTCTTCGGTGGTTTCGACTCCATCCGGACGCGGCTCGTCGTCCTCGGTGACATCGGCAGGTTCGTCGTCCTCACGCGCCAACGCCGAGCGGAGGCGGCGATTGACTCGCTCACGCACGAACTGCTGCAGTGCCTTCTTCACCAGTTCGGTGAAGAGCTCACGTTGCTGCTGAGTGAAGCGCCCGTCGGGCTGTGCTTGCGAGAAGAAGAAGCGTACGAGGTCGATGTGTGGATCTTCGAGCTGTGCGTCGAGCGTGCGCTGGATTTCCCGCAGGTACTTCAGCTCATGAGCGGCTCCGAGCATTCGCTCGAGATCGAATCGGTCTTTGGCCAGCTTCGCGACTTCGTTGACCTGGTCGTCGCGGAGATCGGTCAGATCGAGCTCTAGAAACGGTCGCGAGTCCATCCGATTCTGCTCTTCGAGATCAGAAAAGAAGCGATAGCGCACACCGTCTGTCAAAACACCGATGCGTGCATTGGTCACAGAGAAGTATCGATAGAGCTGGCTCATCTTCGACCCATCGAGCTTGACGCCAACACATTTGCACTCGACGAGGATAGCGACCTCACCCTGGATCCGGATCGCATAGTCGACCTTCTCGCCCTTCTTGACTCCAACATCCGCGTTCAGCTCTGGCACGACCTCGGTCGGGTCGAAGACGTCGTAACCGAGCGCGGCGATGAACGGCAGAACGAGTGCATTCTTGGTCGCCTCTTCGGTCGCCAGATGCGGTGCGAGCTCAGGAACTCTCTGGGCGAGTGCGGTGATCTTCTCCTGGAAACTCATCAAGAACCTCCAATCAAATAGTCTGCTGAACGGATACCTGCCGAGATTACCAGAGTGACTGTTCGCCGCCGCTACGGCTGCTCAACTGGGAGAAGGTCCGCCAGGTGGTCAATTGCAGCGACCAAGCCTTCGGCACCGCCCTGTTCGCGCGACATTTGGATCACCTCGTGAAGACCGGTGCTGCTCCGAAGCGTCAGCTCCTCGTAGAGGCAGATTGGAAGCTGGGGATTGTCAGCGAATCGGCGGTCTGGGCCACCGTGCTTGTTGACGTACCTCCAGGTCCATCCGACGATCGTGGCGTCTGCGGGTGAGGTCTCTTCAATGAAGCGTGTCTTCTGCACCGTCAGCTCGAGGTTTCGATAGTCCACGGCTCCGATGGCAGTTCCTTCGATGACCAAGATGCGGTCAGGAAGAAAATAGAGCGTCTGTCGGCCGACACCGAGTGCGATCGTTGCAACGTTGGTCTTGAGCAGGGGCGGAGCAGCAGTACCGATGCTCGTCACTCGACGCTCGACCAGACTCCCTGCGCCCCCGTGGTACTTCGAGTCACGGACTCGCCCTTCGGCCTCGATCTGCCAGATTCGATGACACTTCGCGATGTGGCCGGCCCACTCGTGGAGCCGCTGGAATCCATGGGCGATGTCCTCTTCCAGTTCATAGATGATGACCGTCGTGCGCCTCAACAGGTCTTGCTGCGCTGCCCAGTAGCAACAACCTAGGCAAGACACTGCGGCCAATGGGAGTGCCCAGCCGGGACCGAAGCCTGCGGTCCCGATCAGCGCGAGCAGGGAAGCCATGATCACCCACGGGAACCACGTCGCCTTCTTTCGCTTCTCTGCCAACTCTTGGAGTAGTGAAGCCGACGAAGAGTCGATGATCGAAGAAGTCTCGGCGGAGTCGATCTGATGCAACGGCTCATGCGTAGCGGGCACCGAGGGAGAGGCAGGTCGCAGTTGCGGTGTCAGTGACCTTCGCTGCCGGGAGTTGACCGGAGAGGTCGAGTGCAGACGGATCGTTTGCCTTCCGATCCGCACGTAGTTGCCACGGGGGCCAGTACCCAAGCGAAGTCCACGGATTCCGGCCGACACATTCAGGCCCGATTTCGAAGTAGAGAACCGAAAGGGTCCGACCTTCACACTCTTCCTGAAGATTCCCATGAGCGGTCAGACCCGAGCGAAGCTCGAAGGTTGAGTAGCACTCGCGCCCTTGATATTTTCCGATATGGGAATATAATTGAGCCATGCCACGGGCCACGACCAACGCCGATGTCTTCAACGCGGTCGCCGAGGCGCGGCGGCGCGAGATCTTGAGCTTTCTCGTGGGCTCGGAGCGCTGTGTCGGCGACATCGCCGAGGCGCTGGAGATGGGGCAGCCGTCGGTGTCGAAGCACCTCAAGGTGCTGCGCGAGGTGGGCCTGGTGAGGGCGCGTCGCGACGGCCGGCGCATGCTCTACAGCGTCGACGCCGAGGCCATTCGGCCGCTCCACGAATGGACCGAGACCTTCCGCCGCTACTGGCGGCATCAGCTGGATCGCATCAAGGACCGGGCCGAGCGGCCCGACGACCGGGAAAGGACCGACTCATGATCGCCACCGAAACCGACCTCTCGAAGCTTACGCTCGAGCTCACCGAGGAGATCCGCATCGACGCGTCGCTCGAGACGACGTTCGAGGCTCTTGTCGAGCAGATGGGGCGCGCGAACGAAACTCCCGACGGTGTGCCGCTGCCCATGGTGCTCGAGGCCTTTCCCGGTGGGCGCTGGTACCGCGACCTCGGGTCCGCGAACGGACACTGTTGGGGCTTCGTGCAGGCGATCCGCCGGCCCGATCTGCTCGAGATCCAGGGGCCGCTCTTCATGTCGTACCCGGTGACCAACAACGTCCAGTACCGACTGCGCGCCGACGGCGAAGCCACCGTCTTGACGCTTCGGCACACCGCCCTCGGTTTGCTGCTCGACGAGCACCGCGCCGGGGTCGGTAGCGGCTGGCGTGCGCTACTCGAGAAGGTTCGTGAGCGCAGTGAGAGCGTCGGCGATCTGCCGAGCTGAGTTCCAGACAATCCACGTCGCTCCAGCGACCGAACGGAGACTGACCATGCCGATGTCCGATGCGTTGATCGCCGAGTTGAACCAAGAAAGCGTCGCTACGCGCCGGATGCTCGAGCGTGTGCCGGATGACCGACTGAGCTGGAGGCCGCACGAGAAATCGATGTCCTTGGGTCAGCTCGCCCAACACATCGCCACCGCTCCCGGCAACATCGCCGAGATGGCTCTGCTCGACGAAATCTCCATGCCGAGCGGCGGCTTTCCCGAGGCTGAAGACACGGCCTCAGTGCTCGCGGCCTTCGACGCGAGCCTGGAGACCGCCCAAGCCGCGCTCGCCCAGCTCGACGACGCGTCGATGGAGCGGACGTGGCGCGTCGTCGAGAACGGTGAGGAGGTTCTGTCGATGCCGCGCGCCGCGCTCTGTCGCTCTCTGCTGCTGAACCACGCCTACCACCATCGTGGCCAGCTCAGTGTCTACCTGCGGCTGCTCGACGTGCCTCTGCCCGGGGTCTATGGGCCGTCGGCCGACGAGAACCCGTTCGAGTGATCCCGAGAGGCGGCGCTGTCCGCGCCGCCTCGATCCGATCTTTTCAGCGCGCGATCAGCGGAAACCGCTCAGGATGCTCGATCGTCTCGAGACTCAGGTCGACATCGAGCTGAGGCCAGTAGAGATGCCCTGGTGTCGGCTGCTCGACTTCGAAGATTGCTTCGACTGCTGCCTGGTGAAACCACGGAAATGACTCATACGACATGAAGAGCTCTCGATCGCCCACGAGGATCCACACACCATGTCGTGAGATGTTCGTGACCTCAGCTTCCAAAGTGTCTGCGCCAAGCTGCGACGAGCTCATCGTATCGATCCTCGATGGTCTGTTCGGCGAGTTTCAGTTGCTTGCGTGGCAGCCTGTAGTTTCTGGCCAGTTCGATTTCCGGCTCGAGCCACAACTTGGCTTCGCCGTCTCCACTCTGGACGTGGACATGTATCCGGGGTTCTTCGCGGGAGAAGAAGAAGTAGCGGAACCGGATTGGCGAAAGACGGTGGGGCTCATGATCTCGGGCAGCTATTGACTCGGCGGAGAAATATTGAAATAATCGGGACCTCACAGCAACCCGCCTTTCAAGCGAGGCCCCGAACCCCTCATGCGAGATTCTGACTCCCGAAAGCTCTCCATTCCTGCTCTCAACGAGCGCCGACGCCAAGCTGTCAAGTTGCGCCTCCAGGGCATGACCCTCGATCAAGTCTCCGAGGCCGTT
>JBCCVZ010000019.1:0-180202 GCA_039194425.1 Acidobacteriota bacterium | reverse complement strand
CATGCTCGTCCGGCAGCACGACGGCGACCATCTCGTCGACCACCGGCAGGATGCTCGGCTCGTGAGCCGACGCAGCCACGGCGAAGCCGAGCCATGCGATCCAAAGGGCAAGAAGATACGAAGCCGAGCGAAGGGCCTGGAACATAGAGCGTCTCTCAGTCGTCAGAAGAGCGGGATGAGCAGCGGAAGAAGAGCGGAACCCGGCGCAGTGGCGTCCCTTGGCGGGACCCATGGACTGTCGACTCGACCGTCGACGCCTACTCGGCCATCGTTGAGAAGGACGTCAAGTACTTGTAGAGATCCGGCCAGGCGGGACCCCAGTCGCTCCAGTCCGCACAGGTCGGCGGGCCCAGGTCGTCGGGATTCTCCGTGTTCTCCTTGCTGACCAGCCTCACAGACCGCCCTGTCACCATGGCGACGAAGAGCTGGGACTGAATCGACTTGCAGGCATCCGGTGAGACACGCCCGAACGACGCGTGAAGCTTGCAGAGCTTGAAGGCTACGCGCCCCCACTCGCCGTCGAGATGCGCGACGACGACATTGGACGAGGTGGTGACCTCGACATTCGCGACTGTGCCTTCACAAGCCAACGCGGCTCCGAAAGCGGATTTCGCCCCGACGAAGCCGAAAGCCAGAACCATGAGTGAGATGAAGCAGAGTCGCAGACTCGGGAACGTCTTTTCGGTCAACATGGGATGCCTCCTTGGGAATCTCTTGGCGACCGCCGTCTGTGGGACGGTCGCGGACTGGTAGCGAGCGGTTGCATCACCTCTCAGCAAGGTCGGTGCCAGGTGTGAAGAGGCTGCGAACCCGCAATCTTCCGACACTGACACAGGTCGTAGTGCGCGATCTTGCGAAGGACGGCGCGCGATCGCGCACCACGGCCCTGATAGCCCCGCTCGCCGCACGGTATTGCTCTCGGCGGGCAGTGTGGATCTTGAGGCGTGCGCTACAGCGGTCTCGAGGGGCCTCCCCGGCTCGGCTCTGGACGTCTGACTTGGCTCCGAGTGGATTTCTCGCTGGATCCACACTCGACCAGATAATCTGAGACTAGCCCCCGGTCACGACCGACGTTAGGCTCCAACAACTTTCAATGGCGAAAGCGTACTTCGCCCATCCTGCAATCCACATCGGCTTGCGCATCAAATAGCTCTGAGCTCGTGCGAGAGACTTCGAGAGCTAGAGGAGGATCTGCGATGATGACCTGCACCAAGTGGCGCCTGGGCACCTTGATGAGCGTTGGAACGCTCCTGTTGATCACTTTTGGCGCGAGAGCAAACGAAACCAAAGTGTCAGAGTCTTCCTGCGTTTCGGGCATCAGAGTAGCCATTTTGGAATCGCCCGAAAACTTCGCGGTTCTCGAATCCGAGTTGATCCAAGCCTATGCCCGCTCGACCTGTGGAACAGCCGAGTCTATCGAGCTCCGCATGACGCTCGGCCGCAACGCCGCCTTCCTCGAGAGAGGCATGGCAGATGGACAGTACGATGTGCTCGGAGCACGTTGGGTGGGTACTCCCGAGCGAGAGAAAAACTACTGTCTGGTCCCCTATATGCCCAGCGCACTTGCTTTGCTCGCACACGAGGAGTCCGGCATCGACAGCCGCGCCGGCCTCGCAGGAAAAAGGGTCTGTGTCTTGGAAGGCACGACCTATCTCGATCGATTGCCTCCAATCGAGGGCCTCGAGGCAGTCTACGCACCCGATCCCAACAGTTACTTCGGGATGTTTCAGAACGGCGACTGCGACGCTGCGCTTCTCGACTCGCCCTTGGCCCTGGCACTGAGTAAGCTCAGAGCCCGCGTCGTGGACTTTCTCTCAACCGGAGACTTTCTCATGATTGCGTTCTCTGAGACGCGCCAATGCAATGATTTCGCTCGCTTCTTGGTCCGCTCGATCGAAACTGGCGGCTACCAGCACCTCGTTGGACGGCTCTTTCCGCAAGAATCGATGATCTTTCTCAGATACTCTACAGAGGACTCCCCGGAGCTTGCAGAGTCTCCAGAAGAGACGACGCCTGAGCTGATCAAGGCAGAGATCATGAAGAGGCTTGAGTAGTCAGCGCCTCATATCGCGGAGCTCCGCATCGCGCCAGTCACACCAGGCGGCGACGATGTCCTCGAGGTCCTTCGTCGCTGTCTCCGCTTCTGCAACTGTTGCAATCCTCAGCACCCTCGTCGTTCCGCCACTCCCATCCAGACGAGGATGCATTCCAGGAATCCTTGCCCCTTGATGAAACATCAAGCTCGCATGTTTCTTGCTCTTGGGGAAGAAACTCGCAAGGTTTCCAAGGTAGTAGAACGTGGGAGCCCTCCACTTGATGCATTCTTCGATTCTCGTATCTGCAGCCAAGATGATCTCTCTGATTCGCTGAACAACTTCTTTCATGGGATTGTCGTACTCGGCGAGCCAAGTATCGACTTCTCTACTGGATCTCATCCTTCACCTCGTGTGCAACAAGACAGCTTGACGTAGGGTTCGGCGGACGTGCACTGGAGGAGCTGTCGAAGATCGTCGATTGTCTTCGACAGCGGGTGCGGATGCACTCAAGGCTCTCGCCAGAGGTACATGGACGCGTCGGTGAAATCGCATTCGCCGACACTCTTGTCCTTGACGTTCGTGCCGCCGAAGACGAGGGTACGCTTTCCGTCCGAGTCTCGATCGACCCAGCCATCGAAGGTCTTGACGAAGGTCGCCGAGTTGACGTCCAGGCCCAAGAAGCCCGTCTGCGCCGAGAGTGGAATCAAGGGGGTAGGACCGCACTCACCTTCGAGCGGCTCTTTCGGATACCCGAGAGAGGAGCCACCGTCGAGCAGCAGCGTGAGCGCATAGTCCGGAATTCTCTCGAAGTCCAATCGAGTCCTCGATTTCGCCGAGGAGTCGTCGGAAGGACAGACGAAGCCTGAATTGAGCCAGCTGGTGCCCGGATCTGAACAAGGCTGCTCCAGCTCGTAGACTTGAAACCTGTTCGGGTTCAGGCGCGGACCGTCAGGACACGTCCCATCCGATGAACACGGAATGCCGCCCTCGAGATCGAAAGGATACGAATAGCTCCGAGTCCACAACACGCTCTTCAGCTCGTCATCATAGGTCAGGTCCGTATTGATCCCGAAATTGTGATTCCAAAGGTCGTCGACATTCGGAGTCGTGATGCGCTGTTGAAACTCCCCTCGATTGGACCAAGACCACGGCTGCTCCACGCTCGTGGTGTACAGGTAGGTTTGCGTTCGAGGCGAGGAAGCCAGAGCATCCTGAAGCAACTCGGGATTGTTGCCGTTCATCACGCCGAAGTAGAGCTCGTCCCCGTATCGGAATCCAGAGACCAGCTCGGCAAGGATTTCTACCGGTGGGTTGTCGTCGGGCACGGGATCAGGATCGACGCAAGGGCGTGGCGCAACTCCCCGCGATGTCGTCGCAAAGATCGGCTCGGTCCAGTCCACAGGAGACGTTCCGAAGCTGATGCACACCCAGCCCGCGTAGGGAATAGTCACGGGATCGTCGTTCTGCTCTACGACCAGCACCATCAGGTAATCGAACGGCTCACCGGCAGGATCTCGAAACGGTTGCGCATCCGAACGCAAGACGACTCCGAGAGCCGTTGCCCCTGCGGTGCCCAACACCTCGATGCTTTCGGAGAACTGCCAGCCGTCATTGGAGAAGAGACTGGGGACAATCCGCCTGTTGTAGAAGATCGACTGAACGCCGGCAAGCGTCTCCGAGTCGGCAGTGAAGTACAGATGATGACCAGGGTCCTGCGCCTTGATGACCTGCGGGAAGACGCCGGGTCGGGCGCCACCGGGCGTCCGCGGGGCCTCGTAGCGTAGGCTGTCGCCATCCCACGAGCCAGCGACTGGCCAACCGTTATCCGTGGCGCTCACTGGGAGCTCCAGGTCCCACGCCGAAGCATCATCCACCGAGAATAGGAGCCAGACTTTGTCGGACTCTACGTCGAGGAGACCGAATCCATCGGTCCCTGTCCGATCCCAATCTCCGGCCATCGGTCTGAGCGTGGTTCCGCCGACGACCGGCAGTGTGACCAGTGTGGTTGCCATGCCAGGAGGATCGTCGAGAATGTGGAGAGTCATCGTCAATCCGTTGAAGAAACCAACTTGATCTCGGCCACTTCCGTTCCAGTCTCCGGCGACCGGGAGCCAGTTCGGGCCGACCACACCTGGACTGGATTGCTTGTACACGATCGGCGCTTCGCGGGAGTTCTCATTCTTCAATGAGGCAACTCCCTGGGACTGGTCGAAGACGCCGGCAGTGGCGATTCCCGACCCGTTCCAATCCCCCATCAACGGAAAGAGCGGCCCTTCCGGCACCACCCGATCGAAGAACGAGAACTCGGAAGTCGCAGGTCCATCCGACTGAGCAACCCTCAAAAAGAACCGACCGTCCACCGGCCGGAACCATCCCACACTCTCGGTCGAGTCGTCGTTCCAGCGACCCGCAACCGGTAGATTGGCCCCCGCAGAGACGTCGACCTCGTACGAGTGGCCAGGGGTCGCCGGGCCCAGATCAAATGCCAGGCGAACGATTCCGTCTCCGGTCACAATGCCGAAGGTATCCCTCCCCAGGGCCTCGGCGGCATCGGAGGCACTCGCTCTTGCCGACGCGAGGAGAGCCGACACCCACAAGACGTTCAGCAGGACAACGAGCAATCTGCAGCGGTTCATCGAGGACACCATCCCATCTCTCCAAGTGTTCTGGTCGAGCTTGCCATGAAGTGCCTCGGGCCCGTGCGAGATGGACCCGACAAGGCACGGAGGACCACAATTTCTGTTTGAAGATCCAATCGAACGTGTCTTCGCGAGAGGCCAAGGGTTTCACTAGGTCCAGCCGACGCGTCGTCGAGAAATGGGCCGCCAAGACGATGCATCATTCGGTGCTCGAAGTGCTCGCCTCGGGTCCATTCGATGCGCAGGTTTTCTAGTGCGATCCACAGGGCCGCGCAATCAGCTCGGTGCAGGCTCCGAAGCCCCGACGCGATCGAGCACGAGCGCGCGATCGACTCGATGAGGGGACGGATCGAGCTCGCGGCCGGGGCCGTGTCTCTCCAGCACTCGCTGGATGCTGCGATCAACATTGGAGTCGTTTCCCGACTCGTCTCGATGTCCGGCACCTTGCCCCGTGCACGGAACTCGGAATTCAACCCCTCGGATACTCGACGAGCACACCTGTCGATCAAATCCTTCCATTCTCGCTGATTGGCCGGTTCGACCGTACGGAGAGCCCTGAGCGCTAGGTGCAAGACTCTCGTTCGCGCCAGAGTCCGTCGGCCGTTCTTCCTTGGCTTGCCTTCGTCAGAGCCCGGAAGGTGCTGGTTGAATCCTTCGAGCTCTGCGCTCACCTGGCGAAGGTGTCGGAGTGCGTGGATGCTCAAGTCCTCTCGGAGAAGCCCACCTCCTCGCCATCGGCCCAAGAGCGCCGCGGGACCCGAGTCTCGAGCAGCTCGAGCGACGAGCCGCTCTCGAATCGCTCTCGGAAGCTGATCCGAAACCCAGATCAGAGCTTCAGCCGCGGTTCGCTCGTCGACCGGGTCGCTGAGAAGACGAGTAGAGACGAAGCGCCGACAGGCCGGCAATGCCAGCCTACGCAAACGGCGGGCCTCCTCCTCCGCGGCCTGCGATGGACCAAGTTCCGGCGCCAGCAGCGGCTCTTTGGTCAGAACTTCGGGACGGCCGTTCATTCGTAGACTCCAGTCGACACGCACAATATTCACACCGGCTTCGAGCGTTTGATGCAGAACCGGTGCCAGCCCATCGGTCCATGATTGCCAGGCTGTGGGCCTGCATCGCGCGCTCTGACCTGCGCGAAATCGCGCATCGGTGCGCGGTCCAGCCCAGTCCGATGGCCTCGCCGACGCTGGCCGCACACGCTACCGGCGGAGTGCCCCGCTCCGTTCCCTGGCCCGGGGCCCTCGCCGGAATCTCCTCGGTCGGCGCCTGTCGACCTACTCCGTCGGGCGGCGACGATCTCTCGATCGCGGTGTACCATCTGCGGAGCCGATGAATCGGCCATGCGCCGCTCGGCCACCGTTTCGACCACGCGGCGCGTCCCACCACCTGGAGCATCCCGATGGCGCACTCTCTCGTGACCTACTCTCGCGTTCTCGAGATCGTCGGCGACGTGCTGCAGGTGCATGTGGCCGAGCCCCGGACAGCCGCCGGTCCGGTGACGCGTCTCGGCGATCTGGCGCTGATCGACGATCTCTCCGGCGCCCGCTCGCTGGCGCAGGTGATCAAGGTCGATCGGACTTCGGTCTCGCTGCAAGTCTTCTCCGGAACCAAGGGCCTGTCGACGCGGGCGCGAACGCGCTTCTTGGGTCATCCTCTGCGCGCAACCTACTCGCCGAACGTTCTCGGCCGAGTCTTCGGAGGTGCCGGGGAGACAATCGACGGTGGACCGGAGCTCGACGACGAACCGCGGATCGAGATCGGCGGCGCCACGGTGAACCCGGTACGACGTCTGCTCGCGTCGAAGATGATTCGCACCGACATCCCGATGATCGATGTCTTCAACTGCCTGGTCGAGAGCCAGAAGATTCCGATCTTCTCCGTCGCCGGCGAGCCCTACAATCCGCTCCTCGCACGCATCGGCATCCAGGCGGACGCCGATGTCGTGATCTTTGCCGGCCTGGGGCTCATCTTCGACGACTACTGGTTCTTCCGCACCCGGTTCGAGGACGCCGGCGTCTTCGGCCGCACGGTGATGTTCGTCAACCTGGCGTCGGACCCGATCGTCGAGCGCCTGCAGGTGCCCGACCTCGCGCTGGCGGTCGCCGAGCGCTTCGCGGTCGAGGAAGACAAGCGGGTGCTCGTGCTCCTCACCGACATGACCGCGTACGCGGACGCGATGAAAGAGCTCGGGATCTCGATGGAGCAGATTCCGTCGAATCGCGGCTACATGGGTGACCTCTACTCCCAGCTCGCCAAGCGCTACGAGAAGGCGTGTGACTTCAAGGGCGCCGGTTCGGTGACGGTGCTGACGGTCACCACGATGCCCGGCAACGACGTGACGCATCCGGTCCCGGACAACACGGGCTACATCACCGAGGGCCAGCTCTATCTGAACGGCGGCGTGCTCGACCCGTTCGGCTCACTGTCGCGTCTGAAGCAGCACGTGATCGGCAAGGTCACGCGCGAAGACCACGGCCAGATCATGAACACCATGATCCGGCTCTTCGCCAATGCTCGCGATGCCGAGCAGAAGCAGGCGATGGCGTTCGAGCTCAGCGATTTCGACCAGCGTGCGGTCCGCTTCGGCGAGCTCTTCCGCGAGCGATTCCTGGACATCGAAGTCTCGATTCCTCTCGAGCAGGCGCTGGATCTCGGCTGGCGCACACTGGCCGAGTGCTTCGAGCCCCATGAGCTCTTGATGAAGCAGGAGTTGGTCGACAAGTACCTCCCGACCTCGAGCTCCGACAGATCGGGCGCGGACGATGGCCAGGCTGACGCTCAATAAGAGCACGCTGCAAGCGGAAAGCCGGAAGCTCACCAATTTCCGGCGCTTCCTGCCGTCCCTGGAGCTGAAGCGGCAGCACCTGCGAGCCGAACGAAATCGTGCGCGCGATGAGGAGGTGGCGACCCGTCAGGCGCTGGACGAGAGCCTCGCACACGTCGGCGAACGCTTGCCGATGCTCGCCAACCGCGAGATCCGCCTCGATGGTCTGGCGCGAGTTGCCGGCGTCGAGCAGGATCGAGAGAACGTGGTGGGCGTCTGGCTACCCCGCCTGCAGGCCATCGACGTGCAGATCCGCAACTACTCACGCCTGGCGCGCCCGCATTGGGTCGATCGGCTGGCGATCACGCTGAGAGAGTGCGTAGAGCTCGAAGCCCGGCTACGCTTCGCCGAGCGACGCCTGGAGATTCTGAATCAGGCGGTGCGGCGAATCACCCAGCGAGTGAACCTCTTCGAGAAGGTGCTGATCCCGCGGGCAGAAGGCAACATCCACCGGCTTCGGATCTACCTGGACGACGCGGAACGGGCGGCCGTCGTACGCTCGAAAGTGGCGCAGAAGAAGCGAGGTCGAGCATGAGCATCGTTCCGCTGCGCAAGGTCACACTGCTCGGTTCGAGCCGTGATATTCCGCGCACCCTGAAGGGCCTGCAGGCCCTGGGCTGCATGCACCTGGTGCCGCTCGACGCGGCCGCCCCGCGCAGCGTGGGAGCGGCCGAAGCCCAGGGGACGAAGAAAGCCCGCACCGCCTTGCGGTTCCTGCTCGGGGCACCGGCCCAGCGGCGCCAGGTCGAGTACGACGAAGATTTCGATTTCGATGCCGTCGCGACCGAAGCCCTCGCGGTGCGGCGACGCCGGCGACGCGTCCAGGCACGGATCGACGAGCTCGAAGCACGGATTCGCGAGGTCGAGCCCTGGGGGCATTTCGTGCTGCCGCCCCTCGACGAGATGGCCGGTCAGCGCCTCTGGTTCTACGTCGTACCGCACTACTTGAAGCGGCGCATGGAGCCCGGCGCGCTTCCTTGGCAGGTAGTGCATCGGGACAACAGGTCCGAGTACGTGGTGTTGATCTCGCCCAGCGAACCGCCGCCCGAGGCCATGCCCGTCCAGCGATCGCGGGTCGGCGTCGTGCCGCTCGATGAGCTGAGACGTGCTCTGGCGTCCGCGGAATCCAACCTCGAGGACCTGCAGGCGCAGCGCTGGTCGCTGACGCGGTGGGGGTCGCTGCTGATCCGCAACCTGGCGCGCAGCGACGACTTGGCCGCACGCACCCGCGCCCGCGAGCAGCTGCTGCGCGAGGACGGGGTCTTCGCTGTCCAGGGCTGGGTACCCGTTCCAGAGCTCGCTCGACTCTCCGCGTTCGCCGAGGAGGAAGGGCTGGCCTGTGTGCACTCGGAGCCCGCCCACGACGAGGCGCCTCCCGTGCTGCTGTCGAATCCTCCCCCTCTCGAGCCGGGCGAAGACCTGGTGCGCTTCTACCAAATCCCCGGCTATCGCGACTGGGACCCCTCGCCGGTGGTCTACATCTCGTTCGCGCTCTTCTTCGCCATGATCCTGGCCGACGCCGCCTACGGGGCGCTGCTCGGACTCCTCACACTCGTCCTGTGGCCGCGGATGGGCGCCGAGCCGTCCTCTCGACGTCTACGGCGCATGTTCATGGCCATCGCCGCCGCCTCGACGGCATATGGCGTGCTGGTAGGTAGCTACTTCGGAGCCGCACCGCCCGAAGGCTCTCATCTGGCGCGAGTCCATCTGGTCGACGCCACCGACTTCGCCAGCATGATGCCTCTGTCGATCGGCATCGGCGTGGCGCACCTCGTGCTGGCCAACTTGATCACCGCTTGGATCCGGCGACGGCAGTGGAGCGCGCTGGCACCGATCGGCTGGTGCCTCGTTCTGATCGGCGGGTTCATCGCCTACCTCGGAGCACGCACGGCGGGGCTGAGCAGCCTCGGCATCGGCTTGGTGGTGGTGACGTTCTTCACCAGTCAGCGCCCGCTCACCGGCCCGGGCGCCTTCTTCCTACGAATCGTCGATGGCTTGTTCGCCTGGACCCGCATCTCGAAGGCCTTCGGCGACACCCTGAGCTATCTGCGACTCTTCGCCCTCGGCCTGTCGAGCGCCTCGCTCGCGGTCACGTTCAACCGCCTGGGAACGGAGGTCATGGGCAACGGCCTGGGCATTCCGCTGGTCCTGGGTCTGCTGGTCCTGATCCTCGGTCACGGCCTCAACATCTTGCTCGGTATCGTCGGCGGCGTGGTGCATGGCCTGCGGCTCAACGTGATCGAGCTTTACAATTGGAGCATCTTCGACGAAGGCACGTCGTTCCGTGCGTTCCGGCACAAGGCACTCTCGGTGCGCGACGTGGAGTGATGCTCGCAAACGCGCCTCGATCACAGGAGACTTCGATGGATCAATTGCTCATCGCTCTCGGCTGGACCGGCATCATCGCCCCGCTGGCTCTCGCCGCCGTCGGCAGCGCCATGGCCGCCTCGATCGCCGGTCAGGCGGCGTGTGGCGCCTTGCTCGAGGTGGAGAGCGGGTATGGTCGATACGTCGGTTTGTGTGCCATGCCGAGTTCGCAGACCATCTACGGCATCGTGGTCATGTTTTCACTCGAACGTGCAGTGACCCTGGAGACCGCACCGGGTCTCTTCGGCATCGGCGTGCTCACCGGCATTGCGCTCTATGCCTCGGCGGTGTGGCAAGGGCGAGTTCTAGCCGCCGCGATCGCCGCGGCCAAGTCCAAGCCGGAGATCTTCGGCATCTCCCTCGCCCCGGCCGCCATCGTCGAGGGCTTCGCGGTCTTCGCGTTCGTCTTCGCGCTCGTGGTGGCGGGCGGCGTCCCCGCCGGAACCTGAGGAGTGCAGATGGCAGATTCAAGACGCTCGAAGGGACCCGCCAAGGCCACCACCTCGTCGGGAGTCGAATCGCTGATCGCGCGCCTGCGCGAAGAGGGCGTACGGGCCGGCCAGCAGGAGGCTGAAGCTGTTGTCGCGGAGGCCGAGTCACGCGCCCAGCGGATCGTGGCCGAGGCGGAAGCCCGCGCGCGGGACATCGTGGCCGACGCCCACGACGAGGCCGAACGACTCCAGTCCGCCGGCAACGAAGCATTGCGCATCGCCGCGCGCGACACGGTCCTCAGCTTTCGAGAAGAGATCGTGGCGCGCCTGGAGCGCCACCTCCAACGCCTGGTGTCGGCGGAGATGGTTGACCGCGAGCTCCTGCGCCGGCTCATTCTGGCGGTGGCGGCCGAGCCCCTCGACGCCGCGGGCCTCGACGACGCCCACGAGATTGAGCTTCACTTGCCCGCCGAGCCTCTCGGTCTGGACGAGCTGAAGGAAGACCCCGACGCTCTGCACGACGAGCTCAGCAACCTCGCTCGCCAAGTCGCCGGTGAGACCTGGCGAGCCGGCGTCACCTTCCGCGTCGAGAGCGGTGTGGAGCGGGTCCCGCGCGTCGCCGTCAAGGACAAGCAGCTCGAGATCGAGCTTTCGGCGGAGGCCATCGCCGCGCTGCTGCTGCGACACCTTCAGCCGAGATTTCGCGCGCTGATGCAGGGAATTCTGCAATGAGACCGGCGGGTGGGAGACACCGTGGCGCGTGAACGCTACTACATGCTGATGGCGAGTCTGCCGGCGCTCGAGCCGCCGTTCGAGGAAGAGCGGCCACCGATGAGCCGCATTCGACTGGAGCAACGCCTGCAGATGCTCGAGCCCGAGGACGCCGAGCAGCTCTCGGCGCTCGAGGACCTGATGCACTTCGATCGTCTCGATCTCGAGGCACAGGACCAAGAGCTGATCGAGCGATCCCTGCGGGTGATGGCGACGATTCGCAGCCCGTTGCTGCGACAGGTCGCCGAGTGGCGTCTCGGTCTTCGCACTGTCATCGCCGCCCTGCGCCGACGGGAGGCCGGCGAGCCCGCGCCCGATCGGCGACGACCGTGGGGTTTCGATCCGCAACGGCGGGCGCTCGAACGAGGCTGGCAGCGACGCGATTTCGGCATGGCCGGAGCCTTCCCGTGGATCGAACACCTCGCCGACCTGCTCCAGAGCGGCGACGCGCGCGCGGTCGAACGCCAGCTGCTCCGCCTGGTGTGGCGCTACCTTTCGCAGAAGGCATGGGGGCACCACTTTGATTTCGAAGCTGTGGCTCTCTACGTTTTGCGCTGGAACCTGGTGCAGCGTGCATCGAGCCAGAATGCGGTCGATGCGAAGGCCCGGTTCGACCAATTGATGGCCGGAAGCTGGGGCGATCGGACGCTACGAATCGAGGTCTGAAGCAGATGACGGCAGATCGAATCAAGACGTTGGGCGATGGCGCGGCCACCACGACGCGACCAGACGCACGGATCGTGATGGTGCAAGACGACCTCGTGACGTTCGAGCTGGTCGACGACACGGGGGAGCGTGGCAGACTGACCAAGAACGAGATCGTCTTCATTCGCCCGAGCGGCACGGATCAAAGGCTGAAGGCAGAAGTGCTGCGTGTGCGCGGCAGAACAGCCGACGCCCAGGTCTACGAGGCGACGCGCGGGGTCGCCGTCGGAGACCCCGTCGAGCAGTCGGGCGAGATGCTCTCGGTGACGCTCGGGCCGGGCATCCTGGGGCAAGTCTTCGACGGCCTGCAGAACCCACTCGAGTCGATCGCCCGCGACCACGGCTTCTTTCTCGCCCGCGGCGCCGACTACCCGGCCCTCGATCCGGGAGCGAAATGGGCCTTCACTCCGACGGTCTCGAGCGGCAGCCATCTTCGCGCCGGCGACGTGCTCGGCACCGTGCCCGAAGGGCGCCTGGTCCACAAGATCCTTGTTCCGCTCGACGAGCCGGGCGAAGTCGAGGTGCTGTGGATCCAAGACGGCAGTTTTACGGTGGACACGCCCGTTGTCGGCATTCGCGACAGCAGCGGCGCCGAGCGCAGCCTGACCATGGCCCAGAGGTGGCCGGTGCGGCGCCCTCTGTCCGAGATGCTCTTGAAGCAGCGGCGAGCCGACAGGCTTTATCCATCGGAGCCGATGACGACGACTCAGCGCATCATCGACGTCTTCTTTCCGATCGCGCGCGGCGGAACTGCCTGCATCCCCGGTCCGTTCGGTGCCGGAAAAACCGTCCTGCAGCACTTGATCGCGAGGCATTCGGCGGTCGACATCGTGGTCGTGATCGCCTGCGGTGAGCGCGCGGGAGAGGTCGTCGAAACGATCACCGAGTTTCCGGAGCTCACGGACCCGAGAACGGGCGCCTCGCTGATGGACCGCACAGTGATCGTGTGCAACACATCGTCCATGCCGGTGGCGTCGCGCGAGGCGTCCATCTACACCGGCATCACGCTCGGCGAGTACTACCGGCAGATGGGCTATGACGTGCTGTGCATTGCAGACTCGACCTCGCGCTGGGCCCAGGCCATGCGCGAGACGTCCGGTCGCCTGGAAGAGATCCCGGGCGAGGAGGCCTTCCCGGCCTACCTCGACTCCTCGATCAAGACGGTCTACGAGCGAGCCGGCGTGCTGCGCTGTCCGGACGGCTCCGTCGGATCGCTGACCCTCATCGGCACCGTCTCCCCCGCCGGAGGCAACTTCGAAGAGCCGGTGACCCAGGCGACGCTCGGAACCGTCAAAACCTTCCTCGGGCTGTCGTCGGACCGTGCGTACAAGAGATTCTACCCGGCCGTCGAGCCGCTGATGTCGTGGTCGCGCTACCTGGAGCAACTCGACGCATGGTTCTCCGAGCACCTCGATCCGTCGTGGGTAGCGGATGTGGAAGCCATGCAGACGTTGTTGAGCGAAGGCAACGCAGTCGAGCAAATGCTGCAGGTCACCGGCGAGGAGGGCGTGGCCCTGGAAGATTTCGTCACACTGCAGAAAGCCACTCTGGTCGACATGGTCTTCCTCCAGCAGGACGCATTCGACGCAGTCGACGCATCGAGCCCGCGAGAGCGCCAGGTGGAGAGCTTCCGCTTGCTGCGCGAGCTGGTCGGGATGACCTACACCTTCGAGAGTACCGCCGAAGCCCGCGAGATCTTCACTCGCTTGACGGGTCTCTACAAGAACCTCAACTTCACACCCCGCGAGTCGCCGCGCTACGTCGACTACCAGACTGAGATTCGGGAGCTCGCATCCAGCTTCTGCGAGTGACCGATTCCGACACTCACCGCGCCGAGTAGAGGCGCGAGTACGGTCCGTCGCGGGCGATCAGCTCGCTGTGGCTCCCCGACTCGACGATCCTGCCTCGCTCGAAGACCAGCACGCGATGGGCGAGGCGCAGCGCGCTGAGGCGGTGGGCGATGATGAGCGTCGTCCGTCCTTCGAGGAAGACCTCGAGGGCGTCGTACAAACGCTGCTCGGTCTCGAGGTCGAGCGCCGACGTCGCTTCGTCGAGGATCACAATCGAGGGGTCGGCGAGCACCATGCGCCCGACGGCGAGCCGCTGAAGCTGCCCGCCCGAAAAGCGAGCGCCGCGACGGCCGAGAGCAGAATCGAGTCCTTCGGGGAGAGCATCCACGTCCTCGGCGAGCTGCACGAGACGGAGAGTCTCCCAGAGCTCCTCGTCGGAGCGCTCTTCGCCCAGAGTGAGGTTGTCTCGGAGGCTGCCCTTGAACATCGCCGGCTTTTGCAGCACCACGGCGACATGCTCGCGAACACGCTGCCAGCCGATGTGTTCGACCGGCACACCGCCATAGCGGATCGTCCCGTCGACCGCCGGGTAGAGCCCGAGAAGAGCCTGAACGAGGGTCGACTTGCCGCCACCGCTCGCTCCGACCAGCGCCACTCGCTCGCCCGCCTCGACGCGGAGATCGACTCCGTGCAGGACCAACGGCTTGGTTCCGTAGGCGAAGCGCAGGCCTTCCACCTCGAGATCGATTCCTCTCGACCCCTTGAAGGGATCGACAGTCGGCGGATACTGCGGCTCGAGCCCGAGCTTCGTCAGTCGATCGAGACGTCCCAGCGCAGCATCCGCGGCGAAGAAGGAGTAGTGCATCGACAGAAGCTCACGAACCGGCCGCGCCATGAACCAGAGATAGGAATAGACGGCGAACATCTGCCCGACGGTGAGATCCGAGAAGAGCACCATCAGCATCGCTGCCGCGCGGCAGATGTCGAAGCCGAAGAAGAAGACCAGCAGGCTGATCCCCTGGGCTGCAGCTGTTTTCCAGCCAAACGCGGTGGCGGCGTCGCGAAGATGCTCAGCCGTCGCCGTGAGGGCTTCGATGAATCGACGGTCGCGATTCCGCGCCCGGACCTCATGGATTCCGTCCAGGGTCTCGGCCAGCGTCTCTTGGAATCCCTCGAACGCCTCGTTCTCCCGCGTCTTGAGAGTCTTCACCCGGCGTCCGAAGAGCACAGTGACCCAGATCACCAACGGGTTGAGGACGATGATGAAAAGCGCCAGCTTCCAGCTGATCCACAAGAGCACCGTGACGACGCCGAGTAGCGTGAAGATGGAGACCAGGAAACGACTGAGCGTGGTGCCCAGGAACCTGTCGATGGTCTCGACGTCGGTGACCAGCCGAGAGGCGACGGTTCCGCTTCCCAAGGTCTCGAACTCGGCCATCGAAATCGCACCGAGACGGGCGAGAAGATCGCGACGGAGCCGGTACACCGCTTCCTTGGAGAGTGCGGTGAGCTGGTGCTCTAGAAGAACTCCGAAGCCAAGGCCGACCATCCGCAGCAGGAGCGTCAGCGCCAGGATCGCCAAGACGTAGGTGGCTGAGCTGGCCAGGTTCGGAGGGATCAAGGCGTCCAGGAGCGCCACCACCGGACCTGGTTCTCCGAGGAGAACCTCGTCGACGAGGGCCGGAAACAGAAGCGGCAGGGCAACGGTGGAGGCGACCGCGGCGATCGCCGCAAGCTGGCCCCAGGCCAAGCGAGCCTTGTTCTCACGCGCGATGCTGCGAAACCGACTCCAAGGACCGGGCTCGGATCCGAGCGCTAGGCTGCGGCTCAAGTCTTCGGCTTCGGAGATCGCTGAGGCCATCGGTCACTTTCCTTCAGGATGGCAGACCGGAGGCGCAGCACTCGCCAGGGGCGAGCCCGTTCAGCCTCGCCTGTGCCCGGCCTTCACGACGAGGGGGACCCGTTCGTTTTCGGAGACCTTCTGGCCGAGTCGTCCGGAACGGGAACCCCGAGGACCATCGGGAGCAGCGGTGCCTCCCCCACGCCGTCAATGCACAAGACATCACTGAGGGCGTCGTCGATGAAGCCACCGAGAAAGTAGCTCCCCAAGCCGAGTCGGGTGGCGAGCAACGCGAGACTCTGTGCCACCTCCCCGGCCTCCATCAAGATCATCCGATAGGCGCGGTCCTGGTACTTGATGGTGCTGCGCTCGAAGATCGCTGTGACGAAGAGCACAGCCGAGCACGTGTCGGGGTCGTCCATGTCCTGCAGCGCCAGGCAGTTCTGGAGAGCCGCCCAACGGTCCTCGCGCACCACGACGTCGAGCGCATGCTCCTCGACATCGTAGTGGTAGAGCCAAGGCTCCAGGCCCTCGATGTTGCGGGCGGCCACGTAGATCTCCAGCGGGTATAGGGCGCCGCCCGACGGCACAGGCCGCTTGCGGCCGTTGTCTCCGGTCCGGCCGTAGGAGAAGTACAGCAGCCGGCTGAGCTGCTCCCTGCCGATCGCCTCGCCGGTGAATAGGCGCTGCGAGCGGCGCGTGGCGAGCGACTCTTCCAGCGCGTTGCCGGGCTCGACCGCGGGAAGCTCGGCCTTGTCGGCAAGGCTGTACTTCTTGTACGGCTGCGCCGTCATCTCCTTGAGCACCTTCGATGCCTGGAAGGCGGCCATGCTCTGGCGGAAGACCCGGGTGCTGATCGGTGTGAGCTTGGTGTTCTCGTGGAAGACCTCGCTCATCGAGCTCTCCACGCGGAACGGCGAGCGACGACCGCTGTCGCGGAAAAGCTTCGTGAGGCGGTAATCGAGTTCTTTGGGCACCAGAATCCTCCCGGCTACGGAAACGGATGGGGAAACGGGTTCAGACCTGCACGTGGATCCCAACCGTTCTCGGCCCAGCCCAGCTTCTTCGGAATGTCCCAGAGTCTCGGGATGCCATGGTACTGACGAGTGTGGTTGCCATAGAGCGGAACCAAGCCGGGAACGATGACCCGCACCACAGACCAATCGAGCTCACGAATGTCTTCGGTGGTGATGTCGACCACAATGACTTCGTAGCCATGCTCAGCCAAGAACGCGACGGATCGTTCGATGTCGCCGAGGGGTCGACCTGTCGTGTGGTCGGGGAGCTCGGAGAGCAAGACGTCTTCCTCGACGTCGTTGCAGAAGGCCATCGCTTCGTCGACGAGGTCCGGACGCTTCGAGTAGAAAGTGAAGTGATGGTCGAACGTCACCAGGTCGGAGTAGTCGTCTTTCGGCTCCCAGTCTTCGAGCTGATGCCGCAGGTAGCGGATGTAGGGCAGCTCTTGCCCCAACTCGCGCAGACCCTTGTGGATCGCTTCACGCATGCTCAGCCGCGAGACCGAGGTCACACAATTGGCGAAGCCGAACTCCGCGGGACGCTGCATGACGGCGAAAATCGACGGAATCGGGACATCGAGAGTGATGTCGTAGAACACGATCTCGACGTCGGGATGGGCGTAGTGAAACCGTTCGTACAGGAGGCGCTCCAGGTCGGGATCGTCGATTCCGATCCGAGCCTTGACCTTCCGATGCAGCCAGGCGATGGTGAAGCAGTCCCGCTCGACGATCTCGAACAGCCCGGTCAGGATCGCCTCCTCGATCGTGCCGCCGGCAGCAAGGCCCGTCGATGCGTTCTTTCCTGGACAGACCTCGCCCTCGTCGATCTTGTAGTTCAGGTAGATCTGAGATGCCGGGACGAGTCGCTGCTTGCCCGTCGTGAGGGACGTGCCCCAGACCCAATAGGTCTCGGAATCCTCCGTGAAATACGAGTACCCGAGCGAATCACCAAGCGTCTCGACCTGCTCCCGGGAAAAGTATCGAATCAAGTCGATGTCGACCACGTCGTCACCGAGCTCGCGCGCCGAGCCCCGCACCATCTGCGACTTGTCGAAGAACAGCGTGCAGTAGCGTTCGATCGCCTCGCCCAGAGTCGCCACCAAGGCCTGCTCCGGAAGTTCTCCGCCACCGCCCGCCTTGCCGGAGTTCTTGATCTCCGAGAACCGTGCGAGGTCCTGAGTCGCCAATCCCATGGCGAAGAACTCCGGGTCTTGGGCCCGGCTCACCCCCTGCTGTAGCGCACGGACCAGGCCGACTTTCGGCGAGACGATCGGGCTCGCGCGACGGATGTTTTCCCAGACGTCGCTCCAGGGGACGTCCCGAAGCTCAACCAAAGCGGGCTTTTTCGGGGTCACCAAAGGACGCCTCCTTCCATGGAAAGAGCACCGGACGCTCGCGCGACCGCGGCTCGAGATGAGGGACGCGCATGACTTCGTGAATCTGGGTCTCCCAGGTGAGGAAGCTCAGCGTGACGAAGCGACCCGCAAGGTGTGGGGCGAGGGTTCCGGTGATCAGCTTCACGAGCTCACTCACCGCGATCGCCGCGAGCACGTCGTGCGAGGCGTGCAGGCCGCCGACCGGATTGGCCGCCGTGCCCCGCTCACTGAGGAAGGAATTGAGCGCCTCGTACTCGTCGTAGTGATGGAGGTTTCCGCGCAGGCGAGCCTCGAGGCTGGCGAAGCTGGCGGTGTCGCCGGGTACAAAGAGCGGACCGACCCACCCTTCGTGGGCTTCCAGGAGCCGGACCAGGAGCCAGGGCACGCCCTGCCGATGAGCGAACTTGTCGAACGCCGCCGGCAGGTCGGGGTCGTGCGCCTCCTCCGCCAGGATCCACCAGTCGGGGACGTCGCAGTGAGCGTCTTCGGGCCAGATCGTGGACCGATCGAGAGCCACCCGGGAGACACCCTCCCCCACAAAATCCACCCCGCGATCACTGGAGGTCGAGACGACGATCTCGCCCACTCCGCTTTCCCGCAAGCCGCGGACGATGCTGCGGGCCAGCCTCCCGTCACCGACGACACCGACCCGCGATTCGGTCAGAAGGCGTTGAGCCTGCACGCCTCCGATTTGTGAGAAGCGAGAGAAGAAAACGATCTGATCGTGGAATCGCTCGGCCTGCGCTGGCGGAAGGGTGTCGGCAGCGGCATCCTCCAGGAAGGACCCTGCTTCGAGATGATCGAGCAGCCGAGACGCGATCTCTGGGTCCCCCCCATCGCCTGCAAGCTTCTCCAGAAGAGCCTCGCGTTCGTGACGGCCGTCCAGATACGAGAGCAAGAGACCCAGATTGCGGGCTGCCCCTTGGTTGAGCCGGACGCGCCACAGCTCTTCGGCGCCGCCGCGAAGCGCCCAGGTGTCACTAGAGAGCGGATAAACTGTCAGATAACGCTTGAGTCGAGGTCTCTGGATCATGCTTGCGATCTCGGAAAGGCTGAGTGAGTCATGTTGCGGCCTCGGAATCGTTGTCTCGAGCTCGATCGAGCGAGGGGCTGGCAAGTGAGGGGCTGGGAGGCGGCTCGGCCGTGGTGTCTACCGCTGAGCAGTCAATGCTCCGTCACTCTGCCTGGTCGTTACAGCAGTTGTTGCTGCCGCCACCGACGACGATGACGTCCTCGGCACCGGCCTGGACCTGCCAGTCTTGCAGCGTCTCGATCTCGAAGATCTCATCCATGGGATTTCACCTCCTTCCGTTCTGGGACTTCCGTGGCCTCGCCACCTCCCAGGAGGTCCCCCCACCAATGGACTTCGAGAATAGACTGCGACACAGCCCGTCCTTGGAGGTCGAGCTGTAGACCTTGCTGTAATTCCTGCCGTAATCTCTGAAGGGTTCCCTCAGCCCGAAGACCAGCGCAGGAAGGCTTCTCTGCCGTTCCCCCACCAAGCGGCAGGCACGCCTAGTCTTGGCGCAGTGTCTGCGACGGGTCGACCTGCGTGGCCCGAAGCGCCGGAAGGACCGAAGCCAGAAGCGCGACGGTTCCAAGCAGGGCGCCGGGGCCGGCGAAGGTCCAGCCAGTCCACGGAGCAACTTCGTGGAGGAAGCTTCCCAGCACCCTCGTCAGCGCCAGCGCGCCGGCCAGGCCCAAGGAAAAGCCGACAAGCACCAGCACCGCACTCTGGCGCAGCACCATGCCGAAGATGTCGAGCCGATTGGCGCCCAACGCCATCCGCACGCCGAAATCCGGAAGACACATGCGCGTCGTGTACGAGACGACACCGTAGAGGCCAATGGCGGCCAGCACGAGAGCGACCACCGCAAAGGTACCCAGCAACCAGAGGTTGAAGCGGCGTGCGGAAACCGACTCGGCGACCAGGTCCTGAAGAGTCGCCGCCTGATAGACGGTTTGCAGTGGATCGAGAGCCCAGACCTGCTCCTTCATCGGCTCCAACAGCGCCGACGCGTCTCCTGCGGTGCGGGCCACGAACGTCATGGACCCGATCCTTGCCTGGGTATGAGACAAGAAGAGCTCAGGACGCGGCTCGCGGTCCAGCCCCTCATGGCGGACCTGGCCGACGATTCCAACGATCTCGACCCAGCGCTCGGACTCCACCTCTCCGAGGAAATCGGAGTTTCCGCTGTCGAGGAGTCGGATCCGCTGCCCCACTGGGTTCTCGCCCGGCCAGTGCCGCTGCTGCAGCGCCTCGTTGACCACCGCGACCCAGGGAGCGTTGTCGTGGTCGCCTGGCTCAAGGTCACGCCCTTCAACCAGGGGAATCCCCAGAGTCCGAAAGTAGCCGGGAGTCGCCATGGTGAGATAGCTGGCAGGGACGTCCCCTGGTCGCGGTTCCGGCCGGCCCGCAATGACGAAACTCTGCCGCAAGGAGACATTGGTCTCGATGAAAGGCATCACCGAAACGGCAGCGGCCGATCGTACGCCGGGCAAGACGTCGATCCGCTCGACCACCTGCCGGAAGTACTCGCGGCGCTGCTGAATCGTTTCGGCGTCCGGGTCCTCGCCCACGTTCCGGAAGACCTGGACGGCCGCGACATTCTCACTGTCGAAGCCTTTGTCCACCCCGAGGAGTCGGACAAAACTCTGAGCGAGAAGTCCTGCGCCGACGAGAAGCACCACCGAGAGTGCGATTTCCGCGACAACCAGCGCGCTGCGCAGGCCTCGATCCACGCTGACCAAACCCCTCCGCCCCGCCCGGAGC
This sequence comes from Acidobacteriota bacterium, assembly GCA_039194425.1. Taxonomy (GTDB): domain Bacteria; phylum Acidobacteriota; class Thermoanaerobaculia; order Multivoradales; family J023; genus JAUIJL01. The sequence goes on along the minus strand of JBCCVZ010000019.1, from coordinate 159,634 downwards.
GAATCCGCGAGGTTGGAGCGGGACAGCCGGAGCGCCGGCAGGATGCCCGCCACGAACGCCGTCACGGCGACCAGCGCGAAGGTGAACAACAACACGCGGGCATCGACACGAACCGCGTCGAGCCGAGGACCGTCGGGTGGCGCCAAGGACGTCAGCAAGTCCACCATCCAGAAGGCTAGAACCGTCCCGAGAACTCCCCCCAGACTGGCGATCAGGGTGCTTTCGAGGAGGAACAGTCTGATCAGACGCCAGCGGCCGGCACCCAGAGCAGTTCGAATCGTGTAGTCACCTTGGCTCTCGGCTCCACGAGCCAGGAAGAGCCCCGCCAGGTTCGCACACGCGACGACGAAGAGAAGGGCGACCGCCCCCTGAAGAATCATGAGCGCGGAGCCGGCATGACCGGCCAAGTGATCGCGAAGCGGTACGAGGTGAGCGCGGATCGCCCGATTCGTTTCCGGATGGTCCTCGGCCAGCCGGTTCGAGATCGCGTCCATCTCCGCCCGAGCGGTCTCCAGCGACGCCTCCGGCTGGAGCCTCGCGACGACGTTCCACCAGCGGCTGCCTCGAACGTGCCGCTCCCAGCCTTCGGGAACGAGAGGCATCCAGACCTCTCGAGCACCGACCGTCGGCAAAAGGTCGGGGTCGAAGCTCTCGGGAAGAACGCCAATGACCGTATGCGGCTGGCCGTCGAGCTGGAGGACCCTGCCGAGAATGCTCGGATCCGCCCCGAAGCGGCGCTCCCAGAGGGAGTGGTTCAAGAGGACGACTTTTCCGGATCCAGGGCGAAAATCTTCAGGAGCGAACGAGCGCCCTTGGTCCACGCGGGTCCCCATGACTTGGAAGAAACCCTCGGTGACTATCGAGCCGAACAGGATCTCCGCTCGGTTTTCGGTCGTGAAGTCCAGGATCGCCGGAGCGAGCGCCGCAATGTTCTCGAACGAGCGCGCCTGCTCCCGCCAGTCGAAGAAATTCGCCGGCGCGACATCGTCCCGCTCGATCCCGGCCTCCGCGTTCTCTTCCCAGATCGTGACAATTCGATCGCCCCCTTCGTAGGGAAGCGCGCGGAAAAGCAACGTGTCGAGAACGCTGAAGATGCCCGTCGCCGCCCCGACGCCGAGCGCCACGACGATCACAGCCAGGAGAGTGAAACCGGGCCGTTTGGCGAGCCGGCGCAGGGTCTGGCGAACGTCGCGTACGAGGCTTTCCAAGGCTCTTCTCCCTCACTCAACCGCGATCTCCTGGAGGCGCCACAGAGTCGATGGTCCGCGGCCCAGCTCACCAGACAGTCTACCCGACCGACTTCGCTGCCTCAGGCGTGCACTGCTTCGGCCACTGGCGGGTCGTCGAAGCAAAGGATGCCTTGAAGCCACAGCTGCCGCAGGAATCCGCACAGCGCGTCGCTGGCTTCCGGCCTGGCAATGAGCTGGAGGTGATGGGCCCGTTCGACGATTTCTTCGACGGAGGATTTTCCGTTGCACATCTCGAGAAGAGGAACCAGCTCGCTGCGTACCTTGATCAGCTGGCGTGAAGCGCCCGGCGCGTGGCTATGCAGGAAGAGCGCGTCTCGGCCACCGCTGGCATCGCGCGCCAACGACGCCTCGCGGGTCACCACCCGCCACGAAAGGCCGTTGAGGTTGGGACGGAACGGCAGCAGATTCTGCCGACGCATAGCCCCCAGGCGCTTCATCAGGAGCCGGTCGCCGAGCAGGAGGGCATCGCTCGAGCTGATCAGGAAGTCGTGGACGGCCTCGGCTGGATCGGATGCCAGGTCCGGCCGGCCGAGCAAGTGGAACGGGCTGGCGGTCACGAACCCGCAACCAGTCCGCTCTGCGAAGCCGTCGACGATCTGATGAAGCAATCCGTCGAACTCTGGATCAAGCACTTGCACACGCGTCTGAATCGGAAAGATGCCCGGAAATCTGGCCCACAGATCGGGCCTGAGACTGCTCTCTTGGACAATCAGCGGCAACGGATCGAGGCCGGTGAAGAGCTCGACCCGCCCCGGCAGCGTCAGCGCCGAACGGGGCGCGGGGAGTGCCGAGAGTCGGGTGTTGAAGAGCTCTTCCTTCAGCGCACTGCGGATCGGCTGCCGGGGATCGTGGAGCACGAAGCTGTCGATACGGGCCACGTCGTCGGCCACGCGATGAGGAAGGAGGACGGCCACCGCGGATCCAGCAGCCAAAGCATCGATCACGGCATCGACGGCGCCGTCTCCCGAAGCCGATACCTCGACGAGGCGTTCGACCGCCGCAATCGCCGAAGCCGCTTCGTCGTCGAACGACTCGAGCTCGTCCGAGAGGTGCGGTGGCTCGCTGGCCTCGACCTCGTCCAGCGTCGATGTCAAGGACTCCCAGACGGCCTCTCCGATCAGGTCCCGTTGCCGATCCAAGGCGTTCCGGTAGGCCGCCTCATAACGCTCCAGTCCCAAGGCCCGGCTGGCGATCGCCAGGTTGAAATGGACGAAGAGAAGCATCAGATCGCCTCGCATGAGGTGCCCCAAGGACAGCTTCGAGGCGTGGCGAGAAATCGAATAGAGGGTCCGGTCGATCGCGGCCTCGATCTCCAGGGCGCGGACCAGGTTGAGGGTGTGGTGGTAGTGGCTCAGAGCATCACCGTAGTCACCACGGCTCATCCTCAAATGACCCGACGAGGAGTGAAACAAGCTGAGCATGTAAGGACTCAGCCCGGCATTCTGGCCATGAATGCCATTCTCGAACTCGCTCAACGCTTCGTCGGAATCACCCAATGTGCGGTGAAGACGCCCGCGGTTCAGCTGAAGCAAGCTGAGAAGAAAGTTGTCGGGGTGCTCACGTGCCCGAGCGCTCTCGATGACTTCATTCTCCGCTTGGAGAGCACTGTCGAGCTGGCGCGTTCGAAACAGTGCGTAGGCGATGCTGTTGCGCAAGTAACCGCACTCCCGCACCATGCCCTCCTGCTCGAATCGATCGAGGACCGTCTCCAGCAACTCGCGGCCTCGGTCGAACTGCTCCAAGCCGAAGATCGCGTTGTATCCGATCAGCCACTGGAGATCCGCGTGGTGGACACTTCCGGGCTCTTGGCGCTCCCAACAGGCGCTCAGAAGGCGGTCGGTCTCCTGGTAGTTCTCGGCCTCAAATTGCAGGAGGCCGAACAGCAAGTCCGGGTCGACGCCGTCGAGAGCCGATGACTCGAGCGCCCAGCCTGCGTGCCGGGACGCCGATTCATAGGCCGAAAGCGCCCATGCGCGCTTCATGGCGTCGCGACTCTTGGCGCCCGCTTCCTCATTCAGGCCCGCCTGCCGCGCATGCCAGGCCGCCGCGAAGGGATCGTCGGCTTCGATCTCCATCGCCAGCGCGTGAAGCCGGGACAGACTCTCGGGATCGGCGACGAGCTTCCGCGTCCAACTCGACAGGGTCGCGGAGCTTCGGACGACATACTTGGAGCCCGCGGCTCGCCGCAACCATCCCGCCAAGACCGCCTGCTCGAGCAGTTCCTGCGCGTCGGAGGCGCCGGTGAGCCGCGCCAGAGCCTCGGCATCGAACGGATGGCTGAAGACCGCCGCCGCGACGAGATCGTCGGCGGGCTCCGCTGCTCGCGGCGCTCGCGTCTCTCCGACGAGCTCGAGCACCTGCCACGCCCAGTCGGTCGCCGTCGGCGCCTCGTCCCATCCCGCCGGCAAGCGCTCCGCCTGCACCGCGAGGATCAGCGGTTTACCTTGGTGCCGTCGGTAGTGGTGTAGAAGCTGAAGGATCTCGATCGTCAGCCGATCGGCTTGCTCGGCTCCCTCGATCCGCAGCAGTGTCGGCCCTCTGCCGGCCGCCGCCAGAGCGTCGGCCGAGCTCAGCACGAAATGCACGAGATGCGACCGTGTCAGAAAGTACCAGTTGCGCCGTTGGTAGAACTCGATCAACGCAGAGCGGTCGCGCCGCAGCGGGAAGTCGGGCGCCTTGGCCTGGAGCTCGGCCGGGCCGGCCAGTGGCGGTCCTTGGAACCGATCGGGCAACGCAGTGGCCAGCACGCGACCGAAGCGCTGGACGACCATGGGCTCGACTGAGCCCATCCAGTCGGCGAGCTGCCGGATCGCATCCAGCACGGCACCACCCGGACGGACCAGATCCTCGCGCCAGGTCCCACCAACGACGACGCCGCCCCTGGCCATGACGTGATTCTCGATGCGATCGAGCGCGGTAGCCGCGGTACGAGGCGATGCGATCAAGAGCTGATCGTTTTCGAGGGTCGCAAACTCACTCATTGGTCTCGACTTCGCTCTTGTTGACGTGGAAGGCTGACTGCCGCCGAACCGTATCTTGCAGCCTTGGGTATCCAGTAGGTTACGCCAGTTCAGGAAGTGAACAGCCCAGCCCGGCTGGAGGAATCGCTGTGGTTATCGCTGTAATTTCGCTCTCTGGCCGATCGCCGCTTCGCCTCGGGACATGCCGCGCCGAGCTCTCTGAGCAGCGCCTCCGATCCCGGTGTCTTCTCGAGCAGCCATAGGAGGTAGTGCACATCGGCGCAGATGTTGCGGGAAAGGGCCGGATCGTAGCCGAAGTCATTGGCGGCGTTCTCCCAAACCTGGTCGACGATGACTCCCACGAGCTCGCCACGTCCGTTGAGCACGGGGCTCCCCGAGCTTCCACCCGTGATGTCCCCGGTCGACAGGAAACAGACCGGGACGTCGCCGAGCTCCGGATCGGCCCAGCGACTCTGTGGCGAGTCCGCCGCCCCGTCGCGCACCAGCGCCGGTGCGTCGAACGGATCCTCGCCGGTGTGTTTCTCCAAGACCCCGGCGAGCCGCGTTCGGGGCTCCATCCACACGCCGTCCCGCGGACGGTAGCCGCGGACGTGGGCCAAGCTGACGCGGAGCGTGCCGTTGGCGTCCGAGTCGAGAGGCCTCCCCATATAGGCCTGAACGGCTCGGCGCCACACCGGGCGCAGGCGAGACACGGCGCCGACCCGGGAATCGCGCCGACGGACCATGTCTTCGATCTCTCGATTGAGCTCGAAGGCGAAGTCGAGCAGCGGGTCGCGGCGCGCACGCAGCTCTTCGAGGCTCTCCTCGAACATCGCCATCCGCTCGGAGAGCTCGTGAATCTTGGTCCCGTCTAGCAGGTTCTCGGCGGCGTCACGAACCGCTTCGGCGGAGCCTTGGCCATCGAGAAGGCTCAGGACCGCCGGCACCCGGGCAGCCAGCATCCGACCGAGCAAGTCTTCTAGGAGGCGCCGTTCCGTGGCTGGATGAAGACGTTTCTGGACCAGCGCTTCGCTACGCCGCACCATCTCGCGGTAGCGTTCTTGGTATCTCCCACGGCGTTCGGCGTCCGGCTTCTCACGCTCCTCGGCCCAGCGCGTCAAGCGCACGGCGGACATCAAGTTCTGCGGTCCATAGTGGAGCTGCTGCAGGAGAAAGTCGCGCAGCCCGTGCGTGTGCCGGTCTCCGCGGGCTCCGGCGCTCAGTTCCCGGTGGGCTTCGATCGCATGTCGGTGTTCCTGGTGTTCGGCAGCCCAGGCCAAGACCTCTGCCTCCAGTGCCTTCTTCTTCGCGAGCATGTCGCCGCGCTCGATGCCTCGGGCCTTCCCACGCAGGTTCTTCTCCCCGCTGGACAACATCTTGAGGCGCCCGGACAAGAGGCGCGCAGCCTCCTCGTCGTCCGCCGACATCGCTTCGAGAATGTCCTGCCATTCCCGATAGAGCTGGATCCGGCGCGGAAGATAGTCCTCGGCTCGTTCGGCCATCTCCTCCGATACCCTCGAGCGATAGGTGATGCCCGGATACCCCGTCGCCATCACGAAGTCGCCCTCGCGCAACCCTTCGTGCGCGAACTGCAGGTGACGCCGCGGGCGATAGGGGCGATTCTCCTCCGACGCGTCGGCGGGCTCGTTGTCGGGCCCGGCGTAGACTCGGAGTAAGGCGAAGTCGCCCGCGTGACGGGGCCACGTCCAGACGTCGACCTTGCCGCCGTAGTCCCCGACTCGACGCGGCGGCGCGTAGACCAGCCGCACATCGCGGAACTCCAGGGCCTCGACCAGGATGTAGCGCACGCCGTCGTCGTAGGCCGCGACCTTGCACCGCCGACCCCCTCGCTCCTCGCACGCCGCCACGAGCTCTTTCTTCTTGCGGTCGAGAGCCTGGTAGCGGAGGTAGTCATTGGCCGTGGCTCCGACGGCCTCCTCGATCTCGGCCGTCACATCCGTGAAGCGATACGGCACCGTCGCGCGGGTCGTGGCCCCGACCAGCTCGTCCGAGCGGCAGGCCGCCACAAAACCATCTGCGAGCAAGTCGTTCCCAGGACCCGAGTGCTCCTGCAGCAGCCCGAACGTGCAGTGGTGCGTGGTGAGAATCAGGCCGTCTGCGGAGACGAAGCCCGACGAGTACACGGAGCTCGACGCGGCAGCTTCGGTGAGCTGTACGACAGCCTCGAGCAGGCCACCGCCGCGTGGATCCCAAAGCTCCTTCGGGTCGAGCTCGAGGCCGAGACCGCGCAGCCAGACGGGATCGTGCGCGAGAATCTGTTCCGGCGTCCACTTGCCGCCGGTATCAGGAGGAATGGACGTCATGACCGGGCTCCGCTGAAGGTCGGCCGTTGCAACGAGCCTCTGGGAGGCTTCAGACACCCCCCGACCCCGAGCTCCGCGAGCAGCGCGGCCGACCCCGGAGTCTTCTCGACCAGCCACAGCAGGTATCGCACGTCGACGCAGACGTTGCGCGACACCTCCGGGTCGTAGCCGAAATCATTGGCGACGTTCTCCCAGACCCGGCTGAAGTTGACGCCCACGAGCTCGCCGCGCCCATTGAGAACCGGGCTGCCCGAGTTCCCTTTCGTGGTGTCGCCGGTGGCCAGAAAGCACACCGGGACATCGCCGAGCTCAGGATCGGCCCAGCGACTCCGCGGGGCTTCCGGCGCGCCGGCGCGCACCAGGTCCGGCGCGTCGAACGGCTCTTCGCCGGTGTGCTTCTCCAGGACACCTGCGAGCCGCGTCCGGGGCTCCATCCACACCCCGTCCCGGGGTCGGTAACCCCGTACGTGCGCCAGGCTGACCCGCAGGGTACCGTTGGCGTCCGGGGCGAGGGGCTGCCCCAGATAGGCCTGAAGAGCTCGGCGCCAAACTGGACGCAGGCGGGATACCGCACCGACCCACGCATCGTGCCGCCGGACCATGTCCAGAAGGTCCTGGTTGAGGCCGAACGCGAAGTCGACCAGCGGGTCGCATCGTGCGCGAAGCTCCTCGACGCTCTCGTCGAACATCTTCAGCCGCTCGGAGAGATCGTGGATCCTGGTCCCGTCGAGCAAATGGTCGACGGCGCCACGGACCGCATCGGCGGGGTCTCGCCCACGGAGCAGGCTGAGCACCGCGGAGATCCCGGCGTCCCGCATCCTTCGAAGGAGATCCTCCAGCAGTCGTCGTTCGGTCGGTGGGTGCAGGCGCTTCTGGGCGTAGACTTCGCTCCGCCACAGCATCTCGCGATGGCGCTCCTGGTACCGCTCGCGGCGTTCGGCGTCCGGCTTCTCACGCTCCTGTGCCCAGCGCGTCAGGCGGACGGCCGCCATCAAGTCCTGCGGACCGTGGAAAAGCTGCTGGAGCAAGAGATCACCTTCGCCGTGCATCCGGCGCTCGTCGCGAATCCCGGCGCTCAGCTCCTCATGGGCTGCAGCAGCGGCACGATGCTCCTCGTTCTCGGCGACCCAAGCCAGGACTTGGCCTTCCAGTTCTCTCTTGCGCCTGAGCATGTCGCCGCGCGCGATCCCACGGACCTTGCCACGCAGATTCTTTTCGGCACCGATCAGCCGTTTGAGGCGCCCAGCCAGCCGCAGCGCGGCCTCCTCGTCCTCCGCAGACGACGCTCCGAGGATGTCCCGCCACTCCGAATAGAGCCGAACTCGACGCGGCAGATCGTCCTCGGTCCGAGCGGCCATCTCCTCCGCCAGCCGCGACCTATAGGTGACGCCAGGGTAGCCGGCCACCATCACGAAGTCGCCGTCCCGCACGCCGCTTTGGGCGACATCAAGATGACGCCGTGGCCGATAGGGACGGTTCTCCGCGGCCGGTGGGGCCGGCAGATTGGCCGAATCGGCATAGACGCGAAGGAGAGCAAAATCGCCAGTGTGCCGTGGCCAGGTCCAGGTATCGACATTGCCGCCGTACTCTCCGACCCCTCGCGGTGGGGCGTAAACGAGCCGCACGTCGCGGAACTCCAACGCCTCGACCAGAACGTAGCGCACTCCATCGTCGTAGACCACCACCCGACAGCGACGAGAACCGCTTGTCTCAGAGGCCGCCACAAGTTCCTTCTTCTTGCGATCGATGGCCTGGTAGCGGGCGTAGTCGTCGGCAGCGCCGCGCGCCGCCTCTTCGATCTCGGCGGTCACGTCGAGAAAGCGGTGCGGGACGGTTGCACGGGTCGCCGTACCGACCAACTCATCGGACCGGCTGGCGGCAAGAAACCCTTCCGCGATCAGGTTCTGGTCAGAGCTCGAGTGCTCCTGCAACACGTCGAAGGCGCAGTGCTGATTGGTGAGGATCAGCCCTTCCTCGGACACAAAGCCGGCTGAGGCTTCGTTCAGCTGCACGACAGCCTCGAGCAGACCGCCTTCGTCGGGGTTCCATAGGCTCCTCGGATCGAGCTCGAGCCCTAGCGCGCAGAGCCGCGCAGGATCGAGCTCGAGGAGTTGCTCCGGCGTCCACTTGCCTGGGCAGCAGCCTTGACCGTCGACCACAGGAGATCTCGGTTCTGTCGGGTTCAGGACGCGTGAGCTGCCGGAGCTTGACTCATCTCTGCGCCCGGAACGTCGCTAGAAAGGACCCGTTGCAGGGCGTAAAGATGAGGCCCGTCCTGCGGCAGGAGCGGCTGACGCATGAGAAAAGCCTGCGGTGTCGGTGCCAGACCTTCACGATGCAGGCTTTCCGAAATCCCGGTTCGAGACAAAAGAGAGTGCAGCGTCCGAGGATCGCGACAGTCGAGGACAGCCTCGGGTACCCATCGCTCCTCTTGCAGCCAGACGACCGCACGCAGCACGCGCGCCAAGTCGAGCGACACTTTCGGTCGCACGCCGGCCGACCTGCACAACTGACGCAAGGCTCCAACACTCATGTAGACGTGACGACTCCAGTGAGTCAATGTCACGGGGTCGAATCGAGCATTGATGACTGCGACGACACGTCGCGCCCACCGATCGAGAATCGAGTTCTCGCTGATCTCGTGGCGAAAGTCGAGCGTTCCTCGTCTCATCTCGCCCCTTTCTGTTTTGGGTTTGCCCCTCCCGATGTCAGCGGAACTGCCGAGACATTAGCTTCAATAATGCACTTTGTCAATAGCCCTGCCGCGCTGCATTGCAGAGTTATCGCAAAGAACCCCGCACCGGGTACGGAAGTTGCGCATTCTCCGTGCCGGCAACGCGTTTCCTCTTAGAGACTGCTCTATCAACGTGGCGATCTACCTGCACGAGCTGAAGGCTTCGAAGCCGAAGAGTTCGTGCCCTGCCCTACCTGTCAGTGCCCCCGTGCTGAGCCCCCGAAGCACGGTCGTTCGCTGCTTCGGGAACCAGAAACGTTTTCGAAGGAGAAGCACAATGCTTCGACGACTGCGATTCGTTTTCCTTGCAATGGCTTGTGTGGCCCTCGCCTGCGGAGTCTGGGCCGAGCAACCCGTCACTGAGACTACGACAGAGTCCGCCACCGCCGACGCGGCGGTCGAACCGGCCGCCGAGCGGCCGGTCGAGAGCATGCAGATGTGGGTCGACCAGGAGACCGGCGCGTTGCGCGCGCCGACGCAGGAGGAAGCCGCCCGGCTGTCCGCCGCGCTGCAGCGTATGTTCGCCGCCGAGAAGGTGGCGCCGCGCGTGCGCACCGACAAGAGCGGCATGCTGGCCGTCGAGCTCGGCACGAGCATGATGGAGTTCTCCGTCGTGCGCGTGGAAGAGGACGGGACGTTGACGCGAAAGTGCGTCGACGATGCGCAGCAGGCACTCGAGTTCATCCAGGCGGCGCCCGCGCCGCGGGTCGAGCGAGAGGAGGAATGATCATGAACGCGTTCCATCGTCTTCTCGCCGCGGTCTTCTGCGCTCTGCTCCTCGCCGCCTTGCCGGCCTCGGGCGCCACTGTCGTCTTGGTCAATCTCGATCCTCCCGGGGTCGGCCTCAACGATCCGACGCCGGCGACGCCGGTGGGTGGCAATCCTGGGGTCACCATCGGTGAGCAGCGCGTCAACGTGTATCTCCAGGCGGCCGAGATCTGGGGCGACACGCTCGACAGCGCCGTCCCGATCGTCGTCGGCGCGACCTTCCAGCCGCTGCCCTGCGAGCCGACCGGTGGCGTGCTCGGTTCCGCCGGCCCGACCTTCGTCTTCGCCGACTTCGCCAACGCGCCCATCGCGGGCACCTGGTATGTCGGCGCGCAGGCCGACGCCCTCGTCGGAGCCGATCTCGAACCGGGTGAGCTCGACATCATCTCGTTCTTCAACTCGTCGATCGACGACGATGTCAACTGCCTCACGGGCAGCACCTGGTACTACGGCCTCGACAACAACCAAGAGGCGAGTCAAATCGACTTTCTCACCGTCGTCGTGCACGAGATCAACCACGGTCTCGGCCACCTCGAGCTCGTCGACGAAGACACCGGCGAGCTGTTCCTCGGACTGCCCGACATCTACTCGCGATTCATGCTCGACCTGGATCTGGGCACGACCTGGGAGAATCTGACCGACGCCGAACGGCTCGCTTCGCAGGTCAACAGTGGTCGGCTGGTGTGGAACGGACCGAACGTCACGAACGACGCGTCGGACTTCCTCGGCCCACGTCCGTCTCTGGGGATCTTCTTCCCGCGGTCGCTCCGAGGCCGATACGAAGCGCAGCCAGCGAGCTTCGGGCCGCCGCTGACCACGGGCTTCGGCACCATCGGCAAGGTCGTCCTGGCCGATGACGGCGTCGGTGTCGGCAGCGACGCCTGTGAGCCGATTCAGAACACCCTGTTCGGCAAGCTCGCCCTCATCGACCGAGGCGGCTGCGCCTTCACCACCAAGGTGGCGAACGCCGAAGCGGCCGGTGCGCGGGGCGCCATCGTGGCCAACAACGTAGCGGGAGGTCCGGCACCGATGGGCGGCGCTGATCCGACGATCGGGATTCCCTCCGTCGGCATCACTCTCGATCTCGGAGACGCCATCAAGGCGAGCCTGGATCCGCTGGTGCTCAGCCGCCTGTTCCTCGACCGCAGGACTCTCGCCGGCACCGAGGAGGGGTTCGTACGGCTCCATGCCCCGGACCCGGTCACTCCGGGCTCGTCGAAATCCCACTGGTCGACGTCCGCCGAGCCGAGTCTACTGATGGAGCCTTCGATCACGCCGGATCTCGAATCGGCCATTTCCCTCGATCTCTCGCCGAGCCTGTTGCTCGACATCGGCTGGCCGCTTCAGTAGTGGTCACACTCTTGGCGCTCTGACCGCCTCGCGCGGCGAGCGCACCAGGTCTCAGCGGTGGCATGCCACGAGCTGAGACCTGGCTCTGGAGCAGCACCGATCGGACGACAACAGGCCGACGTCCGGGTGTCTCAGAATCGCAGCTTGACCGACAACGAGAGATTGCGACCGGGGAGCGGTGCCACGTCCTTGAGGAAGGACGTATGACTCCTCGCCTCCTCATCGGTCAGGTTCCTCCCTCGGAGAAGCAAGTCCAGCACCTGTCCGCCGACCAGCCATCGATATCCGAGACTCGCTCCGACGAGGGTATAGCCCTCGGTGGGCGTCTCGTTCTCGGCCACGTCGTCCTGGTCGTCGATCCACCGAACCTCGGCCGCGGCATTCCAGCGTTGGCCGTGGTAGTGGATCCCGGTCCCGAGTCGTAGCGGGGGCGTCCGCGGAATGTTGCCACCGCGGTCGAGCTCGGCCTCGACCCAATCGCCCATCAGCAGCCAATGGAGATGGTGCGTATCCCGCTCGAAGACCTCGATGCGACCCTGGAACTCGAGGCCGGTGAAGGAACCGTCTTCCTGCGTGAAGAGCACGACGGGAAAGCCTTCCTCTTCCTGGCCGGTGAACGCTTGGTAGATGAAGTCGGAGACCTCCTGCCGATACAGAGTCAGCTCTCCCGAGAATCTCTCCCCCTCGCCGCGAAGCGAGACGTCCACTCCGAGACCGACTTCTTCTTCCAGCGTCGGATCACCGATCTCGAAGACTTGTGTCGCCACATGGAGTCCATCGGAGAAGAGCTCCTCGGCAGCGGGTAGACGAACCGAGCGGGCCAAGGAGGTCGCCACAGAGAACGAAGGATTGAGCCGCCAGACGAGACCGAGGGACGTGCTGAGCCCATCGTGGGATCGGCTGGCCTGGTCGACAGGGTCGGCATCCTGGTTCTCGAACCGCGCTCCGAGCTGCCAGGTGACGGGCCCGGTCTCGAGCTCCTGCAGCGTGAAGAGGGCGAACCGTGTGGTCTCCGTGGCCGGGATGAAGGCCTCGGCGCCGATCGCCTCGAGATCATCGGTGAAGTACTGCACGCCCACCGAGCCGTTCAAGCGACCACGTTGACTCTGCACCAACTCGAATCGAGCTTCGAAAAGCTCGTTGAAGTACGTCGTGCCGATCTCTTCCCCCTCGCGCTCGACGTGCTCGTAGTCGGTCGCCCCGACGCGCACCTTGAGCGCCTCGAACCCATTGAAGGGACGGTTGACCTGGCCGCGGACGTCGAATCGACGCTGCTCCATGTCGAGCCGCACTGGAGCTTCCTCGTGCTCGTCCTCACCGTGCTCGTCGTCGCCGTGCTCGTCCTCGCCGTGCTCGTCGTCGTGGTTGTCGTCATCGTGTTCGTCTTCGCCGTGCTCACCGTGTTCGTGACCTCCGGGGAGGCCGTACTCGGTGTCGAAGCCACTCACCGACGCTCCGAAGAATCCCTTGTCTCCGAAAAAGTAAGTTCCCCCAACGCTCAGGCTTTGGCTTTCAACGTCGGAGTTGGGCACGGTGCCGAAGGGATTCTCCTCTTCGTGCTCGTCGCCCTCGCCCTCTTCTTCCTCGTGTTCGTGATCTTCCTCGAGCTCGGCGAATCCTGGAATGTCGTAGTCGTCGGACTCCCGAGAGGTCGCCGCGACATTCCACGCCCAACTCGCGCCTCCACCTCCGAGGCTCACAGATCCTTGCCGCTCCTCGGCGGCACTGCCGGCGCGAAGCTCGACATCGCCGTGAATCCCTTGACCACGGACGGTGGGGATCCGCTCGTCGATCACGTTGACCACGCCGCCGATCGCACTCGAACCGTAGAGCAAGGTGCCGGGGCCGCGCAGAACCTCGATGCGCTCGGCATGGAAAGGCTCGGTGGTCAAGGCGTGGTCTGCGCTGACCGCCGAAGCATCTCCGGTGCCGATGCCGTTCTCGAGAGTCTGGATCCGACGGCCGGTTTGCCCGCGAATCACCGGGACGCTGGCCCCCGGGCCGTAGAAGGTGGAGTGGACTCCAGGCTCCTGGGCCAGAGTCTCGCCCAAGCTCGACTCGAGTCGGAGGTCCAGCTGATGACCGCTGAGGCTGGTGGTCGGCGCAGCCAGCTCGAGCGGACTGCGGGCGAGGGCCGAGGCGGACACCACGATCTCCTCGGAGTGGCTACCGGCCTTGAGCTCGACTTCGACGGACGTGACCTCTGAGGCTCGGATCGTGACCCGCTCCGCCACGATTCCCAGGCCGGGAACACGAACTTCCAGGAGATGGTCTCCCGGCCGAAGGTCATCGAATCGGAAACTGCCGTCGGCAGCGATCTCAACGACCACGCCGAGATCAGGGATTCGCGCGGTTGAGAGCACGAAGCTCTCTTTCTGAATGGCCTTGACGGTTCCGGTGAGTGAGCCGACGTCGGCAGCCTGGGCTTCGGCGGCTCGAGAACTGATCGAGGTGGTGACGAGTAGAAGGATGAGTGGGGCGATCCACGAGAGGCGTGAAGCCACTCGCGATGCCCAGGTACGAGGCATCCACATAACTGAGTCCTTTCCCGAGAGCTGGAATGCCAGCTCGTCGGTCGAGTCTTTGGTCGACGAATTCTTGACAGACGCGTCCTAGGAAGACAGTTCCTAGGCCAACGATGGGGGCAGCACCGGCCCAAGGGACCGGATGCGGGCACGTCTCGCGCGAGACGTCTCGTCAGGAGGAGGACTCAGCAGGCAGGCGGGCCGCGGCTCAGATGGCTCGCGGGCAGTCGCTGGGCGAGGAAGACAGAGCTTGCGGCGACGCGGACTTCGGCAACCTCGACCGTCGGACTCGACGCCGACGTGGGCGCGAGGCACACTCGAGAGGTGCACAGGCCACAGTATGGGCAATCCTCGCCCTGCTCCTCACCATCGGGGGCGATCTGTGCGCCCGAGTCGGAGACACCGGATGCGATTCCGAAGCGTGTCGGCTCGTCGTGACACAGCAGCTCGTGCCCTGCCGCTTCGACCAGCGAAGTCAGCAGAAGCAAGAGGTAGAGCGCGGTCGCGCCTGTGGATCGGATTCGCACGTTGCCTTCCCGTCGGACCCGACGACCAGGCCAATCTTGAGCAAGGTCGCAGGAGCAAGCATTCTCGGCCTCGGGTGAGGCCGAAGTCAAGCGCCATGGCTCATCCGCGGTCAGCCCAGCCTAGGTGCCCATATTGAAAGGCGAGAGTCTCGGATCAGTCAAAAACCATTCTCAGCACTGAGAATCAAGCTGTCTCAAGATCGAGAACAGAGCCCGCCCAAGCCACCAAGTCCGTTCGGGGTCAGGGTGCGCCGACACTGGGCTTTGGGCCCACGGATCGAACGACGGCCAGGGTTGAAGGCCCTGGCATTGCTCTTGCTTGAGACGCCTCCAGAGCCCCCATTCGACTTTCAGCCGTTGTCCGATCCAGCCAGCTCACACGTCTCACGTGTTCGATGCATTCCCCTGGCGGACCGAGCAACTGCCCTCATCTCTGGTCCCACCCAGGAGATCCTGATGTTGAAGACACTGGCTCGCACTGCACCCCTCTACCTCGTGGCGATGCTGCTCCTCGCCGGCTCGGCCTTCGGCGCCGCCGAAGTCGGTCCGTACATCCCCAGCGAGAAGGCCGACGCAGCCTCCCAAGTCGATTCCATGGCGGCTCTGCACGCCGAACTCTCGTCGCTCGCTGGACACGACAAAGTCGCGGCCCTCGAGGTCCACGTCCCGGCCGAGCGCCTCGCCGCCCTCAAGTCGCAAAAGCCGGACAACGGCCCGCTCTGGGTCGGCGTTCACGGCGCGATCGACTTCGCCTTCGACCCGGCGAACAAGAGCCAATTCGGCCACCGGACGGTCGCCGACGGTATGGTCGTCTGGAGCGGTGCCTTCCGTTCCGCCGGTGCCAGTGGCGTACGCCTGCATCTTGAGGACGTCGCTCTGCCCGACGGCGCCGAGCTCTACGTCTTCGGCCACCACGGCCATGCCTTCGGCCCCTACACGGGCCAGCACAAAGAGCTCTGGACGAACACCGTGGCCGGTGACGAGATCGTGCTGCAGGTCCATTCGCCGATGCTCTCCACGCGGACCGAGGGCGCCCTCTTCCGCGTCAGCCAGCTCTCTCATCTCGGTGATCGCTACGAGTTCGGCTTCCACCCTGAGAAAGCCTTCTGTTCGTGGAACGACAGCTGCATCCTCAACGCCGAGTGTGCTTCGATTCCGAGCGCGGTCCAGGTAGCGCAAGACGCCGTCGCATACCTGATCTTCAGCCTGCCCGGCGGCAGCTTCATCTGCTCCGGCGGACTCCTCAACGACGAGACGAGCTCCGGAACGCCGTACTTCCTGACCGCCAACCACTGCTTCAGCACGCAGAGTGCCGCGACGTCGCTGGAGGCCTACTTCCAGTGGACCGTCGGCTGCGGCGCCAGCTGTGGCTCGCAGTACAACCCCCCGGGCTCGGTGCCCCGAGTGCTGGGTGCCAGCCTCCTGGCGACGAGCGCCAACACCGACTTCACGTTCCTCGAGCTGAACAGCGCGGCGCCGGCCGGTAGCGCCTTCCTCGGATGGACGACGAACGCGGTGGCCAACTCGGCCGGCACGTCGCTCTACCGCGTCAGCCACCCCTCCGGATCGCCGCAGGCCTACAGCGAGCAGTCGGTGAATGCGTCGGCCGGTACCTGCGGCGGCTATCCGCGCGGCCGCTACATCTACAGCGACGCCACTCTCGCCGACAGCGAGGGCGGAAGCTCCGGTTCGCCGGTGGTCAACTCCAGCGGCCAGGTCGTCGGCCAGCTCTTCGGCGCCTGCGGCGCGACCCCAGAGGTCACCTGCGACAACGACGATCGCACGGTCGACGGCGCCTTCGCGGTGACCTACTCGTCGATCGCATCGTTCCTCGCCGGTGATGGCGGTGGCGACCCCGGCGGCGATGGCTGCACCGGGAACAACGTCTGGACCGGTACCGCCTCGAGCTCGACCCCGAACCTGACGACCCCGAATTGCACGGCCGGCGGCAGCTTCACCGGTGAGCTGGTATGCGACGTCGGCGCCGCCGATCTCGACCTCTACCTCGAGAAGGAAAGCTGTGGCGGCTGGTTCGGCTGCTCGTTCAGCACCGTCGCCTCGTCGACCAGCGCAGGCTGCAACGAGAGTGTCACCACCAGCAGCTCCAACGGCACCCATCGCTGGCGCGTCAACTACTACAGTGGTCCGGCGGAGAGCTTCACGCTCTGCACCAACAAATGCTGACGCTCGAGTGATCGCGGCCTGATCGGTCTGCGGTCGAACCGGCGCCCGCGGCTCACACCGCGGGCGTCGTGCGTCTGGGCAGCTCTCGGTTCCGGCCTTGTTCGAGCCGCGGCTCCTTCAGACCGCTGCGAAGTTCAGTCCGTGAGAGCTGCGCGGACGGCCTGGAGCTCGTCGAGCATGCAGTCGATCGACGGGCGACGACGCCGACCGTCGACCGCAACGGCGGCCGCGCACAGGCGATCCAGCCGTTCGAGGACGCCCGCGGGAGGCCTGGGACCGAGACCCGTCGCCAGGGTCAGCGGAGCCGGGGCTCGGCTCCATAGAGCTTCGACCTGGTCGGGACGCCGGCTGCCCCGACCATAGGGCAGTCTCCCGCTCACCAGCTGGTAGAGGAGCACGCCGAGGCCGTAGATGTCGTCGGCACAGCGTGCGGGCTCGCCACGGATCTGGCTCGGGCCGGCATAGCCGAGCGTCATCGCTCGCGCCTCCTCCGACGACACGCGCCCGAGGATTTTCGCGGCACCGAAGTCGAGGAGCTTGGCCGCTCCATCGACGGTCACGAGCACGTTCGCGGGCTTGACGTCGCAATGCACGATCCGTCGTTGGTGGACATGGCGGAGCGCGACACAGACCTCCGCCACGAGGCGCAGTCGCCGATCGAGAGACGCCCCCGTCGCCTCGCAGTCGATGTCGAGCGGATTCCCGACGATCGCTTCCAGCACCAGGACTGGCCGTCCGTCGTCGGTGGCACTGTGGTCGAGGGCGCGCACGATATGGGCGTGATCGAAGCGTCGGAGGATCTCGGCCTCGGCAAGCAGACGCCGTCCGAGAACGCTGTGGGCCGGGCCGAGCGCAGCCTTGAGAGCCACCGGAGCCCCCTCCGCATCGTCGACTGCCAGCACCACCTCGCTCATGCCGCCACATCCGAGCGGCCGCAGGACCCGGAATCGTCCGACCCGATCGCCGGCAGCGAGACGCGCCGGCGGCAGCGGCTCGACGGCGCCGAAGAGCCGCTCGCCCGCGGGTTCCCGAAGGAAGCTCTCGGTCGACACGTCGGCGTCGAGCACACGGACGAGCTCGCCACGCAGCCCCGTCGCTAGGTCCTCGAGATACGCATCGCGGGTGCGGCCCCGCCTGCGTAGGGCCTCCAGCAGATGCCGTTCGAAGACATCGCGCGACGCGGTCATTCAGGTCACGCCTCGCGGCCTCCCCACTCCCCGCCTCCCCGATCCGTGGTTCGGCGCAGCGCATGGTAGAGCCAGCGGCGGGCCGTGCGCCAGCGCCTCTTCACCGTGCGCGCGCTGACGCCAGTCTGCCGCGCGATCTCTGCATGCTCCAGGCCGACGAAAAAGCGGAGCTCGACGACGCGCGCGAGCTCGGGATCATGGTGCCGCAACCGCTCGACCGCCTCGCCGACCGCGAGCAGCTCGTCGAGAGCCAAGGCGTCGAGGGCCTGGCGCTCGGACACTGCTCGGGCTTGCGCGTCGCCGGACCCCGCAGCCGATGCCGACGACTCGTGGACGTGACGCCATCGGACAGCGCGGCGTCGGGCTGCGTCGAGCACGATCCGCCGCATGCAGAGCGCCGCGATGGCGAGGAAGTGCCCCCGATCGCGCCACACCAACGACTGCTGGCGCCGCAATCTGAGAAACGTCTCGTGGACAAGCGCGGTCGCCTGAAGAGTCGGCGTTCTTGAGGGATCGCGGAGGTAGCTCTGGGCCAGGCGCCGCAGGTCAGCGTAGAGCCGCGCCGTCAGAACGTCGAGGCTCAGCGGCTCGGCCGGCAGGCCGGCAGAGAATCCCTCTGTGGCGCTCGGGGGCTCGAGATCGGCCATCGGATCGGGGCTCATGGATCCTCCCACAGGTCGAGATGGTCCAAAGAAACCTCAGTGAAATTGTCCCTCGAACCGGCCTTCGTGCGCGGAATGGGCAGATGCTCAGTTCAAGCTCGATAGATGCTACATATTTAGCACCATCCGCGAGCCTCGTGGAGGCCGGATGGCCGCCTGACGCGGATCGATGGGCCATGAGCTGAGACCAACGAACAGCAAGGAGTCCAAACATGAAAGCCATCGCGACCTTGACCCGACCGGCCGGCGCCCTCTTGGTGGCAGCAGCCCTCGCCTTCGGCGTCTTCGCTCTCATGCCGGGAGACCTCGACGCCCGCGAGCGCTGTTTCTGTCCGCCGGCGACTCAAATCGCCCACGGATGGGGCATGGCGGCGGCCTCGTGTGCCGCGGCGAAAGCCTCGTGTGAGGCCGACGCCAACTCGAAGGCCAACAACACCTGCTGGCAGCAGGAAGGCACCTCGGTCTGCGCCTACGGCTCGATCCAGTTCTTCCCGGCCAACTGCTACTTCGACAGTGGCATGTGGAAGGTGGACTGCGACAAGGAGTTCGCCTGCGAGTTCTGCATCGAGATCCCGGACGGCCCGTGATCTGAGCTACGAGTTATCGCCGCGGGGTGCCCGTCCGGGGGGGGGGCCCCGCGCTGCTCGTCCACCACAGCACCCTCAACGTCGCGCACGGAGACCGCCCGCATGTCCCTTTCAAGTTCCTCTGCCAGCGCCCCGACTCCCCTGCCTCGACCACGGTCGAACAGCACCACCGGCAATGACGCGACAGCACGGCCTCTCGAGGCCGCGCGACGCCTCGCCGTTCCCCTCGTCCTGGTCGCTCTCGCGGCACTCGTCGTTCTTCTGGCGGCCGAGAATCGGCGCCTCGAGCGTGCTCTGCTCATCGCTTCGGAGCGTTCGGCGGGCGGTCTCGCAATCGGTGATGTCCTACCGGCCTTCGACGTCCAGCCCTTGGCGTCGACCGGAGGAGTCTTCGACCCCTCCGTGCTCGCCGCGGGCGACCTGCGCAACGCGCTCCTGTTCTTCTTCACCACCACCTGCACCGTCTGCGAGCAGAATCACGACGCCTGGGCTCGGCTGGCGCAGGAGAACGCATCGAGCCGCATCGTTCTGGGCATCGGCCTCGACGACCCGAGCGCCGTGCAACGGTACGTGGCGGAGCACGAGCTACCGTTCGACATCGCCGCCGCCCGCGACGGCTATCTTGCGGAAAGCCTCGGCCTCCCCGGAGTCCCGATGACGGTCGCCATCGACGGCGCCGGCGTCGTGGAAGCGCGCGAGCTCGGAGTCTTGCCCTCGGGCTGGAGTGTCGACGCCGCGACGCGCTGATCGATCGTCAGCGACCCGACGCTGGCTTCGCGGCTTGCGGCTTCGCGGCTCGAGGCTTCGTGGCTCGCACGTCGTACGCCAGCAGCGTGCCCTGGTCGCGCAGGTACAGCCGACCATTGGCGAGCACCGGATGGGTCCATGCGGGCTTGCCGCTGCGATCGGGCTGCTCGAATCGACCACGCTCGAGATACTCCTCGCGGCTCGGTTCAACCAACAGCATGGCTCCGTCCTCAGTGCGGTAGTACAGGCGCCCATCGGCATAGGCGATGGCGCCTTTGGGCGCGAGCCGACCGGCTCGCTGGTCCCACAAGACCTCACCCGTGGCGAAGTCGAGCGCGACGAGATAGCCCCCCGAGTTGCCGCCGTCGGCACCGAAGAGGGCGCCGTCGAGCAGAATCATGCCGCCGTGGTGGTTCTGCATCCTCGGCGTGAAGTAGACCTCGTCTGCCGTCACGCCACCGCTGTCCGCACGGCGCAGCGTCACCAGGCCGCCGCCGTTCCCGTAGGCCGAGGAGGCGAAGATCTGGCCCTGGTGGTGGATCGGCGTCGAGATGTTGATGCCGTACGGATTCGAGGGCGGATCGTAGCGCCAGAGGAAGGCACCGTCCGAGGCCGCCACGCCGACCAGACCCTGTGCCGTGAACTGTACGATCTGGCGTCGGCCGTCGAAGCCGATCGCGATCGCGGACGAGTACGCGGGTCCCGGGTCGCCGGGCACCGCGCTCTGCCACCGAGTCGCTCCGGTCAGTTTGTCGAGAGCGACGAGAGTCGCACCGGGAGCTCCCGGCGTGACTATGACCAGATCTCCCTCGATGAGCGGCGACTCGCGGAAGCTCCAGCGCGGCACGTCGGCGCCGAAGTCCTTGCGCAGATCGCGCTGCCACACCAGCTCGCCTGTCTCGACCCGCAGGCACGACACATCGCCAGCGAGACCTTGCACGTAGAGCAAGTCGCCGTCGACGGTCGGTGTCGCTCCAGGGCCGTCGTCGGCCTCGGCACGGTCCTGACCGAAGGCAGGCCCCAGGCGCGTGACCCAGTTCGGGCTGCCGTCCTTCTCGGAGAGCGCCCAAACCACCTCGTCGTCCCCGCGATGGCTCATGCCGAAGATACGGCCCTCGGCGATCGACGGCGCGCTATGACCACCCCCGAGATCGTCGACAGTCCACGCCAAAGGAGGCCCCTCGGCCGGCCACTCCTGGAGCAGCCCTGTCTCGGCCGACATGCCGTCGCGGCCGGGTCCATTCCACTGCGGCCAGTCCGCCCCGGCCGTCGCCCCCCAGGCGATCGTCGAGAGCAGCGCCAACGCCCAGCCCAAAGCAGTGCGTCTCCGACCAGGCCTCGTGTCGATCCGATTCTCTTCCCGTCTCTGCCGACTCGCTGCGCTCATGGCACACTCCTGGTCTCTCTCGGAGTTCGATCGTTGGCCCGATCGCTCACGTCGTGCGGACGGACCTTTCCCGCCTCTCTATGGACTCGACGAAGACACGGCGAGTTCCCGACCGCGATGCGGGAACCGATCGCAGTCGCCGTGTCTCTCAATCGATGAGCGGCCTCGGTCCACGCCGGGCCGACGCCTCAACGTCCTGGGAGACGACAATGATCGAACTGCTGCGACGCCCACGCTGGTCGCCCTATGCCGTCGGAACCGGCATCGGCATCCTGTCGTGGATCACCTTCTTGGCCATGGGCAAGGCGCTCGGCGTCTCGACCACTCTGGTGCGCTGGAGCGGGATCGTCACGGGCGCGGTGTCCGAGTCGGCCGTGCGCGAGAGCGCGTACTTCTCCAAGTACCTCGTGGGCAAACCCGCCGTCGAGTGGCAGATGGCGCTAGTCGTCGCCCTCTTCTTCGGGGCCCTCGCGGCCGCCTGGCTCGGCCGCACGCGTCGCGTCGAGTCGGTGCCGGCGCTGTGGGCCGAACGCTTCGGCCCGTCGAAGGCGAAGCGCTATCTCGTCGCCTTCGTCGGCGGCTTCATCCTTCTCTTTGGCGCCCGTCTGGCCGGCGGCTGTACCTCCGGTCACGGCATCTCCGGCGGTCTGCAGCTTGCGCTGTCGGGCTGGACCTTCTTCCTGGCGACGTTCGGCGCGGGCATCGCGACCGCGATGGCGCTCTATCGAGGAGGTCGTCACCATGTTTGACACCAATCTCTTCGCCTCTCCCTCCGTGTTGCTGATGGGAGCCCTCGCCGGCCTTGCGTTCGGCTTTCTGCTGCAGAAAGGCGGAGTGACCCGCTACGACGTCATCGTCGGCCAGTTCCTGCTGCGCGACTTCACCGTCCTCAAGGTGATGCTGACGGCGATCGTCACCGGCGCGCTCGGCATCTGGGGCATGCTCGCGCTCGGCTGGCTTGAGCCGACGGATCTCCATCTGAAAGCCGCGACGCTGCTCGCCAACGCGTTGGGCGGCGCGGTGTTCGGCGTCGGTATGGCAGTCCTCGGCTACTGCCCCGGCACCGCGATCGGCGCCACCGGCCAGGGCAGCCGCGACGCCCTCTTCGGCATCCTGGGAATGATCGCCGGCGCATTCGCCTACGCCGCCGCGTACCCGTGGATTCGAACGGAGATCTTGCCAGTCGCCGACCGCGGCAAGGTGACGATCGCCGACGTCGCGGGGATCTCGCCGTGGTGGTTGATCGCCGCGCTGGCGGTAGGCAGCATCGTGCTTCTCTCGTCTCTGGAGCGCTGGGAACGAACGCGATCGAACACGGCGGTTTGACCGAGTGGTCGCGGTACGGAGGGACCGAGCCGGTCCGCCGACAGATAGAATGTGGTTTCCGCTTCCCCCACCGACCGGGACCGATCGATGTCAGACGATCTCGCCTACCTGCCCGCCATCGAGGCCGCGCGCCTGTTCAGAGAGCGCGAGCTCTCGCCCGTCGAGTTGCTCCGTGCGCTCATCGAGCGCTCTGAGCGCATCGAGCCGCTGCTCAACGCCTTCGCCGCAACCTATTTCGACGAGGCTCTGGAGCAGGCGCGCCGGGCGGAAGCCAGGTTCATGACGACCGACGGCCAACCGCGCGCGCTCGAAGGACTGCCTCTGGTGGTCAAGAGCGACCTCGACTCCGCCATCCGGGGCAAGGTGTCGAGCGACGGCGCATTGTGGCTCAAAGACGCCGTGCAACGCCACACGTCGCCGTCGATCGAGCGGCTGCTCGATGCCGGCGCCATCGTGCACGCGCAGACCACGATGCCGGAGCTCGGCTGGAGCTGGACCTGCCACAGCCGTCTCCACGGCACGACACGCAATCCGTGGAATCCAGCCTTGACCTGCGGCGGCTCCTCCGGCGGCTCGGCGGCGTCGCTCGCTGCCGGGCTGTCCACCCTCGCGACGGGTACGGACTGTCTCGGCTCACTTCGGCATCCGAGTGCGATGTGCGGCATTCTGGGCTACAAGCCGCCGTATGGCCGCAATCCCCAGCATTCCACGGTGCAGCTCGACTTCTTCACCCACATCGGCCCGATGGCTCGCTCCGTCGCCGACTGCATTCTGGTCCAGAACGTCATGGCCGGTCCCCATCCCCTGGACCACACGACCGTCACCCCGAAGGTGACGCTCGCCAGCCCGGTCGCCGATCTCGAAGGGATCGACATCGCATATTCACTCGACCTGGGTTGCTTCCCGGTCACCGACGACGTGCGGCGCGAGACCCTGGCGAGCCTGGACGCCCTGCAGGCCGCCGGTGCGACGACCACAGAAGTCGCGGTCGACTGGGCGCAAGAGGTCGTCGACGCGAGCTCGGACTACCTCGACCGACTGTACGGCGACGAATTCGTCGACGCGATTCGCGACCATCCCGGAGAGATTTGTGAATCCACCCCTTACTATGCTCAGGAGGCGAGCAGGGTCACCGCAGAGCAGTTCCACGTCGCCCTGGAGACCGCCGGCGCGGTCTGGCGAGACCACTTCGGGCCACTGTTTCAACGATTCGACGCGTTTCTCTGCCCGACCCTGGCCTTCCATCACGTGCCGGCCGACAACTTGCCGTGGCAGCGCAACATCCCGGTCGGCGGCGCTCTCTACACGGACCACGACGGAGTCATGACCGGGCTGTTCAACATGTTCAGCCGGTGCCCCGTCTTGGCGACCCCTTCGGGATTCACCGACGGCGGGTTGCCGACCAGCGTCCAGATCGCCGCCCGACCGTACGATGACGCCGCTGCGTTCCGCGTCGCCGCGGCTCTGGAGCGTGCACGCCCCTGGCTCGACGCTCCCGAGCGGCGGCCGAAACTGGCCCCGACGACGGTCAGCGCGCGGGCGTGACGAAGCGCTCGAGGCTCGGCGGCAGCGCGAAGGCGCCCACATGGACTGCGGGCGAGTAGTGACGAGCCTCGAAGCCGGCGGTGGCGAGGCGCTCTGCGAGCACCGAGGCCGAGACCTGCCGCATCGACCGGTCGTCGCTGGCCCAGCCCAGGGCCATGGCTCCCCCGAGGTAGCTGGGCACCATCGTGAGGTAATAGGAGACGTCGGCGAAGTGCGGCCGAAGTCTGTCGACTGTTCTGGCCAGTGCCTCGTCTTCGAACAAGGTCGTTCCGCCCTGGAACGTGAGCACTCCCTCGGGTCCCAGCAGCCGCCGGCAGCCAGTGTAGAACGCCTCGGTGAAGACTGACTTGCCCGGACCCGACGGATCTGTCGAATCGACGAGCACGATGTCGAATCGCCCGTCAGTCTCGGCAACGTAGGAGGCCCCATCAGCGATGACCAGCTCGGCCCTCGGGTCGTCGAAGCCTCCACTCGAGTGGCACGGCAGGTACTCTCGTGCCGCCGCCACCACCTCGGCGTCGATCTCCACCAGCGTCACGTGAGCCACCGTCGGGTGGCGCAGCACTTCCCGCAACGCACCACCGTCGCCGCCTCCGATGATCAGGACTCGGCGTGCGGCGCCGTGAGCGAGAAGTGGTACGTGGACCAACATCTCGTGGTAAATGTACTCGTCCGACTCTGTGGTCTGCACCACTCCATCGAGCATCAAGACCCGTCCGAAGAGCGGGTTGTCGAAGATGATCAGCTCGTGAAACGGTGTCTTGCGGTGGGCGAGCACCTCTTCGACTTCGAACACTTGTGTCCAGCCGTCCCGCGGGTCGAGAGCTTCTCGAATCTCAAACACCGGCCTCCGTCCTTCCCCGGAGAATGCTCTGCATCTGGATGCGCCGAGGCTGCAACGTGTGGCGGAGCGACTCCACGGCGAGCTCGGGACGGGCATCACCACACATGAAGACATCGATGGCGGCGTACTCACGCTCGGGCCACGTGTGCACGCTGAGGTGGGACTCCGCGAGCAGCGCGACGCCGGAGATTCCGAAGTTCGGGGAAAAGTGATGCAGCTTGATCTCGAGCAGCGTGGCGTCGGCCACCGCCACTGCCTGCTCGAGACACCGACGGACGAAATCCAGGTCGGTCAGTCGCCGCGCGCCCCAGAAGTCGGCCAGCAGGTGGACGCCGGCGGAGTCGAGTTCCCGGGCGGGGGCGACGCCTTGGTGCAGAGGCAACGAGGACATGGACCGAGTCCTCCGATCAATGGGCAGATAAATCATCGCAGACAGATCATCGTATTGACGTGCCGCGAGCCCTGTCAAGGCGCCCAAAGCTTCGCACGGACCGACCGCGACTCTACGTCCGGCGCAGCGACTGGGCCTGCCCAGCACGGGGCGCACCCCACCTCGCAGGGTGTTGCGGCCGGTCTCCTACCGTCTCATGCTGGCGGTGATGCCCACATGCGGGCTCACCAACGACTGAGGAGAGCTCCATGGACACGCGAGATCTGGTCACGCTCGACCCCGAAGGCTCGCCCTGGGAGCAGGTCTTCACCGTCGCGCCCTTGGTCCTCGTGGGTTCGCTCGAGCCCACTGGAGCGCTCGACCTGGCGCCCAAGCATCTCGCGATGCCGCTCGGCTGGGGGCGGCACTTCGGCTTTGTCTGCCGCGAAGAGCACTCGACGTATCGCAACATCCGTGAGCGCCGAGAGTTCAGCGTCACCTACCCGCTGGCCGACGAGGTGCTGCTGGCGAGCCTCGCCGCCTCGCCGCGCGAGCCCGACGACACCAAGCCGGCCCTGCGAGCCCTGCCGACGCTCGCGCCGACCGTCATCGAGACACCGCTCTTCGCCGGCGGCTACCTCTTTCTCGAATGCCGGCTCGATCGCTTCGTCGATGGATTCGGCCCGCACAGTCTGATCACCGGCGAGATCGTCGCAGCGCGCGCGGCCCGCCAGGCACGCCGACTGCACGAGCTCGACGAGGCCGCGGTGATCGAGCGCACCAAGCTGCTCGCCTTCCTTTCGCCGAGTCGCTTCGCCGCAATTGACGAGAGCTGGTCTTTCCCCTTCCCCGCGGGCTTCCATCGATGACCGGCATGGCGTCCATCCGCTCGGCGCCCCGCCGGCTCGACCCCGAAAGTCTGCGCCAGCAGGCTCCGCGCATTCGCGACGCCTGCCTGGCACGGCGCGACGCATGGATCGAGTTGTGCCTCGAGCTCACCCGCCTCGAGTCGCCGTCGCGCGACCCGGCAAGTCAGGAACCCGTGCTCGCGCTGCTGGCGACCCGGCTGCGCGCCGCCGGCCTGCAGGTGGTGCGCTGGCGCGGTCGGCGACCGGCGATCTCGGGCGGCGGCCTGCTCGCTCATCCGCCCAAACCACGTCCGACACGCTCGCCGCGGCAGCTCCTGATCGGCCACTGCGACACCGTCTGGCCGCTCGGCACGCTGACCGACATGCCGGCCCGACGCGACGGTGCGCTGCTGCGCGGTCCCGGCATCTACGACATGAAAGCAGGCCTGGCGATGATCGTCACCGCGCTCGAGGTGCTGCGCCAGCTCGATCTCGAGCCTCCCCTGCTGCCGATGGTCTTGGTCAACTCGGACGAGGAGATTGGTAGTCACGATTCGCGCACCACTCTGCGGCGCATGGCTCGCGTCGCCGAGCGCGTCCTGGTGCTCGAGCCCAGCCTCGGACCCGAAGGTCGTCTCAAGACAGCGCGCAAAGGCATCGGTCGTTTCACGGTGCGCGTGCAGGGTCGCGCCGCCCATGCCGGGCTCGACCCCGAGAAGGGCATCAGCGCGATCCTCGAGCTCTCGCACGTGATCCAGAAGCTCTTCGCGCTCAACGACACGCGACGCGGCATCACGCTCAATGTCGGCACCGTCGACGGCGGCTTGCGCACGAACGTCGTGGCGCCCGAGAGCCGCGCGGAGATCGACGTTCGGGTGCCGACTGAAGAGCTCGCCCTCGAAGTCGAGCGGGCAATCCGTGCCCTCGAACCAAGCCTGCCCGGTGTCGTGCTCGAGATCGACGGCGCATTCGGCCGTCCGCCGATGGAGCCGACGCCGCGCAACCGGCGCCTCTGGCGCCTCGCCGCCGAGCTCGCCGACGTCCTCGGGCTGCCGCTCGACGAGGCGATGGTCGGCGGCGGCTCCGACGGCAACATCACCAGCCCGCTCACCGCCACGCTCGACGGCCTCGGCGCGGTCGGCGCCGGAGCCCACGCCCAGCACGAACAGGTCGACATCGAGCGCACGCTCGAGCGCCTGGCGCTGCTGACCCTCTTGCTGCTCGCCCCGAGTCCAGAGGAGGCCCCGCCATGAACAACGAGTATCTCTTGTCCTCGCTCACCCGCATCGCACCGCTCGACAGTGCCGACTTCCGCGTCTCGCCGCTGGCACGCACGCGGTGGTCGACCGGCCAGTACGTCGTCGGCCGCGTCCTGCGCCGTCCGGGCGCGCTGCGCGGCCTCGAGCTGCGCAGCGGTCGCATGGCCGAGGTCGGTCAGGGAGACTTGGTGATCGGCGCGCTCGGCGAGCGTGCGGCGACCCTCGAGATCGTCGGCAGCTGGCGCGCGGTCGGCGACGACTTGGAGCTGAACGCGCTCACCGCCGCCGGCTTGCTCGGCAAGGTGACATCGCGCTCGTACCTGCTCGCGCCGACGATGAGCCTGCGCTACGTCGGCCACGTCTGGCTCGGCGAAGCGCCCGCGGCGATGGACGATTTCGTGCCGCCGGCGCCGGCCGATCCACCGCCGCTGCCCAAGGTCCTGCTGATCATCGGCTCGTCGATGTCGGCCGGCAAGACGACGGTCGGCCGCATCGTGATCCGCCACTTGCGCCAGGCGGGCATCACGGTGGCGGCGGCGAAGATCACCGGCGCCGGACGCTACCGAGACAGCCTGAGCTTCCACGACGCCGGCGCCCGTCCGGTGCTCGACTTCGTCGACGTCGGCCTGCCGTCCACTATTTGCCCCGCCGACGAGTTCCGTCCCCGCCTGCGTGCGCTGCTCGGTCGTTTGGCGGAAGCTCGGCCCAGGCTGCTGGTCCTCGAGGCGGGTGCGTCTCCGCTCGAGCCGTACAACGGCGAGATCGCCATCGAGGAGCTCGGCGACCGTGTGCGCTTCACCATCCTCTGCGCCTCGGACCCCTACGCCGTCAGCGGCCTGGCGAAGAGCTTCGGGCGGCGCCCCGACCTGGTCACCGGACCGGCAACTTCGACCCGTGCCGGCGCCGACCTGATCGAGAAACTGTCGGACGTTCCGGCCGCCGACCTGCTCGACCCCGAGCAGCGACCGGCCGCCTGGGAACACCTAGGCGCCGCCTTCGGCCTCGCGCTCTGAAACTGGCCCGAGCACGAGGCGTCGACCGTCGTCAACTTCGAGCACAAGCCGAGAGATCGACCACTCCCCGGCGCTCTTCGAGGCGACCACGTAGAGTCGTCCCTTGGCGCGCGGGCCTTGGATGGGAACCGAGAAGTCGGCGGAGCCCGACGAGTCGGAGCTCTCGAAGTTGCCCATGATGAACAGACCGACCTCGACCGGCGAGCCGAGCGCTTCGAGCACCACCGGGTCGCTCTGTGCCCGCGCGATCGCATGTTGGTAGGGCTCGGAGGAGCGGATCATGCCCCACACCAGAGTGAGAATCGCGCCGAGAAAGAGCACCACCGCCACCACGATCGCGACGCAGCCCAGCGGCGCCACGCAAGTCCACAGATTGCGGCGCACCCAGCGTTCGGCAGGTCCTTCCACGACGTTCTCCTGGCTCGTTGGTCATCTTCCATCGTAGCGCAAGGGCCATCGCTGGACGCGTTTCACCTGGGCGCCGCCAATCGTTCCCGCACGTCGGAGGGAGTGCTGGAGAGCGACGACAAGGACGGGCTCGCCGGACACGCCGAGCGCGGCAGGGGGCGACGTCGACCGTCGTTCCCGGAGGTATACTTCCCCGGCCCTCGTCTTCCATGCTTGCCCGCTTCTGATGCCTTCGATCCTCCCTTCCATCGCCCGGCTCACATCGACCTTCGCCGGCGGTCGCCGCACGCGTGGCACCGCCTTTCTGGTCGCCCCGGGCCTCGCGCTGACCGCCTGCCATCTGGTGGCCGAGAGCGAAGACGGAAGTCTCTCCTCTGCCGAGGAGATCACCCTCCTCTTCGGCCGCGAGACGGTGTCGGCCCGGCTGCGGCTCGACCTGTGCGACCCCGACCTCGACTGGGCCGTGCTCGAATGCGACGCCTCGGAGCGGCGGCCGTTTCTGCCGACGGGATCGATCGAGGACCACGCGCCTGATGCCTCGACGGCGGCGTGGTCGACCTTCGGGTATCCCGCAAGCAACCCGGTCGACGGCCTCGCCGTCGCCGGCACCGTACGCTCGCTCGAGGCCTTGGTACGCGGCGCTCCGGCGTACCAGCTCTTCGCTGACGAAGCGGCTGCGGGGGGAGGTGCGCCGATGGCGGGCCTGTCCGGCGCGCCCGTGCTGGTCGACGGCGTCGTCGTCGGGCTCATTCGCTACGGTCTCGCAGACACGGAGCGCAACACGCGCGCCGGCACACTCTTCGCCTGCCCGATGGCCTCGATCCTCGAGCAGTGCAACGACCTGCTGCCGCGCCCCGACCTCTACTGGGGGCTGCCCGGACTCCCTCATCGGTCTCTGCCCCAACCGCCGTTTCGCTACCTGGAACAGTACTCGAAGGACGAGGCGGCGGTCTTTTTCGGCCGCGGCGACGTGATCCGTGAGCTCTACGACTTCTGTACCAAGCCCAACCACAGTCCGGTGCTGCTGTTCTACGGCCAGGCAGGGGCCGGCAAGTCGTCGGTCCTATCGGCGGGCCTCGAGCCACGGCTCGCCTGGCACCATGACCTCATCTACCGACGTCGGCGACAAGGGTCGACGCTGCTCGAGGTCGTGCTGCAGGACGTGCTCGAGGCCCACACCCACGAACCTTCCGAGACGCCTGAGCTTTCGGTCGCCTGGCGCCGCCGCGAAGAACGGACCGGAAGGCCGCTGATCTTCATTCTCGACCAGATCGAAGAAGCGTTCATTCCGTCACTCAGCGCCGGCCAGCAAGAGCTCAAGGAGTTGGTCGAGGCTCTGGCGTCCCTTCTGGGCGAAGCACGTTCCGGTCGCGGTCGGCTGCTGTTGTCGTTCCGCAAGGAATGGCTGGCCGAAATCGAAGCGGTCCTCCACCCGACGTCACTTCGATTCTCCAAGACGTTTCTGCAGCCACTCGGTGATGGCGCGATTCGTGAGGTCGTCGGCGGATTGGCGTCGACCGCCAGTCTGCGCGGTTTCTACAGGTGCCGCATCGACGACGATCTGCCGGGGCTCGTGGCGGCGGAGCTCGGTGCCGACGACGAATCGCCGATCGCGCCGACGCTACAGATCCTGCTGACCAAACTGTGGCAGAGCGCCCTCGAGGAAGACGATGAGGAGCCGCACTGGACACGCCGGCTCTATCGATCGGTGGCCAAGAAGGGCACCCATCTCGACAAGTTCCTGGGCGAGACGATCGACGGCTTTCGCGACAGATTCCCGAAAGCATACGCCGCCGGATTGCACCTCGACATACTCGACTTCTTCACCACGTCCCGGTCGACGGCCAGGACCTGCAGCGCCGGGGAGTTCGAGCGATTCTACGAGCACCTCGACACCCCGATGAATGCGGTGCGCGAGTACCTGGTCGACTCGTACGTACTCGCTGTGCCGCCCAAAGGTCCGCAGGACAGCCTGCGCCTCGCCCACGACACCCTCGGCCCCCTGGTCCGCAAGCGTTTCGAGGCCTCCAACCGTCCGGCACAGATTGCACGCCGGATCCTCGATACCAAGGCGCTCTCCGGCGGCGGTGAGGCCTCTCGGCTCAGTTCCTCGGAGCTACGCCTGATCGAACGGGCCCGTGGCCACATGCGCCGAGTGTCGGAATCCGAAGAAGGAAGGATCGACCGCGCGCGCCAACGTCGCCACCGCTGGCGCATCGCGGCGACGTCGACCCTCGCCCTCACCCTCGCGACCCTCGGTGTTTTTCTCTTCGCCGGTAGCACCGTGCGCCACGGCGTCCATCGCCTGGTTCTCGTCGACACCTGGAATCGCACCACGCGAGGCGCCGCCGACGTCGAGTCCGCGCTCGGAGCCCGGCAATCTCAGACTCTCTACTGCGACTGGTTCCAACCCTACGCCGCCGGGCTGATGATCATGCCGACGAGCGAGCTCGCCGGCTCACCCAAGGATTCCGACATCGCGGGTTCGTTCTTCCTGCTCGGCAAGCAGGCGGCCGACGGTGATGCCAAGAGCTGGATGCGCGTGCCGGGCGAAGAGATCGAAGGCATCTCAGATCTCGATCTGTTTCGCCGCACCCTCGACCTCGGCCGCTCCAGGCTGCTTCGTGACGGCTATGACCTGCCCTTTCCGCAGCTCTTCGAGCGCAACGACGCGCGGACGATCGCACTCTTCGAGGAGCGAGCGGTACGCGGCGGCTTCGCCCACATCCTGGCCCGATTCAACGTCGACCTCGCCTTCGGCGGTCCGTCGAAGGAGGGTGACGGCGACTACAACACCGAGTGCAGCACCTCGCTGCTGCTCGTCGAGTACGAGCAGGCGCTGGTGATCAGCGGCGCCCCCAACGGCGCCTGCTACGAGACCCAAAACCACTACATCCTGCACACCGACGGCAGCTGGCAGCGGCTACGCCGCGCCCCGTTCTTCCCCGACATCTTCCGCGGCCACTGCGCCGATCTTTGACGACAGCGTCAGCGCACTGTCAACACCCGGGTGACATCAGTGCGTGCCGCGCGCCAGGCGGGCAGCGCGGCGGCGACCAGAACGACGGCGAGCAACAGTGCCGCCATGGCGGCGAAGGTGGCGGGGTCAGTAGCTTCGACGCCGTAGAGGAGCGACTCGGCCCAGCGCGTCGCCGCGATCGACGCCGCGCCGCCGAGCGCCAGGCCGACACCGGCCAAGGCGAGGCTGCGGGCGAGCAGGCGCAGGACGACCTCGCCCGGCGCTTCGCCGAGGGTCATGCGGATGCCGATCTCCCGCCGCCGCTCGCGGACGAAGACGGCAAGCATGCCGTAGATGCCGAGTGCTGCGAGCAGCAGGGCGACGGCGGCGAAGGCGCCGAGCACTTGCAGTGTGAATCGACGCGGCGACACGACGCGGTCGATCGCCGCCGTCAGCGCTTCGGCGTCACGTCGCGGCAACGTCGGGTCGTGGCGCGCCAAAGCGGCGCGCACGCCCGGCGCGAGGGTCTGGACGCGTCTAGGGACCGCCCTCGGCCTCGAGCTCTGAGCTGGCTCAGACCTGACAAACGTCATGGGCGAGCAGTGACGCACGACCCTGTTCGTCGGCGACCGGGACCCTCATCATGAGGCATCACGAGGATGGAGGCTCCGATGAGTACGAACGAGACGCGACCACACCTCAGTCCACGACCCGCGGCCGGTCCACAAACCGTCATCGCGTCGGCTCGAGGCGTGGAGAAACGATACGACGAGCTGACGGCGCTGGCCGGCGTTGACCTGGAGCTCCATGCCGGCGAGGTGTTGGGGCTTCTCGGCCCCAACGGAGCCGGCAAGACGACGCTCGTCGGCCTCCTGCTCGGCCTGCTCCGGTCCGACGCGGGGACGGTCGAGGTCTTTGGCAGCTCGCCCCGCTCGGCGACGGCGAGAACGAGATCGGGAGTCATGCTCCAGCTCTCGAGCGTGCCGGAGACGCTGACCGTGCGCGAGCACCTGGACCTGCAGCGGAGCTACTACCCACGTCCACTCGACCTCGACACAGCTCTCGAAGCAGCCGGTGCCACCGAGCTCGCTGATCGGCGTTTCGGCCGACTCTCGGGCGGCCAGCAGCAACGGGCACTGTTCGCGCTCGCACTGTGTGGCGATCCCGACCTGCTGATTCTCGACGAACCCACCGTCGGGCTCGACGCGGAAGCCCGCCGCGCGCTCTGGCGCGGCATCGACTCGATGGCGGCCGACGGCAAGTCGGTGCTGCTCACGACACACTACCTCGACGAGGCCGATGCACTGTCGTCGCGCATCGTGGTGCTCTCGGAGGGACGCATCGTGGCCGATGGCACGCCCGCAGAAGTGAAATCGAGAGTTCGCACCAGCACCATACGGTGCACGACCAACGTCTCGATCGACGAGGTGTCCGCGTGGCCCGGCGTCGACACGGCGCTGGCTACCGGTTCAACGGCGACCGCCGGCGGTGGCAGAGAGCCTCTCGAGCTGGTGACCACGAGACCCGAAGGCACCGTCCGCAGGCTCCTGGCCTCCGACCCCGTGCTCGCGGACCTCGAGGTCCGTCGTTCGAGCCTAGAAGACGCTCTACTCGCCCTGACGAGACACGAGGAAGCAGCCGATCGTGCGGTGAGCGACGAGGTGGCAGCATGAGTCGAAACCCTTTCCGCATGCTGCGCCTCGAGACCCGCTGCGAAATGCTGAAGCTCGTGCGGGCACCGTCGTTCGTGCTGCCCACGTTCGGCTTTCCGGTCCTCTTCTACGTCCTCTTCGGCCTGCTCCTGGTCGACTCGATGGGCGGCGCCCAATCCAGCGCCTATCTGCTGGTGAGCTATGCGGCCTTCGGCATCATCGGTGTCCACCTCTTCGCCCTCGGTGTCGGCGTGGCGAGCGATCGCGGGATGGGCTGGATGCGCCTCAAGAGAGCGTCCCCCATGCCGCCCTGGAGCCACCTCCTGGCGCGCATCCTGGTGGCAGTGGCTTTCGGCACTGTCCTGGTGCTCTTCCTCTTCGCGCTCGCCGCGGTCTTCGGAGACGTGCGGCTCCCGGCTCGGACCTGGTTCGGCATCGGCCTGTGGCTGATGGTCGGCGGCGTCCCGTTCTCGGCCCTCGGCCTGGCACTCGGTCACGTCCTGGGACCGAAGTCGGCCCCCGCGACGCTCAATCTCATCTACCTGCCAATGTCCTTCGCGTCGGGTCTGTGGCTCCCGATCGATTTCCTCCCCGACTGGATGCAGAGCATGGCGCAGGGGCTGCCATCCTACCACCTCGGCGCCCAGGGGCACGCTCTGCTCGGCGCGGGAGTATCGCACTCACCACCGATCTCCCTGTCGATCGTCGTGCTCGTCGCCTGCACCGCGATCTTTTCGGCCTTGGCCGCCGCGGCCTGGCACAGGGAGGGAGCGGGATGAGCTCTCACGGCTGACACAATGAGCGGAATGGCCACCTTTCGCCTTCTGCCGCCAGGGCAGGACCTTTCTTGGACCCCGTTCGGGCATCTCGGCTACCTGATTTTCTTTGCCGCGCAACCGGTCTTGAGCCCGCAGATTCCCCACGAGCGCTGGTGGAGCGCGCTCGCGCTGCTGATCTTTCTGGCGGCGTATTTCCGCGGGTACTGGACCGATGACGAGCGCGTGCTCGGTCCGATCGCGGTGATGTGCGGTCTCGGCCTGGTCTTCGCCCAGTGGAACATGGCCGCCAGCTGCTTTTTCATCTACGCGGGTGCTTTCGCGCACCAGATCGGCGCGCCACGGCGCGCGATTCGTGTCGTACTCGCAGTCCTGGCGCTAGCGATCGGCGTCGCCATGACCTACCAGCCGAGCCCCGCCTTCTGGGGACCCGCGGTGCTCTTCACGCCTCTCGTGGCGGGCTTCAACATGCACCTTCGCTTGGGGCGCCTCGCTGCCGCTCAGCTCCGCCAGAGTCGAAACGAGACCGAGCGCCTGGCGAAGGTGGCGGAGCGGGAGCGCATCGCCCGCGACCTGCACGACCTGCTCGGGCACACGCTGTCGATCATCACGCTCAAGGCCGAGCTGGCGTCGCACCTGGCCGACCGAGACAGCGGCCGAGCGGCGGACGAGATGCGCGACGTGGAGCACATCGCGCGCCAGGCGATGAAGGAAGTGCGCACCGCCGTCTCCGGATACCAGAAGCGGTCTCTCGCGGAAGAGATCCTGCAGATGCGCACGACGCTCGACGCCGCGGGCATCGAGCTGGATCTCGCCGTCGACCCACACACCGATCCGGCTCTGAAGCACCTCGACCCCACCTCCGAGGGTGTGCTGTCGATGGCGCTGCGCGAGGCGATCACCAACGTCATCCGACACTCGAAGGCGAGCCACTGCGTCGTGTGCTTGCACCGCGACCGAGACAAGCTCTACCTGGAGGTGTCCGACGACGGAATCGGCGCGCGGGCGCCGGAAGGCTCGGGACTCGCCGGTATGCGCGAGCGTCTCGCCGGCCTGGGCGGCGAGCTGGAGCGCATCGTCGACGACGGCACCACGCTGAAGATCCGCCTCCCGGCCGGGAGTCCGGCATGATTCGCATTCTCCTGGCGGAAGACCAGGCCATGGTTCGCGGAGCCCTGGCGGCTCTGCTCGAGCTCGAGGCCGACCTCGAGGTCGTGGGCCAGGCCGCCGATGGCGCCGAGGCGCTGCGCCTGGCGCACGAGCTGCACCCAGATGTCGTGCTGACCGACATCGAGATGCCGACACGAACCGGTCTTGAGCTCGCGGCCGACCTGCGGGAGCTGCCCGCGCAGCCCCGCGTCGTCATCCTGACCACCTTCGCGCGCGGTGGCTACCTGCGGCGGGCAATGGACGCAGGCGCCACCGGCTACCTGCTCAAGGACGCGCCCGCCAGCGAGCTCGCCGAAGCGATCCGGCGGGTCCACCGAGGGCTCAAGGTTGTCGACCCCGAGCTCGCCCTCGCCGCCTGGTCGGAGCCCGACCCGCTCACGGACCGCGAGCGCCAGGTTCTCCGCCTCGCCGGCGACGGCCGGACCAACGCCCAGATCGCCGCGGAGCTCCACCTGTCCGAGGGCACGGTCCGCAACTATCTGTCCGAAGCCATCGGCAAGCTCGGCGCGCAAAACCGCATCGAGGCGGCGCGGCTGGCGCGAGATCGCGGCTGGCTCTGAGCCGAAGCCAATCCGAGCCGATCAACGGCCCGGAGATCTTCGATGCGTCCCGCCCTGCTTGGTGGCTCAGCGGCTGGGTGGCGAGGTCGACCTCCTGGTGCTGGCGGACGGCAGCATCCTCGTCGTCGGCTCGAAGCAGAATCTCGGCGCCGACCGCGACTCCTTCATCACCAGGTGCAGTGTGACGGTACGACAAGTCCTCGGGCCCCTGCCGGACGGTTCGAAAAGCCGGCAGGGTCCACTCGGAGCCACTTCGAGACTCAGCGCACTGTCAACACCCGGGCGACATCAGTGCGTGCCGCGCGCCAGGCGGGCAGCGCGGCGGCGACCAGAGCGACGGCGAGCAACAGTGCCGCCATGGCGGCGAAGGTGGCGGGGTCGGTAGCTTCGACGCCGTAGAGGAGCGACTCGGCCCAGCGCGTCGCCGCGATCGAGGCCACGCTGCCGAGCGCCAGGCCGACGCCGGCCAAGGCGAGGCTGCGGGCGAGCAGGCGCAGGACGACCTCGCCCGGCGTTTCGCCGAGGGTCATGCGGATGCCGATCTCACGCCGCCGCTCGCGGACGAAGACGGCGAGCATGCCGTAGATGCCGAGCGCGGCGAGGAGCAGCGCCACCGCGGCGAAGGCGCCCAGCAGTTGCAGAGTGAAACGACGCGGCGAGATCACGCGGTCGATTGCTGCCGTCAGCGCCTCGGCGTCGCGCCGCGGCAGGGTCGAATCGTGGCGCGCGAGGGCGGCGCGGACGCCCGGGGCCAGCGTTTCTTCCGGCAGCGTCGAGCGGACGACGAGCTCGATCGTGCTGAAGTCGGCCACTTGGGTGTAGGGGAAGTACATCTGCAGCCCGGAGCCTTCTTCCAGGCTGAGGTGGCGTACATCTCCGACGACTCCGACGACCTGTGCTTCCCCTCTGCCGACGAAGATCGTCCGGCCGAGCGGGTCGTCGCCACGGAAGATTGCTCGCGCCGCCGATTCGTTGAGAATCATCACGCTCGGCTGCTCGGCATCGGTCGACCCGTCGCCTGTGCGCACATCGTCGGGCGTGAAGTTCCGTCCCGCGACGAGCGGGATTCGCATCGTGTCGAAGTAGCGCGAATCGACGAGGTGCGGATGCATCGTCACGATCGACCGTTCTTCACCCGGCAGCCGTGCTCCCCAGCTCCGATTCACACCGAACGGCTTGGCGTCGATCAAGGCCACTTGCTCGACCCCCGGCACTGTCGCGACCTCTCCGACCAGTTGCTCGTAGTACGCTTTCACGTCTTCATAGGTCTCGAAGTTTCGCTCGGTCGCAATCGTCCACGCGGTCAGACTCGTGGGCTGAAAGCCGAGGTCGACAGCCATCACGTGCTGGAAGCTGCGGAGAAGCAGGCCACCGAACACCACCAGGACACACGCCAAGGCCACTTCGGCGACGACCAGACCGGCGCGTAAGCGGCCGGCGCCGCGGCCGGCGCTGGCGCCGCGAGCGGCACCGCGAAACGCCCCGGCACCGCGCCGGGTGAGTCGCAGCGCAGGCATGAGGCCGACCAGCACCCCGACCACGAGCGCCAGCGCCGTGGCCAGCGCGAGTGCTGCAGGGTCGACCGTCGCCTCGGTCAGCAATGGAATGTCGATCCCCGGGTGACCGGTCACGAATCGAATCGCCAGCAGCGCGAGACCGAGCCCGAGCGCCGCACCAGCTCCCGAGACCAACAGACTTTCGAAGAGCAGTTGGCGAACGAGACGACCCCGCGGTGCACCGAGAGCGTCGCGCACCGCCATCTCTTCGGTGCGGCGCGCGCTCTGCGCGAGCAACAGGCTCGACAGGTTGACGCAAACGATCAGCATCACCACGCCCGAAGCCGCGGCGAGGAGCCAGAAAGCCGAACGGTGGGGTGCGGCGACCCGCTCCTGCAGCCCGCTCACCTTGGCCCCGAGGCCCCAGCGGTCCGGGTCGGCCTCTTTCAGGGACGCGATCACCGCGTCGAGATCCGCCTGCGCCGCGGCCGGCGAGGCCCCGGGCTTCAGCCGGCCGATCATCGTCAACATGTTGCCGTAGCGGTCGGTGTCATCGTTGATCGGGAACGGACGCAGCAGATCGACCGACGTGCTCGGTCCGAAGAGCGAGGCGAAGTCGAAACTGGGCGGCAAGACACCGACGACCTCATGAGGCTCGCCATCGAGCACGATCTTGGCCCCGACGATTCCCTGGTCGGCGCCATAGCGCCGCTGCCAGAAGTCGTGGGCCAGGATCACTGCGTCCCGGCCGTTCTCGAGCCCCTCCTCTGCCTCGAAGCTTCTGCCGATCTGCGGCGTGACTCCCAGCACGTCGAGGAAGTCGACGGCGACCCCCACCGCGCCGAGCCGCTCGGGCTCGCCGCCTGAGCCCCGCGGCTGCAAGACCATCGGGTACTTGTCGTAAAAGGCGACGAACCCGGTCAAGCCTTCGAACGAACGGATGAGCTCTCGAAAGTCGCGCAGATTCGACGTCCTCGAGGTCACCGCGGACAGGCCGCTGTCCTCGTCCTCGCTGACATTCTCGATCCACACCAGGCGCCCTGGGTCGTCGAACGGCAGCGGCTGAAGCATCAACGGGCTCATCACGCTGAACACGGCGGTGCATGCACCGATCCCGAGGCCGATCATCAACGCCGCGAAGGCGAAGAGGCCGAGATTCTTGTGCACCGAGCGGGTCGCATAGCGGAAGTCGTCGCGGACGTTGGTCCAGGCGAGAGCGGAATCGATCATCGAGAACTCCTGAGCTTGATTCAGGGCGGGTTGGCGAGCTCCATCCTCTACGCTCTCTCGCCCGACAAGTTCTTCAGCCGCCACTGGCGCGTCAGCTGCGACGACGCAGCCAGCACGCCAAGCTCACGCGGGGGCGCCCAGCTGCCAGAACCTCGTGCTCGACCGTGTCGCTGCGAAAGAGAACGATCGTCCCTCCGGCAGGCAGAACGTCGACCGCTCGACCGTCTTCGGGCGCATAGAGGCGCAAGATACCGCCGTCCTCGGCAGACCAGGCGTCGTTGAGGTACAGCAGGCACGAAATGGTCCGCGCGTCGTCGTCGCGAAAGCGATCGAGGTGACGACGATAGAAGGCGCCCGCCGGATAGACGGCGAGATGCGCCTCGGCCTCGACCAGGCCGAGAAAGAGGTGCCGATTGAGCTCCGTGCGCAGCGCCTCGAGCCACTGCCACCAGCGCGACGCGGCTTCGCTCGGCGCCTCCGGGTCCAGCCAACGCACCAGGTCGCGCCGCACCTCGGAGCGAATCTCCTGCCCACCGCCGCGGCCAACCCCTGCCTGATGAAAGCTGCCGTCCTGCCAGCCCTCGAGCGCCTCACGGCGCAAGGCGTCGACGTCGCCCAGCGGCCAGGCGGTCGGCAACGTCACGAAACCGGGGCCGGCGAGGCCGTCGAGCACCGACTCGAGCTGAGTGTCCTCCACGAGTCTTCCTCCGGAGAGCCCCCGCGGGCAGCGTGCCCGGGAGCCGCGCCCGATCCTCGCCAAGCAGCGCTGCGAGGTCAAGCTCGAGCTCAGGCCCTCGAGCACCGAGGCCTCATTTGGATTGCTTCGTTGCTCAGCGAGGCCGAGGAGCAGCGAGAGCTCGACCAAGCCGACCTGCACGAGCCGCTAGACACTCACTCCCGCCGCCGGGATGTCAACGCTCTTCCTCCCACACCAGGGGCGTGGAGAACACTGCCGCCCGATTCCAGGCTCTTTGGTCCAACACCAACGGATCCAACAGTGTGGCAGTGGGCGGCCGTGCGTTGCACCAGCTGTGCGCCGGCTGCCATGCGGGCGGCCGACGGCGCGGAGATTCTCGGATCGAGGCTCAGGATCCGGCGGTCGGCCATGCTTCCCTGCCCGCTTCCGGTGTCGGGCATTCTCTTCGACGGCTTCGAGTCCGGCGATCTCTCAGCGTGGTCGGACGTCTCGCCCGCAGCCTAGCCGCGGCCTCAGAACTCCTCGCCGAGGTGCGCCTTGAGCTCGCGGATCCGGCGGTTGACGGCGCCGAGGTCGAGCTCGCGGTAGCGCGGCGGCAGGAAGCGTTCGTCGGTGCACTCCTTCACCGCCACCAGGTCCATCAGCTCCAGACGCTCGACGTGGGCCGAAGGCCGGAACTCCGCGATCACCTCGGCGATGGTATCGGCCAGCGGGAACGCATCGTCGGGTCCGCGCAGCGCGTCGAGACGCAGGGAACGCACCAGCAGGCCCTCCATCTCGTTGCCGCCGATCGGCAGGTCGTCGGGCAGTTCGGGTAGCGCCTCGGCGTCGATGTCGAGGCCGACCTTGCGCGCCATGGCGTGGAAGAGAGCGTGCCGGCTGGCGCGGTCGTGCGGTGGGAAGAGCGGGATGTGGACGTCGAGCCGCCCCTGGCGCTTGAGGTCGACCTCGAGCAGGTCGGGACGGCTGGTGGCGAAGACCCAGAGGATCTTGCCGCGGTTGCGCGTGTCCGACATCTCGCGCGCCAGCATGCCGTAGATGCGGCCCGACAGCCCCGAGTCCCCGTCGCCGCCGCCACGTTTTCCGGTCGCCTGGTCGGCCTCGTCGACGAAGACGATCACCTGGCCGAGGGCATGCAGAATGGTGAAGATCTTCTCCAGGTTGCCCTCGGTGGCGCCGATCCACTTGTCACGGAAATTCTTGAGCTCGACCACGGGAATGCCGACCTCTCCGGCCAGGCACTCGACAAGGAAAGTCTTGCCGGTGCCGATGCGTCCCGCGAGCAGGTAGCCCATCGGCAGCGCGCGCACCCGGCCGCGACGCAGCAGCTCGGCGTCCTGGCGCAGCCAGGCCTTGGCCTCGGCGTGGCCGGCGACGTCGTCGAGCGTTCGCCGCGACTCGACGAATTCCACCAGACCGGCCGCTTGCTTCTCGATCAGCTCCTTGCGCAGCTCGCTGACGAAGCGGTGGCTGAGGCGCTCGTCGTTGGCCAGCGCGCGCCGCACGAGGCCGACGACGTTGACCCGCGACAGGCCGACCAGGCGCTCGGCGAGGCCGGCGCGATCGAAGTCCGACAGGGCGTCGAAGCGCTCGTCGCCGGCGGTCAGAGCGTCGATCGTCGCCGCCAGCTCGCCGCCGTCGGGCATCGGCACTTGAATCTTGCCGCTGTACGGCGTTTCGACCAGCGCTGGGTGCAGGTCAGCGAGGTTCTCGCTCACCAGCACCGTTGCCACGAAGGCGCCGGTGATCGCCGGATCGCTCGCCCAATCAAGCAGCTGGATCAAAATCTGGCTGCGCTCGCCGCCGAGATGGAGCGCCTCGGCGCGCGGCGCGATGAAGTGCGCGTAGTCGAGCACGACGGCGACCTTGAGCGGAGCCGGCACGCGCCGCCCGTCGTCGTCGCGGCGGGTGAGCGCCTGGCTGCCGCGGACGAAACGGTCGATCAGCTCGAGCGCACGGGCGGCGTCGCGCGGCAGGGTCGCCGACAGGTCGAGCGAGCCCCTGGCCACCGCCTCGACCGGCAGCTTGGCCCAGTCGGTGCCCCGGAAGGCGTCGAAGGCCTCGAGGAACTTCTGGAAGTGCTCCGCACCCTTCTCGATGCGAATCCCCCGGCCCCGGTCGTAGTGGATCACGACGTCGAACGGCTCGAACATCGCCTCGGTCAAGAACCGGCGCAGGGAGACGTGGCCGGGCACCGCTCCGGGGCGACGCGGCGACGGCACGGGCCCCGGGCGTCGACCGAGCGGCACCAAGTCGTGGACGTTGCCGTAGAGCACGAATTGGCTGGTGCTGCCCGAGCGAAACAGGCGCCGCATCTCGTCGGCCCAGGGCGGCAGCAAGCTCACGAACCGGCCTCCTGCTCGAGCGCCGGCACGGGCAGATCGGGCAGGTCGGGCGGCACCGCGCCCAGCGGATCGACGCCGAGCTCGCCGAAGATGCGCGCGTTCTGCTCCATCCAGCGGTTGGTTTCCGACAGCGTCGAGGTCACCGCGTCGAGGCGGGTCGACAGCACCTCGGCCTTGCCGCTGACCACCACCTCCTCGCGGATGAGCACGACCTGGTTCTCGATGCGCTCGAGCTCGGCGTCGACCACCGCCAGGCTTTCGCGCGAGCGCACCAGGTTGTCGAGCCGTCGCTGCTGGATCTCGAGCGTGCCGCGCAGCGAGCGGACGAGCGCAGAGTCGGGCTCTTCGGCCGCGATCCGCGCCTCGAGCTGCTCGGTCTCTTGCTCCAGCGCCGCCGCGTCGACGCGCTGCAGGTTGCCTTCGAGCAGCTCGCGCGAGAGCAGCAGGCGGAGGAAGATCCACAGCATCTGGTTGAGCCCACCGCCGCGCATCGCGCGCATCGTCGAGCTGTCGACCTCGCCGAGGATCTCGCTCGTGCCGAGGACATCGTGGCTCTGCAGCAGCAGACGCTGGTAGCGCTCTCTCGACGCCGGCTGCAGCCGCGCCAGCGCCGCCGTCACCCGCTCCTGCCAGCTCCTTTGCGCCGCCAGAATGCGCTCGCCGCGCACCAGCTTCTGGAAGCGTGGATTCGACGACAGCCAGGTCAGGTAGGCGAGCTCGAGGGCGGCTCCGAGCAGCAAGAAGCCGGGGTTGGCGATGCCGAGCACGCCGAAGGTCGCGAGGCCGAGGTAGTTGAGCGGCAGGTTGCCGAGAGCGGGAATGCGCGGCCGCCAGGTGAAGGCGGCCTTCAGGTAGTCGCCGAAGCCGAGCGATTCGGTCGCCATCACGGGGCGCCGGAGTCGAGCAGGCGGAAGGCATGGGCGACCTCACCGACCGCGTCCTTGAACTCGCGCGACTCCTGGATCGCCAGCGGATCAGCGTCGTGGGTCGGCGGGATGACGTCGTCGAAGGTGGCGCCGATGCGTCCCGGCGCCTGCGTGACCAGCCACACCCTGTCGCCGAGAAAGACCGCTTCCGCGATCGAGTGTGTGACGATAAAGACCGTCGCCTCGATCTCGTACCAGAGATGGGTGATCAGCTGCTGCATCTCGTAGCGCGTCGGCTCGTCGAGGGCGGAGAACGGCTCGTCCATGAGCAGGATCCGCGGCTTGACCACCAGGCTGCGCGCGATCGCTACGCGCTGCTGCTGGCCGCCCGAGAGCTGGTGCGGGTACTTCGCTTCGTGGCCCTCGAGCCCGACCTCGCGGATCCAGTGCCGGGCACGCTCGTCCATCTCGGCGCGGCGCATGCCGCCGGCCAGCTCGAGGCCGAAGGTGACGTTGCGCAGCACGGTGCGATTGGGGAACGAGCTGTACTTCTGGAACACCATGCCGCGATCGCGCCCGGGGCCGGTGACCGGCCGGCCACGCACCAGCACTTCGCCGGCGGTCGGCGGGTAGACATCGCGGAAGCCCTGGATGAGGTTCAGAATCGTCGATTTGCCACAG
The DNA here is from genome assembly GCA_039194425.1 of Acidobacteriota bacterium. Classification (GTDB taxonomy): domain Bacteria; phylum Acidobacteriota; class Thermoanaerobaculia; order Multivoradales; family J023; genus JAUIJL01. Next base: position 116,397 of record JBCCVZ010000019.1, on the reverse strand, counting down.
CCCGACGGGCCGATGATGGCGATGAACTCGCCCTCCCCCGGCCGGTCCTCGACGCGAAAGCTCAGATGCTCGAGCGCCGTGAAGGCCTCCGGCGTGCCGGCGGCGAAGGTCTTCTCGACGTCGCGGAACTCGACCACCGGCGGCAGCTCGGCGACTGCCGGCCCGCGCGGCTCGGCGTCGTGTTCGTCGAACGCGCCGTCGGTCATCGCTTCTCCTTGTACGGAAAGAGCTTGCGTTCCGCCAGCGCCCACAGCTTGTCGGTGAGAAACGCCAGGGCGACGATCACCAGCAGGGCGAGGTAGATGTGCTCGCGTGGCCCGCGGCGCTGCGAGATGATGATCAGGCCGCCGATGCCGCGGCCGATGTCGACCATCTCGGCGAGCAGAATGTAGCTCCAGCCGATGCCGAAGCCGAGGCGGAGCGCCTGGTAGATGTCGTGCCAGGCCACCGGCAGGAGAACCCGCGTCACCGCCTGCCAGCGGCTAGCGCCAAGGGTGTAGGCGGTCTTCAGGTACACGCCGTCGACCTGGTCGACCGCGGCGACCACCAGCGGCAGCAGGTAGACGACGAAGGCGAGGCCGAGGAAGCCGATCTTCTGCTTCTCGCCGGTGCCCAGAAGGCTCAGGGTCAAAGGCACCAGCGCGGGAATCGGCAGGTAGGCGCCGAATACCGCAAGCGGCTCGAAGGTCGCCTTGACCTTGGTGAACGAGCCCATCAGGACGCCGAGCGGAAAGGCGATACCGACCCCGACCAGAAAGCCGAGGACAACACGGACCAAGGAGACGACGACGTTGCGCGTCAGGGCGCGGTCGAACCACAGCGACGGGAACGAGGCGACGACCTCCGCCGGGCTCGGCAGGATGGTCGGCGACAGCGCCCTGGATTCGACCGTCGGCCCGCTGGTCAGCGCCCACCAGAGCGCCAGCAGCAGCAGGATCGGGATCGTGCCCAGGACCCAGCGCATCCAGATCGGGATCTGCTCCCGGATCTGCAGCCAGGGCTTGACGTCCGGCGCCTGCCGAGCGTCCTCGTCGCCGCTCACTGGAGCTGCTCTCTCACTGGATCCGCTCTCCGCCAACCGGACCGGTTCCCGCACCGCGTCTGTCCTTCACTGGGCTTCCGGCGGATACACCGAGATCTCGACGCGCCGGTTGAGCGCATGGTTGTCGGGGTCGGCGGAATCGCTCGGCTGGTTCCAGCCCATGCCCTCGACGACGAACTTGTCGGGATCGAAGTCGTAGCGCTCGACCAGCGCCTGCTTGACGCCGTTGGCGCGGTCGAGAGACAGCTCCTTGACGTCTTCGAAGCGCACGCCCTGGTTGCGCATCGACGCGTCGGTGTGACCGACGACGGCGATGATCGCCCGCTCGTACTGGCCGGCGAGCCGCGCCACGCGCTCGAGCGTCGCCTCGGCGCTCGGATCGTAGAGAGTGCCCTCGATCGCTCGGCCCATCTCGTCGTGATCGGGCTCGAACAAGTCGGCAGAATTCGGGTAATAGTTGACCCGGATCGTCTGCGTGAGGATCGGCGCCTCGGCCTGAACCTTGGAGAAAGAGGTCGGCACGAAGGCGGTGCGGTAGGTGTCCTGCTGGTCGGCGAACGTGCCCGCCTCGTCGAGCGCCTGGATGACGCTGAAGTCCATCACCTCGTCGAAGCGTACCGGGCTGCCGATCAGCCCGAGCTCGCGGTAGACAAAGGTGATGTTCTTCCACGTGCGCTCGAAGTTCGCCGGGTTGTTCTGGTTGAGGAAGAAACTCTTGTTCTCGGCGAAGTTGGTGGAGTGCGCGTCGGCCTCCATCGCCTGCACCTCGTCGACCGCGAAGCCGTAGCCCTCGGCCATCCACTGGAATGCGCGCGCCTTGAAGGTGTCGTCCTGGAGCTGCTCCATGCCGCGGAAAATGCCCTCGACCAATCCGCGGACGATCTCCGGGTGATCCTTGGCGAAGTCGGCGCGCACGGCCCAGACGTCGGCGATCAGCTTGTTGGCCTCGGCGGTGGTGGTCAGCACCTTGGTGCCGGGCACGCGGTCGGGGATGTTGTAGATGTCCGGCGCCCACGAGACACAGGCGTCGATCGACGGGTCGGACACGAAGGCCGCGGCAGCCTCGAAGGCGCTCGCCGTGTACTTGTGATCGACCTCGCCGGGCTGGATGCCGGCGTTGAGCAGCAGATTGTTGAGGAAGTACTGCGACGGGCTGTTCTGCGCGTAGACGATGGTCTTGCCGCGCAGATCCTGCACCGACTCGATGCGGTCGCGCACCACGATGCCGTCGCCGCCGCTCGACCAGTCGACCTGCTGCACGATGCGCGGCGAGGTGCGCGAGTCTTTGCGCAGCTCGGGCGCGAAGAGCACCATCATGTCGAGCGTGCCCCACAGCACGTGGCTCTCGCCCGAAGCGAAGGCGTCGCGCGCGACCACCGGATCGTCGATCAGCTTGAGGTTGACCTTGAAGCCGAACTCCTTGAAGAAAATCGAGTCTTCGTTGGGCTCGAAGCCGTGGTTGGCGGCGACGATCGGCAGCCAGCCGATCCACACGTTGATCGGGAACTCGACGACTTTCTCGTTCTCGTCCCAGCGGTAGGCACTGGTCCCCTGCACCGGCGGCAGGCGCTCCGAGGCGACATAGGTGTACTCGTTGACCGTGGTGATGCCCTGGGTGTCGGGCGCCTCGACGCGCCCGCCCTGGTCACGGAAGGCGTCGAGATCGACGTCGCCCGCCTTTTGGCCTTCGGGAGCGACGAGATCCCAGAAAAAGAACGCCGCGCCAGCCACCAGGCCGATGACGATGAGGAAAATCAGGAGCTTGCCGAGCGCGGTGGGTCCTACGTTGTCTGCCATTGCATACCTTTCAGGTGCCGAAGCGAAATCGTTCGAGAAGACTGGATGAAGCGCTGAGGCGGGACGGAGTGAGCGTCGCCGGCGCGTGCGAAGTGTTGGATCGTCGGAGAGTCGAACGTCGGGGTGCGCCGTCGGGCCTCACGTCAGGAGTCGCTGCCTGGCCCCATCTCGCGCAACGCAGCCGGCTGTGTGGACGGGCTCTCGGCTTCGGAGGCGGCCTCGGTCGCTTCGCCGGCCGGCATGTCGAGGCCGTAGGCGGCTGCGAACTCGGCCAGAGCCACTTCGCCCATCGCCTCTTGCTCGGCCTCGAGCATCTCGACGCTCGAGGTGTCGATCGACGACGACGCGACGCGCGCGCGACCGGCAGCCTTGTCGCGTCGCTCGGTGAGGTACTCCTCGACCCGCGACAAGGTGTCGCCGCCGGCTCCGATGGCGCCGATCATCCCTTGCGCCATTTCCTGCAGCTCGGCCTGCGCCTCGAGCATCTCGGCCTCGGAGATCATCCGTCGCAGCTTCTCGATCTTCTCCTTGGCGTCGCGCACCGAGACATCGCGCGCCTTCACCAGCTTCTGGTAAGTCGCCTCGGCGGCCTCCAGCTGCTGACGGTTCTCGTCGAGCTGGGCGCGCAGCGTCTTGAGCCGTAGCGCTGCCTGACCGGCGGGACCGCGATGCCCGAGCTTGAGCATTGCTGCGGTCTTTGCGGCGAGTTCCTGCTCGTCGTTCTCGAGGTTCTTGATCTGCCGCATCAGCCGCTCGACGAAGCCCGCATGCTCTGCGAGATTCTCGTTGAAGCGTGAAATCTGAACGCGGAGATTCTGCTTCTCGGCCTCGATCAGCGCCCGCGGATTGGCCTTCTCGAGACCGGAAATGAACAGGCCGAGGAATCCTCGGACCAGGGTCTTCAAGCGACGGAACATAGGGGACACCTCACGGATGGCTCGTCGCGAGCATCAGCCGAGTGCTCGAGGCGAGTGAGACTGGAAGCGAAGAGAGGCGAATCTTAGCACGGGTCGGGTCCGCCACTCGGTGCGCCAAGGCGCCGTAAGCTCTTGCCACGACGGGACGTTGCTCGTCCTACGTCGGCCGTCGTTGGACTATTCACCGACTCTCCGGCAGCAGGCGCCTCCGATTCCAGTGAACGTGCTCGGTCCGAGCACGGATCGTCCCCCAGGTTGCTGAACCTGGCTTATAGCATGTTCGCGATTTTTCCATTTCGCCTGCTAGGCTCGGCGCTCACCTCCACCTCCGAAGGAGAACGGCATGACACTTCGACTCTTCCTCGCTCTGGTTCTCGCGGCGACCTTGCCGCTCGCGCTCGGCGCGAACGAAGCCTCCGACGCATCGACCCCCCAAGTCGAATCGCTCGAGACTGCCATCGACGACTCGCAGCTCGCGCCCGCCTCCGAGGCCGCCCTGTCCGACTCCCGCGCCGCCTCCTTCCCACTGCAAGCCCTGCCCTGGACCACCGGCCCGATCGTGCAGGCCGCCGACAAGAGGGAGACTTTCCGCGGCTGCACCATCACAGTCACCTGCCCCGCTGGCCATCAGCTGTCGTGCTCGGGCGACCACAGCTGCACCGCGTATCCGAACGCCGCCAAACCGTGCGCGATCATCTGCGACGGCCTCGGCACGCTCTGCTTCCCGTCCTACTGCTGATCTCGACAGAGTCTCCACCCGGTGAAGCGAGAGTCGCCTTATCGGGTGGGACTCTTGACCGCCGACGCGGCGAGGAGCGTCTGGCCGAACCAGTAGAGCACCATGATCGCGACCCGGATGCCCTGAAAGGCGAGATCGTCGCCGAAGCGCTGGATCGCGATCAGGGTGTCTGACGCGGCAAACACGACGGCGCCGACGGCTGCCAGGCGCGCGCCACGGTCGCCGTTGCCGAGGCGGGCGACGGCGCGCCACATCATGGCGCAGATCGTCGCTGTGTAGATTGCGACGGGAATCAGCATGCCCGCGGCGTCGAGACCGGGACGCAGCCACAGCACGACAGCGACGCCCCAGATGGCGAAGGGCAGCGCGCGCAGCCAGCGGACGCGCTGTTCCTCTCCGACGAAGGCGACGATGTAGGCGACATGGGCGAGCAGGAACGCGCCGACGCCGGGCAGAAAGGTGGCGGCCGAGAGCTCGAGCAGCACGTCGCCGGCGGCGGAGAGCAGCAAACCGATGACGATCGGTCCGGCATATGGGCGTCGACCCGCTGCATAGACCCAGAGCGCGAGCGCCAGCACCGGCCACGGCTTGACCAGCACGCGGACGAGGTGCAGGTCGAGCGCCAGGGCGACGAAGAAGGCGCTCACCGCCAGCACGGCCACCGCGCCGCAGAATGCCAGGACGACGGAGCGAGAACAGCCCCACAAGGGGCGAACGATCGGCTGTCCTTGCATACGGAGCGTCGGCTGCGCGGGTCTCGAAGTCGGGAGCGGGTCGGCGGTGCCGGCGCAGTATAGAGGCTCCGGCGACCGCGACAACCTCCGACATTGCGGATCGCGCTCGGACACAATGACTGGGCGCTCGCCCGCTCAACGTGCGCGCTGTTCGAGATCCCGCGCGGCGTCGGCCGGCAGGAAATGGCGCGCGAAGCGCTTCGCCTGACGCGCCCAGGTCTCGCGATAGATCGCGAGAATCGAGACGTCCTGATACTCGCCGTTCCAGAATGCGTGCTCGCGCAGCCTGCCCTCTTCAGTGAAGAGGATGTCGAGTCCGCCGTCGAAGTGCGCCAGACTCTGCTCGGTCGATTCCATGTAGATCTTGCGCAGCGGCCACGTGAGGAAGGCGTAGTTGCAGGTGAGGAAGACGCCCTCGGCGACCAGACCGGTCCGCTGTGCGCGCGGGTGTCCGAGGGCCGAGAGATAGCAGTGACCGTCGCGGAATCGTGGCGAGGTCAGCGCAGCAAGCCCGAGAGGCGCGCCAGAGTCGCGACCGACGATGACGAACTGCGCCAGCACGCTGTCCCAAAGAGATGCCGCGACTTTGTCGGGACTGGGTGTCGCCCCGCCGAAGCGCACGCGCCCACCGGCGCGTGGATCCGTCATCAACTCGTAGAGGAATCCGCGATCGCTCTCGGTCAATGGCCGCAGCGCAACGCGACGCGACGCCATCGGCGGCACCCCGGCCTCGATCTCAGGCGACGCGGTAGGCGGCGCGCGGTGGTCGGTGGCGGTCGGAAGGTCCTGCAGGGTCGACGCGTTCATCGGTTTCTCTTTCTCGAAAGGTGGAAGATCTCAGACGATCGCGAGCGCACCGAGGAGGACCGTCACCGCGGTCGCCAGATCCGGCAGCCGGCGCATTCCGCGGGCATAGTCGAGGGTCGCCTGGAGACGGTCGGCGGCGCCGAGGCGAACCATCACCGGGAGAGCCCGGCCGAGGCCGAAGCCGGCACCGGCACAGAGCGCGGCACCGAGCGTCGGTCGCGAGAGCAGCAGAGCAAGGACGAGCAGATAGGGCGCCATGGTCGGCGCGTAGGTGCGCATGCCGGTCCCGAGCTCGGCGCCGAAGCGGAAGGCGCCGCGCGCCAGACTGCCTCCGAACACCGACGCCGGAATCTGGCGACGAGCCTCGGGCAAGCGAATCCGTCCCGCCAGCGGACCGATCTTGATCGCCGCCACCAAGAGCGTGCCAAGCGCCAGCAGCAGCCAGCGTCCTGGGGCCGGCAGCGGCTCGGCAAAGCCGGCCAGCAACCAAAGCCCGAGGGCGCTGGTGGTGGCGCCGGCCAAGGTGCCCCCAAGATACGCGAGCGCGATGTGTGTCTCGGCACCGACGGGTCCGGTGCGCGCCGGGCGCAGCAGCACGGCTGCGCTGTTGAGACTTCAGATCGAGCCTGCGAGAGACGCCCCGGCAGCCAGCCCGAGCGCCAGAACGACGAGCGAGCTCGAGCCGACCGCGAGGCCGAGGCCGACCAGCACCGCGGGCGCGATCCACGCCGCATGCTGCAGACTCTGCAGACTGCCGGTCGACGCGAGGCGGTTCGCACCGGCGACCTCATCGGTCGCCGGATCCGTCAACAGGTGCGGAGTGTGCTGTCGCATGAGATCAAGCCCTCGCAGATCGTCGGGTCCATCGAGTTGTCGCTGTAGATCTTCCAGCCGTCGTGGCAGCGGTAGACGGCCGACTCCGCGCAGTCGCCGCAGGCGCCGACGTCCCACTTCCAGGCGTCGCGCCCGGCGCAGACGTCGGGCTCACGGTCGATGTAGCTGAGGCTGCCTCGCGAGCCGACGAAGTGCCAGAAGTAGGCCGGATTGTTGGTCGGATCCGCCGCCTGCTCGGCACACGTGGCGCAGTAGAACGGATCCATGTGATGCGGCGCGAAGCCGAAGCACGGCTCGTTGCAGGTGCCGTTGTAGTTGTACGGCCCGCAGTCGGTGTAGATCGAGTAGCTCGGCCCGGCGCCGGACATCGCCTGCACCGCCGCCGCCTGCGCGTCGCGCGAGAAAACACGGCGAGTCAGCAGATCGGCCGACTCGAGGCCGAGCGCGAGAGCAGCTGCTCCGAGGCGCGGACCGCGGGCGAGAATGCGGGTCTCGGCGTACGCCGCCGCGATTTCGGGATCGGCTTCGGTCTGCCGGCCGCGACGTACGGCCGTGTCGAGGGTCGGAATGTCGTCGAGGCGAAAGTCGGTCATGGGGAGTCCTTTCGATTGGGCGTCTCTCAGCGGATCGCCGGCAGTTGGTTGACCGGGGCCGCGCGCACGATGCGACCGTCGGCGTCGGTGACGACCGCGAACGGCGTCACACGGACGCCGAGCGCCGCCGCGACCCGATCACCGTCGGCGCGGCGCACGACCGAGGAGGGCAGCTCAACGCCTTCCGGCGGTCCGTCGGTCCATGCCACCGCCGCAGTCACCGCGTCGGCACGGGTGCGGAGCTCGTCGAGCAGCCGCTCGCACGAAGGGCAGGCACGCGACAGGACGAGCAGAAGCCGCGGCGCCTCACCTCCGAGTAGCTCACGCAACGAGCGGCCGACCAGGCGTCCGTAGGCCTCGACGCCGTCGGCGTGTGGCGCCTGGCGCTCGAGGCGCCGCATGCGAACGTGCAGGTTGATCACGATCAGAGTCAGCCCGACGATCGCCAGCCAGGTGACGACGAGCGACGCCAGAGTGAAGCTCGAGCGCAGGTCGAGAAGTGCAATCACGGGGTCACCTCCAGTCGATGATCCGATCGAGTCTGTGGCGGTACGGTCGCCGGGATCAGCGAGGCGAGCACGGCGAGGGTCAGGCCCCAGAGGGCAGGAAGCAGATGAACGAGATCGAGCGCCGTCCGCCCGGTCGAGACGCTACCGGCCGCATCGAAGCCGACCGCGAGCAACCCGACCAGCGCCAGCCCAGCGAAGAGCACGAGGCCCGCCGCCGGTGCGTAGGCCGCGGTGGTCGTCCGTCCGATGAACGGCGAGCAACCGCACGACGCCTCAGTCGCCGCTCGAGCGGGACGGGTCAGGAGACGACGGAGATAGGCCAGGAAGAGCAGGCCGAGGGCTGTCGTCGTCCAGAGGAGAGCCGGGGTCACTGCGGTCGGGACGAAGCCGACGAAAACGCCCCCCGCGGCGAGACCGATCACCAGCTCGATGATCGCCACACCGCCCGCGACAGTTGATGCGAGAGCAGACGGTACGACGCCGTGCTCGCGCACGAGAGCCACGAATCGACGCGGTCGCAGCAGATGATCTACCGCCGACGGCAGCAACGTCGCCGCCGTGAAGGCGAGCGCCAAGTCGAGGAACACGGTCGCCATGCTCGTCCTCAGCGCGCGCCGCGTCCGCGCGGGCGCCACTCGACGCGGAACCGATCGGCGAAGTCGACCAGCGTCTCGTCGTCAGCTCGTTCCAGCGGGTGGATGTCGACGACGCTCGTCGGCGAGAGCAGAACCAGCGAACGGGCTCCTTCGCGGGCGCGAAAGACCTCACCGTGACGCGTTCGCCGACCGCCACCGCGCGGCACACGCTCGAGCTCGGAGGCGATCGCCGGACGCACCGAGACGACGCCGAGGTCCGGCACCAGCCTCGCCACTTCGGGAGTGCGAGGACGCGGAACTACCGGCGAGTCGATGCGCAAGCCGCGCTCGCTCTCGCTGAACTCGAGCGTGTCGAAAACCTCGACCAGCTTCTCGACGCTGGAGCCGACGATCGAGGTCGACAGCGAGCCGCGCCCCCCTTCCCAGGCACCGACCGTGAGCTGCCGCCGTCCGCCGTGCGCGTTGGGCAGGTCGGCGATGCCGACCCGCAGCTCACCGCCCTTGAGCGCGAAGGTCTCGCGCGTGGTGATCTCGAGATCGTCGAAGTGCTCGCGCGCCGCGCGCTCGACGACGTCGCTGTGCCCGCGCCGGTGCACCGCGAAGGGATGCGACTGCATCAGCGCTGGCGTCACCGCCCAGCCGGTCGCGGTGACGCTCTCCGAGAGATCGAACTCACCCTCCATCTGCACGATGGATCCATCGATCGCCAAGTCTTCGGCCAGCATGCGGAGCCTCCCTTCGTGTGGGTGTCTTGACTGGTGAACGCTGAGGCTCCGCGTTCGTCTCACTCGATTTCAGTTTTCCTCCCGCGCGGCGTCCTCCCCTGCCACCAGCTCGCCCAGCCGCTCCGAGAACCTGGACACCTCGTCGGACCCGTGCGCCTCGGCCAGCGCCACCGCCGCACGCTGCGCCGCGACGGCCGCGTCGTGCTGGCCGTTGGCCTCGAGAGCCGTCGCCAACCACGCATGCGCCGACGGTGCCCCCGGACGGTACTCGACCATGCGATAGGCCGCCGCCAGCGCCTCGGCCGGACGCTCCTCACCGATCAGGTGACGCACCATGAAGCGCAGGCTGTTGACGTTGTTCCAGCGATCGGCCCGCGGCAAGATGGTGAAGCCGTAGCGCGCCGAAAGCTCCCGATAGTAGCGATCGATGTTCTCGAGCGCGTCACCGTCCTGGGCCACCAGATCGCGGTAGCGCGCCGACCACTGTTCGTGCGGAAAGTTCTGCTCGAGCGCCGACGGCAGCGCCTTGAGCAGCACGGCGTAGTGGTCGTCGCGCGGCACTGTCTCGATGCGTAGGTCGAGCCCGTCGAAGCGACCGAGCCGAGCTTGCATGTCATCGAGGTTGTCCTGGTACTCGGGCCGCTTCTCGAGATCTGACTCGGCCGTGCCGAGGTACAGCTTCACCCGCCGGTCGGGCGACGTCTCGAACGCGGCCTCGAAGGCGTCGATAAAGGTCTCCTCGGCCGTGTACCCCATGCCGATCACATCAGCCGCCGCCACCAGGACGTAGCTTTCGAACAACTCTGGCGCCGCGGTGAAGACATGCAGCGGCCAGAGCGCGCTGCCCGAGACGCCGACGACGATTCGATACTCGTTGGCGCGATAGTGAGCCTTCAAGTACGGAACGACCTCGTCCTCGAGATGCCGGATCGCCGCGGGAGGATCGCCCCCGAAGTCGAGCATCTCCGCCTGCCACATGCCGTGCGTGTGAATCGGTGGAATGTCGCCCAGCCCCTCGAGACTGACGACCAGCGACTCGGGCATGCGCTCGCGGTCGGCCAGGTGCTTGACGACACCGGCCACCGTGGAGAAGAACTCGCGACCGTGCCCGCCGACCACGAAGACTACCGGATAGGTGTGCTCGGGCGACGAGACCTCGATCCCCGACGGCACTGCGATCTTCATGGCCGCGTCGTAGCCCAGAATCGGCGAGCGCACCACGCTCTCCTCCCCGATCGTCACCGGCTGCGACGCGATCACCTCGAACACGTCGGCCGTACCCTCACCATCCGCCAGCCCGACACCGCTGATCATCAAACCCACGACACACCCGACAACCCAACGCTTCATCGACTGCTCCTCGGTCTTGAACAAAGACGGCCGGCCCGCCACAAAGGCGAGCCGACCTTGTTGCGTGCTAGGTACGCAGGAAAGCGGTCGAGGTCTGCGGAGAGGACGAATTGCTCAAGTACCTAGAAGGTGGCGGATCGAAGGGCAGCGCCGAGATTACCGAGTGTGTTGGGTGGAGCGCCGACACTAGCGCTAGCCCGCAGACAGAGTCTCGGCCTCCTCGGCAGTAAGCACCAACAGGCAGGTGACTCCGGCCTGCTCGGGCTGCGGTCGGGGGCTCTCCAGGACAAACAGCGGTCGAATTTGCTGGTTTTCACCCGCGAGTTGCTTGTCGATAGCCTCCTCCTCTGCAACCACTTCTAAGGCCGTGAGCTCCAAGGTTTCGAGGCTGTCAGTGGCTAAGAATGGAGCTATGGCCGGCAGATCGACGGGCGCTCCGACCATTTGGAAGATCGGGATCGATCGAGGAGGGTTCTCTCGTTCTCTCCCTATCTGTGCAGCCACCAGATCTTCCAACTCCTCAGCGCAATTCCTTTCGAAATCGCCAACACTTAAGATCACCACCTTCGATTGTGAAGTCTCCACTATTTCGAGCTCACCTGCCCCCAATACCCGAGCACCAACGGGTACACAAAACTTCCAGGCGATACGGGTTGTCAATGGTAACGACTCCTCTTCCGCTACGCCTGGCTCCAGGGTTTCTTCCTGGGAGTCCGGGACGATTGGATTGAGCTCGAGAAAAAACGGGTAGCCAGTGTGCTCCACATCGGCGCCGATGAGCTCCGTGTGAAGCGTCCTCAGTCCATCCTCGAGGATGGAGGTTTCCGAAGGAGACTCGCCAGACACACAAGCGAGGTGTTGGGCCGGCAGACTGACTATCCGCAGACTCTCGCCTAGGCCAACATCCGCCAGTAGGAGAAACGAGACGACCATCCAATGGGACATTCTCAACCTCCGTAGCACTGGTCGGAAAAGAAGTGTTGGTGAAGGTAGTTGGTGATGGCGGCTTGAGTGCCAATCGTGGAGACGATGAAACTCTCGAAGAGGGTTGCGGTGCCGCGGATCAAGTCGCGCAACAGATTCCCTACTACCGGCACGTCGCTGCTGCGAACGTTGGGGTGGTAGTTGGCAACGATGAGGGGAGGTTCGAGATAGAGCCCTTTGGGACAGACTTCCACCCCACGCTCTCCCCGCAGCGCGATCTGCGCCTCGGCCAAGCGCACCTTCACGTGAAGTTCATGCAACTCTGCCACCCAGTGGATTCTGGCCTTCGCCTCAGGTACAAGGGTCACTCGGTTGCGGCACATTTTTACCTTCGGGGGAAACCCTTCGAGACCGCAAGGCACATCGAAGATCGCCTCTTGTTTGGGCCAGAGGGTTACATTTTCACCCCACTCGCAGCGGGAGTAGCCATCGTTTTGAATCTTGAGCCGAACATTCTCCACATTGGCCGTGCCGGCCATCTGCTCTCCATCGAGCGTCAGACGGATGTCCACCCCTCGTATGCTGCTTCCAGCCTTGATCTTCCAACGATCACGCTCCTTGCAGTCCCCGACATCCAGGCGATCCTTCGCTTGGAGGGTGAGGTTCTCGAGCCGTAGCTTCCCTTGACCCGCCAGAGACTGGGGAGTCTTGTCAACCGCAAGACGGAAACCACTAAAGCCGGCCGCCCCCTGCGCCTTTCCGTCACGAGCCTCGACCCTTAGACTTCCGCCGGTGATCCGGACCTCCGCCTTCAAAGCATCCGAGGCCAACCAAGGGGCAGAGAAGCTGGCATCGTTGCCTGCCAGAACAAATCCATCCGGGGAAACGAAGCGAGCGGTGGAGGCCGCAAGGGTGAGATTGCGGACGACTACGTGTTCAACCTGAAGGAAGGCATCCTGGTCCTGTGACAGGTCGGCTTCCAACCGCGGAATGCTCAGCGGTGCTTTCAGCTCCAGGTCGACTTCAGGAGGGCCCGGATAGCGCACGGAACGGGCATCGAATGAAAACCTCTCGGCGAGTACCCGCCCCATCCCGCCAGTCACATCGAGGCGCAGCCGGCCGATATCGAGGCTCGGCGCCTCCAGGCGAAGTCCCCCGACGGCGACTTCGATCTCGTTTTCGCTCTTCGCCCGCAGCCCAGAGAGGTCGAAGTGGGCCTCCCGGAGGCTGTACTTGCCATTGGCCAGATTCAGGCCGAGCACGGAATCCACCGTGGTTTCGAGGGAAGTCTCGAAGGTGAAAGGGCGGCCCCCGGCATCGGAGAGGTCAATCTTTCCATCGACGAGAATCACGCCCGCAGTAAGGATGTCCAGGTAGCCTCGCACCCCGGAAGGCCCCACAACCAGCGGTCGCGAGATTTCGAGCCGGGCGGACGCTCCGAGCATCTTTACCGGCGAACCAAAGAGGGCCTCCTGCGCGGTCGTCGCGGCGGCGAAGCTCCCCCAGAGGCTACCCGCGACGATCTCGAGCCGGGGAAGGCCGTCACCCCCACCCACCTGCAGGGCACCTTTCGCACGAAAGAGCTCCAGGTCTGTCTCCAGGCTGGCCGAGCGGGCCAGATCCCCGGGGTCCACCAAGGATAGCTTGCCCGCGGTGGGTTTGAGATCGAACTCAAAATCGATGTCAAAGACGCTTTGACCGGCGTCCGCCGCGGAGAATTCTACGGAGTGGGCCTGCTCATCCTCCACCCGCAAGGCTCCGAGAAGAAGATTGTTGGTATCCAGTCGTCCTTTGAAGGCTAGGCGCTCCTTGAGCCCGGAGAACTCCAGTTCGAGGGTCGGTGGCTCTAGCAGCAGGCCGAGCTTCTTCACGATGGCAATAGCGGGCTGGCGGAGCGTCAGTTCCCCCTCGACGCTCCGATCATCGAGGGCGGCAAGCTCTAAATCTCCCGCCCCCCCGATCTGCTCGGTGCCACCCTCGTCCGTAATGGAGACAGAATCCGCCTGGGCGTGGAGCCCTTGCCAGGAGTAGTCTCCGAGGGCCAGCTCCTCCGGGCTTTGGGATCCGGCGGCTCGCAGCCACCGGGAGGTGATGGGGGCAGTGGGGACGAGGCTCGCCCGGAGAGGGGCACCGTGCTCCAGGCGCTCGACCTCGATGGCGAGAGTGCTCATCTCGGCGGTGAGGATCCCACCTATTGCCTCAAGGGTCATTCCCTCCGCGACGAAGGAGGACGTCTCCATCACCAGGCCGCCGGCAATCCAGGGAAAGCCGTCTCCCCGGATGGGATCCGACACAAGCTTGCCATCGGCCAGCACCAGGTCTCCTTGGGTAACATCGAGGATAAAGGTTAGCCGCCCCTCGACGACGGACCGATTGCGCAGACGGGTGGTAACAACCGCACTCTCCTCCTCACCCAAGCGCACACGTGCATCAATGAACTGAAGGTCCGTGGCCTCCACTTGGAAGACCGCGTCGTAGGTACCGCGATCCGGTATCACCGACATCTTCTTCTGGTTTTTGATCAGTAGTAGCCGCTTTGCAAAATCAACAGAAGCTCCAAAGATGGGTTGAACGCTGGAGTGCACGCGCCCGAGCCCCACGTCTATTCCCAGCGGATCCACCTCGAAGCGGGCCGACCGGTTGCCATAGGGCTGGAACTGCCGGGCGCGGATCTTGCCGTAATTGATGTCCCCCTCTAGAACCGTCTGGCGGTCCTCTTCCGAGCCGCACGGCACGAAGCTATCGGAATTCCCCGGCGAGTCAAAAAAATAGAGCCGTGGCGCGGGCTCGATGCCATTTCCGGCCGGGATCTCTATCTCATTCAGCCACCATTCGCCGTCAGCCTCTTTACCAACACGGCTCGCCTTCATCAGGCTCGATGGTAGGTTGGCGATGCAGAAAGCACCAAGTCGGATCTGAATGGGCTTCTCTGGTTCCGGTGACGCGACAGAAGGCTGCGCCACCACTACCGCCAGGCAAACAAGGCCGACGACTACGAACGAAAGGAGCGGAGTTCTAGTTCGAGACATTTTCCGATGCATGTTCATCTCCTAGATTGATCTATGTTCGCGGGCCCGATCCGCGAGGGACGGGAAAGAGTGTTCTATTCATCGGAGAGATGGATTCTCCCTCACCGGACTGAAAACTCGACTACTAGATCTACGTCAGGTATCTGCAAGCGAAAGAAGACACAAGAAAGAACTAAATGCTTTCCTAGACGTAGTTGTCATCGATTCGTTCCCCTCAGGTATCGAACTACGCTGCATGCCGTTTCGTGGCCTACGCGTTCCGCCGTGATTCAGATTCGAGTCTAGTTTCTAGCTCTAACACCTGCTTCCAAGCGCTCGTCGTGATCGAACCGATTCTCGAGCAGGGCGTAACGATCTCCGAGGCGACCACCTGATATCCCAGCCCTCCAAGCCAGTTCATTCCTACCATTTTCTCCTGGCGATATTGTCCCTAACGGTCGACCGCAGCAGCTCTCGAGTAGAGAAAAGACAGAGGTAGAAGGTAAGACACCCTAGTAGCTCGACAGTGCCGACTCGACCTCGATTTCCACCTCAAAACCAGCGTTTATATAAACAAATTTTGCGAGTCGCCGATCGTCGAAGAGAAAATCTTCTGACAAATCCACCGAGACCTGTTCGAATCTCAGGGCCAGCCCGTTGACTTTCGCCAGTTGACGCTTCACTTCCTCGAGTACAACTCGCTCGCCCTGCTCGATGAAAGGGCCAAGGTCTGTAGCTGTCGCGCGCTTCAGCCCTGGCACGACAGAGTCCCGGAAAATGGCCAAGATCGAAGGATACAGCGGGTTGTCGACTTCTGTCGCTAGTCGGAGACCCGAAAGGTGCAACTCGGCCGCATCCGAAACTACCGGCTTGGCCGACAGATATAGACGTCCATTGGTCGAGAAGAGCTTGTGAGTTGCCTTTAGGCGGAACTCCGCGCCTATCGCAAGATATTCACCGGTTGGATAGACTTCAAAACTGGTCACTTGGAGATCTTCGATTCTGCTCCTCAAGATCGAAGGACCGCCAGCAATGAAGTGGCCAACGCCGGCGTTGATCGCTTCAAGCTCCTTGTTCAAAGCCGTCTCGATCTGGTCATAGCGCAATCGCAGGGGGACGCTTACTCGGAGAAGGTTCGTCGGCCCGGTTGCGATCTCTAGTCTCGAGAGCTCTAGTGCGGAAGAGGGCGGCAAACCTTCGTCGGCCACTTCGATTTCGAATCTGGTCGCAACTTGGAGGCCCAAGGCTGATGCGTCCAGCAACAGACCTGAAGTAGAGACGCCCAGAGGGACAATATTCAGGAAGAACTCGTTTTCCAGTGCTGACAGCCGAACGGAGGTCGGAGTCAAGAACTGCGCAAGCTCACTCCTGATCTCGTCGCAGTTAATTGCCTTCTCGATCGCTCTGCTTACATCCGACTCGAACGTCGGACTCATCAGCATGGCAGGTGCCTTCAGATCGAGCCAGACGCCGCCGGAAATCTCAAGAGCCGGACCGTCATTCCAAAGAATATTCAGATCCGTCTCGACCCTAGGACACCAATCTGGTGAGAAGTCCACGGCGATATCCAGCCGGACGTCTGCATTGGCCTTGAAACTCTTTTTCTCAACCTGACCGATCTTCGCCAAGGCTCCACGAAAGCCTACGTTGCCATGGACCTCAAGAGGAGCGGTGATCCGAAGAATCTCATTCCCAATGGGCTCTACTGTAACTGGCCCCCGCTGATCGACTTGATATCGATACCGGTAGCCGATCTCGATTTCGGCGACATCCGCGTAGATCCATTGATTCGGATCGTATCTCGGATTCTTAGCCTTGATCCATTCGGTCGGATTGAAAAGCGGATTCTTGGTCTTGATGCCGAATCCTTTCAGCCACTTAGTCGGATTGTAGAGTGGATTCTTAGTCTTCATCCACTCCACGGGATCGTAGAGAGGGTTCTTAGCCTTCGCCTGATATTTCCTCTTGAACTCGCCTTCCCCTTCGTCTTCAAAAGGCGTACTGAAAAAGTCTTCGATCACACTTTCCAGGTCGGCGTACTCGAACCTGAGCTGTGTGGAGATTACACTCTCGGGCACACTGAACTCAGCAGACGAGTAAGCGCGTGGCGGCTTCTCGGTAATCTCCGCATACCTTGTACGGAAGAAGAAAACTCCCACCAGAAGAAGGGCTGCTAGGCCGAAGAAGGCGGGCTTGAGATATCTCATTTTGATTCCATACTCTTTCTTGATGAGTTGCGCTCACTGACTCACTGCCCGAGTGTTCATCCAAAAATCGAGACCCGCTGGCTTCTGCCTTCGAGCTGGGGGGTTTGTTTACCGGAGAGCATGAAGCCGAAGGGGACTTCGGCCAGGGCGAAGAGCTGGCGCCAGGTGGCGCCGGGTGGCGACGAGCGGACGGCTTGCTCGAGCGCCCAGCTGAAGACTCCTCGCATCTGGCCGTCGAGCGGCAGTTCGACGGCTATTTGGCCGTCGCGGCAGGCGGCCAGGAGTACCCAATCGTTCGAGACCGGCAACCAGCCGGCCGGTCCCGAAGGTCCTGCTGGAGTCGTGGGGGCGGAGGGTAGCGGACCGACCGGCGGGGGACGCCGGTCGGCGGGGGCGAGGCGGATGCCGGCGCGCGGGATCGTGCCCGAATGGCAGGAGTCGACGATCAAAGTCACGCGCTGCGTGACCGCGTTGAGCCGGGCCAGCCAGGCGCGCAACTCGTCGTCGACGATGTCGAGATTTGGCTTGGTTCCGCGGCCGCTGTCGAAGGGCACCAGGGTCTCGTCTCGGCCGTCCTCCTCGTCACCGGACGCGCCGGTGGCGTCGAAGAGCTGCGAGCCGTGGCCGCTCCAGTAGAACAGCACCTCGGTGTCGGCGTCGGCATCGGCGGTCAGCTGGTCTAGAGCGGCGAGCACCGCGGCGCGGGTCGCCTGCTTGTCGCGCATGATGCGCAGGTCGATGTCGCTGCGGCGTTCGAGCAGCAAGGCGACCATTGCGTCGACGTCGTTAAGCGTGCCGCGGAGGCGCTGCGATTGGTCGAGGTTGGGGTAGGTCTCGATGCCCACCAGAAGTGCGATGGCGCGATCAGCCATTGTTGGGCTCCTGTACTTCGGTGCTCTCCTGCACCTCGGCCGAGGGTTGAGCCTTGAGTTCTCGGTCCTCGCTACTCGTCGCCCCCCAAAGTGCCGCGAGTGCCATCGCTGTCGCAGAGAGGAGAAGACCGATCATCCAGCTGCGGCCTCGCAACACCCAGCCACTCCAGGAATACGCGTCGCGGACTCGGAGACCGACTAAGACAACAACAAGCAGCACGACATTGCAGATCCCGAGCAATAAGAAGAACCAAGGCTGCCAGAACGGGAAGAAGGTCACCTCTCGGATCGTGTTCGAGTCACTCGGCACAGGTTTCGTGGACTTCTTTGGGCCGTAGCAGTACTTGTGGTCCCAAAGAACCGAGGGTCCTGTGAACCGAGTGAGATGAGTCGAATGCTTTGTATACTCGTCGTAGGGCTTGGTGCACGACCACGTGGTGTCTCGGTAGATCTCGCCTAATGACTGCAACTGTGCGTAGAGTGGAACGACGAGAAAGAACGCGAGAACAAGCCCTTGAAAAAGCTGCGCGAGCGAACGGTTAGCAGCGATCGGCAGATCGAAGGGAATCGGAAGCCGGAAGAACAGGCCCTTCGCGTGGCTCTCCCACTGATAGCGGACAGTGACTAACAGCAAGCCCCAAAGCAACACTCCGACGGCCAGCGCGCCAAATATCGGCGCCGTCTCCTTGTGCACCATCGCGTAGTCGGTCCCTGGCACCAACGGTGGCCCACCCTGGATTCGCGAGCAGGTGTTGATGCTCATCGCTGCAATCAACGCGCCGAGCCAGCTGAAGACTCGGGCCAACGGGGCCTTGACGTCGACGGGAATCGAGAACGCCTCGGCCGCATGGCTGTAGAACATGGGCCACGACCAATAAGGGCTCTTGGCGCTGTATAGCGCACGGCGCGCGCTCGACACCGACGCCTCGAGGGTGCGCCCCGAGATCAAACCCGTGTAGAGAGCGCGTGCGAAGCGTACGGCATCGGCATCGGGAATCACATCGCGCATGCCGATCACCGCCGGTACACCGGCACGAACGAGAGCCGAGGCGACATCGGCGAAAGCTCGTCGGCCCGAAGAGCCACTGCTCTGGCATGCATTGAGCACCACGACCCGCAGGCCTGGGCTGCTCTTCACCCAGCTGGCGAGCTGCGCCCCGGTCACTCGTTCGGTCTGTCGGCTACCCTTCTTCACCAGCATCAGGGTGCCGACGCCACTCAGCGGGTCGTGCTCTCCGTGGCTGTCGATGTGCAAGACGTGCGCACCCTTCCTCAGCGCCCTTTCGAGAGTCTCACCGTCGGGATCGACGAGACGCTCGACCACGATGTGCGCCTGTGGCCACTCCTCGTCCGATGGAAAGGAGATCGTAATCGGCTTCATATTGGCCGGGCTCGCACTGACCACCAGGACACGCAGCTCCTGCGGCAGCCGGACGGTGCGCGAAACACCCGGATAGCGAAGGAAACGGCTCACCGGCGTGCGGTTGTCGAGCGCCATGAAGCTGCCGTGGACGGGATCGTGGAGTTGCTCCCAGGGCAGAGTCGCCAGGCGCGCTTCACGCGGATCGTCGAGCTCGAAATGGCAATGGACGCGCAGCGCCTCCCCCGCCGCTTCGGCGCGGCCGACGCTCTGGTTGTAGAGCGCGCGAATCTGGCCGCGGAAGACGACCGAGAAGAGCTCTCCAGCAACGGCAGTGATGTCGGTCGTGCTGAGAGCCTGCTCGATGTTGGCACGCGCCTCCGCCACTGCACCCTCGACACCCCCCGAAGTCCCACGCCAGACCTGCCGATCGTCGGGAATGAACGCCCGCGCACTGGTCAACCACCCCTGGAGCTGCTGCCCCTTGAGTGGCCGCTCCTCGGTAACCTGCCCCGACGGCGAGTCAACCCGAATCCTCAGCGAGCCGTCGTCGGCCAGGGTCGGGTGCAGCTCGAACGCGAGCGCGGTCACGATGCCGGCTCTCCGGCGCTGGGTGGTACGGACAGCTTCACGGCCGGATCGCCGAGCACCACGTATTGCCGCGCATCGTGGTAGCCGATCCAATATGCCGCGGTCGCCTTGTCGTCGTAGCGCTCGGGCTGGAGGCGCGACGCCAACACACGCTGCGCCAGATCGCCGAAACGACGGCCGAAGGGATCCGCCGCATAGCCCAGGCGGTGCCCCCGGCCGAGGCGGTACAGCGTGTCGCCGTAGGTTTGGTGCTGGGCTTCGGCGCTCGAGCCCGGCCACGCGAATGAGTGCAGGTACAGACTGTCGACGTGGGCGAGCACGGCGAGCGCGCCGCGGTCGAGCAGTGCCTGCGGAAAGGCCGCGACGTAGGGATCGGGCGCCAGCTGCACCCGCTCTTTCTCAATGAAGCCGTCGAAGCGTGGCGTTCCCGCGCTGAAGCAGCCGACCATTACGACGATCAAGCCACGGAGATCGAGCGAGCGGTCCAGATCGGCCGCGGCGACCACGTGATGGCGCTCGACCGCCAGGTCGCGCTCCGGTCCTGCCCACTCTGAGGTGACGATCGCCCCGTGCAGCGCCTCCTGCAACGGATCGCCGATCTCGAGCACCGGCGAATGGGCCGCGGTGAGCAGGATCGACGCCTCGGGGCGCGCGATCAGACCCTGGAGCTCGGCACGCGTCGCCGCCGGCCCGAGCGTCGGCTCGACCGACCAGCCCGGACGGCTCGCCATCTCCCCGACCAAGGGCATCAACAGCTGGTCGACACAGGCGTTCGTCACCAGGTCGCCGTCATGCCGGGTGCCGAAGACGAGCATCCGGCGCTGGCGCAGGGCCCGAGCCTCGGCGGCGAGAACCGCTTGGGCGTAGCGACCGTAAGAATCCGGAGCGTCGAAGAAGAGCCGGCCGACGGCGTAGCGAAGATCGAGCTCCTGCTGCAGCTCGAACGACGCCGTAGCCGGATCACCGACCAACAGCAGATAGTAGGGCGCCGACTCTGCCGGGTCGGGAGGGCTGCCTGGAGCCCGCTGCGTTTGGTCGAGAAGCTTGTCGGCGCTTGTGCCGGTCTGGAGCACGGTCTCGAAGTAGCGGTCGCCAGCCTGCTCCTCTCGGCGCTCGAGCAGCGGCGCGAGCAGCGGGCCAATGCGCGTCTTCGTGTCGCCATCGCTCCACACGACGCCCCAACCTGCTTCGCCGAGGTTCTTCGGGTCGATACCTTCCCGCGGCTCACGGCCACCGCCGAGCTCCACCTGGCGCCCGCGCACCGAGGATGCGAACGACCCTTCGTTGACAGGTCGCCGATAGTAGCGACCGTCGTTCTTGCGAATACCGAAGGCGAAGGTAGTCGCCGGCGAGCCAAAACGCGCCGCCATCGTCAGATCGCTCTTCGGGTCGCCCCCTGAATTGCTCATGCTGAATCTCCTGCTGGTTCACAGCACCGGCTCGTTCCGGGCCGTCGACCTCACAGTGGTCGCCGGCGGAGATTTGTGTGGCGATTCGTCGGACTTTTTTCGCGCAGACTCTACGAGCGCCAGTCCTCGATCACTTGCCAGCCAGCCCAAATAGACGGAGAGCTCGACTCTGGATCGGAACTGACCTCGGCCTGGGTCGCTCGCATCGCGGACGCCGGCGACTCCCCGCGTTCGACCAGACGGCGGTAGAACTTCGCCATGAACTCGGCGGTGGCACGATCGTCGATGTCCCACAGACTGACGATCACGCTGTGCGCGCCGGCGATCTGGAAAGCTTGGGCGAAACCGACCAGGCCGTCGCCGCGGACCCCCTCGTCCCACACGGTGCGACAAGCCGAGAGCACCACGAGATCCGCCGACAGCTCGAGATCTTGAATCTCTTCGAGAGTCAACAAGCCGTCGATCGGAGAACCGGCCGAGTCGAAGCGAGAGAGTTGGATCCCCGACCGTTCCGGATAGCGCGGATCGATCGCGCTGTGCACTGCGAAGTGAACGATTCTGGCCTCGGCGAGCGCACCATCCATCACTGTCCGACGGCTTGCGGCAAAGCCGCGGTAGAACTGACCAGACGGAGCAATTCTTGCCAGTAACTCGGCCTCTTCCCCCGCTCCTTCGAGCCGAAGCAACGACGGGTCGCCGCTCTGTGTTTCCCCGGTCGCCGCACACTCCTGGCACCGTTCATCCCAGCGCGAGTACACCGGATCGGCGAGCGCGATTAAAGACGCCGGATTGGAGGACGGCTCCGCGCTGCGCTTCGGTAGCCTGGCCAGCGCACTGATCGAGGGACCATGAACCAGCTCGAAGCGCTCGACTAGCGGGTTTCCGGACGGGTCGGGAAGGGCGGCGAACGGAAGGTGCCCAAGGACGCCATCGGCGACGACGACCCAGCGCTCGGACGACTCGACGTGACTCCACAAGGGCGCAAGCAGAATCTCGGCGAGACGTCGGCCGAGTGCTTCTCGCTGGAGCGTGTTGGCCTGCAGTGGTGAAGCTTGGATCGCCGCCAGCCAACGGCGCGCATCGATCTCGAGGCTCTTCCGGTCGGCCAACTCGAACCAGGAGATACCGTCCGATCGCAGCACGAAGGCATAGCTCGTGGTCTCGCCAAAGACATAGCTCAGCAAAGCGACTCCAGGCGGCCAGGAGTCGACGATCGACTCGAGGTCGGCCGGGCTGGGCGGCGGAGCACCCGTGCCGAGCACTGCGACAAGGTTGCGTGCACGCGAATAATCGCTGCGGCGAAACACTCGGTCGACGAGAGCCGGATCCCCGGTTTGCCCGGCGAGGGCCATCGCATGCTCGACGTAGACTCTGTCGATGTCTTGCACCAAGGAGGTCGAGCGCGGTAGCGTTCCGGCCCGGTACGAGTCCAACCACCAGGCGTCGGCGACTCTCGTCGCCTCCTCGAGGGACGCCACCGCTTCGTCGAGGCGACCGTCCATCGCTTCGATGCGACCACGCCAAGCCAAGGCATGAGCCAGTCCGTTGGAGTCGACTCCCCTGAAACGATCGACTCCCTCCTGGCCTCGAACCCACGCCTCTTCGAGCTGCCCGGTCTCGACGTAGAGGCGACTAAGGCTCGTGGCGATGTGGGCCAGCCACTGCGACTTGTCGGTAAGGCCGTAGGCCTCCAGGTAGAGCGCCTCTGCGACCTCGAGATTCCCCAACCGCCTCTGAGCCGTCGCCATCCGGTCGTTGAAGGCAATGCGATAGCTGATGTCATCCGCGCATTGCGCGAGACCTTGCTCGTACAATGGGACTGCGCTCTCGGCATTCTCAGCGATGATGTGGACCCAGCCGAGCTGCAACAGGGCCTCGCACCGATGGCGGCCAGGACCAAACTCGACTTCGGTCAGGACCTCCTCGAGCATCTCGCGCGCCTCGTCGAGGCGGCTCTGCATGACTTCCATGGCCGCCAAGCGGCTAGTGCTCACCGCCCAGTCCAAGCGATCGGGCGCAGGCCAGCGCTGGCGGGCTTGCGCATATTGCTCAGCCGCCGCCTGGAAGCGGCCCTTCTCTTGGGCGAGGACACCGAGAGAATGGGCGCCGCGAGCGATCGCCAGGTCGTCGCCAGCAATCTCGGCTTGCTCCAAGACTTCGCCGAGCCAAGCCTCGACCTGCTCGCGGGGGAAGACTTTTCCGGTTTCGGCACTCAGCAGCATCTGCGCGGCGCGCGCCAGAACGCGAGCTTTCAGAACCGGTTCACCACGGGCTGCTGTAGCAGTTGCTTCCTCGACCTGGACGCGGGCCTCTTCAGGGAACCCGTCCTCGAGTGCGAGAAGTGCACGTTCGACGTGTGCGATCGACGCCAGCACCGGCAAGTCGGCACGATCCGCGGCACGCGTCGTCCGCTCGAGCGCTCGCGCACGCAAGGTTCCGACACTTTTCTCCGCTTCCAGCCAGGCAGAGACGGCCTCCACGCAGGCTTCGATCTGCTCCGACGCCTGGTTCGCGAGAGAATCCACCGTCAGAACCTTGATCTCCACGTCGACCGCCGCCGAGCGACCGGCCTGCCCACGCACTAGCTCGAGGTCATAGGTTCCCACAGCCGAAGCTCGCCAGCAGAGCACCTCAGGACCGTCGCGCCCCGGCAGGTCGATCTCGACCGTGCCCCTCGGGGTCGACAGTTGCCACACAACGTCCGCACGATCCTGCGAAGCCGACGCCATCACACGATCTCCGGGCTCCAGATCGAATCGAAGGGGCCTTGAGCGGTCCGCGAGCCATACAGACATGGGGCCCGAGGTCTCCAACTCCGGACGAAGAGCCGGATCGCCGACCTTCAATCCCCGCGAAAATGCTTTCTCTTCCGCCGTTTGATTCGAGCCGCCGTCTCGCACGGTGTCGGTTTGATCGACCGAGCCAGAACCACAACCAATCAACCAGTGCACTAGCAATATGCCACTGCACCAGACGCATCGAGTCGATGGCCTCATGGACTTGCGACAACTTCTAGAGTCGTGCTGCCGAGTAGCTCATCCTCACTGCGCGAGTGCGCCCACAGATGCAAGTTGTACGTTCCTCGCTCAAGGCCTGCAGGATTCAGCAAGAAACGGACGCTGCCGTCGTCCCTACGCTCAACTTCGACTCTTTCTACGAATCCGTCGTTGCGAGCTGCAAGCTCGACTGAGTACTGCTTGGCATCCGTTGAATCAAGCAGCGACAGCCCGACCAGAACTGGGCCCTCACCGAGCTCGACTCTTCCCCCTCTCACCATCTGGCTTCCGTCACCACCACGGTGACGAATCGCCAGCTCGAGAAACTCTGGCGCAGGACCGACAATCGATGGTTCGCCTCCTATTTCGGGCGCAGGCCAGCTCGAAGCCAAAACCCAACCGAGGCCGAAGGCAAGCACAGCCATTGCAGCGAATCTCACCCACGAATGCATCCATACAGAGCGCCACGAGCGTCGATTGCGATGAATGCCTCGTTCAACGAGTCGGAGCGCGTTCTCGTCCACACCCACTTCGAGCAGAACCCCGACTAGATCGTCGACAGCCTGCTCGTGTTCCGTGGACACCATGTCTCCGGACTCGTCGAGGAAGCGCTGGGTCTGTTCGGGATCGAGCACGAGATGACGCCGGACCTCTGAGTGCCGCGCCTCGCTGAGGTCTCCCCGTCGATAAGCCTCCAGCTCCTCGGCGCTCGGCGGCGCGCCGAGCCCTTCGCGAGCCGCCGCCGCCCAGTCACGGATCGCAGCATGCATGGAGGGTCGTTCGTCGGTCATGACACGAAGCTCGGAGATCGTCGGATTGCTTCTCTTCGTCGAAACCTAGAGGTCGTCGGCGAACCGTGAGCCAAGCCGCTTGCGCAACGTCGCCTTGCCGGCATAGACACGCGTCTTCACCGCATCGATCGAGACCTGCAGCACCTTAGAAATCTCACGGTACGAAAGGTCTTGATCAATGCGTAGGATCAAGCAGTCGCGCTGGCCCGGCGGCAGCCGGTCCAGTTCCTGTCGAAGCAGCCGGCTCTGCTCGGCATCGAGCGACTGCCGCAGCGCGGCCGGCGGCACGACCACCGCCTGAGTACTGCGACGGTCCTCTCGCTCGATAGCTTCGAGCGGTACGTGAACGCCCGCTCGCTTGTCTTGCCCACGATATCGTAGCTCGCTGCGATATACATTCTTGGCAATCCCGAGCACCCAGGCCCTGAAGCTCCCGTCACCTCGAAAGCTGCCCTCGGCCCGAAGGGCTTCGAGTAGAGTCTGCTGCACAAGATCGCGCGAATTCTCCACGTTGAATCCGCGCGCACGGAAGAATGCCAAGAGATCGCCGTAGCAATCGTCGACGATTGCGCGGAGACGACGCCGGGCCGTCTCTTGGGACTCCGCTCTCAAGGGAGAGAACTACTTGAAAGGAACACAGTGCTCCTTACGTCGAGCACAACAGGAGAATCAGCCTAGACGCATCAACCACTCCGTAACGCCCTGAGACTATCCCGCACTCAGCCCTGCCGACAACAGACGGCTTGTCGTCTCGATCAGCGAGCTGCCATCCGGGCGACGAGCCAGACAAACGGCTCGACCTCGCCGGACAGTCTGCAAGAGCCGCCGACGATGCTCTCGAGCAAGCCCTGGACGTCCGACGTACAGAGCGACTCAACCGCTCGATCGTCGAGTAAGCTCAGCGACGAGGCCGGCAGGTGCGCCGGCGGGCCGGGCCTGAGCCCGATCTTTCCCTCGTCGACGGCGATCGTGAGCGGCTCTCCTTCGTCGGGCACCTGGAAGGACACGGCGAGGTTCGGAGACGAGCCTGGCGCGTCGGCGATGCCGTTCTCCAAGTCTTCGATCAGGGCACGTGCCCACGCCTCGACCTCCGGTCGCCCAGTAGCCGAGTCGGCATCGTTTGGCGACTCGGCGGCGGTGCACAGGGCAGGCTCGCCTGCCGCCTCGCCGCCGCTCGTGCGTGCCGCGTCGACCGCGCGTTCGGCGTCGATCAATGCCTCGAGGGTCTGGTCGACATCGTCGCGGCTGTGTGCTGCCGAGCAGATGAAGCGTAGACGGCCCTTACCGGGCTCGACGATCGGGTAAGTGACGGCCGAGGTGTGGATGCCTCGCTCGAACAGGCCACCGACGATCGCGAAGAGCTTGTCGGTGTCGGGAAAATGCGGGGTCACGATCGGGCCGTCGCCGGTGCCGAGGTCGTAGCCCGCGGCGGAGAATCGCTCGCGCATGTAGGCAGTGGTGTCCCAGAGGCGCTCTCGCAAGGTGTCGTCGGAGCGCACGCGGCGGAGAGCGGCGCACGCCGCGGCAATGTCGGCGGGGCTGGCCGAAGCCTGGAAGATGTACGCCCGAGCGGACGACTTCAGCAGCGCGACGTGCTCGGCGCGCGCGGCGACGACCCCGCCGAGGCTGCCGAGCGCCTTGCTCAGAGTCGTCATCACGAAGTCGACCTGCTCGGTGGCTCCCTGCTCTGCGCACAAACCGGCGCCGCGCGGGCCGTAGAAGCCGAACGAGTGTGACTCGTCGACCAGCACCAACGCGTCGTACCTCTTGGCCGTGCGCGCGATGTCAGCCACCGGCGCTGTCCCTTCACCCATGCTGTAGACGCCTTCGAGCACCACCAAGAGCGTGCGGTAGGGCGAGGCTTCGGCCGCCAGTACCGTTTCGAGGTCGGCGGCGTCGTTGTGCCGGAACGTTCTGATCTTCGCGCCGCACAGCCGCGCACCGTCGACGATCGAGGCATGGCACAGCTGGTCCATGACGACGACGTCGTTCTTGCCGAGCAGGCCGGCGATCGCGCCGACGTTGGCGGTGTAGCCGGTCGGAAACAGGCAGGCGGCAGGCTTGCCGACCAACTCGGCGAAGCCGCGCTCGAACTCGACGTGCAAATCAGTGAATCCTGCTGCCACCGCTGACGTTCCCATGCCCGTACCGAGCTGCTCGAGGGCGGCTCCGGCAGCTCGGACCACCTCGGGGTCGCGATTCAGACCGAGATACAGGTTAGTCGTCCAGATGATCGCTTCGCGCTCTTCGGCGGTGTGCGCATCGGCGACCACACCCCGGTGCGCGCTGCCCGTGCGCACGAATTTGCTGAACGAGTCACGGCCGGGACGACCCACCAGGCGAGTGAGCTCGCGGACCAGGGTTCCCTTGTCGGTGGCCGACCACGCGGACGCCTTGGCGGCCAAGAAGGGTGCATAGCAGGACCGGATCTGCGCCTGGAACCGTCCCAACGGGTCCGCGTCGCGAGGGCGCACCACGGGCTCCGGGCCGTCCGCAGAGGCCTCGAGGATCGCTTCGGCGACCTCCACGATCGACGACTCTTCCGACACCGCCGCGACCGGCAGTGTGCGCCCGAGCAGCGCGGCGAGGCGAGAGCTCAGCTCGACCGTGGTCAACGAATCGAGACCGAGGTCGCTCAACGACTGGTCCGCGGGAACGAGCTCGGGCGCTTCAGCTCCGAGCAGCGACGCGACCTCGGCTCGAACGAGTGGCAGAAAGACCGTGCGGCGTTCCGCGCGCGAAAGATCCGCCAGCCGTTCGTGGGCCCCTGGGCGGGCCTGGCAGCCGAAGTCGGGCCGCGGCAGCGCGTTGCGGTCGAGCTTGTCGTTGGGCAAGCGCGGCAGCTCGTCGAGGGGCACGACGACCTGGGGCACCATATAGGCGGGAAGTCGCCCAGCGGCGTGCCTCCTCACGGCGTCACGAGTCGGGGCCTCGTGGCGCTCGGTCTCGCCCGGTCCGACCACATACGCCGCGAGGACCTGCTGACCACCGGCGCCTTCGACCACCGCCGCCGCCGCGCCATCGACACCCGGCATCGTCTCGAGCACCGACTCGATCTCTTCGAGCTCGATTCGGTAGCCCCGAAGCTTGACCTGCTGGTCGAGCCGCCCCAGGAAGTCGATCTCGCCATCGGCCCGCCACGCGCACAGGTCTCCGGTTCGATACAGCCGCTCCCTCGGGCCTGCATTGTGGGCTTCGGGTTCGAGGAAGCGCTCGGCCGTCAGCTCGTCGTCGTGCAGGTAGCCGCGCGCCAGCTGGTCGCCCGCCAGGAAGAGCTCTCCGGGCTCACCCGCGGTCAGCGGCTGCAGCGACTCGTCGAGAATGTACGCGCGAGAGCCCGGAACCGACGTGCCGATGGTGATCGGCTCCGTGCCGGGAGCGACCTCTGCGGTCGTCGAGAACACGGTGTCCTCGGTCGGTCCGTAGACATTCACCACCCGCGGCGGTGGGTCCAGCGCCTGCAAGCGCTCGACCAGCGAGGGCTTCAACACCTCGCCGCCGAGCAAGACGCGGCGCAGCCCCACGGGCGGTCGGCCGGCCGTGAGCAAGGCCTGCATCGTCGACGGAACCATGACGCTCGCCCGCACGCGGTGTGCCGCCGGCAGCGTCGGCAGCTCGAGAACGGACTCGGCCAAGACCATCGTGCCGCCGAGCGACAAGGTGCCGAAGATCTCCATCACCGACGCGTCGAAGCAGATCGAGGCCGCCGCGAGCATGCCCGCAAGCTCTTCGTCGTCCAGAAGGCCTCGCAGCGCGCGGGTCATCGCGACGACGCTGCGGTGCTCGATCGCGACTCCTTTCGGTCTGCCGGTCGATCCCGAGGTGTACATCACATAGGCCAGGTCGCGCGCACTGGGACCGGATCGTCCGTTCGCCGACGCCTCCCCTACCTTGTCGACGCATAGAACACTCGACGCCTCGACGCCGAGCGCATCCGGAGTGTCGGATCGCGCCGTCGTAGAGTCCACGAGCAGCATCGCGGCTCGCGAATGCTCCAGCATGTAGCGCAGCCGCGCCCGCGGGTACGCCGGGTCGAGGGGCACGTAGGCGCAGCTCGCGCGCAGCACGCCGACGAGCGCGGCCACGAGCTCCCACGAGCGGCCCATGCAGACGCCGACGAGCGATCCCGGTTCGACTCCGCGCGCCGCGAGCTCGCCCGCGATCGCGTCCGCGCGCTGGATGAGGCGAGCGTAGTCGATCTCCCTCTCCCCATCGATGAGCGCGGTCCGCGCGGGATGGGCCTCCGCCTGCCCGCGGATCAACTCCCAGACCGTGTCCGGTGCACCGTCGGTCGGGCGCGGTCGAGGCTCGGGCAGCTGCTCTTGGACTCTGTCCATGGGTCAGCCTCCTTCGCTGCGTGCCACGGCGTCGGTCCACGGAGCTCCGCGAGATCCGCTCGCCGGACCACCTCGCCCGCCGTCGACGCCTTAAGAACGCACTGAATCTCTGGACAATGATTCGACAGACTAGAGCTGGGACGAGAATTACACGATCGCTATGAACTGTGCAACTTCATCAGGGCGTCAAGACCCCGTCACAGCCCCGGAACCGGTCGAGTCCACAGACCGATCAGGACGACTCGCGTGCCCGCGCGAAGTACAGCGCTCCACCAACGACGGTCGCCGCAACGACGGCCAGCGCGGTGGAAATTCCCGGATTCTTCACCGACACGTCGATGTAGTAGGGGAACCAGCTTCCGCCGGTGAGATAGACCCCATAGTGGACCACCAGAGCGGTAACAGCTGCAGCGACGACCGCGACGCGCGGGGTTTTCGGCAAGAAGGTGCCGAAGAGGACCGGGACGAACGCGGCGGCGAAGTACGCGTAGACGCCGAGCTGAGCGAAGATGATGACGCTCAGGTTGGGCGCGATCAGCTGCCACCAGGCGAAGCCGAACGAAACGACGGCGAGTAGAACGATGACGATGCGGTTGAGCACGAAGAGGAAGCGACCGCCGAGGCGCCGTCCGGTGACGGACTCGTGCACGTTGGCCACCAGGTCGCTGGTGATGATGATCGACAGCGACTGGATGAGCCCTTCGAGGGTTGACATGCCGGCAGCGATCAGACCGAGAAAGACGACGACCGCGATGAACCACGGGAACTCGGTGACCAGGTAGGTCGAGATCACACTGTCGGGCACGATGGTGACGCCGTCGAGCGTCAGGTCGGGGAACTCGAGCCGAGCGTAGAGGCCGGCGACCACGACCCAGAAAAAGAGCACCTGCACGACGATGCCGGTGAGCAGGTAGCGGTTGACCTCGTGTTCCTGCTTGAGCAGCAGCGACTTGGTGATGATGTGCGGCTGGCAGACGATCGCGATGCCGACCACGATGGTGCAGACGATGACCTCGAAGGCGTCACGGAAGAGCGGACTGTCGAGGTTGTACATCGTCACCAAGTTCGGGTCGATGGCACGCAGCCGCTCGACAAAAGCGCCGACGCCGCCGGCGAAATGCTCGCTGCCCGAGCCCAGGAGCACGACCGCGACGACCACCATCACCAGCGCCTGCAGGGTGTTGGTGTAGACCATCGAGTTGGCGCCGCCGAACATCATGTAGCCGAACGAGAAAGCGACGATGACCGCCAGGACCGGCACTTCGGGCAGCTGCAGCGACGCGGCCACCACCTTGGTGAGGCCGACCAGGATCATGACGATGAAGGTCACCAGCAGCAGCGAGAGCACGGCGAAGAAGAGCGCGAAGCCGCGGCTCTGGTAGCGCTCCCCCACCCACTGCGACAGCGTGAGCGCCTGGACGGTGCCGCCGTACTTGCGGAAGCCCTTGGTGAGCACGACCAACGAGACCGCCATGGCGATCGGCAGCACGACGCACAGGCCGAGCACCGCCGACAGACCGAAGTAGGCCACCAGTCCGGGATTGATGATGAAGGTGGCGGCGCTGGTGGTCGATGCGGCGAGTGCCAGGCCGACCGCAACCGGCGAGAAGGCGATCGATCCGACCGCGTAATCGGCCACACTCTCATTGCGGCGCGCGCCGCGCACCACCAGCACGAGAATCGTCGTCACATAGGCGGCGACGAGCAGCCAGCTGGCAAGAATCTTCGGGTCCATCAGGGTCACCTCAGCCCGTGGCGCTTGGCGGGCGATCGAAGGTCGTAGCGCGTGCGGCGAAGAACGCGCGCAGCAGAGCGAAAAGCTCGGCGCAGCGCTCGAGATGAACGACGTGACCGGCTTCGGCCACGATCTCGAGCCGGCAGTCGGGCAGGATCTCGAGCAAGCGAACCTGCTGCCAGAGCGGGATTGCGCGATCCTGCGCGCCGACGGCGAGCAGGGTCGGCGTCTCGATCCTGGCATAGGCGGACAGATTCACGTCGAGCGCCGCGAAGAACGCGTCCTGGGCCTCGGTGAGACGCACCAGGCAGTGCACACGGTCGCAGTAGCGTTCGTAGAAGCCGCCGCGCAGCGCCTCGAGGCGCTCGGCACCGACGGCGCGCAGAAAGCTCTCGCCGAAGATCTTCTCGTAGAGGTAGTGCGTGTAGAGCTCGAACGATCCGGCGTCGCCGCGAAAGAACCGCATCGAGAGGTCGCGATACATCGCGAACTGACGCTCGTGGCTGAGCACGACACCCGAGAGCGTCTGCGTCGCGACGCGTGTCGGATGACGGCGCGCGAAGTCGAGGGCGACGAAGGCGCCGTAGGAGATTCCGACGGTGTGCACTGCCGCGGTGCGTAGACCCCGACTCCCCAGCCGGTCGAGAATTCTCGACAGCGCATCGGCGAAGTCGGGAATAGCATAGCGCGTGTCGGGGGCCGACGAGCGGCCCTGGCCGAGGTAGTCGAACAGCACGACGTCGTAGCTCGGCGTCAGCTCGGGGAGCACGGTGGTCCAGGCGCCGGTGTGCATCGCCAGGCCGTTGAAAAGCACGACGACCTCGCGCTGGCCGTCACCGCCCTCGCCATCGCCCGCGGCCTCGCCAGTCGAATGCAGCTCCCACCAGAAGCGGTGACCGGCATGCTCGACGTGGCCGCTGCGAGTCGGCTCGGCTTCGGCCATCGCGCGTCAGCTCCCGGGGCTCGACGACTGCTCGGCGAGAAAGCGCTGCAGCCGCTCGGCGAGCCACTCGGGGTCCTCGGTGACGAGAGCGTGACCGCTCGTCGGATGCTCGACGACCACAGCTCCGTCGATGCCGGCGGCGAGCGCGCGGCAGGCAGCGGGGGGCATCACGCGATCGTCGCCGGCGACCACGACCAGAGTCGGGCAGCGCACGTCGCCGAGATGGGGCCGCAGATCGTAGTCCTCGATCGCCGCCACCAGGTCACCGGTGGCGGCGAACCAGGCGTCGGGCAACGCAGCGACCTGGCGCCCACGCTCGGCCAGCACCTCGGCCTGCTCGGCCGCATACGCCGCCGAGTAGACGTCGCGCACCAGCAGCTCGTGAAACGCGGTGCGCTCGCCGCCGTCGAGAATCGCAGCGACGACCCGGCGCAGCTCGTCGGCGCCGTCGAACATCGCCGCCGTCGCATGGTCGGCGACGGTGACCACGGCGAGGCTGGCGACGCGCTCGGGGTGGCGCGTCGCGAGATGGACCGCGACCAGACCGCCGAACGAGGTTCCGACCACGTGGACTCGCGCGAGCCCGAGATGATCGAGCAGCGCGACGACATCGTCGACATTGTCTTCGACCCGCGCATGCGCCGGCCCGGGCGTCAGCAGCTGGCCGCGAAAGTCGCAGCGCAGGAGGCCACGGTGCTCGAGCAGCGTCGCGGCGACCGGTTGCCAGCTGACCGCGGTCATGAAGCCACCGTTGAGCAGCAAGACCAGTGCGTCGTCGGAAGCGCGGTCGCCGTGCTCCACGCGGTGCGCCAAAACGGTCGGCGCCACCTCGGCCGCGGCGCTCAGGACGCGCCTCCCTCGGCCAGGTACTCGTCGCGCAGGATGCCCTTGACGACCTTGCCGTACGCGGTGCGTGGCAGCTCATCGCGCCAGCGGTAGATCTTCGGCACCTTGTAGCGCGCCAGGCGGCCCTGCAGGTGCTCGACCAGGACGGACTCGTCGAGCGCACCTGCTCCGTCGGTGACCTCGGCCCGCGCCACGACGAACGCGACGCCGACTTCGCCCCACTGCTCGTCGGGCACGCCGACGACCGCGGCGTCTTGCACCGCCGAATGGCGCAGCAGCTGCGCCTCGATCTCGGCCGGGTAGATGTTCACCCCACCGCTGATGATCATGTCCTTGGTCCGGCCGGCGACGTAGACGAAGCCGTCCTCGTCGCGCCGCGCGGCGTCGCCCGAGTGGAACCAGCCGTCGGCGTCGAGCGCCTCGGCGGTGGCCTCGGGGCGATTCCAGTAGCCGCGCGAGACGTGCGGGCCACGGAAGAGCATCTCCCCCACCTGGCCGACCGCCACGTCGGCGCCGTCGTCATCGACCAGGCGCACCTCGGTGAACATCATGGGCTTGCCGATCGAGCCCGGTTTGCGCCGCGAATCGTCGACCGTCATTGCGAAGCAGTTGACGCCGACTTCGGTCATGCCGAATCCCTGCAAGAACTCGACGCCGCGCGCTCGGTAGGCCTCGGCGATGTACTCCGGGAGCGGCGCACCGCCGCTGATCAGCCAGCGGACGCGCGACAGGTCGACCTCGGGGAACTCGGGCGCCTCCATCAGCATCTTCCAGATCGTCGGCACGCCGAGCACCACCGTGCAGCCTTCGGCCTCGATCGTGCGCCACACCTCGGCGGCGTCGAATCCGCCGTGCAGCACGATCCTGCCGCCGATGGTGACGATCGGCACCAGGAACGCCATCAGGCCGCCGGCATGGTAGAGCGGCGTGAAGATCGGGCTCACGTCGTCGGCACGCAGCTGCCAGCCACAGGCCGTGTTGTAGCCGTTCCAGATCACCTGCCGGTGCGGAATCATCACGCCCTTCGGCGTGCCGGTGGTACCCGAGGTGTAGAGCAGGCAGTGCAGGTCGTCGAGCGCGCGCGGCGTGGGCTCGAAGCCGGACGGCTCGACGGCAGCCACCAGCTCCGCGTACGGCAGGTCGTCGGCGGCACGCGGCGCGTCGAGCGCGATCCAGTGCTCGACGACGGCCGGTCCGTCCTCGAGGTTGCGCAGCTCGTCGACAACTTCGCCGAGCGCACCGTCGTAGAGCACCGCAAGTGCGCCGGCGTCGGCCAGGATCTCCGCCAGCTCGCGGGCGGTCAGCCGCGTGCCGAGGGTGACGAGGACGATGCCCGCCTTGGGCGCGGCGAAGAAGGCCTCAACATACTCGACCCGATTGTGCGCCAGGATCGCCACCCGGTCGTCGGGCTCGAGGCCGAGGCCGCGCCAGGCGAGAGCGCAGCGCACCGCTCGCTGGTCGAGCTCTCGGTAGCTGAGGCGCGCGCCCGTGTCGACGACGACCAGGGCCTCGGCGTCCGGGGTCAGGCGCGCCCGCTCCCCGAGCAGATCGCCGGCGAGTCGGTCGCCGGCCCCCTCACTATGCAGCATCGTCGTCGGTCTCAGCGCAGCGAGTATTCGATGCCGGCGGTGACCGTCGCCGGCGCGCCGTACGAGCCGGTCACGACGCCGAGCACCGGGATGTTGTAGCCGTTGGTGAGGTACTCCTCGTCGGTGAGGTTGTAGCCGTTGACCCGGATGCCCCAGGTACCGTCGGCCGAGAACCAGTTCAGCGACGCGTCGAGCGTGGTGTAAGCGTCCTGCATCAGCGGCAGCAGCGGCTGGGTCGGATCGGACGGGTTCGGGCCACCTTCGTTGGTGAGCACCGCGTCGTCGCGGTAGCTGGCGCCGATCTGGCCGGTGAACAGGCCGCCGAAGAGCGGCGCGTTGAAGCGCAAGCGCAGCGACGCGGTGATGTCGGGCGCGTTGGTGATCACCTGCGTGTCGACGAAGCCGTCGCCGTTCTCGTCGAGGAAGCTGTCGGGCTCGGCGTCGAGGTAGCTCAAGTGGCCCTGCAGCCCGAACCACGTCACCGACGACGGATTGACGTCGTACTCGATCTCGAT
Organism: Acidobacteriota bacterium; assembly: GCA_039194425.1. GTDB lineage: Bacteria > Acidobacteriota > Thermoanaerobaculia > Multivoradales > J023 > JAUIJL01. The sequence goes on along the minus strand of JBCCVZ010000019.1, from coordinate 81,631 downwards.
GCCCTGGATGGTGGCGTCGCCGGCGTTGACGAAGTTGCCGAAGAAGGAGTCGTCGACGCCGTCGCCGTCGGAGTCGAACGCGGTGAAGGTCGAGACCTGGATGTCCGAGTAGTCGCCGTAGAAGACCGCTGTGTTGAGCGTCAGCTGGCGGTCGAAGAGGATGCTCTTGATGCCGAGCTCGGCGACGTCGAGCACTTCGTCGTCGAACGGATCGGCCGACTCTGGGAAGAACGTCGCCTGCGCGCGCACGTTGAAGCCGCCGCTCTTGAAGCCGCGGCTGAGGCTGAAGTACGCCAGCGTGTCGTCGTTCACGGCGTAGTCGAAGCCGAGCTTGGGCGCCACCGAGGTGAACGTCTCGCTCTGGTCGTAGTCGGCGGTGACCGCGTTGATCACGGTGAAGGTGTCGTCGGTGTAGCCGGCGTTGAACGCGACGCCGCGCTTCTCTTCCTCGGTGACGCGCAGACCGAAGTTGATGCCCAGTCGATCGTTCACCTGATAGGTGCCGTCGGCGAACGCGGCGATCGAGTCGGTCTCGGTCGTGCCCTCGGTCGTGCCGAACACCGAGCCGAAGAAGATGTTCTGCACCAGGCCGCCGGCCTCGCCGTCGAAGTAGAAGAGACCGAGGACGCCGTCGAGCTTGCCGTTCCCCGCATAGATGAACTGCAGCTCCTGAGAGAACTGCTCGTCGTAGTAGGTCGCCATCACGTCGGTGATCGGCGCCGGCGTCGTGTCGAAGTCGATGTTGTTGCGCGAGTCGCTCTCACGATACGCCGTGGTCGACTTGAACAGCCACGAGTCGTTCAAGTCCCAGGTGATGTTCAGGCCGTAGCCCTCGGACTCGGTGCCGTTCAGCGGCTCGAGCCCGCTCTGTGTGTCGAATCGGTCATCGAGCGGCGCGCACGTCGTGCCGAGAAAGAGCGGGCAGAACGGGTTGGCGGCCAGGCGCTGGTAGCCCTTCGGCTCGGCGTCGTCTTCGGTGCGGTCCGCGCTGAAGCGCACGAGCACGTCGTCGGTCGGCAGCCAGTCGAGCGACAGACGCGCCGCCTGCGTGTCCTTGTCCGACACGTCGCGCCCGGTGAGCAGGTTGGTGCCGTAGCCATCGCGCTGCAGCGAGGCGACGGCCACCTTGGCGCGCAGCTTGCCCTCCACCAGCGGCCCCGAGACGATGGCGCGGAGGTTCTGCGTACCGTAGGCGCCGCCGTCGGCAGCGAGGCGCACCTCGAGCTCGTCGCTGGGCGCGCGCGACACGTACTTGATCGCGCCGCCGATGGTGTTCTTGCCGTAGAGCGTACCCTGCGGCCCGCGCAGCACTTCGACCCGCTCGACATCGAAGACATCGAGCAGAGCACCCTGCGGACGCGCCATGTAGACATCGTCGAGGTAGAGACCGACGCCCGGGTCGACGCCCCACAGCGGATCGGCCTGGCCGATGCCGCGCAGGAAGGCGGTGAGGGTCGTCGACTGGTTGCGTCCGGCGTACACGGCCAGGTTGGGCACGTAATTCTCGAGCACCGAAATGTCGGGCGCGCCAGTATCCTCGAGGGTCTCGCCGGTTGTCACCGTCACCGCGATCGGCACCTCCTGCAGGTTCTCTTCGCGCTTCCGCGCGGTGACGACGATCGTCTCGCCCGCGTCGGTATCGAGAATCCCCTCCTCGACCCCGTCGTCGGAGGCGGCCTCGGCCGCTCCATCGTCCGCGGCGCCGGCGTCCTGGCCCATGGCCGGACCGGCGGCGAGCAACGCCAGGCCTGCGGCGAGCAGCAGAAGCGCCGGCCAAGGAAGTCGATCGGCGAATAGAACTCGGAGTCTCGAGGTCATGACGTCTCCCGTCGTGCGGTCGAACCAGTGGACGAGTCAGTGGGCGGAGTCGTTGCCCGCGGGCACAAACATAACGAGCGTTCGATAAACAAGTTTAGAGACCGGCCCCGGGGGCCTGTCAAGACGCGCTGCGGCAGGACGGCAAGTCCATCCATCGGCGGGTTTAGCGGTCACCAGCAGCGCCACACGCCGCGGCGCGGCGCATAGGACCGCCCGTTCCGCGCGCTCAGAGCTTGCGGCCGGTGAGCGTGAAGGTCAGCGGCAAGCCGCCTTCGACGATGAGCGGCGGGAAGATGCGGGTGAGGTCTTCGGGCCGCTCGTCGAGCGCGAGGGTCGCGATTCCGCTGCGGCCGAGCGCCGAGACGATGGCCGACAGCGTGTGCAGGAACTTGTAGTTCGGCCGCGCCTCGTAGCGTGTTTGGCCGATGTAGTCCATGCCGTGGCGACTCACCAGCGGCTCGGCGCGGAAGTACCCGTTGCGAATTCGCGGCGGCATGTCACCCGAGTACTCGCGATTGATGTCGTGAGTGAGCATGTGGACGAACGGGTGGACGTCGCACAGGAAGAAGTCGCCGCCGGGACGCAGCAGGCGTGCGATGGTGGCGAACGCAGCATCGAGATCTGGCAGCCAGAACAGCCCCCCGGCCGAGACGTACGCCAGGTCGAAGGCGCCCTCGAGCCCACCGTCGGCATCGTCGTCGGTGCCGGTCTCGAGCTGGTAGAGGTCGCGGCAGAGAAACTCGGCCTCGACGCCGGACCGCGCGGCGAGCCGACGTGCCTCGACGATCGCCGCCTCGGAGATGTCGATTCCGACGCCGCGCCCGACGCCGCGCTTGAGCAGCGAGATCAGCTCGATGCCGTTGTTGCAGCAGAGATGGACCACCGACCGGCCGTCGAGCCCCAGCGCGTCGAGGGTCGCGATCTCGAACGGCTCGAGCGCGCAGAAGTCGTCCGCCGCCACCGCCGCCTCGAGGTCGTAACGCCGTCGCCGCTGCTCTTGGTGTACCGGCACGACTTCGTCCCACGCCGCACGATTGGCGCGGGTGTAGTCGTCGCGGCTCATCGCGTGGCTCTCACTCCCCCGCTCACTCATGTCCCAAGTCTCCAGGTCGCCTGTCCATCACGAGCTCGTCACGCCGCAGCGCCTCGAGTGCCGACTCGGCAGATACACCGTCAAGTCCGCGCGCCCGGCACATGCGGCGAATGGCCGTCCGGGTCATCGCGTCGTGTCGCAGCGCCGCGACCACGGGCTCGAAGTCCGGGGCGAGACGATGAAGGCGCGCCGTGTGCCAGCAGGCGACCAACAAGCCGCCTTCGGCCCGTCTCCCTACGACGAACGGGCTCAGCACGAAGCGCTCACCGTCGCCCCGAGATCCGTTGCGCGCGGCTCCGCAGGCGCCGAGACCGAGCGGCGCCAGCTCGGGCATGTCGAGCGGCGGAGCGACCCAATGCGCAGCGTGAAGATCGGCGACCCAATCGGCGAACTCCTCTCGAATCTGCTGCTCACCACCGGCTCGGCGGCGGCGCGCGTCGAGCTGCTCACACTCGTCGTCGCTGGCCAGGAGCGCGCAACGGGCTCCAGACGGTGAGAGGAAATGCGCCAGCGACCAGCCGTCGCCGAGTGACTGGCGCACGATCCCGTGATCCGGAAGCCAGTCGATGGCGCCTCGGTCGTTCCACTGGTCGAGCGCGTTGAAGCTGTTGGCGATCGTGGTCTGGCCGACGCGCTCGAGGCCCTGATTGTCGCCGCTGACGTGACACAGTATCGGCTCGGTGATGTCTCGATATGAGGGAGCCAGGTCGAGCACCTCGTCGGGCCAACCGTGCGCCACCAAACCGAAGCCTTCGAGGTCGTCCAGCAGTGGCTGCGCGGCGAGCACAGTGAACGGCTCCTTGTTCACCCGAAACCGCGTCGGATACCGCTGCTGGAGAGCGTGCAGCTCGAGCGCAGTCTGCGTGAAGCGCTCGCGCGTGTCTCCCGGAAAACCTGGAATCAAGCCAGCACAGACGAAGCTCACACCGGCTTCGAGAAAGGCGTGGAGAGCCTGGATGTTGTCCGCCTGAGTGCGCCGCTTGTTCATCCGTTCGAGAGTGTCGTCGGACATCGACTCGATGCCGAGGAACGCATGCTCGCATCCGGAGCGCTTGATCAGACGCGCGGTCTCACGGTCCATCGCGGCGCGGAAGAAACCACCCCAGGTCACGTCGAGGTTCATCGAGAGGATACCTTCGGCCAGCGCCGTGAGCCGGTACGGCACGCCGTTGAGCAGCGAGTCCGAGAAGAAGAAACCGTCGGCGTCGTAGCGTTCTTTCAACTCCTTCATCTGCTCGAGGACCTCGTCGGGACGCGCCGAACGGAAGCGCTCCCAGAAGACCCACTCGCTGCAGAATGCACAGCGATCGGTACAGCCGCGCGAGATCTCGAACGGCAGGATTCTGCGCCGCGAACCCAGGCCCGAGAGGCCGCTGCGCTGATAGATCTCGATCGGCAGCGCCGAAAAGTCCGGCAGCGGCTTGTCGTGCAGCTTGCCCAGGCGGCGTTCGGTCGTGACGATCGCACCGTCGGCAGCGCGCTGCATGCACCCGGCGACCGGCCCAGGCTCCCCGCCTGCGTGCTCGAAGGCCTCGAAGAGCTCGATCAGCGTCTGCTCGCCCTCGCCCAAGACCACCGCGTCGGCCAAGCCACTGCGCAGTGCGAGCTGCGCGGAGGCCATGCTCTGCGTGGTCTGCGGCCCTCCGAACACAACGAACGGCGGGCTCCGCCGACGCTTCAGGTGGGCCGCCGCCATCAGCGTGGTGAGAAAGTTCGACGACCAAACGGAGAAGCCGACGAAGCGGATGTCCGCGACGTTGTCCCAGGCTCGTTCGAGAAAGCGATCGGTCGCGTGCAGGTATCCGGCCAACCGATCCGGGCTCAGCCCGCGCTCGAGTGCGAATCGCGTCACGACGGAACGATCGTCGAAGGCACGACCGGGGCGCTCGAGTGAGGCCAGGAGCTGAAGAACCAGCGGTAGATCCGGAATGTCGATCACAAACGTCTCGCCGAAAGCACCAGTCGACACATAGGTCGGGAGGTACGGCACCGGCGACCAGAGCCGTAGATCGAGCACATCAAATGCGTCGCAGCCTTGCGCTTTCAATGCCCCCATCAACGAGGCGATTCCGTGCGGCGGAACGAAGTAGTCGTACGGCGGCACGATCGACAGAAGGTTGGGTCTGAAGTTCGCGGGCATCGGCCAGCCTCGGCGCGTCTCCGGTCAGACGATGCGGCCGATCGGCCGCGTTTCGGAGAGAGAATATGCCTCAACTGTATCCAGCCGCTGCACGACTCGCAACCGTGTCGGTCTTGCCCAAAGTCTGGGCGGCCTTTCGGCCCGTCACCACGAGGTCGACAGTGTCTCCACGGCGGTCACCCGATAGGGGAAGACCCCGAGATCCATCTCCTGGCGATAGAAGGTCCAGCCGAGGTAACCGCGGACGCCGAAGATGTTCACCTTGTAGCGCTCCGAGTTCAGCGCGGACTCGACGATCGTCACATTCACCCGCCCAGTCCAGAAGCTGGTGCAGTGAGCCAAGGTCGTGGCCACTCGCTGGCGCATGGCGGGCCGGTCGGTCGCGCCCGTGTTGGTCTGCAGGTTGATGTGCGTCACCGTTGGCCGGGCCCAATTCTTGTCGATGCCGACGGTGCATCCATCCATCGGGCCAGTGTAGAAATAGTTCGCCTGGCTCCCAAGTTGGCCGACCGCGACGTTCTGCACCCGCCATCCGAGAATGTAGAACTGCACCGACGCCTCGTCGTCCTCGGGCGCTTTCAGCTTCACCAGATTGTCGGCCCCCTTGACCACTCGTGGGTCGTAGCGCTTCAGCGCCACGTTCTCGACCGTGAGCAGCGGAGTGTCACTCATGCTCGAGACCGGGTTTTCGCGGATGAACGCCACAGGATCGGCGACGAACTCACGGGTGACATTGGGCATGAAGGCGCAGCTCCTGGCCGGCGCCTTTGGAACTTCAGTCGGCGCGCGACGGATGGTCCGGCTCAGGATCGATTCCCAGGCCGTCGGCAAGACGATTGTAATAGGCGAAGAGGCCAGTGACCTGGACGATATCGTGGATCGCCACGTCCGAGAAGCCGACGGCGCGCAAGGCCGCGACATCGTCCTCGCGCATCGCATGCGGCGCCTCGGTCAAGCGCACGGCGAAGTCGAGCATGGCGCGATCGGCCGGCTCGAGCGGCGCCTCGCGATGGTCGCGGCACACGGCGTCGACCCACGCGTCCCGTCCTGCGTCTGAGTCGGGGATCTCGGCCCGGAGATCCTCTGCATGCGCGTGCAGTCAGTAATGGCACTCATTGGTGCGTGACACCACGACCGCGATCATCTCGCGCTGGCGCCGCGACAGCGGACTGCGCGGTGAGTGCATCACTTCGGTGTAGAGCTGGGTCGAGGCGCGCAGAACATGCGGTCGAGGGCTCTGGATCTGAATCACCTGAAAGACCCTCCCGGCACGCTGCACGGCAGCGTCGTAGAGGCGACGCAAGAGACCTTCGGCGGCATTGGGGCGGGTGAGTCGTATCCAAGCCATGCCGGTATTGGACCGCGGACGAGGTCGAGCCGTCAAGCGTCCGCCCACATTCCAGCGGATGGTCAGTAGTACACGCGGCGGAGCCGCTCGCGCATCGCCTCGCTCAGCGGCGAGCGCGCACCCACCAGGTGGAACGTGGCGACCATCGCCCGGCGCGCCGCCTCCTGGTGCCACGCGCGGTCGGCCTCGGCGAGTCCGAGCAGGGCCTCGAGCCCCTGCTCTTCGCGCCCGCCGGCGATGGCGGCGACCGCGCGCCGGAACGCGTCCCGCCGCGCCGCCTCGTCGTCGGCATCGACGGCACCGGCCAACTCGCGCGAGAGCGCCGCGAGCTCGGCCAGCCGCAGCGCCGCCTCGCCCTCTGGCACCGACGCCGGCACCGCCGACGCCACGTCGGCAGCCACCTCGGCGTCACCAACGGCCAGCGCCACACGAGCCCTGCCGACACGCGCCGCATGACACGCGTCGTCGAGCGTCAGTGCCCGCTCGTACGCCTCCTCGGCCGCCTCGAGCTCGCCGCCGGCCAGCAGCCGCCCGGCCTCTGCGACGACCTCGTCCGCCGGCGACGGCAGGTGCCGACGCAGAAACTCGAGCACCTCGGCCTCGCGCCGCACCCCGACGAAGCGATCGACCACCTCGCCGTCCCGCACCAGCGACACGTGCGGAATGCCGCGCACCCCGAACTCGGCGGCGAGCTGCGGATTGGCGTCCGAATCGACCTTGGCCAGCACCACCGCCCCGTCGAGCTCATCGACCACGCGCTCGAGAATCGGCCCGAGAACCCGGCACGGCTGGCACCATCCGGCCCAAAAATCCACCAGCACCGGAACGCTCCGCGAGCGCTCGAGAACTTGCTGTTGGAACCCGGCCTCGTCGACGTCGATCACATGCGGACTGTCGCTCATCGATTCCTCCTAGGCGTCGGTTCGCCGTCGGAAACGAGTCTATGGCAGGAAACGACTGCTGAAGCCCTGCTAGGCTGACTCGATGATGGACTCGATGCGCAGAGGTGACTCTTCACTTCAGCCGACGAATCGACAATCCCGGCCGAAGGGTGTCGCCGACGCCGGCGTCGCCGAGCTTGAACCGAGGGACGCGCCAGCACCGTGATCCGATTCGGTGTCGTTTCTCGCGATCTCATTTACATGATCCTGTCGGAGGCTCGGTCCATCGCCTGCGGTCTTTCCCTACTAATGCCTGTCTCGCTCGGTGTCCTAGGTTGCGGCACTTCAAGCGACGCCCCTCTGCCAACAGCAGGAGCGGCTCTGCCCCTGCCAGTCGACGGCAGCTGGGTCGCTCTCGCTCCGAACGGCGAGCGCGCTCGCAAGCTCTGGCTTGAAGCGGGGGATGCCGTGCGAGCCACCGCAGAGCAGAACGGCGTCGACGTCGTCCTATCGCTCGACGGCCCGGCGGGCTCACGGCGACTCGAGGTCGACGGACCGACCGGAGTCTTCGAAACCGAGGAACTGATCGCCGTCGTCGAGATGAGCGGACTGCACCGCCTGGCGATTCGATGGTTTGGCGGAACGACAGACGGCGCGGTGGCGGTGACGGTCTCGGTCCACCGACCCGCGAGCGCCGAAGATCAGGCGCTCGCGCAACTCGACGCACGCTTTCGCGATGCAGAGCGACTGATCGACACCGGAAACGCTGCCGAAGCGCTCGGCGAGCTTCGCGCGCTCCTCGACGAACTTCGGAGCATGAGTCGCCTCGACAGTCCGGCGAATCCATCGCGTCGCCTGGGCGACGTCCGCCATGCACTGTGCAGAGCACACGGCGAGCTCCGTCAGGCCGACGTCGCCTTGGCCTACTGTCGGCAAGCTCGAGACATCTATCGGAGTGGTGGTCAAACGCTCCTCGAGGCGGTCGCGGCACGGAGATCCGGCAGCTTGGAACTCGACTTCGGAGACCCGCGCGAGGCGCTCCCAGACCTCGAGGCAGCCTGGTCGCTGTTCGAGCAGCTCCGACACCCCTTCTACCTGGCCCAAACAGAACACAAGATCGGCTCGGCCCACCATCACCTCGGCACCCTCGATCGGGCCGAGGTCTTCCTCGAGCGCGCAGTGGCGGGAATCGCCAGGGAGCGTCCTGCGAGTCGATTCATGGCCGAGGTGCTGATCAGCTCAGGCAGCCTGCAGCTAGCACTCAACCAGCCCGGCGAAGCACTCGATCGATACCGACAGGCCCGTTCACTCTACGAACGACTCGGCGACCGGGCCGGCGCCGCTCGTGCGGCCGATCGTGAGGGGCTCGCAATGCTCTTCGCTCATGACCTTCAGCGTGCTGAGGCTCACCTGGAGCATGCTTATCAAGAGATGGTCGCCTTGAATGACGGTGGTGTTGGGAACGCGAGAGAGCGATCGAACAACCGTCTCTCACTCGCCCGACTCGAGATCCGGCGCGGTGCTTTCGAGCCAGCAGAAGTCCATCTCGCTGCGGCCCTCGAGATCAGCCGACAGGCAGGTTCCCCGCAGCAACAAGGCGCGATTCTCCAAGAGATGGGCAACCGACTCCTGCGTGCCGGCGAGCCAGCCGCTGCGCTCGCTCGTCTCGACCAGGCCTCTGCTGTCCTCGCCCGCGCGAGTGATCGCACGGGAGACGCGATGGTGCGAATTCGAGCTGCTCAAGCCCTGCGAGCTCTGGGTGATCTCGAGGCTGCCTGGTCGAGGATCGAACCCGCGCTCGACGTGATCGACTCGCTGCGCACAGCGTCGGACCGTGCCGACGTGCGCACCGACTACTTCGCGATGCGGCAAGAGTTCTTCGACGTCGCCACTGCGATTCTGATGGATCGACACCAAGACGAACCGGACGAGGGATTTCAGCTGCGTGCACTCGAAGTCCACGAGAGCCGCCGCGCCCGCGAGCTCCTGGACACGATAAGCCTCGAACCCTGGTTCGAGTGTGTCGGTCCTGCTGGCACAGCGCCACTCCGCGCCGAGGAGACTCGGCTCGAAGAGCAGATTCGTCGCCTGACCTTCGCTGGGGAGGCCGGCGAAGTCGAATCCCAGCTCGCAGACTTGATCGACCAACTGCACGCAGTCCGTGGCACGCTCGATGCCGAGAGACTGCGCGCCGCGGCATCCTCGGCCCAGCCGCTAAGTGCTCGGGCGATGCGTGACCTCTCCGATGATGAGACTGCGATCTTAGTTTATGCCCTAGGCAACGAGCGCAGCACAGTCTGGGCGATCGACGGCGCGGGAGTCGATGCACAGCTCTTGCCCGACCGCGCCTCGATCGAAAGGATGGCACGCCGGTACGCCCAAGTCCTGCCACGACGCGATGTGCTCGCAGTCGCGGAGCGCGAACGGCTTGGCCGGGACCTGGCGTCACGACTTCTCGCGCCCGTGGCGAAAGCGCTCGAGGCACGACGCCTCGTGGTCGTTCTCACCGGTGATCTCCAGAGGGTTCCGTTCGCCACCCTACCCCACCCGGACCCGGCACTACCGTCGCCTCTTCTCCGAAGTCACGAGATCGTTGCACTCCCTTCGCTTTCGGCTCTCGCCCAGATCCGTCAGCGACACCTCGGTCGGCCACCGGCTCCCAATCTCCTGGCAGCCTTTGCAGACCCGGTCTTCGAGCCCGAAGATCCGCGCTTGGCTGCCACGGACTCATCGTTCGAGGCGACCGACAGCTCTGAGACAAAGCGCGGTACACGAGGAAGTCTCCACGCTGCAGAAGGCGAGACTCTCCATCGCGCCGCGCAGCGGCTCGGCCTCGTGTCCTTCAAGCGCCTACCGGGAACACGCGCCGAAGCACGAGCGATCTTTGACCTTCGGCACCTCGAGCGGACCTTTCTTGCGATGGGAACACGCGCCACCCGCGACTCTTTTCTGCGCGGATCACTAGGCGATTACCGCATCGTCCATGTCGCGACCCACGGAATCCAGGACCCCTCGTTCCCCGAGCTTTCCGGCCTCCTGCTTTCACGTTTCGATGAGAACGCGCGCCCCCTGCCCGGCTTCGTCTACGCATATGAGATTTCCCGCCTCGCCCTGCGAGCCGAGCTGGTGGTTCTGAGCGCATGCCGCAGCGCGCGCGGTGTCGATGTACCTGGTGAGGGGGTGCTGGGCTTGACGCGAGCCTTCTTCGAAGCAGGAGCCGCTCGCGTCTTGTCGAGCCTCTGGCTGGTCGACGACACCGCGACGATGCGATTGATGACCGCCTTTTATCGCGAGGTCCTCACCCGCGGCGCCAGCCCCGCCGCCGCCTTGCGGAGCGCTCAACTCGAGCTCTTGGACGACGAGAGACTTGCCGCGCCCGCAGACTGGGCCGGTTTCATCCTGCAGGGGGATTGGCGCCCACTGCGCTCACTGGAGGACTAGACATGCCCGACGAGACGCAATCCGACTCGACCTCGAGGACGGCCAAAGAGGGACCAGAAGCTAGAGATCCGCACGACACACCGACAAACGATCCAACCTCGACCGACATCGACGGTGAAAGCTCGGAGGCGACGGCACGAGATGTCGAGCCGCTGCCAGACCCCATCGAGCGGCTCAAGCGTGCCGCCTCTGAGAATCTCTAGACAGCCAGTGCGTGGGTCTCAACACCAAGGATCAGAAGCCGAGCGCCGCGCGGTGCTCGGCGTCTTCGCGCAAACGCTCGAGCTCGCGACGAACGGCTCGCTGGACAAACGAGTTGAGGCTCTCACTCGGTGCTCGGCGCCTGATCTCGTGGACCAGTTCAGGATCGATGCGCGGCTGCTCGGGAGCCTGGCGCTGCCCGAGCAGGTAGACCGCAGGATCTCCAAGCATGATCAAGTTGCGCGCATCGTTCACTGCGGTCCACATGAATCCCAATTCGCGTAGATTCGTCTCGATCCCCTGGCGGTCGTAGTCCAGAATCTGACCGAGGCGGGCGCTGAGCTGTAAGTAGCGGCGCGCCAGAGGCCGCATCGCGTGGCCCAAGCGATGACCCGAAAGCAGCATGCGGAGACTGTCTTCGACCGTAGCGCTCGTCCCGATCGTGTGAGTCTCCGCTGGCCATTCGCTCGACAGCGTCCAAGCGCGCTCGACGTGAGCGACGATCGCCAGAGCGCCGCGCCGCAGCAGACTCTGCGGAATCGGCTGCAGGAACGGCTTCCGGGCGTAGTTCCGTGGCCTCGTTCGCCGGGCGGCCTCTTCCGGCAAGCCTTCGGCAGTATGCGGAAAGTCTTCCAGTGCCGGAACCCCAGCGCCGTTGCAGTGAAAGAAGAACGCGATCAGGCCATGGAGGTCTCTTGGCCGCGCCAGATCGTCGGCAGTGAACAGACCGTCGCCATCTTGGCGTGGATACGCCACGGGAGATCCATGCACGAACTCCTGATTCGCAGATCCGGGGTCTTGGCGCCGTCCGTGGCTCGACACCAGGAGTAATCCTGGAGTCGTTCCACCGCCCAGAAGCGCTGCAAGCGCGTCGTGGCGGGCTTCCTCTTCGCGATACTGGGCCAGTGGCCAGTCGGCGAAGTCGCGCTTTAGCGTCACAGCCACCGGATCGATCAAGTACTTCTTGATGCGCTTCAGCACATCGTCGTTCTCAACCGAGAAGAGCGCGACTTCTCGCGGACGTTCGACGCCCTTCTCCTCTGCAGCGCAAACAGCCTCGGCATAGCCACGCAGCCCGCCTCGATCGAACTCGCGTTCACGCCCCGTTCCCTGGGAGGCCCGATCGATCGGCTGCGACCAGCCGATCCGTCCGACCGCCCGTCCGAGACCGAGTCGATATTGAAACTCGAAAGAGATCTGATCGGGATCGCCGACCAGCAAGAGATAGTACGGAAGGTTCTGCGGCTCGATTGTGCCCTCGGTCTCGTCGTGTCGCTCGAGGAACGCTCTACCGCTCTCGCGGGGATAGGTCTCGATGACCTCGACCTCCTGCCGCACCTCCATGCTGCGTCGATCGATCAGCGGCCACATCGCCGAGCGCACTCGATCGCCTTCCCCCGGTGGCGCAAGAACGGCCCAGCGGCAGTGGCGCAGGTTGTGCGGATCGAGGTGCGACGGCAGCTCACGCAGGTCGAGCGCCAGCCGGCGGGCTGCGCGCTGGCGCTCGCGATAGGCAGCCTCGAGGTCTTCGAAGTCTCTGCTACCGCCTTCGAGTTGGCCCACGAGCCAGCGCCCGATCTCCTCAGGTGTCGAAGCGCCGACGGGGGCCTCCTCGCGACTCGTGTTGGGATCTGCAGGCTTGGACACTGAGACTCCTTCCGTTCAGTCCATGCTGCATCGACGAGACGGGGCTACCTTGCTCTCGTAGACACCACGCGAAAATTATGGACTGAACGGATCATAGCGGCCGAGCGAGCTCTGACCCCCTCAAGTCGTCACCGTCTCCAGGTCAGGCTGAGACGGGCGCTGCGACTTTCGATCGGGTGGAAGTGGACGTCCTCGATGCCGTCGACGGGTTCGCCGGGAAGGCGCGAGGCGTAGAAGTACTCGATGTCCGAGTCGCTGCTGTCGAGCAGGTTGAAGATGTCGAGGGCGAGGTCGAGGCCGTTCGGCAGGTGGACGCCGAGGCGGGCGTTGACCAGCGACGACGAGCTCCATTCGACCGAGCCGTCTTCGATCAGCGGCACATCGCCGAAGTAGCGCCAGCGCAGGGCACCGAAGAGCGACGTGTTGGCGCTCACCGGGAGCTTCTCGAACGACATGCCGGCGGCGATGGTAGTGCCGATGGCGCCCGGGATGTCGTCGCCCTCGGGAGCCTCGTCGGTGAAGGTCGCGTCGGTGAGGGTGACATCGAGGTCGAACGACAGGCGCTCGTTGAGACGATAGAAATTCGTCCACTCGACGCCGGTGCGGCGGCTCGGACGACCGGCCTCGGTGGCGCCGGCGTCGCCGACGAAGACCAGCTCCGAGTCGAGCTCGAGGACGAAGGCCGTAAGTGTGGTGTGGAGACCGGGCAGCACCATGGTGCGGAAGCCGACGTCGGCGCCGCGCGCGCGCACCAGCGGGTCGACCGTGTCGACGAACTCCTCGCTCACCGGGTCGACTGTGATCACCGCGCCGCGCGTGTCGTTTGAGTGGTGACCGTAGCCGAGGTTGACGTAGATCTCCGTCGAGCGCCACGGGCCGAAGATCATGCTCAGCTTCGGGCTGACAATCGTGTCGGTATCCGAGCCCGAGTTGACGACGCGGTCGCTGTCGACATCGGTCGACAGCACGTCGCCGCGAAGGCCGAAGCGAGTGCGGACCTTGTCGTGCCACTGGATCGACGCGTCGGCCCACAACCCGGCGCCCAGCTGGGTAATGCTGTCCTCGCGCACTGTCGCGGTCCGGACCAGCTCGCTCGTGCGGAAGAGGCCGTTGTCGATCTCGTCGTAGCGCGCATCGAGACCGACCCGGGTCTCGACCCGCCGACCCGACCAATCGCCGAGCCAGCTGCGGTGCACATCGCCGCCGGCGACCCACCGACGATCGGCCTGCTCGAACTGATCACCGGTCTCCGCATCGTCGAGAAAGTAGGTGAAGTTCGAGATCAGACCGAAGTCGTAGAAGAGGACGTAGGCACCGCCTTCGGTGAAGCTGGAGTCGTCGCCGTCATGCCAGCGCGCCGCCAGGCTGAATCGGTCGGTCTCACCGCGCGGACCCGGGTCGATCAGGTCGAAGCGGTCGATCAGACCCGACTCGACCGCACGCCGTGGCACCTGATCGGTCGACAGCCAGTCCGCGCTGTAGCCGAGGAATGTGAGCGAGCTACCGCGGCGTGCATCGCCGGTGGACAGGCGCGCCATAGCCTTGACGCCGTCGTAGCTCTGACCACGGCGCCACGGTCCGTCCTCGTGGAAGAGCTCGACCGCGCCGACCAGGTCGCGCGACCCGTCGCCCTCGCCGTCGTCGTCCGACAGTGCAACGCTGTCGGCCCACAGCAAGCGGCCATAGCCGTTCGAGCGCTCGTCGTAGCTGCCCCCCGTGACGCGGAGTAGCGACTCGGGCAGGCTGCGCACGAGCGCCATATCGGCGGAACCGGCGGCCGAAAAGTCGCCGACGTCGGCGAAGTACGGCCCCTTGCGATAGCGCACCCGGTCCACCATCTCGGGGATCAGGAAGCTGAGGTCGGCGTAGCCCTGCCCGTGACCGTGGGTCGGCATGTTCACCGGAACGCCGCCGACTCGGACGCTGAAGTCGGTGCCATGGTCGAGGTTGAAGCCGCGAACGAAGAATTGGTTCGCCTTGCCGCCGCCAGAATGCTGCGTCGCGATGACGCCGGGCGCGGTTTCGAGCAGCTCGCCCGGCCGCAAGATCGGACGCCGCTCGAGGTCGAGGCGGCCGGTTGTGCCTTCGCTCGACGAGACGGCGATTCCGACCAGATCGTCGGCGCGCTCGCGCACGTCGACCTCGTCGTAGACCTGGAGGGTCTCTGCGTCCTGGCCGTTCGGCGCGGGCACGGACTTCGCAGCGTCCTGCGACTCGGTATCGGGGGATTCGGTGTCGGGCGTTTCGGCGTCGGGCGACGCGGACTGGGAAGACGACGAAGCCGTCTGCGTCGTCTGGGCGGGTTGTTCGGGCGGCGGCTCGACCGCCTCCAGGGGACCGGTGGCGACACCGAACCCCAAGAGAAGCAGCGCACCGACATGGGACATGGGAATGCGACTCATCTCGACCTCTCGAGCGCCCTCGCGGACGCCGACCATTGTGTGTCTGACTTTGGAGGAACGCGCGCACGCTCGGGCATGCACGAGCAGTCGTCCGCACGAAGAGCGGACGGTCCACGGGCTCACCGCGACGGCCTGAAGGCGAGCGTCGCGGGAATCGGCCCGTCGGTGGGAAGCGTCAGGTCAGAGACGTCGAGGGCGGTGCGCGCGCGCCGCCGGGCAGGCACGGTCGTGTCGACGGTGCACGGTCGATCGCCGCCTGAACCGTCGCAGCGGACACGGTCGGAGCGTCGCCGAGCTCGATTCGCTCGCCCGGGCGATCGAGGAACCAATCGGCCAAGAGGGCAGAGCCGTCGCTCTCGCCGTCCGGCGGCGATGCCGGGGCCGAACCATGGTCTGTCGACTCGTCGGCACGGGACTCCGCGACCTCGTGTTCGTGCGAGGACTCGTGCTCGTGCGAGGACTCGTGCTCGTGCGAAGGCTCGTGCTCGTGGTGGTCGTCGTGTCGACCGTCGAGAGGGTCGTCGGTGTGACTGTGCGGACCAAGGAAGAAATGGTGGTGATGCCCTTCCTCACTGTCGAGATGCACATGGTGCCCGGGCAGGCCGGCCTCGAAGACCAGGCCGACCAGCGCTGCACCGACCCAGCACGTCGCCGCCAGAGCGAGCTCGCGGCGGCGGTGCCCGCGCCGCAGCGCGTCGTGTCGAGTTCCATGGTTCACCGGCATCGGGTTCGAGCATAGTCGGAATGCGTTCGGAAAGCGACCGTCTGCGATCTCGCACCGTCGAGCAGGCGCGCGAGAGCCCAACCTCGCTTGCGGGGTGAGGGGCCCCTGCACTGCGCGTCGTTCTCTCGCTGGTAGCTCAGATCACGGGTCCAGAGTATTGCTCCTTGCTATATTTCTTTGGACCCACACCCCCCTTTCAAGGAGAACGCAATGACACATCGCCTACGAGACTTGCGCGCGACGCGCGTCCTGTTGGTCCTCTGGATCGCGTCCCTGTCATCCACCGGCCTCTTCGCCACGGAGGCCACGCAGGTCGGCACCCCGACGAAAGCTGTTCCGAGCTTCGACGTCGCCTGGGTGCTCGCCGAGGATCCCGGCATCGGCTTCGAGGGCTCACCGACGTACTGCGACCTCGACGGTGACGGCCAGGACGAAGCGATCGTCGCCGTCGGCTCGGGCGCCGCGCCGCTGCCCGCCGACCCGGCGTACGTCCAGGCGGTCGACCCGCGCACCGGGACGCGTCTGTGGCGCAGCGCTCAGGGCGATGCCGGCTTCGCCGCACCACTGTGCCGTGACGTCGACGGCGACGGCGTGCTCGACGTGCTCACCGCCGGGCGATTCGGCGACTTGCGCGCTCTCTCGGGCCTCGACGGCAGCGTCGTGTGGTCGTTGAACGCTCTCAACCCCGGAGCCATCGGTGCCGACGCCAACACCTACTCCCCGGTGTCCGCGCCCGAGCGTCCCGACCTGGTCTTCGTCTCCACCGGCGGCGGCGTCGAGCCGAGCGACGGCCCGCGCAATCCGGGCGCCGTGCTCGCGCTCGACCTCGACGGAACGGTCGTCGCACGCTGGGACGAGCCGAACCAGGCCGAGATCTACAGCACCCCCGCGGTGCTGGCACTCGACCGACGGGGGCGCAACCTCCTCCTGGTCGTCGGATCCGGCGGCGAAACCCTTCCTGGAAGCCTGCACTTCCTGCTCTACAACACGCGCTTCGAGGTCTTCATCCCGTACGCCGCGGTCCCGTCGACCTGCGCCGAGGGTGGCTACGTCGCCAGCCCCGTCTTCGGCGACACCACCGGCGATCGCTTCGCCATCCCCGAAGTCGTCGCGGCCGACTTCTGCGGCTCGGTCGCCGTGTTCGATCTGCTCGGGCGCGAGCTCTGGCGCCAGGGCACCGCGTGGCCCTACACCATCGCCAATCCGCTGCTCAGCGATCTCGACGCCGACGGAGTATTCGATGTCGCGGTGGCCAGCATCGCGGTGAATCCCAGCCTGCCCGACACCTTTCCGCTGATCGACGCGTCGCTCGAGACCTTCGACGGCGCCACCGGCGCTCCGCTGTGGTCGACACCGCTGAAGCTGCCCCCCTTCGCCTCGCCGGCCGCCGCCGACATCGACGGCGACGGCGTCGAGGATGTCTGGGTGGCGACGCAGAACTTCTTCCTGCCGAGCGAGATCACGGTGTACTCGGGAGCCGACGGCTCGGAGCTCGTCGCCTATGGAGCAGTCAGCTGGGCCGGGTCGCCGATCGTGGGCGATGCCGACCGCGACGGCTCGATCGACGTGCTGGTGATGGACGCGCCGCTGGTCTTCGCGCCGCCCTTCCCGCCGGTGAGCACGATCCTGCTCGAGCTGCCCGGCGTGGCGTTCGATCCGGCGGCATCGTGGAGCGGCTTCCGCGGTGCCTCGAGCGACGGCTACCGCCGCTGAGCTCGACCTCTGGGGGACGAAACGCGGGCGCGCCGCCGAGTGCGTCGCGCTCGCGTTGCCGACGCGTTGCAGGCATGGGCGCCGCGGGGTGAGGTGGTTCGGCGCGCGATCACGCCGACACTCAAGACACATTCGTCGAAACCTTCCCCCCAAGGAGAGTCCATGCAACCCGCTCGCTTCGTCCCCCGTGCCGCCGCCTGGCTCCTCGCGCTCTCGAGTCTGTTCCTCCCCGGAGCGATGAGCGCGGAATCCTGTGACAACGAACCCCCCTTCGTCGCCGGCGCCAACGCCGTCGACCTTCTGGAGTACTTCCTCCCCGCGGCCGAGAACCGCGGCAAGATCATCCGCACTCGCAACGGCGAGACCTTCCAGACCGTGCGCTTGAGCATCCCGGGGGATCGCTTCACCGAGCGGATGCACCTGGTGAAGAACGCCGACGGCTCGAACTACGAGGTCTACGCCTACGACGACGACTGGATCTACCACCTGCGCGACACGTCGTGGGCCGCCGAGCAGGGCGAAGACTTCCTCGACGTCCCCTGCCTCGACGGATCGGGAACGGCTCAGTTCACTTTGCTGAACACCGCCTCACCCGGCGCGTCCAACCCGGAGAATCCCTGCACCATCGGCAATCTCCAGAGCCTCCTCGCCACGGACGAAGGCGGACGGTGGGTGCCGCGCTACATGGCGCAGGGCGACGTCTTCAGGGACTGCCGGACGATCGTCAGCATCAACGAGGAGACCTGTGCGTGCTGTGACACCGGGTTCGACGGGGTGAACCTCTCGGCCGAGTTCACGCTGCGCTCGATCGGTCCCGAAACCTTCACGCTCGACGGAGGCATTCCCTTCACGGTCGACGTGATCAAGCTCGAGGTCACCGGCGGCGCAGGGGCAGGAGACAAGTTCATCTACGGCAAGGGATGGGGTCTTCTCGGCTTCGAGAATCCCCTCGGCGTCGACAACAACGTGCCGAAAGCCATCTTCAACGGCTTCCAGACGGCTCGCCAACCGACCTGCCGGCCCCAGGGCTGCACCGACGCCTGCACCGCCTGTGTGCTGGAGGAGATCCCGAGCATCATCGACGTCTACCTCACCAGTGGCCGCGACCTGAGCTGCGGCGGCGGGGTGATCGTCGGCGGCGGCCTGAACCAAGACGTGGTCGAGGACTGGTGCACAAACCTCAGCAGCGAGGACTGCCAGTCGATCGAGACCGGAGCCTGCGCCGCCGAATGCGCCTGCGAGCCCGACTGCGACCCGTGGTACTGGCAGAGCGACTCGACCTACTGCGGCCCGACCTTCCATCGCTGGCAGCGCTTCTGCCGCACTGGCGAGGTCGGCATCTGGCAGCAAACGTGCTCGAACGAATTCCCGGGTACCTGCAACGACGCGCAGGCGCTTCCCGACGGTGGCTGTCAGGCCAGCTGCCAGGCCTGGACCGCGCATCCGGACTCCGACTTTTGCGGCGCCCTGACCCGCTGGCAGCGAGCCTGCTTCGGCAACGGGGCGTCGATGCTCGAAACGGTGTGCGCCAGCGTTGCACCGTCCGCCACCTGTGGCCTCGGAACCGCAGGTCCGTCGGTGCAGAACGCGGGTCTCGAAGACAACGGGACGCAGCAGTTCGGATTCCTCGGTTCCTGGGGACCGAATGGAGCCTGGGCGTTTCATGCCCAGTTCCCGGCCGACGACCGCCAGGGGCTCGGCGAGCGCTTCGGCTACTACTCCGCAGGCACCACCGAAACCGTCGGCCAGCAGCTCGGCGCGGTCTTCCAGCCGAACACGACCTACGTCTTCCGCAGCCACGCCATCGGTGGCGGCAAAGGTACCGGCACGGTGCCCTACCAGATCGGCTGGGTCGGCTCGGACGGGAGCTTCCAGGAGCTCGAGACTCGTCTGATCAACCTCGACGGCAATACCGCCTGGGAGCAGACCCTCGGCGTGCAATGGACGACTGGGGGCTCCGGTCCAGAGCTCGGCGAACGCATCTTCCTGCGCTTCGGGCCGGGAACGATCGGCGGCCGCAGCGACATCTGGTTCGACGACATCGAGCTGCTCGTCATGCCTTGAGAACGAAGTGGCCGGGCGGGACCGAGCCCGTCCGGCCACTCGCGGCGCGGTCTCACCAGGGCCCGGAGGGATACGGCACTTCGGTGGATCCGTAGCCGATCCGTTCGGGAGAGTAGGGCGAGTCGCGACGGCTTGCCGCAGTGTTCCTTGACGTTATTCGAGGCCAGCATTTACGCTCAAACATACCAACCGTTCGATATTGATCTCTCGCACGAAGGAGCCCCCCATGCGTCGATTCTTCGTTCTCGTCCCTGTGCTCACCCTCCTCGCTGCTCCGGTGCTCGCCGGTACCTTCAGCCAGGAAACCTTCGCCGGCCGGAGCTACTGGCTCTTCGTGCCGGACGCATACTCCGCCGGCACTCCGGCCCCGCTGCTGCTGATGCTCCACGGCTGCACGCAGTCGGGGAACGGCTTCGCCACCAGCACGGCGATGAACCCGATCGCCGAGGCCGAGGGTTTCCTCGTCGCCTATCCGACGCAGCCCGGCAGTGCCAACGGCTCGCAGTGCTGGAACTGGTTCGAGCCGGTGCACCAGAGCCGCGGCGGCGGCGAGCCGGCGCACCTCGCCGGCGTGGTCGGCGACGTCGCCGGGCAGTACGCCATCGACGCGGACCGAGTGTTCGTCGCCGGCTTCTCCGCCGGGGCCGCCATGGCGGTGATCCTCGGCGCCACTTACCCCGACGTCTTCTCCGCCATCGGCGTCCACTCGGGGCTCGAGTACAAGGCCGCGACCAGCGCGACGAGCGCCTTCTCCGCCATGTTCAGCGGCGGCCCGCCGGCCGATCCCCAGGGGCAACTCGCGTACCAGGCGATGGGGCCGCGCGCGCGGGTCGTGCCGACGATGGTGATCCACGGCACCTCGGACTTCACCGTCGCGACCGTGAACGGCGACCTGGCTCTCAGCCAGTGGGCGCAAACCAACGACCTCGCCTCGGACGGCATCGATCAGAACGACATCGACGACACGCCCGAGCAAGTCGAAGCCGGCCAGGTCGCGGGCGGTCGGACCTTCACACGCTCAGTGTACGAGGATTCCGCCGGCACGCCGATTCTCGAGAAGATCTTGGTCGACGGCATGGGCCACAACTGGTCGGGGGGACCGCTCGGCGGCACGTTCACCGACCCCGACGGCCCCGACGCCAGTCGTCTGCTCGCCGACTTCTTCCTCGGCGGCGCGGCACCTCCTCCCCCGCCGCCGGTCGACACAACGCCGCCGACGGTCACGGCCAACCCGGCCGGAGGCACCTACAGTAGCGCGGTGTCGGTGACTCTCACCGCCAACGAGCCGGCGACCATCCGCTACACCCTCGACGGCTCGACGCCGGACGGCGCATCGCCGCTCTACGCGACCGCACTATCGATCACCGACGACACGACTCTGCGATTTTTCGGCGTTGATGCCGCCGGCAACGTCGGGTCGATCGTGGCGGAGAGCTACGTCATCGACAGCGGCGGGGATCCGCCGCCGCCGCCCCCGAGCGACGACGTGACCTTGACCTCGATCGACGCCGAGGACGGCTTCGTCGGCCAGCTGTGGGCCGACGGCTCGAGCACCAGCGTGCATCGCGTCGGCGACAAAGGCATGTTCAGCACCGACACGTATCGCCTCATCCTGTCGTTCGACACCAGCGGCATCCCGGCCCAGGCGACAATCACCGGCGCCGCTCTGACGATCCATCGCGCCGGGCTCCAGGGCACGGTGAGCCAACTCACCGCCGACGTCGCGACGAGCGTCTTCGGCGCCAGCGCCGCGCTCGCCCGGAGCGACTACAGCGCCGCCGCCACCTCGACCGGCGCCTTCACCGTGGCCGTGCCGGCGAGCGATGGTGCCTCCTCGGTCGCCGATCTACCGGCCTCGGTCGTCTCTCTGCTGCCCGGTGCGCGCCTACAGATCCGCCTGCGGGCTACGACGCCGATCGATTTCGGCGCCGATCAGCTCACGATCCACGGCGGCGGCGCCGGCGCGCTGGCACCGACGCTCGAGGTCACTTGGCAAACGCCATGACGCTCCCGGGGCGCGGAGCCGCGGCTCAGTCGTCGGCCGATGGAACACGGGCAAAGAGGTACGGCCCGGCCTCCGCACCCCACACCTGGGCTCCGTCGGCGTCGTAGCCGCGGTCCCAGGTGGTCAAGCCGTCCGCCGCCACGTCCACTTCGGAGGTGGCGTAGGCGGCGCCGCGCAGCGAGCTCTCACATTCCGCCTCGACCGTGCTGCCGACGAAGCGCTCGCCGTCGCGGCGGAGCACCACGGCGCACCCCGTGCGCTCGGCGAGCTGCCCCGGCTCCAGGCCGTCGAGCAGCTCCGGCCGATCGTGCGCACCGGCGAAGCGCAGCGCGTCGCCGGGCAGGCTGTAGACCTCGCTGATCCAGCGCCCGTCACCCGCCGGGTGCGCAGCGACACGGTAGACCCGCTGGCGATACGGCGCCTCGAGCCTGGATGCCGTGGCCTGCTCGACATAGAGCCAGACGCCGTCGTCGCGCTGCGGCCAGATTCGCCGCATCTCGAGCCGAATGTCGAAGTAGCCCTCGGTGCTCTCGGCCTGGGCGGCGCTCGAGAACGAGCCCTGCATCCAGGCGACCAGGAGCTCGAGCTCCTCCGCTGCAGGGCGAGTGACTTCGTCACCGAGAATCGACATCGGGCTCGAGACCAGCCCGACGAGGCAGACGAGTGAGATGACGGCGAAGTGTCGAGCGATCATGTCGTCCTCCGGAGGGTTGAGTCTGGACTCCCCCAGCTTACGCGATCCTCCGACCTCTTCGTCGCTCACTCGTCGCGCAGACTCACACTCGGTTCGATGCGAGCGGCGCGGCGCGCCGGCCCCAGCGTCGCCAGCAGCGCGGTGAGCGCCAGGAGACCGGCGGTGCCGGCGAGCACCAGCGGATCTCCTGCCTCGACCTCGAAGAGCAACGATTCGATCGCCTGTCCGAGCACCACCGCCAGCGCCAGGCCGACCAGTGCCGCCGCCACCACGAGACGCAGCGCACCGCCGAGAAAGCGACCGACGACTTGCCCCGGCGCCGCACCGAGCGCCAGACGAACACCGATCTCACGCCGCCGCTCGCGCACGCGAAGGAGGGACACGCCGTAGACACCGAACGCGGCGAGCAAGAGCGCGACCGCGGCGAACGCCAGGAGGATTCGAGCCAGAAAGCGCTCGCGCGCGAGCGCCCCGTCGACCACCGTGCCGATCGCTTGCAGTGCGTCGATCGGCACATTGGGATCGATCCGGGCAACCAGATGTCGGATCTCCGGCCCGAAGACCGCCAGAGCCTGGGCGCCGGAGCGACCGGCTCCACCACGGCGCGCCGTCTCCAAACGCAACACGATCGACATGCGGCTCTCCCGCTCCTGCACCTGCGGAAAGTAGATCGCGGCGCGCGCGGCGGCATCGAGCGCGGTGTGATGGACATCACCGACGACGCCGACGATCTCCCGTGGGCCACCGTCTCCCCAGGCGACCACCAGCGACCGGCCGATCGCCGACTGGCCAGGCCAGAGCTGTCGCGCCAGAGAGCGGCTGACGACGACTTCACCCGGCGCGTCGGTGCGGGCGTTCGCGACGTCGCGCCCCTCGATCAGGGGGATTCCGAGGGCATCGAAGTAGGCCCCGTCGACGATGCGAACATCGGCCACCGACTGCTCGCTCGTCGGCGGCTCCGCACGGTCCGCCGCCCACACCAGCGTCGCGGCGCCCGCGCCGGTCAGCGGCAGATGGCTCACGGCTCCTGCAGCCGCCACTTCCGGCAACGACTCGAGATCGCCGAGCAAGCGGTCGTAGAAGCCGAAGATCCGCGCGTCGTCGAGCATGGTCGGCGGCGACACGGCAAAGCTGATCCCCGCAGTCCGGTCGAAGCCGGGATCGACACGCAACAGCTGAACGACCGTGCGCAGCATCAGCCCCGCTCCCACCAGGAGCACCAGCGCGACGACCATTTGGCCGAAGACGAGCGCCGAGCGGAGTCCCTGGGCACCGGGCGAGGCGCTGGCGCCGCGCGTCGTGCCGACGGGTCCCAGCCTGCGCAGCACCGGCAGCGCCGACAAGACTCCGAGCACCAGCGCCGACAATGCCCCGAGTGCCACCACCAGCGGCCAGAGCGGCGTCGAGCCCAGGCTGAGCGCCCCGCCCACCAGCTGCGGCGGCAGCTGCGTTTGCGCCAGTGCGAAGAGTGCGCGAGCCACGAACCAGGCGCCGAGCGTCGACGCGGCGGCGAGCGCCATCCCTTCGACGACGAGCTGGCGAAGAATGCGGGCCCGTCCGGCACCGAGCGCACTGCGCACCCGAAGCTCTTGCAGCCGTCCGATCGTCCGGGCGACGAGCAGGCTCGATGCGTTGATCCACACCATCGTGAGAACGAGAACGAGCGCGCCGAAGAGGGCCAGCAGCGGCATGCGCAGTGGCTCGCGCAGGTGCTCGGAGAACGACACCACACGTCCTCGCCAGCCGTCGTAGAACTCGGGATGCTCCACCGCATGCCGCGACCACACCGTCTCGAGCTGCGCTTGCGCCGCCGCGACGTCGACGCCGTCGGCGAGCCGTCCGACCAACAGCATCCAGCGTCCGCGCGGCTGCCGCCACTGCTCATAGATCGGCAGCGGGCGATAGAGCACGGCGGCATCGCCGTAAGGCGAGTACGCGCCGCCCATCGCGAAGTCGACTCCCGGCGGCAAGACGCCGATAATCGTATGCGCGACGCCGTCGACGACTGCGGTGTCTCCCACCGCGTCGCGCCGCCCGCCAAACCGCTGGCGCCACAGATCGTGGCTCAGAACCACCGTTGGCGGCGCGCCTTCGAGCATGTCGTCCGCGTCGAAGAATCGGCCGATCCACGGGGTTCGACCCAGGAGCTGAAAATAGCCCTCGGTGACCCATCGAGCGGGCACTCTCTGCGGCGGCGATCCGGAGGCGTCGGCGACCGCTGGCGCCGATGGACCGGCGGCCGCCGAGTCCGCCGTCGGTTGTGCTCCGTCCGTCGACTGGAGCACTGCACCGCCGAGATTCGCCGGCATGGTGTTGAAGGCTGCCAGGCCTTCGAGCGACGTCAGCTGGTCGCGCCAGATCATGAAGCTCGCCGGTGAGACCACGTTCTTGCCCAAGCCGCGCGTCGTCTCCTGTTCCCAAAGCGTCACGAGCTCGTGCGGCTGATCGAACGGCGGCGGCTGCCAGAGGATGTCGAGGACGAGCGCACCGACGGCCGCGGTCGCACCGAGGCCGAGTGCCAGCATGCCGAGCAAGAGAATTCCATCGAAGGGACGGCGGCGTAGCTGCCGCCCGACGAACTGTAGATCGTCGACCTGCTCGGAGAACAACTGGCCAAGGCGCCAGCGTCGATTGCGTCCCGTCGCCAGGCGACGGCAGGCGGCGGCATGGCGCGCACGGTCGCCGAAGCGAGCCTGCGCCCGGCGGCGCGCCTCGTCCTCGTCGAGCCCGGCCTCGGTCAGCTCGCGCATGTGCATTGCGAGGTGGAAGTCGAACTCCTCCTCCACCTCGCGGGCGCTCGGCAGCCGCCACAGCGGCGAGCGATTGGAGCGCCTCACGCCGTGCCTCCGGCCGGCGCCGACACGGGAGCCTGGAGCACCCGCGTGACCACGCCGGCGAAGCGTATCCATTCTTCGGTGTCGGTGGCCAAGCGCCGTCGCCCGGCACCGGTCAGTCGGTAGTACTTGGCCCGGCGACCGAGCTCCGACGTGCCCCAGTCGGAGCTCAGCAGGCCGCGCTTCTCGAGGCGGTAGAGGGCCGGGTACAGCGACCCTTCCTCGATCTTCAACGTGTCGTCGCTCGCCTGCTCGAGCCAGCGCGCGACGCCATAGCCGTGCAGCGGGCCGTGCGCCAAGGTCTTCAACACCAACATGTCGAGAGTGCCGCGCAGCAAATCGCTCATCGTCGTCTCCCCGGTCTCGCACCCCGTCGCGCGCGACCCGATCTGGGTTCATCGGCTTTCGCTTACCTAGACTCTCTAGGCAAAGGAAGCGTACGCGGACGATACCCAGACTGTCAAGGTATCGGTCGACGCTCAGCCCAAGATCCCCAGGTCCCGAGAGCTCCGAGAGCTCCCAGATTCCAGATTCCAGAAGACTAAAGTGCCAGCGATTCGCCGAGCTCGACGCGGACCAGCTCCTCGCCTCCGGCGACCGGATGCACGACCTCGAATCGATGACCTGCCGTGCGCGCATCCTCGAAGAGCGCGAGCAAGCGAGCGAGCGGATAGGGCGCACCGCGGTCGGCGCGGAAAGTCTGCGGCGCGTAGGTCAGGTGCAGCGTGAACGGTCGATCGAGCAGTCCGGCGTCGACCCGGCCGCCGAAGAGCATCTCGAAGGTCGCCACCTCCGGATTGCCGTGATGCCCGTCGCCCGAGATCACGTAGTGGTCGGCGGTGATCGTCTCGAAGGTCGAGCGCTCGACGTTGCGGTCGCTGCCGTGGTGCGGCAGCTTGAAGAGGTCGACGTGAAGACGGCCGTCGACCAACAGGTCTTGCTCTCGCAGGCTGTCGACCAGATAGTCGCCGCGCGCGTCGCCGGTGAGCAGCATCGAGCGTCCGTCGGCCTCGGCGAGAACGACCAGGCTCGCCAAGTTGGCGGCCGAGCGATCGGCGAACGACGCCGCCTCGGTGCCGCCGAGACGACCCTCCCGCGCCAGCCGGCGCAGCTCCGCCTCCCAGGTGTCCTGCAACGCTCTCACCTGCTCCTCGCGGGGACCGACGACGCGAAGAGTCAAGCCCGAGCCGAAGTCGCGCCGACGCTCGCCAGGGCGCGCAACGAGCAGCGGCGGCGTCAGTCCGAGTCGCGTCGCGTTGTCGCGCAGCTCACGTCCCTGATTGACGCTCGCCAGCACCAGCGCCGTATCCGGCCGCACCAGGCTTTGGTCGAAGGCGCCCGCGCCGGCCGACGCCTCGCGCACGGCGTCGCCGGCGCTGCGGCTCAGCTCGTCGGCGCTGTTGCCGAGCAGATCGTCGAACGCGTTGTGCCACAGCGTCACTATCGCAAACGGCGGATCGTTGCGCTCCTCGAGCAGCAGGCGCGTCAGGTGCAGAATCCCGTCGATGTGGTCGTCGTCGATGTGGCTCACCATCAACAGCTCGATGTCGAGCGGCAGCCCGTCGGCCTCGAGATCGAGCGCCGCGCGCAGCGCGTCGAGGCGCGCGCGGAGCCGGCGAAAGACCGCCTTGGTCGGACCGCCGTCGATCACGATGACTCGTGGATCGCGGGGGGCACCGTAGAGCAAGACCAGGCAGTCACCGCCCTGGGCCTGCAGGGCTTCGAGGGTGAAGAGCATGCCGTACCTCCGTTTTGAAATCGATCAGATCGACTGCAGAGCGCGCAGCACGTCGAGCATGCCGGCTCCCTGGAAATGGCGTTCTCGGCCGAGGTCGGTGGCGGTGCTGCAGAGGATTTCCTTGATCCGGCGCGGCTTTCCGACCAATTCCTGGTGACGCGCCATGAGCAGTGCCGCAGCCCCGCTGACGTGCGGAGCCGCCTGGCTGGTGCCGTCCTCGCGGGTCAGGCGACCGCCCGGAATCGTGCTGGTGATCTTTTCGCCCGGCGCCACCAGGTCGGGCTTCGAGCGTCCGTCGCCGGTCGGTCCACGGCCCGAGAAGAAACTCACGCCGTAGGTGTGCGGGCGTTCCCGATGCGTCGCGCCGACGGTGATCACCGCCTCGGCGTTGCCCGGATCGGTGATCGAGAGCGTGCGATAGCCGGCGCCTGGACCGGCCTCGGCCAGTCCCTTGTCCCAGCCGGCATTGCCGGCCGCGGCGACCACGACGACGCCCGATGCCTGCAGCCGCTCACACTCCTCGCACACCGGCGTGCGGCCACAGGCGTAGGACGAGACATCGTGCGGGATCGACAGGCTCAGGTTCGTCCCCTGGATCACCAGCAGGTCCTTCTGCAAGTTCAGGTGCTGCACGAATTGCAGCGCCGCGAGCACCGTGAGCTCGTCGTTCGGACCGTGGGGATCCAGCACCCTCAGGTCGTAGAGACGCAGATCCGGGCATACACCGCAGAACATCTCGTGACCGTCCTCCTCCATGCGCCCGGCCAAGATGCCCGCGACATGCGTACCGTGGGCGCTCAGCGGCACCGGGTAGCGGTAGTTGGGGTCCCTTTCGTCGTGATGGGGCACCGCGAGCAACGGCTCGAGCAGGGCCCAGTCGATCTCGCGCCCGGCCCGCAGACGCTTCTCGAGCTCGGCGAGATCGCGCCGCAGCGCGCCACGGCGCCGGCGATAAGTCTTGTTGTTCGCCTCCGCCACCTTGCGCTCGATCTCGTCCTGGCGATGGATCAGCTGCAAGAACGGCCGCAGCTGACGCTCGAGGTCATCGTCGCCGAGGTCCGGCTGCAGGACGTCGTCGGCGTTGAGGATGTCGCGCAGCAGCTCTTGGTCGAGCAGCGGGCGCAACCGCGTGAAATCGTAGGTCTTCTCGATGCGCGTGTGCCGATGCCAGTCCGCGGGCTCGCACGGTCCACAGAACGCCGGATGCGACGCGTCGATGCCGCTATCGATCACGGCCCAGGTCAGGCGATCGCAGCGAATGTCGAACAGGTGGATCGCCGCGTCGGCTTTGATTGCGCGTCGGCTGGACGCCCCGAACGTCGCCCCCGCCGGCTTCGCCGGACGATTGCGGTTCACCTGCCACACCGACGCCACCGGGCCGGCCAGCACCGGCAGCCTGCTGTCGAGCAGCACGCAGGCCTCGCGAACGATCGGCAGATAGTCGACCGAACCGCCGTCCCGGGTCGGCAGGCTCTCGATGCGGCAGCTACGGTCGAGCTCGAGGCGCAGGTCGTCGGCCTCGGCGCTGTCGAGCTTGCGCGCCCAGGCGATGGTGCCGACGATGCGCAGCATCCACAGCAGGCTCTCGGCCAGCTCCATCGACCCGCCGCCTTCGAAGTGGAGCTTCGGCGGCTCCCAGAAGCCGCCCGGATCGAGCGCCGCCGAGAGCTGCGCCTCCGGCTGCTGGGTGCGGCTCCAGTCGGCGAGCACCGCGGCCAGCGCCTCCTGGTCGAAGCTGCCGAGAAGGTCGACCAGGGTCCGATCCTCGATCGCGTCGGAGTTCTCGTCGCGAAACGCGTCGGGCCAGACGAAGTCACGCCACCACGAAGTGAGCGGCAGAACCAGCTGGACGATCTCCTCGAAGTAGAGCCGCGCCGCGACGTAGCTTTGGGTGTAGCCGATCTTGCGCCGCAGCCCGCGCTTCTTGCGCCTCAGCGGCGAGCTGTCGTAGCGCGCGCGCAGCTCACGCGCCACGATGCCGGGGCTGACGTCGAAATGCGGTGTCAACAGCACCTCGAGTGGAGGGCCGAGATCGGCGTCGTCCTGCGCCTCCTGCGCCGAACGCGAGCCGATCGACGGGACCTGGGCACCGTGCGCCGGATCGGTCGGTGCGGCGAAGAATGCCCACACGTCGGGCAGCACGGGCGAATCCTGGGTCCACCGATGGTGGCTTCCGAAACCATAAATCAGCTTCTCGAGCAGCGAACGGGCCAGCTCCATGACAACCTCCGCACGATCGTCGAAGCTCGATCTCTTGAGCTCTGATTGATCGGGCTTGATCTGTCGATCTGAAAAACCTGGGAATCTCGTCGCAGTCTAGCCGATCACTCCGCCTCCTGTGCACCGAGGTCGAGCGCAGAGGGTCAACTGACGAGATTCCAGACGGCAAGGCACGCCGCGAGCGCCAGGCCGACGCACCACAGGAGTCGATCGAAGCGCCGCAGCCATCGGCCTCCACGCCAGAGCTCGACAACCGCGAGTGCGAGCAGCACCACCAGCAGGGCGACGAAGCCCGCACCGAGCCCTCCGTCGATCTCGAGCTGTCCACGCGTCCGATCGACCGCGGTGCGGCCGAGAGTTGCGCCGAGGGCTCCCACTCCGAGCGACGCGGCCCCCAATCTCAACAGGTCGCCGCGCCGCGCGGACGGGCTCGGGAGACGAGCGAGCCGACGCCGGACGCCGAGCTCCGCGGTTGGACGGTCTCGTTCCCCGGCCCCGACCGGCGGTCGACTCGGCGTGCCGACCCGAGCGTCGGGATTGGCGTAAAGACAGTAAGCCACCCAGGACGGGTCGCCGGGGACGCGGATCTCGTCGCGGCCGGCCTGGGTCGCCTCGGCGAGCGTCGCCCCGCCGAGCAGCTGCTCGTAGAGGACCGCGCTCAGGCGTCCCGCGAGCTCGTCGGCCACGGCCCACGAGGTACCGAGGAACGCGCCGGCGCCTGCCTCCAGCACCGCCTGCGGCCAGCCGCCGAGGCCCGTGAGCGCCTGACCCGTGCGCGCCGTCGCACAACCGTTCCACACGACCAGCGGCCGGCGCAGGCCAAAGCCGGGGCACGCGAGCAGATCGCGCGGAGTGAGGCCGCGCCCGTCGTCGAGGTGCAGCATCGAGCCGTCCGGATGGCGTGGATCGAAGAGGGCGTGGCCGACGAAGTGCCAAGCGTCGTAGCCACCAGAGTCGAGCGCCTCGAGCACCTCGGGGAGACGCGGCTCGACGCGGTCGATTCGTCGGTCCGAGGTCGCGACGAGTGCCTCCAGTCGCTCGAGCTCGGCATGCGCCGCTGGCAAGGTATCGGCCGCCGCCACGATCGCGAGACGCTCGAGCGGGAAGCGCGTCGGCTGGCGCAGGCCGGGCGGAAAGTGCGTCAGGACGAAAGCCTCACACAGGAAGAGACCGCCGCCGCCGGCCGCCTCGACCCGCTCGAGCCGACACAGCTGCCACGGCAGCCAAGGCTCGGTCGACACGATCTGCAGGCGCCGATCGGGCGCGGAGAGCGCGGCGAGACGGCGCCGCAGCGCCTCGGGCACGGCCCGCCGCGCCAGCTCCAGGCCGCGACTCTCGATCTGGCGCTCGGCGACCGCCGCGGCACGGGGCGACGGCGCCGCCGCGACCCAGGAGGCGAGCGCACGGCAGGTCTCGTCGGCGAATTCTTGGACATCACTCAGCCAGCGCACCGGGCCGTACGTCTCGTGGCTCGGCCCGCGGTCTCGGTCGTTGGCGTCGAGGCGGAAGAGGAACATGTCGTCGCTCCTCCGCTCGATAACCAGCGTCAGAGTCTGCGCGGCCGGCTGAACTTCCAGGAGCCTCGACCCATCGTCCAACAACTTCCTCCACTTTGGAGACCGAAAGGACATGATCCTTCCTTCACTCCCCCGATTGCGACAAGAGCATTGTCGTGAGCGACGGCCGCTGTGTTGCAGCGTTCGCCACTTCGCAAGCTGCTGTGTCCTCGCCCTGTGGATGATCAACCAGCCGTGCGACGCCGCCGCTTCGGAGACCGTCGCCCCACCGGCGACCTACACCATCGAGGTGCGGCCGCTCGTCGACGGGGTCGCGTCGGCCCCTCGGCACGGCACCCTGAAGCTCCTCGCACCGCTGCCCGGAGATGAAAGCGACCTGCGCCTCGAGCTGAGCACCGAAACGCTCGATCGGCCGGGCGACCTGACGTGGTCGTCTTGGATCCCCGATCGCTTCGGTTTCGGCCTACGCACCACCAGCCTCCGCCTCGACGGCCGTCGACTGGACGCGCAGCTGCTCGACGGCCAGCCGACGGCGCTCTTCCCAACGTGGGTTCTTCAAG
Source organism: Acidobacteriota bacterium (assembly GCA_039194425.1). Lineage (GTDB taxonomy): Bacteria > Acidobacteriota > Thermoanaerobaculia > Multivoradales > J023 > JAUIJL01. The sequence continues at coordinate 50,591 of JBCCVZ010000019.1, read as the reverse complement.
CTCCGCCGCCGGTCGCCGGCGTCGCGCCGCCACCAGGCCTCACAGGCTTCGCGGTCGCCACCGACGGCCATGCGACCTTCGAGCTCGACGCCGAGCAGATCCGCGGCACGATCGAGCTCACCGGCCTCGCCGATTTCGACCGAAGCCGGCGCAGCTATCGCGCCGAGCTCGAGGGGCGCCGCGTCGCGACGCCGGCTCCGGCCACTGAAGGCGATGGTGCCGCAGAGCCACCGCCCGAGGTCCGAGCGAGCAAGGCCGCGCCGGAGCTCGGCGGCCCTCATCTCATCCAACCCCTCGATCTCGTCACGATCGGCAACGCGCTACACCTGCTGCTGCGCGACGAGACCTTGGACGATGGACTCGCCGCGCTCGAACAGGCCTTGCACCGCCAACACAAGGCATCCCATCCATCCGAACCGGTCGAGCTACTCGGTCTCGAAAGGCTCGACCTCGATGCCCTGAGCTCGGCGAGGCAAAGTAGACTGGCTGTCGCGTTGGCCCATCGCCAAGTCATTCTGCGAGGCTTGGCGCTCGGCTACTTTCGCCGTGGCGACACGCGCCGCGTGCTCCCCGCGCTGGTCGCCTGGGTCGAAGCCGAGGAAATCCTGCATTCTCTCCGCGTCGGCGGTCAGCCGCTTCCTCTCGCGCTTCCCCATGGCCTCGAAGCGCACGCCGGCCTGCAGGAGCTGCTCGACCAGTGGCGCGGTGGCTCGACGAGCGAGGATCTCGAAGGCCGAATCGCGATCCTCGACACCGGCCAAGCCTTCTATGAGCGCTACCTCGACTTCCTGCTCGCGACGGAGGACGAGCCGTCGGTGCTCGCGCTCGAGACCCTCGAAGTGGCCGAAGCCGCTCGGGCGCGCGTACTGGCCGACCAGCTGACGGCGGCGGGCGATCGGACCTTCGGACTGCCGGCGGGCACCGCCCGGCCACCGCACGTCGGCGACCTTCGACGCCTGGTCGTCGACCGCGGCGCTGCTGTGCTGAAGTACTTCGCGCTGGAGACGAGGCTCTTGCTGTGGCTGATCCAGCCGTCCGGCACGGTGGACCTCGTCATCGTGCCGATCGGCCGCGACGAGCTGCGCTCCCTCGTCGGCGAGTTGCGGCCGCTGCTCGAGGCGCATCGCTTCGACCGAGCCGTCGTGCCGCACCTGCACCGGCTGTTGCGACGCCTCCACGCGAGTCTGATCGAGCCGATCCCCGCGCACCGCCTGCCGGCGCCTGGCCAGCCGCTGACCATCGTCCCGCACGACGCGCTCTTTCAGCTCCCGTTCGGCGCGTTGCGCGACGCTGACGGTCGCTTTCTGATCGAGCGGTGGCCGCTCGATTCGAGCCCGTCTCTCGCCCTGCTCGAGCGCACGACGGACGAGCGCGAGCGTCCGTGGCCGCCCCGCCTGCTCGCGCTCCTCGATCCGCCGAGCGCCGACCCGCGCTTTCCACCGCTGCCCGAGCTCGCCGCGCTAGGCCCGCAGATGACGTCGCTCTACGCTCCCAGGTCGCGAATCCTGATCGGCCCCGCCGCGACGCTCGAGGCGCTCGAGGCAGGAACCGGCGGCGCCGACGTCGTGCTGCTGGGAAGCCACGCCTTGGCCCGCGACCCGCAGCGGGGCGATGCCTCGGTTCTAGTGTTGGCGCCGACCGACGACAGCGACGGCCTGCTCACAACAGACGGTGTGACGCAGCTCGGGCTCGACGCGCAGCTGGTCGTGCTCGCCGCCTGCCAGACGGGCGCCGGCGAGGTGTCGAGCGACGGTGTCTTCAGTCTCGGACGCGCGTTCCTGGTCTCCGGGGCCAGAGCTCTGATGGTCAGTCTGTGGGACCTGCCGGTCGAAGAGACGACCGACCTACTCGACCGCTTCCACCAGCTCTGGCTCGGCGAGGGCTTGGCTCCGGCGCGCGCTCTTCAACTGGCGCAGGCCGAGCAGGCGCGCAGGCGACCTGAGCAACCGGGCCTGTGGGCCGGCATGACGCTGATCGGTGGAACGCCCCGATGACACGGCGTGGCCTGCCAGCTTGCCTGTTCGCGGCGCTACTCACCGGCCTGGCGACCGGCCCGGCCGGCAACGCGCCCGCCGGCACCGCATCGGCCCAATCCGCACCGCTGGCGATGCTCGACCTCGTCAGCCTCGAGACCGAGCAAGGCGGCTCGGAGCTCGTCGAGAAGCTCGAGGGCACCGTCTCGCTCGGCCACTGGGCCCTGAGACCCTTGCCGACGCGCGGCGGACCCGACGCACCGCGACGAGTCGCCGTTTCACTGCCCTTCACGCTCCACCCGGCGCGCGACGGCGTCTATCAGCGACTGCGCCTCGCGGTCGTCTTCGAGCCGACGATTCGCGTGGTCGATCTGATTCCCGCGAGGCTCGACGAGGAGCCGTACGCCTCGCGGCCCGGCGGGCTCGACGCCTCGGAGCCGTTGGCTCGGAACTGCCGAGCGCACGGCCTCGAACCGACCGTCCGCAGCTTCGGACTCGGAGAGCACCAAGTCTCGTGGATCTTCGAGCGACGCAAAGGTCTTCGAGCCGGCAGCAAAGCCGTGTGCGCCCTGGTCGAGGTCGCCGCGGATGCCGGCCGCTTGAGCGCTCGCCTCGTGGTCGACGCCGAGATCGGCCGGCCGCTCTTGCCGCTGTCGAAGGCGACCCGACCGGCGGAGACGAGGCTCTCGTGGCCACTGCCTCCGGGTTCTCCATCACGCGAAACGGCACCCTGAGTCTCCCCAGGGTGCCGACGGAGGGTCGACTGTCGACCGCGATCGACTCAGGCTCGGCGGCGCAGCAAGAAGGCGGCGCTCAGGCCGAGCAGCAGCACCAGCCCGAGCATGCCGAGAGCCGAGAGAGTCGGGATCTCGATCACCGGCACTTCCGGCTCCGGAGCGCCGAGGAAGGCGGCGCCCGAGAACGTGTCGGCCGTGGCGCCCCACGGCGCCGTCAGCGACGGATCGTAAGTCATCGACGCGATGTCGAATGGGAAGATCTCGCCCGGCGTGTTGTCGTCAGGCACCAGGTAGATCTTGCCACCGCCGGCCGCGAGGCCGTCGAGATCGGTTTCGGCGGCGGGGTACGGCGCGAAGTTCGTCGAGCCGCCGACCGGATCGATGGTCACGATCTGGCCGGCGGTGTCGTCGGCGCCGTAGATGATGCCGGTGTCGGCGTCGGCACCGATCCCGCTGATCGCACCGCTGGTCACTCCGACCAGGAAGGTCGCTTCGCGGGTCGTCGGGTCGATCGAGAAGAGACCGGCCACCGAGGTACCGCTGTCGAACTGCTGCACGCCGTAGAGCACGCCACCCGAGATGGCCAAGCCGTCGATGCGTAGCGAGGTGCCGCCGAGGGTGATCGAACCGAGTAGGGTCGGCGCGCCGCCACCGCTCACCGAGTACTCGTAGAGGTCGGCGCCATCGACCGGGTCAACGCCGCTGCTGGTGAAGAGCACCCGATCCCCGGCGGCCTCGTAGGCAGCGCCCCACACCGGCAGGCCGGTAAAGACCTGGGTCGAAGTGTCGGTTTCGACGTCGATAGTGAACGCCGGATTTGCGAAGCCGCCGCCGAAGGCGCCGGTGCCGGCGAACAGGTCGTCCATCACGCCAGCGATCCCGACCGACTGCGGCAGAACCGGCTGCGGCTCACCGATCCCGGGGCCCTGCTCCTCGGCCTGGTTGGCCAGAACCGGCGAAGCGGCCAGCACCAGGCCGATCGCCAAGACAGTGAACATCTTGCACGCGATACTCTTCATTCTGATTCTCCTCACTCGGTGTCCGCCGGTCGGGCTAGCGGTCCCGGGCGGCATGCACGACGAAATCGAAAGGGTAAGTCGACGAGACGCGGACAGCGTACAAGGATACGAACCGAGAGTTCAAGTCTCTGGCGGAGATTTTGCTTCCGCGCAACATGAATCGCGCTGATAATACACTCTCACTCGACTTTTCGCCGGCTGGCGGCGTGATCCACCGTTGCCCGAGACCAGAACCTCCCTCTCAGCCGAGCTCTTCGCGAAGCTCGAGCAGGACGTTTCCAACCGTCTCCAGGTCGTCGGTGATGCGCTCGGCGCGGGAGCGCAACGCGTTGTAGACGAGCTGAGTCGGCACGGCGACGACCAAGCCGCCGGCGGTGGTGGTGAGGGCTTCCTTGATGCCGGTGGCGACAGCTCCCGGGTCGGTGATGCCGAGATTGCCGAGAACCTCGAAGGACGCCATCATTCCGGTGACGGTGCCCAGGAAGCCGAGCAGCGGCGCGGTGGTGGCGATGCTGGCGAGGATGCCGAGACGGCGGTAGAGCATGCGCTCCTCGCGCCGTGCGTGACGCTCCATCACTTTCTCGAGCTGCGCCGGAGCACGCTCGAAGACGCGCAGGGCGGCCTCGGCGAGTCGGGCGGCCGGACCGCGGTGGTCGTGGCACAGTGCGAGCGCCGCCTTCGGCCCCTTCTCCATCAGCGTCTTGCGCAATGCGCGCAGGAACGGCTCGACCTCGAGGCGGGCGCGGTGCAGCACCAGAGCGCGCTCGAGCGCGGTGGCGACAGCGGCGATCGAGAACCCCAAGAGGCCCCACATCACCCAGCCCCCCTCGTGCATCAGCTGCATCATCGTCATCGAGTCTCCGTTCATCGTCGCCTCCTTCGCGCGGGTCGCGGTCGTGGGTTTCTCCCTTCGACCAGCGCGCGGCGCCAACGGTTCCCGGTCCGGGTCTCGGATGTAGTTCAGCCGAGGCGGGCGGCGAGCTCTGTGAGGACGCGGTAGATCATCTGCACGTCGTCGTGCGTGCAGTCGAACTGCCCGGCGGTGACGCGAATCACGAAGCGACCGTCGTGACGGGTCTGGGTCAGGTAGACACGGCCGTCGGCATTGGCGCGCTCGAGCAGCTCGGCGGTGGCGGCGTCGGCGGCGGCATCGTCCACGGCGTCCGCGCCGCCTGGCGTGCACTGGAGCGTGAACAGCGCGAAGCGGCGCGGCGTCGTGATCGTGAAGTCGGGATGCGCGCGGAACTGGTCCTCGAGCTCCGCCACCCAGCGGACATGATTGCGAATGCGCGTGCGGAGCCCTTCGAGACCGTAGGCGCGCAGCACGAACCACAGCTTGAGCGCGCGAAACCGACGGCCGAGCGGAATCGTCCACTCGTTGTAGTTGGTGACCGTTTCGTGCTCGAGGGTCTGCAGGTAGTCGGGGCGCAACCCGAGTGTGTTGACTTGCGGCGCCGGGTCGGCCAGAAACTGCACCGAGCAGTCGAATTGGGCGCCCAGCCACTTGTGCGGGTTGAAGACGATGCTGTCGGCCTGGTCGACGCCGTCCCAGTGCTCCCGCAGCTCCGGGCAGATCATGGCCGAGCCTGCCCAGGCGGCGTCGATGTGGCTGTAGAGGTCTTCTTCGCGCGCCACCTCGAGGGTTTCGGCGACCCGGTCAATGGCGCCGGTGCCGGTACCGCCGACACAGACGATGACGCCCGCCGGAACCATGCCGTCCTCGCGATCCCGCGCGATTGCCGCACGCAGCGCCGCCGGGTCCATCGCGTGCTCGGCGTCGGTCGCCACCTTGACCAGATTCTGCTGGCCGATGCCGGCGAGGCGACACGCCTTGTCGATCGAGGAGTGACCCTCGGCCGAGGCGTAGACGCGCAGCGGCGCGCCCCCGAAAAGGCCCTGCTCGACTCCGCGCCAGCCGAGCGCGCGCTCGCGCATGGTGAGCACGGCGCACAACGTGGCGGTGGTGGCAGTGTCGTGGATCGTGCCGGTGAAATGGGGCGCCAGCCCGAGCGCGTCGCGTAACCAGCCGATCATCACGCCTTCGATCTCGGTCGCCGCTGGCGAGGTCTGCCACAGCATGCACTGCGCCGCCATGGTGTTCGCCAGCTGCTCGGCAAGCATCGACACCGGCGACGCGTTGGCTGGAAAGTAGGCGAAGAAGCGCGGATGCTGCCAATGCGTCATGCCAACGGGCACGATGCGCTCGAAGTCAGCGAAAATCGCCTCCATGCTCTCGGCCTGCTCGGGCGCACGCTCGGGCAGGAGGGCGGCGATCTCCCCGGGCTCGACCTGGGCCCGCACCGGCCGATCGCGCAACGTTTCGAGGTAGTGCCGCGACCACTCGGCGGCGCGGCGAGACCAAACAGCGTACTCTTCGGGCGTCATGGCCGCGCAGGCTACCACTGTGACCTCGAGCGGGCCCGCGAGCCGGCGAGCCCACGACCCGACGAGCCAACGCCGACGAAACACCGCGACGCGCTCTCCGTAGAGCCTGCGAGGCCTCGCGCCCCGCTCCACCTCTCGACCGCACCTGTCACCCGTGCCTCGTCTCGACCTCTGGAGATTCCGATGCCGCGTCTCGTTGTTCTTTGCCTCAGCCTATTCCTCGTCCTTCCCGGCCTCGTGCTCGCGGCGCCGGTCTCGATCGGCGAAACCACCACCCTGCAGTCCAAGATTCTCGACGAAGAGCGGCAGCTGATGATCAGCCTGCCGCCCCGCTACGACGCCACCACGGCGCGCTACCCGGTGCTCTATCTGCTCGACCCGAGCGGCCGCTTTCACCACACCACCGGCACTCTCTCGGCGCTCGCGCGCACCGGGCACGTGCCGGAGATGATCGTCGTCGGCGTCGTCAACACCGACCGCACGCGCGACCTGACGCCCGCCTGGACCGGCGAGCCGCTCGAGGACGAGAACGACGGGCGCAACCAGGCGATCGCCGCCGGCGGCGGTGCCGACACCTTCCTCCGTTTCCTCGCCGAAGAGCTGATTCCGCACGTCGAGTCGACCTACCGCACCGTGGACTATCGCCTCTTCGCCGGCCACTCCTTCGGTGGGCTCTTCGCCATGCACGCGTTCGTCCACCAGCCCGAGCTCTTCGACGCGGTGGTTTCGATCAGCCCGAGCCTGTGGTGGGACCACGGCCGCCTGGTCGACGAGACGGCCGAGCTCTTCAAGACTCGCCCAGACCTCGACAGCGTGCTCTACACCACGCTCGCCGACGAGGGCGGCGACATGGTGGCGCAGTTCCGACGTCTGCAGACGCTCTTGCGTTACCACGCGCCCGAAGATCTCGCCTGGCATGCCGAAGTGCTCGACGGTGAGGATCATTCGACGATCCCGATGCCGACGGTCTACTCCGCGGCGCGCTTCATCTACCCGCGCTGGCAGCTGCCACCGACCGGCACCGACGGTGGTCTGGAGGCGATCGACGGACACTACGCGAGGCTCTCGGACGACTACGGCTACTCGATTCCGACCCCCGAGGCGACGGTCAACCAGGCCGGCTACCAGGCCCTCGGCACGGGTGAAGTCGAGCGTGCGCTCGAGATCTTCAAGGCCAACGTCGAGCGTCACCCGGGCTCGTCGAACGTCTACGACAGTCTGGGCGAAGCGCTGGAGGCAGCCGGCCACCTCGAGGAAGCGCTCAGCCACTACGAGAAGGCGCTGGCGATGGCCGAGGCCGCCGGCGGCGACGATCCGAATCTTCCCTTCTACCAGCAGCATGCCGAGGCCGTGCGCGAGAAGATCGAGGCCGCCGACTGACGATGGCCCGAGAGCCCGGCCGCGATCGGCCGGGCTCGGCGTTCACCGGACCCAGACGTCCAGACCGTTGCCCCAGTGCCCGGCGGCGCTGTCGAGCCAGGCCGGGTGATCTCCGGTATAGCTGCACACCCCGTCGAAGTACGACCACCGGTCGCCCTCGAGCCGCATGTGGATCCAGCCGCCGCCCATCGGCAGGCGCATGCCTTCGAGCCAGGTGCCGTCCCCCGTATCGACGATCCTGCCGACGACCCCGCAGTCGAGCGCCGAGGCCGAGCAAACGGTGCTCGGCGTGTCGTGCGGGCTGAACCAGGTGGCGACAGTGGCCGGGTCCTTGAACCAGCTCGCGGTGTGTCCGGCCACCGCCTGGACGATGTCGGTGAACTGCGCGGCATGCTCGGCGACGAGGTCGAATCGGGAGTTCTCGAGGTCGAGCTCGGCCAGCCAGGAGGCGCCGTAGGAGACGGCGACCGGTCCCGTGACGTACTCGACGGTGCCCGGCACGAGGGCCGTCGCCTGGCCGGTGCCGGCGGTCCACCAGGTCGATGGCTCGGGCAGAGTCGAGGTCCCGGTGTGTGTGATGTAGACCTTGCCGACCAGCATCCAGCCGCCGCCGCTCAGATCGCAGTGGACCTCGCGCGCGACTCCGCCGCGGTCGAACACGGTGTAGACGCCGTCGGCGCTGCCGGCGGGAAGGTCGGCGCAGCGACGCGGCCCTGGGTGCTCGGGGGCGCTCCACACGACGCCGCCGGTGGCGTCGTAGAGCGCGAGCACGGCGCCGCCGCTCGCCGCGCGCTGGAGGCGCAGCACGACGCCGCCTGCGGCCGGTGGATTGAGCGCACCCAGGCACGCATCACCGACGGCGCCGACGACCAGGTTGCCATCGGCCCCGAACGATGCATCTTGTCCGGCGCACGAGCCGCCGGTGCCGAGCGACCACACCACCGTTTCGACACCGTCGACCGTGTCGTAGAGCACGAAGTCGCCGTCGCCCTCGAGCACCACGCGGGCGCCCGGGATCGTCAGCTGGTCCCCGGACCGAAAGCGCGAACCGTGGACGGCGAAGCTGCGCCCTGATGTGATCGGCGTGTGGTCGGTGATCCAGCCGACACTGCCATCGGCGTTCTCGACCAGCAGTTGGGCGACGTCGCCGACATATCCCTCGCGCAGCAGCAGCCGCTGGCCGGCGGTGCCGGCCGACCAGCACGTCATGGCGCCGCACGGCTGCGGGTCGGAGGTGACGACGAAATCGCCGCCGACGAGGCCGGCGGCGTGGCCGATGCACGCGCCGGCGCCAGTGCCGGTCGACCACCAGGCGACCCCGTCGTCGGAAAGCGCCAGGTCGCCGTCGGCCTGCAGGATCAGTTGGGCGCTGCCGGCCGCCACTGACTCGCCGTAACCGAGCCCGGCAATCTCGATCTCCCGGCCTCCGCTGCAGTCGAGCAGGCCGGCGACCAGGCGGCAGCCCAGCGCCGCGACCTCAGTGAGGTCGATCGAGCCCTCGTCGCAGGCGACGGTCCCGGAGCGAGTCGCCTGGCAGAAGTCGTGCCGCGCCTCGATGGCGCCGTAGTCGCAATCGGTGCCGCGGTCGCCGAGATACACCGCGCGCACGCCGGTGGCCGCGCCGCGCAGGTCCGTCGGATGGCCGTCGCAGGCCAGGCCGTCGACCACCGGGCTGCCCGGCCGCGGCACCAGGCGCCCGAAGCCATCGGGCGCGAGCTGCGGCGACGCGCCGGTGAACGAGTCCGACTCGGCGAACGCCACCGAGGCGCTCGGCGTGCTGTGAAGAATCGACCTGCGGACCTCGACGCGCTCGCTGTTGAGGCCGCGGACAACCAGCGCGGTGTGATTGTCGACCACGGTCGACTGCTCGATCTCTGCGTCGCCGTAGAGGTCGAGCAGTGCCGGGCCGTGGTTGTCGGCGAGGATCGAGCGCACGATACGCAGCCGATGGTGGGTGTGACTGCCGTGACTGACCAGCGCCTCGCCACCGTCTACGGTATTGCCGATCAGGAGAGAGTCCTCGATCGTCAGCGAACCGTTGTGCATGCTGATCGCGCCCTGGTGCTGCTCGAGCCGAAGGGTCTGGCCGCGCAGCACGACGCGGCGCAACACCAGGTCGGCGTTCGAGACCGTGACCAGGTAGCCGCGTCGCGGATTGTCGATGCGCAGGTCGACGTCTTCGATCGTCAGGCCGTAGCCGCTGCTGGCGCACGCGTAGTCGATCGACGTCGTGCCACAGTGCAGCACGGTGCGCTCGGCGCCGGCGCCGCGAATCACCAGCGGCGGCGTCGGCGGATCGGACGGGTTCGACCAGTCGTGCAGCAGCGGATTGCCGCGTGCGTCGAGCAGCCGGTGACTGCCTTCGCCGAGCTCGATCACGTCGCGCCCCATGGCGCCGCCGTGCTGTGAACGAGCGCTCTCGATCGCGGACCAGGCGTCGGTGACGCTCTCGCCCGGCGCCAAACGGACCAGGTAGCCCTCGGCGGTCGCCTCGAGGTCGAGCGCGGCGGCGATCGACGCCGCGCCGAGGCTCAACAGGCAGGTGACGAAGACCACGACGGCGAGGGGCATGGGTGAGTTCTTTCGACGGTTCATTGTGCGTCTCCCGGAGATCCATGGGTTCGACTGGGGTCTGTGCTCATCCGTCCCGCGCAAAACCCAGAGAAATCCTCGAACACGTCGTCGATCTTTTTTCTTGTCGAGCCCGCCCGACGCACAGTCGAGCGGTCCGCCCCGCGCGCGCCTGGTACTCTGCCGTCGATCGAGACAACGGCCGACGAGGCGAAGGAGCGTGAGCGAGCACGGGAACGCGATCCCGCAGGCGGGCGAAAGGGGCGACGAGCCGCTGCGAACCGAGATCACGCCCCTGCTGCTCGCCTGGGGCGAGGGCGACGAACGCGCGCTCGAACGCCTGTCGTCGGTGGTCTACGACGAGCTGCGGCGGCTGGCCCGCGGACGCATGCGGCGCGAACGAGGCCAGCACACGCTGCAGACCACGGCCCTGGTGCACGAGGCCTTCCTCCGGTTGGTCGACCAAAAGAAGGGCTGGGAGAGCCGCGGCCATTTCTTCGCCCTCGCCGCCACCATGATGCGCCGAGTCCTGGTCGACTACGCGCGCCGCGCGCAGGGCAAGAAGCGGGGCGGCGAGGCGGTGCGCCTGGCGCTCGATGAAGCACCCGAACTGGCGGCGCGCAGCGTCGGCGACGTGTTGCGAGTGCACGAGGCGCTCGACGACCTCGCCAAGGTCGACGCGCGCAAGGCGAAGATGGTCGAGCTGCGCTTCTTCGCCGGCCTCAGCATCGACGAGACCGCCGCCTGCCTCGGCGTCTCGCCGGGCACGGTGATGCGCGACTGGACCCTGGCCAAGGCCTGGCTTAAACGCTACATCCAGCCGCCGACCTCGCCGCTCCTCGCATGAGGACGATCGATACCGCCCGCTGGCAGCAGGTCGAAGAGCTCTTCCACGCAGCGCTCGAGCGGCCGGTGGCGGAGCGCGCCGCGTACCTCGACGCCGCCTGCCGCGACAGGCGGGGTCGTCTCGACGAAGTGCTGCACGAAGAGGTCGACTCGCTGCTCGGCGCCCACGAGGGGCCTGAGGCGTTCGACGAAGAGGCCGCGTCGAAGCTCGCCGCACGGCTCGCATCAGAGGAGACGGCGCTGGGCGGGCACGACCCGCTGCCGGCCCAGCGCATCGGTCGCTATCGCCTGCTGGAAGTGCTCGGCCAGGGCGGCATGGGCACCGTCTACCTGGCCGAGCAGAGCGAACCGCTGCATCGTCAAGTCGCGCTCAAACTGATGAGCTGGCGCGGCGAGCCCGGGGTCGCCCTGCGTCGCTTCGAGCTCGAGCGCGAGGCGATGGCACGCATGAGTCATCCCACCATCGCCCAGGTCTACGACGCCGGCTCCACCGCGCGCGGCCAGCCCTACGTGGTCCTCGAGCACATCCCGGGGCCGCCGATCACGACCTACTGCGACGAGAACGGTCTCGATCTGCGGGCGCGGATCGAGCTGCTGCTCACGGTGTGCGACGGCGTCCGACACGCCCACGAGCGTGCCGTGATCCATCGTGACCTGAAGCCGTCGAACATCCTCGTGCGCGAAGTCGCCGGCGCACCGCTCGCCAAGATCATCGACTTCGGCATCGCCAAGGCGCTCGAGCCCTGGGACACCGTGAGCGACACGCCGACTACGAAGAGCGGTCTCCGCGTCGGCAGCCCGAGCTACATGAGCCCGGAGGCTCTGGCCACCGGCGGCCAAGGTCTCGACACCCGCTCCGACGTCTACTCGCTCGGCGTGGTGCTGTGCGAGCTGCTGGTCGGCGTCCGCCCCTTCTCGCACCCGTTGAAGCAGTTCATGATGCACGGCTCCGAGCCGTCGAAGCTCAACTCCCTGCTCGACACCGCACGCCCCAGCCGACGCTTGCTCACCCGCGCCGCCGACGAGCGGCACGAGATCGCGCGGCGCCGTGGGCTCGACGAGAACGCTCTGCTGCACACACTGCGCGACGAGCTCGACTGGGTGGTCCTGCGCGCCATCGCTCCCGATCCCGAAGACCGCTACTCGGTGGGCGAGCTCGCCGCCGACCTGCGCCGCTGGCTCGACGGTGAACCGCTCGAGGCGCGGCCGTCGAGCATGCTCTATCGAGCGCGCAAGGCGATCCGCCGCCACGCCGTCCTCTTCGTTGCCGGCTGTCTGCTCGCGCTCACCGTGATCGGCTTCAGCATTCGTTCGAGCATCCTTTACGCGCGCGCCGAAAACGCGCGCCTGCAGGCCGAGGAGCTCGTCGGCTTCATGCTCGACGACCTGAGCACTCAGCTGGAGCCGATGGGCCGGCTCGACCTGCTCGAGTCCGTATCCCGCGAGTCGCTCGACTACTTCGAGTCGTCGGGCGCGAGCACCCTGCAGGAAGCAGGCGACCGGCCGGCCTCCGCGCTGCGCCAGATCGGCCGCGTGCTCTCTTCGCGCGGCGATCTCGACGCCGCCCTCGAGGCCTACGAGCGCGCGTGGAGAATCGACACGAGCCGCCAACGCCGCGCGCCCGACGATCCGTCCGTGGTGCTCGACCTCGCCGAGGATCTGCGTCTCCTCGCCGACGTCCACGAAGCCCGCGACGAGCTTCCGACCGCGCTCGAGCATCTCGTCGAAGCCGAGACGATCGTTAGAGATCTCGTCGAGCGCGACCCGGACACTGCGAGGACCGGCGCGCGTCTCGCGTTGGCACAGACGCTCTCCGACCTCGCCGGCGTCGAGCGCCTGCTCGGCGAGCCGCGACAGGCGATCGACCGACTGAGCGAGGTCCTGTCGATGACCGCGAGCCTGCGCCGCGACGACCCGACCGACGCGGAGGTTCTGCACGTCGTCGGCACTGCCCACTACCAGCTCGGTCTCGTCTGGCTCTACTCCATCGACGACCCACAGCGCGCGATCGAGCATCTCGAGGCCGGCGTCGACGTCTACCGCGCTCTCGCCGCCAGCCAGCCCGAGGCGTCGCTGTGGCGTTTCCGCCTCGCCGTGCTGCTCGGCCAGGGCAAGACGGCGGCCTACCGGGAGGTCGGCCGGCTCGACGACGCGCGAGCCGCCAACGCCGAGGCTCTGGCGCTCTACGAGGTTCTGGTGCGCGAAGACCCGACCAACGGTCGCTGGGCCCATGCCCTCGGCTGGGAGCTGGTGCGCCGCGGCATGCTCGCCACCCTCGCCGACGAGGTCGACACCGCCGTCTCGGCGTACCGCCGCGCCGTCGAGGTCCACCAGAGCCTGCTCGACCGCACGGCCAGTCCGCACGCCGGCTGGCTCGAAGGCCTGGCGATGGCTCAGCTCTCCCTCGCCGAAGCGCGCGCCGCTCGCGGCCAGTACGCGCTTGCGATCGACGACGCCCGCGCCGCCCTCGCAAGCCGCCGCATCCTCGTCGCCGACGCCGACGACCAGCCCTACTACCTGGCCGATCTCGGCGAGGCCCTGCTGCTCATCGCCGAGATCCTGGTCGACCTCGGCGCCCCGGACGTGGCGCGCGAGCCGATCGCCGAGCTGCTGGCGATCCACGCCGACCTCGCGGCCCGCGACTACGACGACCCGTTCACCGACCAGCAGGTCGCCGGACAGGTCGAGCGTCTCGCGCAGCTGCACGAGACGCTCGACGGGCGCTGACGGGCTCGCTCAGTCGAGGTCCATCGGCACCCAATTGTGCAGCTCGCCGCCGCAGATGCTCTGGCGCGGGCACCAAATCGCGGTACTGCCGTCGGCGAAGACATGAACCGTCAGGTCCATCGTGTCCCAGAGGCCGAGCGCGGCCTCGTACACAGTCAGACGCTTGGCGCGCGCCAGGCTGCCGGCGATACGGATCGTAGCCGGCCTCTCGCGGATGACGCAGCGAGATCTGGCCCATCGTCGGGTCGCCACTGAAGATGACGTAGTCGGGGCTGGTGACGCGAGACCATCCGTCCCAATTCGATCCCTCGGTCGATGAGCCGTGATGCGGCGCCATCAAGAAATCGACGTCGAGCTGCCAGCGATACCAGGTGTAGTCGGAGAGCGTCACGCCCTTGAACGCCGCCCACCGATCGAGAGCCGTCCGCAGCGCGTGCGTCGCGGTGGTGTTGGTGGCGTCGCCCGGGACGGTGCGCTCGACACCGTGCACAGCACAAGTGTCAGCGCGAGAAGCGGGATCTGTCTGAGGGGTCTCGGCATGGATCCTCCGTCGCAGTGCGAGCCCCTGGACGTCAGGGGCTCAATCGGAGAATGTGCAATCGAGACCGAAACCGAATAGGCGTTCTGTCGATCGACCGGACTTCTCGATCCGAGACCCTCGACGCCCTACGGCGAAGTCGCCGACCAGCCCGCCAGATCGCCCGACTCGAAGCCGTCGCGGAACAGTGCATCGAGCGGCGTGAAGTGCAGGTGGTAGACGTCCTGCTCGCCGTTGAAGGTGGCGGCATAGGCGAGGTGGACGGCATCGTCGAATGAGATCGACTCGTAGTAGTCACCGATCTTGCTCTGGTTCGGGTAGCCGAGCTGCGGGTCGAAGGGCGGTGTCAACGGCTCGTTGGCCGACCAGGTGACGCCGGCGTCGACCGAGAACGCATGGTAGATCACCGAGTCGAAGCCGTCCGGGTCGGCGCGGCTGTCGGCCCACAGTGCGTCGATGCGGCCGCTCGGCGCCACGGAGAGCGTGCCGAACCACTGCCAGGCGCCGTTGTCGGTGGGGTCGTCGTTGATCCGCACCGGCGGATCCCAGGTGACGCCGCCGTCGGTCGAGCGCGCGAAGTAGATGTCGAGCGGGTCGGTGCCGGGCGGATCGACCGACGAGAGTACGTAGACGCGATCGGCATCGCTCGGATCGGCGAAGACCCCGATCTGGCCCAGGAGACCACCGGGGTTGGGGCCGGCGGCGCGCACGATCGGACCGCCGAGGGGAACATCGACCACCTGGTCGAAGGTCGCCGGCACGGTGTCCGTTCCGGCATTGATCGACTTGCCGACCTGGATTCGTCCCAGATCGTCGGGGTGGTGGCCGGCGGCGTACACCGCGCCGTCGGCGCCCACCGAAAGCGTGCCACGGCGCAGCCCGTCGCCGACCTCGACCGGCGTCTCGTAGCTCGCCCCGGCGTCGCGCGAGCGGGTGAGCATGTTCGGAAAGCAGCAGCCGCCGGCCGGCCACCAGGCGGCATAGATGTGGCCGGCTCCAGCCCCCTCGGTGCGGTCGATCACCATCCACTGCTTGTCGCCGCCGAACGCCGACACGCCGCTGTCCCACGTGACGCCGGCATCGCCCGAGCGGAAGACCTCGCAGCGCAAGCCACCATTGAGGCTGTTGTAGAAGAACGTCCCGTCGGCGTTCCAGTCGAGCACCGGGTCCGAGCGGAAGACGCCGGGCTCGATCACGTCGGTCGACCAGGTGGCACCGCCGTCGTCGCTGGTACCGACGCCGGCCTGGCGGAAGTTGCTCGTGATGGTGTCGAACTGCCGCCAGCCGATCGCGATGCGCCGACGGTCGTTGGGGTCGATGGCGATCGACGGCTCGTTGGCCGCGTCGCCAACGATGTTCATGCCCAGATCGTCGACGTTGACCTGCACCGACGTGTGGCGACCGAGGACCACGCGCAGGCCCGGGCTGGTGACGCGCGAGGCCGCCGGCACGAAGACGTACGGATCGTCTGGAGTCTCCTCGGGTCCCTCGCGGATCGTCCGGTCGGCGCTCGGGCTCTGTGGCTCGGGCGTCGACCCGTCGATCGCTTCGGGCGGTGCGGCGGCGGTGAGCCACAGGGCGGAGAGGACGAGCAGGGGCCGACGGGCGATGGGGGCTGACTCGAGGAAGAGAGACATGCCGTCATGGTAGCCGATCGGCGTGACCCGGCGATTGGTGGTCGACGCTCGGCGACTACTGTTCCGCGCCGAAGACCTGCACCCAGAGCACCGTCCAGCTGCCGTCGTCCGCGCGCTCGACCACCAGGCCGACGCCGAGCTCCTCCGCCCGCCGATCGAGCAGATTGCGGCGATGGCCAGGACTCTTCAACCAGCCGTCGACCGCTTCGGCGGCGCTCATCTGGCCGCTCGCCAGGTTCTCGGCGACCAGGCGCGGGCGATAGCCGGCGCCGGTCGCGCGCTCAAGCACATCATCGCCTTCGGGGCTCTGGTGGGCGAAGTAGTCGCGCCTCGCCATGTCCTCGGCATGCTGTTGGGCCGCGAGCTCGAGCGCGGCGTCGGAGGTCAGTTCGCCGAGACCGAGCTCGGCACGCGCCGCGTTGGTGCGGCGCAGAACTTCGCGGCGCACCGCACCGATGTCGCGCAGCACGTCGAGCTGCGGCGCATGAAGCGTATCGATCGACACCGCCGCGACCGCGAGGTAGGTCGGGACGCCGCCGGCCGAGCCTCGGGCGAGCGCGAAGTCGCGCAGGGACGCCTGCAGGAAATTGTCGAAGGTTCGGGGATCCTGCCGCGGCCACACGTCGAGCAGCTCGCCGAACTCGCCCTCGAAGCTGGCATAGGCGAGCACGAGCTGCTTGGGCGCATAGCCGTCGCGCTGCAGCGCCCGTTCGACGGCCTCGATCGAGACTTCCTGCGCGACGTCGGCCTCGGTGAAGACGCGGCCGATGACGTCGCGCGCCGCGGCGCGCACCGGCGCCGCAACCTCGAGCGGCTCGAGCCCCTGGCGCGCGCGCAGATCGTTCACGACTCCGAGCATGGCGTGCTCGGGATGCTCGCCGACGACCGGCATCGTCGGCACTGGCATCGTCGGCACTGGCATCGTCGGCACAGTGCCATGCGCGGTCTCGCGACCCGGCGTGGCTTCCTGTCCGTCCTCGGCCGGGCGCGGCGACGAGGACTGCCCGGTGTCGGCGGCGTCGCTTGGTGGCGGTGCGCCGCAGCCGACGCTCGAGAGCAGCAGTGAGGCACTCAGGGCGACCGACGCGACGCGGGTCATTCGAACTGGATGACCCCCGGGTTCATGATGCCGGCGGGGTCGTACTCGGCCTTCGCCGCCTTCATCGCCGCGAAGGTCTCCTCGCCGAAGTGCGCCTGCCACTCCTCGGGCGTCGAGAATGTGATGTAGCCCGAGAGGTAGCGCTTGCCGCCGTAGCCGATCGACAGCTGCGACACCATTTCGAGCTGCTCGAGAGCCATGTCGAGGAACTTGAACGGCACAGCCGGCAAGATCCCCCAGCCCATGACGAAGTCGCCGCCGGGGTGCTTGAACAGCGGCGCGTCGGAGGTGTCACCGCGCGACGGCCAGAGCAGAATGTGCCCGGCCGGGCCGAGGCTCTGCGGCGGCAGCATGTCGAGCGCGAACTCGATGAACTCCTGCGCCTTGTCCCAAGGCAGCACGGTCTCGACCCACGGATGCGCCATCTCCCAGTTGCCCGAGTTGTGCCAGATCTCGAACACCGGCAGCAGGCGATTGCAGAACTCGAGCTGCGTGTACTCGTCGGTGCGCAGGTGCTTGTAGTGCCCCATCGACGCCAGCAGCGCGTCGTCGTCCGGCTCCTCGCCCTCCTCGTACTCCACGGTGAGGAACATCGGGTAGGTCCAATAGGCGTAGAGCTGGGCGCCCTCGCGCAGCTTGAGGCCGTCGCCGATTCGCTTCATGAAGATCGGGCACGGCGCGCAGCGCGACTCCAGGGTGTGGAAGCGGTCGTCCTCGGGATCCATCACCGTCTCGGCGTCGCGCATGAAATCGCCGAGGTCGTCGTAGAGCAGGTGGTACATGCGCACCTTCTGCTTGCACGGACGGATCTTCGTCTTGATGCGGGTGATGACGCCGAACTGGCTGAAGCCGCAGCGCACCATGTCGAAGAGCCCACGGTTCTGCTCGCGCGAGCAGCGGACGATCTCGCCCGTACCGATGACGACCTCGATCTCGAGGGCGCTGTCGGCCTGGGTACCGAAGCGGTACGAGGCGACACCGAGGCCCGCGACCGACGTGGTGCCGGCGACGGTGACGCCGAGGTTGTTGGTGAGCACCGGCGGCACGTAGCCCATCGGCACCACGTGGGCGACCAGGTCGCGCCAGACGACGCCGCCGTCGCAGTCGGCCCACAGCTCGTCGGTGTTCACCTCGTGGATCGTCTGCATCGACGCGGTATCGAAGATGACGCCGCCGTCGGTGGTCGACTGACCCGTCTGGGTGTGCCCCTGGCCGCGCGAGACGATCGGGATGCCGTGCTCGCGGCAGAAGCGGACCACCGCGGCGACCTCTTCGGCGTCGGCACAGCGGGCGACCGCGCCCGGGGTTCGGTGCACAACCTTGCCGAAGTCGGTGCTGAAGGAGAGTCGCACCTCCGGGTCGAGGTCGATCAGGTGGGGCAGAGCGGTAGCGAGCTGCTGCACCGCCTCGCTCGGCGGCGCGGCGGTGGTCGGATCGGTCAACGTCATGGCGGGTCCTTATCGCGAAGCGTGTCGCAGAGGCTGTTCGCGGAGATTGGGTCGCGGAGATTGGGACGCAGAGACGGGCCGCGAGATTCGGCGCGAACGCTCAGGCGTCGCGCTCGGCCTCGAGCGCCTCGTCGAGAGCGTCGTAGGTCGGGAACAGATGGTCGATCTGGGCCATCGCCAGCAGCTTGCGGATGCGCTCGGAGGGCGCCACCAACACCAGGCGGCGCTCACGCTCGGCAAAGCGGCCGAGATAGCCGACGAGCTCACCGATACCGGTCGAGTCGATGTAGTTGATCTGCGAGAGATCGAGGAGCACATCGCCCTCGTCGCGCTCGAGCGTGCGCTCGAGGCTCTGGGCCAAAAACTCCGCGCTCTGGCCGAGCTTGATGATGCCCTCGATCTTGAGCAAGATGAGGCCGTCGACACGCTGTTTGTCGATGATCACGTCGATCGATCTTTCGTCGAAGAGTGCAGGTTGGATGCGGCGGCCGCCGGGCGGCTGGCTCGGAGAGCTTGGCGGCCGGATCGGGCGGCTGCTCGAGGAGCGACGCGGCTGGAAGGCGCCCGAATCGTACCATGCACACCGAACCGAGGTGCCAGGTCCCGCGCGCCACGATCGATCTCGCCAACGCCGCGAACTGGTGCCGCGTTCGGGGAGTTCCCTGCCTCTCGCGGCCGCTTTTCGCCCCTGGCCGCATCGCATGTCTCGAGAGACCTGGGTGTCGCTGCATCCATGCGCCTCGCTCGCGACGAAATGACCTCGCGAAGAAGACACGGGCTCTCTCCAACGGGACATCAAAGCTGATCGAGCACATCGTTTCGTCCTTCGTCGCCCCCTTGGCGGTGGCGGCTTTCATCGCACTCCTCGCCTGGGCCCTCGGTCGGCAGCTGCTGACCCTGCGCGGCGAGGATCCACTCCTGCGCGAGAGCGCGCGCCTGGTCGTCGGCCTGGCGGTGATCGGCACGGGGCTGTTCGGGCTCGGCGTGGTCGGCTGGCTGCGGCCGCTGCCTCTCCTGCTCGCGGCAATCGGTCTCGCCGCGATCGCCCTCGCTCCGATCGCATTCGGACGCCGGACCGACCGATCCTCGGTGAAGACTCCGCGTCGACCGGCGGCGTGGCTGATCGCGCTCGGCGGCGCCGGCTCGGCGGTGCTCGCGCTCTACCCCGCGACCGCCTTCGACGTCACGCTCTACCACCTGCCCTACGTCCGCGCGTTCGCCGACGCTGGGTCCCTGGTGGTTGTTCCGCAGCTGCGCTACCCGATCTTCCCTCAGCTGCTCGAGCTGCTCGCGGTGCCGCTCTACCTCGTCGCGGGCGAAACCGCGACCTCGCTGCTCTCGACGCTCGGCCTGCTCGCCGTCGCCGCCGGTCTGCTCGGCCTGCTGCGGCGCAGCCGAGCCGGCTACTTCGCGGCGGCACTGTGGCTCGGCTCGCCGCTCGCGATGCGGCTCGGCGGCCAGCTGATGGTCGAGATCACGCTCACCGCCTTCATCTTCTTCGGCCTGGTCGGCGTCTGGCGCTTGCTCCGGGTGAACGTGCCGCAGTCCAACGACGAGGCGACGGCGCGCCGCGACTGGGCGATCCTCGCCGGCGTCTGCCTGGGAGCCGCCGCCGCCTGCAAGTACCTCGGTCTGTTCTTTCTGGCCGTGCCTCCCCTGCTCCTCCTCGGACGCCGAGGCCGCAGCGCGCTGCCCTGGCTCGTCCTCTGCGCTCTACTCGTCGCCGGACCGTGGTACGCGCGGTTGACGATCGTCACCGGCAACCCGGTCTTTCCGTTCTTCGAGAGCGTCTTCGGAACGTCGATCTACAGCCAGGAAGAAGCACCGGTCACGGTGCAGTTCAAGACTCCGGACGAGGCGATCGAGGAAGGCACCGACCTACCCGCCATGGTCGCGTCGCTGGTGCTCGGCGGACGTCGCGCGAGCCGCGCACCGCCGTTCAATCCCTGGCTCTTGGTCGGCGCGTTCGCCGCACTGGCCCTACGGCCGACGCGCTCTCAGGTCGTCTTTGGCCTACCACTGGTGCTCTACGCCCTGATCTGGCCTTTCCTGCCCCGTGATCCGCGCTTTCTCCTCCCCGTCCTGCCATGGCTGGCGATCGTCGGCGGAGCGGCCTTCGATCGCCTGGTGCCCGCGGCGCGCATGCGCCCGCAACCGACACGGGTCGACCGATCGACCGTTCTCATCGCCCTTGGCCTCCTGCTGCCCGGCCTGCTCTACGGCATCTTGCTAGTGTGGCGCCTCGGGCCGACGCCGCTCGACGACCGGGCCCAGCAGCGCTACCGCACGATCCACCTCCCCGGCTACCCGACACTCCAGGTCTGGCGACAGCTCGACGCGTCCGACGCCGGCCGCATCTATCTGCTTGGGCGCGAGAACCTGCAGTACTTCGGCGACGGCCAAGCCGTCGGCGACCACTTCGGCCCGCTACCGGCGCGCCGCGTGATCGATGCACTGCGCACCCCCTGCCACCTGGCCGACCTGCTGCGCGCCCAGCAGATCGAGTACCTGCTGGTCGCCGGCTATCGCTCGACCGACGGCTTCGAGCCCTGTCTCGAGCCCTTGGAGGCACCGCCGCCCGACACGCTGTGGCGCGTGCCCGATCGGTCGCCCGGCGATATGATCGGACGATGATGCGACTCGGCGTGCTCTCCGACACCCACGGCCTGCTGCGCGACAGCGTGCTCGAGCGCCTCGCCGGCTGCGACCACCTGCTCCACGCCGGCGACGTCGGGGATCCCGCCATCCTCGAGCGCCTCGCGGAGATCGCGCCGGTCGACACGGTGCGCGGCAATGTCGACATCGAGCCACCGCTGTCGACGTTGCCGCCGGTCGCGGAGGGGATGATCGAGCAGATCCGCTGGAAGATGGTGCACCGCCGCGACGACGTGCCGCCGGCCTGGACGCGCGACGCCCAGCTCGTCGTCTTCGGCCACAGCCACCGCCCCGAGCTGAGCTGGCACGGTGGCTGTCTGATGCTCAACCCGGGCGCCTGCGGCAAGCGTCGCTTTACCCTGCCGCTGACGCTGGCGGTGCTCACGATCGACGGCAACCGCATCACCCCCGAGCTCTTCGCCGTCGCCTGACCGACGAGACTCCGAGTGAGGGCGAAAGAGGCTCTCCGGCCGTAGCGTGGGCGCCAGCCCACAAGCCGTTGCAGTGCAACACTTTACAAGGCAACGCTGCGAACGTCGAAGTCCGACTCCGAGCCATCGAGAGGACCCGAACGCTCTGCCGACACCCCCGAGCTGACGGGACCGGTCCAGGGACCGCCGGCATCTTGCTGGCATTCGGGTCGAGCGCAAAGCGCGCGACCCGGATCGGATAGACTCGACACATTATTCTGCCGATGTCTTCCGATTGTTCTGACGAGTTGACCAGCCCAGGGAGAGGACCATGAGCGGCCCTGACGGCCGGCGTCCCTCGCCACCCAACAACCCCGCAGAATTCGAGTCGCTTTGCCTCGACGTTTGGCGTTTGTTGTGGAACGACCCCGCGGCCCAAAAGGTCGGCCGCCCGGGCCAAAAACAGCATGGCCTCGACATTCTCGACAGCACCGGCCGCCGCGCCGTGCAGTGCAAGCAGCGCAACGCATCGATCCAGAAATGGCTGACGGTGGACGAACTGGACGACGAAGTCGGCAAGGTCGTGGAGTCGAAGCGCGAGCTCGACTGCCTCGTCGTCGCCACGACAGGACCGACCGACATCAAGCTCCAGAACCGCGCTGCAGAGCTCACGAGGAGTCACCCCTTCGAAGTGCAGGTCTGGTCGTGGTCCGACATCTGGCACGAGATCTACACCCGCCCCGCGCTGCACGAACAGATGAGCTCGCTCTACTGGCTCGATGACACAAGCCAGCGCATCGCCCCCTCGCGCCTGCCCACCGCCCCCGAGCACCTCATCGGCCGCGACGACGAGCTCACCCTCCTCGACGACGCCTGGACCGACCCGACCACACGCGTCTTCACCCTGGTCGCCTGGGGCGGCGTCGGTAAGACCTCCCTCGTCGCCTGGTGGGCCGCTCACCTCACCCTGCGCGGTTACGACGGCGCCGACGTTTTCGACTGGAGTTTTTACAGCCAGGGCTCCCGCGACCAGACCTCCGCCACCGCTGACCGATTCCTCGACCGCGCGCTGCGATTCTTCGGCGACGATGCCATGGCCGACAGCGCCCGCTCGCCGCACGAGAAGGGCGCGCGGCTTGCCGCGCTGGTCGCCCGGCGCAAGACGCTGCTGGTCCTCGACGGGCTCGAGCCGCTGCAGCATGGCGAGAAGAGCCCGCTCTCGGGCGAGCTGAAGGACCCGGCGCTGCGCGCTCTGCTGCGTGGGCTGGCGCAGCGGAGTCGTGGAGGTAGCGACTCGGAGGACGGCGGCGGCCTCTGCGTCGTCACCACGCGGGTATCGGTGAAGGATCTCGCGACCTACTACGGCACCACCGCGCCTGAGCACCAGCTCGACCATCTGAGCACCAACGCTGGCGTTGCTCTGCTCGAGGCGCTCGAGGTCGAGGGTGCACAGAGGGAGCTGGAGGCCCTGGTCGACGAGGTACGCGGCCATGCGCTGACGCTCAACCTGCTCGGCCGCTACCTGCGCGACGCCTACGACGGCGACGTGCGCAAACGCGACACCATCGACTTTGCCGAGGCGGCCGACGAGCAGGGCGGGCACGCATTCCGCGTGATGGAGGCGTATGAGGGCTGGTTCGAGGCCGAAGGTGCACAGGGTGCTCGGGCGCTCGCCGTTCTTCGGTTGATGGGGCTCTTCGACCGCCCGGCCGACAACGGCTGCCTCGAGGCTCTGCGCCAGCCGCCGGTGATCGACGGCCTCACCGACGCCCTCGTCAGCTTGCGCACGACGCAGTGGAAGACTGCTGTGCGCCGGCTCGACGACGCGGGTCTCGTCGTGCGCGGCGCGGACGGCTCGCTCGACGCGCACCCCCTGGTGCGCGAGCATTTCGCGAGGCGGCTGCGGCAAGAGAGCGAGGCGGCATGGCGCGCGGCCCATGGCCGGCTCTACGAGCATTTGACGTCGACGACGGAGCACCGGCCCGAAACGCTCGAGGGCCTGCAGCCCCTCTACCAGGCGGTGGCGCACGGGTGCCAGGCGGAGAGGCACCTGGAGACACTTACCGACGTCTACGACGAACGCATCCTCCGAGGTATGGATCACGACGGCTTCTACAGCACCAAGAGGCTCGGCGCCTTCGGTGCTGACTTGGGCGCCGTCACCTGCTTCTTCGAGGAGCCGTGGCGGCGCCTCACGCCCTCGCTTGTGGAGCCCGTCCAGGCCTGGCTGCTAAACCAAGCCGCCACGCGTCTGCGCGCCTTGGGCCGGCTGCGGGAAGGCGTCGAGCCATTGCGGACCGGGCTCGACATGCGGATACGCCAGGAGATATGGGTAAGCGCCGCTAGAATGGCCAACAACCTGAGCGAGCTGGAGCTGACTCTGGGCGCCATCGACGACGCGTTGCGCGACGCCGAACAATCGGTAGAGTTCGCCGACCGCAGCGACGCGTGGGATGTAAAAATGATCACGCGCACCACGCTTGCGGATGCTCTGCACCATTCAGGCCAGAGCGATAGGGCGCGGGAGAGCTTTCGCGAGGCCGAGGCGATGCAGGCGGAGAACCAGCAGCAGTATCCACTGCTCTACGGGGTGCAGGGATTTCAGTACTGCGACCTGATTCTTGCCGACGCCGAGCACGCAGCGGCTGCAATGGCCCGCTCAGGGGTAGGACTCAAGAGAATGGAGGTGATCGAGGGGCTAGCAGACGTCGAGCGGCGGGCATCTACCGCGCTTAGTATCGTTCTGCGCGGATCAGGAACCCTTCTGTCTATTGGCTTGAATCTCCTGGCGATAGGGCGCGTGCGGCTCTACCGAACGCTCCTCGGCGGCTCGCCTGTCGACGTCGCGGAGGACGCGATCGAGAGGGCCGTCGACGGTCTGCGTCGATCAGGACAAACCGACTACCTTCCTCGCGGGCTGCTTACCCGCGCCTGGCAGCATACCGCCCACGGCGCGACCGACGCCGCCCACACCGACCTCGACGAGGCCGAGGAAATCGCGCTCCGCGGACCGATGCCGCTTCATCTTG
The DNA here is from genome assembly GCA_039194425.1 of Acidobacteriota bacterium. Taxonomy (GTDB): domain Bacteria; phylum Acidobacteriota; class Thermoanaerobaculia; order Multivoradales; family J023; genus JAUIJL01. Next base: position 26,137 of record JBCCVZ010000019.1, on the reverse strand, counting down.
CCGACATCAACCTTCATCGTGCCCGCCTGTTCCACGACCGGGCCGCCCTCGACGAGGCGCGGCGCCTGGTCGAGAAACACGGGTACGGTCGGCGGCTGCCGGACATCGAGGCACTCGAGGCGTCGTGGAGCGAGCGTGGCGCCTCGCCCAACGGCACCCAGGGTTGAAATCCTGGGCTCACATCGTCCGTCCCTGCGGGACGAAGAGAAGGAGTCGAACTACGCCGAACGTTCTCGAGCAAGACCAGCAGGGGACTCTTGGTCTCGGAGGGACCGACGACGTGAGCCGGGGATTTCAATCCCCGGTCGGTCCCACGACCGAGTTGGACGCTCACTTCCTCGCCGCTCCGCGATCGCCTGCTCGACGAGCGCCCTCAGCGCCGCGGCAGCCTCGTCCCACGACAACGAAGGATCGAGCGCACGGCGGCGCGCGGCGCGGCCGAGGCGGGTGCGGCGCACGTCGTCGTCGACCAGGGCGCGCAGTTCGTCGACCAAGACGTCTTCGTCGACGGGGCGTTCCTCGACTGTTGTGCCGACGGTCACCGGCTCGGCTTCGAACGCCGGGACCTGTACCGCGACGTCGCCCCACAGCGACGCCGCGGCGCTGTGGCCGGGGACGATCTGTGCCGCGCCGGTGGCCGCATGCTCGAAGGCGACGAGGCCCCAACCCTCCACCATCGAGGTGTTGAGACCGAGGTCGCACGACGCGAAGAGCAAGGCCAGGTGCTCGTCGTCGAGCCTAGGGTGCTCGCTCACCTCGCCGCCAGTGAGCTCGTGGGCGGTGAGGACGACCCGGTCCTCGACGCCCAACGCAGCGACCAGCGCTGGAAGATCGACGCCGTCGCCGGTGCCGTCGGCCCGCCGACCGCTCGGGTTGGTGTGCAGGCAGAGCCGAGCGCGCGGGCACGACGCGGCGACGCGGGCGAACGCGCGCACGGCGACGTCGAGGCGCTTGCGGCGACGGTTCTGTTGGGCGCAGAGGATCCAGACCGCATCCTCTGGCCCTTCGAGCGCCGGACCACCCAACTCACGGAGTCGCCGACGGGCGGCCGACCGCCCCTCCGGCGCCGGACGAAAGCGCTCCAGATCGACGCCGTAGGGCACGACTTCGAGCAGCGGCAGCGTGAACGGCCGCTCGCTCGCTGCAGCCTGCCGCTCGGCATCACGCAGCCAGCCGACGCCGGCAGGGGTCGCGCTGACAACCTGGTCGGCGTCGGCGAGCGCGGCGACCGCACGAGGCGAGCGGTAGCGCCCTTCGGGCGGCGTGTGAACGATGAGCGCGGGGCCCGCCGTCGCTCCGCGATCTGCGGCGAGCACGCGAAGGAAATGACCCGACCGCACCGCGTCGTAGAGCACCAGGACCGCGTCGGGGCGTAGGGCGCGCACCAACCGGCGCGCCTTCTCGTGGCCGAAGGGGTCGCCCGCCAGGTCGCAGGCGTGGGTTGGCCACGGCAGGCCTCCCGGATCCTCGCGATGGTGCACCAGCAGCTGCTCGAGGCGCCAGCGATCCTGGAGTCGCTCGAGGAAAGAGCGCGCGACGCGGGCGAAGCCGGTGGGCGCGGCGCCATCGGCGATCACCAGCACGCGCGGGCACTCGTCGGCGCGGTGTCGGCCGGGTCGCACCTCAAGCCCCTACCAGCTCAGCGGCCGGCTTCGGCGCAGTCTCCGCGGACGGCTCCGCAGACGACCAGACGCTCTGCGGGCCGAGAGCCATCGTCGTCGTGCCAGGGCCGAAGCCGAGCTCGCGGTGGACGCGCGCCAGGACGGCGACCGACGACGCCGGCGTGCGGAACGACGACGTGCCATCGAAGCCTCCGGGAGTCATCGAGCTCGTGTTCACATTGTGCGAAACCGCGAAACGCTCGAAGCCGCTGAACTGTCCGCTGCCCGGAACACCCACCAGCGCATAGTTGCACTGCGTCAGCTCGCTGGCGTAGAAACCCGAGTTGGCGTACCCCTCCCAGTTCATCAGGCCGCTGCCGGCGCCCAGGCTCTTGAGCAGCTGGACCAGCTCGAACGGTGGAAAGAAGAGCGACTGCAGCCCGAACGTGCCGAAGCCGATCACATAGTCGCTGGTCTGGTAGGGCTCGAGGTCGGCGAGTAGCTGGTTGTAGAGCACCGCGTACTCGCTGGCGATCTCCTCCCACGGCGCCTGGTAGATCTTCGACAGCTGCACATTCATGTGCTCGTCGACGACCGCCGCTTGGAACCCGCTGTACTTCGCGCGCGGCGCGCCGTTCGACGGCTGGGCGTAGCTGCCGTCGACGAAAATCGTCGTGTCCTGGTAGCGCGACTCGACCATCACCGACGACTGCAGGTAGACCGTCATCGCCTTCGCCACCGCCGCCTCGCGCGCCCCCTCGAAGGCCACCGACACCGGCGCCAGCTTGAACGACACGTTCGCCGGGTGGATCGGCAGGCTGTCGAGCCAGCCCTTGTACACCGAGTTGAAGTTCTCGCCGCGCGACGGCGCGGTGAGCGCCTGGAGAATCTCGGGCGTGCCGCCAAGCACCTCCATCTGCACCTGCCGGCTGGCCATCCACTGATCGCTCACCTGCTCCCACTGCGCCTGCGCCTGCGCGCCGGTCTTGACGAAGTAGGCCTTGAACTCGGCGTCGAGCTGCGCCGACATCTCGCTCGTGCTGGAGTACGCCGAGCGCTCGACGATGACGTTGTAGTAGAGCCGGCCACCGGTGGTGACGCTGCGGATGAAGTAGGTGCCGTACTTGGCGAAGAAGCGGTAGAAGAGCGCGTTGTTCTCGAGATCGCCCTCGATCCACTCGTCGGGCACGTTCTGGTAGACCGGATCGTCGAGGACGCTCTGCAGCAGATTGGCCGGACCGGGGCTCGGCAGATCGACCTCCCACAGCCACGCATTGTCTTGGTAGAGGCCGAACCAGTACTCGGAGTCCGACGACTGCGTGTTCGAATAGCTGGCGCCGAACTGCCCGGTGAAGCCCACCAGGCGGTCACCGACTTTGAGGTTCATGTTCGCCTCGGCCTCGAAGTGCTGGCTGAACTGCTCACGGCCGGCGAAGATCTGCGACGAGCCGTCGAAGTTGTTGATCTGTGTGACGTCGACGTTCGACGGGTAGGTGTACTCCACCGTCGGCCCATTGGGATAGGTGTAGCTGAAGGTCGCCGCCTCGCCCTCTTCCACCTGGAAGAGCTGAAACAGCTTGCTCTGGTCGCTGAAGCGGCCGTCGATATTGAAGCCGTAGCCGAGGGACGAGAGGCCGGGAAGACGATTGCTCATGGCGTGCTCCTTGTCGTGGTCCGTGTCGAGCGCATGCGTTGCGCAACACGGCCAGAGAGGAGCAAGTCCCGTGCCCGGACCACAAGGGCCCGAAACCCGGAAGCCTCAATGAGTTAGAGGCTGAAACGACGTCGGCCGACATCCCTCGACGTCGGCCGACGACCGCGGCGAACGCTCAGGGCAGGTTGCCGCACTGGAAGGTGCCGCTAGTGCACCAACAGAGCTCCGGCTCGTACGGCGTCCACTGGCAGCGGGCGGTCGCTCCGGCCTGACACGGTGTGCCGTGAACGACAGTGCACGAGGGGAAGCTGTAACCGCCGGCGTGAACGATCTCGACGGTCGGGTCGACCAACTCGTTCGCGAGCTCGGCGATGGACGGCTCGACGACAGCCTCGGCGTCCGCCGACGGGGCCGCATCCGACGGAACGGCCTCGAGCAGAGCGGCGTCGGCGGGATTCGGGATGGCCGGATCGGCGGCGAGCGCCGGCAGCGCGGCGAGGACGAGAACGGAGAGCAGCACGGTGAGATTCGGCATCTTCATGACTCGAGTTCCTTGATCGGGTCGGTGGCGAGGGGGACGAAGTTCAGATTAATAATCTATACTATCCGCCTGCCCGCTACTAGCCCGTCGCTGCTCGCCCCTCGCCCGTCCGCTTGCCCTCTGCCGCACGTCTCACCAACGCAGCGACGCGTAGAGACGCAGAGTGCGCGGCGTCAGGCGACGGCGCGGCGCCTCGAAGAGGGTCGTCGGATCGTCGGTCTCCTGGTCGTTTACCGACGTCTTGAGATCGCGCACTGCGTCCTCGTTGAAGAGATTGAAAACGTCGAAGCCGAGCACCAGGTCGGTGCGCCCGAGGTCGACCAGGCGATCGAGGTGCAGATCGAGGATCGAGTAGCTGTCGACCTCGCGCGTGCCGCGGGTCTCGAGGAAGATCTCTTCGCCATTGACGTTCGAGAAATGCCGGAAGTTGAAGACCTCGCCGTCGGCGGCGACGAAGTCGTGGTTACGGTTGTCGATCGAGTAGGTCGGCGTGTACGGCTCGCCCGAGCCGTAGAACGCGTAGAGACCGCCGCGCAGCTTCCACGGCAGGTCGGCGCTGAGCCGCAGCTTGGCTTCCCACTCGTTGACGCCGCGCAGCCGACCGAAATCGTTGATGCGCAGGTTGGGCTCGACGAACGAGCCGGCACCGAGGCCGTCGGGATCGTCGTAGCCGCTGACCGAGAAGAAGTCGCCCACCAGATCGGTCCACACCAGCGACGCCTGCAGGTCGAGGCGCTCAGTGCGCCCCTCGAGCACCAGCTGCACCTGGTCCATAGTCCGCGAGGCGCCCTCGGCGTTGGTGAGCACAAAGTCTTCGTCGTAGGCGAGCGCGGCGACGTCGGCGTCGCTCAGGCCGGGCGCCCAGCCCAGGCCCAGGATGTCGTCGTTGCCGACGAAGACCCGGTCGAGCACTAGGGGCGCGCCGTCGGGGCCGAGCACCGGATCGCCAGAGCGAAAGTCGATCACTTCGACGCCGTTGAACTCGGTGTAGTTGCTCTCGCGGTTGCGGTCGACGAGGGCCAAGATGTCGTCGTTCTCACGCCGCACATAGGTCAAGCCGAGCTTCCAATCGGGCCGCACAGCATGCTCGAGCGAGACCACCAGCTGGTCGACGAACGGCTGGTCGTAGTCGAGCACCGGACCGACCTCGCTCGCGGTCGACACGATGTCGAAGAGCTCGAAGAACTGCTCGCGTTCGGCCAACGTGTACACGCGGTCGACGTCGGGCAGGCCGGGGCCGATCCAGTCCCAGTACTCCTCGTCCTGGAACACCGCGCCGCCGAGGGCGCGGTCGAACATCAAGGCGAAGAGGCTCTGGTGGTAGCGACCCCAATGCACCTTGCCGACCCACGAACCGTCGCCGTTGACATCGATCACGGCGCCGAGCCGCGGGTCGAAGGCCGAGTCGTCGACCGCCTCGAAGCTGCCGGCACCAGGCGCGCCGAAGCCCGGCGTCAGGTTGCCCTGCCACTGGCTCCAGCGCAGGCCGGCCGAGAGACGAACGCGCTCTCCGAGGTCGACGTAGTCCTGGACGTAGAGCGCGGCGTTCACCGTCTCGGCGTCGAGACTGATGCCCGAGCCCCAGTCGCTCGAGATGAAGCCCCAGGTCGACGGGTCGTCGGCGATGAACGGCACGTCGGGATCCTCTTCGGGGCGCCAGGTGAATCCGCCGCTGCGGATCCGCCTCTCGTTCCACGAGCCCTCGGTGTACTCGCCGCCGATCTTCAGCTGGTGGCTGATCGAGCCGGTCTCGACGAAGCGATCGACGCTCGCCGAGAGACCGTTCGACGACGGGCTGTCGAGGCGCGTGAAGACCGCGTTGCGGAAGGTCTCGCGATCGCCGCCGAGGATGCGCACCGACGGCAGGTCACCGTTCTTGGGCGTGCGATCGTCGTCGCCGTCGTAGCCGGTGAGCTTGAGCTCGAAAAACGTCTGGTCGCCGACGCCACCGGTGTAGGCGAGGTTGTAGACGAGCGACGGCGAGTCCTGCGTCTCGGCCGCGGCGGGCGCGGTGAAGCTGTCGAGGCCGCGGTTTTCGGTCTCGACCTCGTCCCAGCCGACCAGCGCCTTGAGCAGGCCGCGGTCGTTGGGCTGCCAGGTGAGCTTGGCCAGCGCCTTCGACTCGGTGCGCTCCTCTTGGAGATCGAGGAAGACGATGCGGCCGTCCTGCGACGCGTCGTCGTCGACGATTCGACGCTCGCGCTCCACCTGCTGATAGGACACGAAGTAGTAGAGCTGGTCGGTGATCAGGGGCCCGCCGAGATTGACATTCGCTTCCCAACGGCTGTCGTCCTCGAACCCGGCCTCGCGCGCGTCGAGAGTGCTCGAGTTGAGCGACGCGTCTTCGAGGTTGAGGCGCGCCCCGCCGCGGACCTGGTTCGAGCCCGACTTGGTGACGATGTTGACCAGGCCGCCCTGGAAGTTGCCGTACTCGGCGCCGGCGCCCAGGCCGCGCACCTGGAACTCTTCGATCCAGTCGACGTTGGGCAGCAGAAAGTCGCCCCCCTCACCCGGCTGGCTCACCGACACGCCGTCCAACTTGTAGCTGTTGGCCTGTGACGTCGAGCCACCCCACAGCGCAGAGTTCGACCCACCCGGCGTCAGCTTCACCAGGTCGGTTGCGGTGCGCGCAATCGGCAGGACCTCGGTGATCTCGCCGTCGAGAGTCGTCGACTGCTCGGTGGTCGAGCGCTCGATCAGCGGCCGCGCGGCGGTCACCGTGACTTCGTCGGCGATGGTGTCGGCACCGCTCTGCAGCGTGACGTCGAGCGTGCGGCGCGACGCGGCGTCGATGTCGACGCCCTCGGCGCGAAAGTCGCCGAAGCCGGGGGCCTGCACCGTCACCGTGTAGTCGCCCGGCGTCAGGAAGCCGACGCGGTACCGACCGTCGGTGTCGCTCGTGGCGTTCTGCGCGTAGGCACCGTCGGGACGCGAGAGCAACACGACCGCGCCGTCGATCGGCGCCCCGTCCGCGTCGGTGACGACGCCGAGCAGCACGCCCGTCTGGTCGGTCTGTGCGCCGGCGACGGCGGCAACCGACAGGCCGAGGGCGAGAGCGAGGCAGAGTCCTGTCGCGCGCGCCGTAAGGAGAAGGAGAACGGTCGGTCTCATGGTCGGGCTCCCTGGTCACGCCCGCGGGCGTGTGGTCCGAAGTCGAGATTTCACTCTTTCGATCTAGTGAATCTTGAGTTTCACTATCTTCGCTTCGAGACTCGATCCCTGTCAAGCGGCGAGACACCTAAGATCATCGAAGAGGATGAAAACACTCCAATCCTCGAAGTCAGGAGCGCTTCCGGCCATCGCGCCTGGACATGAAGAGAAGTTTTCAACTACTCTCGATCCGACGAAACCCCACCTTCAACCCGTGCATCTCTAGAGGACCCCGTGACCAGGATCTCGAGCGAAGCCGAATTCCGCCTGCTGGTGCGCGAGCACTACGAGGGTCTGCCGCCCCAACAACAGCTGGTCGCCGACTACCTGCTCGACCAGATCCGCGAGGTGCCGTTCCTGTCGATCCCCGAGCTCGCGTCCAAGAGCGGCGCATCAGAGGCGACCGTCGTGCGCTTCGCGCAGCGCATCGGCTACAGCGGCTTCAGCGGCCTGAAGATGGACTTGCTCGATGCGCTGCGCGAAAAGGTGGTGCCGCGGGCCGGCGGCGCCGCGCTGCCGCCGCAGCGCGACGAGATCGAAAGTCTGTCCGCGGTCGCGCGCCAAGAGATGCAGAACCTGCAGCGCACGTTCGAGGAGCTCGATCGCGACGAGTTTCGCAAGGTGACCACCGCGCTGTTCAAAGCCGACCATGTCTACACCTTCGGCCTCGGGATCTCGTCGTACCTGGCCGAGCTGCTCACCTACCTGCTGGCACAGATCGGGCTGCGCTCGACCACACTCTCGACCCGCTTCTCGTCGCCGCTCGAGCAGTTGGTGCCGCTGCGTCCGACCGATTTGCTGCTGGTGATCTCGCTGCCCCCCTACTCGCGCCAGACCCTCGAGCTGCTCGAGACCACCAGCCGACGCGGCATACCGACGATCGCGCTGTGCGACCGCGTCACCGCACCCGCCGCCGGCGTCGCGGACCGTATGCTCTGCGTGCGCTGCGACAATCTGCTGTTCACCAACTCCTTCGCTGCCATGGCGACGTTGCTCAACGCGCTCACCACCGAGATCGCGGTCCGCCACCAGGACCACGCCTTCGAGGCGCTGTCGCGGATCAATCGCATCCTGTCCGACGACCACGACGTGATCGAGGGCACGCGATGAGGCTCCGCGCCCTGACTGCCGGATGGCTGCTCGTCGGCCTCGTCGCCTCGCCAGTGCAACCCTCGAGCTCCGCGAGCGACCCGCGCACGCCGACGCTGGTCCTGGTGGGTGGCGCGCTGGCGCGCGAGAACGACGCCGTCTACGAGACGATTCTCGACGCGCGGCTGCCCGGTCGACCGCTTTGCGTCCTGCCGACCGCGAGCGGCGAACCGGACGCATCGATGGCTTCGTACCTCGAAGATTTCCGTGCGCGTGGCGGCGCCGACGCAGCCATCGGTCTGCGCGTCACTCGCGACGACGCTGCGCGCGCCGCCGATCCGGATGTGGTGCGCACGCTCGCGGCCTGCGGCGGCTTCTTCTTCACCGGCGGCGACCAGAGCCGCATCGTCGACGTCTTCCGCCCCGGCGGCGTCGACACGCCAGCTCTCGAGGCGATTCGCTCGGTCCTCGCCGCCGGCGGCGTCGTCGCCGGCACCAGCGCTGGGGCGGCGATGCCGTCGGATCCGATGATCGGCGCCGGCTCGAGCGCCGACGCTCTGCGCCACGGCGTCGTGTGTGACGATCCGGACCAGGAAGGTCCGCCCGGCGTCTGGCTGCGTGACGGCTTGGGTCTTCTGCCGGGCTTGCTCGTCGACCAGCACTTTCTCGCCCGCGGTCGCCTCGGCCGTCTGCTCGTCGCCGCCGTCGCCAGCGACCAGGTCGGCCTCGGCATCGACGAGAACACCGCCCTCGTGATTACCGACCCCGGGACGCCTCGGGCGCGGGGACGGGTGCTCGGCCCGGCCTTCGTCGTCGTGCTCGAACCGCCGCGCGGCGAGCCTTCGAGCCGTCGTGGCGACGCGATCGATCTCTGGCTCCTCGCCGACGGCGACTCGATCACACTCGCGCCGGAGGCCGCACCGACGTTCACGCGCGCGTCCACCGCGGCAAAGCACACGGCCGGGCTCGAGTTGCTCGCGGCGTCGGTCCCCGATGGCTTCCGCCTCGTGCCCCCCGACGCCCTGTCTCCCGATACACGGTCTCCCGATACACGCTCTCTCGACGAACGGTCTCTCGACGAACGGCCCGACGACGAGTCCTACACCTTGATGCCGCTCCGCCCCGAGACCGCGCCGTGGCTCGACTCGTCCCCGACACTGCCCTGCCTCGAGAGCCGGTCTCGTTCGCTCCGCGACCACGACATCCGCGACGACGACAGATGAATCCGCCGCCGGCATTCGCCCGGCGGAGCCGACGAGGCACAGGCGACGGTGTAGCCTAGCCGCCTCATGACGACGGCGAGCTCGAATCCTCCCGCGGCGCGGACCACGCGGCGCGACCTGGCGCTGTGCCTGCTGGTGGCGGCCGGCTGTACGCTGGCGATGAGCCTCGTCCTTCTGCCGCTGTGGCTCGTGCCGACCCGCGTCCTGGCGTTCAACGACGGCAACCTCGAGGTCGTCCTGTCGCCGCTCTTCGCCTACCCCGAATCGCTGACGCGGATCTGGAACGACCACGTCTTCTTCGGCCGCGGCGAGGCGGGAATCGGCCTCACCGTCTGGGGACTCCTTGAGACACTCCTCGGGCCACTCGGATACCGTCGGTGGGCGCCACTCGTGGCGGTCGCCTTCGCCGGTGCGGCAGGGGTCTGGGCCTGTCGACAGATGGGCCGCTCGCGCCCGGCGGCGGCGGTCGCCGGCATCTTCTTCGCGCTCTGCGGCTGGACCGCGACCGCGCCCCTCTCGGGTCTCCTCGGCCGCTCGCTCACCCTCTGCTGGTCACTGCTCGCGATCGGCCTGCTCGAGCGCGCGACCCGAACCTCGGGTGTGCTGCGCTGGGCGCTCTACGCGCTGGCCGGCGGCTGCGTCGGCCTCGCGGTCAGCGACACGGCCGATGTCGGCGCCTTTTTCGCCCTCGCCGTCGCCGCCTGGTGGCTGCTGACGCTGCGCCCGTCCGCCTGGCGACGCGAGATGGCCGGCTTCGCTCTGCTAGTCGTGGTCGCGACACTCACCGCCAGTCACACGTTGGTGAAGATGACGACCACCGAGCTCGCGGTCACCGCCGGCGCCGAACGCAGCGCGGACGAGGCCTGGGATTGGGCGACGCAGTGGAGTTTGCCGATCGGCGAGTCGCTCTCGCTCGTCGTGCCCGACGTGCACGGTGCCTCGTCACGCGCCGACGAAGAGCCGTACTGGGGCCGGGTCGGGCGCACGCCCGGTTGGCGTCCCGGCGGGCCCGGCTGGCGTCACCTCAAGCTCAACGGCTACTTCGTCGGCACGGCGACCGTGATTCTGATCCTCGGCCTCGGCCTGCACCTCTGGCGTCGGCGCAGAGCCACCGGCGGCTCGTCGATCGACTCGGCGGCCGGCCCGGAGGTCGACCCGGACACACATCGCCGTGCGTCGGTGGCCCTGGCGCTCGCCGCCCTGGCGCTGGCGCTCGCCTGGGGACGATTCTTCATCGCCTACCGCGTCTTCTTCGCGCTGCCGCTGATGGACTCGATCCGTAACCCCGAGAAGTGGCTCGGGCCGATGAGCCTGTTCGTCGGCCTGGCGCTCGCCTTCGCGGTCGACGCGGCAATCTCCGAGGTTCGGCGACGTCCCCGCGGTTGGGCACCCTTCGTCGAGGCGCTCTGCCTGCTCACGGCGCTGGTCACACTCTTCGTCGGCGGTCTGGTGCGGCCGTCGGTCGTCAATCTGCCCCTCGAACGGCATGCACTCGCCGCCGGTGCGGCGCAGCGCGCGGTGCTCTCCACCCTCGTCGTGCTCGTCGTGCTGGCGCTCGGCGCTCGCCTGGTCGAGCGGCTGGCCCCAGAACGCCGGCCGCAGGCGCTCGCCGCCGTCCTCGGGCTGGCGATCGGCGGTCAGCTGCTGTGGGCCGCCGTGCCCTACGTCGAGACCGTCGACGCTTCTCGCGTCGACACCCCGACACCGCTGCGCAAGACGCTCGACGACCTTGAGACGCAGGGACGCCTGAAGCTGCTGCCGGCGCGCGATCCGGTGCTCAACAACTGGCGTCTCACCGACCTCGCGATGCGCCGCGCTCCGCTCTTCGATCCGATCTCGGTGCGCGGCATGCCGGCCGAAGAGCAGGCACTTTTCGCCGTGCTCGAGGACCGCCCGGTGGCCCTCTGGGCGCTCGGTGGCGTACGACATGTTCTGGCCACACCCGAGGCGACAGCGGAGCTCCTCGCCGCGGACGGCTTCGAGCTGCGCGAATCCCGGCCGGCGGCAGCCTGGGATCCACGCCTCAACGAACCCAAGGACGGCGCCGCGAGCGCTCGCTCGGCGGCACTGGCGCGTCGACCGATCAGCCTGCTCGAGCTGACCACGGCGCGTCCGTCCCTCGAAGTGGTCGACCGCTGGACCCCTGTCGACGACACCGCGGCGGGCGATGCCGAGGTGCTGACGCGCTTCGCCGATCCGTCGTTCGACGTCGCCCGCGCGTCCTTCGTGCACCTGCCCGACGGGGTCACCTTGCGGCATCCGTCGGCCGCGGGTCCGACCGAAGCGCCGGCGCGCGCGCCCGTCGCGATTCACCTCGACACGCCGACCCGTCTCGAAGCAACGGTCGAAGGGCCCGGCCTGCTGCTGCGCACCACCCGCTTCGATCCGCGCTGGCGCGTGCGCGTCGGTGACCAGGCGGCGGTGTTGCTGCGCGCGAACCTGCTCTTTCAGGCCGTGCCGATTCCCGAAGGAACCCACCAGGTCGTCTTCGACTTCGCTCCGGGCCAGGGACTGTTCGTCCTCTCGCTGGGCCTGCGTGTGATTCTCGTCGTGCTCGCCGTGCTGGTGGTCTTGGCGCCGGCCCGGACGATCCGCTCGGCGAGTCCACGTCACCGCGAGGACCAATTCCGATGACGGATCTGCGATGAGAGTCGTCCACCGGCACGAGGCCGACGGCGCGCCGCCGAGCCTTTCGGTGATTCTCATGCTGCGCAACGAAGAGCCGACGCTGCCGGTGTCGCTCGACAGCCTGGCGCACCAGCAGACGGCGTTCCCGTTCGAGGTGATCTGGGTCGACGGCGCGTCGACCGATCGCTCCGTCGAAGTGATCCGCGAGCATCCACTGAGCTCTCGAGTCGCCACCGTGATCGCCGTCCAGGATCCCGACAACGCCGGCATGGGCGTGGCGCAAGCGCTCGGCGTCGAGCTGGCGCGTGCCGAGCGCCTGGTCTTCATGCAGGCCGATGTGCGGGTGCTCGATCCACGCGCACTGCAGACGATCCACGATGCGTTCGACGATCCCGACGTGGTCGGTACCAGCTTCGTCGGCCTCGGGCCGGACCGGGTCTTCGAGCGGTACGACTTCTGGGGCCAGGTCTTCATGTCGCGCTTTCTCGGCGACCGGGTCGAGGACGATTTCGACCTCAAGCTGAACGGCGTGCGGCGCAGTGCCTACGACACCGTCGGCGGCTTCGACATCGAGCGTCTACCGCTCGGCGGCAACGACTTCGACTTCTCGATGCGCCTGCGCGAGGCCGGACGGATCGCGCACCTCGACATCGAGGCCGAACATCTGCACGGCCTGGGAAAGCGTCATGCGCCGCTCGGCCTGCTGCGCAAGTACTGCCGCAATTCGGAGGTGGCGGGAGCGACGGCCGCCTTCTACCTTCGGTACCGCGACCGCCTTCCCGGCGCGCTGCCGGCGCTGGCGCAGCAGCTGGTCGTTGTCGGCGTCTGCCTGGCGACGCTCGTTCCACCGCTCTGGCCGGTATCGCTCCCCGTCCTGCTGGCGCTCGCGGTCTGGTGGCACCGAGCCGCCTGGCGGCATGTGCGCGATCCACGCCTGCCCCTGGTGCTGCCGCTCGGTGTCGCCGGCCTGTATGCGTTCGCGATCTTCTTCGTCGCCGGAGCGGTGGGTGGCCGTACCCGCTTCGACTTCGACAACACGATGCGTTGAGCATGCCGGACCTCGTGCCGCGATGACGACGCCAAACGATGCCGGCCACGCTGTCGAGGAGTCGACTGTCGTGTCGGCCGCCGATGAATCAGCGAAGCGCTTCGCCGCCGACGGCGCGCTGCTGCTGGTCGCCAACGGACTCGCCGGGCTGCTCTTCCTGCTCGTCCATGCCGTGCTCGGCCGGTGGATGGACGGCGTCGACTACGCGCTCGTCGTCTCGCTCCTCGGTCTGCTCAACGTGCTCAGCGTCGGCGGTAACGCGCTGCAGCTGGCGATGGCGCGTGCCACGGCCGGCCGCGCCGCGCGAACCGACGCCTGGAGCAGCCTGGCACGCTCAGGACTCGGCCGCATGGTGCGCCTTCTGCCACTGCTGCTGCTCGCCTGGTGCGGCGTCGCCTGGCTGCTGCGTCCGCACCTCGCCGGCGCGTCGGCGACCGCGCCGTTCGCGGCGCTGGTGCTGCTCGGCGTGATCGCGGCCTTGCGCCTCATCGTGCCGCTGGCGCAGGGGCTGCTACAAGGCCTGCGACGCTTCGGCTGGATCGCCGCGGCGGCGATCGGCGGCGCGGTCACGCGCCTGACCGCAGCGGTGGTGGTGGCGGCGGCGAGCGGCGGGGTCACCGCGGTGCTCGGCGCCTTCGTCGCGGGCGCCACGGCGACGCTCGCGCTCTCGCTCTGGCCGGTCCGCGATCGCCTGCGCGCTCCAAGCTCGGGGGCTACGACCAACGACGGGCCGGACGACGCGGCCGTCTGGCGCTACGCATTGCGCGTCGGCGCCGGACAGATCGCGCTCTTCACGCTGATGAACGTCGACCTCGTGCTGGCGCCCCGCCTGCTCGCCGGAGACGCGCTCGCCGCCTATGGCAAGGCAGCCGTCCTGGCGCGCGCGGTGATCTTCCTGCCGCTGCCGGTGGTCGGAGCCATGGTGCCCCGCGCGGCGGTGTCGGCGCGGCGGGGCCTGGTTGGCGCACCGCTGCTCTTCGTGCTCGGCGTCGGCGCCCTGCTCGCCCTCGTCGCCGCCACCTGGCCTACCCTGCTGCTGCAGCTGCTCTACGGCGCGGGTACCGAGCCGGCGGCGGCAGATCTTCTTGCGCGCATGGTGTGGGCGGTGCTGCCGCTGGCGGCGATCGAGGTCGCCCTACCCTGGCTTTGGGCGCGTGGACGCACGGGCGGCGTGATCTCGCTCGCCGTGCCGGTGTCGCTCTACGTCGCTGTGTTGCTGGCGGGCGACCTCGTCGCCGGCGATCCTGCGCGCCTGGTCGGGGCCGTCGCCGCGGCCAGCCTTGGCTGCCTGCTCTGGCTGGTGCTCGCGGCGCGCGTCGAGAGTCGATGGGTCGGATCGTGACCGGAGGCGCTACGAAGCGCCGCCCGGAGAGCGCTCCGGGTCGGTCCAGCGCACCAACATCTCCTGCAGATCCTGCAGCTGCACCGGCTTCGCCAGGTAGTCGTTCATGCCCGCGGCGAGACACTTCTCGCGATCGCCGGTCATGGCGTGCGCGGTCATCGCCACAACCGGCACGCGCGCGGCCGCGCCGGACAGGCGACGAATCCTCCGGGTGGTTTGATAGCCGTCGAGCACCGGCATCTGGCAATCCATGAACACCAGGTCGAAGAGAGGCACCCCTCGCAGCTGCTCGAGTGCCTCCCGGCCGCCGTCGACCACGACGACGCGGCAGCCGAGGCTCTCGAGCTGGGCGCGCGCGACGATCTGATTCACCGGGTTGTCCTCCACCACCAACACACGCACCGCCATTGGCTTCTCGGGCGTCTCACTCACTTCGGCCGATCGCGCTGGCGAGGCGACTGCCGCGAACGGCAGGCGGAGCACAAACGATGCACCCATGGCGGTCGGCTGCAATTCCAACCGTCCGCCCATCAGCTCGACCAGCTGCCGTGCGATCGGCAGACCCAGACCGACGCCGCCGTGGCTGCGCGCAGCCGAGCTGTCGAGCTGATGGAAGCGCTCGAAGACGGCGTCGGCCTGGTCTCGCGGGATGCCCGGACCGGTATCGCGCACCTCGAGCTTTAGCGTCTCGCCGTCGTGCGCCGCGAAGAGGTCGACGCGCCCCGCGTCGGTGAACTTGATGCCGTTGCCAACCAGGTTGAGAAGCACCTGGCGCAGGCGCAGCGCATCGCCGAGCAGCCTGCGCGGCACCGAGGGGTCGATCGTGCTCGCCAGCTCGAGCCCCTTCTCGGCGGCGCTCGGCTGGAGCACGGCGAGGAGATCGTCGACCAACGCGGCAAGAGCGAAGGGACGTCGCTCGATCTCGACCCGGCCGGCCTCGATGCGCGACAGGTCGAAGAGGTCATCGAAGAGCCGCAGCAGACCCGAGGCGGAGCGCGAGACCAGCTCGAGATACGACCTCTGACGCTCCGGCAGGTCGGCGTCCGCGAGCAGCTCCGTGAGACCGACGACGGCGTTCATCGGCGTCCGCAGCTCGTGGCTCATGTTGCTCAGGAACTCGCTCTTCGCGCGGCTCGCCGCCAGCACCTCCTCGTGGTGCCGCCGCTGTTCGGTGACGTCGATCATCACGCCACACAGGCGCCGCACGGGGCGCGCCGCGGCGTCGAGCGACAGGGTCGTCGACAGCACATCGCGCATCCAGACCACCTCTCCGTTCGCGCACAGCATGCGGTACTCCACCGCCCGCCCGTCGCCGCCGTCTGCCACCTCGCGGCGCGCGGTGCGAGCGCGCTCGCGATCCTCCGGATGGACCATGTCGAGCCAGCGTCCGGGAGGCCCGAGCCACATCGCCAGCGGGTGGCCGAGAATCGAGCAGGCGCGCTGACTGACGTACAGGAATCGGAGCGTCTCGGCATCGGCTTCCCAGACGACGCCGTCGATCGAGTCGGCCAGCTCGAGAAAGCGTGTCCGGCTGCGCACCAGATCGCTCTCGGCGCGCTTGCGGCGTCCCTCTTCGAGAGCGCTGACGATGCGCGGGGCGATGACGTGCGCGACGATCTCGAGCGTCGTCTGCTCGTCGTCGCCGTAGTAGCCGATCTCGTCGGCCTCCGAATCGATCACCCCGAGGATGCGCTCTCCATAAACGATCGGCACCGCCAGCTCGGACACGCCGCTGTAGACATCGGCGATGTAGCGCGGATCGCCGCGCACGTCGTCGATCCGGATCGATCGCCGCTCGACGGCGGCGGTGCCGGTGACGCCGGTCCCGAGCCGAATGCGGAGCGGGTCGCGGATGTCGCGCCGGGCCGGGTTCTTTGGCCCGAAGGCGGCGCGCTGCACCAACTCGTCGCCGTCGACCAGGTAGATCACGCAGTCGGGCAGCCCGAAGTCGACGCCGAGGCTGCGCGCCAGGATCCACAGAAGGTCATCGAGCTCACGCACCTCGACGAGGCGGGCCGACAGGCCACGCAACGCATGCAGGCGATCGGAGGATCCGGGGGCAGACATCGACCGAAGTTCTCCGGCACTCGGGGTTGATGGGAACGATACAACGTCTCATACCGCTGAGGCACCAGACATCGCGATCTTCTCTGCACCGGCGCACGGGCGCTTTTTTGCCTGGCCGAGCGACCGCATCGCCCGCGTGCGGTACGCTAGCCGCCGATGAGCGACAGACCCCAGATCGTCGTCGTCTGCGGCGGCCGAGGCAGCCGTCTGGCGCCGTCGATCGGCGCTCTGCCGAAGATCTTGACGCCGCTCGCCGGGCGCACGCTGCTCGAGCGCCTGGTCGACGACCTCGCCGACGACTTCGTGGCTGCGGGTGGCGCCGACATGCTGCTGCTCGCCGGCCACGGCGGCGAGCAGGTGGCGGCGGCCGCCGAGCGTCTGAGCACGCCGGGTCTGCATACCGAAACGCTGATCGAGGAGCGTCCGCTCGGCACCGCCGGGGCGCTCCACGCCGTCGCCGACCGCCTGCGCGAGCGCTTCATCTTCGTCTGCGGCGACATCGTGACGGCGCTCGACTGGCGCCGCGTCTGGCAGTGGGCCCTGCAGCGCGGTGGCCTGGCGACTCTCCTCGTCCATCGCTCGACGCATCCCGAAGACAGCGACCTGGTGCGCCTCGACGATTCCGACCGCGCGGTCGGATGGAGCCGACGCGATGACCGCCGGCGCGGCCAAGGCGGGGGCTTACCCGGGGCGCTGGGCAACGCCGGGCTGGCCGTGCTGCATCGCGATCTGCTGCGCCGGGTGCCGACCGACAGGCCGAGCGACCTCTTCCGCGACGTGGTCCCGCCCTTGGTCGAGCGACGGGCCGAGATCCACGGCTATCGCACCTCTGAGTACGTGCGCGACATGGGGACGCCGGAGCGCCTCGACGCAGTGCGCGGCGATCTCGCGGCCGGCCGCGTCGCGCCCAAAGCCGAGCTGGTGCTGCTCGACCGCGACGGTGTCCTGGTCGAGGAGGTCGACTGGCTGGCCGCGCCCGAGCAGCTCCGCCTGGTCCCCGGCGCGGCACACGCCGTGGCGCGCATGAACGCCGCCGGCATGCGCACCGCGCTGGTCACCAATCAGCCAGTGATCGCCCGCGGCCTGTGTACGGCCGCCGACATGGACCAGATCCACCGCCGCCTCGTCGCGCTTCTCGCCGCCGAAGGCGCGCGCCTCGACGGCCTCCACGTCTGCCCGCACCATCCAGAGACCCACCACGGCGAGGGCGTCGAGGAACTGCGCGGTCCGTGCTCCTGCCGCAAGCCGGCGACCGGACTGGTCGACGAGGCGCTGCGCGCGAGCGACGTTCCCGCCTGGCGTACCGTGGTCGTCGGCGACCGCACGAGCGACATGCAGCTGGCGGTCAACGCGGGCCTGGCCGGGCTCGGCGTCGAGACCGGCCAGGGGCTCGGTGACGGTCTGTGCCCGGCGCGCCCGGTGTGGACCTTCTCCGATCTCGCCGCCGTCGCCGACTGGCTGTGCGGAGACGTCGCGGCCGCGCGGCGTGCGACCGACGCGGCGGTCGCCGCGACCGCCTGACCGGCGAGGGCCAGGCGATGCCAAAATCCGCCACCGCGACGCCTCGGCCGAGCACCGGCCGCCGCGTGCTGGTCACCGGCGGCGCAGGCTTCATCGGCAGCCATCTCGTCGACCGCCTGCTCGCGCAAGGCCACGAGGTCGTGGTCTACGACGACTTCTCGACCGGATTCCGCCGCTTCCTCGCCGACGCCGGGCACGCCGGGTGCCGCATCGTGAAGGGCAATCTGCTCGACTGTGAGCGCCTGCGCCGCGCGCTCGACGGCTGCGACCTGGTCGCACACCTGGCGGCCAACGCCGACGTGCGCGGCGGCCTCGACCGGCCGACCCTCGATCTCGAGCAGAACACGCGGGCGACTTCGGTGCTTCTCGAGGCGATGCGCGCCGCCGGCGTCGACCGGCTGCTGTTCTCGTCGACGGGTGCGATCTACGGCGAGCCGAGCGTCTTTCCGACGCCGGAAGATGCACCGCTGCCGCTCCAGACCTCGCTCTACGGCGCCTCCAAGCTGGCCGCCGAGGGCCTGATCAGCGCGTACTGCCACGGCTTCGGCCTGCGCGCCTGGATCTTCCGCTTCGTCTCGATCCTCGGACCACGCTACAGCCACGGCCACGTCTTCGACTTCGTCCGCAAGCTGCGCGCCGACCCGTCCACGATCGACGTGCTCGGCGACGGCCGCCAGCGCAAGTCGTATCTGCACGTCGACGACTGCATCGCCGGCATGCTGCGCGCACTCGGCGACGAGCCGGATCCGGTGGCGGTCTACAACCTCGGCCACGACGCGAGCTGCGTCGTCGACGAGTCGCTCGACTGGATCTGCCATCGGCTCGGCGTCGAGCCCGAGCGTCGCTATGCCGGCGGCGCGCGCGGCTGGGTCGGCGACAGCCCGCGCGTCGAGCTGGACTGCACGCGCATGCGGGCTCTCGGCTGGGCGCCGACGCGGTCGATCCGCGCCAGCGTCGAGTCGACGGTCGACTACCTGGTCGCCGAGCCGTGGCTGCTCGACGCGCGCCGATGAGCACTGCGCCGTCCGACCCGAGCACGCCGCGGATCGCTTTCATCGTGCCGACGCTCGACGAGGGCCAGCGGCTGGGTCGCTGCCTGCGCTCGGTGCGTGAGCAGGACTACCCCGCCGACCGCGTCGAGATCCTGATCGCCGACGGCGGTTCGCGCGACGCCACCCTCGACATCGCCCGCGCCGCCGCCTGCCGCCTGGTCGACGCCGCGGGCCTGCTCGCCGAGGCGGCGAAAGAGCGAGCCCTCGAGCAGGTCCACGAGCCCGGGCGGGAGCCGATCGAGATCGTCGTCTTCCTCGACGCCGACAACACGATTCTCGACCGCGGCTGGCTGCGCCGCGTCGTCGATGCGCTCGCCGCGCATCCCGAAGCGCTCGGCTTCGAGTCGTACTACGCCGCCGCCCCGGGTGACCCGCCGCTCAACCGCTACCTCACGGAGCTGCTGCAAATCAGCGATCCTTGGGCACGGTCTGTCGCCCGGCGACCGCGCCGAATCGGTGAGGAAGCCGACGGGCTCGAGCGCTTCGAGCTGCCGGCCGACGGCGCCTACCCCACCGGCGCGAACGGCTTCGCGCTGCGTCGTGAGCTGCTCGCCGACGACGACGGCCGGCCGTTCCACGAGGCGACCTTCTTTCCGCATCTCATCCGCGGTGGCCGCCGCCTGCTGCTGAAGCACCCCGCGGCGCGGGTGCACCACGATTACGTCCGCGGCTGGCGCGACTTCTTTCGCAAGAAGCAGCGCGTCGCCCTGCACTATCTGCTGCGCCGCGAAGAGGTGAGCGGCGCGTGGGATGCCGACCTGCCGACTGCGCGCCGGTGGCTGGCGATGCTCTACTGTGCGTCGGGTGTCGGCCCGACGGTCGAGGGGCTGCTGCGGTTCGCTCGCACCGGCCGACCGGAGTGGCTGCTGCACGGACCGGCGAGCTTCGTCGCCGTCGTCGCCACGCTCGCCGGCATCGCGCGCAGCATCGGCTCGCGGCCGGCGCGGCGCGAGCGGTCGCGGCGGCTCAAGCCGGGGCGCCCACCACGCCCCGGAGCGCAAAGCGGCTAGTCCGGAAGCGTCTCCTCGCGCGGCTCGAGGGCATCGAGATGACGCTCCGCCCAGGCGACGGTCGCTTCGAGACCTGATTCGAGCGGCGTGCGTCGGCGGGTCGGCAAGAGCGCGTCGAGCCGGCGAACGTCGAGACTCTTGGCGCGCGCACCGACGAAGGCGTCGGCGTCGAAGGAAATCTCCTCGAACGGGTGGTCGGCCACACGGCAGATCGAGCGCGCAATGTCGCGAATCGAGTAGTCGACCCCGGCGCCGAGATTGACCAGCCCAGGACCGGCCTGCTCGACCGGATCGATCTGCTCGGCACGATCGCAAAGCGCCAGGATCCACGCCACCGCATCGTCGATGTAGACCAGCTCACGACGCTGGCGACCGTCGCCCCAGAGCACCACGGGCGGCCCGCCGCGGTTCGCGCGCAGGATCTTGCGCACCAGGTCGTAGACGAAGTGCAGCGGCCGGCCGTCGAGGTGATAGTCGGGCCCGTAGAGGGTCGACGGCACGAGATGTAGCCAGCGCAGGCCGTGCTGCCCGCCGAGCGCCCGACAGCCGGCGTAGAGCGACCGCTTCGCCATGGCGTAGCCGAAGTAGTGGTCGCTCGGCACGCCGGCTAGATAGTCGTCTTCGCGGTGCAGCTCGAGCGACGGCGCGTAGGCGACGCTGGTGCCGAACGTGACCAAGGTCGCCGACGGCTGATGATCGGCCCAAAAGGCGAGCATTTCGGCGTCGACCGCCTGCTGCACCCGCCACTGCTCGCCAGCACGCCGGCGACAG
Source organism: Acidobacteriota bacterium (assembly GCA_039194425.1). Lineage (GTDB taxonomy): Bacteria > Acidobacteriota > Thermoanaerobaculia > Multivoradales > J023 > JAUIJL01. Next base: position 5,440 of record JBCCVZ010000019.1, on the reverse strand, counting down.
AAGGTGCCGGCGCGGGTCCAGGCGGCGAGATGGACGAGCCGATCGAAGCGCTCGGAACGAAACGGCGTCAGCGCGCCGGGCCGCCGCAGGTCACAGTCCGCCGAGGTCGGCGCCACCACCTCGTGGCCGGCGGCGCGCAGAGCCGGTAGCAGGTGACGACCGAGAAAGCCCGAGCCGCCGGTGACCAAGACGCGCACGGGTGTCGCCTCAGGCGCCGCGGCCGGTCGGCTCGAACGGCGGCAGGTCGGGCGCCGCGGCGTCGCGCACCGACAGCACCGGGTCGTCGGTCGGCCACTCGATGCCGAGCGACGGGTCGTTCCAGCGCACGGTGAACTGATGCTCGGCGCCGCGGTAGAGCTGCGTCTGCTTGTAGCTGAAGATGCAGTCGGCGAACGCGTAGTGCCCGTTGGCGCAGCCGGCCGGGATCAAGACCTGGCGACGCGCACGATCGTCGAGGCGCAGGCTCTGCCAGCGCCGGTGGGCCGGCGAGGCCGCCCGCATGTCGACGACGGCGAGCAGGATCTCGCCGCGCAGGCACTGCACGAGCTTCCACGTGCGCCGATCGCCGTGCAGGCCGCGCAGGACCCCGGCATGGGACACCGAGATGTCGTCCTCGAGCCACTGGAGCGGCGCGCCGTCGTCGTCGAGAAAGCGGTAGTCGCGGACGTTGAAGGTCTCGACGTACTGGCCGCGGTGGTCTTCGAAGATCGACGGCCGCAAGACCTTGAGCCCGGGAACGATTGTGGAGTCCGTGATCTCGACCATCAGCCCCTCCCCGTGCTGGCGGCGGCCACGGCCCTCGACGGCCGCGACGCGCTCGAGGTCTTGGTCGCCGAGGAAGCCGAGTTCGCGCCGGACACGGTCTCGTTCGTCAGCAGGTGTGCGCCGGGCGCTGCGAGACGCGGCCGCAGCGTCACCCGCGGCTGCCCGTCTGGCGTTCGCGTCGCCGCGAGCACCGCCGGCATCACCTCGGGCGGCGCGAAGAGCAGCAGGAAGCCGCCCGCGCCGGCGCCGAGCAGTTTGCCGCCGAGGGCACCGGCGGCGCGGCAGGCGCGATAGAGCGCGTCGATCTCGGGCGTCGTGACGCCGGGCGCCAGGCGCCGCTTGGCCGCCCAGGTCGCGTCGAGCAGCGCGCCCAGCGGCTCGAGCGGCCCGTCGCCGGCGAGCAGATCGAAGGCGCTGTCGACCAGCGCAACCATGCCGCGCAGAGCAGAAGCATTGGCCGCGAGGCGCTCGAGCTTGCGTCGCTCGACGCGCGGCGCCGAGCGTGCGGCACCGACTCGCACGAGCACGAGGTGCCGCTCGAGGGCCTCCCGGCGGGCCGCGTCGAGCGCCACGGTGGTCGCGCGCACGTCGTCGACGGCGTGAAAGTCGAAACGCTGCATGCCGCCGAGCGACGCGATCACTTGATCTTGCACGCCGACCGTACCGCCACACACCGCGCGCTCGAGGGCGATCGCCTCGTAGGCGCGCTCGAGCGGCGAGCGACGGTGCCCCTCGAGGGCGTCGAGCGCGGTGAGCAGGGCGACGCAGAAGCTCGACGACGAGCCGAGGCCGAGGCCGGCCGGAAGATCGCCGCTGCTGTGAATCTCGAGCGGCGGCTCGACGCCGCGTCGCTCGAGAGCGCTCCGCAGCAGGGGATGACGGATCTCGGCAACGTCGTCGTGCTCCTCGATCTCGGCGTGGACCAGCCGCAGCGGCCGCTCAAAGGCGCCAGCCGGCGGACGCCGCACCGACACGTGCACCGAGAGATCGATCGCGGTCGACAGCACCGCGCCCGGCTGGCGCTCGAAGACCTCGGGAAAATCGCTACCGCCGCCGAAAAAGCTGAGCCGAAGGGGTGCTCGCGCGACGATCACGGGCCGCGCCTCATCGATCGCTCTGTCCGCCCCGATCCGTCGTGCATCCGCATCGCGGTGAGCTTGCCAGGGGCCGCCACTTCATGCAAGCTGCACGACGTGCAACCTGCCGAACCGCCCACCGAGACCACTGCAGAGACCACCGCGGAGGCCACCGCTGAGACCACAGCGGAAACCACCGCGGCCCCCGAGAGGCAATCTTCGACGACGGCATGCGGCCCGGTCCGAGACCCGAGCCGAGACCCTGTCGAGCCTGAGACCGCGTTCGATGTCAGCATCGTGCTGCCGACCTACTGTGAGGCGGCGAGCCTGCCGCTGTTGGTGCCGCGCCTGGTCACCACGCTCGAGCACGCGGGGTTGGCGAGCGAAGTCATCGTGGTCGACGACGCCTCACCCGACGGCACGGCTGCGGCGGCGCACGATCTCGCCACGAGACACCGGCTGCACGTCGTCGAGCGACACGGCGAACGTAGCCTGGCGCGCGCGGTGCTCGAAGGCTTCTCGCGCGCCCGCGGCGAGGTCTGCGTGGTGATGGACGCCGACGGCAGTCACCCGGTCGACGCGGTGCCGGCACTGGTCGAGGCCGTACGCTCGGGGCGCGCCGAGATCGCCGTCGGCAGCCGCCTGGCACCCGGCGGCGGCTTCCGCGGCTGGCCGCTCTGGGGGCGCCTGAAGTCGCGCTTCGCCGCGCTGTTCGCCCGCGGCCTGGCGCCGCTCTCCGACCCGACCACCGGCATGATGGCCGTGCGCCGCGCGCTGCTCGACGAGCTCGAGCTCGATCCGGTCGGCTGGAAGATCGTGCTCGAGGTCGTCGTCAAGGCGGCGCCGCGGCCGGTCGTCGAGGTGCCGATCGTCTTCGGACCGCGCCTCGCGGGTCGATCCAAGCAGAGTCTCGGCGTCTTCGGCCAGTACCTGCGGCATTGTTGGCGCCTGTGGACCGAACGCTCGCGGCGTGTCGATGCCCGCACGGTCGACCCACCGACGCGACACGCGGACGGCGGTCGGCGATGAGGATCCTGGTCACTGGCGGCGCCGGCTACGTCGGCTCCGTCCTCGTCGAGGTGCTGCTCGACGCCGGCCACCGCGTCGACGTGCTCGACACCCTCGCCTTCGGTCAGAGCTCGCTCGTCGGCCAGGCGCATCGCGACGGCCTGGAGTTCGTGCGCGGCGACGCGCGCGAGCGCGCCACGCTGCGACCGCTGATCGCCCGCGCTGACGCGTTGATCCCGCTCGCCGCCGTGGTCGGCGCGCCGGCCTGCGACCGCGAGCCCCGGCGCGCGCACGAGCTCAACGTCGAAGCCGTCGAGACCCTGCTTTCGCTACGTTCTCCATCGCAGGCGGTGCTCTTCCCGAACACCAACAGCGGCTACGGAGCCCGACCTGACGCCGAGTGCACCGAGGACACGCCCTTCGCGCCGGTGTCGCACTATGGACGCACCAAGGTCGAAGCCGAAGAGCGGCTGCTGGACGCCGGCGGCGCGATCAGCTTTCGCCTCGCTACCGCATTCGGTGCCAGTCCCCGCATGCGGTTCGATCTGCTGGTGAACGACTTCGTCCGGCGGGCGGCCACCGACGGCGTGCTGGTGCTCTTCGAGAGTGGCTTCCGCCGCAACTTCATCCACGTACGAGACATTGCGGAGACCTTCCTCTTCGCGCTCGACGCGTTCGATCGCATGCGCGACCGCATCTACAACGTCGGGCTGTCGGACGCGAATCTCACCAAGCGGCAGCTCGCCGAGCAGATCCAGCGCCATGTGCCGGATCTGACGATTCTCGAGAGCGCGATCGGCCGCGATCCGGACCGCCGCGACTACATCGTGAGCAACGAACGGCTCGAGGCCCTCGGCTGGCGTCCGGAACGCTCGCTCGACGACGGCATCCGTGAGCTGCTGCGTGTCTGCCGCATGCTGCCGACCTCGAGCTCGCGCAACGCCTGATGCGGCCATCGTCGAGCAGCCTGCGGGCGCTGCGTCGTCGGCTGGCCGAAGTCGGTCCGCTGCGAGGCCCCGGGCTCCTCGTCCACCGCGCGCTCTGGTACCTCGCTCGCCGCCTGCTCGGACCACGCACTTTCGCTCTCGCCGACAGCCGGCACCGCTATCTCGTCCACCCCTTCATCCTCGACAACGAGCGCGCCGTCGAGATTCCGCTTGCCCTGGCCGCGGTCCGAGCGGTCGTCCGTGAGCGGCCTGGCGCAAGGATCCTCGAGGTCGGCAACGTCCTCTCGAGCTTCGTCGACCTCGACGAGACGACCGCAGCGCTCACCGTGGTCGACAAGTACGAACGCGCTCCCGGAGTGCTCAACGTCGACATCGTCGAGTATCGCCCGGCCGAGCGCTTCGACCTGGTGGTCTCGATCTCGACGCTCGAGCATGTCGGGCGCGACGAGACACCGAGGCAGCCATCGAAGGCGGTCGACGCGCTCGAGCACCTGAAGACCCTGGTGACGCCGGGCGGCCACCTGCTGCTCACCGTGCCGGTGGGCTACAACCAAGCACTCGACCACGCGCTCTCCGAGCCACACGACCTGCAGATCGATTGCCTGGTGCGCGCTGGACGCTGGAATCGCTGGCGGGAGGCGCCTCTCGAGGAGACGCTGACCCGCAGCTACGGCGCCCCGTTCCACTGCGCCAACGGCCTGCTGGTCGTGTCCTGGCGAGGTCCCTCCGACAGCTGAGCCGTCCCCTCGCCTAGGTTCTGCCACCCGGGTCGCTCGCTCCGGGTCGACCTACTGTGTGCGAACGAGCCTTGCGGACCGACGGATCTAACCGTTAGTCTTGACAATAAACCTGCCTACGAGGCAGAACGCTCAAGACAACAGGAGCTCGCGATGAAAAGACTCGTCCCAGCCCCCCAATGGCTCGTTCTTGTCCTGGCCCTGACCGTGGTCGCACTCGGTGTCAGCGGTCTCGCCATCCACCAGCCCAACACTGCGTCCCCTGTCGTGGCTGCGGTGACCATCCCCGGTCCCCAGTGCGGCCCGACCTATCAATGGTCGTGCGTCATCCCCGGCTGTCCGACCTGCCCCGAGTTCTACTTCGTGGGCACGGTCTGTGAGAAGAACGAGTTCGAGAAGCAGACCGGGCGCGTTTGCAGCCCGATCTGACGGGCGTCGCCATGGTAGCTTCGGCTCGATCTCCTCTCACGATCTGACCCCTGTCGAGCCGAAGAATGGTGACTTTCTCAGTCGAGCCCGTGCCGACGGGCTCGACCAAGGACCGCAAGCCGATCGCAAAGGCGCTCAGGACCTTGGCGGCGGCGGTGATCTGGGTAGCGCTCGGCCTGCCGACGGTAGCCACCGCGAGCTACCAGCTGCCGCATCTCGAGCGCGGCTTCAGCCAGGTCACCGCCTACGACTTCGGCGCCCTCGACCACGTCAACCTGTTCAACGGCAACCTGGTCGTCACCCTACCGATCGGTCAAGCGTTCGAGGGCGACGGCGCGCTGGCCTACCGCTTCGCCCTGGTCTACAACGCCAAAGTCTGGGACTGGCGAGTCGACGACGCCTTTTGCCTCGGCGACGTCGAGCCGCGCAAGGTGCCGGTGGCCGACGCGGGGCGCGACTTCAACGCCGGGATGGGCTG
>JBCCVZ010000018.1:0-187160 GCA_039194425.1 Acidobacteriota bacterium | reverse complement strand
AGGTGGAATGATACGATACCAGCTTGCATGGGTAATAATAAAAGGGGAAACATTACCCATCAAATACATCAACTATATATGCATCACCATCACCATCACCCCAACCGACGCCGGCGTCGTCGGCGCCGACGTTCACGATCAGCACCGGGCCGTCGGGCGTGGCGGCGACGAGCGGGGTCGTGCCGACGCCGAAGTAGCCCTCCGGCGCCTTGAATACCGCCGCCAGGTCGACCCGCCACAGCGGAGCGCCGTCGCCGAGGGCGTGCACACGCAGGGCGCCGGCGACACCGAGCGCGATGACCACCGCGCGTCTGTCGGCTAGCTGAGCGACCAGCGGCACGGCGCGCGGGCCGCTGTCGGGCAGGATGCCGCCGCGGTAGCGGACGGGCTCGTCGCGTCGCCAGCGTGTCGCGCCGTCGGCGGCGTCGAGCAGCTCGAGACGCTCCGCGTCGTCGACGCGGTGAAAGAGCACGATGTGGTCGCCGGCACGTCCGCGGGCGCCGCCGGCGACGACCGCGACGCCGGCCATGCCCTCGCCGACATCGCGTCGCCAGAGCACACGCGGCCCTCCGTCGGCGAAACGCTCCGGCAGAGTCTCCATCGTCGAACCGTCGCGGCGGGGTCCGAGAATCTGCGGCCAGCCGTCGGTGGTCGCCGTTGATCCTTCCTTCGGTCCTGTCGTCGACGACGCGGCGTCGCTGGGCGCGCAGGTCAGCACCGAGGCGAGGAGGGGCACCACGACCAAGCCGGAGAGACCGAGCGTCGGGCGGAGAGAGTCGAGCCATGCCATAAGCGAGCCTTCGATGCCGTTCGCGCCCTGGATGTTTCAGCGTGCGCTCGACCAACGCCCCCGTGGCGCGGTAGCCTGCGCCCATGTTTTTCGAGTCGCGGACGGATGCTCCTCCGGTCTCCGACGCCTACGCGGAAGCGGCCGAGCTGTTCGCCGCCGGCCGCGCGCGCGCCGCCCGCAGCGTCGCGGCCGAGGCCGGCCCCTGGCGACTCGAGGGCGACGCGCTGCTGTGCTCCGACCTCGAACGGGCCGGTGCCTTTTATCGGCGCTACTTCGCGGTCGTGCAGCTCGCAGGACGTCGCTTCGCCGGCGGCTCGGGCGGGGCGGCGCGACGGCTCGCCATCGAGCGCACGCGTGTCGACATGGTGCGCGGACGCTGGCAGCGGGCGACGGCGCGGGTCGATGAGCTGCTGCGCGACGCCGACGACGACCGCGCCCTGCTCGAGGCGCTGCTGGCGTCGGCGTGGGCGCAGATCGGATTCGCCGCGCGCGCCGCGCGTCACCGCGAGCGGGCCCTGGCCGAGGGTGCCGACGATGCCCGCGTCGACTACGAGCTGGCCTACGCGGAGGTCTGCCTGCGGCGCTGGGACGAGGCGGCGATGTACGGCGCGCGCGCCGTCGAGCGCGCGCCGCGTTGGCCGCGCGCGCGCGTTTTCTTCGCCGAGTCGCTGCTGGCGCGCGGCCAGGTGGCCGAGGCGGTGCAGGTGGTCTACCAGCCGCTCGAGGAGGGTCTCCAGGACGCGACGCTCGAGCTCCTGGCCGGGCTCCAAGCCTTCCATCTCGGCGACCACGAGCGTGCTCTCGGTCTGCTGGTCCGCTACGAAACCGGCTGGGGTCGCGAGCGCAAGGACGAGAGCCTGCGCCCCATCCTGCCTCTGTTGCCGTGGCGGTTCGACGACACCGAGCGGGTCCTCGAAGAGCTCGAGACGGCGCGTCCCGAGCTGGTGGCGTCGCTGCGCGAGCGCGGCGGTGGTCGGCGACGGTTGATCTCGCTGCCGGCGGTGCGCCAGGAGCACCAGCTGTGCTTGCCGACGGCGGTCACCATGGCGGTCGCGCCGCAGCAGGTGACCCTCGATCCACGAGAGCTCTTCGCCGCTGCCGGAGGCACCGAGGGACTGCCGATCTGGCGCATGGTCGAGACGCTCCGCGGGCGCTACTACGAGGTGCGCGTGGTGCGGGCCCGTCTCGACATCGTGCGCGCCCTGCTCGACCAGGGCGTGGCGTTGATCGGCCAGATCGAAGGCCTGTTCGAGAATCATGTCGAGGTGATCTGTGGCGAAGACGAAGGCCTCGGCATGCTCTACCTGCGCGACCCGGAGGCGTGGACTCCCGGCCTGATGCCGGCCGACGCGCTCGACCGGCGCTATGCGCTGTCCGGTGGTGGGCTGCTGGTGGTCTTGTCGGGCGCCTGGGCGCGGCGGGTGGTCTTTCCTCCCGACGCGCGGGCGCTCGAGGCCGAGGCGTTGATCGTGCTCGAGCGTGCCTGCGCCCGCGGAGAGATCGAGGTCGCGGAGCGCGCTGCCGCCGCCATCGACGACGCGTCGCCGGCGGCGGTGCGGCGCGACTTGGTCGGCCGCGGCATCGTCGCCACGCCGGCTGCCGTCAGTCGTCGGCTGTTGGCGGTGGCGGCCGACGGCGAGCGCCATCCGCTGTCGCGCCTGCGCGCCATTCTCACGCTCGAGCGCACCGACCTTCTCGACGAGGTGCTCGACGCGCAGGAGGAAGACTTTCTCGGCCACGGTGGTCAGCGCCTGGTGCAGCTGGCGCGCCTTCGCGCCGACGGGCGCTGGGACGCGGTCGAGGTGCTGTGCGGCGAGCTCCTCGATCGCTTTCCTCAGCTCGACACGCTGTGGATCCACCGCGCCGAGGCGGCCGCGCGCTGCGGACGCCTCGACGAGGCGCGCCGTCACGCCGACCATGCGCTCGAGCTGTCGCCCGAGTCGGTGCACGTCCGCAGCCTGGTGCGCCAGCTCTTTCCGTCGACTCGGCCGGCGGCGGACGAGGCCGAGGAGCTGCGGCAGCTGCTGCGCAAGTTCCCCGAGCACCATGCGCTGCGCCGCGAGCTGGCGCAGACGCTGAGCGCCCTCGGCGACGGCCTGGCGCTGGAGGAGGCGCTGCGTGAGGTCCAAAAGGCGACGCCGCGCATGCCGGTGGCCTGGGGGCAGCTCGCCGCCTGGTATCTGGTGCAGGACCGCGACGACCTGGCGCATGCGACGCTCGAAGAAGGCCGTCGCTGGGTCGGAGTCGACGAGCTGCCGCTGTGGCCGTTCGAGCTCGACGACGACGAGCCGGCCGTCGCCGAATCGATCGCTGAAGACCCGGATGCGCACGCCGAAGCCGTGGCGCCGCCCCTCGGCTTCACCGAGGAGGAGCGCGAGCTCCTGTGGCAGCAGGCCCGGCGCGAGATCGCGGACGGTGGCGGCGTGGCGCTCGACAGGCTGTGTGAGCTCGAGCGCGCGGGCCGGCTGCCCTGGTACGAGGCTGCCAACCTGCTGGCCCTGCGTCTCCACGCGCGGGTGCTCGACGAGGTGTCAGGCCCGATCGCCGGTGAGCCGACCGCCGCCGAAGATGCCGTCTCCGCGCTCCTGCCGGAGACGCTCGACGGTCCGCCGCTCGCCGCTCTCGCCGCCGTGCTCGGCGCGCTCGAACCTCGTCGGCTGCCGCGCCGGGTCGCCGTCGTCGTGCTCCGCTGGGCAGAATCCTTGGTCGCGCGAGAGTCGATGCCGAAACTGCTGCTCCCCGAGCTCGAGCTCGGGCTGGCCGCGTTGCACGAGAGCTGCGGCGACGCGATGGCCGCGGAGCGTCGCTATCGGCGTCTCACCGAGGAACACGAGCGCCTCGCCTACGCCTGGCATCGCCTCGGTGTAGTGCTCGCCGCGCGGGGCGCGCTCGATGCCGCCGCGACGGCGCAGCGGCGGGCGCTGGCGCTCGAGCCGGGCCAGGCGGAGGCGCTCGAGAGCCTGCTCGAGATTGTGCGTGGTCAGGGAAACCGCGTCGACGAGCTGGTGTTGCTCGCCGGCCGCTGTCGCCTGTGGCCGTACTCGACCGACGCGTTGCACGAGCTGGTGCACGCGACGGCGGCCACGCGGGGGCGTGCGGCCGCCCTCGCCGAGCTCGAGGCGCGCGGTGGCACGCAGCGGTCCGAGAGCCTCACCGTGCTCAGGGCGCTGATTCTGCTTTCCGACGACCCCGAGGCCGCCGCTGCGGCGCTCGACCTGCCGGCCACCCGCGACAGCCTCGACGAGGTCGAGCCTCGGCGCACCCTCGACGTCCGCGTTGCGCTGCTGCGCGCCCGCGGCGAGCTGTCGGCCGCGCTCGCTGAGCTCGATGCGGCCCTCGCCCGCACGCCGGACGATCCCTGGATGGTGCGGCTGCGCGCCGAGCTGCTCGAGGAGCGCGGCGATCATGAAGAGCTCGGCGCCTTTTGCCGGCGGGCGCTGCTCGACGGCGCGGGCGACGCCTACCTGGCGCTGCGCTGGCTGGCGCAGTGTGACGACCCGCCGCAGGACGCCGGCGAGCTGCTCGCGGCGGCCGACGATGCGACTCGACCCGCTCTCGCCATGGCTCTCGCCGCGGCGCTCGAGGACACCGCTCCGCTGGAGGTGCGCATCGCATTTCTCGAGCGCTGCCGGAATCTGCTACCGGCGCTCGTGCCGCTGCGCGATCACCTGGCGCGTCTCTACCACGCAGCCGGCGAGACGTTGCGGGCGATCGCCGAGGCCGAGGACCTGCTGACGCTCGATCCGGAGGCGCCGGAGCGCATGGCCCTGCTCGGATCCGTCTTGCTCGAGAGCAAGCCGAAGCAGGCGCTGCAGGTGCTCGGGCGCGAGGTCGAGCGTTCGGGTTCGATCGAGAGCCGGCTGCAAATCGCCTTCGCGCACCATCGCCTCGGCCGCGGCGACGCCGCCGAGGCGGCCTATCGCGAGGTGGCGGAAGCGACTCGGCCCGAGGCGTCGTCCCATGCCGTCGCCTTGCTCAATCTGGCGCTGCTCGGACGGGTCGACGACTGGACCTGGAGTGCGCTCCTGGCGCTTCTCGAGCAGCCGGACTCGGCGCGGATCGACGGTCTGCATCTGCAGCTCGTCGAGCTCGCCCGCGCGCGAGGCGAAAGGCTGCCCGAGGCGTGGCTGCGCGGTGCGGCCGGGCGCTTCGAGCAGCTCATGGAAGCGGAACCGACCGACGAGCGCCTGCGCCTCGGCGTCGCGCTGGCGCGCTGGCTCGCCGAGCGCGGCGACGCCGAGGCGGCCCGCCGCACGCGCGCGCAGGCCGGCGGCTTCGTCCGCCGACTCAATCTCCTGTGGTGGCCGGGGGCGCGCTGGATTCCGCCGCGGGAGCCGACGGAGGGCCGGTCGCCGTAGCTTCGAAGACCAGCGCCTTGTCGGCGCTGCCCAGGTGGATCTCGTCGCCGTGGGCCAGCGAGGCCTCGCGCACCGACTTGCCGTTGACGAAGAGCCCGTTTTCGGAGCCGAGGTCGAGCACTCGGTAGCCGTGCCCGGCGGGCTCGACGCGCGCATGCCGGCGCGACACGGTGAGGCCAGCGATGCAGATGTCGTTGTCGGCGGTGCGACCGATGGTCAGCGGCGCGGCGTGCAGCGGATAGCGCTGGACCGATCCATCGTCGGCGCGCAGCACGAGGTGTGCCGGCGGAGGGCCTCCGCCGACGGTCGCGAGACGGCGGGTGGCTCCCGGGTCGGTCTGCCGCGGCGCGAGCACGGTCGGTGCCTCCGACGAAGCCGGCGGATCGGGCAGAGCAGGCAATGCCGGCGGCTCGGGGAGAGCGGGCGGTGGCAGGTCCGGCGGCGGATCGGTGGAACGATGCGCGGCGGGCGCGTCGACCGGATCGGCAGTGTCGTCGTCGACCCACTCGGTGTGCAGCTCGTCCTCCGCCGCAGCATCGTCCGTCGGCGGGTCGCCCGTCGGCGGGTCGGTTGGCGGATCGTCGGCCGGCGGGTCGTGCGCCGGCGGTTCGTCTGACGTCACAGTGCCAGGGACGGTGTCGTTCGGCGTGGGATCTGCTGACGAAGCGTCGTCCAAAGGCTCGCCGGGGACTTCGTCCTCGGACGTGCGGCCGTCTGTCGTCGCGTCGTCGGACGCATCGGACTTCGATGGGGTGTCGTCTGGCGTGGAGTCGTCTGGTGTCGAGTCGTCTGGTGTCGAGTCGTCCGGCGTCGAGTCGCCCGACGGAACGTCCTCCAGCGCTGGCTCCGGGTCCGCTGGATCCGTGCCGCGCGGCGGCTCGCCGAGCGCCTCACGCACGCGGGCGTCGAGCGCATCCGCCTCCTCCAGATCGGCGCGATCGGCCTGAAGGCGCTCCTCCAGGCCCGCCGTTCGGGCGGCGAGCTCGTCGTCGTCGAACTCGCCGAGGTCATGGCGGAGCCTCGCCTCCTCGAGGTCGAGCACCGCCGCGTCGAGGCGTTCGCGCAGGCCGCGTAGGCCGTCCTCGAGGGTCTCGGCGGCGGCGCGCAGCGAGGCGTCCAGTGGCTCGGCGCGTTCCGCCAGGCGTTCGGCGCGCGCGCGATAGTCGCCGGACACACGCTCGTAGACCTGGGCCGAGACCTCCGGACGCAGCTCTTCGATCTTGGCCAGGCGTTCGGCCAGCGTCGCCTGCTCGCGGCGCAGCTCGAGCAGCTGCTCCAGGTCGTCGGGGTCGATGGTCTTCAGCGCGTCGAGCATCGATCCTCCTCGGGGGCGCGGTCCGGCGCCGTCCTCGATGGTGCGGGGCTTCGATGAGTGGCCATGGGCAGGTATCGCCAAGAGGCTATCTGCGCAGTCTATCGCGACGACTCGGTCTCGGGTCGCTGCTCGGACGAATCGGACGCGCCGACGCCGAGGCCCGGCAGCTGTCGGCTGGCGAGGCCGAGAGTCACGACCCGCGCCACCATGAAGAGCAGCAGCGCCGCCCACAGCAGGTGGACGTCGCGGCGCGCCAGGGCCAGCAGCGCCAGCGGCAGGAATCCGAGTGCGGTCGAGACCACCATCGCGTCGCGCAGGCGCCGGCCGGCGGTGAGGCCGAGGAAGAGACCGTCGTAGACGTAGGCCGCCGAGCCGACGAGCAGCGTCGCGGCCAGCCACCACCGCAGGTCGGCGGCGCGTGCCACCAGGTCGCCGTGCGAAGTGAGCAGGCCGAAGAGGGCGCCCGGTGCGCCGGTGACGACGAGGGCGAAGGCGGCTGCGCAACCCAGCGCGGCGGCGAGCGCCAGGCGGATGAGCCGCTTCAGGCGGGCGCTCGCGCGTTCGCCGGCGAAGATCCCGGCCAACGACTCGACGGCGAAGGCAATGCCGTCGATGAAGAAGGCGGCGAAGGTGAGGATGCGCAGAAGCAGAGTGTTGGCGGCCAGGGTCTCGGTGCCGAGCCGCGCCGACAGGTCGGTGAAGGCGGCGAAGGTGCCGACCAGGAAGAGCGTGCGCACCAGGATGTGCCCCTGCAGGCCGAACATCGCCCGCCACGGCCCACGCTCGCGCAGCGCGCGCAGGCTCCAGCCGACGCCTTCGCGTCGCCGCAGGTAGAAGGCGAGACCGGTCGCCAGCATGGCCAGCTCGGCCGCCGTGGTCGCCAGGCCGGCGCCGTATGCGGCCCAGTCGAAGCGCAGGATGAAGAGATAGTCGAGAGCGATGTTGGTCGCGTTGGCGACCACCGTCATCGCCAGGGCGACGCGGCTCTCCTCACGGCCGAGAAACCAGCCGAGCAGCACGAAGTTGAGCAGCGCCGCCGGTGCGCCGAGCACGCGCGCGTCGTAGTAGGCACGGCCGGCGTCCTCGGCGCCCGGGTCGCCGGAGAGGATGCCGAAGGCGAGGTCGCCGATCGGCGCGCGCAGCGCGAGCAGGGCGAAACCGGCGATCAGCGCCAGCGTCGCCGAGCGCTGCAGGATGCGGTGCATTTCGACCTGGTCGCGCCGGCCGACCGCCTGGGCCGTCAGGCCGGTGGTGGCCATGCGCAAGAAGCCGAAGCTCCAGAATACGATCTCGAAGACGATGGCGCCGAGCGCCACGCCGGCGAGAAAGCGGATGTCCTCGAGGTGGCCGAGAATCGCCGTATCGACGAGGCTCGCGGTTGGGACCGTGACGTTGGTCAGGACGTTGAGGACCGTGAGGCGCCAGAAGCGGCGCCGCAGGTCCGAGTCGGCCGCGGCCACGAGAGGTTCCCGAGGGGATCAGTCGAGGCGCACGCGGGCGTCGCCACCACCCAGGTCGATCTCGATCTCGGCGACGCCGCTGCCGGTCCAGTCGATCGAGCGCGGGAAGCCGCGCCCTTCGATGCGGCTGTCGCGCAGCCACAGCTCGGCCTTGCCGACGCCGACGTCGACATTGACGTTCCTGACGCGATCCTGCGCGAACACGACGTCGACATCGCCGCCGGCCGAGTCGATCTCGAGGTGCGAGATCATCTTCTCGACGAAGACGTCGCCGCCGGCGAGGTCGATCTCGAGCGCCAGGTTACGCGGCGCGCGCACCACCATCTCGGCGTCGAGGCCGTAGAGCTTGCCGCGGGGTGTGCCCTTGACCCGGACCGCCAGAGTGTCGCCGTCGGCGCGCGTCACCAGGCGCAGGCGCTGCGCCTTGCGTCGGCAGCGGTCGACGTCTTGATTGCCGCAGGTGACGATCATCTCGACCTCGATCTCGCGGCTGTCGGTCGTGCCTTCGACCCGCACCGAGCCGAGGGTGATGTCGAGCTCGAGCCAGGTCGCGTTGCCGACGAAGAATCCCTGTTCGAGCCGCCGGACTTCTTCGGCCTGGGCCGCCGTCGCGAGTGCGGCGAGCGCGATCAGTAATCCGACGAGCAGGCGAGCGAGGGCTTTGGCCAGGGGGAACTGCGCAATTGGAGTCATCGCACCCTCTTGCGGCGATTGCGGATGTAGTCCGCCAAGATGAACTCGCCGAGATTGTCGGGCGAGGCGAAGTACGCGCGCCCGCGGTTGGTCTGGGTCAGCTGTTCGACGAACTGCTGCAGCGTCGGGTCGCTGGCGATCATGAACGTGGTGATCACGATCTTCTGGCGCCGGCACTGGTCGGCCTCTTCGAGCGTCAGGTTGACGATCCGCAGGTCGAGGCCGAACGGGTTCTTGTAGATCTGTCCGCCTTCAGTGATCGCCGAAGGTTTTCCGTCGGTGATCAGGAAGATCTGCTTGTTCGGCTGTTTCTGGCGCGACAGCAGGCCGCGCGCCATCTGCAGCGCGTCACGGGTGTTGGTGTGGTACGGCCCGGCGTCGATGTACGGCAAGTCGGAGAGCGCCACCTGCTCGGCGCGGTCGCCGAAGGTGAGCACGCCGAGATGGTCTTTCGGATACTTGCTTTGGATCAGCTCCGTGAGCGCCAGCGCCACTTTGCGCGCTGGCGTGATGCGGTCCTCGCCGTAGAGCACCATCGAATGGCTGATGTCGATCGCGACGATGGTGGCGCAATTCGTCAGCTGCTCGGTCTCGTGGACCTCGAGGTCCTGCTCCTGGAGCTGGAGCGAGCCGCCGGTGCGCGCCAGCGCGTTGTGGAGCGAGCGATTGACGTCGAGGTTGTGCAGCTCGTCGCCGAAGCGCCACGAACGCGTCTCGGGCAGGCGCTCGACGCCCTCGCCGGTGTCGCGCACCGGGTGGTAGCCGGCGCCGCCGCGGTGCAGCCCCTGGAAGATCTCCTCGAAGGCACTGCGCCGGATCCGCCGCTCGCCGACGCCGGACAGCTGCAGGTTGCCGTCCTCGTCGACCTCGACCATGTCCTGCCGCTGCATCTCTTCGAGGAACTGCTCGATGTCGAAGTCCTCGGGTAGGTAGCCCTGCGCCTTCAGCTGCTCGAGCCAGTCGATCACCTGCTCGACGTCGCCGCCCGAGGCGAGCAGCAGCTGGTTGAACAGCCGCTGCAGATTCGCGCCCTCGAGCAGGGCGCGGATCAGATCAGGATCGAGGTAGCGGTAGCGATGGCGCATGGTCTCGGTCGGTCGGTGGTCAGTTGATGCCCGGGCCGTCGTCGCGGCGGGCGCGGCGTGGGCGCAGGAGCTGGAACTTCACCATCTCCTTGTACGAGATCATGCTGTCGAGATCCTCGCGCGCGAGCTTCAGGTTCTGGTGCAGGCCTTCCAGGATCAGCTCGGCGGTGAACGCTTTTTCCTGCGCGCTCGGGCCGAGGGCATGCTGGGCGGCGAACTCCATGAGGCCCGGAACCTGCTCGAGGCTGGCCATGTAGTCGCCGGCCGGCTGGTCGTCGGCCAGCGTCACCGACTCGCCGGCGGCGAACCAGGCGACCATGTCGGCGTAGGGGCCTTCGTCACCTTCACCGCCCGAGCCGACGCCGCGCGGCACCTCGGGGAACGAGCGCGCGAAGACGCTCTTCACCGCGTCGCCGATCAGTTTGCGGGCGACCACTTCGGCGCCCTGTTGCTCGCCTTCGTAGACCATCTCGACCTTGCCGGTGATCGCCGGCAGCAGGGTGTGCAGGTCGCAGAGGCGAGGGTAGACCGGGCTCTCGCCGTGCATCAAACCGCGTCGCTCGAGGTTCGACACCAGCAGCTCGAGGGCCGAGATCGGCATGCGCGCGGAGACGCCGGAGCTGTGGTCGACGAGCTCGCTGTCGCGCGCGGCGAAGGCGATCTCCTCGATCAGCAGGCGCACGAACTCGGGGACCTCGACGCGCACGGCGTCGTCGTCCTCGTCGCGCGTGGTCCACGCTTCCTGCGCCGTGATCGACGCGGCGGTCTCGGCATCTTCGGGGTAGTGGGTGAGGATCTGCGACGAGATGCGGTCCTTGAGCGGCGTGATGATCGTGCCGCGGTT
The DNA here is from genome assembly GCA_039194425.1 of Acidobacteriota bacterium. Taxonomy (GTDB): domain Bacteria; phylum Acidobacteriota; class Thermoanaerobaculia; order Multivoradales; family J023; genus JAUIJL01. Next base: position 176,615 of record JBCCVZ010000018.1, on the reverse strand, counting down.
AGTGTAGTCCTCGGGGTTGGCCGAGAAGACGAGCAGGATGTCGAGCGGGATGCGCACCGGAAAGCCGCGGATCTGCAGGTCGCGTTCCTCGAGGATGTTGAGCAGGCCGACCTGGATGCGCGGCGCCAGGTCGGGCACCTCGTTGATGCCGAAAATCCCGCGGTTGGTGCGCGGCACGATGCCGAAGTGGATCACCTCGGGGTCGGCGAGGGTGAGCTTGCGCGTAGCCGCCTTGATCGGGTCGATGTCGCCGAGCAGGTCGGCGATCGAGACGTCGGGCGTCGCCAGCTTCTCGTTGTAGCGCATGGCGCGCGGCAGCCACTCGACCGGCGCGTCGTCGCCCGCCTCGTCGACCAGGCGCCGGCCAGGTACGGAAATCGGCGCCAGCGGGTCGTCGTTCAGCTCGCTGCCGGCGAGCACCGGCACCTCGGGGTCGAGAAAGTCGACGAGTGAGCGCAGGATTCGCGTCTTCGCCTGTCCGCGCAGGCCGAGCAAGATCAAGTCGTGGCCGGCGAGCAGGGCGTTGACCACGCCCGGGATCACCGTGCGCTCGTAGCCGAGCACGCCGGGGAAGAGGCGCGTGCCGTCTTTGAGCATGCGCCGCAGGTTGGCGCGCATCTCGGAGCGCACCGTGCGCGGGCGATAGCTGCTGGCGCGCAGCGCGCCGAGGGTGGTGGGACGGGCGGTGGTCGTCGTCGTCATCCGTGCCGGGTCTCCAACCAGCGTTCGGCGTCGATCGCCGCCTGGCAACCGGTGCCGGCGGCGGTGATCGCCTGGCGATAGCTCGGGTCCATGACGTCTCCGCAGGCGAAGACGCCGGCGATCTGGGTGCGTGTGGTGGGCGACTCGACCGTCAGGTAGCCGGTGTCGTCCATCGCCAGCTGGTCTTGAAAAAGGTCGGTGTTGGGCTTGTGGCCGATGGCGAGGAACATGCCCTGGGTGGCGAGCTCGCTCTGCTCGCCGGTCTGCGTGTCCTCGAGCACGACGGCGTGGACGCCGTCCTCGCGCGTGCCGAGCACTTCCTTCACTACCTTGTTCGTCAACCACTCGATCTTGGGATTCGCCCGCGCGCGATCGAGCATGATTTTCGATGCCCGGAACTCTTCGCGTCGATGCACGACGGTCACCTTGCTGGCGAACTTGGTCAGGTAGGTCGCCTCTTCCATCGCCGAATCGCCGCCGCCGACGACGACGATCTCTTTGTCGCGGAAGAAGAAGCCGTCGCAGGTGGCGCAGGCCGACACGCCGTAGCCCATCAGGTGGGTCTCGGAGTCGAGGTCGAGCAGCTTGGCCTTGGCGCCGGTGGCGATAATCAGGGAGTCGGCCGTGTAGGAGGCCTCGTCGGTGACGACGGTGAACGGCGTCGCCGAGAGATCGACCGAGCTCGCCTGCTCGAAGCGCACCGAGGCGCCGAAGCGTTGCGCCTGGCGCCGCATGTGGTCGACCAGCTCGGGTCCGAGGATGCCGTCGGGAAAGCCGGGGAAGTTCTCGACGTCGGTGGTGATGGTGAGCTGACCGCCGGGCTGGTTGCCCTCGAGCACCATCGGCGCGAGATCCGCGCGAGCGGCGTAGAGAGCGGCGGTCAGTCCTGCGGGGCCGGAGCCGAGAATGAGCACCTGGTGGTGCTGCGGCTGGCCGTTCTGGGTCTCGGACATGGAGAGGGCTCCTTCGAAGCGGCAGGCCACGGGCGCTCGAGGCGGCGCGCGCGGTGGTGTCGGTGGGCGATGCCGGCGGCCGGCAGGCGCGCCGACCTTATCAACCACCCTGAGATTCCGACCCCGCATCAGGCGTTACACGCGGGGCCGCCGGGCCCTCGAGGCTCGCGTCAGCGCTCGGCGCCGGAGCCGTCCCGCGCGCGCTCCGAATCGGCGGCGACGATACGGCGCCGGTAGTCGCGCGCGACCTCGAGGATCTCGTCGACACCTTCGGCGACGAGCGTGCCACCGCGCAGCAGGATCTCGCCGTCGACGAGCACGGTGTCGACATCGTCGGCGCGCGTCGAGTAGACCAGGAGCGAGGCCGCGTCTTGCCACGGAGTCTGGCGGAACGCGTCGGTCGACACGATCACCAGGTCGGCGCGCTTGCCGGGCTCGAGCGAGCCGATCAGGTGATCCATGCCGATCGCCCGGGCGCCCTCGATCGTCGCCATGCGCAGCACCTCGGTCGCCGGCAGCGTCGTCGGATCGCCGGTGGTCAGCTTGTGCAGCTTGGCGGCTGTGTCCATCTCGTCCCACAGGTCGAGGTCGTTGTTCGACGCCGGGCCGTCGGTGCCCAGGCCGACCGCGACTCCAGCCGCCCGCAGTCGCGGAACCGGCGCGACCCCGGCGGCGAGCTTCATGTTCGACTGCGGGCAGTGGGCGACGCCGACCCCACGCTCGGCGAGCAGGCGGATCTCGCCGTCGGTCGGCCACACCATGTGCGCCGCGATCAGGCGCCGGTCGAGCATGCCGAGGCCGGAGATGTAGTCCACGGGGCCGCGTCCGTGACGGGCACGGATCGTCTCGAGCTCGGATCGGTCTTCGGCCAGGTGCATGACCAGCGGCACGTCGAGCTCGACCGCGAGCCCATGCGCGGCGACCAGGTGCTCGCTCGACACGGTGTACGGCGCATGCGGAGCCACCGCCGGAACGATGCGCGCATGACCGCGCCAACGCTCGACGAAACGCCGGGTGCCGGCCATCGCCTCGTCCCAGGTGGCGAAGTCTGGCGCCGGGAAGTCGATCAGCGTCTGGCCGAGAACGGCGCGCAGACCACAGCGCTCGACCTCTTCGGCCAGCGCATCCTCGAAGTAGTACATGTCGACGAACGTCGTGGTGCCGCCGCGGATCATCTCGAGGCACGCCAGGCGGGTGCCGGCGCGCACGAAGTCTTCGTCGACGAAGCGTGCTTCGGCGGGGAAGATGTGCTTCTGGAGCCACTCCATCAGCTCGAGGTCGTCGGCGAGGCCGCGGAAGAGGGTCATCGGCACGTGGGTGTGCGTGTTGACCAGGCCGGGCAGTACGATCTTGCCGGTCGCATCGAGCCGCTCCGCGGTCGGGAAGCGCTCGAGGAGCTGGGCGGACGGACCGACAGCGACGAGGGTGTCGCCGCGCATGGCGACCGCGCCGTCCGCGAGCACGGTGTCTTCGGCGTCCAGAGTCAAGACGGTGCCACCGACCACCAGAAGGGTCGCCGTCTCGGTCGTCTCGTGCTCCGCGCCGACCGTGATCGATGCAGACATCGCCAGAGCGGCGCACACTGCGAGCAGTTGACCGCCGATCGGATTGGAGCGCTGTCTGGAGGCTCGCCCGGGAGAAACTCCGAGGCATTGAGAGGAGAAGAGTGGGGAAAAGAAGGCGACGAGCGCGCTGTGGATCATCGCGCGAGAATACTCGACCGGTCGCCGAACGGGAAACGTGCCGAGGGAATGGAGAGACTACGGTTTCGTCAGATTCTTCGTAAGGTAGACGAGGTATTGTCGTTTCGGTCAGTTTTTCTATCGTCGTCTCGCGAGCACAGCCTGCTGGCCCCGCGCCCTGAAGCAGCCCAACGAACCGGTTTGCGCGGTGATCCAGCGCTCAATCAAGTCAGTGATTTGGGAGTCAAGCATGTCTCGAGCCTTCTTAGGGGCCGGTGCCGTCGTGCGCTGGTTCTTGCTTTCGTTTCTGATCTTTTTGCCGGCCTTCGTCAGCGCTCAGCCGCTGCAGAAATCGGCCATCAACGTTGACGCCGGCGACACCAAGCTCACCGGCGCCACCTTCGGATATCGGCTCACCTACAGCTGCACCAACACTGCGACCGACTGTGTCGGCGCGCGGGTCGTCGACCTGCTGCCGGCCGAAGTCGACCTGGTTGACACGATCCCGGCCTCGCCGGGTGGCGACGTTGCGGGCATCAACGTCACACCCAACTTCGGCGGCACCGGCCGCACGCAGGTCGAGTTCGTCATGGTCAGCCCGCTGACGGCCGGCAACAGCGGCGACTTGATTCTCAATGTGCGCTTTCCGAACGGCTCGACGCCCGACGGCACGGTGGCGACCAATACTGCCGACGGCATCAATCTGGAGACGACTCCCGGCACCTTCACCACGCCGCCGGTCGACGTGACTGCCGTCGCCTCGTCGCAGGTCACGCTGACCAAGACGCTGCTCACCAATCCGGCGCTGCTCGACCAGCCTGTGAGCTACCGCCTGCGCATGCAGGTCTCGGGCGGCGACGGCTCGCTCGACGTTTCGGGGGTCACCTTCAGTGACACGCTGCCGCCGGGCTCCGTCTACCAGGGCTCGACCCCAGCCGCCGACTGCGAGCCGGGCTGCGTCGGCACGGTGGCCCCGGCGCTGGTGTGGTCAGGCCCGTTCTCGATCGCCGCCGGCTCCCGCCAGGACATCACCGTCACGGTGATCTTCCCGAGCGCCACGTTTACCGACGGCGAGTCGGTGACCAACAGCTTCACCACGACCGGCACGCCGCTCGGCGAGCCGCCCGAGGCTTACGGCCCCGGCACGCGGACTCATACCGTCGAGGTGTTCACGCCGTCGCCCGGCGGGTCGCTCACCAAGCGCACCTCGGGACCGGTGCCGACGACCTTCGGCCAGACCTTCGACTGGCAGCTCGATCCACGCAACACCGGCAATGTGCCGCTCGACAACTTCGTCGTCGTCGACACGCTGCCGCCGCAGGTCGAGGTGATTCAGGTCACCTCCGGGCGCTACAACAACCCGTCGGCTTCGGTCATCGTCACCTACGAGACGAATCTCTCCGCCGGCTTCATCGCCCTCGGCACCAACGTCGCCCCCGGGGCCGCCAACGAAACGTACCCGATTCCGGCGCTCGCCGCCGGTGAGTACGTCACCCGCGTGCGCTGGGACTTCGGCCAGGCGCCGGCCGGCATGGTGCCGCGCAACACTGGCGATCGCCCCGACATCCGCTCGCGCGTCATCGACCCCGACAACCTCGGCAACCCGGTGATGATCGGCGACACCGTCCAGAACTGTGCCGACCTCACGGCCGTCTACGATCCCGGCGGTGCGAACACCCCGATCAGCGACCTGAACAACTGTCGCAGCTTCCAGGTCTCGGGTCCGTTCGTACAGTTCCAGCCGATCAAGGAGAGCCTGAGCGGCAGCGGTCCGTTCAACGTCGGCCAGACGGTCTCGTGGCGCCTGCGCGTGCGCTCGAACGGGAACTCGAGCGACCCGATGCCGCTCGAGAACCTGGTCGTCACGGACCTGCTGCCCGTCGACCTCGTCTTCACCCCGGCGAGCTTCGCCTACAGCGCGAACGGCACCGGTCTGCCGGCGCCGATGTTCGAGATCCTGGCGAACTACGACGCCACCGGCCGCACTCTGCTGCGCTGGACCTGGCCGCCGGCGAGCGGCTCGCTGGCACCGAACACCGAGGTTCGTTTCGACTTCGACACCACCGTGCGGTCGGGAGCCGACTTCGGCGCGCTGTCGAACCGCTTCGAGATGACCGAGAACGACCCTGGCCTGTCGCAGCGCTGCGGCAGCTCAGCCACCGACGGCAACGACCTCGACGGCGACAGCGACCGCAGCGACACGTTGTGTGTGGATTCGGAAACTGTGACCGTCGCGCCGATCGCGCAGCTGGTGTCGAGCAAGACGGTGCGCGCGCTGTGCGACAGTGACTTCACCAACACGTCCGCGGGCACCCTGCTCGGCGGCGAGATGGAGTACCGCCTGCAGGTACGCAACGCCGGCACCGTAGCGATGGAGGACTTCGTCCTGATCGACATCCTGCCGGCGCTCGGCGACACCGGTGTGCTCGACCTCAGCCCGCGCGACTCGCAGTGGACGCCGATCCTCACCGCGCCGGTGACTCCGCCGGCCGGCACCGCCGTGTTCTACAGCCTGACGCAGAATCCCTGCCGGCCAGAGGTCGGTGGGCCGACCAGCGGCTGCGACGCGCCCGGTTGGACCACCGTGGCGCCGACGCCGATCACCTCGGTGCGCTCGTTCAAGATCGAGTTTGGCGATCGAGTGCTCGAGCCGGGTGATGCGCTCGAGTTCAGCTTCCGTCTCACCGCTCCGGGCGATGCGCCCCTCGGCGGTCAGGAGGCGTTCAACTCCTTCGCCTACCTCGCCCAGCGCTCCGACGGCCTCGGCTCGCTGTCGGCCGAGCCGAACAAGATCGGCACGGCCATCGGCACCTGCGACGCCGCTGAGCTCGGCGACTTCGTATGGGTCGACTCGGACCGCGACGGCGTCCAGAACGACGGCCCGACCGGCCTCGACGGTGTCTACGTCGAGCTCTTCACCCCCGGTGCCGACGGAGTGCCGCGCACCTTCGACGACATCCCACTGGCCGCCACGGTGACTGGCACCAGCCCGGGCGGTGAGCCCGGCTGGTACCTCTTCCCGAATCTGGCGCCGGGCGCTTACTACGTGCAGTTCAACCCGCCGCCGACGTACTTCCCGACCACCGCGGACGCCGGTGGTGACGACGCGCTCGACTCGGACGCCGATCCGGCGACCGCGTGCTCGCCGCTCGTCGTGCTCGGCGCCGACGAGTCGAATTTGACGATCGACGCCGGCCTGCTACCGCCCGACCCGGCGGCGCTCGGCGACTACGTGTGGTTCGACCGCGACGCCGACGGCGTGCAGAACGAGTCGCCCTTCTTCGGCGCCAACGGCGTTACTGTGCGGCTCTACGGCGACGACGGAGACGGAACTCCCGAGCCGGGCGGCGACGACGGCGCGCCGCTGCGTTCGACCGCCACCACCGACGACATCTACGGCCGACCCGGCTACTACCTGTTCGACGACCTGGCGCCCGGCGTGCCGTACTTCGTCGAGTTCGTGCTGCCGGCCGTTGCGACCGGCTTCACCACGGTCGATGTCGGTGGCGACGATTCGGTCGACTCCGACGCGGTTCTCGCCACCGGCCTGACGCCGGTGGTGACGTTGGCGCCGGGCGAAGTGCGACTGACGATCGACGCCGGCTTGATCGCACCGGTGGGCACTCTGGCCCTCGGCGACCAGGTCTGGTTCGACACGGACGACGACGGCGTCTTCGAGCCCGAGGACGGCGAAGTCGGTGTCGACGGCGTCGAGCTCAGCCTCTACCTCGACGTCAACGGCGACGGCGAGCCGACGCTCGACGAGTACATCGCCGCCACCACGACGTTCACCGCCGGTGGCTTCGCCGGCACCTACGGCTTCGACTCTCTCGACGCCGCCGACTACCTGGTCGTCGTCGAGCTCGACAACTTCGCCGGTGGCGGAGCGCTCGCCGGCACCTCGTCGAGCACGGGCAACGACCCGGCGCCGGATCCCGACGACGATGTGAATGGCGACGACAACGGCACCGAGATCGGCGCCGTGCTCTCGAGCCGTCCGGTGACGTTGACCAACGGCGGCGAGCCGACCTCCGAGGACGGCGACAACGACACCAATCTCACCGTCGACTTCGGCTTCACCCCGTTGCCCGGAGTGCCGCCGCCGGAGTTCGACTACGGCGACGCACCCGACGTGACCGCCGGGACGGCGCCGTTCGACTACCGCACGACCGCCCTTGACTTGGGCGCGGTGCATCCGCTCGGCGTCGCCGGCGCGCCGTTCCTCGGCGCCTGCGTCGACGCCGACGACGGCACGGCGCAGGGCCTCGGCGCCACGGCCGACGACGTCTCGTCCTTCGGCTCGACCACCGGCACCTGCGCGGTGCCCGGCGACGACGAGGACGGCGTGGCGATCCCGAGCCCGGTGACGCCGGGTGCAACGATCTCGATCGACGTCACCGCGTCGACGGGAACCAACGACTGCGTGCTCGACGCCTGGATCGACTGGGATGGTGACGGCGTGTTCGCGGCCGGCGAGCAGATCGCCACGTCGCTGGTGATTGGTGCCGGCACCACCGCCACGCTGACGCCGACCGTGCCGGCGGTGACGCCTGCCGGCCTGACCTACGGCCGCTTCCGCTGCTCGTCGGCGGGCGGCCTCGGTCCCGACGGGTTTGCCCTCGACGGCGAAGTCGAAGATCATGTCGTCTCGGTGGTCGGCTCCGACCTCGGCGACGCCGCCGACACCTACGACACGCTGCTCGCCTCGGGCGGCCCGGTGCACGCGGTCGACCCGCTGGCGCCGCTGCGCCTCGGTGCCTGCGTCGACTTCGAGGCCGACGGTGTGCCCACCGGGACCGCCGACGGCGACGATGTCGCGGTCGGCAGCGGCCGCGTCGGTGCCTGCCTCGACGACGAGGACGGTGTCGTCTTCTTGACCCCGGTGGTTGCATGCCAGGGCGCCGACCTGCAGCTGACGGCGGCCGACGCCGGGGGCTTGCTCGACGCCTGGATCGACTGGAACCGCGACGGTGTCTTCGGCGCCGGCGACCAGATCGCCGCGTCGCAGCCTCTGGCGGTGGGCGCGCAAGTGCTCAACATCGCGGTACCGTGCGACGCTGTGCCGGGCACCACCACCGCACGCTTCCGCCTGTCGTCGGCCGGTGGCCTGGCGCCGGGTGGCGCCGCGGCCGATGGTGAGGTCGAGGACTATGTCCTCGGTGTCATCGGCAGCGACTGGGGCGACGCCCCGGATCCGACCTTCCCGACGGTCTTCGCCTCGAACGGCGCGCGCCACGGCGTCGACCCGTCGGCGCCGCTCCACCTCGGTGCGTGTGTTGACACCGAGGTCGACGGCCAACCGGCGCCCAACACCGTCGGCGACGACAACGCCGTCGGCACCGGCACCGTCGGCACCTGCGCCAGCGCGGGCGACGACGAGGACGGCGTCACGCTGCCGCCGGTGCTCGATGCCTGCGCCAGTGTCGACCTGCCGGTAGTCGCCAGCGGCGCCGGCGTGCTCGATGCCTGGATCGACTTCGATCGCGACGGCAGCTGGAACCAGCCGGCCGATCGCATCGCCGCCGGCCAGGCGCTGGCCGCCGGTGCCAACACGCTGACCTTCAGCGTGCCCTGCGACGCCGCGCGGGGCTTGACCTACCTTCGCTTCCGCTTCTCGAGCGCGGGTGTTTCGAGCCCCGACGGCCCGGCGGTCGACGGTGAGGTCGAGGACTACCAGGTGACCCTGCGCCGCCTCGACTACGGCGACGCGCCGGACAGCTACGGCACGACGGCGGCGTCGAACGGTGCGCGTCACGAGATCGACTTCAGCATCTTCCTCGGTGCCTGTGTCGATACCGAGGCCGACGCCGGGATGCCGCTCGACGCCAACGGCGACGACGTCACACCGGGAGTCGCCGACGGCACGTGTGTCGGGGGCGACGACGAGGACGGTGTCGTCTTCGATACGCCGCTCGCCGCCTGCAAGGACGCGACGATCACGGTCACCGCGTCGACAGGTTCGAGCTTCCTGCACGCCTGGATCGACTGGGCGGGCGACGGAGTCTTCGACGTCAGCGACCAGGTCTTCGACAACCTGCCGCTCAACGCCGGGGCCAACACGCTCACCTTCGCCGTGCCTTGCGACGCGGCGCAGGTGGCGACCTACGCCCGATTCCGCGTCAGCGGTCCGCTGGGCTCGATCTTGCCGATCGGCCTGGTGCCCGAGGGCGAGGTGGAGGACTACGCGATTCTGCCGCGTGGCGTCGACTTCGGCGACGCACCGGACAGCTACGGTACGTCCTTCGCGTCGGACGGTGCGCGCCACGGAGTCGATCCGACGAGCTCGCTCTATCTCGGCTCGTGTGTCGACACTGAGAGCGACGCGGAAACGCCGCTCGACGCGACCGGCGACGACGTCACCGTGGGTACTACGACGGCTGGGGCCTGTTCCGGCGGCGACGACGAAGACGGCCTGGTCTTCACCACGCCGGTGGTGTCGTGTAGCGATGCCACGATCGAGGTGACCGCTGGCGCCGCCGGCGTGGTCGACGCCTGGATCGACTGGGATGCCGACGGCTCGTTCGACGGCGGCGACCTGTTCCTGTCGGCCGAGCCGGTGGCCGCGGGCTTCCAGCTCATCACGTTCCCGGTTCCGTGCGGGCTCGACGCCGGTCCGACCTTCGCTCGCATTCGCCTGTCGGCCACCGGCGGCTTGCCGCCGACGGGGCCGTCGACAGTCGGTGAGGTCGAGGACCACCCGCTGACGCTGCGCGCCGCCGACTTCGGCGACGCACCGGCGAGCTACTTCACCACGGCGTCGGTCAATGGACCCCGCCACGGCGTCGTCGCCGGCTACACGCTCGGTGTCGAGATCGATGCCGAGGGCGATGGCCAGCCGAGCCCTGATGCCCTCGGGGACGACCTCGCCGGCTCGCCCGACGACGAGGACGGCGTCGTCTTCCCCGGCGGCCAGCCGGTGCTTCTCGCCTGCGGCACCCGCGATGTGCAGGTGACGGCGACCGACACCGCAGGCGTCGGCACCGCTCTGCTCGATGCCTGGATCGATTTCGATGGCGATGGCGCCTTCGACGATCCGCGCGACCGCATCGCCGCGTCGACACCGTTGATGCCTGGCGCCGCCACCACGGTGACCTTCGCCGTGCCGTGCGATATCGAAACCGTCGCGTCCTTCGCTCGGTTCCGTCTGTCGTCAGCCGGTGTGGCGACACCGCGAGGTGCCTCGTTCGACGGCGAGGTCGAGGACTACGCCGTCGAGCTGCGTGGCTTCGACTTCGGTGACCACCCGGAGCCGCCGTACGCGACGACTCTGGGCGCCAACGGTCCGCGCCACGCGGTGCGGCTCGTCGCCAACCCGACGCTCGGTGAGCGTGTCGACACGGAAGTCGACGGCCAGCCGTCGCCGAACTCCATCGGCGACGACTCGGCGGGTGCCGCCGACGACGAAGACGGTGTCGTCTTCCCGTCGGTGCTGGTGCCGGGCACGGACGGCACGGTCCAGGTGACGGCGTCGGTCGGCGGCCTGGTCTCCGGCTGGATCGACTTCGATCTCGACGGCACCTTCGACGCATCGGAAGAGGTCGTGAGCGATCGGCCGATCGCGGATGGCGCCACCGAGACCTTCGCCTTCGCGGTGCCGGTCGGCGCGCCCGACGGCTCGACCCCGGCGCGCTTCCGCATCAGCACCGCCGGCGGTCTGTCGCCGGTGGGTGAGGCCGCTGACGGCGAGATCGAAGATCACGTCGCCGCGGTCGGAGTGGAAGAGCCCGCGATCGGCGTCGCCAAGCGGGTGATCGACGTGATCTCCGAGGACGGCGTGGTGTTCCGCGTCATCTACGCCATCGACGTCTTCAACTTCGGCAACGTGCCGCTGGCGAACCTCGACGTGACGGTCGACCTCGCCACCGGCTTCGCCGAGGCGGCGGGCTTCGAGGTGGTCGATGTCGCCAGCGCCGAGCTGACGGTGAATCCGTCGTACGACGGTGTCGCCGACCTCTCGCTGCTCACCGGTGCTGACACGCTCTCGGTCGGCGGATTCGGCCAGATCGTGCTCGAGGTGCGGGTCGATACCGGCGGCGAGAACGGACCGTATCTGTGTTCGGCGACCGCCACCGGAACCAGTCCGGGCGGCGAGGACGTCGAGGACGACTCGCAGGACGGCACCGAACCGGACCCGGACAACGACGGGGATGCCGGAGACGACAATGATCCGACGCCGGTCGACTTCGAGGTCGACATCCTGGTGATCCCGACGCTCGGTGAAGTCGGCTTGCTGCTGCTCGCCCTGCTGCTGATGGCGGCGGCGATCACGCGCCTGCGCCTCGGCGCGCGCTGACGCGCGACCACCGATCGACTCAGTCGATCGTCCTTCGATGCGGCGTCGGCCTCGGCCGGCGCCGCGTTTTTCGTGTGTCCCCTACACCTCGCTGGTCGGCGCGATACGGTCTCGGCGCGATACGGTCTCGGCGCGATACGGTCTCGGCGCGATACAGTCCCAGCGATGATTCGTCACGTCGTCCGCGCGACCTGCGCCGGCCTGCTCGCTGTCGTTCTCGTCGTGGGTCTCAACGCCATGCTGCATCTCGTCGCCCGCCCGATGCTCTACCCGGCTTCGCCGATGCCGGTGCCCACGCCGCCGCCGTCGCCCTTCGAGGAGGTGCGTCTGGCGAGCGATCACGGCGAGATCGTCGCCTGGTCGGCGCCGGGTCGTCGCGACGACGCGCCCGCGGTGCTGCTCTTTCACGGCAACGGCGAGAACCTCGAGACGATGCGGTTCTCGGGTCAGCTCGACCTGTGGCGCGGCTTCACCTCGCGGTTGGTCGCCGTCGATTACCCGGGCTACGGTCGCAGCGGCGGATCACCGTCCGAACCGGCGCTGGTCGACACCGGTGTCCTCGCGTGCGAAGAGCTGGCGACGCGCCTCGAAGGCGAGCCCTCCGCGCCGCCCCTGGTCATCGTCGGCTGGTCGCTGGGTGCCGCCGTCGCCGTCCAGGTGGCGGCACGCTGTGACGCCACCGACGGCCTCGTGCTCGCCAGCCCCTGGCACGACCTCCTCTCCCTCGCCGGCGAGCACTTTCCGTCGTTTCTCGCGCGTGCCGCGCTGCGCGACCGCTACGACTCGGCGGCGGCAGCCCGCCGCCTCCCCGTGGACCTACCGACCCTCGTCCTCCACGGCACCGCCGATCGCATCATCCCGATCGACCACGGCCGCCGTCTCCGCACCGTCCTCGACGATCACCTCGGAGATCGTCTCCACTGGCACGAAGTCACTCCCGCGGGGCACAACGACCTCTTCACCCGCGACGACACCTGGCGCGCGATTCGAGACTTCCTGCTTGGCCTCTGAGCTCGACACCATGGGACCGAAGAATTCGTCGCGGCTCAAGAGAATGTTCATTTCCGGTTCACGATCAGGCGTCGCCTTGAGCGTCCACTCCTTCATGCGGTTGGCAAGGTCAACCATGCGCAAAGAGCTTGGATGGTAGGCGATGCGATACGCTGCATAAAGCTTTCGTTTCGCGGCATCGATTTGGTTGGCGCAGAGGAGAGCAACTCCGTAGTTGTGTAGGAACTCAGCCATGTCGTAAACAGCGAGCTCACTTAGAGACTCGGTTTCAGTCGATTCGAGCCGGTCGACCGCTTTCTGGCAGCGCCCAAGCTTCACGTCCCTGGTGACCTCTCCGTAGCGCTCATCGAAGTTCGGCCACATTTCGACGTTCTCCCACGTGGGTCGGGTGAAGAAGCGGTCGGCGAAGCTGTCTGCAAGTTCTTGTGCTGCACTAATGTACTCGTGCCGCCGGATCCGATGGTCGGTCCACAGCGCTTGCTCGACATCGAGTGGATCTGCACAAGGGTTGCACGGGTCTGTGAGGCTACCGTCACGCGGATCGTCTTCGTCGACTCGCTTCGTCGTCTCGGACGTCGTCTCTCCGAGTTGCGAAACCTCAGGTAGTCTGCCAAGCATCGGATAGGTCCAGCTTGGTCTGAGTGACGATGGGTCGTCTCGCAGCCTTCTAAGGGATTGGATCGCCGAAGCACCTTGATTCACTCGATCACTAAGGTTTGTTAGTCGGCCGAAGAAGTCTCCCAAGCGGTCTCTCTCCGGTTTCGTATCTTGCGGAGATCTGTTGCCGACATACGAGAAGAAGAGTTCTTGAGAACCGGGCACGTAGGTGCCTTCGCTGGCACTTGAGGCAAGCACCTTACCCGTATCAAGATCGAGAAGTTGCAGAGCCGCTTGCATTCGTACCCGCTTGAGCTCACGTGTTGCTGGATCGAATGCTTCTTCGCAGATCAAGACTCGCCCGACGATAAACATCGAGGCTCCCAGGAGCTCGCCGATCTGAATTGCACTCCGGCTGTTGAAGTCGCCAGCCCATTGCATGTCGCGTTCTCGAACGATCTGCCGGAGGTTTTCCCGTGTCAGGATGTCATAGTCAGTGTTCTCTACCAGTCGCCGGACCAGCGCATCTTTGACATTGCCCGAACATGGTCCTTGCAGGCCCATAATGACAATGCGTGTCTTTGCAGGGACAGCAGATTTTCCGACCGGCTCTAGGAGGATCGGAATCTCGACGATATCGCGCTCTAGAGGTTGAGCCTCAATGGCTGACGACGGAGAATCGATCAGGTTTTGGACCTTTGTCATCGAACTGGAGGAACAGCCGACGAATGTCAGAAGGATGAAGGTCATGAGGGCTACGTGCAGAATGCTCAGCTTGGACGGTCTTTCGATCATCAATGTCTTCCTCTGGTGTCAAAATCACGAGGGCTCAGTTCGAAGCGGCTCATTCACAGCAAATCATGGGTCCTGTTCCCACCTTCATCGATGACGATCGTCATTGTTTGGAGGTCTCGACGAGTGGAGCGCAACCAGACGCTGGCTTCACATCGTTTGGTCGGTGGGGTGGCCGATCAGCGTCCGGCGCCGACGAGGCGGACGGCCGGGTCGCCGAGGACCAGGTAGTTGCGGGTGTCGAGGGTGACTTTGCGCAGGCGGGCGAGGCGCTGTGCGGCATCGTCCTCGGCGGGGTTTCGGGAGTCGAGATGGTCGGCGAGGGCGGTGGCGCATTCGGCGTAGCGCTCGTGGACCCAGTCGGCGGCGTGGCCGAGGCGGTGGCCGGCGAGGAGCTGGCGCAGCATCGAGATGAAGACGCGTGGGGAGTCTTCTTGCGCGGACCAGGAGAACGACGTCGTCCAGGCACGGTCGACATGGCCGACCACGGCCTGGGCACCGGAGCTCAGGAGCCGCTGCGCGAGGCGCGAGACAAACGCGCTTTCGGCGAGCCGGGCGCCCCCACCGAGAAGGCCGCGCGCGAACGGGTCGCGCTGGCTGCAGCCGGCGCTGTAGCAGGCGAAGTGGACCGCGATCATGCCGTCGAGCGCGAGATTCGGCGGCAGATCGGTGGCGGCGACCAGGGCCTTCCCGGGGACCTCTTGCGTGCCGTCCGCTGACCCCTGCCACCACTCCTCGCCGATCAACGCGCCCTGGAGCTCGCGCTGACGTGACGGATCGCGCGCAGCGTCGACCGAGCCGCCGTGCGAGGCGGTGAAGAGCAGGGCCGGCGGGGCTTCTTCGAGATGACGCAGAAGCGTTGCGCGGCGGCCGTCGGCGGCGCGGCGTGGGATCAGCAGGCGATCGTCGGACCGCGCGAGCGCGCGCAGCAGTGGTTCGCACAGCTCCGCGCTCATCCGCCGCGTCTGCGGATCACCAGGTGGGTCGGTCCACCAGAAGAGCCCGTCGCGTGAAGACGCGCCGACGCGTCGCTCCGTCGCCACCACCGATGCGGCGTAGCGTGCGTACTCGTCGGCGGTGTCGAAGTGCAGCCGGCCGACGGCATGCTGGACGTCGAGCTGATACTGGAACTCGAACGGCAGAGTGGCCGGGTCGCCGATGACGAGGAGGTAGTACGGGAGCTTGTCGGGGACCGCCGGCCCGAAGGCGACGCCGTGGCGCTCGAGAAACTCCAGCCCGCTCGAACCGTCGTGCTCGATCTCGCGAAAGACCCGGCCGGCCTGGCGACGGCGATGCTCGAGCAGCGGCCGGAGCGCCGCGCGCACCGTCGGTTCGACGTCGCGGCCGAAGATCACGCCCCAGCCGGCCTGCGCCAGATCCTCGGGATCGATACCGTACATCAGCCGCCGGTCCGGATCGTCGATCGCGTACGACTCGGTCCAGTGCTGGAGCCGCCGACGCTGCTTGGCCGTCGGCACCTCGTCCGCAGAGGCCGCGGGGAGCTCCGGATCGAGCGGCACGCCGGTGTCGAGATCGATGCCGTTGACGAAGGGCACAGTCTGGTCGAGCTCTTCGTCGGTGTCGTCCAAGGCATCGGCCGGCAGCTCGAAGCGAAAGGCGCCGCTCTTGCCCGGCTCGAGGCGTGGGCGCGAGCCTTCGTCGGGGGCGCCGAAGTCGTCGTCTCCGGGAACCTCGTCGTCGATGCCGCGCCACTCGCCGACCAGCACGAACGGTGCCCAGGCTGCCGGCAGGCGTAGCCGTACATCGTCCGAGGCGAGCAGCGCTCGTTGGGCATGCGCCAGCGCCGCGGCCGGAGCACGACCGGCCCTCAGGTGCTCGTAGAACGCCACCATCAGCTCGGCGGTGGCGTTGTCGAGCACCTGCCATAGGCTGACGACGACTCGGGGTACGGCGCCGTAGAGGAAGCCGTAGGGCAGGCCGACGAGACCCTCGCCGTGGACGATCGAGCCGAGGCCGGTGCGGCAGGCGCTGAGCACCACCAAGTCGGCGGCGAGGCGACGGCGATAGAGCTCGTGAGCGCGGAGAAAGCCGTCGGTCGGCCGGCCGTCGGCGTCGACTAGGGAGAGGACGAAGCCCGAGAGCTCGGGGTGCTGTGCATCGAGCAGGCCGTGGCTGGCGATGTGGACGATGCGGTATTCGGCCAGCTCAGCCGACTCGAAGGCGGCGCGGTCGGCGTCGAAGCCCTCGAGGATGCGGCTGCCGCTCGCCGGCGCGAGGGGGGCGATCCGGCGCGCCTCCTCGGCGCTCGCGGGGAGGCGTGGCAGGCCGGCGCCACGGCGCAGTCGGCTGCCGCCCGTCGCGGCACGACGGAGGGCCAGCGTGGCGACACTGCCCTCGTCGGTCGACGCGGCCCGCGTCGGATCGCCCAGGCGCGGATCGCTCGCGTCGAACACCGGGTCGGCGAAGAGAATCAGGTGGCGGCGCGGTTGCGGACGGCGCGCCTGCTCGCGGCGCAGCGCTTCGAGCGCGCTGGCCGACGGCAGCACCACGACCTCGCGCCCCTCGATCAGCCAGCGATGGGGCGGGCGCGGCTCGACCAGAGCGGCGAACGGCAGTGCGTGCAATGCACCGTCGGGCACGATGGCGAGGCGGCGATCATCGAGCCGCCGGGCGAAGTCGCCGAGCACTCGATGCGTGATCCGGCCGAGCTCGGCGCGCACGTGCGGCGCCTGCGCCGCATCGGTGATCTGCAGCAGGTGGCGCGCTTCGTCGACGGCGCGGTCGATCGTGCGGCGGCCCGCGAGCGGCAGGCTGCGCGCCGGCCGACCGCGCTCGACCACCCACAAGTGGCTCGTCGACTCGCCCAGGGCGTACACCAGGAGCACCGTCGAGTCGTCGAGGACGCGCGTCCGAATCGTCTCGAGGGTCAGCGGATGCGGGCGTGTCAGCGCGGCGTACTGCGGGCTGGATCGGCGGATCTCGGCGCGCAGCGTGTCTAGGCGTCGCAGCAGCTCGCGCCGTCGGCGAGACGGTTCGACGGCGACACTCGCCGGCATCTGGCGCAGGAGACTCTCGACTTCCGCCAACTCGTCGCTCAGTTCAGCCTCGTTCGCCAGCAGCTCGGGGTCGCCCCGGAACACGAGGCGTGATTCGGCGAGCCCGTCGAGCAGGCCGCGGGCACGGCGCCGCTCCGACACGTGCAGGGCGGCGGCGAGATCGGCCTCGGGCACCGGTTCACCGCGCGCCCTGGCGCGCTCGGCGTGCCGCGCATGACGCGCGAGATAGAGCTCGACGAGCTCGTCGTAGGCGCGCTGGCGGGTGGCGAAGAATGCTTGGCGTGCGCTCCAGTCGTCGTGCCGCGAGCGCAACGACTCGACCGCCTCGATCGAACGCTCGAGTTGTTCTCGCGCGGCGTCGGAGTCGCCGGCTTCGCGCAGCAAGAGACCGTCGACCAGGTTGCAGGCGGCGAGATGTCGTTGATCGCCGAGCGGCTCCAGGCGCCTCCGGGCGCGCTCGAGCAGGCGCCGGGCGCGCTCCGGGTCGCTGAGGCGCTGCAGGTAGGCGAGGTTGAGCGCAGCGAGCCCCTCGGCGCGCGGTCGGTCGAGATGTTGCGGCCCGGCGAGCTCCAGCGCCTTGTCGAACCGGCGCGTCGCGTCATCGTCCCTCGTGCCGGCCTCGGCCAGCGCCAGGCCGAGGTCGTTGGCGAGCACCATCTGCAGCTCGGGCGAGAGCCGGCACCCCTGAGACGTCTGCGTTGCGCGCTCGGTGTCTTCGAGATGACGCACGGCATCCTCGGGGCGACCGTTCGCGCGCAGCAAGTCGCCGAGCAGGAGCCGCGAGGCGAGTACGTCGTGGTCGATCGGGGCGCCGAGCCCACCGCGCAGCGTCAGCGCGCGCTCGAGCGAGTCGATCGCTTCGGCGATCTGGCCCTGCGCGCGCAGCACCTGGGCCGTGTTGTGCAGCGCGATGGCCTGCAGGCGGGGTCGTCCGGCGGCGTCGTAGAGCTCGCAGGCCTCGTCGAGTCGGAACAGCGCACCGGCGAGGTCCTCTCGGCGCTGCAGCAGGAGAGCCTCGTTCTCGAGGCAGACTGCGCGCAGCACCGGGTTGTCGAGCACGGCGGCGAGTCGTGAGGCGTCGGCGAAATGGGCCTGCGCGGTGTCGGTGTCGTCGGCGTCGAGCGCGAGGTGCCCGAGGCGGCCGAGGCAGCGCACCGCCTCGTCGCGATGGCCGGTTTGCCGCGCGGTTTCGAGCAGCAGCGAGAGCGCCTGCTCGGCCTCGGACCGTCGACCGCGGCGGACGGCGAGGTGGCCGAGGCGGTGCAGCGAGAGCAGCACGCCGTCGTCGTCGCCGGCGCGGGTGAAGAGTCGGTACGCCTCGCCGTAGAGCGCCCGCGCGTCGTCGAGTGCCGCGTCGTCGGCCTCCGTGTCGCCGAACGCCGTGCCAGGGCTCGGGGTGCGGCGTAGGCGCTCGGCGCGGTCGAAGTGCTCGTCGCCTGCCGCGGCGTCGCGATCCGCCTGGGACGCCGGGGCGCTCAGGGCGGTGAGGCGGTAGGTGCCGCCGTCCTCCCGCAGTGGTCCGGTCGGCTCGAGCTCGATGCGCAGCGCGGTCGTCTCTTCGACGACGATGACGGCGCGCTCGGTGCCTTGTGAGCCGGTGAGCCCGTCGACGACACGGACCGGCAGAGGCGGCGGAGGCGGGCATTGCGTCGTCACGTCGCCGGTTTCGGACAGAGCCTCGGGGCCGCTCGTGTCATCGGTCTCGAGTCGCACCAGGCGCATCACGAGGTCGACCCCGCGTTGTTCGAGTGAGAGCCGGCCGCAGACGCCGGCCTCGAGCAGCCACAGGTAGTGCTGTGTCGTGCCCTCGGAGATCGGCAGATCCCGGCCGGCGAGCGTCGTGACGTCGACGAGCTGTCGTGGAGGGCTCACGGCAGCAAGGGAAGCAAGTCGGCGAGGCAACGCTCGGTCGCCTGTTCGAGCGCGGCGGATTCGGACGGGCCCATTCCGGTATGCGTCTCACGGACCGCGCGCTCGACGGCGCGCGCCCGGAGATCGAGCAATTTGGTTCTCATGGTCATCTTGACTCCATAGAGGTTCGGATTGTTCTGAGGCAGTCGCTGGCGATCGACGGTGGCGACGAGCAGCGACTCGGCGCCCCACGGCGTGCGGCCCTCGGTCGGCAGCGCTCCGAGGCCTCCTTGCGCCAAGCTGATGCCGTGGGACGCCTCGCGCGACGGCACGAGCCACGGCGAGGCGCCGTCGACCTCGAAGAGAAGCGCCTCGACGGCGCCAGCGACCCCGCTGTCGGCGCGCCCCGCGCCGTCGACCACGACGATGCCGACGCGGCCGCCGACGAGGGCCTGCAGCGGCGGTCCGGTTGGCGGCGGTGGAGGTGGCGGAGGCGAAGGTTTGACACGCTCCACTCGCGGCGTGGGTGCCGGCTTCCGATCGATCCGTTGGTCGTCCGCTGACACCGTGTCAGTCTCCGGCTCCGTAGCCGGCTGCTCGGTGTCGGTCTCGGTCGTGTCCACGGGATCTGAGGTTCGCCAGTCCAAGCCAGCGATCACCAGGACGCTCAAGGTGAGACTCACCGCTGTGCCGAAGAGCCATCGGTGCCTGCTCCACCAGCGGGGCGATGTGGGCTTGCCCGGCGGAGTCGTGACACGCCGCCCCGGGCGGCGTCGTGTCGTTGCCGGATGAGGTGGCCGAGGGCCCGACGGCCCCTCGCGAGGCCACGTGTGAGCCGGCGGAGTGGGAGGATGCGGCAGGGGCGGGCGCTCGACCGGCTTTGCGCCGTCGAAGCGGATCGACGCGTTCGGATTGCCGTAGACGCTGTAGGCGAGCCAGCCGAGGCTGTCCGGGCGCTCGGCGCGCAGTGCGTGGCGCGCCGCGTGCACCGCCTCGCCGAGGGGGCGTCCGGCGAGAAGCTCGCGGTAGAAGCTGGTGGCGAAGGCGAGCGCCGACGCGTCCTCGATCGACCATAAGGGCGCCAGAAATGCGCTGCAGCCACAGCGTTTGACCCAGGTCACCGCCCAGCCGTCGAGCTGTGTCAGCGCGCTGCCGCCCCGCGCGACCTGGCACGAGTTGAAGAAGACCACCGGCCGCCGCGCCTTGAGCCGCGCCTGGGCCTGCGGCGTCAGGTGGCGGGCGCGAAAGACCCGGTCGTCGAGATGGACCTTCGATTCGCCGGGGCGCTCCGCGTCGTGCTCGCCGTGGCCCGCGAAGTGGATCAGGTCGTAGTCACCACTCTCGATCTCGTCGAGCACGTCGCGAAACGAGCCGGAGCGCAGCAGCTGCGCGTCGGCCGTGCTGTGGGTACCGACCGACTGCTCGAGCATCTGCAGCTCGAGCTCGATCGACGGCAGATCGTCGCCGGCGTGGACGCCGAGCAGCCGCTCGATACTCTTGCCGGGCGCCATCGCCCGCGTGCCGGAGAGCCAGCGCGTCATGCGGAAGCGCATACACAGGAAGTCGTCGACGAAGTCGTCGCCGGTCGTCTCGTGCGGACGCACGATCTCCCAGGGAATCCACGGCTCGTCCGACGTCACCACGAGCGTCTGAATCTGGCCGCGGATCTCGCGATAAATGCGTCGAAGGTCGCGCGGAAAGAGCTTCTGGTAGAGCTCGTGCCCGAGGGTGAGGAGCTCCCGCTCGAGCTCGGCTCCGAGCAGGACGTCCTGGTCGACGTCGCGCCGCTGCTGCAGTCCCTCGAGCTGCTCGAAGAGCTGTGCCTGGAACGCCTCGGGCGACCGGATCGTCGGTCCCGGGACCTTCTCTTTGTGAAAATCGACGCGCCCCGACGGCGAGTCGAGCAAGTACTCGATGCGCTGCGCGCCGCCGCCCCACGGCGTCGTCACCTGGATCTCGAGGTCCACCGGCTCGGCGTGCGCCGGCCTCTCGGCCTGCGGCTTGGCGGCGTCTGACCCCACGGCTTGCGGTTCCACGAACGGCTGGTCCCTCGCTCGGCCCGACATTCGAGCGCCCGACGGCGCATCATCCGTGCTTCGAATCGATGCCTGGACCGACGCGGAGCAGTCGGCGATTGTTCAGGCTCGACTCGACCTTCTCGACAGAACGGGGTCTTGCCCCATGAGCGGGGACCGTGTCCCTGCCTGGAAACCCCGTTTTCAGCTCGCCTGTCGATCGAAGGAGAAGGACCATGCGGATCTCATGGGTGAGAGTCCAGAACTATCGCTGTATCGAGGATCTGAAGCTCGAGATTCATGACTACACGTCTCTCATTGGACCGAACAACTCAGGCAAGTCGACGATCTTGCACGCCATGGACCTGATGCTGTCTGGCTCCAAGCCGGTGCCGGAGGACTGGCGTCGTGGAGCCGAGGACAAGCCGCTCGTGATCGAGATGATCTTCCGAGACCTGGAGGACCATGAACGGAACATCTCCGGCGTCGCGGGCCTCGTCTACGACGGGCGCATTCACCTTCGCATGACCGCGGAGCAGACACCGGATGCTCGAAGCGCCGTGTCGCAGACGTTCGAAGTGAAGAAACGAGAAGAACGGATCGAAGGCTGGTCCAAGAAGTACGGAGATCTTTCGCCAGAGCTCCAGGAGTTCGTCCAATCACTGGGATTCAACGGAAACGACTTTCGCAAGGTCACCAATCGGGAGAGAGTCCGAGAGCAGCTTCGCCGGCAACATCCAGAACTCGTATCTCTCGGGCCCGAGGGGTTCGTTTCAGATGGCGTCAGCATTCCGCAGGGGCCGAGCCAGGCTCTTCCTCGGCCGATCCTCATTCCAGCGGTCGGTGACGCTGCGCAAGAAGCGAAACCCGGCACGAAGACAGCCTTTGGACAGTTGTTGGCAGCGGTTCTCTTGCCTGCCGTGCGCCAAACCGACGAGTTTCAGGACATGGAGCGTGCTCTCGAGGGACTGCAAATCAGGCTCGATGGGGACGGTGCGCCGAAGGAGGTTGGAGACCTGATCAGCAGCATCTCGAGCCGACTGGCCGAACTCTTGCCCGCGACCGTTCGCCTCGACATCCAACGGCCAGACTTCGACAAAGCTCTCTCCGCGGCAGTGAGGCTGAATCTCCTCGACGGAGATGTCGAGACGACGGTCGACCGGCAAGGGCATGGAGTTCAGCGAGCTCTCATCTTCGCGCTGCTCGAAGCGGTCGGCTTGTCGAAGGAGAAAGCGCGCTCGACGGGTCCTGCCGACAGCGAAGGACACCCGGTTCGTTCGCTGCCGTATGTCCTGCTGTTCGAGGAACCAGAGCTCTACATCCACCCCCACCTGATGCGCAAGCTCAAGCGGATCTTGTTGGGTATGGCGAGCAAGATGGGCTGGCAGGTCATGGTGACGACGCACTCACCCTTCCTGGTCGATGTCGCTGAGGATCCCTGTTCTCTAGTCGTCCTCAGAGCGCGGTCCGGTTCGTTGAGCTCGACCTGTCAACAGCTGTCGAAAAGCCCCTTCGAGTCGCAAGACCGGCGAACGGAAAGAGATGCACTGCGAGCCGCACTCGATTTCCATCCGACCGTTTGCGAGGCCTTCTTCGGAAACGACACGGTGCTGGTCGAGGGCGCCTCCGAGATGGCGATTCTTCGACATTCGGACGCATTTCTCGAAGCGTGCGGACTCGTTCCTGCGAAGACTGAAGATGTCAGCGTCGTCTCCTGCGGCGGGAAATGGACCATCCTGGCGATGGCGCGGTTGCTGAAGAGTTTCGAGATCCCAATCCGGGTGATTCACGACGGCGACCGCAGGAGTCGATCGGAGGATGAGCTCGAGGCGTGTCGGCCGATCGATCCCTTCCGAGTCAACGCAGCACTGGACGAGATCCTGGACCCGTCGCAGCTCTTCGCATGCGACGACACGCTCGAAGATCTCCTCTGGCCCGATCGAGAGAAGCATTCGACGACGAACAAGCCGTACCAAGCCTGGCTCAGAGCACGGCAGCTAGTCGAAGAGGATCTCGACCTGTCGAACACGCACCCCGAGCTTTGGGAGATGGTCCGGTTCGCCTTCGGTGGTGACGATCGGAGGCAGTAGCTCCGGCAGGGATTCGCAGGGAGGTGGGGGAGTGTGACATCGTCGCGCTCCTGCGCAGTGGCGGGTTCTGGGTGCTGACGGCGTACTCCGGGATGTCACTCTGAAACGACGCAGTCGCGAGCAACAATTGCGGCGCGTCGTCGTTGGTTCTCTCGATGACAGGTCTGGAATCCGAATCTGTGTCTTCGCCTCCGTCTCCCTCCCCTGAAGAAAACCACGAAGTGCCCGAGCCCGCCTCGGCGGGCTCGTTCTGGCGCGACGTGTGGGCCGCGCTGCGCGGTGACCACGGCGAGGACTTCGCGCGGGGTCCGCTCGGGCGCGCGATCTTGCTGCTCGCTGTGCCGATGGTGCTCGAGACCGTGATGGAGGCCGTCTTCGCTCTCGTCGACGTCTTCTTCGTCGCCCGTCTCGGCGCCGAGGCGGTGGCGACGGTCGGGCTCACCGAGTCCGTTCTGGCGTTGGTCTACACAGTCGCCATCGGGCTGTCGATCGGTGTGACGGCGATGGTGTCGCGCCGGACCGGAGAGCGCGACCCCGACGGCGCGGCGCGCACCGCGGTGCAGGCGGTGGCGCTCGGCTGCGTCGTGGCGGCGGCGATCGGCGTCCTCGGTGCGATCTACGCCGCCGACGTCCTGCGGCTCATGGGCGGACCGCCCGAAGTGGTCGAAGCCGGCGCCGGCTATACCCGCATCATGCTCGGCGGCAACGTCACCGTGCTGCTACTTTTTCTGATCAACGCGATCTTCCGTGGCGCCGGCGACGCGGCGATCGCGATGCGCGTGCTGTGGCTCGCCAACGCAATCAACATCGTGCTCGACCCGATGCTGATCTTCGGCATCGGTCCGTTCCCGGAGCTCGGTCTCGAAGGCGCCGCCGTGGCGACCAACATCGGTCGCGGGACGGCGGTCGTGGTGCAACTCGTCGTGCTCTTCAGGCCCGGGGGACGGATCACCATCGAGCGCCGCCATCTGCAGCTGGTGCCCGACGTGATGGTGCGCATCGTCCGCCTCTCGGGCTCGGCGATCTTCCAGATTTTCGTGTCGACGGCGAGCTGGATCGGGCTCGTGCGCATCCTCGCCGAGTTCGGCAGCGCGGTGCTCGCCGGCTACACGATCGCGATCCGCGTCGTGCTCTTCGCGATTTTCCCGAGCTGGGGAATGAGCAACGCCGCGGCGACGCTGGTCGGCCAGAGCCTGGGCGCCGACGATCCCGAGCGCGCGGCGCGCGCCGTGTGGCGCGCGAGCTTCTACAACCTGATCTTCCTCGGCGTCACCGGCCTGCTCTTCGTCGCCTTCGCACCGCAGATCGTCGCCGTCTTCACCGCCGACCCGGAGACCGCGCAGTGGGCCACGCTTTGCCTGCGCATCGTCGCCCTGGGCTTTCCGTTCTACGCCTACGGCATGGTGGTGACGCAGTCGTTCAACGGCGCCGGCGACACCTGGACGCCGACCTGGCTCAACCTGATCTGTTTCTGGGCGTTCGAGATCCCCGCCGGCTACGTGCTCGCCAAGACCTTCGGCATCGGCCCGTCGGGCGTCTTCATCGCCATCGCGGTCGCCTTCTCGCTTCTGGCCGTGCTCAGCGTGATCCTTTTCCGGCGCGGAACCTGGGCGTCGAAGCAGGTGTGAGCGTCAGGGCTGGGGCCGCGGAGCCAGATCGAGCTGATAGCTCCGAGCGTCCCTGTCGATCGAGAGGGCGCAGTCGAGCGACTGCTTCGGGGTGAGGCGGCCCAGCTCGGTCTGCAGTGCTTCGCTCGGGTTCAGGAGGGGCAGCAGATCCACCGGGAGCTCTCGCCCGTCGTGCTCGAGGCGAATCTCATCCGTAGTTCCGCGGCGTGCGAGGAGACGTACCGGTTCGTCCCTTGCCGCCGCGAGAAGTGCCTTCAACGCTTCTTGTGCCTGGCGGCGGGCCCATGCACGGTTCTCCTGCTCGACGATCGACGAAGGCATCGCGCTCGCTTCGAGCCTCAGAATCTTGATCTCGCCGGAGCGAAGGACCTCGAGCTCGACAAGCTCGTCGGCGACGACCCAGTCGAAGGCATGGCGAGCCTGTTCGGCCGTGGTGAATCGAAAGCTGCTGCCATTCACCGCAACGACTCGATCATCGACCTCGACGCCCGCTCGTTCTGCGGGGCCGTCGGGATAGAGAGCGACGACACTCAGCGCGTCTTGCTCGGGCGTGACGTGGAAGCGAAAACCGAGAAAGCCCCTTTCGATATCCCCACCAGCTGCCGCGAAAGCCGTGAGCAAAGCGAGGGCCACGGTGAGACGGAGAGAGTGTTCTGCTGTCTTCATGGCATCACTCCCGAATCTGAGACTGGCTCTGTTGTGGGGTCGATCGGTGCTCGATGACCGGATGGGTGCTCTTGCTTCGGGACTCCGAGGCGTATCGAATCGCCGGGAGCCAGGAAGCCACTGGTGCACTGCGTGGTGCCGGCCGGGCTGCACAGGTGATACTCGCCGGGCGCGAAACCGTGGACACTGATCCATCCGGAACCCATGTCGAGATGCCCCGAGGGAAAGAGAATCGGTCGCAGGAATCCAACCCGTATCGCAGCGCCTTCGTGGATCAGCCAAGAGTGGCTCAAGGTCTCCGAGTCGGCGGCCTCGAGGACGAGGTTGCCGCCGCGGAGCGGTACATCGAGGATCGCGGGAGCGTTGCGCGCGTCGACCGGGTGGCCCACGAGGCGCAATGCGAATCCGGGCGGGGCGACCAGCAGGCTGACGGCTCGAGTCGCTGGCGGCAGCTCGAGCTCGAAGCCGCCGTCGAGACGGGTCGTCGTCTGCCTGGACTCGGGAATCGCCGGGCCGGCGGGCAGGGCGATGACGCGAGCGCCGGCGAGCGGTCGACCGGCGGCCGTGACCTGGCCGTCGAGGATCCTCGAGCGCTCGAGAACCAGTTCGAGCTCCGGGGTTTCGAGGTCTTCCGAGACCACGAGGCTCGTCCAGCGGCTCTGGTGGTCTCGAGATCGCGCCTGGAGTCCGACCTCTCCCTCGGCGATCGCCTCGACAGCGAAGTGTCCGGCGTCGTCGGTGACGACTTCGAAGACCTTGCCCGACCGTTCTCCGGACCGCCGTCCGAGCACAAATGCGCCGTCGACCGCCTGGCCTTTCTCGTCGACGACGCGGCCGGCGATTCGCGTCGCCGGCACCCGAACTTCGATGCGCGCCTTCGATTGACCCGAGCGGACCGTGACGTCGATCGGTTCGAGCGCTACCATCAGCTCCGAGAGGCGATCTCGGCTCTGGTCGTCGTCTGTGACGCCCAGCGAGACGAGCTCGACGGGCCACGATCCCTCGAAGGGAAGATACATGGTGAACTCGCCCTCTTTGTCGCTCGTGACAGATACCTGTCGTGCGCCGTGGCGAGTGCCGAAGATCAGGCTCGCCGGCTGCGGATCGTCGCCGCGTACGACCCGCCCTTCGACCTCGACGAGCGGAATTCGGAGGGCGAGCAGCTGCGATGTCGAGTCGACGAGCACTGCTTCGCTGAGCCAGCGTGATCCGTCGCCGGACTTGACCGACAGGTGGTACTCACCGGTTCTCAGCTCGGGGGAGGCCCAGCTTCCGGTTTCGTCGGCGACATCGCTCGCGACGAGATCACGGCGCTGGGCCGCCTCTGCCGTGCGCAGCAGCTCGAGATGCCACGGTAGCTCGTCGGGCCCGATAGCGGGATCGAGGAGTACCTCGAGTCGCGCCGGTGGTTGGAGCTCGAGGTCGTCGAGCAGAGTCTCCCGGCCGCTGGCGACGTCGACGTCGTCGACGACCAGCTCGGCCGCTCCCTCCTGCTCGATGACGATGCGGTAGCGGCCCGTCTCGAGGCCGGTGAGCTGAAAGAGCCCGCGATCGTCTGGCCGGACGTCGACGGATCCGGTGGTCATGCGTCGGCGCTCGCGCGGGTCCGAGAGCCAGCCCGCGAGCTGTCGACGGGCATGGATCTCGATCGGCGCGTCGACTCCCGGAATGCCCTCGACTCGGCCGGTCACCGAGCCGCCGGGCACCATGGGGATCGCTCCGGCGTCGAGAGTCTCCCCCGGCTGGGGAAGAACATCGAGCCGATAGCTCGGCGCGAACTCATCGACCTGCAGCCTGAGGTCGACCGCCGTCGCCGGAACCCGGCAGCTGATCTGGAATCCGGTGCGTTCGCAGTCCTGGGTCGTCGCTCCCAGGCTGATCTGTTCCGTACCGCCGAGAGTCGGCGGCGAAGAGATCGTGATCCGCGCGTCGCCGGGCTCCGGCTCGTGCCGAAGACCGACGAGGGTTGCCGTCAGTCGGGCAGCAGGATAGACCGGGAGATCGATTTGCTCGTGCGGACGTTCCGTGAGCTCGACCTCGAGGGGCGCGGCCCAACAGCAGGATGCATCGAGGGTCAGGACCACAGAATCGGCGTCGACAGGTGTCTCGAAGGTCACCGTGGCCGAATCGAGCTCGATCGACGTCTCGGTCGAAACGCCTTGCACCAGGAGTCGGCCCTCGAGATCGGCAGGCGGTACGCCGTGCAACGCGACAGTGACAGGCAGCGTTCGATCGACCGCCGTGGCGCCGGTCGAGAACAACAGGACGAGCGCCATCAGCGGCGCGAGCCCGAGACAGGCTCTCGGCGCCATGGGTCAAGCCCAGAAACAGATTTCGGTCGTCCAGCAGTGCTGGAAGCATTCGCCGAGGAAACAGATCAACTCGACGAAGCAATGCCGATCACCACCGAAGTCGACGCGCACACAGTCCGCCGTTCCGAGCCCGTCGAACGCACAGTCGTAGCAGTAAACGATACCTCCCGGGATCGCACCGAGAAGGGCCGGAGTGGCCAGGCCGAGGAGTAGGACCAAAGAAGCGAGGAGCCCGCGGTTGTCGACGAGTCTTGGAACCATGGATCCGATCTCCTCAGGACGTGCGATTGTGGGTGTTGACCGAACTTGACAGTCGAATTGTACCATTATCGCGCGTTTTCTCTGACGAGTCAACGTTCTGAGAATCAGGAGAGCCTTCAATGGTCGCTCGGTCGCTGCTCGCCGTGAAGTTGGTGCACACGGTGGTCTGGGTCTTCTTCGTCGCGTGCATTGCCGCGATTCCGCTGCTGACCTTCGTCGGGCGAATGCGCGGTGCCGCCCTCTTCGCCGGATCGTTTACTCGAGGTCGTCGTGCTGCTGTGGAACCGATGGAGCTGGCCGCTGACGGCGGTGGCGGCGCGCTACACCGACGACCGACGCGACAACTTCGACATCTTCCTGCCGGAGTGGCTGGCGCGACACAACAAGACCATTTTCGGGACGCTCTACGTAGCGGCGCTGGTGTACCTGCTCGACGCCTGGTGGCTGCGGCGGCTCAGCTCGCGTCGCTCGGGCATTCGCCGCGTGCGGCGGCGGAGACGCCGGCGGCGTGGGCGGTACACAGGTTCGAATAGGTCTGGTCGTCGCAGCCACAGACCGGGTCGAACTCGCGCGTGCACGCCGCGGGGCGCTGCCGGCAGGTGCCCGGGCGGTCGGCGGCGCCGCACTGGGCCTCGAGCGGGTAGATGCAGTCGAGGCCGTCGGCGCACGGCGGGAGACTGAAGCTGCCGCACAGCGAGCCGACCTCGCCGACGACGTCGGGTTCGGTGTCGGTCGAGGCACAGCCGACAGCGAGCACGAGCCCGAGGGCGAGGCCGACGATGCGCAGGGTCGGGGGCGAAAGGGCGGTGGAGTGGACCATGGTGACTCCCGGGGTCTGAAGAGGTCGGATCGGAGCATTCTGCACCATCGACCGTCGGCACCAAGGATATGCTCGGGTCCATGATCACTTCCGCCGACACTCGCCACTGGTCTCGCATCCATGATCGCCGCCGCGCCACGGTCATTCTCGGTTCGATGTTCGCTCTGTCGGCGGTGTTGCTCTTCGGCGTCGGCTGTGGCGACGACCAGCGTGCGGAGTGGCGCCGGACCTTGCCCGCGGCCGAAGCGCCGGCGGTCGGCACGCCGGTCTGGACGTTGGTGGTCGACGATGAAGCGGCTGAGCCGCCGCCGGCGCGCTTCGTGCGGCGGACGGTCGGGGCGCCGACCGCGGCCGAGGCCGAGGGGATGGCGGACGACGAGGTCATGCTGATCGACGCGCTGGATCGTCGCCAAGTCGTTCCCGCCGCGCTGGTTCACCCAGTGGCTCATGGCACGCCTGAGAGCGGAGAGGTCGTGCTCGTGGCGCGCGATGGCCGGGCCGCCGTTGGCCGGCGGGTCGGCGACGGCGTGGCGCTCGACCACAACGGCGCGACCCGGGTCGTTCCTGTCGACGACGCGGCGTCGTGGCCGCCCGGCGGCTCGCTCGATGCGCTGCCGCGCCGGGTGGTCTTCGCCGAGGTCGACCTGGTCGACGTCTCCGAAGGGGCCGTCGTCTCGGCCGGACCGCTGCGCTCCGGGGTCGCCATGGCGGCGACGGCCGAGTGGGTGTGGGTACTCGACGACGGCGGATTTCTGCATCGCGTGGAGCGCGCTGTCGTCGAGCCCGTCGAGCCGGTCTCGATCGACGCCGAGGGCGAGGTGGCGGTACGCACGGTCTCGTGGGCCGACGGTGTGCGCGCCGGGGTCGTCGTCGCCGAAGTCGAGCCGGCGCTGCGCTACGCCGTGCGTTCCGGCCTCGCGGGTGACGGTGCCGAGAGCGTCTACTGGTTCGCCGACCTCGCGGCGCGCTGAGCGGCAGCCTCCGGCGCCTGTTCCGCGTAGTGTTCTTGACGCGCCTCCTGGGTGCGGTGTTCTTGACGCGCCTCTTGGGCGCGGTGAATCCGACGGGCCTCGAGGGCGTCGAGGAGATGGAACGGCAGCATCCAGAGGCAGAACGAGAGTAGGGCGAGTGCCTCGAGCGCGAGGATGTACCACGGCCACGGGCCGAGATGGTCGATCAGCGACGCCTGAGCGTCGCGACGTGCGACGGCCCGAGAGCACGAGTGCGGGGGATTCCATCGCGTCGAAAGTGGTGCAGCCGGGAGGCGCCGATGATAGGGGCTTGGTGGAGACTCGCCAATGACCGCTATGATCGGTGCCGTCGCCCGCTGCCCCCTACCGCAGACTTCGAACGCTGGAGACCCCGATGTCCGACGCGAGCTTCTCTCCCGCCCTCTTCGACTTCCTCCACGAGCTCGAAGCGAACAATGAGCGCGACTGGTTCGAGGCGAACAAGTCACGCTATGAGCGCGACATCAAAGAACCCGCGTTCGCTTTCATCAGCTCGGTCGGCCCGGGTCTGCGCGAGATCAGCCCGGAGCTCCAGGCGATTCCGCGCGCGGTCGGCGGCTCGCTCATGCGCATCTACCGCGACGTCCGCTTCTCAGCCGACAAACGGCCCTACAAGACCAATGTCGGCATCCAGTTCCGCCACAGCCACGGCAAAGACGTGCATGCCCCGGGCTTCTACCTGCACCTCGCGACCGACGACTGCTTTCTGGCGACCGGGGTCTGGAAGCCGCCGAGCGCGGTGCTGAAGCAGACCCGCCAATCGATGCTCGACGATCCCGACGGCTGGCTGAGCGTGCGAGACGATGCCGAGTTCTCCGCTGCGTTCGAGCTCGAGGGCGAAAGTCTGAAAACCGCGCCGCGCGGCGTCGACAAAGAGCATCCGCTGATCGAGGACCTGCGGCGCAAAGACCTGATCGCGGTGGCACACCTCGATCAAGAGACGGTCACCGCGCCGGATTTCCAGGAGCGTTTCCTTGCGCTCTGCCGCGCCGGGCGGCCGCTCACCGCCTGGGTTTGTGACGCGATCGGCGCGCCGTTCTGAGCCGCGGGAGCCGGCGCTTCGCAGGCTCGTTCGCTAGAACTCGTCGGCGCCGTCGGTCAGCTCTTGCTCCATGCGGTCGGCGCTGGCGAGCACGATCTCCAGCGCCGAGAGCAGGGTCTGGTCGTCGGCGTCGGCCGGAATGCGCATCGTGAAGAGGAGCTGGTCGTCGGTGATGGCCCAGCTGCCGGCGATGGTGCGCAGATTTTCCCGCAGCAGTCGTTGGGCGAGATCGGCGGGAAGCTCGGAGGTCGACATCCGGTTGGCGACCGCCCAGATGACCCGCACGTCGAGGGCACGGAAGGTCTCGGTCGACGACATGATGTACGCCAGGTGGGTGCGCTGTTCGTTGATGGCGATCACCACCTGGTAGTCGCCGTCGCTGTCGACTTCGTAGTGGATGCCGATGCGCTCGAGCTGCTCGGCGATGCGCGGATCGGCGCTCGCCGGCCGGCTCGTCGGCGCGCTGGCCGATGGGGCGGGCGCGTCTGCGGACGGGTCGTCGGATCCGCGAGCTGTCGATGTCGAGACGGACGAGGACTCTGGCGATGGGTCGGTCGAGGACGCCTGGGCCTCGGCGCGTGGGGCGACCGCGGACAGGCACAGGACGGTGAGACTCGCGAGGACGGTGAGACGAACGATGACGGGGAGCGAGCGTAGCTGCGGCATCGGAGATCTCCGGAATCGGTGAATCGCGGCCAGGGATGACAGGTCAGTCGAACCGGATCTGGCGACGCTGGACGAGCAGCCAGCGCGGCGCGAGGCCGAGGGCGAGCGCAGTGTACGCGAGCAGCAGAGGCAGCGCGAGCCAGGTCGCCAGCCAGTCGACCTGGTCGCCGGCACCGAGGGCTCCCGGCAGGGCGAGCAGCAGAAGGCCGAGCACGGCCAGGCCGCGGGGGCGCCCGAGGCCGCCGTGGTGGAGGCGACTCCGGCGCAGCGAGAGCACTGTGGTTAGTAGCGCGGTCGGCAGCGCGGCGATTAGGGTCCAGGGGCCGAGCAGGAGCTTGAGCACGCGATAGGCGACGCCGTGGGGGTCGATCACCTGTCCGAGCAGCGCCAGGAGCAGGACGACACCGAGGACGAGGTGGCCGGCGTAGGCGAGGTCGCGTCGTCGTCGCTCGCGGCGTCGCTCGGCCGGGTGGAGGTCGCGCCAGCGGGTCGGCGGGCTCACAGAGCGCTCCCGAGCGATGGCGCAGCCGGAAGATTGGTCCCAGCCGAGGTCCCGGGCGAGGGCTGTGGCGCGGGAGCCACCAGCCGGAGCAGCCGCGCGGAGCGAGGCGCCAGCGCGGCGACGGGGTCCCTCGGCGTCGACAGCGTACCGTCGGGGCCGACCTCGAGCAGCGCCTCGACAGGCCGCGCCGGGCCCGCCTGCGCGTGCACGAGGGGCGCGATGTCGAGCGGCGCGGCGCCGAGATTGAGCGCCACTAACACGTCGGCGTCCGCGGCGGTGGGAGCGTTGCGGCGGAAGGCGAAGAGAGCGGGCGGATCGTCCGCCGACGGCGCCAGCGACTCGAAGGTGCCGCGGCGCAGGGCCGGGATGCGATGGCGCAGCCGGATCAATCGGCGGTAGGCGGCGAGCAGCGAGCGCGGGTCGTCCGACTGCGCCGCGACGTGGATCGTGTCGGCCTCGGGGCGCAGCGCGATCCACGGCCGGCGGCTCGAGAAGCCGGCGTGGTGCGAGTCGTCCCAGGGCATCGGCGTGCGAATCTTCGGGTCGGGCTTGCGGCCGCGCAGGCCGAGCTCCTCGCCGTAGTAGACGAAGGGAGTCCCCGGCAGGGTGAAGAGCAGGGTGGCCGCCAGCCGCGCGCCCTGGACATCGCCGTCGAGTCGGCTCATCACCCGCACCTGGTCGTGGTTGGAGAGGAAGGTGGCGGCGCGACTGTCGGGAAACGCTTCGGCGACCGCGTCGGCGACGGTGCGCAGGCCGCCGCCGTCGGCCTCGATCGCGACGCCGTCGTCGACCGCGTCGAGAATCGCGTCGGCGAGCTCGAACTGGAACAGAAGATCGAGCTCGTCGGCGCCGTAGGAGGCGACGATCTCGGTGTCGTCCCAGACCTCGCCGACGGTGACGACGCGCGGGTCGAGCGCGTCGAGCATGCGACCGAATCGCTGAAGCCAGGCGTGGGTACCGGGCGTGTCTTCCTGCACCGCGCCGTCCTCGATCAGATGGCGGACGGCGTCGAGCCGGTAGCCGTCGGCCCCTTGCTCGACCCAGAACCGCGCGACGTCGTGGAGCGCTGCTTCGACCGCGGGATTGCGGTGGTTCAGGTCGGGCATGCCGCGCCAAAAGATGCCGTAGTACTTGTGGTACGACAGGTGGCGCAGGCCGCGCTGCCACCACGGCAGGGGATGCCACACCTGCTGGCCCCACGGCCCGCCGAAGCCCTGCGGCGTGGTGGCGAAGAGGTACCAGTCACGAGTCGCCGAGCCTCGGCGCCAGGCGCCGCGGAACCATGGATGCTCGCTCGAGGTGTGGTTGAGCACCAGGTCGAGAATGATACGAATGCCGCGGCGATGGCAGGCCTCGACCAGGCGCTGGAAGGTGGCGAGATCGCCGTAGTCGGGCTCGATCGCGCGATAGTCGACGACGTCGTAGCCGTGGTACGACGGCGAGTCGAAGATTGGCATCAACCACAGTGCGTCGACCTCGAGATCGTCGTCGGTCTCCGGGTCGCCGTCGTTCAAGTAGTCGAGGTGGGCGAGCAGGCCGTCGAGGTCGCCGATGCCGTCGTGGGCCCAGGGGCCGGAGCGCGCGTCGGCGAAGGAGCGGACGAAGACCTCGTAGACCACCGCGTCCTGCCACCAGGGCCGCTCGGCGCCGAGCGAGGCGCCGCGGGCGTCGGCCGCGATCCACGGCGCCGGCGCGGCTTCGGAAACGGTCGCCGGGCTCGGCGGCGTGGCGGGGGCGCGACCGCATGCGAGCGCGACGAGGCAGGTGGCGGCGAGCAGCGCCGCGCCGAGCTGGGTTTCGAGACGCGACATCGCCGTCAGGATACCGAACACGGATTTGCGGCATCCCAGGTCACGCCCACGACTCGTGCGTGCCCAACGACCAGGAGACCATGATGCTTTATCGACTCAGCGCATTCACCGACGATCCGACCGGCGGCAACCCGGCGGGCGTCTGGCTCGGCGACGCGCTGCCGCCGGACGACGAGATGCAGCGCATCGCCGCCGAGGTCGGCTACTCGGAAACCGCGTTCGTCGCGCCCGTGGTGCCGAACGACGGCTCTCCTCGCGACGACTCGTCTCGCAGCCATGTCGTGCGCTACTACAGCCCGCGTGCCGAGGTGCCGTTCTGCGGCCATGCCACCGTCGCCACCGGCGTCCAGCTCGGTCGGCTGTTCGGCGACGGGGTCTATCGCTTGGTGACCCGGGTCGGCGAGGTGCCGGTCGACGTCGACACAGTCGGCGACCGGCGTCGCGCGGCGCTGACCTCGGTGGACCCGCGCCACGAGCCGGCGCCGGACGCGCTGCTCGACGCGACGCTGGCCGCCCTCGGCTGGAGCCGCGACGAGCTCGAGCCGTCGATCGCGCCGGCGCGCGCCTTTGCCGGCGCCTGGCACCTCGTGCTGGCCACTCGCGACGCAGCGCGCCTCGCCGACCTGCGGTACGACTTCGACGCGCTGGAGGCGTTGATGCGCGCCGACGACCTCACCACGCTGCAGCTGATCTGGCGCGAGAGCGACGAGGTCGTCCATTCGCGCAATCCGTTTCCGGTCGGTGGCGTCGTCGAAGACCCCGCGACCGGCGCCGCCGCGGCTGCGCTCGGCGGCTATCTGCGCGACGCCGGCCTGCTCGCGGCGCCGGTGCGCTTCGTGATTCGGCAGGGCGAAGCGATGGGACGGCCGAGTCGGCTCGAGGTCGACGTGCCCGCGCACGGCGGCATCGTGGTGCGCGGAACGGCGGTGCCGATCGAGACACCGTCCGGGCCCTGAGCGCCCGCAGGCCGCATGGTAGATTGCCGGCCGCCCCGCGCGGCGAGACCCGAGGACGACGAGACGTGACGAGCGACGAGACGTGACGAGCGACGAGACGAAGACGCGGCGCGCCGCGGCCGCAGAGGACCGCGACTCCGTCGACGAGTCCCTGCCGCTGTGGCCAACCCTCGAGCAAGGGGCCCGCGAAGAGCACGGCATCTATGCCCTGCGCGAAGTCAAGCGGCGTTCGCCGCGCACCGGTCGTGCCTCCTGGTACAAGGTGCTCGAGGTACCGGTGTGGGTGAATGTCGTCGCGCTGACGCCGGAGCGCGAGGTGGTGTTGATCGAGCAGTATCGCCACGGAATCGACGAGCTGACGCTCGAGATTCCCGGTGGCATGGTCGATGCCGGCGAGGACCCGGCCGCCGCCGCCACGCGCGAGCTGCGCGAGGAGACCGGGTTCACCGGCGCCGAGCCGGAGCTGCTTGGCAGCGTTCACCCGAACCCGGCGATTCAAGACAACTGCTGCCACACCTACCTGATCCGCGACGCCCGCCGCACGGCGTCGATGGAGCTCGACGACGGCGAGCACATCCGTGTCGTCACGCATCGGCTCGACGACGTCCCGGCGCTGATTCGCGACGGAGTGATCACGCATTCCCTGGTGGTCTGCGGCTTCACCTGGCTGTGGCTGCGCGACGCGGCGTCCGGATCGTCCGCCGCGCGCTCGCCGGGCGGGGCTGGGGACGAGGCGCCATGGCTGCTATGATCGCGGCGCGGACTTGAGCCCAGGACGGACGGACCGAGATTGGTCGACTCGCTGTCGGTCGACCGAGAATCGGTGGCTCCGGGATCACCTGAATCCACAATCCAGCGAACCACGGGATCGAGGGGACGACGCCTGCCATGGCCACGGACGGACGGACGATCGGTGGGTACAGTGTCCTCGGTGAGATCGGTCGTGGACCGTTCGGTCCGCTGCTCGCGGCGCGTGGCGCCGACGGCCGCGAGGTCGTCCTGCAGCGCTGCAGCGCCGAAGACGAGGCGCTGCGCCGTCGCTTCGAGCGCGAGGCGCGCGACGCCGCCCGGCTCGAGCATCCGAACATCCTGCGGGTTCTCGATGTCGGCTCGGATGGCGACTTGCCGTTCGTGGTCCAGGAGCGGGTCGACGGTGAGCGCGTCGACGAGACGCTGAAAGGGCGTCACGGCTGGAGCGCGCTGCAGAAGCTCGGTCTGCTCACCCAGGTGGTGGCCGGGCTCGCTTACGCCCACGACCAGGGCGTGCTGCACCGCGACCTCGAGCCGCGCAACCTGATCCTGGGTAAGGACGGGACGGTACGGATCGCCGATTTCGGCATCGCCCGCCTGGCCAGCGATGAAAGCCAGGTGACGCAGAAGGGCGTGACGTACGCCGCCGCCGCCTACATGCCGCCCGAGCAGGTGCGCGGCGGCGAGGTCGATCATCGGGCCGACATCTTCTCGTTCGGCGTGCTTGCTTACGAGCTGCTGGCGGCGCGTCGGCCGTTTCGCGGCAAGACGGTGTCGGCTCTCGTCTACCAGATTCTGTACAAGGCGCCGGCGCCGCTGTCGTCCGTGTGGCCGGAGGCGCCGACGGTGCTCACCGGAATCGTCGCGCGCTGCCTCGAGAAAGAGCCGAGTGATCGCTACCCCGACGTCCACGCGCTGCGCGCCGAGCTCGACGAGCTGGTGTCGGCGATCGGCGCCGGCAAGTACCCGAGCCTGGCACACCCCGGGTCGGGAGCGCTGGTCGACCTCGAAGGGACGCTGCCGGGAGCCGAGGACGACGAGCTCTCGCGCTCGCTGATCGCGCGCACCGCCGAGGAAATGGAGCGTCGGCGCACCGGCGCGGCGGCTCTCGACGCGACGATTCAAGAAGGCGAGGCGCCGGCCGATCTCGGAGAGACCACACGCGCCACGCCGCCGAGTCTCCCTGCCGATCCCCCGGGCGCCGCCGTGACGCAGCGCATCCCGGTAATGGGGGAGCCGCCACCGACCTCGTTCGACGGCACGCTCGGCGTCGATTCCACGGGCGAGCTGGCGCAGGAGATCAGCCAGCTAGTGGCTCAGGGGAACCTGCAGAAGGCGCTCGAGCAGCTTGAGAGCACGATGGGGCGCGGCGACGCGACGGGTGGCGACGAGGAGCTGCCGACGATCAAGCTGCCGACTGGCGAGGTGCCGCCGCCGCTCGACGCGTCGTCGACCGGCACCTCCCCGAGCGCCATCTCCCCGAGCACCATCTCACCGAGCACCATTTCTCCGAGCTCTGCGCCGTCGAACGACGCCTCGTCGAGTCACACAGCGTCAGACCGGACGGCGTCGACCGGGACAGGCCTGGGCGACAGCTCGTCGTCGATGCAGCTCGCACCGACCCCGCCGCCTCTGCCTCTTCCGTCGCTCGAGATCGCCGAGCTCGAGCGGCCGACGCCGCCACCCGACGCCCCGGCACCTCCACCGCCGCCGACATCTGGCGCCGAGACTGTGCCGGCGGCGCCCGCACCCACTCCGGGCGCCACGCCGCGAGCATCGTCCGGCGTCGGCAAAGCGCTGCTGATCGGCGGCGTGCTCGCCGCGCTGCTCGTCGCGGTGGCGCTGGTCTTCGTCTTCCGCGGCGGCGACGATGAGCCGGCGCCGGTGGCAGTCGCGCCGCCCGCGCCGCCTGCGTCGGTGCCGGCCGTCGTTCCGGCGTCGGCGAGCACTCTCTTGATCGATGCCAGCCCCTGGGCCGAGGTGCGTGAAGTGACCAACGCGGAAGGATTCGTCCTCGACCTGCCGGTGAACGCGACGACGCCCTTGGTTCTGACAGTCGACCCCGGGACCTACCGGGTGACGTTGAGCCTGCCGGCGGCGGAGGAGCCCCAGTCGTGCGACGAGGTCGAGGTGGTCGAAGACGGGCAGGGCCGCTGCGTCGTCGCCTTCGATGTCGGGGCGGCCGACGACTACTTCAAGGCCAGCGGGTGGTGGCGATGAACCAGATTCCACGCAGCCTGACCAAGGCGTCGGTGGGCCAGACTCAGGTCGGACCGGTGACCGCGCGCGCAGGCTCTCTCGCGCTCTGGCTCGTGGTGGTGCTCGCCGCCGGTCTGTTCGCGACATCGCTGGCGGCCGACGAGCACGATCTCCACGCGGAAGGGGTCAAGGCACTGGCGGCGAAAGACTGGAGCCGCGCCGAGGGCCACTTCCGTGACGCGATCGCCGAGGAGAGTGACGAGAAGGCGGGGGTCTTCTTCGGCAAGACCTACGTGCCGCACTACCTGCTCGGAGTCGCGCTGGTGGAGCAGGACCGCTGCCGCCCGGCGCTCGACGCGCTGCGCGAGTCGAAGCGCCAGGGCAAGGTGCAGAAAACCGACTACGGCGACGAGATCGATGCGCGCATCGCCGCGTGCGAGTCGCGGCTGCGCGAGATCGAGCGTGTACGGCTCGAGGCCGAGCAGGCACTCGAACGCGCGCGCCGCGGCGCCGAGTCAGTGGCCGACCTGGCGGGTCTGCGCGAGCTGCGCGCGGTGTGGTCGCAGGGCGATCCGTCGCTCGCCGCGCGTCAGGGCCGGGCCGAGAGCCAGATCACCGAAGCGGACCGGCTGCTGCGCGACGGCGCCGAAGAGCTCGACGAGGCGAAGCTGCAGCGCGCGGCGTCGACCGCGAGCGACGCCACCGCGATGCTGGTCACCGTCGAGGAGGAGGGCAAGGTGCGGCTGGGGCAAATCAACGCCGCATCGGCCGAGGCGGTCGCCGCGCTGGGCGAGGCCAAGGACGCCGCCCGCCGGTTGCTCACCGCGGTCGCTCCCCTGGCGCCATATCCGCCGCGCCTCGGCGGCCAGGTGCAGGCGCTGAAGAATCTGCTCACCGACATCGAGAAAGAGCTGGACGGTGCGCGTCCGCAGGAGCTCGAGCGCGCCACCGACGAGATCATCCGCGAGACCCGCGTGCTGCGCGGCCTCGCGGGCTCGCCGCCGCGCGCGCTGAGCACCGCGGCCGAGGCTTTCCTCTCCGGTGACGCCGAGCGGGCGCTGATGCTGCTCGCCGAGGCGGAGCTCAGCGGCGACCGCTCGCGCTGGCATGCGCGCGTGCTGCAGGCCGCGGCGCGCTACCACCTCTTCCTGCTCGGCGGTGAGGAGAACGACGCGCTCTACGATGCCGCCGTCGCCGATGTCGAGGCGGCGGTGGCGCTCGGCGACGGCCACGGCACGCTGAGCGAGACCCATCACTCGCCGCGCTTTCTCGAGTTCTTCCGCGGAACCCGCGTGGCGCTCGAGAACGCGGCGACGGACGCCGACGAGCGCTGAGGGTCGACATGGCGGGCAAGAGTGGTTCGAAGCGGCGCCGAGGCGGCCGCATGCTCGGCCTCCTCGGGATGGCCGGGCTCGGTTTCGCAGCGTCGCGCCTGCGTCGCCAGGCGCCGGTCGCCGAGCCGACGCGTCGGCCCCGTCGCCGTCCGCGGCCGATCGCTGCTCCGGTGCAGCGACTCGAGCTGCCCGACGACGCCGAGCTCGTCTGGCTGCCCGCGCCCGACGGGTCGATCGCGGTCGCCGAGCGCAACGCGGCGGCCAAGCGCACGGTGCTCTTCGTCCACGGCCTCGGCGGCATGCTCGAGCAGTGGGCGCCGCAGCTGGCGGCGCTGCCGCCGTCGGTGCATGGTCTCGCGGTCGATCTACCCGGCCACGGCCGCTCCGACCGCCCCGAAACCGTGACCGTGGCGGGGCTCGCCGGCGCCCTCGCCGCGGCCCTCGACGGCGTCTCCGCGCGGCGCGCGATCCTGGTCGCGCACAGCTTCGGCGCGCTGCCGGCCCTCGCGTACGCGGCGCGCCATCCGAGCCGCGTCGAAGCTCTGCTGTTGATCGACCCGAACGGTGACCAGAGCCGGATCGGCGCGGCCGACCGGCGCGCGTTGCTCGACGCCGTGCGCGCCGACGCCCACGGCGAGCTCGAGTGGACCTGGCGCCAGCTGCTCGCCGACTCGGCGCCGGCCGTCGCCAAGGAGATACTCACGCAGCTGCGCGCGACGCCGCCGCCGATGCTCCTCGGCTGCCTCGAAGCCGCCTTCAGCCACAGCCCGCTCGACGATCTCGACCGCCTCGAGGTGCCCGTCCACCTCGCCCTGTCGCCGCTCAACGACTTGCCCTACAGCCTGCAGCGGCTGCGCCCGGACCTGCCGCTGCGCATCCTTCGGGGCGGGCATTGGCTGATGCTCGATCGGCCCGACGACGTCACGCGGCTGCTCGACGAGCTGCTGGCCCGCGT
Source organism: Acidobacteriota bacterium (assembly GCA_039194425.1). GTDB lineage: Bacteria > Acidobacteriota > Thermoanaerobaculia > Multivoradales > J023 > JAUIJL01. Next base: position 136,700 of record JBCCVZ010000018.1, on the reverse strand, counting down.
CGCTCCGGCAGCGCGCCGACCCGCGCGCCGGTAGGCTCGACCGCTCAGCGGGGGGCGCGCCGACGGGCCGAGCCGGCGACGGGCCCCGGAGCGGCCTGCCAGGCGAAGACGAAGCCGTCGAGTCGTGGTTGCCAGGCGATATCGTGGCGGCGGCCGAAGAGAGCGTCGCGGCTGTAGAGGCCGAGATAGACGCGGTGCTCGAGGGCGCTCGCCATGGCGCGGCGCAGCAGCTCGCGGCGCCGGTCCATGTCGAGCGTCGAGCCGCTCTCTTCGATCAGCGCGTCGAGCGTCGGGTCGTCGAGGCCGGCGGCGTTGTTGCGACCGTAACCGAGCACCGGGTCGAGCGAGTGCAGCATCGAGTCAAAGACGTCGCTGGCGTCGCCGGTGACGGCGAGGATGCCGCCGAAGTAGAAGTCGACCTCGCGCGCCTGCAGGCGAGCGAACAGCTCGGACCACGGCCGTGCTCTGACCTCGACCCGCAAGCCGACCGCGGCGAGCTGTTCGGCGATCAACCGCGCCGGCTCCTCGCGAGTCGCCTCGAGCACCAGGTCGAGGCCGTCGCCGTGACCGGCTGCCGCGAGCAGGCGCCGGGCCTCCTCGAGGTCGCGAACCGGCTGTTCCCGGTCCGCGTCGTGGCCGAAGACATAGACGCCGACGAGTTGATCCGTCGGTGTGCCGAACCCGAGCAGGAGGCGGTCGACCAGTGCCCGGCGATCGAGCGCCAGGTTGATCGCGCGGCGCACCCTCGGATCGTCGAAGGGCGGGCGGTCGGGGCGCATTGCGAGGTACCGCGTTTGCTGTGACGGGTGGCTGAGCGCGCGGCAGCACGGCTCGCCGCGAAGCGCGGCGAGATCGTCCGGGCGCAGGTGTTGAGCGAGGTCGACCGTGCCGTCGAGCAGCGCTGCGCGGCGCAGCTCCGCCTCGGCGAGGACGTGCATCTCGACACGTCCGTAGGCCGGCGGGGTCCCGCTCCAGTGGTCGGCGAAGGCGGTGAGACGCAGCCGGTCGCCTGTCGACTCGAGCCAGCGGTAAGGGCCCGTGCCGGGCAGGGGATCGCTCGCCGTGCGTTCGCTGCCGATCTCGGTCGCCGCCGCCGGGACGATGCCGACGTAGGCCAGCTTCGAGAGCAGGATGGGGTACGGACGGTGGGTGGTGAGCTCGATCGTCCGCTCGTCGAGCACGCGCACCGCGTCGAGCTCGACGAGGTAGCTCGAGATCTCGTGCTCGGCCCGCCGCGCGCGCTCGAGGCTGGCCACCACATCGGCGGCGCGCAGCGTGCTGCCGTCGTGGAACGTCGCCTCGCGCAGGGTGAAACGCCAGCGCAGCGCGTCGAGATTCTCCCAGCGCTCGGCGAGGCATGGCGTGACGCGACTGCCGGCGTCGAGCTGGGTGAGGCCCTCGTAGACGTGGCGAAGGGTCTGAAAGGTGACGACTTCGTTGCGCGCATGGGGATCGAGCGTCAGCGGGCCGCTGTGCACGCCGAGGCGCAGAGTCGCCGGCGCCGCGGTCGAACCAGGCGCCGCGGTCGAAGCAGAAGGCGGCGCCTCGTCGGCGCAGGCCGCGAGGAGCAGCGGCAAGACGAGCATCGCCAGGCAGTGGCACGCTGCACCGGCCCGGCCGAGGTGCCAGCGGGCCGCGAGGACGCGGAGCACGAGCGCCCGCAGGCGTGCGCCGAGTCTGCCCGCTCGCGCGGGATGGAGGCGCGCCAGCAGCGGATCGAGATGTCGTGCCGGCCCGTCGAAGCGCATGCGCCGGCCGCCGCGCTCGGCGCCGACCACCAGTGCCAGCCAGTGCGGCGACGCCACCCGCTCGGCGCGCCGGGTGCGGTCTCCGGCGAGCAGCACGGAATCCTCGGCGGCCTCGAGGACGCGGTGGCAGACGAGGGCGCCGTCGGCGGTGCGCGCCACGAGCAGGTCGCCGAGGCGTGGCGGCGCGCCGAGCGGCGCCAGCTCGAGGCGGTCGCCGTCGCGCAGCAGCGGTTCCATGCAGCGCCCGCGCACGCGCAGCGGCGGCGAGGCGCCATCCCGAACGGCTGATGCGAGAAGCTCCGCCGTCGTCCCCGCGAGGTCGAGCTGGTCGGTGCTCATGGTCTCACTGAGCGTAGCACTGACGTAGCATCGGCCGATGCCGCGACCCCTGCGCCTCCTCGCCCTCGAGCCGTACGACGGCGGCAGCCATCGCGCCTTCCTCGCCGGCTGGCGACGCCACAGCCGCCACACGATCGACTGCCTCGGTCTGCCGGCCCACCACTGGAAGTGGCGCATGCGGCATGCCGCCGTTACCTTCGCCGACCGCGTGCATGAGCTCCTCGCCGACGGCGCCGCATGGGATGCGGTCTTCGCTTCGTCGATGCTCGATCTGGCCTCGTTTCGTGGTCTGGCCCCGCGCGTCGCGACACTGCCGACCGTCGTCTACTTCCACGAGAATCAGCTCACGTATCCGGACCGCCGTGCCGACGCGCGCGATTTGCACTTCGCCTTCACCCACTTGACTACCGGGCTGGCCGCCGACGCCGTATGGATCGCCTCGGCGTTCCATCGCGACGAGCTTCTCGATGCCGTCGGCGCATTGGTCGCGCGCCTGCCGGAGAGGCGTCTCGTCGCCGTCCCGGAGCGCCTGGAGTCGAAGCTGCAGGTGCTGCCGCAGGGCATCGAGCCGCTGCCGGAGCGTTCCGGCGAGCGCGCGCCCGGGCCGCTGCGCATCGTCTGGGCGGCGCGCTGGGAGCACGACAAGAATCCCGAGGGCTTCTTCGCCGCGCTCGATCGCCTCGCCGCGCGCGGCGTCGGCGTTCGGGTCGATGTTCTCGGCGAGAGCTTTCGCCGGATCCCCGACGTCTTCGCCCGAGGGCGGGCGGAGCATGCAGAGCGTATCGGGCGCTGGGGATTCGTCGACCGTGCCGAGTATCGCGCCGGGCTGGCCGCGGCCGACGTCTTCGTGTCGACAGCGCGCCACGAGTTCTTCGGCGTCGCCGCCGCCGAAGCCGGTCTCGCCGGCTGCTTTCCGCTGCTGCCGGAGCGCCTCGCCTATCCAGAGCTGTTGGCCGACGTCGCTCCAGGCCGTCGCGGGGACTTCTTCTATGCCGGCGGCTCCGACGCCGGTGACGACTCCGAAGCGGAGACGCGGGTGCTGGCGAGCCGGCTCGAAGAGCTTGCTCAGCGCGTCGACGCCGCCGGGCGTGACGGCCTGTGGCGTGGCGAGCCGACCGCGGTGCGCGACGCGCTGCAACCCCTCGCCTGGCCGCGCGTTGCCACGCGCCTCGATGCCGCGCTAGAGGCTCTGGCCGAACGAGTGTCCGGAACTGCCGGCGAGGCTCGGCGCCCGCTTGGCTCGGATTGACCCTTGGGCTATGCTTATGGCCTTCCACCCCTACCTTTCATTCGGCGGATTCGCCCCTCACCGCCTTGCCCGAGGCGCCTCGACGCTCCTTTCGAATCGACGATGAAGATCCTGTTTCTGAGTCATGGCCATCCGTCTCTCCAGGTCGGCGGCGCGGAGGTCTACGCCTACGAGCTGTTCAAAGGAATCCGCGACTTGCCGGGATTCGAGGCCGTCTTCCTGGCGCGCTCGTCCGAGCCCGGACACAATGCGCGCGGCGGCACTCCGTTCCGCGGCCTCGACGGCCGTTCCGACGAGATCCTCTGGCAGTCCGGACGTTTCGAAGGCTTCTACAAAGTGCAGCCGGAGAAGGACGTCTACACCGTCCATCTGCGTGAGCTGCTCGAAGAGTGGCGTCCGGACCTGGTGCACGTCCAGCACACCGACGGCATCGGCTACGACATCCTGCGCGAGATTCGGCGCACCGTGCCGGCGGCGCCGATCGTCTACACGCTGCACGAGCTGCAGGCGATCTGCCACGCCCACGGGCTGATGATCACCTGGAACGGGGGCCAGCTCTGCCGCGAGTCCTCGCCGGCTCGCTGCCACGGCTGCTTTCCCCACGTCGCCCCGGGACGCTTCTATCTGCGCGAGCGCATGATCCGCTCCCAGCTCGACCTGGTGGATCAGTTCCTCGCGCCCAGCCAGTTCTTGCTCGAGCGCTACGTCGAGTGGGGAATCCCGCGCGACCGGATCCGCTTCGAAGAATACGGCCGCATGCCGCAGGACACACAGCCGGGGGAGCCGCCGCGCGGCGGCTTCGCATTCTTCGGCCAGGTGGCGCCGCACAAAGGGCTCCTGGTGCTGCTGAAGGCGGTCGAGCTGCTGCGCAACTCAGGCTTCCTCGACTTTCACCTCTTCATTCACGGCGGAAACCTCGAAAAGCAGCCGCCGGAGTTCAGGCAGCGCTTCGACGAGCTGCTCACCAAGACCTCGGACCAGGTCACCTTCCTCGGCCGGTACCGGGTGCGCGACCTCGCGCGGCTGATGCGCGAAGCGGCCTGGGTCGTCGTGCCGTCGGTGTGGTGGGAGAACTCGCCGCTGGTGATCCAGGAGGCGTTCATGCACGGCCGGCCGGTGATCTGCAGTGACATCGGGGGCATGGCGGAGAAGGTGACGGACGGGGTCGACGGACTGCACTTCCGCGTCGGAGACGCCGCCAGCCTGGCCGCCACCATGCGCACCGCGGCCGGTTCGCCGGAGCTGTGGCGCCGGCTGCGCGACGGCATCCGCCCGGTCTACACCATGGCCGAGACGGTCGACTTCCACGCCGAGCTCTACCGAGAGCTGGCGGCGCGGCGCAAGGTGGCGTGATGCTCGGACTTCTGCTGCCCGCCCGCTATCGCTATCGCCTGTCGTCGGGCGGAGTTCCTCTGTGGCGGTCGGCCTCGGCGCCCGAGGGGGCGGTCGAGATCTGTACTTGGTTGTCGCGCTCGATGATTTGGGTGTCGGGCTGGTTGACCACCAGTCCCGGTGACGAGCTGGCGGTTCGCTGGACCGCCGGCGAACGGAGCGGCGAAGCGTCGGCGGCGCGCGTTTATTGGTCGCGCTTCGACCTGGTCGGCTTTGCCGGAGCTGCCGCGCAGGTGCTCGTCGTGCCCATCGGCCCGTCCGACACGGACGAGTCGGCGCCGCACGATCTGGAACTTTGGGTGCGCCCGGAGAGCACCTGGTACCGCTGGACCCGCCGCGGCGGTGCCGGCATCGCGCCCGATGTCGTCGAGCACCTCGAGTACCTGGCCGGATGCACCTCGGTCGAGGCGTTCAGCGACCTGTGCCGGTTCGTCGTCGAGCAAGTGGCCGAGCCGGCGGCGGAGGGCGATCCGATCGCCGAGCGCGCCCTTGCCGCTGCGCATCGTCTCGCGGCGCACCGGGAGATCTCCCTCGACCCCGAGCCGGAGGGCACGGCAGGAGCGGATGCGCGCGACGGGTCTGTAGTGGCCACGTCCGCGGCGGAGGCGCTGCCGCTCGGCGTTCGAAGTTCCGAGCCCGCGCCCGAGCCGGTGAGCGCCGGCTCCGCGCTCGGTCGGACAAAGGCCGCACCGGCAGCGCCGCGGTCGGAGCTCGCACCGAGCCCGGATCCATCGTGGCGCCGGCCGCTGCCCGCCTACATCGGCGATCCGGCGCTGCCCTTCGGCCTGTGCCTCGATCGCTTCCTCGTGCTCGATGACTCGTGGGTCTTTCTCCAGGGCTGGTGCGTCGACTTCGATCACCAGGTCGAGTCGTTCGAGCTGGTGCCCGCGGTCGGCGAGTCGATCGAGATCCGCGATCATTGGCGCATGCTGTCGCGGCCCGACGTGCGCGAGGTCTACCGCCAGCACTTCGGTGAGCTGGCCGAGAGTGTCGACTTCGGCTTCATCGCCCTGTTGCCGTTCGCCACCGGCACAGGCGCGGCCGCGGCGCGGCAGCCGCGCTTCGAGCTGCACTTCCGCGATCGCCGACAGCCGTTGCTCGCGGCTCCTGGGCCCGCCGTGCACGATCCGTTCTTGGCGCGTCACTTCCTGCTCTTCTCGCTGCCGGCCGAGGCGGAGAGGCCGCTCGAGCTGGTCGAGACGATTCTCGCGCCGGCGCTCGAGGCACTCGCCACGCGCTGTGTCGCGGCCTGCGGAGAGCCTCGGGTCCACGACATCGGAGTCGACGGATCGAGCGATCCCGAGGTGAGCCTGATCGTGCCTCTGGGGACGTTCGAGATGGTCGAGCCCTTTCTGGCGGTGCTCTCGGATGATCGAGCGCTCGACGAGACCGAGATCGTCTTCGCCATCGACGAGCCGCGGCAGGCGCGCGAGCTCGAGACGCTTCTCGACGACCTGAGCCGGCTCTACTACACGCCGGCGCTGCGCATTGTTTCCCTACCGCAGGGCGCCGGCATCGCGGCGTCGTCACATGCCGCGGCTCAGACGGCGCGTGGAGAGCTGCTGCTCTTCCTGCACGACGACGTGGTGCCCCTGGAGGCGGGCTGGTTGCCGCGGCTGGTCGCCGCGCACCGGGAGCACGGTGGCCTGACCGCGCCGCGTCTGCTCTACGAAGACGGCTCGATCCAGAGCCGCGGGGCTCGCTTCCGGCGCGACGGCGGAGCGTTCGACCTGTGGCAGGCGATCGAACCGATGAAGGGCCTGCCGCCGTCGTGGGCGGGTGCTCGGCAGAGCGGCGAGGTGATCGCCGCCTCGGCCGCCTGCCTGATGATCGATCGTGCGCTCTATGAGGAGCTCGGTGGCTACGCTCGCCGCTACGCCGTCGGCGACTTCGAGGACTACGACCTCTGCCTGCGCGCGCGCGCTGCGGGGCACGGCACCTTGCTGTGTGCCGAGGTCGACATGGTGCACCTCGAGGGCCAAACGCGCAACGACGGCTGGGGTTGGCGGCGCAACGACTGGACCGCGCTCTACAATCGGTGGCTGTTCAGCAAACGCCACGGTCGGCTGCTCGAGGAGCTCGCCGCCGCGGCGGACTAGTCAGGACCCGCTACACGCCGCGCGCCATCCAGGCGTCGATCCAGCGCGCTGCGCGCGCGCGGCGCGCGAGCGCGTCGGCCGATCGGCCGCCAAGGTACTGCCCGAGGCTGGCGGCGACTGCGTGGGGCAACGCGCGCGCCGACCAGGCGAGCCGGCCGACGGGTCCGAGGCGCGGATCCTCGCGCACCGCGTCGAGGCCGGTGCGCAGCTCCCAGCGGACGCTGTGGCGGAGCGTCGCGCCGTCGGGCACGGTGCGGATGTCGAACAGGCCGTGCAAGTTCTGATGGTCGAGATAGGTGCGGCGCAGCGCGTAGAGGCTCGAGCGATTGTGCGAGTGGACGACGCGCGAGCGCGGCTCGAAGACCAGGGTGTGGCCGGCGAGAATGGCGCGGCGCCCCCAGGCGATGTCTTCGCCGAAGCGCCGACGCTCGAACGGTAGCTCGAGCGCGACGCTACGGCGGACGGCGGAGGAGACGTTGTCGAAGATCGAGCGCTGCATGCGCTCGAGCGGCGGCAGGGCCTCCAGCGCTTCGGCCGAAGCGATGTGCTGCTCGGCGCGCTCAGTGCGCGACGCCGCCCAGGCCTCGAGCCGGCTCTTGATCAGCGGGCTGGCGTCGGCGCGCGGCAGCTGCCGGCTGTAGGCGCCGGCGACCCGCGGATCGTCGAAGGCGTCGACCAGAGGCTGCAGCCAGTGCGCGTCGGCCGGCGTGGCGTCTTGCGACAGCAGCGCGACGATCTCGCCGCGCGCCTCGCGGATCGCCTGGTTGCGCGTCGCGCCGTGATCGAAGTCGCGCTGCGCGATCCGCTGGCGGCGCACGTCGAGTCGGTCGAGCAGCTGCCAGCTCCCGTCGTTCGAGCTCGAGTCGATGACGAAGATCTCGAACGGTCGATCGAGCTCTTGCGCACGCACCGCCTCGAGCGTTTCGTGCAGCTCGTGGCCGCCGTTCCAGGTCGGGATGAAGACGGTGACCGCCGGGGCCTCGGTGCCGGATCCTGGGGGCGTCGGCGTGCTCATGCGTCGAGCATATCGGCTTGGGAATGTGAGAGGGGTGCGATATCTTGCCGCGACGCGACACACCGTTCCGCAACCTATCCATGGCATCCATCGGCATTCTCGGCGCGGGCCCGGCGGGCCTGGCCGCCGCACTTCGTCTGGCGCGCTCCGGGCTCTCCGTGCACCTGTTCGAGGCGGCGCCGGAGCTTGGTGGGCTGGCGCGTTCGTTCGAGCTCGACGACGTCACCATCGAGCGCTACTACCATTTTCTGTGTGGCGTCGACCAAGGCTATTTCGATCTGCTCGAAGAGCTCGACCTGAGCGAGTCCTTGCGCTGGCGCACGACGCGCATGGGCTACTACTTTCACGGTCGGCTCTATCCGTTCTCGAGCAGCCTCGATCTGCTGCGATTCGGCGGCACCTCGCTGCTCGGCCGCATCCGCTACGGGCTGTCGGCTCTCTATGCCTCGTGGATCGAAGATTGGCGGCCTCTCGACGCGCGGCGCGCGGAGCCGTGGCTGATCTCGATGATGGGCGAGAGCGCCTACCGCGCCACGTGGTACCCGCTGCTCAGCCGCAAGTTTCCCGGCGTCCACGACCAGATCTCGGCCGCCTGGGTCTGGCATCGCATCCACCGCGTCGCCCGCTCGCGCAAGACGCTCTTCCACAAGGAACGACTCGGCCACCTGGTCGGCGGCACGCAGACCTTGGTCGATGCGCTCGAAGCGCGGCTCGGCGCGCTCGACGTCACCGTCCACCGCGAAACGCCGGCCGAGCGGATTCTGATCGAGGACCGGCGCGCCGTCGGAGTGTCGCTCGCCGGTGACTCGTCGCCGCGCCGGTTCGACCACATGCTCTCGGCCGTGCCGCTGCCGGTGTTCCATCGCCTCCTGGAGCATGTCGACGATCCCTGGCTCGACGAGCTGGCGACCCACGAGTTCCTCGCCGTGGTGTGCGTCGTGCTGCGCCTGCGCCGGCCGATCAGCGAGAACTTCTGGACGAATGTCGACGACCCGCGGATCTCGTTCAACGGGGTGATCGAGTACACCAACCTGAATCCCGAGATCACGCCCGACGGCTCGAGCATCGTCTACGTGCCCTACTACTTGCCGCGCGAGGATCCTCGCTACCGGCGCGACGACGACTCCTTGATCGCCGAATGCGTCGAGGCGCTGCGCCTGATCCAGCCGGCGCTCGCCGACGACGACGTGCTCTCCGCGGCGGTGTCGCGCGATCCGTTCGCGCAGGTCGTGTGCCCGGCCGGCTTTGCCGAGCGCGTGCCGGGCCACGAGACGCCGTTCCGCGGTCTCTACCTGGTCGAGTCGAGCCAGCTCTACCCGTCCGACCGCACGATCAGTGGCACCATCGACCTCGCACACGCCGCCGTCGAGCGGGTGCTCGCGGCGGAGACACGGAGCGAGGCCACGCCGTGACCACGGCGACCGGCCGGGCGCGGCGCCGGCGAAGCGTCTGGTGGCGTGAGAGATGGCTGGTCTCGTGGCTGGCTGCCGCGCTGGTGGTTGTCGCGGTCTTCCCTGACCTGGTGTTCGGCGGCGCGTCGATTCGCAATTCGCGCGTGCTCCAGATCTTCGAGCCGCGGCCGGAGGCCAGCGCCTGGCTGCCCGAGCCGGCGGAGCGCAAGGTGTGGCATGGCTACCGCGACCTCGGGGCCGCCGCCTGGCAGCTCGAGCCGGCGCAGCGGTTTTTGCATCGCGCGTGGACGACGGGCGAGGGGATCGACTGGAATCCCTGGTCGGCCGCCGGCACGCATGGTCCGGAGCGTCTGGCGTCGGCGCAGCTGTCGGTGATCACGGTGGCGACGGCGCTGCTCGGCGCCGGCACGGGAGCCCTGCACGCCGTGCTCCTGCTGGTCTTCTGGATCGCGGTCTACTGTCTCTTCCGCACGCTGCGCGAGCACTGGCGGCGCAGCCTGATGGCGTCGCTCGCCGCCTGCTTCGCCTTCCTCCTCACCGGCTTCCACACCAGCATGCTCGGCGCGCAGATGGTGCACGCGTACCTGCTGGCGCCCATTCTGCTCTTCGCTCTGCTGCGCCACGCCGAGCGACCGACGGCGGTTCGCTTCGCGCTGGGCACGGCCGCGGCAGTGGCGATGCTACTCGAGACCTTTTTGCCGACGACGATCCTGGCGCTCCTCGCGGTCCATTCGTTGTGCCTGGTGACCTGGCGAGATCGGCCCTCGGCGGTCGCGGTCGGGTACCGTGCGGTGCGACAAGTCCTGCCGATTCTTGTTGCGTTCCTGCTGCTGCTGCCGCTCTGGCTGCCGATTCTGGCCAGCGTACCGCTGGCTGCCTGGGGCGACTACGACGCCCGCACCTTCGAGGTCGCATCGCCGGTGGCGGCCCTGTCGCTGCTCGCACCGGAGCACTTCTGGCGCTCCTACGGCGGCTTCCGCGCCAGCGTCGAGGTCGACTACCAGGTGCTGCCTTTGACGATGATCGAAGGCACCCGGATCTTCCATCTCGGTGTGCTCGCCACGTTCCTCGCGCTGCAGGCGCTCGGTGGCGCGGGTGCAGGGCGTCGTGGATCGTCTCGCGGCGCAGCGGACGGCGAGCTTCGCCAGCAGCCGGTGGTGTGGGCGGCGGCGCTGCTCGCAGTCTGTGGCCTGGCCCGCGTCTTCGGTCTCTTCCCGCTGACCCTGACCGAGCATGCGCCGGTCTTCGGGAAGATCAGCCACCAATACTGGAGCTTGCTGATCGCGCTGCCCTCGGTAGTGCTCTTGGCTTTCGGCATCGATCGCATCTCGGCGAACACAGTGCGCCGGATCCCCACGCTGGCGTTCTTCGCCATCGTCGGCCTGTGGTTCGCCTTTCTCTACGGGCGCTTGGGCTGGCCGCGCGACGTGATGTTGGCGGCGGGGCTGCGCTGGCTGTTGGTGTTCGCCGCCTGCGCTCTGGCGGCGGTGGTCGTGCTGCGCTGGCGCCCTCGATGGCGATCGGGCGTCGCGCTGCTGCTCGCGCTGCTCGCGGTCGGCGAGCTCCTCGCCGCGATGAACACGCTGCGCCCCCAGCGCTCCGCGCTCGATCCGGCGTCGATCCCGTACGTCGCACACGTTGCCGAGGCGCTGCGACCGGGCGAACGCGTGCTCAACGTCGGTGGGCGGGGCATCTATCCGAACTGGGGCTCGGCGTTCGGCATCCCGCAGATCGACAGCCTCGACGGGGTCAACCTCGGCTGGTACCGGGCGTTCTTCGATCGCCGGTTCGGCAAGACCGAGCATTTTCTGGCGATCCGGGTGACGCGCGTCGAGTCGGTGGTGGAAGACCATCGCTTCGACCTCGACGCGCTGGCGCTGCTCGGTGGTCGGTTCGCTGTGGTGCAGCACCAGATGGAGGCCTACCGCACGTTCTTCGAGCGTCACGGCTGGCGCGCCGCCTTCGGCGCCCAGGGAGTCACCGTCTACGAGTCGCCGACGGCGCCGGGAGAGCGCGTGTTCCTCGCCTCCTTGATCGAGGCCCCCGGTCTACCGTCGGATTGGGCGCTCGACAATCGGCGTCAGGCGACGACCACCGACCGCGTGCTGCTCGCCGCGGCGCGCACTGCCGGAGTCGATCTCGAGCCGCGGCGTCGGCCACAGACACCGGGCTCGGCGCGCCTGGTGGTCGATCGCGCCGAGCGCCTCGTGATCGAGACGCGGGCCGCGCGGCCGGCGGTGCTGGTGATCGCCGACACCTGGCATCCCGGCTGGCGGGTGACGGTCGACGGCGAGCCGGCGCATCTCGGCCGCGTCGACGAGGTGCTGCGCGGTGTGGTCGTGCCCGCTGGCTATCACCGTGTCGAGCTGGCTTACACGCCGCGTGGTCGGAACGCCGGGCTGGCGATCGCCGGCCTCACCGTGCTCGTTCTGCTCGGCCTCGCGCTTCTCCGGCGCCGGCCTCAGTCGATGTAGCCGAGCGAGCGCAGCTGCTCTTCGAGCTCTTCGTCCATCTCGATCGAGGCCGCGTCCTCGCCGACCGGCGTCGCCTCCTCGGTAAAGAAGCGGACAAGCCGACGGCGCATGCGGTCGCGGAGCTCGATGTCGCTAGTCGAGAGGTCGACCTGCTCGCGCGGGTCGGTCTCGAGGTCGTAGAGCATTTCGTGCAGCGGCGGGCCCGGAATGCCGGTGCGTTCGCCCCGCGGCGCCTCGAAACCGACGATGTACTTGTAGCTCTCGGTGCGGAGCGCCTTCCACTCCGGGCCGAGGCAGGGCGATTCGCTGAACACCGGTCTGCGCGCCTCGGCCGGTGCGCCGTCGAGGCGTGACACCAGGCTGTCGCCGCGCATGGTCGGCGGGATCGGCAGGTCGAGTAGCTCGAGCAAGGTCGGGGCGACATCGACCAGGCTCACCTGGCCGTCGATCCGGCGGCCGTCGTCGTACCGCCCGGGGACGCGCAGGATCAGCGGCACGTGGATGAACACGTCCCACAGCGCGTCGCAGTGCACGTTGTAGATCTTGTTCGGGCGATGGTCCGCGAACTCTTCGCCGTGATCGCTGAGGAAGATCACGATCGTGTCGTCCCACAGGTCCCGCTGCCGGAGCTGGTCGAAAAAGTCGCCGAGAAAGCGGTCGGTGAAGCGGATACCGCCGTCGTAGAGACGCGAGGTGACCTCGACGCGGAAGAGACCAGCGCGCTCGAGGTCCTTGCGCGCCTCGTTCTCGCTCAGCTCCGGGTTCTCGGCGTAGAAGTGCTCGAGGCGATCGGCCGCTTCGTCGCCGATCACACCGCGTGCGTCGTCGACATGGGTGTAGGGCGCATGCACCTCGAAGGTGTGGAAGAAGAGGAAGAAGGGGCGCTCGTCGTCCTCCTCCAGCCAGTCGACGAGCTGGCTCCAATGCTCGGGACGCAGCTTGCGCGCGTCCTGGCGATACTCCTCGAAGCCGCGGCCGAATCCGAGCTGCGCGCCGACGGTGCCGCCGCCGGTGAGCGCGCGCGTGCGGTAGCCGGCGTCGGAGAGCAGCTGCGGCAGCGTCGGCACGTCTTCCGGCAGCACGCGGTACTCGGCCTCGCCGCGGCTGAAGGCGAGGAACTCGAACCAGCCCTGGTTCACGCCGTGGCTCGACGGATGCAGCGAGGTGAAGAGCGACATGTGCGACGGAGTGGTCCACGGCGACTGGCTGATCGCACGGTCGAAGACCGCGGCCTCGGCGCCGAGAGCGTCGATGGCTGGGCTGGTACCGCGGTCATAGCCGTAGGTGCCGAGCCGATCGGCGCGCAGCGTGTCGACCGAGATCAGGAGCACGTTGGGGCGGTCGGGTGAGCCGCCGCAGCCCGTGGTGAGCAGGCCGAGGCCGAGCGCCGTGAGGACGAGGGCGCCGGCCGGCGCAAAGAAGGACGTGAGCTTGTTCATTGGAGATAGCCTAGCGCGCGCAGGTCCGCTTCGGCCTCCGGATCGCGTTCGATTCCGTCGGCGGGGCCGTCCACCGTCAGGGCGCCGGGCGTCTCGCGGGGATGCAGCTGGCGCACCAGATCCCGCACGGCGCGCGGGACTTCTTCGCCGACGGAGGAACGCTCGGCGCGCGGAGCATGCGCGAGTGAGCCGTCGGTGCTCACGGGGGCGATGCGCCAGACGTGGTCGAACTGTTGGCTGGTCGCACCGAAGAGCTTGCGCGCCTCACCGCGCCAGCCGTCGCGCGTCGGCGTCGCCACCAGCCACGACGCGTCGCGCACGAAGAGCGAGCCGAGGTGCGGCGAGCCGCCCGCGAGCTGACGTTCGCCGGCGCGCTCGGCGGGGGGCGCCAGCAGGTCGATCCCCGGGAGCGTCGCCGGCACCTCGAGCTCGGCCAGGCGGAGGATCGTCGGCGCCAAATCGAGCAGGCCGACCGGCTCGTCGCGGCGTGCCGGCAGTTGGCCCGGGACGTGGACGATCAGCGGGATGCGCAGCTCGGCGTCGTCGAAGCTGTAGCTGTGGCCCAGGTAGCGGCCGCGGTCAAAGAGACTTTCGCCGTGGTCCGAGGTGACGATGCGCACCGTCGTGTCGGCCAAGTCGGCGCGCTCGAGGAAGCGCTCGAGGAGCTCGAGCTGGCTGTCGACGAAGTGGATCCCGGAGTCGTAGGCGTCGATCACGTCGGTGAGCCCGGCGAAGCGATCGAGCAGCAGGTAGCGGTGGTAGCGCATTGCCTGCACGCGTTGCCAGGTCTCTTCGTCGGTCGCACGATCTCTTGGGCTCGGGCCGTCGTGTCCCGCCCCGCCGAGTCCCGCTGGCGTGCGGAACGTCCGGTGGCCGACGGGCTGCTGGTACGGGCCGTGGACGTCGTAGGTGTGGACCAGGATGAAGACCGGGCCGCACGCCGCGCCGTCGGCCGGATGGAGCAGGGCGTCGAGCACGGTCGGTAGGGTCGAGCGCAGGTTGGCGCGCTGCAGCTCGTGCCATTCGTCAAATCCGCGGTCGAGGCCGTAGCGCCGGCTCATCAAGCCGCCGGCGCTCAAGGCGACGGTGCGATAGCCGGCGGCGCGCAGCCGCTCGGCGAGACTGGTGACGTCGGCGAGTGGTGCTTCCGGATGCTCGAAGCCGGCGCGATGGGTCGCCGCGTCGAGGCCGGTGAGCATCGTCGCGTGGGTCGGCAGGGTGAAGGGGGCATTGCTCAGGGCGCGGTCGAAGACCACGCTGTGCGTCGCCAGGCGGTCGATCGCCGGGCTCGTGTCGCGCGCGTAGCCGTAGACGCCGAGGTGGTCACGGCGCAGCGTGTCGATCGACACGAGAAGGATCGACGGCCGAGGATCCACCGTGCGCTCGATCGGCACCGCGTCGCACACCAGGTGCGGGCTGCTCCACGCGGCATGGTCGTACGACGGATCGCCGGCCGCACCGACAGTCGTCTCGAGCCGCACCGTCGTCTGATCGAGCGGTGGCAGCTGAACTTCTCGATCGAACCAGCGCGGTTCGTCGTAGGCGCTCGGCACCAGCGCTTCCTCGAAGACCAGGTGCTCCTCGGCGCCGGAGGGTTGGGTCGTCTCGAGCCCGGTCGGCTCGGGCACCGCGGCTTCCAGAACCACGCGAAAGCCGACACCGTCCGTCTGCTGCCAGTGCTCCGGCCGGATCGTCAGGCCGAAGCGCAGGCTGCATCCGCGGCCGGTGAACGGTCCGAAGCGCAGCTGCCGCGGCGGGTGCTCGAAGAGGACGGCGCGCTCGTCCTCGTCGATGCGCCACACCTCGATCGAGACCGTCGGGTCGTCCGGCACGCCGCGCAGCCGCAGGCGTCGTCCCAGGTCGATCACCGCGGGCGAGGTGGTACGCACGGTCGGCGTCGCGGGCTGACCGGTCGGTGGAGCGGTCGGTGGAGCGGCCCGCGGGGCCTCGGCGCCGGCGGCCTGGTTCTCGCGCCCGTTCGCGGCTTCGTCGTCGCCGCCACAGCCGCAGGCCAGGAGCACGACCAGGCAACCGACGACGAGCGGCGGCGACGTGCAGGAGCTCAGAGGGCGGGGCGGGCGCATCGAATCGGGTGCATCGACGAAGGACGACTCCAAGTCATCGCAGCTTAGCAGGCACGAAAAAGCCCGGTCACCGCCATCGGCGACCGGGCTCCTCGAACGTTCAGTCGGTGCGGGCGACGATCAGTCGGCCGCCGCCTGCAGCAGCAGGGCCTCGAGGGCCGCCAGGCGCTGCTCGAGCTCGTCGATGCGCTGGTCCTTGGCCTCGAGCTCCTCGTTCAGGCCCTGGATGGCAGCGAGGGCGACCGAGCTGAGGTTGCGGGTCTGGATGCCCTTGTCGGTGCCACCGAAGCCGAACATGGTGTGGAAGTCCTGGGCCATCGGACCGATGTGGCGGACCGTCGGGTCGTCGATGTAGGCCCAGGTGGTGATCGGCAGCTCGACCACTTCGGCCAGAATCTGGCTCGGGTCGACCGGCTGGAAGCCTTCCTTGCGCGTCACGTCGGAGTTCTCGGTGAGCGTGCCGTCGATCGTCAGGTTGCCGTTGTTGGCGAGCGCGAACTCGGTCGCGCCGCTGCCGTCGAGCGAGATGAAGAAGCCGCCCGGATCGTTCTCGAACTTCCACTCGTTGCCGCTGTTGCGGTCCTCGAGGCGGAAGTCGAGCTTGCCGAGGTTGCTCAGCCGGAGCAGCGTACGCGGCGTCGCGCCGCCGCTCGCCGACCCGTTCTGATCGTTGACCAGGATTTGCGCGTCGGTGCGCTCGACCTCGAGGCTGGCGTCCGGGGACGCCGTGCCCATGCCGATGTCGTTGTCGGTGTCAATGAAGAGCGCGTTCGAGTCGGCGCCGGGACGGATACGGAAAGGCAGCGCCGAGCCGTTGGTGGCGTCGCGGATGAAGAAGTTCGTCTCGTTGCCGGCGACGTCCCAGGTCTGCGGCGCGAAGCCGGCGCTGCCGTTTTGCTCGAGGCGCAGCGTCGGGCTGTCGCCGTTGGTGGTGTGGATCTCGGTCACCGGCGTGCTGGTGCCGACGCCGACTCGGCCGCCGTCGTCGACGTAGAGCGCGTTCGACGGCGCGTTGGCCTCGACGGTGAACACCGAGCGCCCGGCCGACGCGTCGTCGATCGAGAACTTCGAGGCGCCGCCGTTCAGGTTCGAGTTGGCGACCAGGCGCCAGTCGGTGGTCGGGAACGAGGCCGCCGTGCTGGTGTCCTGGAAGTGGATGCGGAGATTGTTCTCCTTGAGGCGGAAGGTGTCCGAGCCGAAGCTCTCGTTGGCCAGGCAGTCGAAGCCGACGCAGATGCTGTTGTACACGGTGAGATCGCCCGAGATCACTTGCTTCATCGGCACGTTGGCCAGCTGATCAACGATGTCGAGCTTGTCGGGTGCGTCGACCAGGCGATCTTCCGTGGTGTTCGGATCGGGAAGGATCACCTCACCATTCCGAATATGGAAGACTCCCGAAGCGATCTGCTCCTTGACCAGGCCGTCGGCGAGCAGGAGGTCGTCGAGATTCTTGATGTCCTTGGCGCGGGCATGCTCGATCATCTCTTTCACTTCGCGCGAGATCTCGGGCGCCAAGACCAACCGCCACTTGTAGGCGCCGTCACGGAGCTCCGAGGTGTCGAGCTTCGGCGTTTCGTAGGCGTCGTAGGTGCGCTCGTCGCAGAACCCGGCGGGACCGGTGAGGGTCAGATTCTGCTGCACATGCTCGACGAGCGGGATCCAGTAGATGGTTCTGCCGTTCGCGTCGAGTTTGACGACGTCTTCCGCCGCGGCGAATCCGGGGACGAGAAGTGCCAGGCTGAGAGCGAGAGCAAGCCAGAGGGGCCAACGGGTAACACGCATCGAGTTCCTCCTGAGGTAGTGGTTCGAACGATGGATCTTCGATCAGTTGAACGGTGGCTTCATTGCATGGTCTCACGACCGATCGATCGCCAGGGAATTCGGTGAAGAACGGGCGGCAAGATGACTTGAGCCCGCGATCTTTCAGGGATTTCGCCTAACTCATACTGACGTTTCAATTTTTCGATATAAAAGGCCAAAAAATAAGCGAGGGGTGAGGTGGCCGGTCGCCCGGCCACCTCGGGAGACTTACTTACTGAGCGGCCTGCGCCTGGATCAGCGCCTCGAGAGCAGCCAGACGAGACTCGAGCTCGTCGATCTTCTGCTGCTTCTTCTCAAGCTCCGCGGTCAGCGTCGCCTTGACGTCGGCGTCAAGGCCCTGGATCGCGGCCAGTGCGACGGCGCTGAGGTTGCGCGGCTGAATGCCGGTCTCCGTGCCGCCGAAGCCGAAGGCGGCGTGGAAGTCCTGGGCCATCGGACCGATGTGGCGCACGGTCGGCTCGTCGTTGATGTAGCTCCAGGTGGTGATCGGCAGCTCGAGGACCTCGGCGAGAATCTGCGCCGGCTCGATCGCTTCGAAGTTCTCCTTCGTGTTGACGTCGGACCCTTCGGTGAGCGTGCCAGTGATCACGAGGCTGCCTGCGTTGGTGAGGCCGAACTCTGTCGCGCCGCTGCCGTCGAGCGAAATGAGGAAGGCGTTCGGATCGTTCTCGAACTTCCAGGTGTTGCCCGAGTTGGTGTCGGACAGTCGGAAGTCGAGCTTGCCGTTGTTGGTGAGCTGCATCAGGGTCCGAGCGTTGGCGCTGGCCGTGCCGTTCGCTTCTTCGACAAAGATCTTCGCCGTTTCGTCAGTGCGACGAATGTGCAGCGAGGCCGACGGGTTGTCGGTGAAGATGCCGACGCCGCTGTTGCGGAGAACCACCGCGTCGTCTTCAGAGGTCGGGAAAATGCGGAACGGCAGGCGCGAGCCGTTGGTCACGTTGCGGACGAAGAAGTTCGTCTCGTTGCCGGCGAGGTCCCAGGTCTGCGTCGCGAAGCCGGAGGAGCCGTTCTGCTCAAGGCGCATCGTCGGCGTGTCGCCGTCGGCGACATGGACCTCGACCACCGGCGCCGCGGTGCCGACGCCGATGTCGCCCGTGTTGTTCTCGACGTAGAGAGCGTTGTTGCCGGCGCCGGCGCCGACGTAGAAGGGCGTGGTACCCGCGGTGGCGTCCTGAATCGAAAGGAAGCTGGCGGCGCCGTTGTCCGAGCTGTTAGCGGTGATGCGCCAGTCGTTGTTCGGGAACGACGCCGAGTTGCTGGTGTCGTCGAAGTGGATGCGCAGGTTGTTTTCCTTCAGGCGGAGCGTGTCGCTACCGTAGCTCTCGGACGTCGCGCAGTCACCGCCGATGCAAGCGCTGAAGTGGACCGTGAGGTCGCTGCTGATGAACTGCTTGGTGGGCAGACCCTCGAGGCCCTCGGCGCCGGCGGCGACCTTGCCACCGACTGACGAGCCGCCGTCGGAGTCACCCTCGACGATGGTGGCGTCGTCCCAGACGATAGAACCGCCGAGGATCGAGAACGCGCCCGAGGCGGGGTCGAGCTGCACTGCCGGGCTGAGGCCCGCGGCGCGCTCGGCCTCGGCCAGCTGGCGCTCCTGCGAGCTCAGCTTCGGCGTGACGACGATTTCCCAGGTGTAGACACCGTCGGGCAGGGCGGCGTCGAGATCGAACGGCGAGAACGAGAGCGGCTCGCCGGGGCCGGCGACGGCCTCGAGCATGCGGCCGTCGGGCACTGAGATGACGAGGGTCGCGCCGTCGGCCGGGCCGTTGACGTACCACACGAGCTGGCTGCTGCCACCGAGCATGTCGAGGCTCGGCTGGGTGGCGGCGAAGGAGCTGCCGGAGAGGACGAGGGCGAGAAGAGCGATGAGAATCGCGGGCTTGCTGGTGAGGTAGGAACGCATTGGTGACTGACCTCCAGTGATGGAGAGATGGGTGAGTGGGGTGGGAGGCCCCACGGTACTCAGTTCGTCCGGGGCACGGCGCCGGCGGACGAGTTGGGTACCCCTCTGAAGGATCCCGGCCGGGAAGTGGGCCGGAGAAGAGATCAAGCAGTTCGGTCCGGTTCGGGCCGACGGCGGTCTGTCGCAGCAGTCGGCGTTGAAAGCGTCGGATCTCCAGGCGTACGGTTCAGGGATCTTGCGAGATCGCCAGTGTCTCGAGAGTGTCGAGATGCACCAGCACCGAGCGGAAGGAGTCCGTTGGTTGCGTATCAACTGGCTGATGGGACAAGAGGAAGGGAAGAGACCCTCAGATCATAGGCGGAGATCGTCGCCGCGTCAAGCCCATACGGTTCCTGTCGAGAAGCCGCGGTGGCCTTGGGAGTCCGAAGAAGGCCAAGTCGAGAGAAGATCTCTGGTTTTTCTCGCTTCTAGACTCGATCTCCGTGGAAATAGAGCTTTAGCCCTTGACTCGTTATCTGATTCACTGAGTCAGCGGGCTCAGGAGGCAGAATGGCTCACCGTCTTTGGCTAGTCCTGCGGCGTGATCTTGTGAGCTTCCAGCTGCCTCAGCCGTCGCTCGAGCTCCTCCAGCTGGCTGTGCCCGGCCTCGAGCTCTTCGATCCGTCGCTCCTTGGCCTCGAGCTCGGCGTGCAGTCCCTGGATCGCCGCGAGCGCCACCGCGCTCAGATTGCGCGGCTGGATTCCCGTGGCGGTGCCGCCGAGGCCGAACGCCGCGAAGAAGTCCTGCGCCATCGGTCCGATGTGGCGAGCGCCCGACGGGTCGTCGATGTAGCTCCAGGTCGAGAGTGGTAGGGCCGTGACCTGGGAGAGGATCTGGCCCGGATCGATCGGCTGGAAACTGTCCTTGCGGGCGATATCGGAACCCTCGGTCAGTGTGCCGGTGATGACTACACTGCCCGAGTTCGTGAGACCGAATTCGGTGGCGCCGCTCCCGTCGAGCGTGATGAGGAAGGCATTGGGATCGTTCTCCAGCTTCCAGGTATTGCCGGAGTTGGTGTCGGCCATTCGGAGGCCGAGCTTGCCGTTGTTGGTGAGCTGGAGCAGAGTGCGAGCGGACGCCGATGCCGTACCGTTTGTTTCCTCGACCAGGATCTTCGCGGTCTCGTCGCTCCGCCGCACATGCAGCGCCGCCGTGGGGCTGTCGGTGAACAGGCCGACTCGACCGCTCGCGACGATGACTGAGTCGTCCTCGGCAGCGGCCTCGATCTGCAGCGGGCGCGACGAGGCGTTGGTCACGTCGCGCACGAAGAGGCTCGTCTCGTCGCCGGCGAGGTCCCAGCTCTGAGCGGTGAGGCCGGCCGAGGTGTCCTGCTCGAGGCGCAGGCCGGGTGTGTCGCCGTCGGCGATGTGCAGCTCGAGCACCGGCGTGGCCGTGCCGAGGCCGACATCGCCCGCGGCGTCGACGTAGAGCGCGTTGGGGCCGGCGCCGGCGGTGACGCGCAGCGGCTGGTCGCTGGCGGTGGCGTCTTCGAGCGCCCAGAACTCGCCGCCGCCGTTGGCGGTGTCGTTGGCGACGATGCGCCAATCATTGCGCGGAAAGAAGCCTGTGGTGCTGGTGTCGTCGAAGTGCAGACGGAGATTCGACTCGTCGAGGCGCAGCGTGTCGAAGCCGAAGGTCTCACCGTCGACACAGTCGACGCCGATGCAGGTGCTGCCTTCGACGATCAGATCTTCGGGAATGAACTGCTTGGCCGCCGGCGCTCCGTCCTTGGGCCGCGGGCCGGGAACGGGGCTGCCCGCGGTCGGCTCGAGCGCGTCGGCGTCCCAGACGACGAGGCCGCCAGCGAGCACGAAGGTGCCGCTCACCGCTCGGGTCTGGACGGCGTGGACTCGGCCCGGCTGATGGCGCGCGGCGGCGAGGTCTCGCTGCTGGTCGGCATCGAGCACCGGGGCGAGGACGACCTGCCAGTCGTAGCGCCCGTCCGGCAGCTGCGAATCGAGCGCGGCGGGCACGAATGCGAGTGTCTCGCCCGGTGCCGCGACCTGGCTGAACACGCGGCCGTCGGGCGCCGCGACGGTCAGGGTGGCGCCGGCGTGTCGCTCGGAGATCGTCCAGTCGACCCGGGTCATGTCGGCGGCGGGCGTGATCTGGGGCGGCGTCGCGGCGAGCGCGGGCAGGCAGGCGAGAAGGGTGAGGAGGCAGAGCAGACGGCGGTCCATGGTTCGCTCCTGGTCGGTCGGGCAGAGAACGTTCGACCAGTCCGCGGTCGGACAGTCGAACGGCAAGAGGTCCACGGCGGACCTCGCAGTGCCAGGCTGGGAGCGGGCCGACGGCCGGTCGGCAAAACGACGTGTCAGAGAGACGAAAACCTCAACAAAAGACCTTGAGAATGAGTATAGCCGATTCGTCTCACTGAGGATCGGTCGAGGACTCGGCGAGCGCGGCCTCGAGGCCCGAGAGGGCGGCCGCGATGCGCTCCGAGTTGGGCAGATCAGCGGCCGCCTGCCGCAGAGCGGTAAGGGCGGCGCCGTTGCGACCCAGGTCGAGGAGCAGCTGAGCCAGAGCCAGGTGGGCGTTCTCGTCGTGGGGTGCGCCGCCAACGACGGCCTGGAGCTGCGTGGCGGCGCCCGCCTTGTCGCCGAGATGCTGCAGCGCGACGGCGAGCTGGCGCCGGCTCTCGAAGTCGTCACCATCGAGCGCGACGGCGCGGCGTAGAGCATTGGCGGCGCGCGTCGGCTTGCCGCGCATCAGGGCGACTCGGCCCAGGTTGTGCCAGGTCTCGCCGTTGTCGGGATCGAGCTCGAGCGCCGCACGCAGCGCGGCCTCTCCCGCGTCGAGATCGCCGGCCTGGATCAGGGACGCGCCGAGGTTCACCCGTGCCGCGAGATGCGTCGGATCGGCGTCGACGGCTCGGGCGAAGGCCGCGGCGGCGTCGGCGTAGCGCGCGTAGCGGAAGGCGCGTCGGCCGCGCAGGATCATCGCCCGGACACCGCTCTCACGCTCTTCGATCGCGGCGAGGAGCGGATCCGGAGGACGCACCCCGACGCCTCCGCGCAGCTCGAGGTGTCGACGGGCCGCGTCGAGGTCGCCGAGGCCACGGTAGGCGAGAGCGAGCGGGTAGTGCAGGCGGTTGGCGTCCGGCAGCTTCACGAGCGCGGCCTCGAAGGCGTCGGCGGCGGTCTGGAACTCGCGTCGCTCGAGCGCGATGCGGCCGACCAGGTCGAGCGCCGCCGGCTGGTCGGGAAGCTCGTCGAGCACCGAGCGGGCCAGCGCGTCGGCGTCGTCGAGCCGCCCGGCGGCGAGGTGCGCGTCGGCCAGGTGCAAGCGAGTCGCCGGCGACGACGGATCGAGCCTCAGCGCGTTCTCAAAGGCGGTGGTGGCGGCCTCCAGGTTGCTTCGCGTCGCCTCGGCGACGCCGATCGCATGAGGCCAGCGCGGGTCGTCGGGCAGCAGGCGCGCGGCATTGCGATAGCCGGCGAGCGCAGACTCGTAGAAGGCATGGGCATGGTACGACAGCGCGAGCTCGACGAAGGCGTCGGCGAGCTCGAGGCCGTCGATGCCCTCGGGCTCGCGGGCCTGCGCAAGGAGGGCATCGACCGCCGCATGGTCGGCCTCGAGGCCTTCGGCGACCAGTGGCTCGACTGCCTCGAGGCTCGGGCGCGGCACCGGCTCGAGCTGCGGCTGTCGACCGGGCGGCGGGGACTGCATTTCCTGGGCGCCTGCCGCGAGCGAAACGCAGCCCCAGACGAGCGCCGCGAGCAGCCAGAGGTGCTTCATCGCTGCTCCCCGTCGCCGCGCTGGCTTTGTGCCTCACCTCGTGGCTCCGCGTCCGCCTCGGGCGCTTCGGAGCCGTCGGTTGCGGCGCTGCCGGCACCCCGGCGCAGGGTCGTGTAGCGTCCGGCCGGTGCCGGCGGGAAGCGCTCCCAGCTGCCGTCGGGCCAGCGGACGCGGATCGCGCCGCTGGTCGATCCCGCGCGGTCCCCGAGGCCGACGAGGACGCGTGGGTCGCTGGCGGCGGCGTAGCTGCCGTCGGTGGCGACGCGGCGCAGCACCGTGCGGGTGCCGGCCTGGTCGAGCGCCACCTCGACCCGCGCGCCGAGAGCGTCGCGCACCGCGCCGTCGCCGCCCCGCGGCGCCGGTTCGACGACGCGCAGACCGATCCAGCGCGAGCCGTTGGCGGCGTCGTTGCGCAGCAGACGGATCGGTCCGCCATTGTTGGCCAGCAGAATGTCGACGTCGCCGTCGTTGTCGACGTCGCCGAAGGCGGCGGCGCGCGAGGTCTCGCGCTGCGCGAAGCTCGCTCCCGCCCGCTCGGAGACTTCGGCGAAGCGACGGCCGTCGTTGCGGTAGAGCTGATTCGGCTGGCCGAGGCTCGGCGCGGCGCCGTCGGCCAGTCGGGTCGGCAGCTTGACCGCGCCGCTGGCGACGAAGAGATCGAGGTCGCCGTCGTTCTCGAGATCGAAGAAGCCGGTGCCGAACGAGGTCCACGGCATCGACGCTGCGGCCAGCCCCCAGGCGACGGTGCGATCTTCGAACAGGCCACCGCCGGCGCCCGCGTAGAGAGTGTGCGTTTCGCCGTCGAGATGCGTGACCAGCAGGTCGAACGTGCCGTTCGCGTCGACGTCGCCGACGGCGATACCCATGCCCGCCTCGGCGGCACCGGCTAGATTCACCGCGGCGCCGGCGAGCAGCGCCTCGTCGCGAAAGGTGCCGTCGTCGCCGGCCAGCCACAGGCGGTTGGCGCGCCCGTCGTTGGCGACGTAGAGGTCGAGCCGGCCGTCGTCGTCGAGGTCCTCGGCGACGACCCCCAGGCTCGGTCCCGGGGGCGTCGCCAGACCGGCGGCGGCGGAGGTGTCTTCGAAGGTGCCGTCGCCGCGTCCGCGCAGCAGGCGGTTGGGCGCCGGCGGGTAGGCATCGGGGCCGCAGTAGTTGCGCCGGCTCGAGTCGTCGTAGCACTCGATCGACGCGTCGTAGACGACGTAGTCGATGACGAAGAGATCAAGAGCGCCGTCGCGGTCGGCGTCGAAGACGGTGGCGCCGATGCTCCATCCGTCGTGCGCGACGCCGGAGCGAGCACCGACCTCGTCAAAGGTGCCGTCTCCGCGATTGCGCCACAGGTGGTCGGTCTCGAGGTTGGCGACGAAGAGGTCGACGTCTCCGTCGCCGTCGAGATCGCCCGCGGCAACGCCCATGGCCTCACCCGCCGCGCCGTCGCCGAGGCTGGCGAATCCGGCGCGCGGTGCCTCCTCGAAGCGCAGCGAGCCGCGCTCGAGGCGATTGAGGAAGAGACGGTCGGGACCGTCTCCCTGGGTGAGGAAGACGTCGAGGTCGCCGTCGCCGTCGGCGTCGAAGAGCGCGGCGCCGGTCGACATCATCTCCGGGAAGCGCAGCCGGCCGTCGGCGCCGTTGGCGTGGTCGACGCGGAGACCGACCTCCGCCGCCACGTCGGGCAACCACGGAGCGGTCTGCTCGGCGAGGCTCGTCGGAGCTCCGCCGAGGCCGAGCAGAGATCCCATGGACAGGCAGAAAGCGACCGTTCGGTGCGGGCTCGAAAGGGTCGTGAGCGACGAACGAAGGAAGGATCTGGGGGCGAAGTGCGTGGCGCGCATGGCGCGATTGTAGCCGAGACGATGGATCCGGCAGCATGCTACGATCTGCCACTCCCGGTCAGCGCGCGGGACGTTCCCGCCAGCCCCTCGCTCGAACTCTCGCACCGACGTTTTCTCTCGACGTCCGATCCGCTCCGAAGGATGCCCATGCGACTGTACCTGGCAGCTCCGAGTGATCTCGCCGCCGAACGCGAGGCGGTGGCGAATGTGGTCGCTGCGCTCAACGAATCCGTGCGAAGCGGTGTCGCGGAGGCGATCGAGATCGTCGACTGGCACCAGGCCGCGGCGCCGGTCACCAGCCTGCCCGAGACCGTCGCGTTCCGCAATCTGCCGGTGCAGCCGGAGGACTTCTTCGTCGCTCTGTCCTGGCTGGGCTTCGACGCGCCGGACGCCAAAGGCGAGAGCCTGTGCACCGAGCGTGATCTCGAGATCGCGTACAACTACTGGAAGACTCTGCGCCGCCCGCGCTGCGTCTTCCTGCGCTGCATGCGCTTGCCGACGAGCCTGGCCGCGATCGACAGCCGCGCCTTCGATCGGGTCGGCCACTTTCATCGGCGCTTCGATTCGCCGGAGAAGAATCGCTTCGCCTACCACGAGTTCGATACCGCTGCGTCGCTCGAGGCAACGCTCGGCGCAGAGCTGCGCCAGCTGCTGCAGGGCGACGCCGCGGCGCCGACGGCACCGGCCGAGGCCAAGCCGCGCCCGACGCTGGTGGGCCAGACCCGCTTCGAGAAGAAGATGGAGCCCGGCAAGGCGTACGAGGTCTCGTTCCTGTCGATTGAGATCGCGCGCTGGGACAAGCTGCTCGAAGAGCTCGGCGACGACTCGGCGTTGCTGCAACGCCTAGCCGCCGGATTTCTCGAGCTGGTGAAATCGACCGCGGCGACTTACGGTGGAGAAGTCTTCGCGTGGGGCTCCCAGGGCGGCCTGGTGATGTTCTGGGCCCGGCGCAGCTACGACCACGCGATCATGACCGGCCTCAAGGTGCTGCACAACCTGCCGGTCTTCAATCTCGACCCGGAGCAGAACCCGCTCGGCCGCGACATCGACCTGCGGGCCTCGGCGCACGACGCCGTGATCGTCTTCCAGCTGCCGATCGAGGAGATCCAGGCCAGCGACCTGCGCTTCGTCGTCGACCTGCAGAAGCGCAATACCGACGCCGGCGAGCTGACCATCACGCGGCGCCTGCTCGAGCGCATCGACGAGCGTCTGCGGCCGCATTTCAGCTTCAAGGGGCGCTGGGAGCGCGAGCCCGTCTACTCGTGCAAGCTGCCGTCGTCGCGCGCCGACGGCGACCTGTCGGATCTCGACGACGCCGTCGCGCGGATGCAGCGCCAGACCTCGCTCGCGCTGGCCCTTCTCCAGGGCCCCGCGTCGGGCCTCGACATCCAGGCCGCCGACGCGCTGTCGGGCTCCGTCGACGAGATGTACTCGGTGCTCAACTCGTTCTGCCAGAGCTACGCCTCGATCGACTACAACTGGTCGCAGGGCTTCTTCGCCCAGCTCGCCGAGGCGGCCGCCAGGATGCGCAAGGAAGAGGGGTCGGTGTGGCTGCGGCTGCGTGAGCAGGTGGCCGACGCCAAGGCGCCGCTCGTCGTTTCGCGTCGTCTCGAGGCGATGGCGCGCGCCGCGTCGCGTCGTCGCTCGCGCTCCGTGGTCATCCTCGAGAAGCTCGAGCATCGCTGTCTCAGCCTGGCGCGCGGGGCCGAGGAGCCGTCGGCGCCGACCGCCGAAATCGACGACGAAGTGTTGCGCGCCATCGATCAGCTGCTGCGCGCCGACGAGCTCGACATCGAGACCGCGCTCACGGAAGTGCTGCTCAATCACAAGAAGGCCGTCCTGGCGTATCTCCAGACCAACCCCGGCGAGGAGCGCCACGCCAAGCTGCTGAAGAAGCTCTGGGAGGCCGCCGACCTCGTCTTGCTCGACGACCTGTTCTCGATCCGCGGCCACAAGCGTGCCGACGACACCAGCTTTGTCGACGTGTTGCTGGCGCCGCCGGTGGAGCATCGCCGCTTCCACATCGTGCGCGAGCTGCTGGCGTCGACCGAGCGGCCCGATGCGGCGGCGCTCGCCGAGCGCTTCGAAGGCAGCGGGCTCAGGCCTTCGGAGCAAGACTTCCAGATCGTCTGGCGCTGCCTGGTGCTCGGGCACGGCGAGCAGGAAGTGCGCAATCACGCGGCGCTGCAGCTCAGCCCGCAGGCGATGTGGCAGGTCGTGTCGCATCCGTCGATTCCGATCACCAGCATCTACGCCATCGGCGAGCGCATGAGCCGCAAGGAAGGCGAGGACGCGCGCAAGATCTTCTTCGACTGCACCCGCTCGCGTATCGAGCAGGCGGTCGAAGGCTTCCGCACGCGCGAAGAGTTCGACGCCGTCACCAAGCTGATCATGCTGCTCCTCGGCTTCAGCTTCCTGGTCGAGACCGGCTACTTTGAGCGTTTCGACGACATCTTGCGCCGCTTCCTGGCGCGCGCCCAGTCGAAGGGCCTGAAGGTCGACTACTTCGAGCGCCTGCGCCGGACGCTCGAGGCGGCGCGCCGCGAGTCGGGCGACAAGGGGCCGTCGAAGCCGCCCGCCGGCATCAAGAGCCTGCCACTGACCATTCAGCGGCGCCTCGCCGGCGCGGCGCGCTACATCTACTGGTTCGTCACCCACCCCGATCCGCGGGTCGCCAGCGAGACGCTACGCCACATCGGCCTGATGCACGTCGAGCGCGTGCTGCGCCTGCGCGAGATCAACTCGGCCGTCTTGCAGACGATCTTGCGCCGTCCCGAGCTCTTCACGCGCCAGCAGGCGTTGGTGGCGGCGCTGAATCACCCGAAGTGCACGCAAGAATTCGCCAACAAATACATCGGCAACATGACGCGCAGCCGCCAGGGGCGCCAGATTCTCGACAAGATCGCCCAGAATCCCTCGGCCAGCCCGGTCGTCCGCTCGACCGCGAAACGCGCCATGGCGGCCGTCGCACAGCGGCAGAAGCGCTGAGACAGATCCTTCTGTGGGAGAGATCCCTGCTGGAGAGCCCCTGCTGGAGAAACCAGCGCTGGAGAGACCATGATCTACGACAACATTCTCGACTGCATCGGCGGCACCCCGGTGGTGCGCCTGAACCGCATCGGTGCCGAGCAGCCGGCCGAGCTCTTCGTCAAATGCGAGTACCTGAATCCGGGCGGCTCGATCAAGGACCGTATCGCCCGCCGCATGGTCGCCGGACTCGAACAAGAAGGCGTCATCGAGCCGGGCACGACGACGCTGATCGAGCCGACCAGCGGCAACACCGGGACCGGACTGGCGATGGTGTCGGCGGTCAAGGGCTATCGCCTGATCATCACCATGCCCGAGAAGATGTCGCAGGAGAAGCAGGTGGTGATGGAGGCGCTCGGTGCCCAGATCATCCGTACGCCGACCGAGGCCGAACACGACGACCCGGAAAGCCTGTTCGGCGTCGCGCTGCGGCTCGAGCAAGAGATTCCGCACGCCACGATCCCCAATCAGTACGACAACTCCGACAATCCGGACGCGCACTATCACTCGACCGGCCCGGAGATCTGGGACGACTTCGGCGACGATCTCGACCTCGTGGTGATCACCGCCGGCACCGGTGGAACGATCACCGGCACCGCGCGCTACCTGAAAGAGAAGAATCCGAACATCAAGATCGTCGGCATCGACCCCGAGGGCTCGGTGCTCGGCGGCCGCGATGAGATCAAGACGTACCAGGTCGAAGGCATCGGCTACGACTTCATCCCCGAGGTGCTCGACCGCGACCTGGTCGATCACTGGATCTACTGCAACGACCACGACTCCTTCGCCATGGCCCGGCGGCTGATTCGCGACGAAGGCCTGCTGGTCGGTGGCAGCTCCGGTTCGGCGGTGTGGGGTCTGCTCGAGGCGCTCGAGGTCTTCCCCGAGACCAAGAGGGCGCTCGCCCTACTGCCGGACTCGATCCGCAACTACCTGACCAAGTTCGTCAACGACGACTGGATGCGCCAGTACGGTTTCCTCGACGAGGAGGAGACACCGGCGCCGGTCGCCGTCACCGCCGACGCCTCGTAGCTCCGACGGTCAGGGCGCCGTCGCCGTCCGGTCGTTGGCCGCGCAGCGAGCTGCCCAGTCCGTGTCCGGGCCTTCGCTTCGAATCCTGGTGGATGCGCCTCGCTCGCGAACTGGGCATCGTTTCGTGAGCGAGTCAGATTTTGGCGACCAAGACGGACCGGAACGGTGCCGCCAGCTGCTCCATGTCGCTCGGATCTCCTGTCAGGATCAGGCCACCGCCGGACTCGACTGCTGCCGCGACGACGTGCGCATCCGCTAGCATTTCCGAACCGGCCCCTGCAGCTGTCAAGACGGCGCCGACGATACGCGCCAACTTGCGATCGGTCGGAGTCGCAGCGATCCCGGTCTCACGAGAGAGGCATGCATCGACCAGCTGATTGTGTCCCCGCCCTCGGTAGAGTTCGGCGAGCACGACCGCTGGCACCAACACTTCTCGGCGGAGCCGACTTGCTGCCCGAAGCGCAGCTCGCACCTCGGTATTGCGCGTTCCTTTAGGCCCCGAGAGCGCCGACATCGCCTCGGAATCCAAGACGACACAAGAGGTCATTCGAGGAGCCTGGTGAAGGCCTGGACGCGTTCTTCGGCGACGGGGCCATGGCGCCGATCAAGATCATCCAAGAACTCGACGAGTAGCCGCTGGCGTCGCTGGTGTCGGAGGGTCTCGCGGACTGCCTCATTGACCTGCTTCGAGAGGCTTCCTGGCCCTCGCTCAAGCTCGGCGATCAGGTCTTCATCGAGCGCTACGGAAATCTCACGCTTCAACGGATTCGGCATCGCTGAACGATATCAGAGCGCGGTGCGTTCTCTGGACGAGACATGGGCGCTTCGATTGCGGTGACGCTCACGACCGGGTCGTCGGTGCGACCTGGCATACTCGGCACATGACACGCACATCGACACCGCGGACCGACCTCGAGCGCGTCGCGTGGCCGACGCTCGATGTGGAGGTCCTCGAGATTCTCGAGGAGAACGGCACGCGGCGCACGGTCGGCGCGGGCGAGGTCCTGTGGGACGTCGGCCAGCCGGGATACGACTTCTACTTCATCGAGCGCGGCGCGCTGAACATCGTCGATCGCGGTGACGATCGGGTGATCGTGCGCATCGAGGCCGGCCAGTTCGTCGGCGAGCTGGGCATGCTGATGGGGCAGGGCACGTTTCTCGCCGGCATCGCCGCCAGTGACAGCGAGGTGCTGCGGGTCTCGCAGGCGACGCTGCGCGAGCTGGTGGCGACTGTCCCAGAGGTCGGCGATGTCATCGTCTCGGCCTTCGTCGCCCGCCGCCGCCTGCTGATGGAGTGGAACGAGGGCGGCCTGATTCTGATTGGCGGCGACGACGATCCACGCGCACTACGGCTGCGCGAGTTCGCCTCGCGCAGTCGCATCCCGCACCGCTGGATCGATCGCGCCGACGACGAGGGCGTGGCCTCGCTCGGCGAGCTGACGCTGCCAGCTGCCGGCCCGGCGGCCGTCGTCGGTCGGCTCGAGGTTCTGGCGGCGCCGTCTCCTCGCCAGCTGGCGGCGGCGCTCGGCCTCGACCTGGTGGCCGACACCGATCAAGTCTTCGACGTGCTGGTGGTCGGCGCCGGTCCCGCGGGCCTGGCGGTGGCGGTCTATGCCGCGTCCGAGGGGCTCGCCGTGTTGGCGATCGAAGACACCGCGATCGGCGGCCAGGCCGGGACGTCGTCGCGGATCGAGAACTATCTTGGGTTCCCGAGGGGCGTCTCGGGCGCTGAGCTGGCGCACCGCGGCGAGGTGCAGGCGGTGAAGTTCGGCGCACGCATCACGGCGCCGCGACGGGCCACGCGGCTGAAGACGAAGGACGGCCTGTTCCACGTGGTGCTCGACGACGAGCGCTGTGTGCGCGGACGCACCGTCGTCCTGGCCAACGGCGTGCAGTACCGCCGCCTGCCGCTCGAGCGGCTTGCCGAGCTCGAGAGCAAGGGCGTCTACTACGCGGCGACGGAGCTCGAAGCACGCTTCTGCCGCGGGACGAACGCGGTGATCGTCGGCGGCGGCAACTCGGCCGGTCAGGCGGCGATGTTCTTGTCGCGGCATGCGCGCTGCACCCTGGTCGTGGTGCGTGGCGCGGGGCTCGCCGACACCATGTCGGCCTACCTGTCGGAGCGCATCGAGCGTGACCCGCGGATCGAGCTGCACACGCACACCGAGGTCAGTCGGCTGCACGGCACGGACCGGCTCGAGGGAATCACTTTGCGCCGGACCGCGGCCGATGGCAAGGTCAGCGAGGAGGAGATCGAGACCCGGGCTCTCTTCATCATGATCGGCGCGGCGCCGAACACCGCGTGGCTCGACGGCCTCGTCGCTCTCGACGACCACGGCTTCGTGCGCACCGGCCCCGATCTCGCCCCGGGTCTCGGTCAGTACGCCACGTCGCACCCCGGCATCTTCGCTGTCGGCGACATCCGCTCGGGCTCGGTGAAGCGCGTTGCCTCGGCGGTCGGTGAGGGCTCTGTCGTCGTGTCGGCGGTCCACCGACATCTGGCTCAAGAGACGCGTTGAGCTCCCTCGTGCGGTCGACGCGAGACGGCTCAGAAGCCCGGCTCGAAGATGTAGCGCGCGGTCGCTGAAACTGGGCCCGTCGGGATGTTGTTGATCACCCAGTAGGCATAGCCGTAAACCGTCTGACCCGGCGAGATCGGCGCGCTGCAGAAGACGCTGCTGCAGCTGGAGGAGGGCTGACTCCACACCACGTACTGCGGCGTGTAGGGCAAGAAGACCTTGAACGCCGCGATCGAAGGCGTCGTTCCGAGGTGGAAGCAGGCGTCTGCTTGGTAGGTGTCGAACGCCGGCGTGTCGATGTAGCAGCCCATGTAGAAGCTGCTCTTGGTCCCTCCGAGGGATCCACGGGCTGACGGGACGACGTCACCGTCGACGATCGGGAGAGTCACCGACCGACCGTCTCCGGACTCCACGACGAGTGCTCCCGAGCCGCCAGCGCGCCGGGCCCCGTCCTCGACGGTCTCGATCAGTAGGCTCGCCGTCTCTTGGCCTTCGAGATCGATGCCGAAGCGCACATGGTCGGCTGAGCCCTCGCGAAAGGCCCTGAAGCGGTCGGTGCGCAGCTCCATCGCCTCGCCGTCCAGGAAGGCAGTTCGCGTGTAGACACCGGAGGCTTCGGCTCGCTGGCTCACTTGGGACAGGAGCTCTGGATTCCACGACAGTTCGTGCGCGGCAGCTGCGAGCACGGGCGAAGCGATCGGCGCCGTCGCCGGGGCGATCGACGACGGAGAGTCGAGCTCGAGGCATTCGCGGACCGTGAACGCACGGTCGGAGATTTCGAAGCACGTCTCGGCGGCTGCGAAGGCTGGCTGGACGGCGAACATCGAGAGCACGATGAGAAGGCCGAAGAGGCGACCGAGGTGATCCTTGGGGTGCATGATGATCTCCAGTTGGTGAACGTTGCAGGGAACGTGACCAATCTTACGGCGATTGTATCGATGCATGCAAATAAATCGATGGAAACTGCGTATCCTGATTCCGGCGCCTGTCACCTCGGCCAGTGGATCAGTCTGTGCCGCGCCCTCGATCACTCGCCGCCAGGCTGAGGGGTGAGTCCGCTGCCGCTCGCTGCGGTGCTGTCTCAGAGGGCTCCGTGCGTCGCAGCCGAGGTCTCCGACCGTAGGTGGCCCAGCGCCACAGCCATTCGAGTGGGCCGTAGGCGAACGAGCGCAGCCATCGCTCCGACCACCAGAGCTGGAGCACCCAGACACCGACCGCGAACACCAGCAGAGCGGTGCGACCGAGGTCGCCCGGCGCGAAGAGGCCGCGCAGCACGAGGAGTCCGAGAGCGGTTTGTGCGAGGTAGTTGGTGAGCGCCATGCGGCCGACCGCGTCGATCTTCGCCACGAGCGCGCGACGAGTCGTGCGTTTCGTCCACAGGATGATCAGGCTGGCGTAGGCGACGGCCAGCGGGATCGTCGCCAGGGTGTTCGGAATCGAAGCGACGAGCGCGATGTCGGGCGCGAAGTCTCGCGCCGCGAGCACGGCGACGCCGAGCGCGGCGAGCGGCAGGCCGAGGCCGAGGCTCCAGCCGGCGGAACGCCGCAATCGAGAGTCGTCGAGCGCACCGGTGAGCAGTCCACTGCGCAGGGCGGCGATGCCGAGCAGCATCATGCCGAAGGCGCGGAGAAAGAAGTCCGAGATCAGCCACAGTCCGGCGGCGTCGAGCATCGGGCCGTCGTGCCCCCAGTAGACGCCGAGCCCGGTCGACGGATCGGCCGCGAGCTCCGGAGCGATGGCCGCCTGGGCCGCGAGCGCGCCGAGCGGCGAGAGCAGCATCACGCCGACGCCGAGAGCGACGAGCAGGCCTGTCGGCAGGCGGCGCAGGGCGAGCACCGCCGGCGCGCAGACCGCGTAGATGAAGAGGACGTCGCCGTCCCAGAAGGCGCCGTGACACAGGCCGAAACCGAGCAGGAGGGCGTTGCGGCGCAGGCTGAGGCCGACGGCATGCCGTCCCTTGTGCTCCGCGCGGTCGGCGAAGATCACGATGCCGGTGCCGAAGAGCATCGAGAACAGGGCCATGAACTTCTGGTCGAAGAAGATCTCGCCGGCGACCCCGACCGTCCAATCGAGCAGGCTCTGGGGGCTCGAGGCGTCGAGATTGAAGTAGGCCGACGTCCCGAGGCCGTACGACACGACATTCATGGTCAAGATGCCGAGGACGGCGACACCGCGGATGGTGTCGAGGCTCGTGATGCGCTGGGTGGTTGTGCTCGGTGCGGTCTTGCTCGGTGCGGTTGTGCTCGGTGCGGTTGTGCTCGGTGCGGTCGTGTCCATGGATCGAAGGTACACGGCTCGATCTCAAATTGCAAGTCGCTCCTAAAAATAGAGCGAGGGCCATTTGGGTTGTCGGAGTGACTTGATACGCTCGCGCCATGGAGTCTCTGCGCCAACGCAACCGCATCCGAGCCATGCGCGAGGCACAACGCGTCGCGCTGCGCCTCTTCGAGCATCGCGGATTCGACCAGGTGACCGTCGAAGAGATCGCCCGCGACTCTGGCATGGCCGCGTCGACGATCTTTCGACACTTCGGCACCAAGGAGTATCTCGTCTTGTGGGACGAGCATGCGGACGCGGTCGACGCGGCGCTGGCGGCGCGGCTCGGGCGTCAACCGCCGCACGAGGCGATCCGCGACGCTCTGCTCGAGACTCTGGCCGTACGCTTCGAGGCCGAGCGAGACTTCCAACTCGCCCGCCTGCGCCTCATCTTCGGCACCGAGTCGTTGCACGGCGCCGCCGTCGAAGACGATCTCAAGGCCAGACACGATCTCGCCGAGGCCATCGCCGACGTCTTGCCCGCGAAGGACCGGAGCGCGGCCCCGCTGCTCGCCGGCGCCGCTGTCCTCGGCCTCGAGATCGCGCTCGAGCGCTGGCAGGCGCCAGAGAGCCAAGAGTCCCTGGCAGATCTGATCCGCGACGCCTACGACATGCTCGGCGATCTCGCCTCGATCGGCTCGTGAGCTTGACTCTGTAGTCGAGTACGGAGTGTAGGCTTCCCTCGGACGAACGAGCCGGGAGACAGCCTATGGACACTCTGACCATCGGACAGCTGGCGCGTGCCGCCGACGTCGGCGTCGAAACCATTCGTTTCTACGAGCGCCGCGGCCTGCTCGCGGAGCCGCCTCGACGGCCGTCGGGTTACCGACAGTACGAACCCGAGGCGGCCGATCGCCTGCGCTTCATCCGGCGCGCCAAGGAGCTGGGATTCACGCTGGACGAGATCGGCGAGTTGCTGGCGCTGCGGGCGCGGCCGACCGAGAACCGCGACCGGGTACGCGCCGCCGCGTCGGCCAAGATCGACGACATCGAGCGGCGGATCGCCGACCTCGAGCAGATGCGGGGCGTGTTGGCGCGGCTGGTGTCGGCCTGCGAGGAGCGCAGCGAGCATGCCGACGCGGCGATGAGTGGCTGCCCGATCCTCGAGGCGCTCGAGCCGCGAGCCGACCGGACGTCACGGACGGCGGAGGACGCTCAATGACCTCGACGCACGAGCCCGCTCGCGCCGACGGTGGTGGCTGCTGCGGACATTCGGCCGCCGGGCACTCCGCCGCCAGGCAGTCCGTCGCCGAGTCCGCCGTCGGGACTGCCGGCGACGGAGCCGGCTACACCTGCCCGATGCATCCCGATGTGCACCGAGATGCCCCCGGCGACTGCCCACAGTGCGGGATGGCGCTGGAGTCGATGGCGCCGGTGGCGTCGACCAAGGTCGAGTACACCTGCCCGATGCATCCCGAGATCGTGCGCGACGGGCCCGCGGCGTGCCCGCTCTGCGGCATGGCGCTCGAGCCGCGCACGGTCGCCGTCGACGACGACAACCCCGAGCTGCGCGACATGACGCGGCGCTTCGTCTTCGCCGCGGCGCTGTCGTTGCCGGTCCTGGTGTTGGCGATGGGACCCATGCTCCTGGGCGGGCTCTTCGCCGACCTGCTATCGCCTCGCCGGCGTGTGCTGGTCGAGCTGGCGCTGGCGACGCCGGTGTGCCTGTGGTCGGCCTGGCCGTTCTACGTCCGCGCCTGGCAGTCGATCGTGAATCGAGCGCTCAACATGTTCACCCTGATCGGGCTTGGCGTCGCCGTGTCGTACGGCTACAGCGTCGTCGCCGCGCTCGTGCCGCAGGTTTTCCCGCCGGCGTTTCGCGGCGACGGAGGAGAGGTCGGCGTTTACTTCGAGGCCGCGGCGGTGATCGTTACGCTGGTGCTGCTGGGTCAGGTGCTCGAGCTGCGTGCGCGCAGCCGCACCGGTGCCGCTCTGCGGGCGCTGCTCGACCTGGCGCCGGCCACGGCGCGTCGCCTCGACGAGGCCGGCGACGAGCACGACGTGCCGCTCGATCAGGTGCAGGTCGGCGATCGTCTGCGCGTGCGCCCGGGCGAGAAGGTGCCGGTCGACGGAACAGTGCTCGAGGGCTCCAGCACCGTCGACGAGTCGATGGTCACCGGCGAGTCGATGCCGGTGCGGAAGGTGGCCGGTGACGCGGTGATCGGCGCCACGGTCAACGGCACGGGTGCGCTGGTGCTGCGCGCCGAGCATGTCGGGTCGGAGACGATGCTCGAGCGTATCGTCGCCATGGTCGCTGAGGCTCAGCGCAGCCGCGCGCCGATTCAGCGGCTGGCCGATCGCGTCGCCGCCGTCTTCGTGCCGGTGGTGCTCGCGACCGCGGTCGTCGCCTTCGTCGTCTGGAGCCTGGTCGGTCCCGAGCCGGCGATGGCCTATGCGCTGGTCACCGCCGTGTCGGTGCTGATCATCGCCTGCCCTTGTGCGCTCGGCTTGGCGACACCGATGTCGATCATGGTCGCCACCGGGCGCGGTGCCGGCGCCGGCGTGCTGTTCAAGAACGCGGAGGCGATCGAACGATTGCGCGCCGTCGACACGTTGATCTTCGACAAGACCGGCACGCTCACCGAGGGTCGGCCGCGCCTGGTGACGATCGAGCCCGCGAGTGGACACACGGAAGGCGAGTTGCTGCTCCTGACGGCGACGCTCGAGCGCGCGAGCGAGCATCCGCTGGCCGAGGCGCTGGTCGACGCGGCGACAGAGCGCGGCCTCGGTGCTGTCGGCCGGAGTCTCGGTGAGGTCGACGAGTTCGAGTCGCTCACCGGGCGCGGCGTACGCGGTCGAGTCCGGATCGGCAACGGCTCCGATGGCGGGCCGCGGGACCGGTCGTTCGATGTGGCCCTGGGGAACCGCGCGCTGCTCGACGAGCTGGGCGTCGCGCTCGACGACTCCACGGACAGCGATGTGGCGGCCCAGGCCGAGACGCTGCGCGCCGACGCGCAGACGGTGATCTTCGCCGCGGTCGACGGCCGCTTCGCCGGTCTGCTCGGGGTCGCCGACCCGATCAAAGAGACGACGCCCGAGGCGCTCGCCGCGCTGCGCGCCGAGGGCCTGCGCCTGCTGATGCTCACGGGCGACAGCCGCGGTACGGCCGAGGCGGTCGCCGCGCGCCTCGGGAATCGTGTTGTGAGCGAAGTGGTCGCCGAGGTCCGGCCGGAGGACAAGGCCGAGGTCGTCGCGCGTCTCCAGGCCGGGGGCGCAGTGGTGGCGATGGCCGGCGACGGCATCAACGATGCGCCGGCGCTGGCGCGGGCCGACGTCGGTCTGGCGATGGGCACCGGCACCGATGTCGCGATGGAATCGGCCGACGTCACCTTGGTGCGCGGCGACCTGCGTGCCATCGTGCGGGCGCGCCGGCTGAGCCGCGCGACGATGGCGAACGTGCGCCAGAACCTCGTCTTCGCCTTCGCCTACAACGCGCTCGGTGTGCCTCTGGCCGCGGGCGTGCTCTACCCGGTCTTCGGCTTGCTGCTGAGCCCGATGATCGCCGCGGCGGCGATGAGCCTCAGCTCGGTGTCGGTAATCGCCAACGCACTGCGCCTGCGGACGATCTCGCTCTAAAGGCCTCTCGGACAGGCGGATCGACCACTGGTCCCGTGATGAATCCGTCGGCGGGGAATCGACGTTTCTAAGGGTGATGGAAAAACAGCAGGCCGTCGCGACCTTCGGCTCGCGGCGGCCTCCACACCCAAGGAGACCTCATGCTTGGACGCTCCCCTCAGATTGGCCGATCGCCGGCCTTGACCGCTCAGCTCCCCGCCCTGCTCGCTGCAGTGTTCGCGACAGGCCTCGCAATGTCGGCCAGTGCCGCCATCATCCCTCCGTGCCCGACACCCTCGAACGATGAGGAAGCCAAAGTGCTCGGCGTCGCGCTCGATGGCTACGATCGCTACGGCGTCAGCTGTCTGCGACAGATCAAGGACGAGTACCCGCAGCACTTTGTCAACGTGTCGCAAATCTCGAAGGACTTCAACGGCTCGTGGAACAAGCCGCAGATGAAGTGGGCGGCGAACGCCCTCGACAACGGCGACGCGGTCGCCAAGTCGCGCCTCGCTGGCTACTCGGTGAATCAGCTCGATGCGGACTACGGCCTGTGGGGCAAGGAGCTGACGAGCTGGCTCTACTGGTGGCCGCTGCCGACGATGGGACTGGTCTACGAAGACATCACCGACGCGTCGGTGCGCGGACCGCTGCGTCCTCTGATGCAGGCGCACGTCGGCTTCCTGAGCCTGTTCTCGACCGGTGACCGCATCCTCACGCCGAGCGTCCGCACGCTGCCCAACAGCGGCGCGCACGATGCCTCTCTGGGGCAGGACTTCTTCCTGAAGCATGCTCTCGGGCTGATGCCTCAGAAGCCGCACAACGCCGACATCAAAGAATGGGGCTGGCCGTTCCGTGTGACGGAGAATCTCACCCACGGCTACATGTCGTCGACGATCAAGTCGCGGTATCTCACCAACTACCTGAACGGTGGCGAGATCGACTGGGTGGTCGCGAAGCTCAACGCGCTCGGCGTGACGACGCGCACGACGATGCGAATCTGGCGCTACGCCAACGGCAACTTCGCCACCTTGCTCGAGCAGAATCTGCACGGTACCAAGGATCCGGTCTACGCCGTGACTCGCATCAACGGCACGATCCACGTCCTCGGCCCGAAGCGCTGCAACGGCAACCCGCAGGCGTGGCTCGACACCACCGCGCAGCTGATCCGCGACACCTGCAGCGGCTCGATCCCGGCGCCGCCTCCGACCGCCCTGGTCTACGAGGTGCGGATCGACGGTTCGGGAGTCACACGCGTGCAGTGAGCGCACAGTGAGCTTTTGTGGAGAGCGGCGCTGGGTCGGAACCGGTGGCGCGTCGCACCGAGTTCCTTCGTAGCTCCAGGCAAGGCTTGGCCACACGCCTGTGCACCGGCAGCGCCGGTGTGCAGGCGTGCGCTCGGTCGCTCTCCACAACCTGCAGTTCATCAATGAAGGAGCTCACCATGTTCATCCTCTCGACGACCCGCGAGAGCGGGCGCCGCGGCTGTCGCATCGCGCGGTGCTTCGCGGCGCGCCTCGTTCCGATCCTTGTCTCGCTCGGCTTCGCTGTCCCCGTCGCGGCCGCTTCGTCGGCTACCGGATCTCCGCCGCCGTCGGCGCCTGCCGACCTCGAGTGCCGCTCGAGCGTCGGCGGCGTGGCGCTGCGCTGGAGCGGCTCACGCTGGGTCGACAAGTACACGATTCAGCGTGGCGACGGCGCCGGCGGTCTCTTGACTTCGGAAACGACCGAGGCGACCTTTTTCGACGACCAGGCACCGCTGGACCTGCGCAACTCGTGGCGAGTGCGCGCGGTCGCGGCAGACGGCACTGAATCATCGCCCGCGACCTGCTCGGCGACGCCGGTCGCGTCAGCCAGCAAACCGTTCGTGGGACCTCCTCGGGTCTTCTACGAGGATCGAGTCGTC
Organism: Acidobacteriota bacterium; assembly: GCA_039194425.1. Taxonomy (GTDB): domain Bacteria; phylum Acidobacteriota; class Thermoanaerobaculia; order Multivoradales; family J023; genus JAUIJL01. The sequence continues at coordinate 97,760 of JBCCVZ010000018.1, read as the reverse complement.
CTCACCTTCGCCGGCGCGACCGAGGCGCGGACGCGCTACGAGGTCACCAGCGAGATGCGCGGAGTGCCCGAGCATCTCGCCTGGCAGGCTCGTCTGCTGGTCGGCGTTTTCGATGCGGATGACGAGCTGGTGGCCGAGCTCGCGTCGCCGCCAGCGGCGCTGGCACCCGGTGATCAAGACGTCGCCGCGGCGGTCGAGATCGATGCGCTCGCTCTCGGCCTACCCGTCGGCTCCTACGTGCTGCGCGGCACCGTGGTCGCCACTCCGGCGAGTGAGCTACCGACCGATCTGGCTGGAGCTGTCGACCTCATCGTGGCCGACGTCGAGCCTGCGCTCGCATTCCTCAGCGCGGCCGACGACTCTCTGCGCGTTCTCGACCGCGGCGACGACGCGATCGCCGCCTACTGGACCGCGATCCACAGCGGCAACGCCGACACCGCCTTCAAGGCGACGTCGTCCTTGCTCTATCACTACCGTGACCGCGGCCTTTTCCATGAGGCCGAGCAGCAGGTGGCTCTCGCCGCAGACGTCGAGTCGCTGCGTCCGCTCGGTCACATTCTGCGCTACTGGGCGGTCGACGATCGGCTCTATGCCGGCGACCACGCGGGCGCGGTTCAGCTGCTCGGCGAGCTCATGGACCAGGCGTCACCGCGCACCAGCTTCTTCGGCGAGGCCTACCGTGCCCGCGGACTCTACGATCTCGCCGGTCTGCAGCGTCGGGTCGGGAAGTGGCCGGCCGTGCATGATGCGCTGCGCCAGCTGACGACCGAGTTTCCCGGCTTCCATCGGCCGACGGTTCAGATCCAGCTCGGCGAGAGCGCACTCGAGCTCGGCGACACGGTGCAAGCGACCGCCGTTTTCGAGCAAGTCGTCGAGTCGCAAGAGACATGCAAAGACCGGCGGCAGGTGTGCCCGACACTGTGGCAGGTCGAGCGGGCCCAAGAGTGGCTCGACCTGCTCGCGTCGCCACGCGACTGGATGCGGCCCGACGCGGCGGCGCTGCTGGCCGAGCTCGAGGCGGCCGTCGTCGGCCGCGACATGGTTCGACTCGAGGCGTTGGTACCGCCCTCCGGTCTCGATTTCGTCGTCAGTGGCGGCGAGCACAGCCGAACTCGCTGGTCGACGCTTCGGCCCTTCTTCGCCGACGTCCTTGCGCTCTCGCCCGACCTCGGCTTCGAAGTGAAGGCTGCCTACGGGCCGCGTCAGAGTGTCGTTCTCAGCGGAATCGCGCCCGAGGCCGGCGCCGGACCGACCCGCTCGGTGGCGCTCACCGCCGAACGAACTCCGCTCGGCTGGCAATGGAAAGGTGTCGGCGGGGTGCTGATGATGCTCCAGGACGATGCCGCCGATGGTGGTGGCTGGGATCCCTGCTCGGAGGACCCGACGACCGGCGCGCCGGTTTGCGAGGGGCCTCCGTCGACTCCGAACCCCACGACACCTCCAGGAGGCGCCGCCGCGCGCCTCCATGTCGAGGCGCCTTGGGCTGCGGGGTCCCACATGCGCGCCGGCGGGCTTTCGGACGACTTGACCGCGGTGCAGAACGGTGCGATGGGCCTCGATTTCTTGATGGATCTGGTGTTGCCGGTCAACGATCGCTGTGGCAACAGCGTCCCGGGCTACCTCTACGGCCTCGGCACGCACACCAACGAAGACCACTTCGCGATCGATTTCACCCAAGGCTACACCCTGTTCTGCGTTTGGGGAGTGTGCATCACGCCGCCTGGTGGCATGCTCCTGGAAGTGATCCAGGCGATCGCCAGCACGGCGATCGGCCAGCCGGTCTGGACGCCGGCCTTCGACGACCCTGTGCTGGCGGCACGCGAGGGTCTGGTGATCGATTCCGACTGCTCGTTTGACGATGGCAACAGCGACGATCCCAATCGGGTCGAGGTGGCCGTCTGGGACGCAGCCGAGCCGCTGTCGATCGCTCGTCTGGCGCAGACGACGCCCACCGGCACTGCTTCGAAGGGGACCTTCCTGGCCGAAACCGAGGCCGACTACTGGCTGCGCTATCTCCACCTGCGAAAAAACCGCCGCTGTCCGTCGCGCGGCACCTGGGTCGAGCAGGGCCGAGTCATCGGCCACATCGACGACAGCGGCAACTCCTTCACCAGTCACCTGCACTTCGTCGTGCGCCACCGTCCCGCCGTCGACCCACAGACGACGAGTAACTGGCCGTCGGCGCGACAAGTGATCCACGGCGACTTCATCGGCCACCGCGACAACGGCTCTTGCATCAAGTCGCACAATAGGCTGAATCGCAGCGACCGCGATGGTGACGGCATTCTCGACGCCTTCGACAACTGTACTGTCGTGCCGAACCCTGACCAACTCGACGCCGACCTCGACATGATCGGTGACGCATGCGACGACCCCAGCCACTGCCCCTTCGACGCCTCGGGCGACTTCGACAGTGACGGCACACTCGATCCGTGCGACCCGGACATCGACGGCGACGGAATCGACAACGAAGTCGACATCTGCGTCTTCGGCGACAACGGCGACGATTTCGACATCGACGGCGAGCCCGACGGCTGCGATCGTGACGTCGACGGCGATGACTTCAGCGAGGCTTGCGAGGAGGACTGGGCCTCCATCTGCGGCTGTCTGCGCGACCTGGTTCCGGACTCGGCGACCCAGGCGGGCGATCACGACGGTGACGGGGTCGACAGCCTGTCCGATCCGTGCCCGTGCAGCGACTTCAATCCGACGTGTGAGGACCTAGCCGACTGGCCGCCGCCCGGTCTCGGCGGCGCCGCCGCCGCCGAATGGGGCGAGCCGTACGGGCCGGGAGCGCACGATCCCTACGGCGCCGGCGGCAGCCCGCACGGTCCCGGAGGGCAGTACCCCTGAGTCCCAGTGCTGATGCTCGGCCCGGCGCCGACGTCGGGTCGAGTGACTCGCGGGGCTGGTGCGCCGACGACCCCTCGCCGGGCTCAGTCGGTGCGGGGCGCCGTGGCCAGCGCGAACCAGAATCCGAGCCCATCCGGGCGCAGCGAGACTTCCAGCTGCGTCGGAGGGTGGGCCGGCTGGAAGAGCAGCGGTGCGGTGTCGCAGCGCGTTCGGGCGAGCGAGTCGTCGGGGTCGTCAGTGGGTCTCAGGGAGACGTGCTCGCCAGGCGCATGGAGCGGCGAGAACTGCTCCCGCGGCATCCTGAAGCAGAGTGTGACGTTGCGAACGGTGCCACCGCTTCCACGCTCGAGCGTCACCCCTCGCGCTCGCACCACGAAGTCGCCCGAGTCGTCGAGCCAGGTGATCTCGAAGACGAGAGGCTGCCGGCCCGGTTCGACAATCCATCGCTCTGCGTCGAGCTGAAGGTCGAGGCTCTGGTCGACATCGACAGTAAGCTCCAGGTCCGAGAGAAACAGATGCGAGAGAAACGCGCGGCGCCAAGTTTTCGGCGCGTCGTCCCATAGGACGACGCCCGACTCGGAGGCTGCCGCTTCGGACGCTGCGTCGGAAGAGGCCGCCAATGCCTCCAGGAAGCCCTGCTGGAGAGCCACGGTCGACCAGAGAGTGCACGTCGACCACCAACGGTCGTCCGCATCGCACACGCGCGTCTCGAGGCCCAGCAGGGGAAACGAGCCGAGCTCGTCGGTCGCTTCCTCGGTGACCTCGGCCTCTGCCAGGACGAGGAGGGCGATCTCGGATGCCGTTGGTACCGAGAACGACTCGAGGGTACCTCTCTCCCAGGCTTCGTCGATCGTCGGCCATTCGCTGTACTCGCCGGCGCTCAGAGCAGAGTCCGGAATCCGGCGCAGCGAAGGGAGAGACGATGGCGCTGTGAGCCGCGGCAGTCGGAGCTCCCGCCAGGGCGAGTCCGGGGGCGAGGAATGATCTCCCTTGCCTCGTCCGACGGGTCTCGTCAGCGAATGGAGGCGTACCAGCATCGGCGCGAGCTTGATCACGGCGACGAGAAAGATGAGGGCGAGAACGCTGATGGCGATCATCCCGGAGAGCTTTTCGCTCGGCCGCACTGGATCGTCGCCGAGCCCTCGGCGCATGATGGGGACGAGCGTGTCGAGGATCCAGACGAGGAGGAAGATCAAGATCGTGAACGTCGTCCAGCCCAACCACTTCAGGGCCCTCGACGCGTCGCGGGATTCCAGCGCAGGGGTCATGGCGGGACAACATAGCAGATTGTGGCGGTCGACATAAAGGAAGGCCACCCATCACGGCCAGTCCGTGAGGGTGGCCCTGTCAAATCGTCGATCAGTAGTTCACGATGTCGACACGGTAGACCATGTTGGGATCATTCCAGCAGCCCCAGGTGTGCACCAGGCCGAAGTTCGAGCTCGAGCCGTACGCACACTGTCCGAAGGTCTCATTCCGAAGACGGTAGCCGCCGCTCGCGGCGGTCAGCCGGAAGCGCATGTTGGGATCGTTCCAGCAGCCCCATTGGAAGAGCGGCTGGCCGTTCGTGTTGGTGGTGTAGAGGCACTGGTTGTCCTCTTCGTTGCGCAGCCGGAAGGTGCCGCTGCCGGCGTCGTCGAGCACGAAGATCTTGTCGTCGAAGCGGCACGAGGAGTTGCGCGCCCGCTGGCCGTTGGTGCTACTGGTCAGGATGCAGTTGTTGGTCCAGGCATGGCGCAGCTTCACCCGCGCGCCGGCGGCCGGAACTCCCTGCTCCGGCGGATAGGGCAGGAGGGTGGTGATGTTGGGACAGCCGGTGCAGACGATGAGCGTCGTCTCGACGATCGGGACTCCGAAGCCGTCGGTACCGCGCTGGATCAGCAGCGGAGCGAAGTCCCAGCCGGTGACGCGCGGGTCCGAGAGGTCGATGCGCAGCCAGTCGTCGAACGAGTCGATCGGCTGTGTCCAGCCGGTGCCGTCGGGCACGGTGGTGCAACTCGTCGGTGCCAGCAGCGCGCGCTCGAAGCCGCCGCTGGCACCCGTCCAGCCGGTGACGCGCCAGCAGTCGGTGGCCGAGGCGCTGCCGGTGCCGGCGACGACGAGCAGGCAGAAGGCGGTGAGCCGGAGAATCCGAGGAACGAGGCGAGAACGTGTCGAAGGCATGTCGTGTCTCCTGGTGAGTGCGCCGAGACCGGCGCAGTGAACGTGCATGACCCGGGACCGCAGGCTGGAGGCCCTGGATCAGCAGACACGCGCAGATCGTCGCCGATCTGCCTCATCGCAGGCCGAATGTGCAGAAGCAGAGGTATCATCCGGCGCCATGCTCCGCAGACTGCTGATTCGTGCCTTCGGTCTCTACCGGGCGTTTCGCCTGCGCATGCTCGGCCTGCGCGGGCGCAGCGAGGACGACGTCCACGCCGGGCGCGTCGTCTCGGGGCAGTCGTGGGACGAGTTCTGCGACACGCTGAAAGCCGCGGGCGCCGCGCTGGCGCACGGCGACGCGCCGCGCGACACCTTGAGCCAAGCGGAGGGCTACCGCTACCTCGCGCGCCTCACCCGCGCTGGACTCGAGGCCTTCCTCGAGCACGACGACCCGGCCTTTCCGACGCTGCGTCGGATGGTCCACGAAACCGTGAAGATGGGCGCCGACAACCCGGACAACGCCTATCTCAACGCGCAGCTCGACGGCCGCTATCGCTACCGGGTCCACGGTCACCGCGGCAGCGTCCACTCGCTCGGCTTTGGCCTGCAGCGCGGCGGCTACTTCGACGAAGGCGGCCTGGCGACCAGCGGCTACCTCGATGTCGCCGACCTGGTGCTCGACTCGGGCGGCCGGTTCGAGATCATCCTCGCTCCGGAGCGTCCCGCGGAGGCGCGCAACTGGCTGCAGATGCACGCCGACACGAGCCTGTTGATCGTCCGCCAGACCTTCCTCGACCGTGACTCCGAGACCGAGGCCGACCTCACGATCGAAGCGCTCGACGGTCCGGCGACGCCGACCCCCCTCAGCGCCCGTGCTCTGGACGTCGGCCTCGGCAAGGCGGCGGGTCTGGTCGCCGCGACGTCGATGCTCTTCGCGCGCTGGGCGAACGAATTCAAGTCGGAGCATCCGAACCGGCTACCGCGCTTCGACCAGGAACGTAGCGACGCCGCCGGCGGTGTGCCCGACATCGCCTATTACCACTCGTACTGGCAGCTCGGCCCCGACGAGGCGCTGGTGATCGAAGCCGAACCGCCGCCGTGCGAGAGCTGGAACTTCCAGCTCAACAACTGGTGGATGGAGTCGCTCGACTATCGCTACTTCCAGATCCATGTGAACCGCCACACGGCGGTCTATCGCCCCGGCGGTGGGGTGCGCGTGATCGTCGCCCACCGCGATCCGGGGCGCGACCACTGGATCGACACCGCCGGCCACGACCGCGGCACGATGTGCTGGCGCTGGCAGCGCCCGCGCGTCGACGACCCGCCGACGCCGCGCTGTCGCGTGCTGCCGTTCGCGGAGCTGGCGGAGTTGCCAACATGACGGGTCTCGCGTCGATGTCGCCCTCGATGAGCCTGCGTGCGGTGCGTGCCGCGGCCCGCGCCGCCGCGGCGATCGGGGGCCGGCCACGCCTGGAGCCCGCGGCGTTGTTGCGCGCCGCCCGTCGCCGCGCGCGCCTCGACGACTTCGGCGCCGGCGCCTGGCGCGACGGTCTCGAGCGTCTCTGTCACGCGCTCGAAACCGAGGCGCGGCTCCATCCGCTCGGTCGCTGGATCGTCCGCGAGCAGTTGATCGGCCATCTGGTCACCCGGCTGCGTCTCCAGGCGACGCTAGAGGCCCATCCGCGGCTGCGCACCGCCACGCTGGCAGCGCCGGTGGTGGTGATCACGGGCATGCAGCGCACCGGCACCACCAAGCTGCAGCGCCTGCTCGCCGCCGACCCGGACGCCGGAGCGCTGCTTTCGTGGCAGGCCGTCGAGCCGGTGCCGGATCCGCGCCGGTCGCGCGACGACGCCGGCCGCATCGCGCGCGCCCGTCGCGCCGAGCGCGCGCTGCGCTGGATGGCACCCGAGTTCTTCGCCATCCACCCGGTGGAGCATCGCGCGCCGGAAGAGGATGTCTTGCTGCTCGATCCGACCTTCCATTCCACGACCGCCGAAGCGATGTGGCATGTGCCGAGCTTTTCGCGCTGGCTCGAAGCGCAAGACCACCGCGAGGCGTACGAGACGCTGCGCCTGCTCCTGGTGATCTTGCAGGAGCAGCAGCCGCGGCGCTGGTGGGTGCTCAAGACGCCGCATCACCTCGAGTTTCTCGAGGCGCTGCATGCGGTGATTCCCGAGGCGCGCGTGGTCTGGACTCACCGCGATCCGTTGACCACGGTGCCGAGCTTCTGCTCGATGGTGACGCACGGTCGCCGAATCTTCAGCGATGCGGTCGATCCGCACAGCGTCGGCGCGCAGTGGAGCGCCAAGGTCGCCCGAATGGTCGAGCGCGGCCTGGCCTTCCGCGCCGCCCACGAGACCCCGGTGCTCGACATCTCGTACGACGACCTCCTGGACGATCCCCTGGCCACGATCGAGCGGATCTACGCCTTCGCAGGTCTGTCGCTCGAAACACCGGCGCGATCTGCGATGGAGCAGGCCCTCCGCGTGCAGGTGCAGCATCGCTACGGCATTCATCGCTACCACCTCGACGACTTCGGACTCGACGCCGCGTCGCTGGCCCAGGGCTTCGGCGCATACCGCGAACGATTCGGCTTCGCCCCCACACGATGAGTCGCTACGAACACTCGGCGCTGGCGATGCTCAGCGGCATTCGCAACCTCTTCGGACGCGCCGAGCCGATCGGCGACCTGCGCGACACCATGCGCCTCGACGGTGGTACCGCGTTGGTCACTGGCGCCAGCTCGGGCGTCGGCTTCGCGGCGGCCGTCGAGCTCGCGCGCCGTGGCCTGCACGTGGTCGGCGTTGCGCGCACCGCGACGCCGGACGTGACCTCTGCCTTGCGCGCCGCGGCTGGCGTCGACTCGATCGAGATGCTGCCCGTCGACTTCGCCGATCTCGATCTCGTCGACGCCCTGCTCGACACGCTCGAGGCCCGTGGCCTGCGCTTCGACCTCGTCGTGTTCAACGCCGCGATCGTACCGGTGGGCGACCGCCGCACTCCGCAAGGCCTCGAGCAGATGTTCGTCGTCAACTTCCTCGCCCAGCAGGCGCTAGCCGACGGACTGCACCGACGCGGCTTGATCGCGCCGAGCCCATCGGCCGAATCCGCCGGCCGAGGTCCGCGCCTCGTCGTCGTGTCGAGCGAGACGCACCGCAACGCCCAGCAGCGTCCGTTCGAGTCGTTCGACGAATACCAGGGCTTCGGGCGGCGCGAAGTCTTGGCGCGCTACGGCATGTACAAGCTCGCCCTCACCACCCTGGCTTACGAGCTGTCGCGACGGCTCGAACCCGAGGGCATCGCGGTCCACGTGCTGTGCCCGGGCGCGGTCAACACCCGCATTGCCCGCGACGCCCCGCGCTGGATGCGCCCGCTGCTCAAGATCGTCTTCCGGCTCATCTTTCAGTCGCCGGCGAAGGCGGTCGGCCCGCTGGTCTACCTCGCCCTGGCACCGGAGCTCGAGGGCGAGACCGGCATCTACCTGCACCAATGGGTGCGCAAAGACCCCGACCTGCGGGCCGTCGAGCCTGAGCTCGGCGATCGCCAGTGGCGCGCCGCCGCCGCGGTGCTCGAGCGCGCGCGCGAGCAGCGCTGACAGGTCGTCACCTGTTTCTCGATCGAGTGGCTACTCTTGCTTTCTCTATCTATGGGTAGATAGAATCAATCCATGCCGAGCACGAGAACGCCAAACGCGACCCACCAGAAGCTCCTCGATGTCGGTGCCGAGCTGTGCCAGACGGTCGGCTACCACGCCTTCAGCTACCGGCACCTGGCCGAGCGACTGGGCATCAAGACTGCGACGATTCACTACTACTTTCCGTCGAAGGCCGATCTCGGGCGTGAGCTGATGGCCGGGTATCGGGAGCAAACGGCCGAGGCGACGGCGGCTCTCGATCGCGAGGAGCTCGGGGCGATCGAGACGCTCCGGCGCTTCGCCGACATCTTCGTCCGCACCTTCGAGGACGGGGGGCGCCTCTGCCTTTGCGGAAGCTTCGCGGCCGACTACAACACGCTGCCCGAGTCGATCCAGCGCGAGGTGCTCGGCTACTTCGAAGACAACGAGCGCTGGCTCACTCGCGTGCTGGCGGACGGCCGCGCGCGCGGTGAGCTGGCGTTCGAGGGCGCGCCGGCCGAGGCCGCGGGCGCGTTCTTCACCGCGCTCGAGGGCGCGATGTTGGCGGCGCGGGCGTTCTCCGATCCAGGGCGCCTGCGGCGCACCGCGGAGTCCTGGCTGGCGCTTGTCCAGTCCGCCGCCTGAACCGTCCGAGATCGAATCGTTCAGCCGAGCACGGAGCCTGACTGAGCTTCGGTGCTTTCCACGCTCCGAGAATCTATCGATCAGTAGATAGATCTGCGATACACCCAGACCCGAACAAACCAGGAGGTTCCGACATGACCGAATCCCAAATCACCCAGGCTTCCGAAGGCTTGTCCAGCCCCTCGGCCAACAACGCAGCGAGCGACGACCAGGTCGTCGCGATCACCGGCGGCGGCACCGGCATCGGCCGTGCGGCGGCCGAGCTCTTCCTCGCCGGAGGCGCGCGCGTCGTGCTCAACGGCCGGCGCCTGGAGGTGCTCGAGGAGACCGCTCGCGCTCTGGATCCGAGCGGAGAGAGAGTCGCCGTCGTCGCCGGCGACATCGCGCGCAGGGAGACCGCCGAGGCGCTGGTGGCGACCGCGGTCGACCGCTTTGGCGGCCTCGATGTGCTGGTGAACAACGCCGGTGTCTTCAAACCGACGCCTTTCCTCGAGCACGGGGAGGACGACGTCGAGCACTATCTCGGCATCATTCTCAAGGGGACGTTCTTCGCGTCCCAGGCCGCCGCGCCGGCGCTTCGGGCGCGCGGGGGCGGAGCGATCGTCAACGTCGGCAGCATGTGGGCCGAGGAAGCGATCGGCGACACGCCGTCGAGCGCGTACTCGGCGGCGAAGGCGGGCGTGCACGCTCTGACCCGCAACCTCGCGATCGAGCTCGCCGACGCCGGCATCCGAGTCAACACGGTGGCGCCCGCGGTGGTCGAGACCCCCGTCTACGAGACCTTCCTGACCCCCGAGCAGGCGGCCGAGGTCCTGCCGAGCTTCCACGGCCTGCATCCGCTCGGCCGCAACGGTCAGCCCGAGGATGTGGCGCGCGCCGTCGTGTTCTTGGCTGGCCAGGACGCCGCCTGGATTACCGGCGCCGTCCTGCCGGTCGACGGCGGAGTGCTCGCCGGCCGGCCGGCGAGCTGAAACCGCACGGCGTGGCGGCGGAGCGGGGGTGTAACAAGCCGGAGAGTCGGCCGTAGGCCTCTCCAACGGGACAGCCCCTGACGATCCTCTGGAGACCTTCACGATGCTCTTCATCGTCCGCGACCTCCGCCTCGCGCTGCGCCGCCTCGCGCACGACCGCGGCTTCGGCCTCACCTGCATTCTCACCCTCGCCATCGCCCTGGGCGCCAACGCGGCGATGTTGGCGGTGGTCGACTCGGTGCTCTGGAAGCCGCTGCCGGTGCCGGAGTCCGAGCGGCTAGTGACGGTCTCGAACCAGTATCCGGGCGCCGGTGTGCCGTACGCGGGCTCGTCGGTGCCGCACTTCTACGAGCGCCAGGAGATCGACGCGCTCGGGGTGGCGGCGCTGGCGCGCACCGACGCGGCGGCGGTGGGGGAGGGCGGTCGGGCGCAGCAGATGCAGCGCTACACCGTCACCGTCGACTACTTCGACATGGTGCGCACCGAGGCGGCCACGGGGCGCACCTTCCGCGCCGAGGACGGTGAGGTCGGAGCGAACCGGGTCGTGGTGCTCACGCACGAGGCCTGGCGCGACACGCTGGGCGGCGCTCCCGACGCGATCGGCTCGATGCTGCGCGTCGACGACGTGCCGCACGAGGTGATCGGAATCTTGCCGCCCGGGCACATGCTCTACGAGCCGGACGTGCGTCTTTACACGCCTGTGGCTTTCGACGCCGAGGACCGCGCCTTCGATCGCCGGCACTCGAACAATTGGATGATGATCGCGCGCCTGGCGCCAGGTGCGACGCGCGAGCTGGCGCAGCAGCAGATCGACGCGCAGGTGCGCGTGGAGTACGAGAACGCCGGTGGCATGCGGCAGATGATGGAGGATGTCGGCTTCGGCGCCGCCGTTCGGCCGCTGCGCGACGTGGTGCTGGGCGACATCGACTCGACGCTCTACCTGCTGTGGGGAGGCGTGTTGGCGGTCCTGCTGATCGCGGTCGTCAACCTGACCAACCTGTCGCTGGCACGCACCTCGGTGCGGCTCAAGGATCTGGTGACTCGCTACACGCTCGGCGCCGGCGGCGCCGGCCTGGTGCGCCAGCTGGCGATCGAGAGCCTGGCGCTGGCGGCGCTCGGCGGAGTGCTCGGCATCGTCTGCGGACGGCTCGGCCTGCTCGCGCTCGGTCGCCTGGGCATGGACCAGATGCCGCGCGGCTCCGAGATCGCGCTCGACGGCGGAGTGATCGCGGTGACCTTCGTGCTCGCCGCGGGAATTGGCCTGGTGTTGGCGGTGGTGCCGGTGCTCTCGGTGCTGCGCGCCAACATGGCGGCGGTGCTGCGCGAAGAGGGGCGCTCGGGCACCGCCTCGCGCGGCGCGCGCCGCCTGCGCCAGGGGCTGGTAGCGGCCCAGGTCGCCTTCGCCTTCGTGCTGATCGCCGGCGCCGGATTGCTGCTGGCCAGCTTCCAGCGCCTCGTCGCGGTCGACCCTGGCTACCACGCCGACGACGTGCTGCTGGCGAGCGTGGCGCTGCCGCCGGCGCGCTACGAGGAGGCCGAGGACCTGGCGCACTTCGCCCAGCGCACGGTCGAGCGACTGCGCGCGCTGCCCGGGGTCGACGCCGCCGGCCTGGCCTACGGCACGCCGATGAGCGGTGCCTTCGACTCGAGCGTGATCGTCGCCGAGGGCTGGCAGCCGGCGCCTGGCGAGTCGCTCTTTGCGCCGACGCATGTCTCGGCGTCGGCGGGCTATCTCGAGGCGCTCGACATCGAGCTACTCGCCGGCCGCGCGTTCACCGACGCCGATACTGGGGAGGCGACGCGAGTCGCCCTCGTCGACCCGCGCCTGGCGCGCCGGTTCTGGGGCGAGGAGGCGGTGACATCGCCGCAGTCGGTGCTCGGGCGTCGGCTGTTCCGGCCACAGAGCACCGAGAACCTGCTCGACCCCGGGCCGGATCCCGAGTGGATCACGGTGGTGGGCGTGGTCGGCGACACGCGCCTGCGCCAGCTGAGCGAGACCGAGGGCGACGCGGTCGGAGTCGTCTACTTCCCGTACGCACAGTTCCCGCGCAGGAGCCTGGCGTTCGCCGTGGAGACCGGGCTCGATCCGCTGAGCCTCGGCGAGTCGGTGCGTCGTGAGGTCGCGGCGGTCGACCCGGAGCTGCCGGTCTTCGATCAGGCGACACTGCGCCAGCGGCTCGATCGTTCGCTGGTGTCACGGCGCACTCCGATGATTCTCGCCGTCGGATTTGGCGTAGTGGCCCTCCTGCTGGCGTCGATCGGCATCTACGGAGTCCTGGCGTACCTAGTGGCGCGCCGCAGCCGCGAGCTCGGCATCCGCATGGCGCTCGGCTCCACCACGCGCGGCCTCTTCCGGCTGATTCTGCGCGAGGGCTTCGTCATCGTGCTGTTCGGTCTCGGCATCGGCCTGGGCGGGGCCGTGGCGCTGCGCAACGCGCTCGCCGGCCAGCTCTACGGTGTCGGTGCGCTCGATCCACTGGTGCTCTCGACCGCCGTCTTCACGCTCGCGGTCGCCGCGTTCCTGGCCTGCGCGATTCCCGGTCTTCGCGCCGCCCGCGTCGATCCGTCCGAGGCGCTGCGGGAGTAGCCGGCGCCGGCGACGCCCTCGCCTACGGCTCGTCGGTGCGTTCCCAGACGGCGATGAAGTAGGGGAAGAGGAAGCGGCCCGGCAGCAGGTTGCAGAGACTCTCGCTGAGGAAGAGGGCCGGCGCGATCACCGGCTTGAGCGCGATCGGCACGCGGAAGATCAGGCTGTTGAAGATGAGGAAGTAGGCCGGGCCGCCGAGATGGCGCACGCGGCGCGGCCGAAACCAGCCGGCGGCGAGACCGGCGATCTCTTCGTGCGACAGCGCCGCCTCGGTGTCGGCCTCGAAGTAGGGATCCTGGGAGTACCAGAAGTTGCGCGGCGCTTCGAGCAGGTACTTCTTGTTCGGCTCCATCATCAGCAGCAGGCCGCCCGGCTCGAGCAGGTTGGCGATGGTGCGGAAGGTGCCCTTGAGATTGCTGACGCAGTGGTGCAGGCCGCCGATCACCATCGCGGCGTCGACGCGCACGCCCGGGTCGCTTCCGGCCATCAGGTCGAGCTCGTACGACGTGCTGCCGGTGCGCTGGCGGTAGGCCTCGCAGGCGGGCTCCGAGATGTCGAAGCCGACGACTTCGGCACCCGGAAAACGCTCGCGCAGCAGCACCGAGTTGAGACCGCTGCCGCTGGCCAGGTCGGCGACCGTCTTGCCGTTGAGATCGAGTCCCTCGAAGAGCGGATCGTGGATGAAGCGACGACGATACTCGGCCGACGTGGCGTCGTAGTAGTGCGCCTCGTAGTCGTCGTGGATCGCTTCGTAGTGTGCCTTCTGCTTGCTCGCCAGGAGCTCCGAGGTGCGGTCGTTCATGCGCGGGATCTCTCGGTCGTTGCGGTGCTGCGTGCCATCGGCGCATGCTGCCATGCCGCGTGGGGGCGTGCAATGTGGAGCCGTCTGCGGTCGACCGCGCGGCTTCGATAGACTGGGCGGGTCATGAGCAAACTCGTCCAACTCGGGGCCCACCGCAACAAGCCGACCAGCGACGCGGCGGCCCGTTCCCGTTCCCGGCGCCCGGACTGGCTGCGCATCCGCATCGCCACGCCGGAGCGCTATCGCCAGGTCAAGGACCTGGTCGAACGCCTGAATCTCAATACCGTCTGCGCCGAGGCGCGCTGCCCGAACATCTACGAGTGCTGGGGTGAGCACGGCACGGCGACGCTGATGATCCTCGGTGACGTCTGCACCCGCCGCTGTGGCTTCTGCGCGGTGACCTCGGGGCGTCCGCCCGCCGGGCCCGATCCCGACGAGCCGGCACATGTCGCCGAGGCGGTCGAGGTGATGGGACTGCGCCACGCGGTGATCACCTCAGTCGATCGCGACGACCTGCCCGACGGCGGCGCGCGCCATTGGGCGGAGGTGATCGAGGCGGTGCATGCGCGCTGCCCGCAGACCGCGGTCGAAGTGCTGACGCCCGATTTCCGCGCCGTGCCCGACGCGCTCGACATCGTGCTCGGCGCGCGGCCCGAGATCTTCAGTCACAACATGGAGACGGTGCCGCGGATGTACCGCAAGGCGCGCCCCGGCAGCCGCTACGAGCGCAGCCTGGAGCTGCTCGCCGAGGCGTCGCGCCGACGCGATGCGGGCGAGTACGCCGGACGGGTGAAGACCGGCATCATGGTCGGTCTCAGTGAGACGCCCGACGAGGTGCACGAGACGCTGCGCGACATCCGCGGGGCGGGGGTCGACGTCGTCACCCTCGGCCAGTACCTCCAGCCGACGGCGCAGCACCTGCCGGTCGACCGCTTCGTCACGCCCGAGGAGTTTGCGGAGTTCAAGCGCTTCGCGCTGGAGCTCGGCTTCGCGCACTGCGAGTCGGGGCCGTTGGTGCGCTCGTCGTACCATGCGCACGAGCACGTCGGCCACGAGCTGCGCGCCGGCGGACGGCTCGAGAGCGAGCGGGCGCCGTCCGGAATCGCGGTCTGAGGGCGGGCCCAATCCGTCGACGCCGCCGACGCGAAGAGGTAGGTGAGGCCGCGGCCTCGCCCGCCCGTTGGTGCTGGCCTCGGCGGGGCCGCGGCGATATCATCGTGCAATGAGCTCCGACAATCGATCGTCCCAAGACCATGCGTCCGCAGAACCGACTGGCGTGACGATTCGCCAGCTCGACACCGTCGACATCGGTGACGTGGTGCGGATCGACGAGCAGATCACCGGTCAGTACCGTCCCGACATCTGGGAGACACGCTGTGGCTACTACCTGCGGCGCGACCCAGAGGCGGCCCAGGTCGCGGTTGTCGATGGCCAGGTGGTCGGTTTCATGCTCGGCGAGGTTCGCTCTGGCGAGTTCGGCCTCGAAGAGCCGACCGGCTGGATCGAGGTGTTGGGCGTCGACCCCGAATTCCGCGGGCGCGCCGTCGGCCGTCGTCTGGCCGAGGCGATCCTCGCCCACTTCCGCGCCTCCGGGGCGACGACGGTGCGCACTCTGGTCGATGAAGACATGGCCGGCATCGCGAGCTTCTTCGGCTCGCTCGGCTTCGAGCCGTCGACGCTGCGCCCGTACGCTCTGAGCCTCTGACCGCGTCTCCCTTCTTTCCCTCCCCCAACTCCCTTTCCCGAAGACGGACCTCTCGCGCTCCCTGGGGCCGATCGACTTGAAGGAGACCCCGCATGGCAGTTCGCGAAACTCACCTGCCGAAGAAATACCACCAAGCCGTTGAAGACTGGCGCGACACGTTCTTGCCCGACTACGGCTTTCTGCTCGAGGCCTGGGAGAAGCATTTTCCCAAGGAGCCGATGTTCAAGCTCTGCGCCTACCGCGAGAAGGGCGTGTGCGACCAGATCGAATGCGGCGCCCGCCAGGGTGAGGCGAAGGCGACGATGCCGGCCGAGCTCGACGACGACCAGGCGCACTACCTGCTCGGCGCGATTCGCGCCCAGGCGTCGACCGAGTTCGGCTCGATCCAGCAGCACCGTCTGACGCTCGCCCGCGCGCAGAACGAGGAAGAGCAGGTCTGGGTGCTGCGCATGATGGCCGAAGAGCTGCGTCACGGCTACCAGATGCTGCATCTGCTGGTCGACGATGATTGGTCGTGCCAGACTCAGCAGTCGAGCGCCGACATGGTCGAAGAGATCCTGTCGATGCAGACCGGGTCGCACGTGCTCGGTGCCTTCAACATCGACTTCGACTCGTTCGTCGACAACGTCGTCTTCTGTGCCTTGATCGACCGCGTCGGCAAGTACCAGCTGGCGATGCAGCGCATTTCGGCCTACAAGCCGATGGCCGAGTCGATGCCACAGATGCTGCGCGAGGAAGCTTTCCACCTGGCGACCGGCGTGGTGCCGATGCGCCGCTGGGTGACCCAGGCCGCCCAGGGCGAGATCTACGTCACCATGGACATGCTGCAGAAGGCGATCAACAAGTGGCTTCCGCGCGGCCTCGAGATGTTCGGCGACGAGCGTGGCGGTGGCTCCAACGTGCGCATGGGTCTGAAGCCGATGAAGAACGCCGAGGCGCAGTCGCAGTACTTCGACGAGGTGGCGAAGCTGGTCAACGACCTGAACATGCGCTACGTCCGCGCCAAGGACGAGTCGCTGTCGATCGGTGAGGCGCGCGATCTGGTCGATCGGCTGAAGCGCGACGGCGGCAAGAAGCGCGGCATCGACGCCGACGACCTGCTGACCATGCCGCATGCCGACTACTTCCGGCGCCGCGGCGTGCCCGCGTTCCGCCTGGTCGGCGTCGCTGGCGAGAGCTTCGACACCGAGGACGATCCGTATCAGGCGTACATGGCGCACCTGCGCCGTACGCTGCCCGAGTCGTACCTCGCCAACCGCGACTTCCTCGACTACGCCAAGACGCTACGCCAGGTGGCCGATGGCGAGCTCGAGGCCGACGACGCGGCGCGCCGCATGCCGCAGCTGCGGCGCGTGGCCGGCAGCTGTCCGTGTTCGAAATCGGTGCGCTGGGTGCGCGACGAGCCCGTCGCCGACGACGCGTCGACCCTCACGACACCGGCCGCCGCCGGCGCCTGATCGCGGAGAGCCACCGCCGCATGTCCCTCTTCGATCGCGCCGTCGTCACCGGGCTGCCCCTGGTTCCGAAATTCGTGGTCGGCAAGGTGGCCGCCCGCTACGTCGCGGGCGAGACTCTCGACTCTGCCGTCGAGGCGATCCGCGAGCTCAACGAGGACGGTGCCAGCGCCACCGTCGACCTGCTCGGCGAGGAGGTCACCGAGCGCGCCACGGCGGAGAAGGCGGCGGCGGAGTACCACCGGATCCTCGAACGCATCGTCGCCGACGGCCTCGACTGCAACATCTCGGTGAAGCCGACGCAGATGGGGCTCGAGATCGACGAGACCTTTTGCCGCGACACGTACGACGGTGTGGTCGCGGCGGCAAAGGAAAAGGGTCTTTTCGTGCGCCTCGACATGGAAGACCACACGACGATCGACGCGACGCTGCGCATCTTCCGCTGGCTGCACGATCGCTACGGCAACGTCGGTCCGGTGTTCCAGTCCTACATGCGGCGCACTCTGCGCGACATCGCCGAAATGCCGGCCGAAGGCGCCAACGTGCGCCTGTGCAAGGGCATCTACATCGAGCCGCGCGAGGTCGCCTGGCAGGGCTACGACGTGGTGCGGCTGAACTTCCTGGCGGCGCTCGAGAAGCTGCTGCGCCAGGGCGTCTACGTCGGCATCGCGACGCACGACGAGTACCTGATCTGCGGCGCCGTCGCGCTGGTCGACAAGCTCGACGTGCCGCGCGACCAATACGAGTTCCAGATGCTCCTCGGCGTCGAGCCGGCCCTGCGCCGCATTTTGCTCGCCGGAGGCCACCCGCTGCGCGTTTACGTTCCCTACGGCACCGACTGGTACCACTACTCGGTGCGTCGCCTGCGCGAGAACCCAAAGCTCGCCGGCCACGTGATGCGCGCCATGCTGCGCGGCGAGTGACACACGATGGACGAGACCCAGAGTCCGAAACTCGGCAGACTGGCGGTGATCGGGGCCGGCAAGATGGGGGAGACGCTCATCGGGGCGCTCACCGCGGCTGGGATCGTCGCGCCAGAGGATGTGGTGGCGACGGCGCGGCACGAGGCGCGGCTGCGGCTGGTCGCCGAGCGCTACGGCGTCACGACAACGACCGACAACCGCGCCGCGGTGCGTGGGGCGGAGTGGATTCTGCTGTGCGTGAAGCCGCAGGTGGCGCCGGCGGTGTTGGTGCAGATCGCGCCCGAGCTCACGGCCGACCAGGTTCTGGTGTCGATCATCGCCGGATTGACCACGACGCAGACCGAGCAGGCGCTGGCGCGCGGGATCGAGGCCGACCTCACGGCCCAGCCCACAGTGCCGGTGGTGCGCGCGATGCCGAACACGCCGGCGCGCATCGGTCACGGCATGACCGCGATCTGCGGAGGTCGAGCGGCGCGTGCCGAGCACCTGGCGACCGCCGAGGCGCTGTTCGCGCGCCTCGGACGGGCGACCGTGCTCGATGAGAAGTACTTCGACGCCGTCACCGGCCTGTCGGCGAGTGGCCCGGCGTTCATCTACATGGTGATCGAGGCGCTGGCCGAAGGCGGGGTGAAGGTCGGCCTGCCGCGCAAGGTGGCGACCGAGCTGGCGGCGCAGGCGTGCCTCGGCGCCGGCCACATGGTGGTCGAGACGGGGGATCATCCGGCGCTGCTCAAGGACGAAGTGACGACGCCCGCCGGCTGCACCATGGACGGCATTCTCGAGCTGGAAGAGGGCGGCTTGCGGGTGACTCTGATCAAAGCCGTGGTGGAAGCGCGTCGCCGAGCCGAAGAGCTGGTCGACGGCTGATCGACGGTCGAGGGACGACTGGTTGACGGCCCACGGGCGACCCTGAGCAGGCGCTCTCGACCACCCCGCCGTGGCGCGGACGACCTCTCCGTCTGCTTGGACATTTGCCGGGACGACCACTAGACTCAGGGCCCTCGCGCAGCGGGCGCGATCCCCCACTTTTCAGGTGACGAGCGAGCGGAGACGCCGCGGGCCACGATGAGCGCGCCACCGGACGACAACCAGACCGACGAGCACACCACGGCTGACGTGTCGAAGGCGATGGAGAAGACGATCTTCTCCGACCACGACACGAGCGAGCTCTCGGACCTCGCGCGGCGCCGCGGCGAGCTGGTGTTCGAAGCCAGCCTGATCCTCTTCGCGCACCCCGAGGATCGCATGCTGGGGACGCGTTTCCGGCTGCCGCCGCACGAGGTGCTGGAGATCGGCCGCTCGTCGTCGTGCGACATCAGCATGCCGGGGATTCGGTCGCTGTCGCGCGTCCACGCCCGCCTGGAGCATCTCGGTGCGGTGGTGCGCATCGAGGACCTGAAGAGCACCAACGGCACCTACGTCAACGACGTCCGCATCGACGGTGCGCGCCGGCTGCGCAGCGGTGATCGCTTCCAGGTCGGTGCCCTGCACTTCAAGTTCCTGCACGAGAAAGACCCCGAGTCGGCGTACCACGAGGCGATCTACCAGCTGGTGACGCACGACGGCCTGACCGGCATTCTCAACAAGCGCACCTTCGAAGACGAGATGCGGCGCGAGTTCGACCGGGCGAAGCGCCATGGCCGGCCGCTGTCGCTGGTCTTTTTCGACATCGACCACTTCAAGGCGATCAACGACACCCACGGCCACCTCGCCGGCGACTTCGTGCTCCAGCAGGTGGCGCGGCTCACCGAGCCGTTCCTGCGTCCCGAGCAGGTCTTCGCGCGCGTCGGCGGCGAGGAGTTCGTGATCCTCTGCCCCGAGACCGACGAGCAGGGTGCGGCGTCACTGGCCGAGAAGCTACGCGCGCGCTTCGCGCTCGAGCGTTACCGCTATGTCGACACCGAGATCGAGCTAAGCTGCTCGTTCGGTGTCGCCGCGGCGACCGCGTCGATGACCGAGCCGGTGCAGCTCTATGGCCTCGCCGACGCGGCGATGTACGCCTCGAAGAACGCCGGTCGCAACCGCGTGACGGTGCGTCGCGCGGGCTCTTCGAGCGACCTCTGAGCGGGCCGCGCGGCGCGCGGCGTCTGCTAAGCTCCGGTGTCGCGGCGCCTGCCGCGTGCCCATGCTGATCGACCTCCACATTCGAAATCTCGCCGTGGTCGAGAACGCCGTGATCGCCTTCGGCGACGGCTTCAACGTGCTCTCCGGCGAGACCGGTGCCGGCAAATCGATCGTGGTCGATTCGCTGGCGCTGCTCGGCGGCGTGCGCGCCTCGAGCGATCTGATCCGCACCGGTGCCGACACACTGGTGGTGACCGGTGTCTTCGCGCCCGACGGTGCTCGCTGGCGTGCGGTCTTGCACGAGGCGGGCCTCGAGCCGCAGGGCGACGAGGTCGTGGTGAGGCGTGAGATCCAGCGCAGTGGGCGCAACCGTGTCTTCGTCGACGATCATCCGGTGACGCTCAAACTACTCGCCGACCTCGCGCCGTCGCTGCTGCGCATTCACGGCCAGCGCGAAGAGCTCGGGCTGGTCGAGCCCGAGCTGCAGCGCACCTGGCTCGATCGCTGCGGCGGCGCGCCGGCGCGCGATCTGCTGGCCCGCGTGGCCGCCGCGCACGACGGATGGCGGGCGCTCGCCGACAAGCTCGAGCGGCTGACCGGCGACGAGCGCATCCGCGCTGAGCGCATCGACCTGCTGCGCTTCCAGATCGGCGAGATCGACCGC
Organism: Acidobacteriota bacterium; assembly: GCA_039194425.1. Lineage (GTDB taxonomy): Bacteria > Acidobacteriota > Thermoanaerobaculia > Multivoradales > J023 > JAUIJL01. The sequence continues at coordinate 77,336 of JBCCVZ010000018.1, read as the reverse complement.
GCCGACCTCGAGACCGGTGAGGAGGACGAGCTGCGGCGCGAGCGTGAGGTGCTGCGTCACGCCGAGGCGATCCGCGACGGTCTGACGCGGGCTGTCGACGCGCTCTTCGGCGACGAGGCGGCGACGGAGCGGGTGGTGTCGGCGCGTCAGGCGCTGCGCGACGTCTCGGCCTGGGAGGAACAGGCTTCGACCTGGGCCGGCGAGCTCGACGACGTCGCGATTCGCCTCGGCGAGCTCGAGACCGACGTTCAACGGCGTCTCGACGAGGTGGAGTCGGACCCGCTCCGGCTCGACGCGGTGGAGGAGCGCCTGGCGACTCTGGAGAGGTTGTTCCGCAAGTACGGCGCGACCTCGGCCGAGGTGCTGGAGCAGCATGCCTCGCTGGTCGCCGAGCTCGACGAGCTCGAGGACGCGGAAGGTGGTGCCGAGGCGCTCCGCGACCAGGCCGCGGCCGCGCTCGAGAGCTACCGCACCGTCGCCGAGGAGCTGTCGGCGGCGCGGCGCGGCTGGGCCGAGCAGCTCGAGGAGCTGGTTGGCTCGCACCTCGGCGAGCTGGCGCTCGGCAAGGCGCTCTTCCGCGTCGACTTCGGTTTGCGGCGGCGCGACGACAGCCCGCTGCATCGGCTGGTCGACGACGAGGCCGTGCCGGTCGAGTTCGGGCCGCTCGGCTTCGACCAGGTGACCTACCTCTTCGCTCCCAACCCGGGCGAGGAGCCGCGTCCGCTGGCGCGCGTCGCCTCCGGCGGCGAGCTGTCGCGCCTCTATCTGGCGGTGCAGCTCGCCAGCCGCGGCGTCGCGGCGGTCGGCGATGAGACCGCGCGCGCCGGCGCCACGCTGGTGTTCGACGAGGTCGACGCCGGCATCAGCGGCGCCGAGGCCGCCACACTCGGCGCCAAGCTGCGGCGCCTGGCCGAGGGCGGCCAGGTGTTGGCGGTCACCCACCTGCCGCAGGTCGCGAGCTGCGCCGACGTGCATTTTCGCGTCCGCAAGCGGGTCGACGACGGCCGTACCCGCACCGCCGTCGAGACGCTCGACGCCGACGGACGGATCGACGAGGTCGCGCGAATGATCGCCGGCAGTGAGCTCACCGAGACGTCGCGCGAGCATGCACGCTCGCTGATCGTCGGTGCCGGAGCGAGCCTTGCCGACTGACGCAGGGGGGCGCGTGCCGCGCTGGCGCTTGGGTGACGATCCGCGTCCGCTCGCGCGCCTGCTCCGCCGGGGCGGCGTCGTCGCCATTCCCACCGGCTCGAGCTACGGCCTCGCCGCCGATCCGCACAGCGCCGAGGGCGTCGAGCGGATTTACCGGCTGAAGGAACGCGAGCGCGGCAAGCCGCTGCCGCTGGTCGTCGCTGATCTCGAGCAGGTCGCCGCTCTCGGCCTCGATCCAGCCGCGCCGGAGCTGGCCGCCGCCGCGCGCCTCTGGCCGGCGCCGCTCACTGTAGTCTCGCCGCTGCGCGCGGGCTTTGGGTCACCGCCCGCGGCGGCCGGCGGCACGACCCTTGCGGTCCGCGTTCCGGCCCACGAGCCGCTGCGCGCGGTGCTGCACGCTCTAGGATTCGGCCTGACGGCGACGAGCGCCAACCTCTCCGGCGAGCCTCCGCTCGTCGATGCTCTCGCCGTCGAAGAACTTCTCGCTCGCCTCGAATCGGAGTCTCTGGTCGGCGCCTCGCTCGGAGGCGACGGTTCGCCGCTCGGATCGGCCAACGTCGCGCTGGTGGAAGGACCGCTCGGCGGCCACCGCGAGCCTTCGACGGTGGTCGCCTGGAATTCAGCGCGTGGCGGCTTCGACGTCCTGCGACCGGGTCGTGTGACGGCCGAGCACATCCTCACGACCGCGGAGCCCGATCTCAAGCGATGAAACTCTTCGACTCGATGCGGGCCGCCGTGCTCATCCACCTGGACATGGCCGCCGCCGTCGCGCTCACCGGGCTCGTGCTGCTCGCGCCGTCGACGAGCGCGAGCGAGACTCGCGGTGGCGCCGATGCGGATGTCGATGCCGCGGTGACGAGCAAGACGCAGACGCCTGCGATGGACACGCCGGCGATGGAGACACCGTCACTGGATGCGACGGCCCTGCCGTCGGCCGAGGCGTTCGACCTCTTCGCCCTCGAGCCCGGGCAGCGTGGCTACGGCCTGTCCGTGTTCGCGGGCTCGGAGCCGGAGCGCTTCGAGGTCGAAGTGCTCGGCGTCTGGCGCAACTCGACGCCCGATCTGAGCTATGTGCTCGCTCGCCTGTCCGGCCAGGGCCTGGAGCACAGTGGTGTCGCCGCGGGCATGAGCGGCTCGCCGGTGTACATCGACGGCAAGCTGGTCGGCGCGGTGTCGTTCAGCTTCTCGTTCGGCCTCGACCCGATCGCCGGCATCACACCGATCGAGCCGATGCGGCGCCTGGGCGACGCCAGTGGCGGCCTGCTGCGCTTCGAGCCGCCGGCCTTGGAGCCGGCCGCCGGCGTGGCCTCGGCGCCGCGCGGTGCGCCCGAGCTGGCGCCGCGGCTGGCGACGATCCTGCGGCACGAGGTCGATCCAGAGCTGCTGACGCGGCACCTCGAGCTGCTGCGTCCGGCGGCGGCTCTCGGCGGCGGCGCCTCGCCCCTCGGCTGGACAGCGTCGGGCTTCGGCGCGCCGGCCGCCGACCTGCTGCAGAACACGCTCGGCACCGGCCTGCGCGCGGCGCCGTCGCCGCTGGCGGCGCTGGCGCCCGCTCCTGCGCCCACCGGGCCCGTGCGCGCGGCGCGGAGTGTCGCGGAGGCCGGTTCGGCGTCTCGGATCACCGAGTCCGACGGCGAGCTCGAGCCGGGCGACGCGGTGGCGCTGGTGCTGGTGCGCGGCGACCTGACGCTGGCGGCACACGGCACGGTCACCGACCGCAGCGACGACTCGATCGTCGCCTTCGGCCACCCGGTCTACTCGCTCGGACCGACGCGCCTGCCGATGGCCGCGTCGCAGGTCATTGCCGTGGTGCCGAGCGCCTCGAGCTCGTTCAAGCTGTCGAACGTCGGGCCGCTGCTCGGTGTCTTCGACCAGGATCGCGAGGCTGGTGCTCACGGCGTGCTCGGCGTCGAGCCCGCGATGGTGCCGGTGTCGGTGCGTCTCGACGGCCTCACCGAGCGCGAGTACGCGATGGAGGTCGCCGACTCGTCGATCTTCCGCCCGAGCCTGATCGCGGTCAGCGCGCTCGGCGCGCTCACGTCCGGCAGCTACGTCACCGGCTTCCAGGGCATCGATGTCGAGGCACGCTTCCAGCTCGCCGCGCGCGACGACCTGGTCTTGCGCCAGAGCTTCGACGGCTCGGACGCGGCCACCGAGGCGGTGGTCTTCCTGCTCCAGATCGGCGCCTTCCTCGATCTCAATCCGCTCGGCAACGCGACCATCGAAGCGGTCGACGTGCGCTTCCACCAGGTCGCGGAGCCGCGCACGATGACTCTCGCCAGGGCCTTTCCGGCGCGCGATCGCGTGGCTCCGGGGGACACGCTCGACGTCGTGCTCGAGATCGACCCCTACCGCGGCCCGACCGAGCGTCGGCGCCTGCAGGTGGCGATTCCGGACAACGTGCCGGACGGGCGCTACTGGCTGATGATCGGCGACGGCGCGAGCATGGACGGCGTACGCCAGTCGGTGGAGAAGCGTGAGCTCACCACCTTTGATCAGTCGCTCGAGGCTCTTCGTGCGCTGTCGTCGCGGCGACAGCTCGAGGTCGTCGGCCTGGTCGGAGCCCAGGGACTGTCGCTTGGCGGCGAGGTGCTGCCCGACCTGCCCGGCTCGCTGCGCTCGGTCTACGCCGGCGCCGCCGGTCCGGGCGCCGCCGCGCCGCTGAATCTGCGCATTCTCGGCGAGAGCGTCGAGGAGCTCGACCGTCCGCTCGAGGGCATGCTGCGCCTCGATCTCGAAGTCCGCCGGGATGGCTGAGCATCGGCCACCGTGCTCGCCGTCGGTGGCGCCGCCCGTGCCCGAGTCCCCATCGTTTCTTCACTCTCTGTCGAGGATCATCGTGCCGAGACCGTCCGCGACCCAGCCCTCCCTCCGTCGTCACCACTCTCGCGTCCATCGACCCCGACTCATCACGGGCTGCATCCTCGCACTCGCCACAGCCGTCGGCTTCGCGGCGCTGCCCGCCGAGGCCTCGCCGGCGCGCACCTTCGTTGTCGACTCGCGGGAGGCGGCGCTCGCCGGCGACGTCGAGCGTGTGTCGATCGACGCGCGCGGCGCCCTGACGCTGTCGCGCGCTATCGAGCACGTCGCCGGGATCGATGAGCCCTTCGTCTTCGCCGCCGACGCGGTGCCGGTGCGCCGCGGCGGAGGCTGGCTGCTCGGCACCGGCAGCTCGGGCAAGGTAGTACGCGTCGCTGGCGACGGTGTCGTCGAGGTGCTGGCGACGCTTGAGGCGCCCGAGGTCTACGCCGTGCTCGGCGCCGCGAGCGGCCTCTACGCCGCCGGTTCGCCCGACGGCGCGGTGGTGCGGCTCGACCCCGAAGGGTCAGAAGACGCCTCGGGTGAGGTGATCTTCGATCCCGAGGCGACCTACGTTTGGGGCCTGGCCGAGACCGCCGACGGCGATCTGCTGGTCGCGACCGGCCTGCCGGCGCGGCTCTGGCGGGTCGATCCCGAGGGAGAGCGCGACGCCGAGCTGCTGTTCGAGTCGAACGACGCCCATCTGCGCGCGCTGGCGGTGCTGCCTGATGGCGACGTGCTGGTCGGTACTGCCGGGCAGGGCCTGGTTCAGCGCCTCGATCTCGAGTCCGGCTCCGGCACGGTCGCCGCCTCGACGCTCTACGATGCCGCGCAACCCGAGATCGCTGCCTTCGCCGTCGGGCCGCAGGGTGAGATCTTCGCCGCCGCCCTGGCGTCCGAGGCGAGCTTCGTCGACCTGTCGCAGAACAACGGCGCGCAGGGCGGCGAGGCGGAGGCCGACGCGTCGGCGCCGCAGAATCCGACCATCGGTTCGCGCGCCGGCGGCGCCCAGGGACCGCGCGCGCTGGTCGTGCGCCTGCCGCCCGACGGCGGCATGCCGGAGGATGTCGCCAGCTTCGCCGACGAGACGATCCACTCGCTGCTCTGGCACGACGACGCCCTGTGGATCGGTACCGGCCAGGAGGGACGCCTCTATCGCTGGATGCACGATCCGCTGATCGGCGCCGACGGACAGGGCGGGGTGGGCCAGGTGCTTCGCGAGGCCGAGCTCGAGGGCCGACAGATCGTCGGCCTGGTGCGCGGTGACGACGGGGTCGGAATCGTCACCACCAACGGCGCGGCGCTGCATCGCCTCGACGACGGTCCGTCGACCGATGGAACCTACACATCGGATCGCCTCGACGCGGCGCAGGTCGCCCGCTTCGGCGCGTTGCGCTGGCGTGGCCTGCTGCCGCGGGGTGCCGCGGTACGCGCCGCGGTGCGCTCTGGGACCAGTGCAGAGCCCGACGCCACCTGGACGCCGTGGACGGACGTGCAGCTCGACCTGCAGCCGGGCGACGCGGCCGGCGGGCTGGTCACCGCCGAGGCGCCGCTGGCGGCGTTGCCCAACGGCCGCTACCTGCAGTGGCGCCTCCACCTCGAGCGTGGCGGCAGCGACGCCGGTCCGCGGGTCGACGCGGTCGAGCTCACCTATCGCCAGCGCAATCTGCCGCCGCGGGTCACCTCGTTCGAGGCGCTGGATCCGGGGGCGATCCTGGTCGAGCAGAGCTTCAATCCGAGCTCGACCACGTTCGAGCCCTGGTCGCCCAACCGCGATGGAATCTTCGACACGCTGCGCAAGGAACAGACGACCGACGAGGCGCGCCTCAAGACGCTCTACAAGAAGGGCTGGCGGACGTTGCGCTGGGACGCCGACGACGCCAACGGCGACACGCTTCAGTACCGGCTCGAGGTCGCGCCGCTCGCGGCATCTGGCATCGTCGCCGTGGACGGCGTCCGCTGGCTGCCGGTCGTCGACGGGCTCGACAGGACGTGGTTCTCGTTCGACTCCACGGCCCTGCCCGACGGCCTCTACCGTTTCCGCCTGCAGGCCAGCGACGGTGCGTCCCAGCCGCTCGGCGACGCGCGCACGGCAGTGCAGCTCTCCGAGCCGGTGCTGCTCGACCATACACCGCCGCGTGTCGGCCTCAATCAGCGTGAGGGCGAGCGGCTGATCGTCGTCATCCAGGACGAGCGCAGCCCGATCCGCGAGGTCGAGCTGTCGGTCGACGCCGGCCCGTGGCGCAGCGTGCCGGCGGCCGACGGCCTGCTCGACAGCCGGCGCGAGAACCTCGAGCTCGATGTTCCGTCCGACGCCTCGGTCGCCATCCTGCGTGCCACGGACGCCGCGTTCAACGTGCTAACCTTCACGCTCGAAGCACCATGAACCGCATCGGCGTCTATCCCGGCTCGTTCGATCCGCTGCACAACGGGCACCTCGATATCATCCGGCGCTGCCGGCCTCTGTTCGACGAGGTGGTGGTGGCGGTCCTGGTGAACACGGCGAAGAGGAACCCGCTGTTCACGGTCGACGAGCGAGTCGACTTGATCCGCGAAGTGGTCGCCGACCTCGAGGGCTGCCGGGTCGACACCTTTTCCGGTCTGCTTGTGCACTACATGGCGGATCTCGGCGCGCGCACCATCGTGCGCGGCCTGCGCGCCGTGTCGGACTTCGAGTCCGAGTTTCAGATGGCGCTGATGAACCGCCGCCTGTCGTCCGACATCGAGACCGTCTTCCTGACGCCGAAGGAAGAGTACAGCTATGTCTCGAGCCGTCTGGTGAAGGAGGTTCATCTCCTCGGCGGCGACTGCTCGGAGCTCGTGCCGCCCGAGGTTCTGCGTCGCATGCCTCAGAGCAGCGCTGGCGCCGAGCCGGCCGACGCTTGATCGGCATGGCGTAGAATCCGCTAATGCAGCTGCGTACCGAGGCCCGGGACTGCCTCTACCTCAACTGGGCCGTTCCTCGGGCTGCCTTGCCGTCGCCGCCGGCGCCCCTGCGCTATGAGCTGCACCGTTGGCGCGACGTCGACGTCGTGTTCCTGTCGGCGCTGCTGTTCCGGCTCACCGGCCTCCGGCCGACGTCGCTGCCGTTCCCGGCGCTGTCGTACCCGCAGATGAGTCTGCGCCTCTACGTGCTCGACGAGGAAAGCGTCTCGTCGGTGCTCTTCCGGCGGGTGATGGTGCCGCCGTGGGTGGTGCCGATCTCGCGCTTCCTCGGCCGCCAGCCGGCTCGCGCCGGGCTCTTCTCGTTCCCGCGACCGTCCGCCGAGCCGGACGTCGGCTCTTGGCACTGGTCGCTGCGCGGCGGCGCGCTCTCGCCGCAGGTGTCGCTGGCGGTCGATGCCGAGCTCGCCTCGCCGCGGCACGGCGACGGACCGACCCTCGGCGACTGGCGCCGTACGGTCGACTATTTCCGTCGTCGGCCGCGCGGCTACGTCACCTTCGAGGGGCGTCTCCGCGCGATCAAGCGCTCGCATCCGACGGTCGATGTCTGGCCGCTCGACGCCCAGGTGTCGCGGCACGGCCTGCTCGAGCACCTCTTCCCCCAGGTCGATCCGGAATGCTGGACGCGTCCGCACTCGGCCTGGCTCTGTCCCGAGATCCCGTTCGAGTTCGAGGTCGGCCAGGTCGACCTGCTGCCGATGCCGCGGCGGGTGCCGGCGGCGGTGCCGGATGGCGCCTGAGGTAGGGCTAGAATCGACCGCGCCATGCACGTGTTCTTCACCAATCTCGGCTGCAAGCTGAATCAGGCCGAGGTCGACGCCCTGTCCCGGCGCTTCGTCGCCGCCGGCCATCGCCTGGCGCCGCGGCTCGAGGACGCCGACCTACACGTCATCAACTCGTGCACGGTGACTCATGTCGCGGCGCGCGACTCGCGCAAGATCGCGCGTCGGGGAGGGCGTCTCGAGCGCCCGGTGCGGACGGTGCTCACCGGCTGCTATGCCACCGACTCGCCGGAGGAGGCGGCGCGCCTCGCCGGTGTCGACCTGGTGGTGCCGAACGACGCGAAGGAGCGCCTGCTCGAGCTGGTGCACGAGAGGTTTCCAGACGCATCTCCGGAGGAGCAGCCCGAGGGCGAGCACGGCCCGCCCGGCTTCGTGCCGCTCCAGTACGGCAACGCCCGCGCTCTGGTGAAGGTGGAGGACGGCTGCAACATGCGCTGCGCCTTCTGCATCATCCCGTCGACGCGCGGGCGCCAGCGTAGCCGCACGGTCGACGAAGTGGTCGCCGAGGTGCAGGCACTCGCCGTCGGCGGCTATCCCGAGGTCGTCGTCACCGGGGTGCAGATTTCCGAATACGACGACGACGGCCACCGGCTCTACGATCTGGTCGCCGCGCTGCTCGAGCACACCGACGTGCCGCGCCTGCGCCTGACTTCGATCGCGCCGTGGAAGTTCGACGACCGCCTGCTCGCCTTGTGGCGCGATCCGCGTCTGTGCCGTCACATCCACATGTCACTGCAGAGCGGCTCGACGGCGACGCTGCGGCGCATGCGTCGGCCGTACTCGGCGCCGCAGTACGAGGCGCTGGCGGAGCGGCTGCGCGCCGCGATTCCAGGCCTGGCGTTGACCACCGACGTGATCGTCGGCTTTCCCGGCGAGACGACGGAAGAGTTCGCCGAGAGTCTTTCCTTCGTCGAACGCATGGCGTTCGCCAATCCCCACATCTTCGCCTATTCGCAGCGCGAGGGCACCCACGCCGCGACGCTGCCCGACCAGGTGCCACCGCCGGAGAAGAAGGCACGCATGGCCGCCATGCTGGCGGTCGCCGCGGCCAGCGAAGAGGCCTTCCACCGCGCCCAGGTCGGAGCGACGCTCGAGGTGGTGTGGGAAGACCGCCGCCGGGACCGCTGGCGCGGCTTGAGCGACAACTACGTGCGCGTCTTCGCCGACCTCGACGACGCGGCCGACCTCACCGGCCGCCTCGAGCGCGTCGTCGTCCGCGACGCGGACGCGCGAGGAGTCACCGTCGAGCGGCGCGCGCCGAAGGTCGCCAACAGCTCGGCACCGAGTGCGCGCGCTCCGTTGCTCCACGTGCTTTCGTAGCAGGTCAGTACGCGTCGCCGCGCGACAGCACGGAACGGATCACGAGGATCCGATCCGGCTCGATCCTCGAGAGCAAGACACGCCACCCGCCGACCCGCAGGCGGTAGTCTTCTGGGCTACGACCTCGAAGCCGCTTGAGGTCTCCGCGGCCAGTCTCTGCGAGTTGCTCGATCGCTTCGACGATCCGCAGACGCGTCGGGCGATCGAGTCGTTTGACGGAGCGGATCGCCCGATTGGTCCACTGAACCTGCCAGCTCACCCTAGCTCAAGAGGATGCGGCGAGCGTCTTGGTGGGACACCAAGTCGTGACGGCCCAATTCGGACTCGGTCTCGTCGATGGCCTTACGCTCAGCGGGCGTCAGGGGCTCGTCGTCGACCGGCGCAGCGTCGAATGCGCTGGCGACAGGGTCGGCGGACCCGGTCAGGGATTCGACGAAGCGAAGGGCCGTGTGTACTTCGTCGTCCGGCAATTGTTCGACCAGGAGCTGGAGCCGCTGTTTCTCGGTCATGGTGCGAGTATAGCGCGCCCTGAAACGCGCACTGGGCCTGGGGACAGCGGTCAGGGGACGGTGCCGGACCAGGCGCCGAAGGTGCCTGATTCGAAGCCGTCGAAGAAGATCGGGTTCGACCACACGATGTCGTAGAGGTCGGTGTCGTTGGCGCTGTTGGCGTCCGGGACGCCGGCGGGCGCGGTGATCGAGGCGGTGTTCTGGATCGTCGTCGTCGCCGCCGGGGCGACGATGCCGCTGGCGACGGCGATCACTGAGGCGCCGGCCGGGAGGTCGACTGTGAGGTCGAAGTCGCCGCTGCCGTTCGACGGGCAGGTGCCGCCGCCGGTGCCGGAGCAGGTCCAGGTCACGCCGGCCACCTCGGCCGGGAAGGCGTTCTCGAAGCGCGCGCCGGAGGCATCGCTCGGCCCGAGATTGCTCGCGGTGATGGTGAGATCGAGGCGCTCGCCGCCGATGTACTCGCGGTCACCGGAGACCACTACCGCGAGATCGGCGGCGCGCGTGACCGCGGTGGCCTCGACGGCCGACTCGTTGCCCGGAGTGGGGTCGGTGGCGCTCGACGAGGCGGTGACCTCGAGCGAGATGCCAGCCGTGGCAGAGGCACGGACGCGGGCGACGAGGTCGAAGGAGGCTTGACCCGTCGCGACGAGATCGCCGAGTGTGCACTGCGGGAAGCCGGTGGGGTCCTCGGCGCAGCCCGAGGTCGACACGAAATCGACCGCACCGCTCAGCACACCATCGACGAGCACGCTGGTGGCAGGATCCGGGCCGTTGTTGGTCACGGTCACGGTGTACGTGATGTCGGTGCCGGCGGTCGCCGGGTCGCTCGACTCGGTGATACTGATCGCCAGGTCGGCGGCGCTCGGCGTCGGGTTCACCTCGAACAGACCGGTCGCGGTGTCGGGCTCGAAGGCGAGGCGCAGCGCGAAGTCGGCGGTGCGATCCTCGACCGAGCTCACCACGTCGTTGTCGCGTTCGATCTGGTGCACGATGCGGAAGCTCGAGAGTCCCTGGCTGCTGTAGTCAGCGGCAGTCTCGACGACCAGGAAGAAGGTGGCGGTCTCGCCTTGCGCGACGCGTACGTCGAGCGCGGCGTCGGGCAGCACGAGCGCTTCGACACCGTCGGCATCGAGGCCGATGGCGGCGACCGTCGTCACCAGGGTGTCGGCGCCGTCGAAGACTCCCGGCGCGGCGCCGACCGGATCGTCGCGGTAGACGAAGAGGTTGTCGAGAATGGCGTTGACCTCGGCCGAGCTCAGCGGATCGCCCGGCGTCTCCTCGAAGAGCAAGGCGAGCTGCGCCAGCTCGGTGTCGGCCTCGGTGACGAAGCCTTGCGGTGTGAGCACGAAGGCGAACAACTCGGCGGTGACACTGTCGCCGAGGCTCGCCGGCGAGGTGTCGGTGGCTTCGAGCACCGCCTGGCCGCCGAGATTGCGCCAGGTCGAGACCTCGTTGTCGACATCGGCGACCGCAGTGAGGTCGATCAAGCCGTTGCGGTCGAAGTCGGCGACGGCGACGGCGGTGGCGCCGTCGAAGGCGGTGGTGACGTCGCGCTGGGTCCACGCCGAGCCGTCGCCGGCGGTGTTCTCGAACCAGGCGACCACGCCGCCGTCCTTCGACTGCGCGGCGACCGCGTCGAGATCGCCATCACGGTCGACGTCGGCGGCGGCGATCGAGCGCGCGCCGTTGAAGAAGATGTCGATCGTGTGCTCGGTCCAGGTGGTCGCCGCGCCGTCGGTGTTCTCGAACCAGGTGACGTCGTCGTCGAGCTCGGCGACCGCGAAGACGTCGAGATCGCCGTCGCCGTCGACATCGGCGGCGACCGCGTCGTTGGCGCCGTCGTAGGCGATGTCGATGTCGCGCCGCAGCCACGACGATCCGTCGCCGAGCTCGTTGTCGAACCAGGTGACGTCGTCGGCCGTCTCGGCGACGCCGAGCAGGTCGAGATCGCCGTCGCGGTCCATGTCGGCCATGGAGACGGTCTGGGCGCCATCGTACGGGTCGACGACGATCGTTTCGGACCAGGCCGAGGCGTCGCCGAGAGTGTTCTCCCACCACGCCAGCTGCTCGTCGTTGAACGCCGCGGCGGCGATGTCGAGGTCGCCGTCGCCGTCGAGGTCGCCGACCGACACACCGCGGGCGCCGGCGAACGTCGAATCGACGGTCACCGACGAGATCGAGCCGAACGCACCGTCGGCGTTGCGCAGGACCGACACGGTGCCGGTGCCGCTGTGAGTGACGACGGCGTCGAGGTCGCCGTCGCCGTCCATGTCACCGAGGGCGACGCCCCAGTACAGCGCGCCGGCGGCGCTGGCGAGCAGCTCCGGCGTGCCGTCGGGCTCGATGCCGGCGGTGTTGCGCACCAGCACCACCTGGTCGCCGACCTCGACGGTAGCGACCAGGTCGATCGTACCGTCGCCGTCGACATCGCCGAGCGCGACATCGCGCGCGCTGGCGAAGGTGGTGACGCCGCCGCCGGCGATCATGTTCTCGAGCGGGAAGGCCGGGCGTAGGTGACTGCTGTCGTTCGCCCACCACTCGACGCGGTCGTTGTCGCCGGTGGCCAGCGGGTCGAGATCGCCGTCGCCGTCGATGTCGGCGATGGCGCTGCCGCGTCCGACGAAGGCCCCGTCGACCAACTGCTCGGCCCAGGCCGAGCCGTCGCCGGCGAGATTCTCCCAGTACGAGACGTCCTGATCGAAGCGCGAGGCGGTGACCAGGTCGAGGTCGCCGTCGCCGTCGAGGTCACCGGCCCGCAGGCCGTGACCGCCGTCGTAGGCGAGGTCGATCGTCGTCTCGGTCCACAGACTGCCGTCACCGGCGGCGTTGCGCCACCAGGCGACCGCGTCGCCGTCTTCGGCCACCGCCGCGACATCGATCGCGCCGTCGCCGTCGAAATCGCCGGTGCACAGGGCGGCGGCACCGTCGAAGGTGAGAGTGTTGATCGTCGTCTCGGGGCCCCAGGCGGAGCCGTCGCCGACGGTGTTCTCCCACCAGGCGACGGTGTCGTCGAACTCGGCCGCGGCGACGACATCGAGGTCGCCGTCGCGGTCGATGTCGGCGAGGTCGAGGCCGCGAGTGCCGTTGAACGTCGAGTCGATGTTCGGCTGGCGCACCCAGGTGACGGCATCACCGTTGCTGTTGCGCCACCACACGACATCGTCGATGTTCATGCTGCCGCCGGCGAGGTCGAGATCGCCGTCGCCGTCGATGTCGCCGATCGCCAGGACGTCGGCGCCGGAGAACGAGGTGTCGACCTCGATCGGAGTCCAGGTCGAGCCGTCGCCGCTGTTGAGGTACACCATCACCTCGGCGGTGAACCCGGCTCCGGCGTTGTCGAAGCCCGCGGCGGCGGCGTCGAGGTCGCCGTCGCCGTCGAGGTCGCCGAGGCTGATCCAGGCGGCGCCGAGGAAGCGGTCCTCGATCACGATCTGGGTCCAGGTGCCGGCACCGTCGTTGCGCCACACCGAGACGTCGACCTCGGCGGCGGTGGTGGTGTTGCGCGACGTCGCGAAAACGTCGAGGTCACCGTCATGGTCAATGTCGCCGACATCGACCGAGAAGCCGCGGTCGTTCCCGCTGTCGATCAGGTTGCCGTTGTCGAACGGAATCTGGAAGCCGCCGGCGCCGGTGGCGAAGAGTATCCAGGCGGCGCCGAGCAGAGAGACGGTGAGAACGTTCGGGGCGGTGCGGTGAGAGCGAGTGGCTCGAGCCATGGGGGAGGTCTCCCAACCCATCGATGCGGTGTCCGACATGTCGAGGTAGCGCAATTAGATCGTTCAATGCTTACGACAAGCGTTGCGAGGTCGGTTGCCCTTGTCAAGTCATCCCCGCGGCCAGTCAACGTCCGTGAGTTGAACGAACCGATGTGCGGGTGATGGGTCGATCGCCGCGCGCGGGGCCGATGTGGGCGTGGTCTCTGTCGCCCGAGCGCTCCATCGGCTACGATGACGCGGTGATGAGATTTCGATCCCTCGGCAGGGCGTCGCGATCGGCGGCGACGGCCGCCGTTTGTGCGTCGCTGGCGAGCTTCCTGCTCCTCGCCGCCCTGGCCCCCGCCGCTCTCGACGGTGGCGATGCCGCCGTGTACCAGCAGCAGATCGAGCGCGGCGACTTCGCGCAGCGCACGGTTCACATCGGGTACTACTTCGCGGTCGCTGTGCTCACCGGCTTCGCCGACCAGCTCTCGGACCGCGCCTTCAACTGGACCAGCGCGGCGTTCGCCGCGGGCATCCTGGGATTGCTCGTCCTGGCCACCGTGCGGCTGGCGCTCGACCCGACGGTCGCCGGCGGCGAGCGACGGCTCGATCCGTCGCGCCAAGAGGCGAGTGTGGCGATCGCGGCCGGGTTGGCATCGGCAGCCGTCCTCCTCGGCTCATGGACCTTCGTCCGTCAGGCGCTCTACGCCGAGGTCTACGGCGCCCAGACCTTTTTCCTCGTGCTCGCGCTCTATCTTTGGTGGCGCAGCCTGCCGGCGGCCGGCCCGGCGCTCGGCGTCGCCGGCCGGGTGTCTCCGTCGAGCGCGCTCGCGGTGCTCGGCTTCCCGGCTCTGCGCGCCGATCCGCGGCGCCTGACGATGATGGCCACCACCACGGTCGCCACGCTGGCGCTGGTGTTGGCCTTCGTGTGGCGCGATTTCTTCTTCTCCGACCGTGGCGTGGCGCAGGCCGCGAGCGCCCATCTCGGGCTGAAGATCGCCGTGCTGAAGGAGGGGTTCGAGCTCGTCTTCGGCGTCTTCGCGCTGCTGCCCTTCCTGTTCGTCGGTGCGCTCACCCTGGTGCTCGAGCCGCGCCGCCGCCGATGGCTGCTGGTGCTCGGGGCGATCTGGCTGCCGACCTTTCTTCTCGGCGAGCGCTTTCGCGACGTGCCGGTGCAACTGCCGCTGTGGACGCTGATGGCGCCGGTGACCGTGCTCGGCCTCGGCGCCCTGGTGGCTGGTCTCGAGCAGCAGGTGGGGGCGCGTCGGCGGGGCCTGCTGCTCGCCGTGTCGGCGGCGGCGGTGGTGCCGCCGCTGTTGGTGCCGTGGGCCGCCGGCGAGGTGCAGAGCTTCGCGCGCCTGCCCGAGGCGGTGCCATGGCTCGCCGCCTCCTTGGTCTTCGCCGGGGCGGTGCTCGCCCAAGCTTTGGTCGGCGCCCGGCCGCGCCACGCCGCGCGGCTGCTGGCCGGAGCGGCACTGGCCGCCAACCTGGTGTTCGTCGGCGCGTTGGTCGCGGAGCGCAACAGCCGCCTCGAGGCCTACAAGCAGGCGGTGCTCGAGATCGACCGCCGCTCGTCGCCCGGCTGGCTGGCGGTCGGCGGCTGGAGCAGCGGCATCTTGCTCGAGCACTACCTGTGGAGCGCGTCGTACACCGGCCGCTGGATCAACAGCGCGTGGCTCGCCGGGGGCTGGAGCGAGGAGGACCAGGAGAGGGCGCGCCGCACGCTCTCGGACGCGCTGGTCGACGGACGCGAGGTCTGGCTTCTCGGCGACGACGAGGAGCTGCGCGCGGAGCTGACGCGCCATCGCTACGTCGTGCGGCCCGAGCTCGAGCATCTGGCTCCCGACCTCTACCATGCACGCTTCGAGCCCGCGGCCTTCGGCTCGCAGGAGTCGCAGTGATGGAGCCGCAGTGATGGAGCCGCAGTGATGTCACCACAGCCCGGCAGGCGCCTCGGCTCCGAGCTGCTGCGCGTCGGTTCCTGGACGGCGCCGCCGTTCGCGCTGCTCGCCGTCTTTCTCGTGCTGCACCGCCTCGGGGTCGTGCCGCGGCATCCGAACATCGCGTACGAGCGCACTCTGATTCTCGACCTGGTGCTGTACTGGGCGGCGGTCGCCGCGCTGGTCCTGGCGTGGCAACGGCGCGTCGAGCTCCTGCGCTGGCTGCGTGGGCATCGGGGCGAGGTGGCGCTGCTCGCCGTTTCGCTGGTACTCGGCGCGGTCTTCCTCGAGGTCGCCCTGCGCCTGGTGCGGCCCGACGCCTTCGCGCCGCCGTTCGAGCGCTTGCCGTCGGCCACTGTGCACCACGAGAACGCGCCGTCGCGCTCGAGTCTCGGCATGGGCGGTGCGCGCGTCGTGACCAACGCCGACGGGTTTCGTACCGAGCGCACGCGCGACGAGTACCTGACGGCCAACCACCGCGTCGCGCTGCTCGGCGACTCGTTCGTCTTCGGGCTCGGAGTCGAAGCGCGCGAGGCGATCGGCGCGGTGCTCGAGGAGCAACTGCAGCGGCACCTCCAGGAGCGCGCCGCCGCGGGCCGGGGGAGCGTGGGCGAGACCGTCCACGTGCTGAACACCGGCGTGATCAGCTACTCGCCGCTGCTCGAGCGCCAGGCCTACCTGCACGCGGTGCGCGCGTACCGACCGAGCACCGTCGTCACGGTGCTCGACCTCAACGACATCGGCGACGACTACGGCTATACCCGAGAGCTCATCGGGGGGCCCGCGGCGCTCGAGTCGACGTCGCCCGAGGCGCTGCGCTTCGACGTGCCCGCGCCCGCGCCGCGCTCGCTCTGTGAGCGGCTGGCGCTCTGCCGCGCCGCCCAGCCGGCGATCCATCGCCTGACCTTGCCCTTCACCGTGGCGCGCAACGTCCTCGGCTGGAACGAGGCGCGCTACAGCTACTACGACTTCGAGATCACGATCGACGGCGTCGTCGAAACCAACCGCTTCTTCGTCTTGCGCCACCCGCTCGAGGCGACGCGGCCGCACTTCGACCGCACCTTCGGGCTGGTGCAGGACCTCGCCGGCCTGGTGCGTGCCGACGGCGCAGACTTCGCGTTCGTCGTCAGCCCGCGCTATGTCCATTGGGACGACACCGAGGCGCCGAACAACTGGGAAGGGCACCGCTACGCCGTCGACGAGCCGTACGAGATGGAGTACTTTCGCTACTTCGACGAGGCCGCGCAGGGCGCCGACTTCCCGGTGTGGTCGTTGCTGCCATTTTTCGAGCGCCCCGAGAGCCTCGAGGTCGATGCGGGGCCGCTGGTCTTCGACCACGATCCGCACTGGAACGCGCGCGGCCATCAGGTCGCCGGTCGTGCCCTGGCGCGCCTGCTGATCGATGCCGGCTGGCCCGACTCGTTGACGGGGCCCGAGGAGGCCAGCGACGAGAGAGTCGCTGAGGAAAGCGCGATCTGATGCGCGGCGCCACCGTCTACGCACTCGTCGTCGCGTTGGCGACCTTCGTCGCCTATCTCCTCCTTTTGGGACCGGATGCGTTGGTCCAACGCTTCGGCGGGCGCGAGGCGATCGCCGAGCATCTCGGTGCCTTCAGTTTTCTCGGCGCGGCCGTCGTCTACTTCCTCTGCCTGCGCATGACGCCGCGCGAGCGCCCCATGCGGCGGCTGGCGCTCGGTCTGCTCGGCGTGTTCTTCGTGGTCGCCTGCGGCGAGGAGCTGAGCTGGGGTCAGCATGCGCTCGGATTCGCCACGCCCGAGCCGCTGCGCGAGCTCAACGCGCAACAGGAGGTGAACCTGCACAATCTATGGCTGATCGACAGCTACGGCGCGGACGGCGAGAAGAAGTCGGGCTGGCAGGCGGTGCTGCTGAACTCGAATCGGCTCTTCGATCTCTTCATGCTCGGCCTGTTCGTCGTCTTGCCGGTCCTCACGCGCTTCGGGACGACCGGGCGCTGGCTGCGGCGGCTCGATCCGCCAACGCCGCCCGCGCGATTCGCCGGCGTGCTCGGGCTCAACCTGGTGCTCACCGCGGTGTGGGAGCTGGTCGTCGTCGACGACATGCTGCATCACCTCGCCGTCTCGGAGGTGCGGGAAATGAGCTACGGCTTCCTTTGCCTCGCTGCCGCCCTGTGGTGTCGGCGCGAGTCGATGGAGCCGGGCGTGTGAGCAGCCCTTCACGCGCCGGCGGGTCGATCGAAGATCGCGATGTGGTGACACCATTTGACAGCGACTCGGCACGCCTCTAGCATTCGAAAGATTGCAACTGCTGCGTTCCGCTCTCAATTCGTCCGTTCGCGGACCTCCCTTTCTCGTTCCCGACTCGGAGAGACATCCGATGAATATCACCCAGGTCAAGGTCTTCCCCGTGCAGGAGGAAAAGCTGAAAGCCTTCGTCTCGATCGTCTTCGACCATTGCTTCATGGTCAACGACATCAAGGTGATCCAAGGCAAAGACGGGCTCTTCCTCAGTATGCCGAGCCGGCGCAAGCGGAGCGGCGAATTCAAGGATGTCGCACATCCGCTGAACCACGAGACGCGTCGAGAGATCGAGCTCAAGGTGCTCGAAGAGTACCGGATCATGGTCGACGACCACACGCCGCGTCGCCCCGACCGGGTGGAAGACGACGATCACGAGCCGGTCGTGGCCCCGGTGGCTCGGATCGACGAGCATCCGGCGCGCAACGGCGACCCGCAGCCGGTGCCTGTCGTGGCGCACGAGGCACCGAGCGAGCCGTCGAAAGACGACTTGCCGCAGGTCGCTGCCGCCGAGGACTCGCAGGTCGCGCCGGCGCCGTCCGACGCGTCCGACGACGCCAACGAGTCGAAGACGCTCGAAGAGGTCCAGGAAGCGCATTTGAGCGACTCGTTCTGGTCCGTCGGCTGAGCCGACCGCGGCCCACCGCACCATCCAGTGTCTCGTCGCGCTTGACGGCGGCGGGGTCGAGAGCCGAAGATAGGCGACCCGGCCGACGTGTGCGCGTCGGGCCGCCTCCTGCGGCGCGTCAGCGCTCGCCCCCACCCTTCTGCATCGCGATCCTTCCCGCCGAGCGGCTTGCCGCTCGCGCGGAGTCTATCCTCCCGGAGAGCCATGTACGGCGAACTGATCATCTTCAGCGGGCGCGCCAACCCGCAGCTCGCGAAGGAAATCTCCGAGTACCTGAACATTCCGCTCGGTCAGGCGGAGTGTTACAACTTCTCGGACGGTGAGGTCTTCTGCCAGCTGCAGGAGAACGTCCGCGGTGCAGACACCTATTTGATCCAGCCGACGTGCCAGCCGGTGAACGACAATCTGGTCGAGCTGTTGATCATGCTCGACGCGATCAAGCGCTCGTCGGCCAGCCGGGTCACGGCCGTGCTGCCGTACTACGGGTACGCACGCCAGGACAAGAAAGATGCGCCGCGCGTGCCGATCACCGCCCGGCTGGCGGCCGATTTGATCTCGCAGGCGGGTGCCGACCGCATCCTCACCATGGATCTCCACGCGCCGCAGATCCAGGCGTTCTTCGACAAGCCGGTCGACCACCTCTTCGCCGCGCCGGTGATTCTCGAGGCGATCGCCAAGCTCGAACTGCCCGACCTGGTGATCGTGTCACCGGACGCCGGCGGCGTCGAGCGCGCGCGCGCCATCGCCAAGCGCCTCGACGCCGACCTGGCGATCGTCGACAAGCGGCGCACGGCGCCGAACGAAGCGACGGTCATGCACGTGATCGGCGATGTCGCCGGCCGCGCCGTGCTGATCCTCGACGACATCATCGACACCGCCGGCACGCTGACCCACACGGTCGATGCTCTGATCCAAAAGGGTGCGGACCGCGTCTTCGCGGCCGGCATCCACGGCATCCTGTCGGGGCCGGCGCTCGATCGCCTCGACGCGTCGCCGATCGAAAAAGTCTTGATCACCAACACCACGCCTCTCGAAGAGAAGCTGGCGCGCTGCAGCAAGCTCGTGCCGCTTTCCGTCGGGCCTCTGCTCGGCGAGGCGATCATCCGAATCCATCGCAACAGCTCGGTCAGCTCACTTTTCGTCTGACGCCGAGCGCAGCGAGCGAGCCGGGTCGCGCAGCGGCCCAACATCAGGAGAGCCTCCATGTCCAATCTCGTTCTCGAAGTGGAGCCGCGTGAAACCACCGGCAAGGGATCGAATCGACGGCTGCGTGCGGCCGGTCACGTTCCTGCCGTCGTCTACGGCGGCGATCTCGACTCGACCAAGATTCAGGTCTCTCGCCGCGCCTTCGAAGAGCTGGTGCGCGGCGTCGCCGACGAGAATCCGGTCTTCCGCCTGCACCTCGCCGGCACCGACAAAAAGCGCCACGCGATGATCCGTGAGATCCAGGCGGACCCGATTACCGGTCACCTGGTGCACATCGACTTCATCCGCATCTCGATGGACGAAGAGGTCGAGCTCAGCGTGCAGCTCGAGATCGTCGGCGATGCGCCGGGCGTCAAGAGCGACGGTGGCATTCTCGACTTCGTCACCCGCGAGGTCGAGATCGCCTGCCTGCCGGACAAGATTCCGGCCAGCATCCACGTCGACATCTCGGGCCTCGAGATCGGCGACCACGTCGAAGCCGGCGCGCTGCAGTTGCCCGACGGTGTTCGGCTGCGCGAGGACGAAGGGCGCGTCCTGGTATCGATTCAGGCGCCGCGCCTGGCCGTCGAGGAGACCGACGAGGACGACGAGATGGCCGAGCCCGAGGTTCTCACCGGCGCCAAAGACGAGGAGTGAGCCACCTTGGCCGACGAGAGCCCGCGGCCGCGCGTGGTCGTCGGCCTCGGGAATCCCGGCGCGCGCTACGACGGCACGCGCCACAATGTCGGATTCCAGGTGGTCGAGGCGCTCGCGCGACGCGCTGAGACGACGTTCGACGTCGAGGAATGTGCCAGCCGCATCGCCGTCGCCGGCGATCTCGTGCTGGTGCAGCCCCAGACGTTCATGAATCGCAGCGGTCACGCTCTGCGCTGCCTGCGCGACCGTCGGCAGCTCGACGCGGCCGATTTTCTGATCGTCTACGACGAGGTGCATCTGCCGCTCGGCACGCTGCGCCTGCGGCGCCGCGGCAGCCCGGCCGGCCATCGTGGGCTCGAGTCGGTGCTCGAGAGTCTCGGTACCGACGAGGTTCCCCGGCTGCGTCTCGGCGTCGGCGGGGCCAAAGGGCCGCCGCCGGGTGACGACCTCGTCGACTTCGTGCTCGGTCGCTTCGAGCTCGACGAGCAGGACGTCGCCCACGCGATGGTCGAGCGCTCCGCGGACGCCTGCACCGCCTGGGCGCGCGACGGCGTCGAGGTCGCCATGCAGGGCTTCAACGGCCCGCCACCCGCCTGAACCGTCGCCCTGAGCGTCGATCCCCCGACCGCAATCCCCAGATCCCCCAGACTTCGCACCCCTTCGACCCGCATTCGAATCAAGAGGAGACCCGAGTGGACACCCAGACTTTGCTCTACGCCGTCCCCGCCTGCGGCGCGCTGGCGCTGCTTTTCGCCTATCTGCGCAGCAACTGGATCAACGGCCAGGACATGGGCGACGACACCATGCGCAAGCTCGCCGGCTATATTCGCGAAGGCGCGATGGCCTTCCTCAGCCGCGAGTATCGCGTGCTGGCGATCTTCGTCGTCGTCGTCGCCGGCCTGCTCGCGTTCGCCAACGCCAGCGGTGACGAGAGCTCGCCACTGATCGGCCTGTCGGTGCTGGTCGGCGCGTTCTGCTCGGCGCTCGCTGGCTTCTTCGGCATGCGCGTCGCCACCGCCGCCAACGTGCGGACCGCCGCCGCCGCGCGCAGCGGCCTCGAAGGCGCGCTCAAGGTGTCGTTCTCGGGCGGCGCGGTGATGGGCTTCTCGGTCGTCGGTCTCGGCGTGCTCGGCCTGTCGGGACTCTTCCTGGTCTACCTCGGCCTGTTCGACGGCGACCTGGGCAAGACGCTCAACGTGCTCACCGGCTTCTCCTTCGGCGCCAGCTCGATCGCGCTCTTCGCGCGCGTCGGCGGCGGTATCTACACCAAGGCTGCCGACGTCGGTGCCGACCTGGTCGGCAAGGTCGAGGCGGGCATTCCCGAGGACGACCCGCGCAACCCGGCGGTGATCGCCGACAACGTCGGTGACAACGTCGGCGATGTCGCCGGTATGGGCGCCGACCTCTTCGAGTCGTACGTCGGCGCGATCATCGGTGCTCTGGTGCTCGGTGGTGCCGTCGTCGTCGCCGAGGGCGGCGTGCCGGCGCTGGTCGTGCTGCCTCTGGTTCTCGCCGGCCTCGGCATCCTGGTGTCGCTCGCCGGCACCTTCCTGGTGCGCACCAAGGAAGGCGGCAACCCGAGTCGCGCGCTGCACACCGGCACCTTCGCCTCGTCGGGTGCAATGCTCGTCGTCACCTTTCTCGCCTGCCAGTGGCTGCTGCCCGACTCCTACGAGTTGCAGGGCGTGACGTTCACCGCCATGGGCGTGTTCTTGGCCACGCTGGCCGGTCTCGCCGCCGGTGTCGCCATCGGCATGATCACCGAGCACTACACGGCCGAGTCGAAGGGACCGGCGCAGGGCATCGCCCGCGAGTCGGAGACCGGCAGCGCGACCAACATCATCTCCGGCCTCGCCCTGGGCATGAAGTCGGTCGCCTGGCCGATCGTCGTGCTGGTCGCCGCGGTGCTCGTCGCCTACGACCAGGCCGGCCTCTACGGCATCGCTATCGCCGCTCTCGGCATGCTCTCGACCACGGGCATCCAGCTCGCCGTCGACGCCTACGGCCCGATCGCCGACAACGCCGGCGGCATCGCCGAGATGGCGCACCTCGGCTCGGACGTGCGTGCGCGCACCGACCAGCTCGACGCCGTCGGCAACACCACCGCGGCCATCGGCAAGGGCTTCGCCATCGGCTCCGCGGCGCTCACCGCGCTGGCGCTCTTCGCGGCCTACCGCACCACTGTCGGCCTCGACGTCATCGACATCGCGCAGCCGATGGTGATGGGCGGCGTCTTCATCGGTGCCATGCTACCGTTCCTGTTCTCGGCGCTGGCGATGCAGGCCGTCGGCCGCGCCGCGCGCGACATGATCGAAGAAGTCCGGCGCCAGTTCCGCTCGATCCCGGGCCTGATGGAAGGCAAGGCCGAGGCCGACTACAAGCGCTGCGTCGACATTTCGACCGCCGCCGCGATCAAGGAGATGGTGCTCCCCGGTACGCTCGCTGTCGTCGTGCCGGTGGCCGTCGGCTTCCTCTTCGGCCCCGCGGCGCTCGGCGGTCTGCTCGCCGGCGTTACCGCGTCGGGCGTGATGATGGCGATCTTCCAGGCCAACGCCGGTGGTGCCTGGGACAACGCGAAGAAGTACATCGAGGCCGGAAACCACGGCGGCAAGGGCTCCGACGCGCACAAGGCGGCGGTGGTCGGCGACACCGTCGGCGATCCCTTCAAGGACACCTCGGGCCCGAGCCTCAACATCCTGATCAAGCTGATGTCGGTGGTGGCGCTGGTGATCGCGCCGCTGCTCACGCTCTGATCGGCGCCTAGGCCCGATCGACTCCATCGCGCGCCGTGCTTGCATCGGCGCGCGATTTTCGTAGAATCAGCCGCTCACGCCGCCCCGTCCGGGGCGGCCACCACAATCCGACCACCTCTCTGTTCCGGCGCGGTCGTAGGGACCCTGAGACGCCGGGATCGAACGAGGCCAAAGGGAGGTCTGAATGCCCCGTACCTACGAGCTGGGCTTCATCGTCGAGCCACGCCAGACCGACGATGAAGTCCAAGCGATCACCGATCGCTTCAAGGGAATGATCGAGGACAGCGGCGCCCAGGTGACCCTCGTGGACGCCTGGGGAAAGCGCAAGCTCGCGTACCCGATCCAGAAGTTCAACGAAGGCAAGTACGTCTTCCTCTACGTCGTCGCCACCGACACGGTGCCGCCGTGGACCGAGATCGAGCGCCTCATGCAGCAGGACGAGCGCATCCTGCGCTACCTCGTCGTGCGCACGGATCCCGATCTCAAGCGCGCCATGCGCAAGGGCAAGGTGAAGCCCGAGGACGTTCCGAACTCCGAGCTCTTCGCTGTCGAAGAGACGACCGAGGAGGCCGCCGCCAATGGCTCGTAAGCGCGTTTTCTACCGCCGCCGCAAGGTCTGCAAGTTCACCGCCGAAGGCATCGAGTACATCGATTACAAGGACACCAAGACCCTCCAGGCCTACATCCTGGAGCGGGCGAAGATCCTGCCGCGGCGTATCTCCGGAACTTCGTCCCGCCACCAGCGCATGCTGTCGCAGGCGATCAAGCGGGCGCGCCACCTGGCGCTGATCCCGTTCACCGCCGACTGAGGAGGCCGTCATGGAAGTGATCCTGCTCCAGGACCAGCGCAATCTGGGCCACCGCGGCGAGGTCGTCGAGGTGAAGCCCGGCTATGCGCGCAACTACCTGCTGCCCGAGGGCATCGCCCTCGAGGCGACGCGCGGCAACATCGCCTACTTCCAGCAGCAGAGGAAGCAGATCGACGCGGCACACGCCAAGGCCCTCGACGAGGCGCAGGCGGTGGCGGCGACGATCAACGAGACTGTGATCGAGATCAGCAAGCGGGTGGGTGAGAAGAGCACCCTCTACGGCTCGGTGACCTCCATCGATCTGGTGCACGAGCTCTCCGAGCGCGGCATCGAGGTGGAGAAGCGCCAGCTCGATCTCGGCAGCCCGACGCTGAAGACGCTCGGCGAGCACAAGGTCGCCGTCGACCTGCACGCCGACGTTCTCGCCGAGTTCACGGTCAATATCGTCCCCGCCGACATCTGATCCGATGTCGGCGCCCGCCGCGCGGGACGATCAGCGCCCGGCCGGTGAGGCGGCGCCGCTCGTCGTCGAAGAGTTCCTCGGCGAGCCGACGCGTGACCTCGCCGCCTGGGCGCGCCTGTGGACGGCGGATCTCGAGTTTCCGATCGCCCACCGAGGCGGCCTGCGCGGGCGCCTCACGGCGCTCGCGCGGCGGCTGCTCCGGCCGCTGCTGCGCGGCGTGCTCGGCGATCTCTACGATCGCCAGCGGGTCTTCAATCTGATTCTCCTCGAAACGCTCACCAAGCAGCGCGAGGAGTATCGCGCCGCGCTCGACGAGCACCAGCGGTGGCTGCAGCGCCTCGATCAGCACATCGTCGAGGGGCTGCGCGACGTCGTCGCCCACGACGACGCCCTCTACGCCCGCGTCGACCAGAAACTCGACCGCTACCGCCGCGAGGCGCGCGGTCTGTGGCATCGCCTCGGTGCGCTGGTCGCTGCCGAGGAGACGGCGGCGCGCGCGGGCGAGGATCCGCGCCAGGCGGCGCGCGCCAGCTTCGAGCAGCAGGCGTATGTCGAGCTCGAGAAACGCTGGCGCGGAGCGGAGAGCGACATCGCCGAGCGCGTGTCGATCTACGTGCCGCGGCTCGAGGGTCGCGGCCCGGTGGTCGACCTCGGCTGCGGGCGCGGCGAGGCGCTGCGCGTCTTCGCCGCGGCCGGCTTCGAGGCGCGCGGCGTCGACTCGAGCGACGAGATGGTGGCGATCTGCCGCGAGCAGGGGCTCGACACCGTTACCGGCGATCTCTTCGACTACCTCGCCGCGGTGCCGGAGGGGAGCCTCGGTGGGGTCGTTTCGTTCCACGTCATCGAGCACCTGCCGCCGCCCGACGTCTTTCGTCTCGCGCGCCTCGCCTGGCGAGCGCTCAGGCCCGGTGGCCTGCTGGTGCTTGAAACGCCGAGCCCGCTTTCGCTGCGCATGGCCGCACGGGACTTCTGGATCGACCCGACGCACCTGCGCCCGGTGCACCCGGCGTGGCTCGAAGTCGCTTATCGCGAAGCCGGATTCGAGCCGGTCGAGCGGCTGGACCTGCACCCGGTGCCGGAGTCCGAGCGCCTGCCGGAGATCGATCTCGAGACGCTGCCGGCCGATCAGCGTCCGCTCGCCGACGCGATGAATCGCCTGCGCGACCGCATCGACGCGCTGCTCCTCGGCGCGCGCGATTTCGCCATGCTCGGCGAAAAGCCGGCCTGAGCCGAGACCGTTCGTGGCGGCACGGTGGGCAGGTCGCCCCTGCGTGACGTCGACTCGGATCGGGGCGCCTGCGCGCCTTCGTTCGCTGCGTATCCTCGACCGGCCGACATCTCGCGTTCGGCGCTCTAGCGCCGGAACGAGGTGGACGGTCAGTAACGTATCCGCGGAGAGGAGGAGACATGCAGCCGCAGTCGCTGGTCGCCAGAGCCAGTCTAGAGATCAGCCGAGGAATCAGCTGATGAGCGCGGAGACTCGCCTGCGTCTTCGCGGCCTGGTCGCCGAGGTCGAGCGCTCGTGGCCGCTGGGCCCGGGTGTGGTGCTGGTGGGTAGCTCGCGGACCTGCGGCGTGGTGCTACCGGTGCGTGGTGTGTCGCGTCGGCATGCCCGTCTGCGTGTCGGCGAGACCTGGGTCGAGGTCGAGGATCTCGGTAGCGTGAACGGCACGGCGTGCCGCGGGCGCGCGATCACGAGCGGGCGCCTGGCGGTGGGTGACGAGGTACGCTTCGGCCCGGTGCGCCTCCGCCTCGAGCGGGTTGCCGCCGACGAGGTCGCGCTCGGTCTCGCGCTCGGGAGCGACGGCGACGGCGACGCGACGGAGTCCTCGGCGGCGTCGGCGCGGACCTCGACGGTGCGTGACGACGAGGGCGGCGCGATGACCTCGAACGCCGAGCTGCGTCTGCTCGCCGGGCTGGTCGAACGGCTGGCCGTGCGACCGGCCGCCGCGCCCGATCTGGCCGGCGTGCTGGCGACGCTGGCCGATGGCTGTGCCCGGCCGGGCGCAGTCGTCGTCGCCTGGGAGGCCGAGGCGCCGGTCGTGCTCGCCTCTTGGGGCAAGTCGCCCGCCATCCCGCGTCGCCCGCCGTCCGGAGGGGAGGCCGAGCTGCTTCTGCTGACAGAGACGGAGGATGCACCGGATGGGCGCATGACCGAGGGACCGGGCTCCGTCGAGGGAGTCGTGTGGCGCCGGCCGAGGGCGACCCCGATCGGACTCTTGCTGGCGTCGCCGGACCCCTCGGCGAGCTCTCCAAAGCCCTCGATGCGGCTTCTCGGCGCGACGCTTCAGCTCGTCGCCGCCCGGACCGCCCAGCGTCTCGACGCGCTCGAGGCGGCCACAGGTCGCCAACGGACCTCCGACGGCGAGGCCATGGCGGTCGAGGCCATGGGAATCCTGGAGGCTCCGCCCGGCATCGTGCTCGGTCGAGCGCCCGAGATGCTGGCGCTCTACCGGCGGCTGCATGCCGCTGCCGCCGGCGAGCTGCCGATTCTGATCGTCGGCGAGACTGGTACCGGCAAAGAGCATCTCGCGCGGATGGTGCACGCGGCGTCGGCGCAGGCAGATGGTCCCTTTGTCGCAGTGCACTGCGGCGCGATCCCCGAGAGTTTGCTCGAAGCTGAGATGTTCGGAGTCGCCGCCGGCGTCGCCACCGGCGTCACTGCGCGCCCCGGAGCGCTGCGGCGTGCCGACGGCGGCACCCTCTTCCTCGATGAGATCGGCGACATGTCGGCACCCCTGCAGATGAAGCTGCTGCGTGCGCTGCAGGAGCGCGAGGTGACCCCGGTCGGCGCGCCGCCGGTACCGGTCGACGTGCGCTTCGTCTCCGCCACGCACTGCGATCTGGCGACGGCGGCGTCGAACGGAACCTTCCGCGCCGATCTTTTCTATCGCCTCGCCGGCGTCGAGCTCGAAGTGCCGCCGCTGCGCCGCCGCGGAGACGACCTCGGCGCGCTGCTGGGGACCTTTCTCGAGCGTGCCTGTGCGCACCAGGGCAAACGAATCCCGGGTGTCACGGTGAAGGCGCTCGAGCGCCTGCAGGCCCACTGCTGGCCGGGCAACGTGCGTGAGCTCGAGCACGAGGCGCAGCGCCTGGTCCAGGAGTGTTCGGACGATCAGGCGATCGATGCCGGCATGCTCTCACCGCGCATTGCGGCGCTGCCTGACGAATCCGAGCGCGTGGACGACGAGCCCGAGCGCGGGCTCGGCGCGGCGATCGAAGATCTCGAGCGCCGCATGATCCGCCGCGCGCTGTGGCGGACCGGTGGCAACCGGTCCCGTGCCGCGCGTCTGCTCCAAGTCTCGCGCACCGGCTTGCTCAAGCGGTTGACGCGTCTCGGGCTCGACGACGAGTCGTTCTCGCTCTGAGGCTAGCCCGAGCGCTCACAGCGCGCGCCAGTCGGCGAGCTGGCGTTGTAGGCGCGGGTGCCGGCCCGCGCTTTCGTCGAGCCGACGCCGGGCGGTTGCGATCTCGCGCTCCGCCTCCTCGGCGCGGCCGCGTCGGTCGAGCAGACGCGCCAGGTGGAGGCGCGTTTCGGCCTCGTACGCCGGATCGCGTCCGGCATCCTGCCAGCGATCCAGAGCGTCGCGGAGGGTCTCTTCGGCGGCGTCGAGCCGGCCGATGCCCAGCAGGGCGCGGCCGAGGCCGAGGCCGCTGTGTGCGAGCAGGTAGTGCTCGGTGCTCAACTGCCGCTGCCAGGATCGCCGGGCGCGGTGGTGCAGGTCCAGCGCGACGGTGAATCGACCGAGGTCGTTGTGCGCCTCGCCGAGATTGAACTCCGAGAAGGCGACCAGGACATGCTCCGTGCCATGGAGCGCGCGATGCATCGCGAGCGCGCGGCCGAACGGCTCGAGCGCGAGATCGGGTCGCTCGTGCTCCATGAACGCCGTGCCACGATTGTTCAGCGCGGCCGCCAGGTGCGGATGGCTCGGGCCGACGGTTCGACGGTAGAGGGCCTCGGCGTCGCCGAAGGCGGCCTGCGCGGCCTCGATCTCACCCAAGGCGACGTGGGCGGATCCGAGGTGCAGGAGCGTATCGGCGATGCGGGGATCGGTGTCGTCGAGAGCTCGCCGCAGAATGCTCAGGGCACGCTCGAGGTGCATGCGCGCGCGCGGGTAGTCGCCGACGTCGAGCGCCAGTGCGCCGAGGCGATCGAGCGTCGCGGCGATCGTCGGATGACCGGACCCGAGGCTGCCTGCTGCGAGGTCGGCGGCTTGCTCGAGATAGCGTTCGGCGTCGCCGAAGTCGCCGGCGTCTTTGAGCGCGCTGCCGAGGCGCACCAGGGTCTTGGCACGCTCGATCGGGGAGCCGTCGGTGCGCAGCGCGAGAGCTTTGCGATGGGCCGATGCCGCGTCGCGCGCGTGCCCGCGTCGGCGCAGGCTCAGGCCACGGTGGTCGGCCAGGTCGGCGGCCAGCGCCGGGTCGGCGTGGTGCAGGCGGTCGAGCGCGGTCGCGGCGATGGCGGCATGGCGGTCGGCGCTGTCCAGGTCGGCCTGGAGCAGCGCCGCGACGCGCACCAGGCGCACGAGAGCCTCGGCGGTGACCCGTCGGTGGCCGGCGGCCCCGGCATCGCGCAGCGCGGCGTCGTAGGCGTCCGACGCCGCCTCGGCGTCGGCGTTGGCCTCGTGGAGCAGGCCGCGGAGCAGATGGGCGTCGGCGGCGCGCGACCAGTCGCCCGCTTGCTCTGCGCGCTCGAGCGCAGAGTCGGCGTGGCCCAGGCCGTCGGACCAGGCGCCGGCGAGTAGGTGGGCGCGGGCCCGCGCCAGGTCGGCGTCGATTCCTCCGCCACCGAGCCTGTCGCCATCGGGCCTGTCGCCATCGGGCCTGTCGTTGGCGCGCGCCTCGCTGTCCGTCGACGAGGGACTGTGCGGGGGCGCGATGCCAGGCTGCGACGACGCCGTCGCCAGCAGACTCTCGAGGTCGCTGCAGCGGTCGATTGCCGGAAGACTTGCCGCGGCCTCGGCGGCGTGGGGTAGGGCCGACGCCGGGTCGTGGCTCAGCACGTCGACCAGGGCGCCGAGCTCGCGGCGACGTCGCTCGAGGCAGCCGAGGCGGCGATCGAGGAGGGCGGAGCTCTGCATCCTGTGCTGCCGCGTCGCCTCACAGGCGCGCGTGTAGTGCTCGAGCCAGCGCGCGCGATAGCTGTCGAGCGAGGCGGCGGTGACGGCGGCGACCTCGCGCGCCCAGGGCGTTTCGAGACGCCAGAACGCAGCCTGCAGTCGGCGGGCTCGCTCACCGCGTCCGGCGCCGTCCCAGGCCTCGTCGATCAGTGCGGCACCGGCGCCGCACGGTGTCTCGGAGCGTGTCTCGGGAAGCAGCGAGGCGGTGCCGCGGACGGAGCCCACGGCGGAGCCGACGGCGAGCATCGCGAGCACCGCCAGCCCGGCGAGCCGTCGTCGCCGTCCACGAGGAGACAGGGGCTCGAGGGTCGTCAGCAGCTCGCGCATCGACGCGGGTCGTCGTGCCGGATCGTGGGCTAAACCACGCGCCAGCACCTCGACGACGCGCCGGGGCACTCCAGCTCGGTGCGGTGGCGGTTTGAGGCGCCAGTCGTCGGGGCGTGCCGGATCGCGCTCTGTACAGGCGTGCGGCAATGTGCCGAAGAGCGCGAGGTAGTAGGTGACGCAGAAGCTGAAGAGATCGGACGCCGGGCCGACCGGGACGCCGGCGGCCTGCTCGGGAGACATGTAAGGCAGGGTGCCGCAGGGGTCGCCGCAGGGGGTCGTCGCGGTGGCTTCGTCGAGGCTCTGCGCGAGGCCGAAGTCGAGCACGCGCACGGCGCCGTCGTCGCGGACCATGATGTTGCTCGGCTTGACGTCGCGGTGGACGACGCCGGCATCGTGTGCGGCGGCGAGACCGTGACCGGCGTCGCGCAGAACCCGACGGATCGAGCCGACCGATCGGGGCGCCTCACGCAGCCAGTGCATCAGGTGCCGACCGGGCACGTGCTCCATCGCGACGAAGACCGCGGCCGCGCCGCCTTCGTCCTGGGCTCCGTCGACTTCGACGACGCTGCCGACCTCGAAGACCGAGACGACGTGGGGATCGTCGAGTCGAGCCAGCGCCCGCGCCTCGCGCAGCAGTCGCTGCTGCAGGCGGCGTCGTCGGGCCGGCGAGCCGCGGGCGCCGTCGTCGTGAAGGAGCTTGAGCGCGACGTTGCGCTCGAGCTGCGGATCGTACGCGGCATAAACGGTTCCCATGCCGCCGGCGCCGAGTCGCTCGAGCAGCTCGAATCGGCCCAGGTGCACCCGGTGGCCGGGCTGCGCCTCGAGGCTCGCCGGTGGTATCGCTCGGCCCACACCGAGGCTGTCGATCGTCACGACCGACGTCGCGACCGATGTCGCCAGCGCAGGACGGTTCAGCGGGGTTTCCCCGCGACGGGTCTCGGTCACGGGTCGACGATCACCTGGAGAGCGAGCGCACCGCAGCCGTCGCACAGCGTGCGCAGGTGGAGCAGGCCCTCTTCCGCGTCGTAGATGCCGAGGAACGAATGGCTCGAGGGGTCGATCAAGTGCCCGGCGAAGGCATCGCCGCTCAGCGGCAGGCCGGTCAGGCTGTGATAAAGGACGAGCTCTAGGTGATCGGGCGAGAGCATCCGATCGAAGAGCAGCAGGCGGCTCTCCTCGGGGCTCCACACCGCGAGCTCATCATGACCGCCGATCCACCAGTCGCCGGCCAGCGGCTGGCCTGCGCCGTCGAGATTGGCGGGAGGAGGATTGGGCGGTTGGGTGGACGACTCGAGGAAGAACTGGGCTGACGATGGTCGATAGACACCGAGCTGCTCGGGCGGTCCGCCATCCCACGACCCGCTCAGCGGCAGGTCGCCGGCGACGCCGAGCGAGGTCGTCGCGAGCGGCACGAGACTCGTGGCAAGCGAACCGCCTTCCGCATCGTCGGCGACGAGTCTGAACAGGTGCAGGGTGCCGTCGGTGAGGTCGTAGAC
Source organism: Acidobacteriota bacterium (assembly GCA_039194425.1). Taxonomy (GTDB): domain Bacteria; phylum Acidobacteriota; class Thermoanaerobaculia; order Multivoradales; family J023; genus JAUIJL01. The sequence goes on along the minus strand of JBCCVZ010000018.1, from coordinate 46,479 downwards.
GCCGAAGTCGGTCCAGCCGTCGTCGTCCCAGTCGCCGAGCAGAGGCTCCCAGCCCGGACGATCGAAGGGCGGCGGCAGGTGGGCCTCGCGGCAGGCTTCGAGCGCCGGCCCGGTCCAATCACACAGCACGAAGACCGCGGCGACGGTGTCGTAGAAGCCGATCTCGGCCTGGGCGCCGATCTCGATCCGTGGTGGGCAATCGGCCGGATGGCACGACGGCGTCGGCCAGCGTCCGGCGACCGGCCGCAGCCGCGGCATGCGGCGGATCCACACCGTCGCCGGCTCCGACTCGCCGTCGCCGTCGACCAAGCGATAGGTCAGCCGATCCCAGGCGGCGTAGACGACAGGCCCAGGGTCGTAGGTCAGCGCGAGCGGCATCCCGGGCTCACTCTCGAAGGTCTCGAGGTCGCCGCGGGTCGGCTCGGTCAAGAGCTCGAATCGCGCGCCGGGCGCCGTCGTGTCGTTCGCCACCAACTCGTCGACATCGATCGTCCACGGCGTTCGGTCGATGGCGACGAAGACGTCGTCGGCGGCGCGCAGCGCGGTGTCGGCGATTGCGGGGGCGGAGATCCAAACCCACAAGACCAGGCCGGAAGCGACGAGGCGGCAGCGTCGCGCGAAGAGATCGATCATTTCAACGTCCTCGAGTGCAATGGATAGCCCCGAGTTTCGTTCGCTCGATGGCTCCGAGCTAGGGCCATGGGACGAGAGCATCGACGCTCGGGACAGATCGTCGAACGCCGACGGACCGGTCGCCGGCCGAGTGGTGTCGACCATGGGGACATCCTTGTCGACTTCGTCGACAGCTGGAGCTTCGGGACACTGAACGCTGGGCTTCGATCCGACGGTCGCATAAGGCCTGCCACCGGTTGGTACAGGCCTTGCTCTTTGGGCCTGGCGCAGGCGGCCGTCGGTCGTCTCACGGCGCCGCGGCCACGAGGGCCGCTCGCGTCGGTCGCGGCCTCGAGCCGCTCGATCCCATCGACTAAGGAGCACCCCCCATGATTCGCAATGAAACCCCCCGACTCCTCCTGCTCGGCGCCTGCGCCGCGCTCTTGCTGATGGCCGGTTCGGCCTGGGCCGCCTCGTCGCCGGCCGAGCGCGCTGCCCAAGCGGTGCCGGTCTACCTCGTCGAGGCACACTGGCTCGCCGAAGGCGCCGCGCTCGACGTCGCAGTGTCCGTCGACGGCTCGATCATCCACCGTGAGCAGATCGAGCTGCTCGAGCCGTCGGCGGCCGCGTCCGGCGGCACGCTGGCGATCGAGCTGCTCGCCGCGGCGCCGTCGTCACGCTCCTGGCTCGACGCGTTCGCCTCGAGCTCGTCGGTTCAGGTCGGCCTCGCCGTCGGCGACCTCGAGATTGACCGTCTCGACTGGGGGCAGCTGCTCGAGCAGGGGAGGTCGATCGACTTCGAGGCCTTGCAGCCGATCCGCGTCGTCACCGAGTCGGCGCCGGCGTCGAGGTTGACCGCGGGCCTGGCAGGTGTGCCGACCAAGGCACGGAACCTGATCGCCTGCATCGACGACTGCGAGGACGATTGGATGTCTTGCGGCCATTCGAACCCAAGCTGCCAGGATGGATTCCTATCGTGCGTTTCGCGCTGCGGAATCCTGAATCCTTGCCTGCCGGGAACCGATGTGACCGAGACCGCGACGCCGATGGGCGGCCGGACCGCGGTGGTGCCGGCCACCTACTCCTGCACGAACTATTTCGGTTCTGGGAGCGCGCCGCCGTTCCACCTCTACCAGCTCCACGGCACGCGCTACAAGATCACCACGACGACGGAGACCACGACTCTTCGGTGCGGAGGGTCGACGAACACGGTCGTGGACTACGAGTACCGCTTCACCTGCTGGATTCTGGAGCAGCTCTTCTCGTGCGCCGGCTATCCGGCAGAGGCGACGCCCGCTCATTCGCTTCTGCTCTGCGGCTGAGCGCGCACCGCGGTCGAGAGGAGCTCACCGCGAGGCGACCCGCGGGACGGTGGCTCGGACCTGCAGCCCCCCGCAAGTCGCGGTAGGCTGCGGACGCTGGAGAGCGTCAACGCGTTCTCTGGCGTCGCCTCCAGCCAACCGTCCCCGGAGCCCGCCCATGCTCTCGACTCTCGGCCGCCGTGCCTTCACTTTCGGCGTGCGCACTCTCTGCGCCGTCGCCATTCTCGGTTCCACCGCGGCGCTGGCCCATGGCCCGGCGCCGTGCGTCGACGGCTCGGCCGCGATCTACGCGTGTGATCGCATCGACCTCGAGAAGCATCTGCGCCTCGACTTGCTCACCGACGATCCGAGCCCCGGCGGCAACGACATCTGGGGCTGGACCGACGCGCTCGACGGCTCCGAGTACGCCCTGATGGGGCTGCGCGACGGCGTCGCCTTCGTGGACATTACGGACCCGAAGACTCCGGTCGTGCTCGGGCACCTGGCGACGCGCAGTGGTGAGTCGCTGTGGCGCGATCTCAAGGTCTACGCCGATCACGCTTTCATCGTCAGCGAGGCGGGCAACCACGGCATGCAGGTCTTCGACCTGACGCAGTTGCGCTCGGTCGCGAATCCGCCCGCGACCTTCGCGGCGACCGCGACCTACGACGGCTTTTCGACCGCGCACAACATCGTGATCGACACCGACTCGGGCTACGCCTATGCCGTCGCCACCAACACCTGCGACGCCGGCTTGCACATGATCGACATCAGCACGCCGGCGCAGCCGACCTTTGCCGGCTGCCACGGAGACGACGGCTACACCCACGACGCGCAGTGCGTGACCTACGACGGACCCGACGTCGACCACGTGGGCAAAGAGCTGTGCATCGCCTCGAACGCCGACACGGTGACGGTTCTGGACGTCACCGACAAGTCGAATCCGTCGGTGATCTCGCGCACGCCGTATGCCGGCAACGCCTTCGCGCACCAGGGATGGCTGACCGAAGACAGCCGGTATTTCTTGCTCGGCGACGAGCTCGACGAGTCGAACTTCGGTCACAACACCAAGACCTATGTCTTCGACGTCAGTGACCTCGATGCACCGGTGCTCACCGGCTTCCACCTGCACGAGACCACCGCGGTCGACCACAACCTCTACATCCTCGGCGACTACGTCTACGAGGCGAACTACGAAGACGGCCTGCGGATCCTGCGTCTCGGCGACCTGTCGCGTGCCGAGATGACGGAAGTCGCCTGGTTCGACACCGAGCCGGGCGGCGGCTCGGGCGCTTGGAGCGTCTATCCGTACTTCGACAGCGGTACGGTGATCGTGAGCGACATCGGCCAGGGGCTCTTCGTCTTGCGCCCGCAGCTGTGCGAGAATCCGGTGGCGCCGGCGACGCTGAACGCGACCCCCGACGGCGATGGCCGCATCGCGCTGAGCTGGCCGGCGAGCGCGCCGCCGGGCGGCAGCTACAGCGTGTACCGCGCGTACGGCACGTGCCCGGGGACGGGCTTCGAGCGTGTCGCCGACGGTCTCACCGGGACCAGTCTCGTCGACTTGGTGTCCGGGCAGGTCGACTACTCGTACGTCGTCACCGCGCTCGATCCGACCGGCGTCTGCGAGTCGACCGTGTCGACCTGTGCCTCGGCGCAGACCACCGGCGCCTGCATCGCGCCGCCCGCGTTCGACGGTGTGGTCTCCGCCGACAGCGCCGGCACCTCGACCTGCGGCGTCGACCTCGCCTGGGACGCCGCCGCGGCCAACTGCGGCGGCGCGGTGACGTACAGCGTCTACAAGTCGAGTGATCCGAGCTTCGTGCCGTCGCCCGCGACGCGCGTCGCCAGCGGCCTGGTCGGCACGAGCTGGAGCGACGGTGGTGTGGTCGACGGCCTGGTCGCGAGCTATATCGTGCGCGCCGAAGACACTTCGAACGGGGCCGAGGACGGCAACCTGCGGCGGCTCGAGGTGGCACCTGCCGGTCCGCTCGCCGACGGCACGTACCGCGCCGACGCCGAGCTCGGCGATCCGGTGCTGATCACCGGCGTCGCCCTGGCGGATCCGGGCGCTGCTCCGCCGATCGCACCCCCTGGTGCCGGCGGCGACGGCGGACCGCGCCATCCCCAGGACGGCTGGGAGATCACCGACGCACAGTCGGCCGCGGGCGCGCGCAGCTACTTCTCGACCCACCTCCACAACTCGTGCCTGTCGCTGATGACCCAACCTCTACAGCTCACTGCCGGCACCGCACCGCAGCTCAGCTTCGCCTCGATCTTCGAGATCGAAGAGGGTTGGGACGGTGGCGTGGTGCAGATCACCACCGACGGCAACAGCTGGACGACGCTGCCGCTGGGCGGTGGCTACCCGGGCTCCTTTATCCAGTCCGACGACGCCTGCGGATTCCTCCAAGGCGATCCGTCGTTCACCGGCACCGACTCCACCTGGGATGTCTACAGCGACGACCTGTCCAGCTTCGCCGGCCAAGAAGTCCGCATCCGCTGGCTCTACTCGACGGACCAGGCGGCCGGCGGCCCGGGCTGGTGGGTCGACGCCGTCGAGGTGAGCCACGTCCAGCTGCCGGGCTCGTGCTCGACGCCGGGCCTGGTGTTCCGCGACGGGTTCGAGTCGGGGAACACGGCGGCCTGGCAGTAGGGACCCAGACGTCGGCCGGCCGCCCTGGTTCGGCTGCGCCCGCGCTCTCCAGAAGACGAGAGCGTGGGCGCCGGTCGGCTCAGAGCTCGCCGTGGATGACGTAGCGCAGGATGCGCACGACCTGCGCCGGCTCTTCGGCGACGGCGAGCGCGGCGCCGTCGATTTCTTTCAGCGCGTGGCGATGCTCGGGCGGGTGGAGGACGATCAGCGGGGTGCCGAAGGCGACCGCCTGGCCGGCGTCGAAGGCGGCGTTCCACTGCTTGTACTCGGTGCCGAAGCGGACGACCACGAGGTCGGCCTCGGCCAGGTGGGTGCGCGTGCGGATGGCGTTGAGCTTGGCGCCCTTGTGGTCCTTCCAGAACGGGTCGTCCTCGGCGCCGAGAATCTCGACGCCGCAATTGTCGCTCGCCGGATGATCGGTGACCGGGGAGGTGAACTCGACCGGCAGGTCGGCTTCGGCGCAGCCGCGCTCGATCTGGTCGCGCCAGTCGGTGTGGATCTCGCCGGCGAGGTATACGGTCCAGGTTCGGCTCATCGAGGGAAGTCTCCGGTGGTTCGTGCGGAGCGGCGATGCTACCAGCCGTGGCGGCGCGGTCGGTCGATGGCGGTATGCTCGTCGGCCTCGAATCGTGTCGGATGGTGGATCGACGGCCTCGAGCGGAGACCTGGCGATGGGTGAGTTGGTGACGCGGGTGAGTGTGTGGATCGCGCTGCTCTGCTACCTGGCCGGGCCGCTGGCGGCGCTCGCCGGGCGCGCCGCGGGCAGCAGGAGGCTGAATCGCTGGCGCCGCCGTGCGCGCTTCGTCTACAGCTGCGGCTTCGTCGCCTTCATGGTTCACGTCGTGGCTGCGTTCCACGTCTTCTACGAGTGGAGCCACAGCGTGGCCCTGGCGGAGACCGCGCGCCAGACCGCCGAGCTCACCGGCGCCCGCAGCGGTGCCGGACTGTGGCTGAACTACCTCTACTTGTTGGTGTGGGCGCTCGACGTCGCGTGGTGGTGGCGAGTCGACGTGATCGTGCATGCGCGGCGCCGCGCCTGGGCGACGGCCCTGATCCACGGCTTCTTCGTCTTCATCGCCTTCAACGCCACCGTCGTTTTTGAGCAGGGTCCGGTGCGCTGGATCGGCGCGGCGGCGACCGCGCTTCTCTTCGCCGTCGCCTTCGTCGTCGCCCTGCGCTCGCGCACCGGGCCCTCGGCGCCGGGGTAGGGCAGCGCAGCTCCGGCGAGGATCGACAGGATCGCGAGGAGCATGCGACATGATCGTATGAACACGGAGTCGACCAAGGCTCTGCGAACAACGGAAGTCCCGTGAAAGGAGACGGCGATGTGCGCGATGCGAGCTGACGATCCACGAGAGTCTTCGGGCGGTGCGGCCGATCCGCAGGAGACTGAACCAGCGCGCGGTGACGCTGAAACGGCCGAGTCCTCGGTCGCCCGCTCGGTGTCTTTGGAGACCGTGCCTTTGGAGACCGTGTCTTTGGAGACCGTGGCTCTGGAGACTGTGGGTGTGCAGACCGTGGAAGTGCAGGCGGCGGCGGTCGAGCGGGCGGCGGTGGGCGCCGCGAGGCTGGGCAAGGTCGCCACAGGAGCCCTGGCGTCAGGAGCTTTGGCATCTGGAACCGTGTCCTCCGGAGCATTCGCGTCGGGAGCGCTCGCGGTCGGCGCGATGGCCGTCGGCGCCCTCGCGGTCGGTGCGGTCGCGGTGGGTGCTTTCGCGGTCGGTCGACTGTCCGTCGGTCGCGCTCGGGTGCGCCACGGTTCGTTCGAGCGACTCGAGATCGACCGGCTCGAGATCGGCTCCCTCGAGGTTGGCAGTCTGCGGATCGTGCAGCGGGACGAGGAGACCCCTGGAGAGGAGATCTTGCAATGAAACGAACGGTCGTGCTATTGTTTCACCGATGACGCGATCCAACTCTTCCGACCCTGCATCCCGCGACCGTGTCGCGGCCTCCGGCGCCTCGGGTCCTGGCGCCTCAGGTCCCGGCGCCTCGGGCCCCGGCGCCTCGAAGTCCGGCGGCACGAAGGGAGCGTCTCCGCGGCGGGGTGCGGCACACCCCGCGCACCCCCCGCACCCGCCGGGCCGCCGCGAGCTGAGCAAGGGCGAGGAAACACGGCTGACGATTCTCGACCGAGCCATGGCGCTGACCAGCAAGGTCGGACTCGACGGCCTCTCGATCGGCGGCGTGGCGCGCGAGGTGGGGATGTCGAAGAGCGGGCTCTTCGCGCATTTCGACTCGAAAGAAGACCTGCAGGTGCAGGTTCTGAACACCGCCGTCGACCGCTTCGTCGGCATGGTGATTGCGCCGGCGCTGCGCCAGCCCCGCGGCGAGCCACGGATCCGGGCGATGTTCGAGAACTGGCTCGCCTGGGAAGAGTGGATGCCCGGCGGCTGTGTCTTCATCGCCGCCGCAAGCGAGCTCGACGACTGCCCGGGTGCGCCGCGCGACGCGTTGGTGTCGTCGCAGCGCGACTGGCTCGATGCGCTGGCCCACGCCGCTCGGATCGCGGTGCAGGAAGGTCACTTCCGCGACGACCTTGACTGCTCGCAGTTCGCCTACGATCTTTACTCGATCATTCTCGCGTACCAGCACTTCCATCGCCTGCTGCGCGATCCGGGCGCGCGAGATCGTGCGCGCCAGTCGTTCGAGAGCTTGGTCGCCTCGTGCCGGGCCGCTGACTGACGGCCCTCCCTGTCACTCCGACCCTCTGGAGACGTGATGAGCACCTCCGTGATGCCTTTCTCAAGGTCTCGATCTAAAAAAAGCACGATCGGTCGTTTTATTTTACAGGCGAAGCGACAAGCTCGGCGTGGGGCGCTCGGGGCCCTGCGAGCCGGCAACGCCGTGCTCGGCCGGATCGCTCCTGGCGTCGCGTCGATCTGGGCGCGCCGCCTCTTTCTCAGCCCCCACCGAGCGCCCGCACCGCTGCGCGAAACCTGGTGGGCGACTGACGCGGTCGAGACGACGCTGTCGCTCGCCGACGGGCGTCGCCTCGTCGCCTGGCGTTGGGGATGCGGGGGACCGCGCGTGCTGCTCGTCCACGGCTGGGGCGGGCGCGGACTGCAGCTCGGCGCCCTCGCTGCGCCGCTGGTCGCCGCCGGCTACGAGGTGTGGACGTACGACGCGCCCGGGCACGGCCGGATGCCGGCGCAGCGCTGGTCGCTGCCCGAGCACCGCGATGTCGTAGCGCTGGCGATCACCGCCCTCGGCGGCGTCGAGGCGGTCATCGCGCACTCGATGGGCGCGGCGGCGCTCACCGCGGCGCTCGATCGTGAGCCGGGACTGGAGGCCGAGCGCCTCGTCTTCATGGCGCCTCCCGCGGACCTTTTCGCGGTGCTCGAGCGCTTTTCGAGCCTGACCGGCCTGCCGATGGCGGTCGTCGACCGGATGCGGCTGTGGCTCGAGGCGCGTTTCGCGATTCGCTTCGATCGCATGTCGCCGCTCGCCATCGCGCCGTCGATGGAGCGGCCGCTGCTCGTGGTCCACGACCGGGACGACCGTGAGGCGCCGGCGGCCGAGGGCGCTGCGCTGGCGCGCGCCTGGCCCGGAGCGGTGCTCCGGACCACGGTCGGTCTTGGCCACAACCGGTTGCTCGCCGAGCCCATGGTCGTGCAGCGCGTGGTGGACTTCGTGGGCCTCCGCCGGATGGCGGCCGACCGGGGACTGGCGGCATGAGAACGCCCGGCCGCATCGGCCTCCTCCTGGGCCTGCTCTGGCTGCTGGGACTCGCGGCGGGTACGGCTTCGGGGGCGGCACCGTCCTGGAGCCCTGGCGCGACCTCGACCCCGGCGGTGGTCTCGATGGTGGATGCGATGGCTGTCGCGGCGGCCTTCGAGCAGGGCGCTGCGATCGGCAAGTCGCCGCCGCGGCGTGCGGTGCCTCTCGGCGCCGCTCCGCCCAACGCCAGGCCGTGGTCGGTGAGTCCGGCGATGCGAGCCTGGGCGCGTCGCCATGTGCCGGCCGACGGTGCACCGCGCGAGCGGCTCGCGCGCCTGCGCCGAGCCCTGGTGGCTCGCGACGGCCTGCGCGTGATCTCCCGCGACGGCCGGAGTGACTCGGCGGCCGAGGTCTTCCAGGCTCGCCGCGCCGACTGCGTCGGATTCGCCTATCTGCTCGCCGGCCTCGCCCGGTCCCTCGGTCTCGATGCGCGCTTCGTCGACGCCCGGGGCGCGGTGCCGCGCGGATCGACTCTCGTGCGTCCGGGGCTCCGCCTGCGGGAGGGACATGTCGCAGTCTCGGTGCGCGACGGCGCCCGCGTCTGGATCGCCGACCATGCCGGCCTGCGGCGTGCGACGGACGTCGATCGTCCGCTCGGCGACGACGTCGCGGCCGCTCTGCTGGCGTCGAATCGCGGCGCCCGGCATCTTCTCGCCGGTCGCTGTGACGCTGCCCGCAACGCGCTCCGTGCCGCAGTCGCCGCCGCGCCGAACCACCTCCCGTTCCGCGCCAACCTCGCCGCTGCCGAGCGGTGCCGTTGAGGACGGTGCCTCGCGCGTCGCTCAGCGCTGGCGCTTGCCGATCCACGACCACGACAGGCCGAGGGACAGGCGGCGGTAGTCGGCGGCGCCGGGCAGGCGCGAGTCCTCGAAGCGGTAGAGCTCGAGGCCAGGGGCCAGATCGAGCCGGTCGCGCAGGCGCACGAGCAGGCGGAGGTCGAGCTCGAGGCGAGTCTGCGACACGTCACCGTCGCGGAGGGCCTCGCCGGCGAGGCGCGCGTCGAGGCGGAGGGTCGAGTCGTCGTCGCCGAGCTGGAACTGTGCTTCGCCGAGCGCGCCCCAGCGTTCGATCTCTTCGACGTCGTCCTGGCGCTGGCCGAGGACGCCGAGGCGGAGCCGAGGCCAGCGGGGTGCCGACCAGTCGAGTCCTGCCGACAGGCTTTCGAGGTGCTGGCGCGGCAGGCGCCCGCCCGACGCGCTGCGGTCGCGCCGTAGCTCCGAGTCGAAGCTGTAGGAGGCGTAGGGGTTGCCGCCGAGCCAGGTGACGTCGATGAAGACAGCCGAGACCTCGAGTCGCAGATCGTCGGCGAGCTCGCTCTCGGTGGCGCCCTCGGTGTCGACGAGGCCGAAGCGGGCGCGCAGACGGTTCTCCCAGCGGAGGCTGCGACGCTCCTGGTCGGCGAAGAGGCGCAGGGTGCCGAGCAGGCTCGAGCTCGAGTCGGCGCGGGCGCGCGAGTCGCCGGCCGCCTCGTAGGCGGGGTCGGCGTCGACGTCGACTCCGTCGAAGTCGAGGGTCACGCGCTTGATGCCGAAGCGCCACAGCGGGCGCGCCTCGAGGTCGAGGCGACGCGGCGTCTCGCGCAGCGCGTCGGTGACCACTCGGCGCAGCTCCGGCGCCTGGTCGAGGTCGGCCTTGGCACCCGGGTCGGTGAGGTCCTCGGCATCGTCGTCCTGGAGCCGCGCGTAGCCGTGGCCGCCCTGGCCGAGGAAGCGACTGGTGACGACGCGGTAGCGATCGGCAGGGTAGAGCGGCCGGCCGTTGATCTCGAGGTCGTCGCTGTCGAGGTCGACGACGCCGCTCGCTCCGTCGGCGGAAAGCTCCGCGGCGATCTCGTCGTCGAGGTGGATCCCGCGCGTGATCAGGGCGTTCTCGTGGGCTCTCTGGTCGGTGCCGTTGCCGCAGGCGTCGTCGAGTCGCGCCGTGGCCAGCGTTCGATCGGTCTCGAGCGTCGCTTCGACCAGCTCGAGGAGCTCGTCGCCGTCGAGCTCGCGGACCACCAGCCAGTGGTCGATGGGCAGCAGCCGCTGCACCGCCTCTTCCCGCAGAGCGCCGGTGAGGTAGGCCGGGTCGATCGGGCGGAGCGCCCGCTGGTCGAGCACGGCGATCTCGGCGCCGGTCGCACGCCGCATCGCGTCGAGGGTGAAACAGACCAGCTCGCCGTAGCTCTGCGGCCCGCCGTCGGGGAGTGGCCGCGCGTACGTATTGCGGAACTGGTCGAAGGCGGTTCGTGCACTGTCTGCGAGGTCTGCGAGCTCGGCCAGATTAGCGCGCTCGGCAGACTCTCCGCGATCGTCGGCCTTACCTTGGTCCTTGTCGAGGTGGTGTACCTCGAGATCGACCGCGCGAACCTGTACGTCGCCGTCCGGCAGCACGTCGAGCGCGAGATCGACTCGCGCGAAGGTCCACGGATCGATGGTGTCGAGCCGCCGACCGACCAGCGCGACCGGCTCGGCCCCGTCACCCGGCTCGTCGGAGTCGGCGGCGACGGCGCGCAGCGCCAGGTCCTGGCCGAGATCGGGGTCGATCAGCAAATCGCGGCCGCGCGGTCGCTGCACCAGCTCCCAGGTGAGGCGCGATCCGGCGCCCGGCAAGCCGAACGCACCGTTCGCGGCGACGGTTGCCTTAGCGTGCACCACGGTGAGCTGGAGCGTTCGCGGCGGAGGCTCGAGCGTGTCGAGCGCCCGCGCCGTCGCGGCGACCTCGTAGCTGGTCAGATCGTCGACCAGCCCGTCGTCCCACAGCGCCCGCACCTCGAGCTTCAGATCGCCGGCGGGGACCAAGATCCGCTCGTCGCCGAGCCAGGCCGGCGCGTTGCTGTCGGTGCCGTCATCGCTGTCGGCACCACTGTCTTTTGCAGACGACAGGTCTTCTGCAGACGGCAGGTCGTCTGCAGACGGCAGGTCGAAGCCGCGTAGCCGTGGAGGCACCACTTTCTTGGCCCTGCGCATGGCCGCCGACCGCGTCGCCGCGAGGTCGAGCAAGTGCGGCACGACGACCACGGCCCCGGCCGCCTCGAGCGCCCGGCTCATCACCGCGCCCCGGTCGGACCGTGATTCGGCGTAGGGCGCGAACGCCCGCCCGGCATCGAGCACCACCGCGGTGCCGCCGTCGGCCCGCACCCGCTCTGCCTCCGCCCGCACCGCCGCCACCAGGTCGGCCACCGTCCGCCCGTCGTCGACGAGCCGGCCCGAGAGCCCCGAGGTGACGAGCAGCGTCAGCTCGCGCTGCTCGGCGGCGTCTCGAGCGGGTTCAGTCGGCGCGGCCTGTGCGCCGAGGTGGGCCGGGGCCGTCAGCAGGCACATGAGGACGGCCGCCGCGGCGACCAGGAGGCGGGCCTGGAGCGGAGCGGAAGGTCGACGAGTTTCGAAAGGTCTCACGGCGGCGCAGGATACCAGCCGTCGTCGGGACAAAAACTGCAGAAGCTCTCGTCCCGTAGGGACGGACGGCGTGAACCCAGGGTTTCAACCCTGGGTGGCTGGGTGCGCGGTGTCAAACCGCGGACCGCGAATCGCGAATCGCCCCTACGCCAGCGATTGAAATCGCTGGCTCACCCCGTCGGTCCCTCCGGGACCCAGAAGAGACTCGCTCACGCCATCGCTGCGAGATCGGGGCCCGCACCGAGGACGTAGAGGGCGGTGACCTCGTGGCGCGGGAGGGGGTCGGTGCGGCGCAGGGCGTCGGGGTCGACGATGGCCTCGGGGTTGCCGTCGACCTCGTGCTCGTAGCCGACCAGGAGGACGTCGTGGGTCTCGAGCAGGTGCTCGGCGAGCTCTTCGAGGTCGATCGAGTCGAGCCTCTCGGCATCGGTCGAGGCGTCGTCGCTCGGCACGACACGGGCCAGGAACTGTCCGCGCGAGCTGAGCATCTCGAGGTAGATCGAGCTCAGGCCGCGGACGAAGACGCTCTGGACGACGAAGCGCTGGCGCACCAGTTCGCGCGAGACCACGGTGTAGCGGCAGGCGCCATCGCCGCCGCGCATCGCCATGAGGCGGCGCTCGAGCAGCTCACCCTTGGCCGGATCGCGCAGCAGCGCCAGCACGTGGGCGCCGGGGCGGAACTGGGCGGTGCCGGTGCGCTCGAGGTTGGCGAGGTGGAGGCAATCGAGCGCGATGCGGCCGTCGCTGTCGGTGCCGGTGTCGCCGGGCGGCAGCAGCAGGATCGCGTCGGCTGCCTCGAGCGTGACCACCCCCTCCTCCTCGAGCCGATGACCGTGCGTCCAGTCGGCCGTCATCAGCGTGATCTGCGCGTCGAGATCGTGGGCCGACAGGACCAGGCGCAGGGCGTCGTCGTCGCTCTCGTCGACGCGTGGCGGTGTGCCGAACGCGCGGGTCAGCATCGTGCGCAGGTCGTGGCCGACCTCGGTGCGCGGATCTTCAGGGGCGGCCAGGATAGTGATCTCGAGGCGGCGGAAGAAGCCGATCAGCTCCATGGTCACGCGCGGCACGCGCGGTCCGGCTCCGAGGATCAGGATGCGCTGTGCGGCGGGCCGGGCGGCACGCAGGCGAAGCCGCGAGAGGGCCCGGCGCGAGGGGCTCGGCTCGAGCGGCGCGGCCGGCCGACCGGCGCGCGGCAGGTCGGTGTCGGTGAGTAGCTCGCGGGCCAACAGAGTCAGATCACGGAATCTGAGGGCGATCCCGACGAAGCCGCGCAGGCACTCGGCGCGTAGCCGCCCGTCAACGAAGGCGTACGAGGAGCTGGCGATGCCGCGCCGCGACGCGTGGACCGGATTGAGCACCAGGTCGAAATCGTCGTCCTCGAGCGGTTCGTCGGTGTCCGGCGCCACCAGCACGCCGAGCAGAGTCGCATGGTGCGCTTCGCGGGCCGAGGCGTGGAGCGCCTCGACGTCGAGCAGCGGATCGCGCCGCCGTCGCAGCCGCCGGCGCTCGGAGTCGGTGTAGATGTAGGTGTAGATTTCGCAGCCGACCGACTGCAGAAGCTGCGTGTAGAGCGTGTCGACCCCCGGGTAGGCGACGCATTGCGCCACATAGTGACCGAGCATCGAGCCCGAGCCGACCAGCTGCGTGCCTGCGCCGCCGGCGGCGCGCGCGGCGGGAAAGTTGCGCTCGTGCTCGAGGTTGGGGAAGAGCGGTACCCCGGGATTGGTCTTGCGGGTCGCCAGGATCGCCGAGATCACCGACGCGTCGGGGTCGCTCGATGCGTCACCGAGCACGATCACGCGCTTGGCGTGGCGAATGCTCACGCGCTCGAGGTCGGAGTCGCGCGCGAAGTCGCCCGTGCGATAGCGAAAATGGCGCAGCATCGAGTCGGCCAGCGCCTCGGGCATCGGCTCGTCGGCGAGCACCGCGCCGCGGTAGGGACGGAAGTTCTTGCGGTAGATATCGGCCAGTTCGCGCAGCAGGATGTCGGTGTACGGCGTCATGCCGAGCACCACGGTGTGACGCCGCATGCCGAGCGGCTGGGAGCGCGAACGCTCGACGAGCTCCTCGACCACGGTGGTGCCGATGCCGATGAAGAATGAGAAGAGGAGCAGGCCGGCGAAGGTGAGCAACACCGACATTGCGACCAGCAGGGGGTCGCCAATCACCGGCACCAGGTTGCCCGGGTCCTGCACCTGCCGAAAGCTCCACCACAGCACCTGGACGAACGTCGCGTCTTGTTCGTCGAGCGCGCCGTCGCCGTCGTAGTCATGGCGCGCCTCGAGCTCGACCAGCAGCACGGCGGCGGCGAGCGCGAGAATCGCGCCGAGGACGAGCACCAGCACGATCTGGTAGCGGCGCTCGCGGCGGCTGAGCAGTAGCCAGAGCTCGCGCAGCATGTCGCGCCAGTAGCCGAGCAGGAGCAGCAGCCGACCGAGGCGCAGGAAGCGCAGGGCGCCGGAGTCGAGCGGCAGCGGCAGCCACGAGGTCGGCAAGAAGGTGAGGATGGCGAGGAAGTCGAGCACCAGCAAGACGACCTCGCCGCCGCGCAGGCGCCGCTCGCGGCGTCGTCGTTCGACCAGCAGCAGGCGGACCAGGAACTCGGGGCCGAAGACACACAGGAAGATCGGCCCGTAGTTGCCACCGAGGACCTCGGGCGGAAGCACCGAGACCAGGATCAGCGCAGAGAGCACGCTGCGCGCCGCGACCGACTCGAGAAACTGCTCGGCGCTGTCGAGCACCGAGTGCAGGCGGCTGAAGTCGCCACCGCTCACGGTCGCCCTCTCACGTGGACTGAGCGTGCGAGATGCTCACCGCGGACGGAAACTCGAGGCCTCGGCCAGCTCCTCGAAGAGCGCACGCTCGCGCTCGTCGAGCGTTTCGGGCACGACGATGCGGATCTCGGCGAAGAGGTCGCCGGGTCGACCTTTCGTGGCGGGGAATCCTTTGTCACGAAGCCTGATCTTACGACCGCTCGAGGTGCCTGCGGGAATCTTGATCTTGAGGGTGCCGTCGAGCGTGCGCACCGACGCCTCGCCGCCGAGCGCGGCAGTCCAGGGCGCGACCGGGACGTCGACGTAGAGATCGTGCCCGTCGAGGCGGAAGTGCTCGTGCGGGCGCAGCTCGACTTTGAGGTAAAGATCGCCGGTGCGGCCGTCGGGTGACTCGAGGCCCTTGCCGGCCAGGCGTACGCGCTGCCCGTCGCCGACGCCGCGCGGCAGGTTCACCGTAAACGAGCGCGTGCGCCCGCTGTTCGGGTCGTGCAGGCTGATCTCGCGCTGGCCGCCGCGCGCCGCTTCGTCGAGCGTCAGCGCGAGCTTGACCTCCTGGTCGAGGTCGGCGGTACCGCCGCCGAAGCCACCTGCGCCACCGAAGCCTCCTCCGCCGAAGCCGGCCCCGCCGCCGCCGAAGCCGGCGAACGGATTGCCCTGCGCGCGTCGCGCCCGGCCCCCGCCGGCGCCCTGGTTGAAGAGCATGTCGAAGAACGAGCTGAAGCCGCTGCCACCGCCGTCGCCGAAGTCGACGCGCATGTTCTGCCAGCCCGGTGGTGGCTGCCCGCCACGCTGCTTCCAGGCGCTGCCGAACTGGTCGTACTGCCGACGCTTGTCGGCGTCTTTCAGTACTTCGTACGCCTCGGTGATCTCCTTGAACTTCGCCTCACCTTCAGGGCTCGGGTTCACGTCCGGATGGTATTTTCGCGCCAGCTTGCGGTACGCCTTCTGGATGTCCTCCTTGGAGGACTTCCGCTCGACGCCGAGGGTGGCGTAATAGTCTTTGTATTCCAAGAATCGTCCTCCGTGGACGGTGCATCGCGGAGCCGTCCGGCCGAAATCTTAGTCTCTCGGCCTCAGATTTACAAACAGCGGGGCCCGGTCGAAGATTCCTGGCGCGCCGCGTCCTATGGCAAGATCTCACGATGCACGCGAGGTTTCGCAGACTCGTCCTCTGGACCGTCGTCTGCCTTCTGGGCGCCGAGTGTCTCTGGCTGGTCGGGGCGAACTTCCTCCTCGCCTCGAGCTACGGCCGCGACCTGGCCAATCGCCGTCCCGACCGCTTCCAGGCGCAGTGGCAGAGCGCCTGGACGCTGTGGCCCGGGCACCTGCGAGTCGGCGGCCTCGAGTTACGGGTTCAGGGGCGCAAGGCCACCTGGGCGCTCGACCTCGCGCAGGCGCGCGCACGCCTCGAGCTGCTGCCTCTGCTGCGTCGCCAGGTGCGCTTTGCGACGGTGGCGGCCGGGGGGGCGGCCTTTCGCCTGGTGCGTCCCGGGGCCGAGGCAGAGAGCGCTGCGCCACCTTTTCCCGCCTTCGATGGACTGCCCCAGGTCGAGCGCCCGCGCCCGCGAGATCCCTGGCGCTTGACCTTTTCGGACGCCACGGTCGACGGTGTCCGGGAGCTGTGGATCGACTCCTTGCGCTATGAGCCCGACGCGGCCGACGCGGCGTCGGCGGGCGACGGCGCGGCGGGCCGCCTGGAGCTCGCGGTCGACATCGAGCCCCGCACCCGCATCGGGGTGTCGCGCGCTCGGATCGACCTGGCACCCGGCGCTCTGCGTCTCGGCGAGCGGGCTGTCGGCACGCTGCGCGTCGCCGGGTTCGACGGACGGCTCGATGGGTTCGAGCCGTCCGTGGCGCGGGGTGGGCGCTGGCTGCGCGCCGTGCACGGTGTCGTCGAGCTGGCGGTCGAGGAGGCGGAGGTTGCGCCCCTCGAGTACTACTTCCGCGGCTTGCCGGTGCGGATGCGAGGTGCCGGCGATGTCGAGGCGTCGGTGCGCCTGCGCGGTGCCGTACTCGAGCCACCCAGCCGCCTCGAGGTCGCCGCAGCGCAGCTCGAGGTCGATTTCGCGCGCTCGAGTGCGACCGGCCGAGGACGGTTGAAGATGACGGTCGCTCCGGCGCCGTCGCCGGTGGCGGAGCTCCATCTCGAGCTCGACGAGTACCGCCTCGGCCATCTCGAAGCGGAGACCAAGGAGATCGTCGGCGGCGTGCTGACGCTCGATGCGACGACGCCGACGCTCGACCTGCTCGACGCCGAGCCGGACGTGACGGCGACGGTGCGCGTGGGCGAGGCGCAGATTCCGAGCTTCGCCGCCTTCGACGCGTCGCTTCCGGCCGGCGTTCCGCTCGAGTTGCTCGATGGCAGCGGGCGCTTCGACGCCACGGTGCGCTTCGCCAGTGCCGAGAAGCGCGCGTCGGCCACGATGCGCCTCGAAGGCGAGGACGTGCGGGCGCGCTGGAACGAGTTTGGGCTGGCGGGTGACCTCGTGCTCGACGTGTCGATGCCGGACGGCGCCCTCAACGCCGAGCGCTTTCAGCTCGGCACCGCGACCTTGGATCTCACCGACGTGGTGGTCGAGGGAGCAGAGGGCGAAGGACGTCGCCGGGGGGCACGGCGGCGCGCGGCGCAGAGCGCGCCGTGGTGGTTGCACGCGCGACTCGAAGGCGGCACCTTCGAGCCGGCGCGCCCGTTTCGCCTGGCGACACGGATCGACGCGTCGTGCGCCGACAGCCGGCCGCTGATCGCGCTGCTGCAGGAGCGCAAGCCGGCCGTCGGCTGGCTGGCGGAGACCTTGGTGGTGCACGATCTCGACGTGACCACCGCGCTGCGCACCGAGGCGAACACCTTGATGATCCAGGACCTGACGCTGCGTGGCGGCAAGTCGCTCGAGGCGCGCGCGGGCCTGCGCTTCGCCGGGGAGCGGCCGGATGGGGCGGTATGGATCTCGTGGGGGCCGGTGGCGGCCGCGGTCGCCTTCGACGGCGAGGAGACCGACTGGTCGCTGCGCCACAGCGAGCGCTGGTTCGAGCGTCGAGTGGCGGCGCTCGGCCTCGACGCGGCGGCCGAAGTTGCGAGTCCCGAGACCTTGAGCCCCGAGGCTGTGGGTCCGGAGACCTTGAACCCCGAGGCTGTGAGTCCCGAGACCGAGAGTTCCGAGACCGAGAGTTCCGAGACCGAGAGTTCCGAGACCGAGAGTTCCAAGACCGGAGGCTAGAGGCCCGTCAGGTCGCCTTGGCGCGCAAGAGGATCTCGACGCGACGGTTGATGCTGCGCCCTGTCTCGGTGTCGTTCGATGCGACCGGCATCGACTCTCCCGAGCCGATCGCCGACACGCGATCGGGCGCGACACCCTCGCGGATCAACACATTGCGCACGGCGCCGGCACGACGCTCGGAGAGCGCCAGGTTGTGCTGCTCGGAGCCGCTGGCGTCGGTGTGACCGTGCACCACGACGGCGGTCTTCGGGAAGTCGAGGAGCACGTCGGCGACCTGATAGAGCGTCGACTGTGCGCCGCCCTGCAGCACCGAGGAATCGACCGCGAAGAGAATGTCCGAGTCGAACTTCAGCAGCAGCGTGTCGCTGCCGAGGCGCTGCACCGTGGTGCCGGGGATACGCGTCAGGCGCTCCTCCTGGTGGTCCATGTAGGCACCGACGCCGGCGCCCGCGGCGGCACCGATTGCGGCATAGGCGAGGATGTCGTCGGCCTCGCGCTTGCCTTTTGCCAGCGCCGCGGCCGCACCCGCGGCGGCGCCGATGCCGGCGCCCTTGGCGGTGTTGTCGCGCTGCGTCGAGTAGGGACGTGGCTGGTAGGTGGCGCAGCCGACGAGCGACACGACGGCGACGAGCGCGACCGCGCGGAGCAGGGGGCGAGAGAGGTGGAGGGTCGTCGAAAGGCGATGCGAAGTCATGGCGGGATCTCCTTGAAGATCGTTCGTCATGCATGAGAAGCGAGAACCGTGCCAACCAATTCCGGCCGTCCGAACGCCTGTCTCTTGTCGCTCCGGCCCCGGCTCGGCACCGCATCGTCCACTCGGGGTGACAGCGTGCCATCGAAGCGATGGTGTCCGAGCGACGGCGGCGTCGCCTGCAGGAGGCGCGCGGCGAGGACGACGCGGTCGCCGAGCCTTGACACTCGTGGGGCCGAGTGCTGTAATCCTTGCGCGCGCCCTTGGGCCGAGTTCCGCGGCGCGCCCACGACACATCAGAGCATCCCGATGAACGCCCCGAGCTACTCCACCGCCACCGCTTCGACCACCGCTCATGGCTGGTGGTGGCACGTGCATCATCGCGCGTGAGGCCGGGTCGTGTCCCGGCGAAGGAGCTGGGACGAGGCCGATGACTGTCGACGAGACCTCTTTCCAGGCTCCCGCGCTGGGGCCACCGGAAAGAGGTTTTTTCGTGCCGACAGCCGCCCGACAGACTCGATCGACTCCGACTCGCTTGGCCACTGCCGACGGGGAGAGACACCGTGCGTGAGACGACGCTGGTCGCGACGTTGACCGAGCCGCCGTCCACGGACGGCGACGAGCTGCGCGACCTTCCCGCCGGCGTCGGCTGGCTCGAGGTGCGCGGCGACCTGGTCGGCGAGCTCGATCCCGCATGGCTGCGCGAGCGCTTCGCCGGCGGCCTGATCTACACGCTGCGCAGCAAGGCCGAAGGGGGCGCGTTCGAAGGTGGCCAGCGCGCGCGCCGACGACGTCTCGGCACCGCGGCGGGGCAGGGCTACGACCTGATCGACCTCGAGGCGGCGCGCGACCTCCAGGACGAGATGCTGGCCGAGATCGAGCCGTCGCGCCGTCTGATCTCGTGGCACGGACCGGCCACGCACCTCACCGGCCTCAAGCAGCGCTTCGCCGAGCTCGCGCGCCACGAGGCGCGGTTCTACAAGATGATTCCGCATGCGGCGCAGTCGGGCGACGAGATTCGCGCTCTCGAACTGCTCTTCGACCTGCGCCGCACCGACCTGGTGTGCTTCGCCACCGGGCCGATCGGCTCCTGGACGCGCATCGTCGCGCCGCGGCTTGGCTGCCCGCTGGTTTACGGCGCGTTCGGCGACACTCCGGCGGCGCCTGGGCAGCTGAGCATCGAGCGCCTGGTCGACGACTTCGGCCTGCCGGCACTGCCGCCGCTCGATGCGCTCTACGGCATCGTCGGCCGGCCGGTCGCCCACTCGCTGTCGCCGCGGCTGTGGAATGGTGCCTTCCGCGTGCTCGATGTCCGCGGCGCCTACCTGCCGTTCCACGTCGAGAGCTTCGGCGACTTCTGGCTCGAAGTGGTGGAGGCCGAGGCGCTCGACGCCCTCGGCATGCCGCTGCGCGGCCTGTCGGTGACCTCGCCGTTCAAGGCCCTCGCGCTGGCCGTGTCGGGCGCCTCGAGCCCGCGCGCGCAGCACATCGAAGCGGCCAACACGCTGGTCTTCCACGACGGCGTGTGGGAGGCCGAAACCACGGACCCCGACGGCGTGGTGCTCAGCCTGCAGCGCGCCGGCGTCGACCTGCGCGGTGCCCGCGCAGCGGTGGTCGGTTGCGGCGGCGCCGGCAAAGCCGCC
Organism: Acidobacteriota bacterium; assembly: GCA_039194425.1. Classification (GTDB taxonomy): domain Bacteria; phylum Acidobacteriota; class Thermoanaerobaculia; order Multivoradales; family J023; genus JAUIJL01. The sequence goes on along the minus strand of JBCCVZ010000018.1, from coordinate 26,493 downwards.
GCGTACGGCCTCCAGCTCGCTGGCGCCGACGTCACCCTGGTGAACCGCGGCGCCGAGCGCGGCGAGCGCGCGTCGCTCGAGCTGCGTTTGCCGTTCGTGCCGCTCGACGCCTTCGAGCCGGCGCGCTACCAGATCGTCGTCCACGCGACCGGTCTCGGCCACGAGCCCGACGATCCGCTGCCGTTCGACGTCGACGCCCTGGCCCCGGGCACCGCCGTGCTCGACATGGTCTACGCGCGCCGTCCGACGCGGTTGCTCGATGCGGTCCGGGCGGCCGGCGGGCTCGGAGTCGATGGGCGCGAGATGCTGCTCGACCAGGCGCTCGAGCAGTTCCGCCTGGTCACCGGACAGCCGCTCGACGCGCTGTACGCCCGCCGCCGCATCGGTCTCGACGCACCCGACGAACCGAGTGGGAACGAGCTCATGGAACGCCGCCGATGAAAGTCACTGCCTCACTGCCCACCGGAGTCGCCGCCCTGCTCTTCGACGGCGCGCGCCGTCGCCGTCGTCTCGAAGAGGAGATGGTGGCGCGCCTCGAGTCGAACGGCTTCGCCGAAGTGATTCTGCCGGTGGTCGACTACCTCGACCCCTACGTCGCGATGCTCAGTGCGCACAGTCGCTCCGAGCTCTACCGCTTCGTCGACCGCAGCGGTGAAGTGCTGGCCTTGCGCGCCGACTTCACGCCGATGCTGGCGCGGCTGCTGGCGCCTCGCCTCGCCTCGCTCGAGCTGCCGCTCCGTCTCTTCTACCGCGGCGACGTGCTGCGCTACCAGGAAGAGCGTGCGGGTCGCCAGCGCGAGCTTTACCAGCTCGGCGCCGAGGTGCTCGGTCTGCCCGGAGAGGAGGCCGAGGAGGTCGCGATCGACACCTGCCTCGGGCTGCTCGCCGCCGGCGAGCGCCGCCGCCTGGTGGTGGTACTCGGCTTTGCCGGCGCGCTCGATCGGCTGATTCTCGACTGCAGTGACGACTTCGATCCGCACGAGCTGGTCGACGCGGTCGGACGGCGCGAGCGACGCCATGCGCGCCGCGCCGGTGCGGCGCTCCTCGACGTGGTGGAGCGCGGCGTGCCCGACGATCCCTCGGCGCTCGGCGCCGCCGCCGCGGCCCGCCTCGAGCGGCTCGAGGCGCTGCGCGGACGTCTGGCGTCGCGACATCCGAGCGTCGACCTGCGCATCGATCTGGCCGAGTTCGCGGACCAGGTCACCGATCCGGCGCTCGCCGAGCGGCTCGGCGCGCGTGCCTACTACGACGGTCTGGTCTTCCGCGCCTTCGCCGGCGCCGCCGCCGAGCCGGTGGGCAACGGAGGCCGCTACGACCGGCTCTTCCACTCGCTCGGTGCCGAGCTGACGGCGGCCGGCTTCTCGGTGAGCCTCGATCGCCTGATCGCGCGCGACGAGCTCGAGAGTGTCGACGAGGGCGGTGTCGGCGACGGAAGGGACGGGCCTGCGGCTCCGGAGGACGCACGATGATTCGCCTCGCGCTGCCCAAGGGACGCAACCTGGAGCCGGCCCTCGAGGCCTTCCGCGCCGCCGATCGGCCGCTCACTGAGCTCGAGCAGGGCGACCGCCGTCTGCGCTTCGTCTCGCCGGAAGCCGGGGTCGAGATCCTGCTGCTCAAGGATTGGGACGTGCCGCTCTACGTCGAGTACGGCGTCGCTGATGTCGGCGTGGTCGGCAGTGATGTGCTCGAGGAAGTCGGCGGTGACCTGCTGGTGCCGGCGCGCTTCACCGCCGGTCGCAGCCGGCTGTCGCTGATCGGACGCGGCGGCTTGCCACGGGCCGGCCAGCAGGTACGCCTGGCGAGCAAGTTCCCCAACATCGCGCGCGCCGTGGTCGCAGAGAAGCCGTGGGGCGCCGAAGTACTGAAGCTCTGGGGCTCGGTGGAGCTCGGGCCATTGCTCGACCTCGCCGAGGTCGCGCTCGACATCGTGCAGACCGGCCGCACGCTGCGCGAAAACCATCTCGAGGAGCTCGAGACGGTGCGCGAGGTGGCGCCGCTCCTGATCGTCAACCGCGCCGCCTACCAGACCCACCGCGACGAGTTGAATCGGCTGGTCGACCGCTTCGAGCAGGTCGGAGCCGTCGAATGAACCCCAAGGAGACCATGGCATGAGCCTGCCCCTCGTAGCGCGTGTCGACAGCCGTCGGGGCCGACGCGTTCTCGAGCGCCTGGAGCGCCGCGGCGACCAGGTGCTCGATCCGAAGATCCTGCAGCAGGCGGCGAAGATCGTCGCGTCCGTGCGCAAGGGCGGCGACCGAGCTCTGCTCGCCGCGGTGCGGCGCTACGACCGCACTCCGGTCGATACGATCGACGATCTGCGGCTCGAGCCGCGGCGCATCGACCGTCGGCGCTTGCCCGCCGGGTTCGAGCACGCCTTCGAGCGCGCGCTGGCGGCGGTCGAGCGCTACCACGAGGCGCAGGTGCACGGCGGCTTTCGGCTCGAAGAAGACGGACGCCTCCTGGAGGAGATCCGCCGCCCGCTGCGCCGCGTCGGCGTTTACATTCCCGGCGGTCGGGCGACCTATCCATCGTCGGTGCTGATGACCGTCGTGCCGGCGCTGCTCGCCGGCGTCGAGGAGATCGTCGTCGCCACGCCAATGGCCGGCTGGCGGCGCAGCCCGGTGCTTCGCCACGCGTTCGAACGCCTCGGCGTGCAGGAGGTGTGGGGCATGGGCGGTGCCCATGCGGTGGCGGCGCTCGCCCACGGCACCGAGACGATCGAGCGCGTCGACAAGATCGTCGGCCCGGGCAACGCCTGGGTGACCGCGGCCAAGCACCTGGTGTCGACCCATGTCGCGATCGACAGCCTGGCCGGGCCGAGCGAAGTGGTGATCGTCGCCACCGGCGACGCCGACCCGGTGCTGGTCGCCGCCGACCTGCTGGCACAGGCCGAGCACGATCCGCTGGCGACGGCGGTGCTGGTGACCGACGACAAGAGGCTGGCGCAGGCCGTGCCGGCAGAAATCAAGCGCCAGCTGCGCGCGCTGCGCGCCGGCGACGACCAGAGCGTCGCCTGCGCTACCACCGCCCGCACCTCGCTCGCCGAGCGCGGTGCGGTGCTGGTGGTCGACTCGATGGAGCAGGGTCTCGAGGTCGCCGACCGACTGGCGCCTGAGCACCTTCAGCTGATCGGCGCCGCCGCCGAAGAGCTGTCGCCGCGCGTGCGCAACGCCGGCGCGATCTTCGTCGGTGCCGCGACGCCCGTCGTGTTCGGTGACTACCTGGCCGGACCGAGCCACGTGCTGCCGACTGGCGGCGCCGCGCGCTTCTCGTCGGCGGTCGGTGTCGAAGACTTCGTGCGGCGTAGCCACGTGGTGCGTTTCGACGCCGCGGCGGCGGCGCGGCGCGCGGCGGCGGCGGCCAACCTCGCCGATGTCGAGGGTCTGCCGGCGCATGCCGCGTCGGCTCGCTTGCGTACCGCGCAGGGCGGCGGGCGATGACCAGTCGCGGCGTCGACGCGCTGGTGCGGCCCGAGGTGCTTGAGCTCAAGCGCTATCACCTCGACCTCTCGCCGTGCGAGCACAAGCTCGACCAGAACGAAGTGCCCTACGACCTGCCGGCCGCGCTCAAACAGCGTGCGGCGGACCGTATCGCCGCGCGCTCGTGGGCCGTCTACCCGGACTTCCACGCCGACGCGCTGCGCGCGGGCCTCGGCGCGCGCCACGGCTGGCCGGCCGAGGGCGTGCTCGTCGGCAACGGCTCGAACGAGCTGCTGTCGACCGCGCTCGAGGCGATCGTCCGCCCCAGTGGGGAAGTGCTCGGCACGCATCCGAGCTTCGGTCTCTATCGCATGTTCGTGCTGCGCGCCGCCGGTGTGCCGCGCTTCCTCGGCCCGCGCGCCGACCTGCGGCTGCCGATCGACGAGCTGCTGCGCGAGGTCGAGCGCGATCCGACGCGGCCGGTGATCCTGTGCACGCCGAACAATCCGACCGGCGACGCGGTGAGCGCCGACGCCGTCGAGGCGCTGCTCGAGGCGCTCGAGGCGCCACTCCTGCTCGACAACGCCTACGGTGAATTCAGCCGCCACGACTATCGGCCGCTGCTCGCGCGCCATCGCCACCTGCTGCTCTTCCGCACCTTCTCGAAGGCCTGGTCGCTGGGCGGTGCGCGCCTCGGCTACCTGCTCGCCGACCCCGAGCTCGTCGGGCAGCTGATCAAGGTGAAGCTGCCCTACAACGTCGGCTTCGCGACGGCGTTCCTGGGCGAAGAAGCGCTGGCGACGCCGGAGGCCGCCGAGCGCCGCGTGCGCGTGATTCTCGGCCGCCGGCCGCAGTGGACGGCGATGCTCGAGGAGCTGGGCTTTTCGGTCTTGCCGTCCGAGGCGAACTTCCTGCTCGCACGGCTCCCCGAAGGCCTCGAGGTGGCGCCGCTGGTCGACGGACTCGAGGCGCGCGGTATCCGGATCCGCAACGTCAGTGGCTATCCCGGTCTCTCGCGCCACGTGAGGGTGTCGGTGGGGTCGGGCCGCGCGCTGCGCGACGTGCGCGACGCGCTGGGCGAGATCTTGGAGCAAGAGATCGTGGAGGAGCGAGAACGATGAGCACGACCGACGGACCCCGGGAGGTGACGCCTGCTGTGGCGAGACAGGGGGCCGCCCCGCGGCGAGCGACCATGGAGCGCGCCACCGGTGAGACGCAGATTCGCGTCGCCCTCGACCTCGACCGGCCGACGCCGCGCTCGATCGACGTGCCCGACGGATTTTTCGCCCACATGCTCGACGCGCTGACCACGCACGGTGGGCTCGGCGTTGAGATCGAGGCGCGCGGCGACACCGAGATCGATTTACACCACACGGTGGAGGACGTTGGCATCGTGCTCGGTGACGCCTTGCGCGAAGCGCTAGGGGATCGCCGCGGCGTGGTCCGCTTCGCCTCCGCCTACGCGCCGCTCGACGAAGCGCTGGCGCGCGCCGTGGTCGACCTGTCGGGGCGCGGGTTCTTTGTCTGGAACGTGCCCGAGGAGCTGCGTCACGTGTGGGTCACCCAGACCTTCCCGCTCGATCTGACGGCCGACTTCTTCCAGGGCTTCGCCGACCGTGGGCGCTTCACCCTGCATCTCGACGTGCTGCGCGCGCGCAATGCGCACCACGCTGCCGAAGCCGCGTTCAAGGCGGCGGCGGTGGCCTTGCGCCAGGCGGTGGCCCTGCGGGGTGCGGTGGCGCTGGGCGAGACGCAGGGCGAGGTGCCGTCGACCAAGGGAGCGCTCGACCGATGAGCCTCGCCCCAGACCCCGGCCTAACCTCGGACCCGGTGCAGGCGGTGATCGTCGATGCCGGCGTCGGCAATCTCGGCAACCTGCAGCGCGCGCTCGAGCGCGTGGGTGCGGTGGCCGCGATCACCGACGACCCGGCCCGCATCCGCGCGGCGCGTTGTCTTCTGTTGCCCGGCGTCGGTGCCTTCAAGCCGCCGCGCGAGCGCCTGCGCGGCGCGCTCGAGGACGCTCTGCGCGACGCCGTCGCCGCTGGCGGCCGGCTGCTCGGCATCTGCGTCGGCTACCAGCTGCTCTTCGAGTCGAGCGACGAGTTCGGCGATACCGACGGCCTCGGCCTGCTGCCCGGGCGCATCAGCCGCCTGCCGGAGACCGTGACGCTGCCGCAGATCGGCTGGAATCGCCTCGACGTGGAGCGGGCCTCGACACACGAGGCCCACCCGCTGCTCGACGGCCTCGACGGTACCTACATGTACTTCGTCCACAGCTTCGCGCCGCTCGACGTGCCCGCCGACGCCTGCCTGGCACGTGCCACCCACGGCGCGTCGTTCGTCGCCGTCGCCGGTGCGGGGCGGGTGCTCGGCACGCAGTTCCACCCCGAGAAGAGCGGCGCCGCCGGGCTTCGGCTGCTGCGCAACTACGTCGATCTGTGTCGTCCCGGGCACCAGAGGGACCAGTCCGCGGTCGACCCCGGCGCGGAGGAGGCGGCATGACGAGCCCGAGCCCCGCTCCGCGTCGCGACGGCGCGCTGCAGATTCTGCCGGCGATCGACCTGCGTGGCGGACAGGTGGTGCGTCTCGAGCGCGGCGACGACGCGCGCCGCACGACCTACCCGCTCGAGCCGCGTGCGCTGCTCGAACGCTTCGCATCCCTCGGCTGCACGATGGTGCACGTGATCGACCTCGACGGCGCCTTCGGCGAGGCGCCGCAGCGCGCGCTGATCGAGAACCTGGCGTCGCAGGCGCGCGGCTTCGAGCGCCCGCTGCGGATCGAGCTCGGCGGCGGCCTGCGCGACGAGGACGCGGTCGCCTGGGCGCTCGACGCCGGTTGCGCGCGAGTGATTTTGGGGTCGATGGTGGCCAAGGACCCGGCGCGCTTCGAGGCCCTGGTCGAGCGCTTCCCCGGCCGCCTGGTGCCGGCGCTCGAGATCGCCGGCGGCACGGTCCGCGTCGGCGGCTGGACCGAGGCGACCGCGCTCACCGCCGACGCGCTGGCCGACCGGCTGCGCGGCCTCGCCTGCCCGGCGGTGCTGGTGACCGACGTCGAGCGTGACGGCCTGCTCACCGGACCGAACGTCGAGCTGGCGCGGCGGGTGGCGCGGCGCAGCGGCATTCCGACGATTGTTTCCGGCGGCGTGCGTGCGCTCGAGGACGTCGAGGCGGCCGTTAGTGCGCCCGAGGTCGAGTCGATCATTATCGGCAAGGCGCTGTACGAGGAGCGCGTCGAGCTGGCCGACGCGCTGCGGATCGCGACGTTGTCCGCGTCGCCCTCCGAGACCTCGTCCGAGGAGATGAACGATGGCTGACTCGACGACCCCGTCCGCGACTCCCTCGGTGAGGCACGCACCCGAACCGGCCGGCGCCAGCGGCCTGACCTTTCGCGTCATCCCGTGCCTCGACGTGCGCGACGCGCGCGTCGTCAAGGGCGTGAAGTTCCGCGACCTGCGCGACCTCGGCGACCCGGCCGAGTCGGCCGCGCGATACGCCGTCGAGGGGGCCGACGAGATCGTGTTCCTCGACATCGGCGCGGCGCCCGAGGGCCGCGACACGGCGGTCGACTGGGTGGTGCGCACGGCCGAGCAGGTCTTCGTGCCGCTCACCGTCGGCGGTGGCGTGCGCTCGGTCGACGACGCCGCGCGGCTGCTGCGCTCGGGCGCCGACAAGGTCGGCGTCAACACCGCCGCGGTCGAGGACCCTGACCTGCTGCCGCGTCTCGCCGAGCGCTTCGGCGCGCAGTGTGTGGTGCTCTCGGTCGACGCGCGCCGGATCGAATCTGGACGCGGTGACGGGGGCGCCTCGTGGGACGTCGTGACCCACGGCGGGCGCAAGGCGCGCGGGATCGACGCCCTCGAGTGGATCGAGCGCGGCGTCGCGCTCGGTGCCGGCGAGATCCTGCTGACCTCGATCGACGCTGACGGCACCAAGGACGGTTACGACCTCGAGCTGCTGCGCGCCGCCCGCCGCTGCGCCGGCGTGCCGATCATCGCCTCGGGCGGTGCCGGCACCATCGACCACCTGGCCGAGGGCCTCGAGGCCGGCGCCTCGGCGGTGCTCGCGGCCTCGATCTTCCACGAATCGACCTACAGCGTCGCCGAGGTGAAGACGGCGCTGATGCAGCGCGGATTCGCCATGCGACCCGCCGAAGGAGAGCGCGCATGACGCCGCGGACCGATGTCGATCCCGCCACGCTCACGTACGACGAGCGCGGCTTGCTGCCGGTGATCGCCCAAGACGTCGCCAGCGGCGCCGTGCTGATGCTCGCCTGGGCCGACCGCGAGGCTGTAGAAAGGACGCTCGCGAGCGGTCAGGCGTGGTTCTGGAGCCGCTCGCGCCGCGAGCTCTGGCACAAGGGCGCGACCTCGGGCAACACGCTGGCGGTGGTGGAGGTGCGCACCGACTGCGACCGCGACGCGCTGCTCTACCGCGTTCACGCCGCCGGCCCGGCCTGCCATCGCGGCACGCGCAGCTGCTTCGAGCCCAACGACGCCGCGCTCGAGCTGGGCTGGCTGTGGCAGGTGCTCGAGTCGCGGCGCGCCGAGGCCAACCCGGAGGGCAGCTACACCGCGCGTCTGCTCGCCGCGGGTCGCGCACGCATCGCGCAGAAGGTGGCGGAGGAGGGCGCCGAGGTGGCGCTCGCCGCGGTCGCCGAGCTGGTCGACGGCGACGAGGCCGCGATCGGCGCCGGCGACGTGACCGACGAGGCGGCCGACCTGCTGTATCACCTGCTGGTGCTGCTGCTCGATGTCGGCGTCGAGCCGTCGGCGGTGGCCGCGCGGCTCGCCGCGCGGCATCGTCCGGCAGCCGCCGCCGGCGACTCGGGCGCGGGAGCCTCGGCATGACGCGGACCGAGACCCATGCCGCGCCACGCCGCGCTACAGTCCACGTGCGCGAGCTGCTCGCCGACAGCCTGACGCCGCTCGCCGTCTACCGGCGCCTCGAAGAGCTGTCGCCGGTGCGCTTCCTGTTCGAGAGCGTCACCGGCGGCGAGCAAGTGTCGCGTTTCAGCTTCCTCGGCGCCGCGCCGCGCGCGCTCTACCGTCTGTGGCCGGACCGTCTCGAGGTAGAGCTCGGCGGCACGGTGCGCACCCTACCCGGCGCGCCGCTCGACGCGCTGCGCGGTCTGTTGCGCAGCATCAAATCCGAGCCCGGGCCGATTCCCTTCACCGGCGGCTTCGTCGGATTCTTCGGCTACGACCTCATCCGCCTGGTCGAGCACCTGCCCGACCGCCCCGGACGCGATCCCTTCGAGCTGCCGATCGCGGTCTTCGGTCGGTTCGACACGGTGATCGTCTTCGACCATGCGCAGCAGCGCGTGCTCACCATCGCCAACGAGATCGAGGGGGAGGTCGATGTCGCCGCGGCCGAGCGCGAGCTGGCGGCGCTGTCGCGTCTGCTCACCGACCCGATGCCGACACGCGCCGTCGCCATGCCCGATCCGGACGCGCTCGCGACGCCCGCGCGGCATGTCGCCGAGCGTGCCTCGATGGACGGCGCCTCGTACCGTGCCGCGGTCGAGCGAGCGAAGGAGTACGTGCGCGCCGGCGACATCTTTCAGGTGGTGTTGGCGCGACGCTTCACCGTCGGCACCGCGCCCGCGCCGCTGGCTCTGTACCGTGCGCTCCGCGTGGTCAACCCGAGTCCGTACATGGTGCTGCTCGAGCTGCCCGACGCCGCGCTCGTCGGCTGCTCGCCCGAGATGTTGGTGCGCAAGGTCGGCTCGCGGATCGAGAACCGCCCGATCGCCGGCACGCGCCCACGCGGCGCCGATCCCGAGGGCGACCGGGCGCTCGCCGAGGATCTCGCCGCCGACCCCAAGGAGCGCGCCGAGCACGTGATGCTGGTCGATCTCGGACGCAACGACGTCGGCAAGATCGCCGTGCCCGGCACCGTAAAAGTCGAGACCTTCATGGCGGTCGAGCGCTACAGCCACGTCATGCATCTGGTGTCGAGCGTGCAGGCCGACATCGCCCCCGAGCACGACGCGCTCGACGCTCTCCTCGCCTGCTTCCCGGCCGGGACCGTGTCGGGCGCGCCGAAGATCCGCGCGATGGAGATCATCGACGAGCTCGAGCCCGAGGCGCGCGGACCTTACGCCGGCGCCGTCGGCTACCTCAGCTTCACCGGCGACGTCGACACCTGCATCACCCTGCGCACCCTCGTCGTCCGCGACGGCGAGACCTCGATCACCGCCGGCGCCGGCCTGGTCGCCGACTCCGACCCGGCGAGCGAGGAGCGCGAGACCGAGAATAAGGCCGCCGCCCTCCTCGCCGCCGTCGACCTCGCCCGTCGGCTGGAATCCTCGGACTGAGTCACGTTTGGTTCACGACGAGAGGCCTGGCACCCGAGCACGGAGCGCAACTTGTTTGAGCAGTACAACCCTCAGTTTCGGGATCGATCTTCATCGAACTCAGACTTCGAGCGAAACACCTATGGTGGCGCGAGCATGAGCACCTGCGGGGCCGCCCAGGCGGGCAGCGGTGCCAGGCCTCGAAGGCTCGCACCTTGGACATCGAGATCATGATTCTCCTCATCGACAACTACGACTCGTTCACCTACAACCTGGTGCAGCTGCTGCGCGAGAGCGGCGTCGAGGTCGCGGTGGCGCGCAACGACGACGCCTCGGCCGCCGAGCTGCTGGCGCGCGGCGCCCGCGGCGTCGTGCTTTCACCCGGCCCGGGCACCCCCGACGACGCCGGCGTCTGCCTCGACGTCTTCGCCGAGCGGCCCGACGTGCCGGTGCTCGGTGTCTGCCTCGGCCACCAATGCCTGGGCCAGGCCTGGGGCGCGGTCGTCGACCGTGCGCCGCGCCTGATGCACGGCAAGACCTCGCTCGTGCGCTACGCCGACGACCCGCTCTTCGCCGGTCTGCCGAACCCGTTCCTGGCGACGCGCTACCACAGCTTGGCGGTACGCACCGACACCGTGCCCGAAGAGCTCGAGCCGATCGCCTGGACCGAGGAGGCCGAGAGCGAGAACGGCGGTGGCGACGCGCGCACCATCATGGCGCTGCGCCACCGCGAGCTGCCGTACTGGGGCGTGCAGTTCCACCCCGAGAGCGTGCTCACCCCGGCCGGCGTACAGATGCTGCGCAACTTCCTTGGCTTGTGTGGCCTCGAGGTCAGCTCCGTGCCACCGGCGCCGCTGGTCGACGACGAGGCTCTGCAGGCCGCCGGAGTGTTGTCGTGAGCGCGGCGGCTGCGTCCGACGATCTGGTGCGCGCCGCGCTGCGCACCGTGTTCGCCGGCGCCGACCTGAGCCGCGAAGCCACCGAAGAGCTCTTCGGTCGGCTGATGGACGGCACGCTCAGCGACGTCGTCAAGGCGGCTCTTCTCGGCGCGCTGGCGGCCAAGGGCGAGAGTGCCGACGAGATCGCTGGCGCCGCCTCGGCAATGCGGCGGCGCGCGCTGCGCATCGAGCACGACGTCGCCGAGGTCGTCGACACCTGCGGCACCGGCGGCGACGGCAAGGGCACCTTCAACATCTCGACCGCCGCCGCGCTGGTCGCCGCCGCGGCCGGCGTGCCGATCGCCAAGCACGGCAATCGCTCGGTGTCGAGCCGCTCCGGCTCGGCCGACATGCTCGAAGCTCTCGGCGTGTCGATCGAAACCGTGCCCGCCAACGCCGCGGCGCAGCTGGCCGAGCTCAGCATCGCCTTCCTCTTCGCGCCGCGGCTGCATCCGGCGATGGCCGAGGTCATGCCGGTGCGCAAGGAGCTGGCGGTACGCACGATCTTCAACGTCCTCGGCCCGCTCACCAACCCGGCGGGCGCACGCCGCCAGGTGATGGGTGTCTACGCGCCGGAGCTGGTCGAGACCATCGGCCGCGTCCAGGCCGAGCTCGGCGCCGAGCATGCCTTGGTGGTGCACGGTGCCGACGGCCTCGACGAGATCACCACCACCGGCGTCACGCACGTCGCCGAAGTGCGGCGCGACGACGAGGGGACCGCGCGGGTTGCGCTGCGCACCCTCGAGCCCGAAGACCTCGGCGTCGAACGCGCCGCGCCCGACGCTCTGCGCGGCGGCACGCCGGCCGACAACGCCGCCGCCTTCGAGCGTCTGATCGACGGCCAGGCCGGGCCGCTGCTCGAGATCACCGTCGCCAACGCCGGTGCCGCGATCTACGTTGGCGGCCGGGCGCCGAGCCTCCTCGACGGCGTCGCGACCGCGCGCGACGCGGTGGCGAGCGGAGCCGTGCGCGACCTCGTCGAGCGTCTGCGCGCCGCGCCGGAGCCGTCATGAGCTCGCCGACCGGCCCTCGATCCCGCGGCGGGTCGTCCGCGCGCGCCGATCTCGCCGACATCCTGGTGCAGATTGTCCACCGCCGCACCGAGCGCCTGCAGGAGGCACGCCGCGAGGACGGCTGGCAGGCGACCTGGAGTCCGCCGGCGCTCGACGCCGAGCCGGCGCCGCGCACGGCGGCGAGCAACCGCTTTCTGGCCGGGATCGAGGCGCAGCGTGGCCGGGCGATCATCGCCGAGGTCAAGATGGGCTCGCCGAGCCTCGGCTCGCTCGCCGACTCGGTCGATCCTCTCGCCCAGGCCCGCGCCTACGCACGCGGCGAAGCGGCGGCGCTGTCGGTGGTCGTCGAGCCCGATTTCTTCCACGGCAGCTACGAGCTGCTCGCTGCCTGCGCCGAGGCCTCGGGCCTGCCGGCGGTGGCCAAGGATTTCATCGTCGACCCGTTGCAGATCGAGTGGGCGCGCCGTGCCGGCGCGTCGGCGGTGCTGCTGATCGCGGCGCTCTACGCGCCCGACGAGCTCCGCGACTACGCCGCGATCGCCCGCGCCTGCGGGCTGGTGCCGCTGATCGAGACCCACGACGCCGACGACGTCGCCAAGCTCGACGGCGCCGACTGGGAGCTGGTGGGCATCAACAACCGCGACCTGCGCACCTTCACTGTCGATCTCGAGCAGTCGATGGCGCTCGTGCCGAGCCTGCCCGTCGGGGCGCTGAAGGTGGCCGAGAGCGGCATCCACGAGCCGGACGACCTGGCAGGCCTGCGCGCCGCTGGCTTCGACGCCTATCTGATCGGCGAGTCGCTCCTCACGTCGGGCGACCCGCTCGCCAAGCTTGACGCGCTGCGGGGCGCAGCATGAGGCCTCGGGTGAAGATCTGCGGCGTCACCACCGTCGCCGACACGCTGCGCGTGGTCGAGCTGGGCGCCGACCTGATCGGGCTCAACTTCCATGCGCCGAGCCCGCGCCATCTCGAGATCGAGGCCGCGGCCGCGATCGTGCGCGAGGTCTCGGCGGCGCCGGCCTTCGGCGCGAACGGCCGCGAGCGCCCGCTCTGGGTCGGCGTGTTCGTCGACCGGCCGGCCGCCGAGGTCGACGACGTCGCCCGACGCGTCGGTCTCGACCTGGTGCAGCTGCACGGCGACGAGGCGCCGGCCGAGGTGGCGCCGCTCGCCGCGCGCGCGATCAAGGCCTTTCGCGTCGAGCGCGACCTGGCCGAGGTCGACCTCGCGCCCTGGCTCGAGCTCGGCCTGTGGGGCTTCCTGGTCGACGCGCGTGCTCCCGACGTCCACGGCGGCAGCGGCCGGCGCTGGGACGTCGCCACATTCGCCGGCTCGCCGCTCGCCGCCCGCCGCACCCTGGTCGCGGGTGGCCTCGATCCGGAGACCATCGCCGACGCCGCGCGCATCGCCGCTCCGTGGGGGCTCGACGTCTGCTCCGGCGTCGAGAGCCGCCCCGGCCGCAAAGATCCCGACCGACTTCACGCTCTCTTCCAGGAGATCGACCATGGCACGAGCTCAAGCGCGGCCTGACGCCCGCGGTTACTTTGGCCCCTACGGCGGCCGCTACGTTCCCGAAACTCTGATGGCGCCGCTCGACGAGCTGGCCGCCGCCTACGACAAGTTCAGCCGGCGCCGCGCCTTTCGGGGGCGCCTGCGCGATCTGCTCACGCACTACGCCGGCCGACCGACGTCGCTCTACTTCGCCGAGCGGTTGAGCGAGCGCCTGGGGGGTGCGCGCATCGTGCTCAAGCGCGAAGATCTGCTGCACACCGGGGCGCACAAGCTCAACAACGCCATCGGCCAGGCGCTGCTGGCGCAGGCGATGGGCAAGAAGCGGATCATCGCCGAGACCGGCGCCGGGCAGCACGGCGTCGCCACCGCGACGGCCTGTGCCTTGCTCGGCCTCGAGTGCACGATTTACATGGGCGAGGAAGACACCCACCGCCAGCGCCTCAACGTCTACCGCATGAAACTTCTCGGCGCGCGGGTCGAGGCGGTCGACTCGGGCTCCAAGACGTTGAAAGACGCGATCAACGAGAGTCTGCGCGACTGGGTCACCAACGTCCGCACGACGCACTACATCCTCGGCTCGGTGCTCGGCCCCGATCCGTACCCGCGGATGGTGCGCGACTTCCACCGCGTGATCGGCGACGAGGCCAAGCGCCAGCTCAAGAAGCAGATGGGCGTCGCCTCACCGAACGTGGCGATCGCCTGTGTCGGCGGCGGCTCGAACGCGCTCGGCCTCTTCACCGCGTTCATCGACGACGACCGCGTCCGCCTGATCGGCGTCGAGGCCGGCGGCACCGGAGAGGGCCTGGGCGAGCATGCGGCGCGCTTTTCGGGCGGCGCGCTCGGCGTGCTGCACGGCACCCGGACCTGGATCTTGCAGGACGCAGCAGGCCAGATCGCGCCGACCCACTCGGTGTCGGCAGGCCTTGACTATCCGGCCGTCGGCCCCGAGCATGCGCTGCTCCACGACCAGGGCCGCGTCGAGTTTGTGCACGCCTCCGACGAGGAGGCGATCGAGGCGTTTCATCTCTTGAGCGAGACCGAGGGCATCTTGCCGGCGCTCGAGACCTCGCATGCGCTGGCCCACGTCCAGAAGATCGCGGGCAACTTCTCGAAGCGTGCGGTGATCTTGGTCAACCTCTCGGGACGCGGCGACAAGGACGTCGAGAGCGTTCTCGCTTACGATGAAGAGCATGGACGGGGCCCGCGCGCCGCCGACGACAACGTGACCCAGCATCCGGCCGCGCGCAAGTGGTCCGCGGGTGCCGGAGAAGACGAAGCGAGGCTGAAGTGAGCGCCATCGACGACATGTTCGAGCGCTGCCGTGCCGATCGGCGCGCCGCGTTCATCCCTTTTCTGACCGCCGGCGATCCCGATCTCGCCACCACCGCCGAGCTGATGCAGGCGATGGTCGACGGCGGTGCCGACATGCTCGAGGTCGGCGTGCCGTTCAGCGACCCGATCGCCGACGGGCCTACGATCCAGGCGGCGACGACGCGCGCCCTGGCGTCGGGAACCACACTCTCGGGCGTGCTCAACCTGATCGCGCAGCAGCGCGACCGCCTCGGTGTGCCGATCGTGCTCTTCACCTACTACAACCCGGTCCATGCCCGCGGCCTCGAGGACTTCGCCGAGCAGGCGGCGGCGTCGGGGGTCGACGGTGTGCTGTGCGTCGACCTGCCGCCGGACGAGGCGGCCGACGAGTTCGTGCCGACCCTGCGGCGCCACGGGCTCGACACCACCTTCCTGCTGGCGCCGACCAGCGACAAGCGCCGCATCCGCGCCGTCGCCGAGCGCTCGAGCGGTTTCGTGTACTACGTGTCGCGCACCGGCGTCACCGGCGCGCAGAAGGAGCTCACCAAGGAGCTGGTGCGCGAAGTGAAGAAGGTGCGCCGCAAGCTCAAGTTGCCCCTGGCGGTCGGCTTCGGCATCTCGACGCCGCAGCAGGTCGAGGTGGTCGCCAAGGTCGCAGACGGAGTCGTCGTCGGCAGCGCGCTGGTGGCGATGATCGGCGAGTACGGTAGCGATCCCGGGCTGGCGCGCCGCATCGAAGAAACCGTCCGGACTCTCTCGGCGCCCCTGCGGCGCTAGGTGGCCACCATGAGTCGCTCCTTCAAGCTCGCCCTGGCGCAGCTCTCGTCGTCCAGCGACCGCGAGCACAACCTGCGTCGCTGTCTCAACGCGGTCGACGAGGCGGCGGCCGGCGGTGCGCGCCTGGTGCTCTTCTCCGAGGTCGTGCTCGACCGCTTCTTTCCCGCGTGCACCGGCGCCGAGGGGCGCGGCGCGGCAGCGCGTGCCCTCGCCGAGCCGATTCCCGGCCCGACCACCGAGGCGCTGGCGGCCAAGGCGCGGGAGCACGAGATGGTCATCGTGTTCAACCTCTACGAGCGCCACGAGCTTTCCGACGGAGGCGAGACGCTCTACTTCGACACCTCGCCAGTTCTCGATGCCGACGGCAGTCTGGTCGGCTCGACGCGCATGGTGCACATCCCCGACTACGACGGCTTCCACGAGCGCCAGTACTACGACGCCGGCGACCGGGGCGCGGCGACGCCCGCGGCGGCGCTGCCGGTGCACCGCACCGCGGTCGGACCGCTCGGCGTCGCCATTTGCTACGACCGTCACTACCCCGAGGCTTGGCGTGCGCTGGCGCTGGGTGGCGCCGAGCTGGTGGCGATTCCACAGGCCGGCGTGCTCGGCGAATGGCCCGAAGGCCTTTTTGAGGCCGAGATTCGTGCGATGGCGTTCCAGAACGGCGTCTACGCCGCGCTGTGCAACCGCGTCGGTGTCGAGGACGGCGCGGTGTTCGCCGGCGAAAGCTTCGTCGTCGATCCCGACGGCCGCGTCATGGCGCGTGCCGCGACGCTCGAGGACGATATGGTCTTCGCCGACATCGATCTCGATCGCTGCGCCGAGAGCTCGGCGCGCCGGGTGCTGCTTCGCGATCGACGCCCCGAGCTCTATGCCGGCTGGGTGGCGCCCGAGGCCACGCCGGCTCCGACGAATCACGAACCGACCGCCGAGGACGAAGCATGAGTGACGACGCGCCGGACGAGACGACACGGAGCGACGCGGCCCGACCGATCGAAGAGCTGGCGATGCCCGCGCTGGTTCACGGGCGGTACCATTTCGTCGCCGCCGAGGGCTCCGAGAACGGCTCCGGACCGCTGCTGGTCGGCTGCCACGGGTATGGCGAGACGGCGCGCGACCTGCTCACCGAGCTGCTGCGCATTCCAGGCGTCGAGGCCTGGAACGTCTGTGCGGTCGATGCGCTGCATCCCTTCTACCGCCGCGACGGCTCGGTGGTGCGCAGCTGGATGACTCGGGAAGACCGCGAGCGCGCGATCACCGACAACATTCGCTACGTCGCGTCGGTGGTCGCCGAGCTGCGTCGCGAGCGCGGCATCGGTGGACCGCTGGTCTTCGCCGGCTTCTCGCAGGGCGTCGCCATGGCCTGGCGCGCCGCCGTGCGCTCAGGCTGGCCGTGCGCCGCGCTGCTCGCGCTCGCCGGCGATGTGCCGGGTGACGTGCTCGAGCCGGCGTCGGCGTCGCTGCCGACGGTGTTGCTCGGCCGCGGCACCGCCGACACCTGGTACGACGAGGCGAAGATGCAGGCCGACCTCGACGCGCTGGCGCCGTTCGACGTCACGGTCGAGACGGTGGTGTTCGACGCCGGCCACGTCTGGCACGACGACTACTTCGCCGCCTGTGGCGAGCTGCTCGGCCGCATCGCCGACGGCGCGACTCCGGGCGGCGGGTGAGGATCGCACGATGAGCGGCGAGCGATGAGCGCCGCACGATGAGCGCCGACGCCGAGCCGCGGTTCGTCGATCGCCTGGCGCGCTTCGTGCTGGACATCTTCTTCCGCCGCATCGAGGTGGTCGGCGTGGAGAACGTACCGACCGCCGGACCGCTGGTCTTCGTCGGCAACCACCAGAACTCACTGCTGGATCCGGCGCTACTGCTCGGCTACCTGCCGGTGCGGCCGCGCTTCCTGGCCAAGTCGACCCTCTGGCAAATGGCCGGCCTGCGCCCGTTCCTCGACGCCGCGGCGGCGATTCCGGTCTATCGGCGCCAGGACCCCGGCGTCGACGCGTCGCGCAACGCCGAGACCTTCGCCCGCTGCCACGAGGTGCTGCGCGCCGGCGGCGCGATCGCGCTGTTCCCCGAGGGCCGTTCGCACAACGAGCCAGGGCTGGTGCCGCTGCGCACCGGCGTCAGTCGCATCGTCCTGGAAGCCGAGGAACGGTTCGCCGACGAGGGCGGCGTCGGCGTGCGCATCGTGCCGGTCGGGCTGCTCTTCGACGATAAGAGCCGATTCCGCTCGCGCGCCTTGCTGTGGATCGGCCCGCCGCTCGATCCGTCGCCCGAGATCGCGCTCCATGCCGAGGCGCCGCGCGAGGCGGTCGGCCGGCTCACCGAGCGAGTGCGCGAGGCGCTCGCCGCGGTCACGCTCAACTATCCGTCGTGGCGTGAGGCGCGGCTGATCGAGCGTGCCGCCGACCTGTGGTCACGGCCCCGCGCCGAAGCGCCGGCCGAGCGCCCGCTGGCTGAGGTTCTGCCCATCCGAAAGGACTTCGTCGCCGGCTACCGGCAGCTGCTCGAACGCTGCCCCGACGCAGTGCACGAAGTCGCCGACACGGTCGAACGCTACGACCAGGCGCTCGCCTCCCTCGGGCTGCACGACGCGCAGCTGGCGTCGCGCTATCCGGCCGGCCTGGTGGTTCGTTTCGTGCTCGTCAGCCTGTTCAAGATCGCGCTCTGGCTGCCGCTCGGTGCCGTCGGCACGGTGCTCCACACGGCGCCGTATCTGCTGGTCGATGCGATCGCCCGCCGCTTCGGCACCTCGCCCGACGTCGAGTCGACGTACAAGGTCTTCCCGTCGCTTGTCGTCTATCCGCTGTGGTGGCTGGCGCTCGCCTCGCTCGCCGGCTGGCTCGGCGCCGGTGGCTGGCTGAAGGGAGGCTGGCTCGGCGGGCTCTGGGCGGCGCTCGCGACCCTGCTGCTGGCGCCGCTCGCCGGCCTCGCCGCGGTGCGGCTCCAACAGCGCTTCGACCACGTCGTGCGCCAGAGTCGGGCGTTCCTGGTGCTGCGCGGTGTGTTGGGCGACCGCGGCGTCGATGCGCTGCGCCGCCTGCGCGCCGAGCTGCTCGCCAAGGTCGATCGTCTGGTCGAGATCTGGCGCTCCGACGAACAGACCGTCGATCACCCGTCGATCGGCTAGGATGGCGACATGTACCCCCCAGGAGACTCCATGCGTTCGATCGCTCGGCTCGCCCTTCTGTTCTCGCTCCTGCTCACCGCCGACTTGCTCTTCGACCTCCCGTGTCTCGACGCGACGGCTTCCGCCGACACGCCGGTCTTCGGCTCGGACGAAGCTCTCGTCGAGCGAGTTGAAGTGCCGATCGCCGGCGACGCGTCGGTCGGCTTCGACGACTGCCCCGAGGGCGTGATCAAGGACGACGGCACGGTCGAGACCGGCTACGGCTGGGTGCCGTCGGTGCTGGTGGGGGAGTACCTGCAGACCTATACGACGACCGACTTTTCGGGGCCGATCGCGCAGTCGGTCTGCGTCTGCTGGCTGCGGACGAACATGGACGACCCGAGCATCGACTTCGAGGTGGTGTTCTACCGCGACAACGCAGGGCAGCCGGAAGACGAGCCCTTCGCCGCCTTTCCGGGCCGCATCGACGATCTCGGCGAGGGGGTCCCGGCCGCCGCCTTCACCGAAGTCGAGACGCCGGTGACGATGCCGAACGGGCGCGTCTACATCGGCGTGCGCTGGGACGCGACGATCGATCGATTCTTCTTCGTCTGCACCGACACCAGCTCGAGCAGCCCCGTGAACGAGGCTTGGTTCCGCGACGACCGCGCAGACGACTGGGAGAGCGTGCTCGAGACCGGCGACCCGATCTTCCAGAACCACCGCGCGCTCTTCGTGCGCCCGGTGGCCGGTCCACAGTTCGCCATCGACGTGCCGATGCTGCCGCTCGACGGCCTGCTGGTCTTCGCTCTGGCGCTACTTGCCGCCGGGTTGGTGGTGTCACGCCTGCGCGCGTGACGGCCGTCAGTCGACAACCAGGACGTCGGCGCGGCAAGTGACCGCGGCGGGCGGCGCGCGATCGCTGAACCAGGCGACGTTCTCGTAGAGCGGCTCGAACACAACCGTGTAGCGGCCGGGCCGGTCGGGGGCGCGCAGCGGCAGCCAGGCGACGACGTCGTCGCCCGGGGCGAGGGGCGCCGGCAGGTCGGCGCGGCGGCCGTCGGCGGCGATGCCGTCGGTCGCGGTGTTCGAGCCGGCGTCGTGCCAACGATGCGCCAGGCGCACCCGGACCGCGCCGCGATGGTTCCACGGTTCGGGCGAGGTGTTGCGGACCCGGCCGAGAGCGAGCGTTTCTTCGCCGCGCGCGAGCCGCGGCGGCAGGCCGCAGCCGAGCCACTCGACGCCGTATACATCGCGCTCGAGGTGCCGCGACGAGCCGAAGTAGGCGAGTGTGCCGCCGACGTAGTCGCTGTTCGGCACCAGCTCTCGCCACACAGGTTTGGCGCCGCGCGCGCTGCGGAGCACGAGGCGGTAGACGACGCGCTCCGAGCCGTCCTCGCCGTGCAGCATGCGGCCGTCGCCGGGCTCGAGCGCGAGCAGAGTGAACCAGCCAGTGGCGGGGGCCTCGTCGATCGACAGCCGATGACGCGCCCGGCCGGCGCGGAGGGTGAGCTGATTCGGCGCGGCGTAGCTGCCGACCTGAAAGAGGCCGCTGTCGATCGACCGCGGCAAGTCGAGGTAGAGCTCCACCCGCTCGCCGCCGAGGGTCCACACCTGGTCGGTGCGCATCGAGGTCTGTCCGCCGGGTCGCCACAGGCGCCAGCTCTCGGTGCCCGGGCCGACGTCCTCCGCGATGAACAGCCTCGCTCGCCCGACGTGGCCGGGGTCGAGCGGCAGGTGGCGCCACAGCAGGCCGCGCGCGTAGTGGTGGGTGGCGGCGTCGGGCACCGGCGCCAGGAATGGCGTGAACAACGCCGGCGTCAGCAGCAGGGCACCGAGCAGCACGCCGACGAGGCTCGCCGCCAGTGACGGTAGGCCGACGCCGCCGACCAGCGCCAGCCAGGCCGGTGCCAGCGCCACCAGGCGCGGATCGCCGGGTAGCGCGCCGTCGACGGGTGAGGGCACGAACGGACGCGCGAAGACTGCGACGACGAGGCCGAGAGCGAGAAACACGAACGGGGCGCTGCGCCAGCGGCGACGCGCTGCCGGGCGTAGCAAACCGGGCAGCAGGACGAGCAGCCACGGGAAGTAGGGGAGCAGGCCGGTCCGGCGCTCGATCAGCGCGTACACGAGGTCGAGAGCGCCATGCTCGGCGCGGCGTCCGAGGACGCCGGGACCTTCGTCCAGCGGTGCCGCGTCGGCATCGAGCCACGGTCGCTCCGACGGTGCAGAGACACGGAAGACGGCGTGCTCCGCGTCGGTCGGCGGTGCGCTCGCCTGGTGCACCGCGAGCGCGGCGAGAAGCGCCACGGCGAGGCCGCCGAGCCAGGTCGCGCGGCGTCCGCGGACCGCCAGCAAGGCCGGGCCGAGCACGAGGGTCCACGGCTCGAGACCGCCCGCCAGGCCGAGCGCGAGGCCCGAAATCAGAGCGGTCGTGATCGAGTCGTCCAAGGCGTCGTCCGTCTCGTGCGCAGCGGCTTCGGGGCGCGGCGGGCGGAGGGCGAGCGCGACCCCGGCGAGAGCGGCCGCGACCAGCGTCGGTCGCAGCCAGAAGACGTGGAGGGCGACGGCGCTGGTGGCCAGGAAGGCGGCGGCGAGAACCGTCGCGACGCCCGCCCCGGACGGCGCGTCGCGGCGTGGCAAGAGCAGGCGCGCGGCGCAGGCGACCAGCAGCACGAAGAGCGCGGCGTGGAGCATACGCAGGCCGTCGGACGCAAGAAGGCGGACGAAGGGGGCGCCGAGGAGGGGGTAGAGCGCCGGCACGTCGACCGCGACGCGTGACCAGCCGTCTTGCCCGACCAGGCGCAGCTCGAGCTCCTGGGCGTAGGCGTACTCCTCGAACAGCCGCTCGAGATCACGTTCTTCGACGCGGAGGTCACCGTCGTGCGCCAGGCTCAGCGCCGCCAGGTACCAGCTCGCCTCGTCGGCCCGCAGAGTGATCGGCAGCCCCGGCTGTCCGAGGCCCGACGGCAGCAGAACGAAGGCCGCGGCGATGCACACTGCAGCGAACGACGCTGCAGCGAATGGCACTGTAGCGAACGACACTGCAGGGGAAGACGAGGCAGCGGAAGACGAGGCGGCGGAGGCCGGCGCGGTTTCCCGCGGCCAGCGCGCGCGGCTCACTCGGTGGAGCCCGGTCGGGAGGAGGCCTCGCCTGGCTCGGAGTCGTCTGCGGGAGCCTCGTCCGCCGCGGTCTCGTTCGCCGAGGTTGCGTCCGCGGACGCGGACATCGGCTGCAGCTCCGTGTCGATCTCGGCGCCGCGCTCGCGCCGCGCCTGGTCGAGGCGACGCTCGCGCAGGCGCGCGGCCTCGACGCGCAGATCGGCGACACGGTCCGACTCGTCGAGGATCTCGACGCCGAGCACCGTTTCCATCAGGTCCTCGAGCGTCACCAGGCCGCTGATGCCGCCGTACTCGTCGGCGGCCAGCGCCATGTGCTCATGGCCGCCGGTGAGCTTGCGCAGGGCGGAGTTGGCCGGCGTCGTCTCGGGCAGGAAGAGGGCCGGGCGTCGGAAGGTCGAAAGCGTTGTGTCCCGCGTCGCGTTGCCGCGCGCCAGGGCGCCCAAGACCTGTCGCTGCAACACGTAGCCGATCACCTCGTCGCGATTCGACTGGTAAATCGGCACCCGGGAGAAGGGGCGCGCCTCGGGGTTCTCGAGCAGCTCGGCGACGGTCGCCTCCGCCGGCATCATGGCGACCACGGTGCGCGGCGTCATCACGTCCTGGACGCGGATCTCGTGGTATCGCAGGACATTCGACACCAGGCGCGAGTCGGGCTGCTCGAGCGTGCCGGTGCGCGCCGCCATCGCCACCATGGCTGCGAGCTCGCCGCGCGAGATCTTGGTCTCTTCGTTCTTGGCGAACAGGCGAGTGATGAAGTTGGTGAGGAAGAGCACCGGCTTCATCGACCACACCAGCGCCGAGGTCACCATCGCGACTGGCGTGACGATACGCCCCGCATACGCCGCGCCGAGCGTCTTCGGGATGATCTCGGTGAGCACCAGGATCAGCACCGTCAGCACGATCGGGAACGAGGCGAGCATCCAGCTGCCCTCGGGCCACACTTTCTGCGCCTGGATGCCGGCACCGGCGACGCCGAATGTGTGCGCTAGCGTGTTGAGGATCAGGATCGAGCTGATCGTGTCGTCGAGGCGCTCGCGCTTGAGCATCAGAAGACGGGCGGCGCCCTTCGAGCCCTGGGCCTTGCGGTCCTCGAGCTCGGCGCTGCGGACCGAGAGGAGCGCGGCTTCGAGAATCGAGCAGGTGAACGAGACGACCAGGGCGAGCCCGACATAGACCAAGAGCAGGGCGAACGCGCCGCTGTCGGCCGGTGTCGTCGTCTGGAGGGCGGTGGCGAGCATGGGGCGGAGTCAGTGCGGGGCGGCGAAACGAATGGCGGTCGCCGACGGTGACTCGAGTCTACACGAGGGGCGGACGGGTGCCGAGACTCGCAGGGGCGCGGCCGCGGCTCAGGGCGTGATCCAGGTCCCGGTGCGGCCGGCGAGCGCGGCGTCGAGGGTGAAGACGTCGGTGATCAGGGCGCGGCCACCGGTCGCCTCGACGAAGCGGCAGACGGCGTCGATCTTCGGGCCCATGCTGCCGGCCGGAAACTCGCCCGCCGAGAGAAGGCGCCGTGCCTCGTCGACCGACATCGACTCGATCGGACGCTCGTCGGGCGTGCCGAAGCCGAGCATCACCTGCTCGACCGCGGTGAGGATGTAGAGCTCGTCGGCGTCGACCTCGCGCGCCAGCACCGCCGACGCGAGATCTTTGTCGATCACGCCCTCGACTCCCTCGAGCAGGCCGTCCGCCGTTCTCAGCACGGGAATGCCGCCGCCGCCGGTGACGATCACCAGGGCGCCGCTCTCGACCAACATGCGGATCAGATCGTGCTGGACGACCGACAGCGGGTCCGGCGACGGCACGACCCGGCGCCAGCCGCGGCCCCTGTCGTGCTTCATGATCCAGCCCCGCTCGCTGCGCAGCAGCTCGACCTCGTCTTCGGTGAAGAAGGGGCCGACGAACTTGCTCGGCTCATCGAGCGCCGGGTCGTCGGCGTCGACCACCACCTCGGTGAGCAGCGAGCACACCGGCTGGACGATGCCCTGGCGCAGGAAATGGTTGCGCAGGACGCGGCCGATCATGTAGCCGAGACCGCCCTGCAGGTCGGCGACCATCACGTCGAGCGGTAGATCCGGGGCCTGGCCGCGCGCCAGCTCGTTGCGGATCATCTGGTTGCCGACCTGTGGTCCGTTACCGTGGGTCACCAGCACCTGCCGGCCGCCGCGCACCAGATTGACGATGCTGCCGAGGCTGCGACGCAGATTCAGGTAGTCCTGGCGCACGCTGCCGTCGTCGCCCGGGCGGGTGATGGCGTTTCCGCCGAGCGCGACCACGACGCGTCGGGGTCGCTGCTTCGGCGCGCTCGCGGCGTTCGCAGTCGTCATCAATGGATCATCCTGTCGGCTGGCCGGTTCGCGCGGCCGTTGAGGAAACACGGAGAGAGGCGGCGATTGTAGAGCCGCGCGCGGAAGGCTGGCAAGAGACGATCTGTTCGTCCACCGCGAGCGTCCGCTGTGATGGATTCCCACAGTCGTCTCGGCGCGAAGCCGGATCCATTCCGGGGACTTCGGCCAATATGATCTAATAACGCCTCGGCCGTGGATCGGAAAGCCCTGTCTCGGTTTTCGCCGCGGTCGTGCCTCACCTGTCCCTTGGTCCGAGACCCGCAGCCTGGTCGCTCCGGACGCCATCCTGGCAGTTTTTCGACAGCTCCTGCTGCAGGAGGAACGAGATTTCATGAGTCGCAAGATCCGCGTATTGCTCGCTGACGAGCACGATGAAGGCCAGCTCTCCGAGCTCGTCAACGCCCAGGAAGACATGGAGTTGATCGGCCGCGTGACCAAGGGCGAGCTGGTGGTGACCGAAGCATGCCGCCTCGGACCGGACGTGGTCGTTCTCGACCTTTCTCTTCCTGGTGCCGGGCTTCGAGCGCTCGAGCAGATCGCCGACGTGCGGCCGAACATCCGAGTCGTCGTGCTCGCCATGCACGAAGAGATCACGCTGCTCCGGACGGTGCTGGCGATCGGATCTCTCGGCTACGTGGTGCAGCGCAGCGCGCGCCCCGAAGTGTTGACAGTGATTCGCAAGATGCACGCGGGCCGCGGGTATATGGACGTGCCGACCGGCGGTTTGCCGATCGATCCGGCGGCCGAGCAGGGCGTGCCGATCAATCCGGAGATCCAGGAAAAGCTCGACATGCTCTCGAAGCGCGAGAGCGAGGTGCTTCGCGCCGTCGCCTACGGCTGGACCAACCGCGAGATCGCCGAGCGCATCGGCATCAGCGTCAAGAGCATCGAGACCTATCGGTACCGTGTGTCGGAGAAGCTCAACTTCAACAGCCGTGCCGACCTGGTGCGCTTCGCGCTCGAGGCGGGGCTGCTGATGATGGGCGGCGAAGGCCTGCCCGACGCCGACGTCTGACGCAGCCGACGTCTGACTCAGAGGACCGGTCGCGAGCCGCGCCGGTCGAACACCGGTCACAGATCGAGCGCGACGACGTACTCTCCGTCGCGCATCAGCTCCCGGCGCGTGCCGTCGGCATCGACCAGATCGACCGCGCGCACCGTCACGCGCGGCTGCAGGCTCGGCAGGTAGACGCGGTCGATGTGCACGACGGTGTCTGGCGAGGTGAAGTCGGCGGCGCCGACCGTGCCGCCGAAGTGGTCGCTGCGGCCGAACGCGATGTGCAGGCCGAGCTTTTCGTCGAGCAGGACGACGCCGATCGGCTCGACTCCCATCGGGCCGAGGACGCCGAGGCCGAGCTCGGCGAGGTTGGCGTAGGCGGGCTCGGCGCGCAGGCGGTTGCGCTCGGAGTCGAGACGCGGACCCTCGCCGCCGTCCGCGAGCCCCCGAGAGCGCACCGCCACGGCGCGATTCTGCTCGATGGTGTAGAGCAAGAGCTCGCCGTCGAGCTCGACTGGCATCGTGCCGGCGCTGCGGCTCGGCTCGCCCGGCCGCTCACCTTCGTAGGGCACGATGTAGGCCTCGCCCGACGGTAAGTTGCCGGCCTGGCCGACCTCGCGCACCAGGCCACCGGAGGCGTGGGCCGAGCGGCCGCGCAAGTCGAGCGTGAGCCGGCACTCGAGGCCGTCGGCATCGAACGCGAGCTCGGCGCGATCGGCGGCGGTGAGCAGAGCGGCGAGCCGCCGTACGCGTCGGTCGACCTCGTCGTAGTCGAGGCGCAGCGCGGGGAGCATGTCGCGGCGGAAGCCGGGCATGGTGGCGGCGCGAAAGCCGAGCCGTGGGGCCAGGAGCTTCAACGGAGCGGTGGTCGAGAGCTCGGTCGGCGCCAGCACCAGGTCGGCCGACTCCAGCAGCTCGTGCAGGTCGACGGCCGCGGCGTCGTCGAGCAGCCCCCCATGGGCGAGGTTGCTCGAGGCCAGCGAAGCGGGGTCGACGCGCCAGGCTCGCGCCGGCAGGTCGGCGTTGTTGGTGCCGACGTTGCGATACACCCCGAGCACGACCTCGAGCCGGTCGTCCTCGTCGCCGGCCCCGAACGCCGACGCCAGCCGCTCGGCCCAGGCGGCGACCATGGATC
This sequence comes from Acidobacteriota bacterium, assembly GCA_039194425.1. Classification (GTDB taxonomy): domain Bacteria; phylum Acidobacteriota; class Thermoanaerobaculia; order Multivoradales; family J023; genus JAUIJL01. Next base: position 518 of record JBCCVZ010000018.1, on the reverse strand, counting down.
GCCGCGCGCGCCAGGCCGGGTGATCTGGGCGCCGCCCGCCCTCCGGGTCCGGTAGGTCGGTGAGCAGCAGCAGACGGCGGTCGGCAGGGCCGGGACGAAAAACCGAGTCGACCAGGGCGCGCCACTCCTGGCTCGAGAGGTCGTCGGGCGAGCGCGAATCGTGTCGATTCATGCGTCGAGTCTACGAGATCGGCCGCCGCCGCGCTGCATCGCCCACCGTGCCGCCACATGGGCCGTCGACGGCCTCTTGCTCGCAGGCCTCTGACTCACAGTCGACGACGCGTGTCGAGCCGGGGTAGGCTCGATCGAAATCGAGAGAGACTGTGTTCGTCCCTGTGGAGGGGGTTCGCCATGACTCGTGTCGGCCTTGGGCTCGCCGTGGTCGCCTGGATGCTGCTCGGTCCGAGCTCGGTGGCGGAGGCGCCACGCGGCGCGGAACCGATCTTCACCGACGACTTCGAGAGCGCCACGACCGCGGCGTGGACGGAAACGATCGACCCGGTCTACGTGCGCTTCGT
>JBCCVZ010000017.1:0-244968 GCA_039194425.1 Acidobacteriota bacterium | reverse complement strand
GAATTTCTACGGCAATCGCTCCCAACGTGGAGCGAAGGTCGCCGCGATCCTCTACTCGCTGATCGAGACGGCGAAGCTCCGTGGCTTGGAGCCTCGGGCCTACCTGCGCGCCGCGGTGCACCATGCGATCGCTCACCCCGGCGAAGTCGCGCTCCCGGACTGACGACCGATGCGGACGATGCTCGCTGGGCGTGTCAAGACGGGGCACGGCGAGGACTTACTCTCCTTCGAGTCGCCACGATGACGGTGAAGGAAGGCCGATCAGGCTTGAGGCCCGGCTTCGACGCGACATACTTGCACTGACGCCGAATTCGACCGAAGTGGAGTCGGCGGCGGAGATTATGTCTAAGCTCCGCCCGAATCACTACGCAGGTAGAAAGCGAGGCTTTCCAGTTGGAGTCATTGCTGGCTCGCTGAGAGCCAGTCTCGGCTTGGGTTCGCCGGACCTCGCAGATGGGGTGGCGGACAGGTACTCGACTCGATGGTGGCAGATCTTCAAGCGACTCGAAGGGGAGTCGTCACGAAAGGGTAATATAGGCGTTTCGCAGCCTTCGAGCGGACTGCAAGACTCAACAAAGGAGATAGCATGGCAGAAAAGAAAGTGATCTTCGTCGCCTTTGCGATTGAGGACGAGAGGCAAAGGGACTTCCTGAAAGGGCAGTCTCTCAACACGAAGTCGCCGTTTAAGTACATCGACATGTCCGTCAAGAAAGCCTACAGCTCCGAGTGGAAGCAGCGCGTTCGTACTCGCATTCGCCGATCGCATGGAGTCATCGCCCTGATCAGCAGGAACTCTCTTTCGTCCAGCGGGCAGAAGTGGGAGATCGCCTGCGCGCGCGAAGAGAAGAAGCGCATTCTCGGTATCTGGGCGTACAAGGATGACAGGACGGACTTGGCCGGCGTCAGAACCGTGGATTGGACTTGGGACGCCATCAAGAGTTTTATCGACAGCCTGTAGATCTCGGAGGGCGTAATGCGAATCGCACTCATAGTCGGCATCAACTATTACGAGCACGGCCGCCCCCTCTTCGGCTGTGTTGACGACGCGCACGCTGTTCAAACCGTTTTGGAACGTCACGGTGATGGATCTGTCAATTTCGACTGTAGACTTCTCACGGGAACCGGGCCCAGCGACCGGGTGAATCGACACGACCTCAAGGATCGAGTCACCGATCTATTCAAGGCTCAGGCTGAAGTCGCGCTTCTTTATTTCGCCGGGCACGGTCACCTCGAAGCAACAGGCGGCTATTTGTTGGGAACTGACTCTAGTCGCGGTGACGAGGGCCTGTCTCTCACCGAGGTGCTGACTATGGCAAACGCGTCACCAGCCCGGAACAAGATTGTCATTCTCGATAGCTGCCACTCAGGGATCGCTGGAACCCCTCCAGAATCAGGAAACCTCGCCACCCTGTCAGAGGGATTGACCGTCCTGACTGCATCGACGGCTGACCAGTACGCGGCGGAGGAGAATGGGGGTGGGCTATTCACGACCCTCCTCGTTGACGCATTGCATGGTGGTGCCGCCAGTTTAACCGGTGACATTACCCCAGGAAGTGTGTATGCACATGTTGATCAGTCGCTCGGCGCATGGGAGCAACGCCCAGTATTCAAGACGAACGTGAGGCAGTTCGTGTCCCTGCGGAAAGTGCCGCCTCCGATCGAACTTGAAGATTTGCGGCGCCTCACGGAGTTCTTCACGGCATCCGGCGCCGAGTTTCAATTGGACCCCACGTTCGAGCCGGAGTTGAGGGGCCGTGATGCGGGTATGCCTGCGCCGGTTCCTGAAAATACCAGGAAGTTCGCTATCCTTCAGAGGTACAACCGCCTCAATTTGGTAGTGCCCGTGGACGCCCCGCATATGTGGCATGCTGCAATGCAGAGCAAGGCATGCAGGCTCACTGTTCTCGGCGAACACTATCGCCGTCTCGCAGAGAGGCGGCGCATATAGACACACGGGCCGCCTAACCCAACGGCTCGAGACGCACGGCGCGGCGCGGCGCCGGCGCTCAGCCGCGCGGCGTTAGTGCGGCATGATGCCGCTTATTTGATGAAAGGAGTTGTCCCTCAATCTACCAGGCTTGATCTCCGATCCCTTGAGCAGGGACTACCCGTACCGCCGGGTGAGCTTACGGCCCTGAATGAAGAGCGGGCCGGACAATGCGACTACGTGCCTCGGCACGGGATCGAACTCGCGAGAGGTCGATTCTCCTGGCAGTCCCGAGCCGGGATAGCGTTAGGCAGTGGCTATGGCAAACAGATGTGAACCCGTACAGGGATCGTCACGCGCGAGCAAGCCAGAGGGACTAAGAAGCTTGGGCCAAAAGGTGAGGTGGCAGGAGTCGCGTCCTAAACAACTGGCACCGCATTCCGCAATTCAGTGTTTAAGAGGAGGTGGGCAAGGTGACGGCTGATGTTGGACTCAGAAAGGCTCTCCTTGGCTGGGTAGCTGGGTGCGCATCCTTGATTACTGTTATTTCCTTCAGCATTGGAATAGGCGTTTGGTATCAGTCGCAGCAGAGCCAGGATCGTCTAAATGCTCTTCAGAAGCGAGTTGAAGGGCTCGAGAATATGCGTTCGAGTTTAGAAGAGGAGCGCCATCGTGCGGTACCAGAGTCCACGAACCCAAGCCGGACTCAAGACGCCCGCAATAAGAGTTCTGAGGCAGGCGAACAAGCTACGGGTGGGACCCCGCCAAAAGCGCCGGACAACAACGGTGAGGTGATCAACTCACACCGAGCAAATGATTTTCTGTTCGATCTTCATGGCTGTTTCGCAGGGAGTGGCATAGTGGAGTGCGAATTGACAATAACAAATATGGGAGATGACCGGACCCTAAGTCTGTTCGGAAAGACTAAATTCTACACAACGAAACTCTTCGACAATATTGGTGGCGAGCACTATGCGGAGTCAGCTCAACTTGGAGAGTATGTAGATCATATCCGTGTCAACAAAACACTGATAACAGGAATTCCGATATCCGCTTCGTTCTTGTTCAGAAACGTACCCGCGGATGCAGCGAGGGTCGCAGTTCTGGAAATCAACTTCGCTCTCCGATTCTACGAATACTCATTCAAATTTCGTGATGTGCCTATTGAGAGATAAGCAGGCACACACGACACCGAAACCAAGGATCAAGCGCTTGGCTACGCCGCTGCTAATCGTTCAATCGGTCGCTAGATCCACCCTGAGTCGTCAGCATGTAGAGGTCAATGGATCCGTAGGACGAATTCGCAACGTTTTCTCCTGGATGTATTCGCCGGTTGACCTGCCAACCCTAGATCGGCCCGGCAGTAATGAGAGACTGGGCCGATTTAGGGTTGGCCGGTCAGTCGCCTATCTCGTAAAGGTAGGTGTCGCTTGACAGTAGGAGGTCGAGGCCGCCGTCGAGCAGGCGACCGAGAGTCCGCGGACCGAGGAACTGGCATGCCCTCACTATGCCTCGACCAATCTCGAGCTGCTCGAGGTCTTGCCGCGCCATCCCCGGCCGAACCCGCGAGCGCCGCCATGAGGCGATTGCGTTGCGCCGCGTCTTCGTCGTCTCGCGTGCCGCGAGCACAGGAGAGGTGTGCCCGCGGGTGGGATCATGGTCTATACTCTTGCGCACAACGACTCGCTCCAGGTCGATCAGGTACTCTGAAGCGGCCCACCTCGCATCGTCTCTGCCCTATGTGGCGCCTGAGTGACTTGGCTGGCGGTCGTTTTCCGCAGCTGAAGGGTATTGAAACTCCCATAGCGGGGTCGGCGTCGCCCGCGGCTTCGTTCAACCTGGATGTATCCGAAACCTGCTGAGCCGTTGGCGGATGTGGAGAAGGTCTCGTGAGGTTTCGGATACATCCCATACGGGTTCAGCGCCTACGGCCACGGGGCCTAGTCTCTCCAAGACTCAACTTGCAACTGTGAATGACGACCAGCCGCGTAGATTCGCTTCTGCCTCTCGGGCGGCGAGACTAGAAAGCAATAACCATGAAGGAGGTCTCCGAATGAAGATTCTCAAACTCAGTATCTGCCTGGCATCGTTGCTTCTCTTGGGACCGGGCGGAGTAGATGCCCAGCGAATTTCTGGATTTGATTTGGCCTACGACCAACTTCCACAGTCGATCAGAGATCCCGTTCCACTCAACGCGAAAGAGTTTAATACGCGACTCGCGGAAGGGGGCCGATGGGAAGTCAACGGCGACATCACGCTCGCTCCTCCGGATCCCACTCTGAATCGTAAGTTCCTGATGGCTCTTGATGAACTCGATCTCAGTGGAGGAGGCCGAATAATAACGAACGGCCACACTCTTGTGCTTATCGTGAATCGTCTAAAGTCTGGTCAGGGCCAGGTTGTGTCATTCCTCGAAGACAACCGCGAAGGCGCTGAAGGGCAAAGTGCAACCACCCAAGGTGGCCATGGGGGGGCCGGCGGAAGGGGAGACGATGGAGGGACTGTTTCAATCCATATTGTCCAGGACTTGGAAGGGTTCCTAACGGTTGAGCTTCCTGGACAGAATGGTGGGGTTGGTGGCGACGGCAATAAAGGTGAGACTGGACCGAAAGGGCCCGATGGTGCGAAAGGGAAGTCCAACGCCTTTGATTGTAGATCTGGCGGCGAGAATGGCAAGAAGGGTGGCAAGGGTTACCCGGGAGGGCGTGGAGGAGACGGTGGTCCTGCCGGCGCTGGCGGTAACCTCTTCATCTACACAATCGGCGAGCCGTTGTCAGAGGCTCAGTACTCGTTCGTCGGACCGGCTGGAGAACCAGGCATACCTGGTAGTGGTGGCGCAGGCGGTGACGGCGGCCGCGGTGGCAAGCGCGGAGGAGGCGACGGCCATTGCGAAGGAGGCAAGAAGGATGGAGACCGGGGCGACGCCGGGGCAGCCGGAGGCGACGGCAGCCCTGGAGCTATAGCTGCCGACGGGACTGCCATCGTTGAGGGCCTTGAACTTGAGTTTCTCTTTAACAGTCTTCGAGAAGAGATCAACTGATGGCATTCCGCGGCAATCTGATTAGCAATGCGCGGAGCGGCTTTGCTGCCAAAGTGTTTCATGACTAGTTGGCGCTGAACATGCTCCTCCAGCGAACCTTCTCGCGCAAAGCGCTTCGAAGGTCGCTGAGGAGCCACACGTTCGGCGACATAGACTTAAAGTGAGTGTCTTGAGACGAGACAAGGAGCGTCGCAGTGCATCATGATCGCCGGCCACCGGAGTTGCCCGCAACTGTCTTGATCGTGGAGGATGATGCGTGGACCTCAGACCTACTCAGCACAAGACTCCGAGAAGCGGGAATGTCCCCGATAAGGATGCACTCACCAGAGGGCGTCGCTGAGTTCGCCAAGTCACAAAACTTTGACATGGTTGTAATGGATCTGACGCTTGGCCCCGATAACGAGTTCGGCGTTCTTGGCGCCCTAAAAAATCTAAAGAGCTCCGGCGTCGGGTCCTTCGTTGTGGCATATTCGGCCTTCGCCGGAGATTCTGCTGAGCGCGCTAGGCAGTTGGGAGCCGACGTGGTCCTTGCGAAGACCGACTTCTCGGCCGATGTAAGCAAGATGCTTGACGGTTGGAAAGAAGTTACGGCTGCGAAGCGCTTGCTTGAGGACGAACCGGAGTTCTCGCTCCCGGGTCTTATAGGCCCAGACGGTCGACCCCTCAGTCCTGGTAATGAGCCGCCTCGCGTGGTTGTCGAGTCGCTACTCGAGATCGATGCCGAACTCATTCGCCGTGCTGAAGCAGAGCCAGATCTACTTCGACAGATTAGCCCGCGACGATTCGAGGAACTCGTGGCTGAGATACTTGAGAAGATGGGCTATCATGTGGAGCTTACACCGCCAACAGCCGACGGCGGGTTTGATTTGGTAGCTGCGAAGAACGAATCGTTGGGTGAGCTAGTGTTTTTGGTGGAGTGTAAGCGTTACGTGCCTCCACGAAAGGTCGGTGTTGAACTGATTAGATCCCTTCACGGAGTACTTGAACACTCGCGGGCGACAGGGGCAATGCTGGTTACTTCATCTCATTTCACGCGTGGTGCCGCGGACTACCAGAAAACGGAAAAACACCGGCTGAAGTTGAGTGACTATCAAACAATTAGAGGCTGGCTCAATGAAGTCCTCTTGTGATCTTGGAGCTTGATGGAGATGCGCACGAATTGGCATGCCCCAAAGGAGGGCCCGCCGGACCCGGCGGCTCGAGACGCACTGCGCAGCGCTGGCGCGCAGCCGCGAGCCGTTCTCTAAAAAAGGGCTGTATGTTGAAACGCTACTGGCCAAGCCTCCTCAAGATTCCGATTCAGTACTGAAAATGACGCGACTCATTCCACAGCGGCTACGGTTCATCCTGCTTCTTGCCTACCTGGTGTTGCTCTGCGTCTTGTCCTTCGTCGCGCTCGGTGTCTGGATTCCGCCGTTCGATGGTAGAGGACTCTGGTTGTATTCCGGTGTATATGCTTTCCTTGTAGGCGCGCTCTTGGAGTCTCCCACACATGTAAGGCCCGCCCAGGCCTTTTCATTCTCGGCACTAGCGGCCCTCGGAATATTGGGCATCGGCCTTTCAGGCCAGACCGAGCTTAGTCCGACAGCCGAAACCGTCTTGGGGGCATGCCTTGCACTTGAAGTTGGCATCCTCGCTTCAGCCGCATTGGCGATGCTCCTCTACGGACGAACGAGTGGCAAAGTGCTGGAGCGCGCCGGGAAGACCGGCTACTTACTGAGTTCGTCCTTGGGGCGTCCAGGGATAGTTTCTTTCCCACCTTTTCTTTTTGCGATCGTTGCCTTCCACAGCAATAGCGCCCGAGAATCGCTACTTCTGACTTTAGGGTGGTCGGTCCTTGTGTTCGCTCGTCCACTCGATTGGCTGGTCGATATTGTCAGCCGGCTGAGTGCTGTGTGGGGTGTTTCAAGCGAAAGCCTGTTCCTCGGGACCGTCATTGGCCACAGCGTTCCCGGCGTGTTGACAATTCGCCAAAGGGGGACGGCCGACGTCGAGCCGGGAACGGCATTGCTAGTACCCGGCGAGGACGGCATACCCAACGTAGCTATGGCGCTCAACTACGTAGGCAAAGCCGATGGCCTGTGGCTGAAAGCACTGCAGTTGGACCTATCTCCCGAACTGAAGGGCAAGATTCCCTCGGCGATCATTGCAGGTGACGAGTGTGCGCGCATTTCGGACGCCAACTTGATTAGTGCACTCGAAGCAGGCGGAGTGAGCGCGCTTCGAGATCGCTATCGGCTGATTGGCTTGGTAGCTCCCGGCACCGACACAAAGACCCTTCACGTCGAGGTGGTTCGAACTGGAGGTCTCAGCGAAGGTAGCCTCCTCCAGGTAAAGATTGGTCACGCCGATGTGCTTTACCAGCTACTCGATGGCTTTACGAAGGAGGACATTCTAGAGCGAAAGAGTACGCGGGGCTTCGTACTTGCGAAGGCCCGAAAGATAGGCACCTGGGACGAAGATTCTCGCGGATTCAAACCCGTGAAGTGGGTCCCAGAACCGAACACGCCTGTCTTCCGACTATCTGAGGGCGAAGGCCCCGAACCCGATGGGCGAGCAGTTGGCTACTTCCCAAGAACATCGTACCCCGTCCGAGTCTCCACGAGTGATCTGGTTACGCACAATACAGCAGTGCTCGGTATTCTCGGAGTTGGGAAGACGTTTCTTGCCCTCGAACTTGTTGAAAGGGTTATTCTGGGCGATGTCCGAGTAATTGTTATCGACCTGACCAACGAGTACGAGAACGAACTCACTCCATACGTCGATGCGGATCGCCAAGAGCGAGTCGTTCGTCATCTACAAGAAATAGGAACCGCGGGCAAGACCAACGTTCAGAGGAATGTGGAAGCGGGAGGTTCCATCCAGCAGTTCGCAAGCGCCGTCAACGAACTAGTGGAGAGGTTTCTTGAGCCTACAGAGACGGCCCGGATGCTAACGATAAACCCGAATATGTTTGAGGTTTGGCGGCAAGACTCGAAACCCTACAACGACCAAGCGAGTATGGCGACGCTAACCGCCGCAGAGATCACTAGGATATTCTCTGAGGCGGCACTCGAGGCCGTTCAGAAGCAAGGAATGGTTGAATACGCGCGCTGTTGCTTAGTCTACGAGGAGGCCCATTCTCTGGTGCCTGAGTGGAATGCAGTTGCCTACGAAGGGGACAAGGCCGCTGCGAACGGAACTGCGCGTGCAATTCTGCAGGGCCGAAAATTTGGCCTTGGCTGTCTCCTCGTAACCCAGCGCACGGCAAGTGTAACGAAGACAATCTTGAATCAGTGTAATACTGTTTTTGCCATGAGGGTCTTCGACGCAACAGGGATGGGATTCCTTGCCAACTATATAGGCGAAGACTACGCGGACGTTCTTTCCTCCCTTCCGGACCGCCATGCGGTTGTCTTCGGGAAGGCGTCCTCGTGCTCCGACCCCGTATTGATAAGAGCGAACGAGCGGAGTGCCTTCCTCCAAGCAGCTCGCGAAACAAGGCCCGAAGTGTGGACCGACCATTCAGAAGGCCGTTGATCACAGAGAACCTGGTCTTCTACGACAGTTTTGAGTCTGGTGGTCTCATGTCATGAGTGGTAGGAGTCGCGTCTTGAGGATCGCGGATCGCGGTTGTCGGCCACCCAGTGGTCGAAGGCTCGCCCACCAAAGCGATTGAGTCGCTCCGGCCGACCATACGTACTGTGAACTTTCCGACTGAGTAAGAAATCAGGCATTCACCCGACGATCGGTGATAATGGGCATGGTTGTTTGGGTCCGGTGGCGGAGCCGCCAAGGGGGTGGTCTCGGCGCTTGGCCCGTGGCAGGACGAAAGGAGCCCCGCCATGCTGAGAGATCTTCGTCTTCCTCTCCTGGCTGCGTTGGCAGTCGCGATGATCGCCTTTCCGGTCTTCGCATCTGATCAGTCTCAGGCCAGCCTCGTCGATGAGGTCGTCGACCTGGTAGAGGGCCTGGTAGAAGACCTGATTGAAGCACTGACCGGAGAATCAGACCTGGAGGGTACGGGAGCTTCGACCCCAGAGGACGAGTTCGGGGGCGGAATCGAGCCGACTGGCTAGATCACACGTCTTGAACGAGGCTTCTCTGATAGTCGATCTCGATTCCCTCTCTTAGAATTCCGTGGGTCGCTGCGTTGAGTACATCCTCGCGCAGCGCCTCCGTAGCCCTATTCAGTTCGAGCCTCTCGAGATCATCGAAGAAATGGCTCGCGAATAGCTTGATTGCGGAGACTTGGCCATATTCACGGAGTAGCGGGACCAGCTCAAGAAACAGCATCAACCTGTACGAGGGTTGCAGGTGATGAGCTGAAGCCTCAATCAGTTCCTCGTAGGCTTGAAGTGTTGCAGAAACTGGGGCTCTTCTCGATAGCAGCTTGGCAGACAGGTGCATCTTGTGCAGAGTTTCGTACTTGCTAGCTGGCTCGATCTGGTCCAGGAGAGATTGAGCCTCATTGAGCTTGCCTTGTTGAAAGAAGGCGTAAGCCAAGTTGATATTGACCCTGAATCTTGTTCCCTCGGGGGCGAGAGCTTCGCTGGATAGGGCGCGTATAGCAAGCTCGAAATCGCCTGCCCGGAGGTGGACTCGCGATAGCGCGAGAGCCGACTTGGCGACCCCCTCTCCGTCCTCGGCGAACCAAGAATGCAGTATGCAGTGCTGAGCCGCAGCCATCGCGTATTCCTGCTCGCCAATCTCGTCTAGAATCGCGATCAGAGTTCGAAGAAGTGGCGGGTATGTTCGCGAGAGATTGGCAGACCCGTGAAGCTCAAGAGCCTCCGCGGTAAGGATAGCGGCAAGAGAGACTCGTCCGACTCTGCGTGCCGCTACAGCCCAGGCGTTCAGCAAACTTGCATGCTCCAGTACGGCTTCAGGCTTTCCACCTGGACTACTGCTCGCAGACGTCAAGACCTCTTTTTTGGCAAGCTCGAAGGCGACCTTTGGGTGCTCGTCGATCTGCTGAAGTAGCTTGTGCACCGTTCTCGAGGGGAGAACGTTGAGGTGACGAGGAATCGGCTCGCGGTAGTACTCGGGTACTGCATCGGACAGGAGCCTAGTTGCCTCTGGGTCCGGTTTCGGAGCAGCCAGCTGAAGAAGTATCTTTGAGTACCTCGAAGGTGCCAAGTGCATCGGTGCCTGCAGCACTGAATCTGCCAGCCTCTGCGGAGCGACTGTCGCGACAAGGTCTACAGAGAACTCTTCGGTTGAGATCTCGAGGAACTCAGCAACGCTCGTGAGATCTTCGGTTGTAAGCTTCTGATCTCCTCGTATCTTCCGACCAAGATAGTTTCGGCCGCCATCGCCTCGAAGTGCCGAGCTAACCTGAGCGGCTGACTTTCTCTTCTTCTTGAGCTTTCGGCTCAGCCAAAACCGAATCAACTCATCGATGCTAGGCATAATCGGCACTCAATCCGTGGGATACCGTCACGGGTTCCCCTCCAGTGGCTTTGCACCCGGATAGGGTGCAACGGCGAGCCTGTGCCGGATTCTCACCCTGACAGGGTGCATCGGATTGGTTGACCTGCAGAGGGTGAAGAACGCCAAGCAGTTAGCTTCCCGATAGAACTCATTGGGCTTTGATTCTAGTCTTTCTCTTGTTCAGAGCGCGCGGATCGGCTGTAAACGGCGGACTCTCTGGGCTTCAGAGGATCACCGCCGGACCCAAACAACCACTCCGGCCGAGCCGCGCGCTTTGGGCACCATGTCTAACTCGGAGAGATCCGACGTAGCCCGCCGCGGTCGGCGGGCGGCGATTCGGCCGACCGTCGACCGCGGCCCCCCTTTTTGTGCAATGCACGAGGGGTAGCCTCATGAGTTTACCGCATGCGCCCATGACGACAAGACGCGACAAGCCCGCCGACCGGAGTGCGCTCACCGAGCGCCTCGCGGGCGACCTGCGACGCGTGGCGCAGTGGGCGCTGCGCAGCGCGGCGCAACTCGATGCAGTCCCGAGCTTCGACGACGAGCCGCTCTACGCCACCGAGACCGGCGATCCGCTCAACCTGCCCGCGCGCCTCGAGAGTCAGCTGACGCTCTTGCGCGACGAGTACCTTGTACCCGCGCGCCGACAGATGGCGCGGATCTCCGCGACGCTCAGGCTTGGGAGCCCACCGCCAGACCACTCGACGACCCCCGCCGACAAGCTCGAGGATCACGAGATCACCACCATCTCGATGAGCTTTCCGCGCGACGGCCTCGTGGACCTTTACGCGCGATTCGCCGTCGCGGTCGGCCGAGAGTTCGGTGTCGACGTCGAGCCGGCATTCGAAGGGCGCGAATTGATCTTGGTGGTACTGGCCGATGGTGCAGAGCGCGAGCGCGTTCGGCAGTGCATCGCTCTGTTGATCGACCCGTGGACCGCGAGTCAGGTGGAGTCGTGAAGCTCGTCTCTAGAGCATCAAGGGCCCTACCTCGGCGAGTCCGAATCCCCCTGAGACGATCGAACCGACCGAGACCGAGGGAGCGTGCGATGGGAGCCGCGGTTCGTTTGACACCCGAGGAAAAGAAGGCGCGAGAGCGTTTGCGCCTGGTGACTCCGCAGAACGCGGGGAAGGTGCTTCGACACTGTCGCTACTGGTCGAGGCAGTTCGTCGAGCTGCTCATGGCTCGCTGCGATGACTTGGGCCGCTCGCGGCCCGACGAGGCTGCGCTCATTGCCGAGCACCTGCCCGCCCTGGTCTCGCGCGTTCGCCTCGACGACAGCCCCGAGTCCTATCCGCACAAGACCGCCAAACGTTCGGCACTCGCGATGGCTCACGTTCTGCGCGATCACTACTCGCAGAAGATCGGGCATCGAGACTTCGTCGAAGAAGACGAGGAGGCGCTTGGGCGGCTGCTGCAACTAGGCCTCGAGGGCTATGTTCTCGCCGAGCGTCTCAAGCGGCAGGCGATCCCCGTGTTTCTTAGTGGGGATCCCTCGCGCGCGCTGCGCATGCTGAGCGAGGCGATCGAACTCGCCACACCGAACCATCCTCGGATCCTGCACGAGGCGTTGAGCCTGCGCGGCATGCTCCGCCAGCAAGCTCTGAACGAGAGCGCTCTCGAGGATTTCAGTGCGGCGCTCCTTCTCGTCGAGACCGGCGGCACAAGGGGGTCCGCATTGTTCCTCGAAGCGGCGCTCACGATGGACTACGACCTGGTGCGCTTCGACGCCGATTCGAGCACCCTGCAATCCGTCGGCGGGATGCTCAAGAGCCTTCGCAAGCGATGGGCTCCCCGCACACGCTGTCGAGCGAAGGCGTGGCTGTTCTGGCTCTCGGGGACGGTCTTCGCTCGCCTGGCCATCGATCGATACGCCCATCGACTTCTCACCCGGGCCTTGGATTGGATGTCAGATGTCGGGAGGCCGTTCGAGTGCTCGATGCTGCGGCTCGATCTTGCGCTCGTTGCATCCTCACTGGATGACCTCGAAGGGATGAAGCGTCATGCGCTCGCGGCCTCCTGCGGTGTCAAGAGCCTCGAGCTGTCGCCGGATCTGGCGGCTCGCCTCGAGCCTCTGCTGAGACGTCCGGACAGCTTCGAGGATCTGCGATCGATACGGCAGATCTGTTGGCCGGAGTTTGCGGAGGTCGTCCGTGAATGAGCCGCGACACGGCGAACGGACGAGCGCCGACCGTGTTCTTGGGGGGCTACTGGATGACTCTGAAGTCTGACGACGACGAAACCACCATTCTCGACGACCCGATCGAGTCCGCGACCGAATCCGCCTGGCCCGACGCGTTGGGCTTGTGTGCTGGCGGAGTCGAGCATTGGATCCGGCGCCTCGAGCGCTTGCGCGCGCACGGGAACTTGCCGCCTGACGTCGCCGATGGCGTCGCCCAAACGCTCGACGGGTTCTTGCGCCCGGCAGCGACCGCGTTGACTTGGCTGGCCGAGGCACGCACCGCTGAGGCACTGGCCATGGAATCGGTCGCCGATGCGTAAGGACGACCCGATTCGCCGCGTCCAGCCGGTTCCTTTCCCGGCAGAAAAGCCTGCGTGCGCTGGATCTCGAAACACCGGTCGTGCGTCATCTCGGCCCGCACTCGCCGATCGTGGCGGACTCGTCGGAGACCCTGACGAGCCGGCCGATGCATGTGAGAGCCACGGTGAGCGATCGAGCCCGAGGTGTCTCTCGAGCGGCTCGCACGGTTGGGGGCATTCGTGACGGCGGGCGGCGGAGCGGTCCTTCCACTCCCGGTGCCGCCGCCCGCCCTTTTTTCTTCTGAGGAGGCTCTCATGACCTGGATGGACGAGCCGGTCCCACCTGAAGACCTTCGCCGGCTCGATCAGCTCGACGCCAACGCCTGGCGGATCGTTCGGGCCTCGCCGCCCTGCACGGTGGAGGACGTGCGAGCGGCGGGCGATCCGTTCGGCCTGGTCCTGCGCGCATGCCGGGCGTTTCAAAGTCCCGACACCAAGATCGAGGTCGCCGGCTGGTCCACGCTCGACCTGTCGGCAGCGCTCGAGCGCTGCGCGGTCGAGCCCCTGGGCTTGACGACCGCCGCCCTTGAGGCCGCATGGGCCCGCTTCCTCGCCGACGGCTCGGCCGCTTGGCTCGAGAGTGTCTACGCTTGGATTCGAGCCCTACCGTCGACCACTGAGACTCGCGACTGGCGCCTCGAGCTCGAGGCGTTGGCTCTGCTCTTTCGTGCCCGCGTCGCGCAGGCCCAACGCGACACTGCCGAAGAAGGTCGCCTGCGAACCGCGGCCGAGGCCTGCCTGCCGGCAGCGCCGTCGATCGAGGTGCAGTCGCGACGTCTCGAGCTGTCGATGCCGATTCGATCGAAGCTCACCTCGCACCACGCGGAGCTGCTCGGGGCGATGGCGAGACGCTTACCCCGGGATGCTGTCGCCCGCCGGGTGCATCTCTTGATTCTCCTAGCACGCTGCCTGCCCGTGCGGCCGGGACAAGTCACCCTGTACCGGGCGCTCGACCTCATGCCCGCCGGGTACGCCCTCCGCGTCCGCTCCGAGATCTACCGCGATCTCTTGCAGCTCGCCGTGCGCCGCCACGATCTCGAGGAGGCCGACAGACTGCTCGACGCCTCGCGAGGGCTCCTCGACGATCCCGCGGTGTCGGATCAAGCCGCTCGTGCGGTGCGCGATTGGCTTTGCGGTTGGATGGCGCTGCTGCGGCGGCGTCCGCACGATGCATGGGATCTGTTGCGGTCGGCAGCCTCGGTCTTCGCTGAGCGGTCCTGGCTCGAGCATCTCGCCGAGTGCGTAGTGCTCCTCGCCGACACCCTGTGCGCGCTCGAGCCGACGGCTCGTCACCTCAAGGAGGCGAGGCAACTGCTCGCAGACATCGTGCGGATCGTTCCGCTCCGAGTCCGACCGACCGCAGTCACGACTCTGCGCGATGCCATCGACCTGTCAACCAACCAGCGTGCGCAACCAGGCTGACGAAGTCAAATTCTTCCTCCTCTGGCGTGCTCTTCTTTACTTGGGACGACCTTACGCACGCCAGAGGAAGAGATCTCGGCGCTGAGCGACTCAAGGGCTAGGCTGTCGATTCGGCATGCCCTCTTGCGGTGCCGCGATTGCGATGGCGTATTCCACGATCTACTACTTGGCTGACTGGCCGAGCTTCGAGTGCACGTGGCGTTTGGGTGGTCTCGACGCAGTCGAAGACGCGCTCGATGCCGGCGCCCGATGGTTGACCTTCTTTGAGGACTGGCCCGACGACCCGCAGCTCTTCATGCCGACCTCATCGGCCCAGGTCGAGCGCTTTCTCGTCGCTTGGAACGAAGCCCGAGAGCGCGCCGATCTCGAGCCGGTCCAGTCCGTACTCTGTCGACTTGGCCTCGCTGGCGCGGGCAGTCGACCGCCGCAGGCTCTCGATCCGGGGAGAGAGCGTCCATCGAGGAACGCCCTAACGGCAATCCCACCCGCGGATGCTGCTGACCTCTTGAA
Organism: Acidobacteriota bacterium; assembly: GCA_039194425.1. Taxonomy (GTDB): domain Bacteria; phylum Acidobacteriota; class Thermoanaerobaculia; order Multivoradales; family J023; genus JAUIJL01. The sequence continues at coordinate 230,113 of JBCCVZ010000017.1, read as the reverse complement.
GAGGCTCGCACGAGTCGACCTCGTCGGACTCGAGGCGTCGATGGCAGTGCAGGGCGACCGCGAGCCGGTGTTTCCGACAATCCGCTGGGTGGTCTCTCTGCTCACCGAGGCTGCCCGACTCCACCATGGCGTCTTGGTGCTCCGCGGCTGAGAGTGAGTGCACGGAAACACCACGTCCCATGCGTATTTTTTTGAGTACTCAAAAGGGGTTGCGCCTTAGAAGCAGGCGTAATCCGTCCGAGCCGAGCGCCGGGTGCTAATGACCTAGCATCGAACGGATTAAATTGTTCAAATTAAACTACTGATTACAAACGACTTATCTTTCGAAACTGGGGTCTGAAAACCCGATCCAAAACGCCAAAAAGGACGTTTCACCTGCAAAGTCGTCCGATGCTGTCCACTGGCGTTCGACGCGGTGCACTTGGTTCATGCTCCGATCGAGCCCGCAAAACTGGTGGTCGACTGACGGCTCAACAATCGACGTTCGGGCGGAGTCGGCCACTCAAAGTGCAGATTTCATGGGCCTTATGGGATCTGCGGTGCCCTGCCGCCCTGATGCCAGGGCCGACAGGGGCCACATAGGGGTGGAGAGCCCTGAAATCGACCCACCTTGAGCCCCATTTCGATGGCGTCAGCGGCACCGCCAGCCCTGCACCTGCCTCGGCCGCGACGCGCTCAGATTCTGGACCCCCGCCCCCCTCCTGCGCACCTTCGGACCCGCTTTCGCGCCTCCAAAGAAATCCTTGGAACGGGTCGAAATAGTCTCCACAAGTGGAATGAAACCAATAGCTTAGGTGTTGTACTGAGTGAGAGCCTCACGAGGAGTCTCCCGCACAATCAGACACCAAGATGGCCCGACGGCGCTGCAACGCCGCCGAGCCTGACAGCCGCCATAGGAGTGACTATGACGACCATCGACCTCAGTCTACCCCGCCTCTCGTACGCCACCCGCGACGCGATCCGAACCAACGCAGCCGGTCGCCTCGATGTGGCCATCTACGCTCTTGCGAACGGGCAGTGCGACTCCCTCGACGAGGCCCGCGACCTCATCCACGAGTCCGTCGACGACGGTACGGCGACGATTGGTCTCTCGACTGACGAACTGCTCGACCTCATCCACGAGGAAGAGGATGATCTCGGCATCCCTCCAGAGATCACGACCTGGAGCGAGATTACCGCCGCCATCGAGAGGACGGCCTCTCTGTGCCTCACTTCGATCGCGGCGCGGCACGCCCTCGAGGTGCTCGACGTTCTCGAGGATCTACTCGAAGACCGAGAGCTGCCCGTCTCCGCGATCAAGACCGGATTGAGCTACCGCCACTTCCGGCACAACGCCGGGCGCGATGAGGGCGACTGGAACGTCTTCGAGTACCGCAACGAGGCGGAGAAGGTCTACATGGATCTCCACCGCTACGTCGGCGACCTCGGCGAGGACATCGAGCTGTACGTCGAGGAGCCCATTCCGGCGGGCAGCTTCAACCCCGAGATCGAGACCTTCGACGCCAGCTGATCAGAACAACCCAGACGGCTCGCCGGCGCGTCAACGCCGGCGAGCCCGACAATCGCCATAGGAGCAATCTATGCCGACCATCCGAGAGAGCCTACCGCGGTTCCATGTCTCCCTCGCTGTAGAGACCGAGATCCAGAGAGTCGCAGCCGGCCGATTGACCGAAGCTCTCTGGCAGCTCGAGCGAGACGAGATCTCAGACCTCGACGAAGCTTGGGCGCTGCTCGAGAGCTGGACGACCGATGAGGCCGTAATCGCCGCCTTCCCGGCTGGTGATCGCGAGTCCCTCGCCCAGCAGTACGGCGATCACTTCACGTCTGGCGAGCGCCCCAGCTCGCCGGCGCAAGTGGAGGCACTGGCGCGCCTCGCCTTCGACTTCCTCGTAGCCGCCGAAGCACGCCAGGTCCTCGCCGACGTCGAGGCTCTGCTCGAGCGGATGGGTCTATGCGTCGAGGCAGTCACGACGTGCAGGCCCATCGGCTGCACGACCGATCGATTCCGCGACGAGCACGGCTGGACTGTTGGAGAGTGCCGCCAGGCCGACGGCGCCGACTTCGACGTCGATCTCTACGAGTACGTCTCGGACTCGGTCCGGCTCTTCGTCGAGGCTGCGCTCGGATGCAGACCACAGGAGTCCGACACTTCGAAAACGAGCGACGCCGCCTAAACCAAGCTGGCCGCTCGAGCGAGCCACAACCGCGGTCGAGCCCTCGCGAGGGGGCTGACCGGCCTGGCACTTGCTCGCCGTGATTCGCTAGAATCCGTAGAATACCGGTGTTCTGAGATGGACCCTAACGGGACCCTAATCGCTCGGAGCGCCATCAACAAGCCGAGACTTGAAGTGCCGCAAGTCATTGATTTCAAGCCCTTTAAGTCAACAAAAAACAAGAGCCTCGTCCTAGCATCCTAGTGTTTCCTCGATAGTTTCGACACGGTGCCCGAGCAGATCGTGTTGGACTTCGACGCGACCGACACGCCCCTCCACGGTCGTCAGGAAGGCCGTTTCTTCCACGGCTATTACGGCCACTACTGCTACCTGCCGCTCTACGTCTTCTGTGGTCGACACGTTCTGTGTGCGCGCCTGCGCCGAGCGAACATCGACGCATCGGCAGGGAGTCTCGAGGTCTTGAAGCAACTCGTCGAGTCGATTCGCGAGCGATGGGGTGCGACACGGATTCTGCTGCGCGCAGACTCCGGCTTTGCCCGCGACGCTCTGCTGAGCTGGTGCGAAGAGCACGGGGTCGAGTATGTCGTCGGTCTGGCGCGCAACTCTCGATTGGAGACCCTGCTCGACCCGACATTGCAGCACGCCGAAGAGCTCTGCGCGGAGTCCGGCGAGCCCGAGCGAGTGTTCACGGATCTCCGATACCGGACGCTCCAGAGTTGGAGCCGCGAACGACGCGTCGTCGGGAAAGCCGAGATCACTGAGCATGGACCGAATCCACGCTTCGTGCTGACCTCGCTCGATCCTGAAGCCTGGGGTGCCCGAGAGGTGTATGAAACCTTGTACTGCGCCCGCGGCGAGGCGGAGAACCGCATCAAGGAGCAGCAGCTCGACCTCTTCGCCACCCGCACGTCGGGCCGCTTGATGAAGGTCAACCAGCTCCGACTGTGGCTCTCGGCGCTGGCCTACACACTGCTCAACGAGCTGCGTCGCCTGGGCTTGAGCGACACCGAGCTCGCGAACGCTCGGTGCTCGACGATCCGAGGCAAGCTGCTCAAGCTCGGCGCGCGGCTGCGCAAGACGACACGACGCCTGTGGGTGGAGCTCAGCGATCATCACCCAGCACAACAGGTGTTCGCGCGCTGCGTTGAGCGTCTGCGCCTGTTGGTCGGTCTCCCACCACCGGCGATGCGTATTGCTTGATCGGTCCAACGAGCGAACTCTCGGCGCTCGAAGGAGGAGGTGTCTGCGAAGCCGCCTTGAGACCTCGGAGGGCTGCTGCGAAACCACGGAATCGGTCGCTAGACGTCGGGCCTGGCCAGCTGACGCGGGCATTGGAGCTGAGGCGCCGCATCTCCAGGCAAAGCTGCCTCATCCGAAACCGTTTCCGCACTCAAGGTGAGAAATGCGGCCTAGCCTTCAACCGGCCTGCGCCCCAGTGAACCCAGCAAGTCTCTCACCGGCCGTGGACCGGATCCTTGGGGGCACTCACTAGTGGACTGTCACGAACGAACGTTGAGTGCATGGCGCCGTGACTCCGCGTCGTGTGCAAGGCGCGCTGACGCAGACGTAGCGGTGCCTACGGTGAGGAAGCGCAACGCAGCACACGGCGCGGAGACCAAGCCAGGCGCTCAACGTTTCGGAGTGACAGCCCACTAGGAGAATCGCTGGCGGTAGTCACTGGGGGCGACTTTCACGACACGATAGAATGAACGCCTCATAGAATCTGCGCTGCCGAAGCCGCATCTCGTCGCGATGGCATTGAGTGATTGATCCGTCTCTTCAAGCAGCCGACGCACCGCTTCGACCCGCAGTCTTTCGACAAACGCAGCGGGCGTCTGTCCGACCTCACGACGAAAGACTCGCGAGAAGTTTCGCAGACTCATATGGACTCGTTCGGACATTGCTTCAACGGAGAGATCACTGGATGGGTTGTCTGCAGCCCACGCAATCAGTTCGTTGATCGAGTTTCGTTCGACGCGTTGTGATTCCAACGTGGCACTGAACTGAGACTGGCCGCCTGGACGACGCATGAAAACCACAAGGTGCCGGGCACAGTCGAGGGCCATCGCTCGCCCCAAGTCTTCTTCCACGAGAGCCAACGCGAGGTCGATGCCGGCCGTTACGCCGGCGGACGTATAAGTATTTCCATCCTTGACGAAAATCGAATCGGCTTGGACATCGACTTGAGGAAAGCGTGTAGACAACTCCTCGGCTCCACGCCAATGCGTTGTTGCTTTCTTGCCGTCCAAGAGGCCGGCGGCGGCAAGAAGAAACGCCCCGGCACAGATCGACACGATGCGGCGAGACCGCCCCGCCAGGCGTCGCAGCACCTTTGATGGCCCGGCCGGCGACTTCGTGGCCCAAGTCAAGTCAGCGGCTGGAACGATCAGAGTGTCGATCGCGCCGCGGCACTTCCTTGCCGCTCGATGGCTTTCCATTGAGATCCCTCCGACGGAGAGGATCGTCGCGGAGCCGTCGCCGCTCACCAGTTCCAAGTCATATGGCGGCGCTTCGCCGCCTCTTAGCGTGTTCGCCAGGGAGAAAACCTCCCACGGCCCAGTTAAATCGAGCAGTGCAACCTGCGGAAACGCGAGAAACACGATGCGTCGAGATGTGCTCCGCCCAGAAGCGTTGTGCCTTTCGTGCACTGATTCCTCCGCGATGGCCGAATCTGTCGGATCATTGTCATTTACGCCGCGCGCGATGTCAACGATACTCGTGGCGTGGCCGGGCGTTCGGCCCGACTCGTTGAACGAATTCGCCACCAAGGAGAGCGAGATGGCTGCCGACATGAATGAGACGAACACCGAAAGAAGTGCGATGGACAGGAGACGGTTCGTCGGCTCCGCGTCGGCCGTAGCGTCGGCCGTCGCTGTGATGGGCGGGACCCATCGTGCCGCCGCGGACAACGGTGAGTTGCAAGAGGCAGAGTTCAAGTTGCCGCCCACGCACGAGGGACGCAAGCCGGAGGTGGCCATGCTCCTCTACCCTGGTGTAACCCTGCTCGATCTGCTCGGGCCGCAGACGGTCCTCGCCCCCTCGTGCAACATCCATCTGGTCTGGAAGAACACCGATCTGCTCGAGACGGACAGCGGCATCATCATGAAGGCGACGTCCACGCTCGACGACTGCCCCGACGACCTGGACGTGCTGTTTGTCCCAGGGGGTGCGTTCGGGATCATGCGGGATGCCGAGGTGCTCCGATTTCTGGCCGACCGGGGGCGGCGTGCGAAGTACGTGACAAGTGTCTGCGGGGGATCCATCGTGCTGGCGGCGGCAGGTCTCCTTCAGGGATATCAGGCGACTTCGCACTGGTCCGCTCGGGACGCCTTGGCCCTCTTCGGGGCGACTCCGGTGGAGGCGCGGGTCGTGACCGACCGCAACCGAATCTCGGGCGGCGGAGTGACGGCCGGTATAGACTTCGGTCTTGTTCTACTTTCGGAGTTGCTTGGCGAAGACGTTGCGAAGATGACGCAATTGGCGCTGGAGTACGATCCCGCTCCGCCGTTCGACGCCGGCACACCGAAGAAGGCCGGCCCCTTGATTATGGAGAAGATGCAGAGGTGGCTCGGACCGGCGGGAGAGATGCTGACGCCGATGTGCGCCGCAGCAGCCAAGGACATGGGAAGATACACGCCGGTCGCGAGGTAGTGTGATCGCGCGATGATCGAGCACTCCGGTCGATGGCGACCGGTGTACCATCCACGCATGGGATGGATCTCAGGCGTTTTCGCCCACAAGGTGATCGACGTCGCCACGGGCGACGAGCCCGACGGCGGAGATTTGCGCAGCGCATGACGATCGAGCTGGCGCTCGGGGCGGCCACCGCCCTCAGCCGGGAGGTCGGCCAGCAAGACTTCACCCCCCACGCGGTTCACATCTCACACGAGGCACCAGTCGACGGATTCGCGTTCGAGGCGCACTTCCGCTGCCCCATTCACTTCGGGGCGTCGCGCGATGCTCTCGATGTGTCCCACGACCGGCTTCGGCACTCCAACCGGCTCGGTGACACGTCACTCTCTCGGTTCTTCGACACGCACCTCGACGGCGCGCTGGCCGACCTTTCCGAGGACAACGACCTGGGTCGCTGTGTACGTGCCGAAATCGCCCAGGGGTTGAGCGAGGGCGTGCCCACGCTCCCACGGATGGCCGCGCGACTGGGGATCAGCGGCCGGATGCCGCCAAGTCGGCCACGAAAACCTCATGGGGAATCGGCCGATACGCGATGATGCGGCCAACGGCCTGTGAGATCTCGGACGCCACTTCCGCAATGGACAGCAGGCGCGGTCCGGTCAGCTCATGGATTCCGCCGTGCCCTGGTTCGGTCCGTGCCGCGACGGCGACGTCTGCGATGTCATCGGCGTCGACAAAAGGCTCGACGGCTTTGTCGGCCGGAAGGCCGATCCGACCAGCACGGACCATCTCTACGAAAGCGCCCTCCGAGAAGTTCTGGCGAAACCAGCTCGCTCGAACGATCGTCCAATCCAGGCCGCTGTCCTGGACGATGCCCTCCCAGACCTGGGATTCGGCTTCACCGCGGCCGGAAAGCAGCACGAGCCTACGGACCCCGTGGCGCGAGGCCTTGTCGACAAAGGCGGAGATGATCTCGGCCGAACTTGAAATGGGGAGGTCCGACGGATAGCTGACGTAAACAGCCGCGATGCCTCCGAGACAGGCGTGCCAGCTCTTCTCCAGGGTCCAGCCAAAAGGGGGAGCGGCTCTGCGAGAGCCGATTCGGCCGGTCAAGGGCCTGGAGCTGCGACGCGACTCGGCGGCCGATTTTGCCCGTGGCGCCGAGGATCAGGGTCGGCCTCGCTGGCGAGGACTGGTGAAGCTCTCTCTTCATGGTCTCCTCCTTGGTTGGCGGTCAAGCATGGATGCAGTGTGCCTGACCCCGCCGGTGGAAATCTTGACGGCCGACGCCATTGCTTTGACCCGGTACGCCATTCTTCGGCTGGAGCCAAGGTGTCTTCTTGGCGGGACGAGCCCCAGCCTGGCACCTCGATCGAGCGTGAAGCGCCCGATCGAGCGCTGTGGCACGCGAGCGACCCGAAACGGGTAAATGGACCGCAATTTGGATCCACGATGCAGCTCGGAGGTGGGACACCCTGTCTCCGAGCCTGCTCGCGCATGGCCATCGCTGCCTGCGCTTGTGGCCACCAAGAAGAAAAAATCAGAGTTGGTTGACCTGGCTTCGGTCCTGGATCCGGCGTAGAAACGAAATTGCAGCGGCGGCAAGGAGCAGACCCAGGAGCACTAGGCCGAACTCGCCAAGAGTCGGTACCTCGACCACAGGTAGTCCCTGCACCTCCAGCAGCTCGTCTGCGACGGCCTGGCTCGGTCCGTACGACCCGTCACCTGAGTAGGCGGCCGTGATGGTGAACCTGCCAGCCGCCGGGGCGACGAAGCTGCAGCCTGCCTCGCCGACCGGAGCCGAGCAGCCGTTGCCTGAACCGTCGTCGACGATCACTTCGCCCGTGGGGAATCCTTGACCCGGTGGTAGGGCTTCAACCGAAAAGGCCACCGTCACTTGCGAGTCGACGGTCGCCGGGTTGGGGGTGAGCGACAGGACCATGGTCGCTGTCGGCGCCTCCTCGACGGTGTGGTCGACGGTGTCGCTGCTGGGTCCGAAGAGGCTGTCGCCAGGATAGGTCGCGGTGAGCGAGCGAAGGCCGACGGTCGACAACGCGAGAGCGCAGGATCCGGCGGCCACCGTCCCGGTGCACGCGTCGATTCCATCGGTGACGGTGACCTCTCCGCTCGCGGTGCCGGGTGCGGTCGAGGTGACAGAGTAGACGACCGTCACGGCTTGGCCGAAGACGCTCGGGTCGGGAGTGTGTGAGACGACGGAGGTGGTCGTGGGCGCGGGATCGACCTGGTGGAGCTCTGCGGTCGAAACGCTGCCGCTGAAGGAGCCTTCGCCAGCGTAGGTCGCGCTCAGCGAGCGGGCTCCGGGGGTGGACAGGGCGAGCGAGCAGGATCCGTCGGCGACGGTGGCGGTGCATGTGTCGACACCGTCAGTGACGGTCACGGTGCCTGTCGGCGTTCCAGAACCGGGCGGGTCGACCGTCACGGAGTAGGCGACGGTCACGGGCTGGCCGATGGAGCTCGGGTCTGGGGTATCGGAGGCGATCGAGGTCGTGGTGGCCGCGGGATCGACCTGGTGGGGCTCGGCGATCGAGACGCTGCCGCTGAAGGAGCCGTCGCCAGCGTAGGTCGCGATCAGCGAGCGGGCTCCGGTGGTGGACAGGGAGAGCGAGCAGGATCCGTCGGCGACCGTGGCGGTGCATGTGTCGACACCGTCGGTGACGGTGACGGTGCCCGTCGGCTTCCCGAGCCCCGGCGGCCTGACTCCGACCGAATAGACTACCGTCACCGGCTGCCCGGTCACGCTCACGTCGGGCAGGTCCAAGAGGATGGACGTGCTCGTTGCCGCGGCGTCGACCTGGTGGGCCTCGAAGCGCGAGACGCTGCCGCCAAAGGATCCGTCGCCGCCGTAGCTGGCAGTCAGAGAGCGAGCGCCGACGGTGGAGAGCACGATGTCGCACGAACCGGTGGCGACGGTGCCAATGCACGAGTCAACGCCGTCAGAGACGAAGACGCTGCCGCTGGGAGATCCTGGGGACGCGGAGAGCACAGAGTAGCTGATCGTCACCACCTGCCCGACGACCGATGGGTCTGGTGCATCTCCGATGATCTCCGTCGTGGTCGCCGCGCCTGACGCCGGCGTGACCTGATGCGGCTCGGTATCGCCGCTGCTACACAGAGAGACATCGCTCTGGTAGCTGGCGGTCAGAGTCCGCGTGCCGACCGTGGACAGCGTCAGGGTGCAGGAGCCGGACGCGGTGGCACCACCCGCAGGTGTCAGAATGAGCGAGCAGGTGTCCACGCCGTCTCCCACCGCCACAGTGCCAATGGGTGGCAAAAGGCCGCTGTCGGTCGACACCGAGACTCCGACGCTGACGTCGGTGCCAGCCATCGACGGATCGGGGAGGTCGCTGGTGATGGTCGTCGTCGTCGTGGAGATGATGGAGGCGTCGTTGAGGTAGCGCGCCATGATGAGATGGCCGTCGGAGCTGCCCACGATGACCAGGCGCTGATCCGGCTTCAGGAACGCCGCCCTCGCGACATCCGCTGCTCCGATCGTTGTCGTCACGACCCCCGTGGAGCCCCAGCTGGTGTCGAGCCCGCCGCTGGTGGTGAATCGCATGGATGCGAGGTCGAACAAAGAGCCGACGCGTGGCCAGCCGACGACCAAGGGCTTGTCGTCGGCCTGCGCCAGAATGCTCGTGACCTGGTTGGTGGTGCCGATGAATGTTTGCTGGACCAACCCGTCGCCGTCGAAACTGGTGTCGAGAGCACCGCTCGCGGTGAGCCTCCCGACGAGTCCAAGGCTGCCTGAACCGAGAGCTAGGATCCGGCCCATACTGTCGAAGTCGAGGTCGGCGCCACGATCGCTGCCGCCGGCGCCCGTCATGTCGAGGATCCGAACGCCATCGCCGTCAAACGTGGCGTCGAGAGTGCCCCCGACGGTCCATCGTGCCAGGATCGTATTCTGGGGGAACTGAAGAGGCAGAGCGAAGGTCGTCGAGCCGATGGCCACCACGCGGCCGTCGCTATCGACCTTCAGCGAGCTCAAGGTGTCGTCTTCGCCGCTGCCTGGCGAGCTGGCGAAGGCGATCCCACCGCTGCCGAAGGTCGGGTCGAGGGCTCCAGAAGTGGTTAGTCGAGCGACTGCCATTCGAGACCCCGTCGCGTTCGCATCGGTCCAGCCACCGACGATCGGGCGGTCGCTGGAGTCGATGGCGATGGCATCGCCGCTATCGATACCCGCGGCGGCTGAGGCAGCGGTCCAATCGAAGCTGGTCCAGCCATCGCCGCCACCGAAGCTGGCATCGGCGGCACCGGCCGAGGTGAAGCGAGCCACCCACACTTCGCTGTCTCCGGCGCGAGTGATTTCTCCAGCCACGACGAAACGGCCCAGGCTGTCGACCGCCAGCGCGACTGCGAACGCATCGGCCAAGGCGAACGTCGTCGAGCCACCGGCACCGAACGTCGGGTCGAGATCGCCATCGGGGAGGAATCGGCTGAGACGAAGCGAGCCGGCGGAGCTGCCCATCGCCACGATCTTGCCATCGTTCTGCTGAACGGCGTCGTAGGTACTCACAGGGCTCAAATCGATGTCGAGGGTTCCCCCGTCGCCGAACGTGCAGTCGAGATCTCCGGCGGCGGCGAGGAGCGGTAGCGGGGCGAGGAGGCATCCGGCCATGATGGCCAATCGCGGGAACCAGTATCCGGTCGACAAGGGCGCAAAGGCGAGCATCAACGTACACTCCAGATCAGGTCGGCAGCTTGTAGGTGTTCCTGCACCGGTAGCGCCGAATCGGATCTTGGAGTCTCACCGCGGGCGGAATCATTCATCGGGCCGCGGCAAAGAACCCGAGCACAGGTCGAGCCGCTGGCCAGATCTGCGGCTGAGTTGTACCCAGCCTCCACTCATTGAGGCGAACTTGGCTCGAGGATCGCCGCCCACAGAGCGAAGCCTCGGACCACGAGAGCGCGGGGCCCAGTGCGGTTCGTGGCCTGTGCTCGCTGGTGCCTGCCTCTCGAGGGAACGCCTTGCGACACCTCGAGAGGCGCCGTTCAGGTGGCGGCGGCCTGGACCGCCTCGTAGTCGCGGTCCGAGAGGAGGCCACCGTCCGGGCGCAGGGCGACGGTGGTGTCGCGGCGCCACGAGCGTTCGCAGCGCGGCTCCTCGCGCAGGTCGATGATGGTCGGGGCCGCCTCGGCGTCGCCCACGGTCAGGTGGACGCGCGAGACGCCGAAGAGGTCGACCAGCTCGGCCTCGACGCGGGCCAGAACACCGTCCGGATCGGCGATCTCGAGGCCGACGTCGGCCGGGTTCTCGAAGCCGATCGTCGCCTTCGCGTCTTCCACCGCCTTGAGTGAGCGCTCCCGCGTGGCGAAGGCGACGCTCCAGGCGTCGTCGAGCGGCGGTGCGTCGATCTCGGGGTAGGTCGAGACGTGGATCGAGGCCGCCTCGTCGCCGCGCAGCGCCTGGTGCACCTCGTCGGCGGTGTGCGGCAGGATCGGCGCCAGAAGATGAGCCAGGAGATCGGTGAGGCGGCCGAGGGTCGCTTGCGCGCTGCGCCGACGCGGCGAGTCCGGAAGGTCGCAGTAGAGGCGGTCCTTGATCGCGTCGAGGTAGACCGCCGACAGGTCCTCGTTGCAGAAGTCGAAGAGCAGTGTGTGGGCCTGGCGGAAGTCGTAGGCGCGGAACGACTCGACGACGCGGCGACGCAGCTCCGCTGCGCGCGCCAGGATCCACGCGTCGAGCGAGGTCGGTGCCGGGGTCGCGGTCTCCTCCCCGGTGTATGGCGTGTCGACGTTGCTGAGCATGAAGCGCAGGGTGTTGCGCACCTTGCGGTACGACTCGCCGGCGGCGTCGAAGAACGACAGATCGACCTTGATCTCGTGCTCGAAGACCAGCGACGAAACCCACCAGCGCATCACGTCGGCGCCGTAGTCTTTGAGCAGGTCCTGGACCAGCAGCGCGTCGCCGCTCGACTTCGAGAACTTCTTGCCGTCCTTGTCGACGGTGAAGCCGTGGGTGAGCAAGGCGCGGAACGGAGCCTGGCCGGTGGCGCCGAGTGCTGGCAACAGCGACAGCTGGAACCAGCCGCGATGCTGGTCCGAGCCCTCGAGGTAGAGGTCGCAGGGGTAGCCGAGGCCGCGCTGACGCACGACCGCATGCCACGACGAGCCCGACTCGAGCCAGACGTCGAAGATGTCGTACATCTTTTCGAGTCGCTCGATGTCGACGCCCGACGGCGCGTCCGGGTCCGAGTCCGGGTCCCACGACGCCAGCAGCTCGGCCGGCGAGTGCTGGAACCAGGCGTCGCTGCCCTCGCGGCCGAAGACCTCGCCGACGGCGCGCAGTGTCGCCGCGGTGAGCAGCACCTCACCGCTGGCGGTGCGGAACGCAGGGATCGGCAGGCCCCAGGCGCGCTGGCGCGAGATGCACCAGTCGGGGCGCGACTCGAGCATGCCGCGCAGGCGGTTGCGGCCCCAGCCGGGGACGAAGTCGATCGACTCCTCGGCGGCCCCGAGAGCGAGCTCGCGGAGAGACTTGCCGTCGCGCCGGGTCGGCCGATCGACGGCGATGAACCACTGCTCGGTGCAGCGGAAGATCACCGGAGTCTTGGAGCGCCAGTCGTGCGGGTAGCGGTGCAAGAAGTCGACGTGGTGGACCAGGAATCCGTCGGCGCGCAGGCGTTCGATGATCTTCGGATTGGCGTCCCACACCGACAGACCGCGCAACCACTCCGGCACCGTATCGTCGTAGGTGCCGTCGCCGCGCACCGGGCTGTAGATCGGGAGCTGCTCGCGCAGGCCGACCAGGTAGTCTTCCTCGCCGTGCCCGGGCGCGGTGTGCACCAGGCCGGTGCCGTCCTCGAGCGTCGCGTGCTCGCCGGCGACGACCCGTCCGCCGGATTCGGCATAGGCGTCGTCGACGAACGGATGACGATACGCGAGCCCGACCAGCGCCGAGCCCTTGGCCGTCGCCAGAACCTCGAGCGCGTCGTCGGCGACGCCGGCCGCCCGCGCGACCCGCGCGACCAGCTCCTCGGCGACCACCGTGAGCCGTTCACCGAGACGGACAAGCGCATAGTCGAAGTCTTCGTGGACCACGATCAGGCGATTCGCCGGCAGCGTCCACGGCGTCGTGGTCCAGATCATGAGCGCCGGGCGGGCGTCGCCGAAGGACGCCGGGTCGACGCCGAAGGCGGCGGCGACGGCGGCTGCGTCGTCGGTCTCGAAGTCGACGTAGATCGAAGGGTCCTCGCGGTCGAAGTACTCGAGCTCGGCTTCGGCGAGCGCGGTGCGATTGGCGATCGACCAATGCACCGGCTTGAGGTCTCGGTAGACCAGGCCCTGCTCGAACAGCGCGCGGAACACCTCGAGCACCGACTCCTCGTAGTCTGGGCGCATCGTGAGGTAGGGGTGGTCGTAGTCGGCGAGGGTCAGCAGGCGCTGCATCTGCTCGGCCTGCAGCTTCTTGTACTTCTCCGCCCACGCGTGGCACGCGCGCCGGATCGCCAGGCGGCGGGTGTCGGCGTCGAGCGTGTCGAGCTTGTCCATCTTGCCCGACTCGACCAGATCGGCGACCACCTTGTGCTCGATCGGCAGGCCGTGGCAGTCCCAGCCCGGGATGTAGTGGCAGTAGCGACCGTCGAGCAGGCGCGTGCGCACGACGAGGTCCTTGAGCACCTTGTTCAGCAGGTGGCCGACGTGGATCTCGCCGTTGGCGAACGGCGGGCCGTCGTGGAAGATGAAGGGTTCGTCGCCGCGGCGGGCGTCGAGAACCTGCTGCAGCAGGCCTTCCTTCCGCCAGCGCTTTTGGCTCTGCGGCTCGTTCTGCGCCAGGTTGGCGCGCATGGGGAACGAAGTCTTGGGCAGGTTCAGAGACTTCTTGTAACGCTTCTTGCGCTCTTTGGGATCGAGGACGGTGTCGCTCATGAGTCTGCTACCGTAGGTATCGTCGGTCGGCCTGAAGTGATTGACGCGGAGACGCGAAAGGCCCCGCCGGGGCGAGGCCGCTTCTCGCGATGATCGGCGATCCGCGACAGCGGGTCAAGTCTCGGTCCACGGGACGACGCATGTCGGGCCGGACAAATCGCGCGAAGTTTTGCAGTCTGGCTGTGGTCCTTCTATCATTGTCGGACGATGGTCGCGGCGTCTCCGCGATTTCTGGTCGGTCATCTCGAATGTGGCGTTTCGAGCCTCGAGGGGGTCTTCGTTTTCTCATGCAGACCGTTCGTTTCGGTCGAACCGAAGTCGAGCTGCCGCGCGTCGGCCTGGGCACGTGGGCCCACGGTGGGCCCAATGTCGTGCACGGACGGCCGGTGGGCTGGTTCGGCGCGTCCGACGCCGAGGTGCGGCAGACTCTGATCGAGGCACACCGCGAGGGCATCATTCACTGGGACACCGCCGACGTCTACGGCGAGGGACGCTCGGAGCAGCTGATCGGCGCGGTGTGGAACGAGGTGCCACGCGAGTCGATCTTCCTCGCCTCCAAGGTCGGCTGGGATCCGGGCAATTACAGCCACTACTTCCATCCCGCCCAGATTCGCCGTCAGCTCGAGCGCAGCCTGCGCAACTTGGGCACCGACCACCTCGACCTCTACTATCTGCACCACTGCGACTTTGGTCCCGAGGCCGAGTACCTCGAAGATGCGATCGACCTGATGCGCACGTTTCGGCGCGAGGGCAAGGTGCGCTTCATCGGGCTCTCGGATTGGAAGAGCGAGAACATCGTCCGCTACGCCGACCTCGTCGACCCGGACGTCGTGCAGTGCTACCGCAATGTCGTCGACGACGACTTCGAATCGAGCGGCCTGCGCGCGTGGGCCGAGGCCAACGATGCCGGCGTGGCCTTCTTCTCGCCGCTCAAGCATGGTCTGCTGCTCGGCCACTTCGAGGGACCAGTCACGTTCGGTGAGGGCGATCACCGGACGTCGCTGCCCGAGTTTCGCGATTTTGGGCTGATCATGCGGCTGCGCGCCTGCCGACGCGAGCTCGAGCGTCGGTTCAGCGAGCGCGAGCAGCCGGTGCTCTTCGCCTTGGTCGGAGCGTTGCTCAGCGACGTGCCGTCAAGCGTCGCGCTCGTCGGTCAGCGCCGGCCGGCGCATGCGCGCGCTGCGGGGCGCATCGGTGAGCCGCTGCCGAGCGTCGACGCGAAGTGGGTGCACGAGCTCTATCAGACGAATGGCCGGCGCAAACAGGCGGCGTGGAAGGAAAGCTTCCACTCGGGTGTTTGAAGGTCCCGCGAGGCGGCATCCACTCAGTGTCAGCAACGCGTAAAGATCCTTGGCACAAGGCTCTGCGCCGACGACCCGCCTCAACCTCGGACGCGACTCGTCCGTAGCAGGGTGTATGAGAGCTCTCGATCCCCTCGTCGCGTCGTCGTTGCTTCCTGCGTCCGCCGGACGGCCCCGGTCGTCGGTGCCGACGGGTCGCTCCGAGGACGATCCCCGCACCACGGCGCTCGAAGGCCTCGAGCCGCTGCTCGCCCTACGTCCCGAGCTCGAGATCGTCGCCGACGCGGTTGAGGCGTTCGAGCTGCCGCCGACCTACCGCGCCCTGCTGGCACATGACCAGGACATGACGTCGACACTCGAAGCACACCACGGCGAGCCGATCGATCTCGAGCCGCTGGTCTGGCGGCGTGACGAGGCCGTGCTGCGCCGCGAAGTGCGGCTGCTGACGCGGACGACGCGGCGCGCGGTCGAGTACGGCGCGATCACGATCGAGCTCGGCGGCTTCGGCGACGAGGCACGGCAAGCGATCCTCGAGGGCCGCGAGCCTCTGGGATCGATTCTCGCACGCTGCGGCCCGCAGTACAGCAGCCGCCCGCACGGCTTCTTCCACCTGCGCTCGGGCCATGTCGACGAGGTGCTCGACCTCACGCGGGCGAGCCGCCTGTGGGGACGGGCGAATCGGTTGGCCAGTGTCGACGGCGAGCGCACATTGGCGACTGTGGTCGAGGTTTTGCCGCCGCTGCGCGCCCAGGCCGCGGGCTGATGACGTCGGCCGATCGCGCCGCGCTCGAAGGCGCGCAGCTCGCCGCCCTGCGGCGACTGATCGGCGCGCTCCTCGGCTCGGCCGACTGTGTGTCTGAACGCAGCCTGTCTGGAAGCAGCTCGTCTGGAAGCGACCTGTCTCTAAGCCACACAGTCGGAGACAGAGCGCCGGGTGCCATCGAAAACGCCTTCTGGGCACCGCGCCTGCGCGCCGCCGGGATCGACGCCGACCTTGCCTCGCTCGATGCGTTCCGCGCCGCCCTGCCGACCGTCAGCAAGGCGGAGATCGTCGCCGACCAGCGGATGCATCCTCCCTACGGCAGCAATCTCACCTTTCCGCGTGAACACTACGTGCGCCTGCACCAGACGAGCGGGACGACCGGCACGCCGCTGCGCTGGCTCGACGACGAAGCGAGCTGGCGCTGGATGCTCCAAGGGTGGTCGCGGGTCTTCGAGGCGTGCGGCGTCGACGCCGGGGCACGCGTGCTCTTCGCGTTTTCGTTCGGACCGTTCCTCGGCTTCTGGACCGCCTGTGACGCCGCCTGGATGCGTGGCTGCCTGGCGCTCACCGCCGGCGGGGCGTCGTCGAAGGCGCGGCTGCAGCTGCTGCTCGACCACGACGCCGACGTCGTCTGCTGCACGCCGACCTATGCACTGCGACTCGCCGAAGTTGCGGCCGACGAAGGCCTCGACCTAGCGCGTCCGGCCCGTCCGCGCAAGATCATCGTCGCCGGCGAGCCCGGCGGCAGTCTCGAGGCGGTGCGTCGTCGCCTCGCCGAGGCCTGGGGCGGCGCCGAGGTCTACGACCACCATGGCATGACCGAGGTCGGCCCGGTGAGCTACCCGTGTCCCGATCGGCCGGGCGTGCTGCGCATCCTCGAGAGCTCGTATCTTGCCGAGGTGCTCGATCTCGACACCGGCGAGCCGGTGGCGGCGGGAGACACCGGCGAGCTCGTGCTGACGACGCTCGGACGGATCGGCTCACCACTGTTGCGCTACCGCACCGGAGACCTGGTGCGTCCGCTCGCTCTCGATGTGGTCGACCTGCCGCTCGACGGCGGCATCTTGGCGCGCGTCGACGACATGGTGGTGGTGCGCGGCGTGAATCTCTATCCGAGCGCGGTCGACCGCGTCGTTCGTGGCTTCGCCGAGATTGCGGAGTATCGCGTCACGCTGTCGATCGAGCGCGCGATGACCGAGGCCGAGATCGAGATCGAGCCACACCCAGGGCTCGATGGCGTGGCGAGCGCGTTCCTCGTTGAGCGGGTCGCCGACGCGCTGCGCACCGCGTTTCAGATCCGCCTGCCGGTGACCGCGACCGCCCCGGGAGCGTTGCCGCGCTTCGACCTCAAGGCGAGCCGCTGGCGTCGGCAGGGCGACGAGGCCGGGCGATGAGATCGCGCGTCGGTGCGTCGGCGCGCTGTGGGTTCGCCGGGCTGCTGCTGCTCGCGTTTGCCGCCGACCTCGCCGCGCTGCCCTGGGAGGAGCGCACCTGGCGTAGCTTCCGCACCGACAACTTCCTCGTCCTGAGCGACGCGCAGCCATCGCAGGCGCGAGATCTCGCCGCCGATCTCGAGACACTGCGCCTGGCGCTCGCCGCCACGACCAGTCTCGAGCTCGCCTCGCCGGTGCCGACGGTGGTCTTCCTCTTCGAGCACGAGGGCTCGATGCGTTCGTACAAGCACCTGATCGACGGCGAGCCGGCGACCTTGAGCGGCGCGTTCTATTCCGCGTCGCACGCCGATTTCCTCACGATCAATGGCCGCGAACGGCGCGAGGCGACGGTCACCGTCTTCCACGAGTACGTGCACAAGGTGCTGCGCGACAACGTGCCGAACTTGCCGCTGTGGCTCGAGGAGGGGCTGGCGGAGCTGTTCAGCACGTTCACGGTGCGTGCTGCCGGCCGGGCCGCCGGCGACTCGACCGAGAGCGGAGGAGCCGGCGATGTCCTCGGGCAGGGGATCGTCGGATTGCCGACCGCCTGGAACCTCGAGGTTCTGGCCTCGCGGGAGCACCTACCGCTCGAAGAGCTGCTCGCCGTCGAGCCGTCGTCGCCGCATTACACGCAGTTCGATCACCAGGGAATCTTCTACGCGCAGAGTTGGGCTCTGGTGCACTACCTGTGGCTCGGCGGCAACGAGACGCGTCGGCGCCAGGCGCTCGACTATCTCACTGCGACGCTCGGTGGCATGCCACGCGCGGAGGCGTTCCGGGCGGCCTTCGGTGTCGAACCCGCGGTGCTGGAGGCTGCGGTGCGCGCGCATCGCGAGGCCGGCTTCGGCGTACGGGCGGTGCACCTCGGCGCGCTCGAGCCGGTGCGGGTCGCCTCGGGGCCTCTTCGTCACGCCGAAGTGCTGGTGCGGCT
Source organism: Acidobacteriota bacterium (assembly GCA_039194425.1). GTDB lineage: Bacteria > Acidobacteriota > Thermoanaerobaculia > Multivoradales > J023 > JAUIJL01. The sequence continues at coordinate 211,991 of JBCCVZ010000017.1, read as the reverse complement.
CGGCGAGCTGCTCACCGCGCAGACCGGCCGTGAGCCCGAGGCCGAGCGGCACTTCCGTGAGGCGCTACGCCTCGAGCGAGAGCACGGCGAGGTCGGCTCGGTGGTGGGGCAGGCACGTGCGCTCGCGGGGCTCGGCATGCTGGCTGCGCGCCGGGGCGATCTCTCGCGTGCCCGCGCGCTCTACGGCGACGCGGTGCGCATGCAGGCCACTCAGGTCGGTGCCGATGATCCGCTGGTGCACTTTCTCTACGGTTCGAGCCTGGTCGTCTTCGGGCGCGGCACGCGCGCCGAGAAGCTGCTCGAGGCGCGGCGTCACCTGGTGCGCAGCCTCGAGCTCGATCCGGCCTTCGCACCCGCCTGGGCGCGCCTGCGTGAGGTCGAGACCCACCTCGGCGACCGTCTGCCCGGCGCGGCACGGCCGACGCTCGAGAACGCCGACATCGCCCTCCGCCTGCTCGTCCTCTACGCCCGAGCCGGGGATCGGGCGGCCGCCCGCCAGCTGGTCGCCGACTTCTTCGAGCGCCACACCGAAGGCGCCGTCCGCGCCGACGCCCAGCGCATCCTCGCCCGTCTCGACTGGCTCGCCGCTGAGCGTACCGAGCCCCCCGAGCTCTTCAGCCGGTAGCCGTCAGTCCTCGTCACGTAGCCGACTGACGATCTCGCATGTCACCACGACATTCTGGGGGTCCCTTTTCGGCAAGAGCGGGACTCCGTTGCGCTTCACCTGAGACGTTGGCTCGTTCGGTTCTGAAACGGGATTCTTCACGGTCGGAGTATAGCTTCCAGACTCTCTGCTGACCGAGGCCTGCTGTGATACCGTCCGGGCGCCATGAGCCAGCGAGCGAAGCGCGTCCTCTCCGGAATCCAGCCCTCCGGCAATCTCCACCTCGGAAACTACCTCGGCGCCATCCGTCATTGGGTGCGGAGTCAGGACGAGCGTGAGAGCTTTATTTGCGTCGTCGATCTGCATGCGATCACGGTGTACCAGGAGCCGGACGCGCTGCGCCGCCAGGTGCGCGAGCTGACCGCGATGCTACTCGCCGCCGGCATCGACCCTGAGCGGACGGTGCTCTTCGTGCAAAGCCATGTGCGGGCGCACGCCGAGCTGTCGTGGCTGCTGCAGTGCGTGACACCGCTCGGCTGGCTTGAGCGCATGACGCAGTTCAAGGCCAAGTCTGCGCTGCAAGAGAGTGTGCAGACCGGATTGCTCACCTATCCGGTGCTGCAGGCGGCCGACATCCTGCTCTACGACGCCGACGAGGTGCCGGTGGGGGAGGACCAGAAGCAGCACATCGAGCTGTCGCGTGACATCGCCCAGCGCTTCAATCACCTCTACGGCGAAACCTTCCGCGTGCCCGAGCCGAAGATCGCCGCGGTCGGTGCGCGCATCATGGCGCTCGACGACCCGACCTCGAAGATGTCGAAGAGCGGGACGGGGCGTGGCCATGCCGTGCTGCTCGCCGACGACGACGCCGAAATCGCACGCACCTTCAAGCGTGCGGTCACCGACTCGGGTCGCGAGATCATCTTCAGCGACGACCCGGAGAAAGCGGGCGTCAACAACCTGCTGACGATCTACCAGATGGTGACCGACCAGAGCCAAGAGCAGGTGCTCGCCGACTTCGCCGCTGCGCGCGGCTATGGCGATCTCAAGAAGGGCGTGGCCGACGCGGTGATCGCGCATATCGCGCCGGTGCGCGCGCGATACTTCGAGCTGCTCGACGACCCGGCCGAGCTCGACCGCCTGGTCGCCCGCGGCGCCGAGCGGGCGCGCGCCGTCGCCGAGCCGAAGGTGGTCGAGGCCAAAGCGCGCATGGGCTTCGACACGCCCGAGGCGCTGCGCTCGGCTTGAACGATGCGGCGCACGACGAGGCCTCGACGGTGATGCGACGGCTCGGTCCAGGTCTCCGACGCCTCGTGCGGCGTGCTCTCGGACTCGTCTCGGTCGCCGTCCTCGGGATCGCCGGCGGGCTCGTCGGCTGCGGCGAGAGTGATCCACTCGCGCCGCGCGCCGCCTTCGAAGCGCCACCGCCGCCGCCGGTCGACGCCGTCGGTGCGCTGGTGCCGGTGGTCTTCGAGCCGCCGCCCGACGGCCGCACCAAGGCCCCGCCGGCGCTCGATCAGCTGCTCGCCAAGCTGCCGCCGTTCTACGATCGTGGCGCCGCCATCGAGGCGGGGGGCAGCGCGGTCGACTGGTCGTCGTTGCACCAGGCGCTCGAGCGCGACCGCGACTGGTTGCGCACCCGTCGCGACGGCACCGTGTTCACCTACGGCCCGCGCAGAGTGCCGGCACCGTTGGCGCTCGCCGGCGTCGAGCTGCTGCTCGACTGGTTGGCCGCCGAGCCGACGCCCGAGGACTTCGGTGCCCGCGTGCTCCGTGCCTTCGAGCTGCTCGAGTCGGTCGGCGACCAGCCGGCGGTCAACGGCGCGCCAGTCGACGACGAGCCGATCTTGGTCACTGGCTACTACCTGCCCGAAATCGCCGCCAGCTTGACCCGGCGCCGCGGCTACGACGTGCCGATCTACGCGCCACCGAGCGGCGTCGTGCGCGTCGATCTCGGAGCGTTCGACCCCGGTCTCGCCGGACGCCGGCTCGGCGGCCTCGTGCGCGGCGGGCGCCTGGTGCCGCTGCCCGACCGTCGCCAGATGCGCGAGAACGGACCCGACGGACATCGCGTGATCGCCTGGGCCGCCGACCGAGTCGAGCTCTTCTTCCTCGAGATCCAGGGCTCGGGCATCTTGCGCCTGCCCGACGGCAACACCCGCCGCATCGGCTACGCCGGCGCCAACGGCCGTCCTTACCGCTCGATCGGCCGTTTGCTGATCGACGAGGGCGCGATCCCGCGCGAAGAAATGTCGATGCAGGCTCTACGCGCCTGGCTGGCGGCACACCCGGACGAGAACGACCGCGTGCTCGAGCACAACGCGTCGGTGGTCTTCTTCCGCTTCCTCGACGGCCCGCCGGTCGGGAACCTCGGCGTGCCGGTGACTCCCGGACGCAGCATCGCCGTCGATCAGAAGCTCCTGCCGCCGGGCGCCGTCGGATTCTTGGCGACCACGGTCCCGGTCGAACGCGCCGACGGCACCCTCGTCGAGCAGCCGCTCGAGCGCTTCGTCGTCGCCCAGGATACCGGCGGCGCGATCCGTGGCGCCGACCGCGTCGACTTCTACTGGGGCCCCGGTGACGAGGCCGCCGCCTGCGCCGGCCGCATGCGCCAGCCCGGGCGACTCTTCATCCTCGCCCCCAAGCCCTGGCTCGCCGGTCGAAACGCCGGCTGAGGCCGACCCACCGACTGATCTTCGAGACCAACATCTTCACTGGGAGGTCGCGTCCGGAGCGAGCCACTCGAGATGTCGGACGATCTCGTGGATGGCCTGCCTTCGTTGCACCTGCTGTGGTGTGGGCGGCGCCTTGTACTGCTGCCGAAGCCTACTGTCACCGTACTTGGCGGTCTTGCGCCCGAGCGCGTTGCCTGCTTGCTGGAAGAGTGCCGGCGTCGTGCGGTGGTCGAGCGCCATGGTCAAGGGAATCCGGCGCTGGCGATCAAAGGGGTTTGGCAGGTGCTGTCGGTGCTGGTCGAGCGTGGCGGCGATGGTCCCGGTGGCTGCCGTCCGCTGCCAGGCCTCGGCTTCCCTCCTACGAGCGACGTCTTCCTGAATGTCCATTTCTCTCCATGGGTCAGGGGTTCCTGGTGGCACTGGATCCCGCGGCTCGTGAGGGCGTGCGCCGAAGAGTTTGAGCGGCTTGGTGCCGCGGTCCCCGAGCTGGAAAACGTCTCCTTGCGCCGGAACCGCGATCCCTTGTGCGTGGGAGCCGGGATCGTTCTGGGCGTAGCACACGACCCAACGCGGCGCGTAGGCAGCGATCATGCCGGCGCACATGAGGCACGGTTTGAGCGTCGTGTAGAGATAGCAGCGCCGGTCGAGAAGCCCGGGATCGAGGCGGGCGATCGTCTGCACCAGGTTGACCTCGGCGTGAAACGTCTTGTTCACGCGCTTGAGATTGCGAGTGATCAACCGGGTGCGTCCATTGGGCTCGACCAGGATCGCTCCGATACGATGACCGCTGCCGGTGTCTGAATGCGCCAGGCGGTCGTACGCCACCATCATGTAGAGGCGATGGAGGTGGCTCGCCTGGAAGGCGTCGTCAAGATTCGCGGTCTGCGGCGTCGGGCCTGCGCCGCGACAGGCGTCGGCACCACGATCGTCGTCGTGCGCCTGCGCGACCTCCTGAACCGTCAAGGGCCGGTCGTCGAGCGCTACTCGTGCATTCCTGAGAAAGACCTGGCGGCGTCGCGGGTCGTGCAGTCCATCCGCTTCTTCGACAGGAGTCAGGGTCGCGTTCCGCTGCAGCGGAATGTCGCCTCGAAACTCGATCTTGGTAAAGAAGCTGATCATCCCCTGGCATGCAGGCGTGAAAGCGACGCCCTGGGGAACGCAGAACTCACCTCTCGAGAACTGATGATCATTGCTTCTCTTGAGCAGGCCCTGGATCAGGTTCACCATCGGGGGCCAAATCTTGCCGCCCTCGAGCAACGTCTGCCGCGCGACCCAGACCTCGACGCCGGTCGGCAGCTCGTTCACCCAGTAGGCGCAGTCGCGATACCCGAGCGCGGCCAGGTAGTGACAGATCGCGTTGTGTTGACCCAGAGAAAGCACTGAGCCTGAGTCTACCGCGGGTCGCGAGCTCGCGGCCCCCACTCCGGGATTGCTGGCACTTCCCAGCTACCCGTAGGTCAGAGTCTCACAGTAGATTCACGGAGCGGGGTGGAGCGGAAGCCGGTCAGCCCGCGGGACGGAGCCCTCGTCTCGCTTCGGTCCTGAGCTCCTCTCGACTCATGCTGAAGATCCGCGCGCATTCGGCCAAGTTCGCCTGATGCTGCGCTTTTTCAGCGGGTGTCGGTACAGCCACACGATGGTGCAAGTGATAGAGCGGTCCTTGTGCTCGCCCTGCCCTCATACCGAGCATCGTGAGGCGCCGGTTCCGTTCGTCGTCTTCTCCTCCCCAGCCAGCGAAGCGTTCGTTCTCCATGCCACACGCGACGAACTTCTCGCGGCTCATCATCAAGGCACCGCCGACACAGGTGAGAGCTCCGGAGTCGCCTACAAGGGTCCGGATGGTGCCCAGCGAGGGTTCGAGGTCCAATCGCGGCTCCCGCTCGAGGGCGCTGGAGACGTCGCTCGGAAGATCGATGCAGGTCCCGTCGTATGGATAGATCATATCCGCCGCTCCCTCCCGGAGGCAGTTGACTGCCGCCGAGAGTTGGGCCGTCGGCACGAGGACGTCGGCGTCGTAACTCAAGAGCCAGCGGGTCGACGCGTGCTCGGCTGCGGTGTTGAGCAGGCGAGTCTTCCAGAACAAGCCGTCAGCGCGGGAGGGGCAGGAGATGTGTCGAAAGCGTCCTCTCCACTGGTCCAGCACAGACAGGACCGCGTCACCCTCTTCTGCGATCACGAGCGAGGCCTTGAATCGAGTCATCAAGTAGCCCGTGACTACGCGCAGGTTGCGGGCTCGATCCGGTGAGTCGATTTTCACCGGGACGGTGATGGTCACATCCTGCAGGAGCTCTCTCGGTCCCGTTGCAGACTGCGACCCTTCAAGGTCTTCGTTCATGGCTCGACCTCACCCTGTTTCCAGATCTCGTCGAGCGTGTCGCACAGCCTGCGAAACGGACAGCTGGTGGCGACGCTGTAGAATTCTCGAAACCCGGGACGCGGCGGTTGACTCCGCCAGTTCACTAGCTGCGCGTAGGATTCGTCGTCGCGATCGAGTTCGAGCAGCCGCTCGGCCAGGTCCGCCGGCCTCGGGTAGTGCCGGACGTCGAGGAAGCAGTGATCGGTCGGTGCGAAATCGATCACGTTCGGCGCTCCGAGATAGACGGGGACCGTGCCGGCGACGAGTGGGTCGAAGAATTTCTCGGTGACGTAGTCTTGGGCGAGAGTATTCTCGAACGCCAGGTCGAACTTGTATGTACCCACCACCGACAGCTTGGTCGGCCGCCCTTGGTCGTTCTCCAGCACGCGGTCGCCCTGGCTGCCGTAGAAGTGGATCTCCATGTACCGGGCGAGCTCGCGCAGGTACTCTTCGCGTCCGGAGTTGTCGACGAGACCTGAGATCCACGAGCAGGCCAAACGTGTCGAGCTCTTGGGATGGTCGAGGCCGACCTCTCCCTCGTAGAGGGTTGTAGGCACGTAGTTGACATTGATGTCCGAACGCAAGGGATAGGCCATGCGCAGGTCGAATGGTGCCATGAACTCCGCGTCGACGAGCTGTGGATAGTTGGCTTCGCACTCCATCGACCAGGCGACCCAGATCTGGCCTGGTCGCTTGCGGAGATGGGTCGTATCTGGAAGGTCGGGAATGTGAAAGATCACTGCGACGGCTTCGTCGTAGCGCGACCGATCTTCGGTGAATTCATAGCGTTCCATCCCCTCCACGCTTTCCAGGTTCGGTGCCTCTCCGAACATCCGGTTGTAGATGAGGATCGCTCGGCGCTGCCGAGTCTGGAGATTGAAGACCTCCTGGCCCGAGGCTTTGAACGTGATCTTCGGCGACCGCGGAAGGCAGTAGGCTGCCAGCGCTCGTCGCAAGGCGATCCGATGGTCTTCGATGAAGGTGCGATCGGCGCCTCGGTACAGGGCGAGCTGGCGATGATGTTGTAGGTCAAACGTGTTGGCTCCGTGATAGGTGTAAATCGAGAGAAAGCCTCGACCTCGAAGACCCGCGACCGGAACTTGGGAGATAAGGGACTCCAAGAGCGCCGAGTCTTCTCCTGACCGTGAGTACACTCCCTCTTCGGGATAGCGGACGGGGAGGTCTCGCCACATCATCAATGTGCCGGGGATCAGGGCCCCGGCTCCAGACCCCACCCGGCTCCAATCGGTCCAAAAGAGCTCACCGGAGGATCGAAACCACTGCAGCTGATCCGTGAAGAAACATGCCTTCGCATCTCGAGTCAGCAAATGCTCGGCCTGAATTCGGAGCCGCTCGGGATGGTTCAGGTCGTCGTCGTCCCACTGACAGACCAACTCGCCGGAGGCCTCGTCCAGGAGAGTGTTCCTCACCTTGCCGAGAGTGTATTCGCCTTCCAGCCGAATCAATCTCATGTCGTCGCGGCCCAGGTCGTCGAGGTGCGCAGCGATTCTCGATTGATACGTCTCTGATCCTTCCGTGGCGATCACGAGCTCTTTGTGAGGCCAGGTCTGTCGGCAGAAGCAGTCGATCGCTTCCTGGAGCAACTCCCATCGGTCGAGAGTCGCGACCAGGCAGCTGATCGTTGGAGTTGTCTTGGTCATTGCACCGCCGGGTGTGTTTCGCAGACGGCCTCGCGAGAGAACTGTTGAGTAACGTCTTCGAGCGCTGCTGCGCTCAGGTTGTGATTCCGTTGCACCATTGAGCGCAGCGGCGTCGGCAGGTCGGCTGTCGCGAGCAGTCTGCTGTTAATCTCGATCGCCATGGAGAAGTCGCCGATCCGATGGCAGCTGACCGCATACTCGATCGGAAGCAGCCATCGATAGACATCGGTCTCGATGAACAGTGCCTCCCCGTGGCGCGGGAGGGGAATCGTCATAGCCCGCGCGAAGAAGAGATGTGCCAGCGAGAACTGATCGTTTCGCTGATAGTGAAGACCGATTCGATAGAGCGGCTCCGCGCGAAGTGGATCATTCTCGAACGCCTCGAGAAACGCTTGCATCACCTCGGGCCACGGTCGTCCCAAGTGCTCCAGACAGCAGGCGACGCGGTATCGAGCCGACCAAACTTCGGCGGCCCAGCCCCCCATTTCGATGCGGCGAGAATAGAACTTTCGCGCGTTGTCGAAATCACCGTCACAGAGGTAGCTCTGCGCAAGGTAGTAGCATGCTCGACTGTCGTCGGGCTCGTCGATCAAGGCGTGTTCGAGAGCGAGCGCATCGAGTCGAAACTTGCTCGGATTCTGTGACCGGCCGCCGTCCGGCAGGGCCTGGGTGTAGACACCCGCAAGCAACTCGTCCTGGGTTGCCACGCTGTACTCGAGGGATTCGTGCACGACTCCCACATACCGCCAAGGAAGACCGTCGCGGACGATCTGGTGGCGCAAGTAGCTGGTGTGTCCGGTCCGGATCTCTCCGAGGTACGAGTCGGCGCGCAGTGTGGCCTTCGTGAACGTTGAATCGACTTGGAGAACTTCATCGGCATCGATGAGCAACAGGTAGTCGGCCTTACCACGAGCGTACTCCAACGCTTCGTTGCGATTGTGGCTGAAGTTCTTCCATGGTCTCTCGATCAGTTCTCCTGGAATTCCCTCGAGCTCTTGGTGGATGATCTCTTGCGTCCCATCATTGGAGCCGGTGTCGACGATGACCCACGAGTCGATCAAGGGTCGGACCGAGCTCAAGCAGCGCCGAATCACATGCGCTTCATCCTTCACGATCATGTTCAGGCACAGCGACGGCTGGCGATCGTCCATCTGCAGTCCTTTCTCTTGTGCCGAGGTGAACTTGCTGCTCGAGCACCGGCACGTTGGGCTCTTCACTCTTGGGCCTGGTCGACAAGAGGCCAGAGCCAGCGATCGAGCTCCGGTCCTCGTGGCGTCTCCGGATGTTTCTTCGGGGATCCTTGATCCACCTTTCGCAGAACGAGGCCCGGTGAATCACCGAGCTGGACCGGAAAGAGCAAGATTCCATCGACGTCGGTCCTGGCCGTCGCGACTACGCGCTGGTCGGCGAGAAGCTCGAAATGAGTTCCCTTGTCGAAGGGACCGTCCTCGCCGAAGATTCGAATGCTCAAGCCGATCACCGGCTCCGGAGGTTGGTCGGGGGATGTTCTTTCGACAACTTGCTTGCAACGAGACGCTGGGTCGATCGATCTCATGCTCGGTCACCTTCGATCCCTGTTGATTGGATGGAGTCGATACGGCTCACGGCAGACTGCAAGAAGTGAACCAGAACTTGTCCCTGACAGCTTGATGGCCTGGCCGCGTGCTACCGATGGTTCCGTCGGTATGTCGAGTGTCGAGTCGTGCCGTCGACTGTCCAGATTCCGGGTGTCGGGTGTCCGAGCGAGACCGGAGGAGGTGATGAAAGGTGAGAGCCCAGCGATGGGATGCTGGCACGTTCCTAGCTTATGAGAGTTCTGACGATTCCAAATGGCTCCGGTCCGGAGTCATCGAAGCAAACCTCCAAAGGAGACCTGACCATGTCGATCGAATTGACGATTGAGAACAACACAGGGATTACAATCTACTACTACGTTGACGGTAATTCGGGTCACGTTCCACCTAATAAACCCCCTCAGAACTTGTATCCGAGTGCTTCGGCGACCTCCGCCTACTTCAGCTCGACGTCGATCGCGAGACCAACGCGGCATGCGTTGGCGATCCCGTTCCAAGGGACCTCGAGCATCGTTCTCACCAAGGTGTGACGACGCCCGCAGAGTGTGATTTTTGGCCGGTCACTTGGTGGGCTAGGAAGTTGAGACATGGCGATTCCCAAGATCACACATCAAACCAGCGCGACGAAGGGATTGACCGTTGAGTCTCGTCGGGATCGCCTTCGCCTGAAGTCTCTCCATCCAGGCTGGGATCATCGTTTCTACGACGATCTCGCCTGCAGGATGATCGTCTCGCGAGCGCGGCCCGACCTCCTCCCAATCTACGACGGCTACCGGGCCACCATCCAGAGAATCGATCTCTTTCGGGTGGTGGTTCTTTCTCTCGAGGGTGGCTTCTACTTGGACCTCGACATACGGTGTCATCGATCGCTCGACGAGCTCTGCAGGGACGACGTCGTCCTGGCCCAGGAGAAGCTCCTGAGCGAACGGGAGGCGATCGACCTCGGGCACCGAAATCGTTCGCGGATCGCCAACTACATGTTCGGCTCTCGTGCCGGTCATCCCTGGTGGAACGACGTGCTCGACGAGATGGTTCGGCGCTCCGGACGCCCCATTTCCGACGACGACGATGTTCTCGAGTCGACGGGACCGGGCCTGGTCACCTCGGTCTATCACCGGGTCCGAGGGCGATATCCCGAGCTCCGGGTCCTTTACAGTAAGGCGAGGTGTACCGAGTGCGGCGGCATCTCGTGCCAGTTCGGCGAGTACGCCAGCCATCTCCACCGGGGATCCTGGCGGGTCTTCGGCTCGAGAGGCTCCAGGGCGCGGAACGCTCGACTTCCACGGGAGGTCGATGCGTGAGCACGGTCGAGATGACCTATGTACTTGCCACATATCGTGGTGCGCCGAGCGACGGCTTGAGTACGGTGTGGCATCGGGTTCGTCATGCTGGGGCGCGGATCGACGACAGTCGGCAAGTGCAGGACGCTCGGGTCTTGGTGCCCGGAATCCCAGCACTCCATCTCGACCGGCTGTGGCATCGCAACCTCAATGCGGTCTTCACGACATTTGAGACCAGCGCGCTCCCCGACGCATGGGTCGACGCGATTCATCGTGGCTACGATCACTGCATCGTTCCCCATGAATCCGTTCGCCGGGTGTTTGAACGGTCGGGCGTCGAGGTTCCGATATCGATCGCCCACCAGGGCTACACTCGCCATCAGTTCGCGGCGGTTCCAGGCGATCATGCAGTCTGCGATGACTCAGTCTTTCGCATCGGTTTTCTCGGCGTGCCCGTCCGGCGAAAGAATCTCGACAAGCTGTTCGCCGCTTGCTCGTCTCTGCGGAGCTCGATTCCCGGCCTAAGGCTCGCGATCCATGTCGCAGAGCTCTACGACTGGTTGGACCCGTCGAGCCTCGAGGAGCTGAAGGAGGCTCCCTTCGTCGAATGGACGGTTGGGGGCAGGACGACCAAAGAGATGGGAGCCTGGTTTCGGCGTCTGAGTGGCTACGCGTTTCCGTCGAGCGGCGAGGGATGGTCGTTCACGCCTCGGGAGAGCCTTGCGCTGGGAGTGCCGACTCTTCTCACCGACATTCCCGTGCATCGAGAGCTCGTCGAGTCGGGGTGCTGCATTGTCATACCGACCCGTGGACAGGAATCTGCCCGAGCGGAGTGCGGCACGTTTGGCTCCTGGGCCTCGGTGGCAGAAGAGGATATCCGTCGAGCGATTCTAGAGCTCTTTCATGACCTGTCGGGCGCGCGGCGCCGGGCCCGTCGCGGCGCGCGATGGATCGCGACGCGGTGGCCCAATGGTGAGGTCGAGTCACGGGTTCGTTCGATCCTGGGGCGCATGCGACAGTCGCCTCGTCGACAAGTCGCTCGAGTGGCTGAATCGACTGGATCTCTATGATGCCTCAACACCAGAGCATCCCAAGGATCGTCCACCAGACGTGGAAGACTGACGACATTCCGATCGAATGGAGAGCGCTCGCGCAGAGTTGGCGGACCATTCTCCCTGAATGGGAATATCGACTGTGGACCGATCGCGACAATCGCAACCTGGTGGCTGAGCACTATCCGTGGTTTCTTGGCATCTTCGATGCCTTCCCCAAGAACATCATGAGGGCGGATGCCGCGCGGTATCTGATCCTTCATCGGTACGGAGGCGTCTACGCCGACCTGGACTACGAATGCCTCCGCCGATTCGACGACTTGCTCGCGGGTCGAGAGTTGGTGCTTGGATTCGAGCCTTCCTGCCATGTGTCGGCGTGGTTTCGGGAGCGGGGAATTGACCAAATCGTCGGCAACGCCTTCCTGGCTTCGATCGCGGGCCATCCGCTTTGGTTGCGGATGGTTCGCGCGACCGGTACGACTCCCTTCAGTGAGCCCGTCGAGGCCACCGGACCGTTGCTCCTCACTCGGATGCTGCAGCGGCACCCCGCTTGCTCCGGAGTCTTGCCCTCCCGCTTTGTGTACCCCCTCGGCAAAGAGGAATGCTGGCAAGCGGTCGGCAATCTCTCGAGTCTTCGTGCCAGGATTCCGCCGGAGGCCTTGGGGGTTCACTACTGGGACGGAACGTGGTGGCGAAGCCAGTTCGAGCTCCGTGGCTCGTTGGGCGCGGAAGTCCCGTGACAGGCTCGTTGGCTTCCGCGCCTCGGTCGTTCAGGCAGCGCGTCTACTGCGGTGACGCGCTGAGTGTGCCGGAGCCGCCGAGCACGAGGTAGTCAACGACCTCGGTGGTGTGGGTGGTCTCGGCATCGAAGGTGGTGTCCTCTTCGACTCGCACCTGGGCCGAGTTGGTGGTGAGCGCGGTGTAGCGCAGGCTGGCGTTGTGGCCGCCGTCGTAGGTCGACATCGCGGCGAAGAGACGCGGTGAGAAGGTTGGGCTCCAGGTGATGGTGGAGAACGCATCGGTGACGCTGTTGCCGGTGCGGTTGGCGCGGTACGGGCGACCGCTCCAGCTGCCGCTGCCAGGCTCGAACGCGATCCAGCCGACGGTCTCGGCGCCGTGTGGCGTCGTGCTCGCCTCCTCGTTCTCGAGCGACAGGCGCATGCTCGAGGTTGCGACGCTGAGATGCCGCGTCTTCACCCAGCTCGGGTCGTTGTTGGTCTGTACCTGGCTGAAGGCGAGCGGCACGCCCTGGAACGTGCCGCCGAAGTCGATGGTCGTCCACTGGTTGGTCACCAGGTGGCCGACCGTGGTCGCCATGTCCCGCTTACCGGCGCGCACCATCGAGCCATCGGCGAGGCGCCAGCTGCCGGCTTCGACCACCAGGTAGCCGACTGTCTCGTTGATGTGAGGCCCATCGCGATCGGGCGCTTCGTCGATGAAGAACGTGAAGCGGTCGCTCTGCACGTTCGTGATGCGGACCACAGAGGTATCGCCGTCGTTCTGGCTCGGCGTCTGCGCGATCACGATCGGAGTTGTGAATGTCCGATTCAGGGTGACCGTTTGTGGCACATGAGTGAGATCGGTCACCACGCCGACCTCGCCCATCGGCTGGTCGTTGCCCAGCACCGTGATGAAGACGGTGCAGGTGTCGAACTGCGCCGCGACGTGGCCCTCCGGACGATCGGAGATCGTGTAGGTGAACCAGTCGAGGCCGGTGAAGCTCGGGCTCGGTGGGGTGTAGTTGAAACCGCTCATATGCCCCTTGTCGTTCGAGCCGCCCTGGGCCGTCGTCGTGTCGTAGTCGGAGACGCGCAGCGGATCGTTGTTCGGGTCCGAGTCGTTGCCGAGCAACGTGCCGAACGGTATCGACAGCAACGTGCCCGCCGGCGTCGACAGGTTGTCGTTCTGGCACAGCGGCGCATCGTTGGTGCGGAAGTCGGCGTAGGCCTCCGACTGGACGCGCGCGACGTCGTCATTGTCGCGGGTCGCCGTGCCGGTGGGGTAGCCGCCGACGACGCGATCTGGATCCGAGAAGTACGGGATGCGGTTGCACACCTCGTCGGCGATGTCGTCGCTGGTGCGCGAGCAGCCGAGCACCGAGGCGGCGAGGTCGGCGGTCGGCACGAACTGGATGTCGAACTGGCCGTACATAGCGTCGACGTCGAGGCTGGTGGGCCTCTGGTCGCCAGGGGCGACGGTCGTGCCGAGGATCGTGATCGCGCCGCTGGTGCGCGGGAAGGGGATCACGTTCGAGTAGAAGCTGCCGTTCCCCTGTGAGTAGCCGGCGACCGTGTACTCGATGCCGGCCTGCACCGAAATTGGCCGGATGAGCTCGCTGTACGACCAGCTATTGGTGGCTGTGACGGGGATCTGGCAGAGGGTCGGCGAGGTGCACGGGAACTGCCCGCTCGCCCTTTCCCACAGCTTGACGGTCTTGGTGCCGTTGAACCGGCCGCCGAAGCCGACGATGTAGCCGTCGACCGAGGGCCTGAAATGGTACCCGGTAGTGAAGTCGCCGGGAACGTCGAGGTTCAGCGTGCCGTTGGCGATGTCGCGCCAGGGAGTCGCCGAGAGCGTGTGGCCGCGGCCGTTCGGGAAGAGGTGCGTCGCCGGGTCGGTGCTCTGGGTGTAGTCGTTGTGACGCATCCCCATGTTGTGTCCGAGCTCATGCGCGAGGGTGAAATCGTTGAGGCCGCAGCCGTCGCGATTCACGGTGAAGGCGCGGGTGCCGAACTCTCCGCCGACACCGTCGGGTTGGGGGATCGCGGCGATGCCGCACGCCGCCTCCTCGTCGTACGACAAGGGTATGAAGAGCGCGACCATGTCGGCGGCGTACTCCTCGCGCAGGTCGAGGATCTCCTGCGGCGCCGCATCGTCGGGATCCTGGCCCGGCGCCGGAATCGGCGCCATCCAGCGCATGCCGTCGAAGAGGCCGGTGGCCGGAGGCTGCGACGCGCCGGTGAGCCTCTCCATCGCCACCAGGCGGTATTCGGTGGGGATGCGGCTTTGGGCGAAGACGTCGTTGGCGATGCACACCGATCTCTCGATGAAATCGCGTACGCCGGCCTCGGCGGTGCCGGTGAAAGCGCTGGGGTAGACGGCGAGGACGTCGATCGTGAACTTCGCTTGGGTGGAGCCGGTCCCGAGCGCGGCGTCCCGCGCTGCCAGGTCGAGACGCGCGGAGGCGGTGTCGAGCCCGGCGGTCGCCGGATCGGCGGCATCGAGCACCGCGTGCGGCTCGAGGAGCTCTACGTCGTGGGCGTCGGCCTCGAGCGCGCACACGCCATGCTCGAGCTCGACGCGGACCAGGCGATGGCCGCCCGGCGTCGCGACGATCTGGTAGCGCTCGGCGCCCAGGTTGAGGATTCCGGTGACCGTGTCGCCGCGGTCGATCAGGTGCAGGTAGCCGGGCACCCGCCCGTCGCCCCGGTCGATCGGGCCGCCCCAGGCCAGCAGGTCGGCCGTGGCGTCGAAGGACGTGCGCGTGGCCTGCACGCGCCGGCCGTCGGGCAGCGGCAGCTCGAGAGCTGCCGGCGCGGTGTCGAGCGCCGCGGTGTCGAGGGTGATCGCCACCTCGTCGACCGCGCCGGCGATGTTGCTCACGGCTTCGGTCGGTGCCGGTGACAGATCGTCGATGCGGAAAAGTTCTGGAGACGGTGCCGCCCACGCTGTGCAGGCGAAAAGAAAGGTGAGGACAGTGAAGAAGGTCGAGAATAGGTCTCGCATGTGCTGAACTCCTCAAGATGTTCTGACCGGTTGACTGACAAGGGAGTATCGGTCCTGAGAGTTCAACCCTATCACAGAGAATACGTTTGCGGTGGAATCCATGGTCGGTCCGTCGAATTCTGCAACTGGGCCTCGACCCTTCGCCTGCTTTCCTCTGCCTGACTCCCTCCCTCTCCAGGATCGCCGGCCGCAGGGCACATCGGTGGATCAAGGCGAGCCCGACGGGGTGGCGACGCCCGTCCGAGCTCCGCGGCTCAAGGGCGCGGAAGCCCAGCGATGGATTCGTCGGCTTCCGCGCCCCGGTCGTTCAGGCTGCTCGTCTACTGCGGCGTCGCGCTGAGCGTGCCGGAGCCGCCGAGCACGAGGTAGTCGACCACCTCGGTGGTGTGGGCGGTTTCGGTGTCGAAGGTGGTGTCTTCTTCGACTCGCACCTGGGCCGAGCTGGTGGTCAGCGCGGTGTAGCGCAGGCTGGCGTTGTGGCCGCCGTCGTAGGTCGACATCGCGGCGAAGAGACGCGGCGAGCCGATGGCGCTCCAGGTGATGGTGGAGAAGGCGTCGGTGACGCTGTTGCCGGTGCGGCTGGCGCGGTACGGACGGCCGCTCCAACTGCCGCTGCCCGGCTCGAAGGCGATCCAGCCGACAGTTTCGGCGCCGTGCGGTATCGAGCTCGCCTCTTCTTCCTCGAGCGACAGACGCATGCTCGAGGTCGCGACGCTGAGATGCCGCGTCTTGACCCAGCTCGGGTCGTTGTTGGTCTGTACCTGGCTGAAGGCGAGTGGCACGCCCTGGAAGGTGCCGCCGAAGTTGACCGTGGTCCACTGGTTGGTCACCAGGTGGCCGACCGTGGTCGACACGACCCGCTTGCCGGCGCGTACGGTCGAGCCATCGGCGAGCGTCCAGGCGCCGGCTTCGACCACCAGATAGCCGACGGTTTCGTTGGTGTGCGGACCGTCGCGGTCGGGCGCTTCGTCGACGAAGAACGTGAAGCGGTCGCTCTGCACGCTCGTGATGCGCACCACGGAGGTGTCGGTACCGTTCTGACTCACGGTCTGCGCGATCACGATCGGATCCATGTACGACCGGTTCAAGATCACGGTACGCGGCACGTGGGTGAGATTGGTCACCACGCCGACCTCGCCCATCGGCTGCTCATTTCCCTGCACTGTGACGAAGACGGTGCAGGTGTCGAATTGCGCCGCGCCGTGACCGTCCGGACGATCGGAGATCGTGTAGGTGAACCAGTCGAGGCCGGTGAAGCTCGGGCTCGGAGGGGTGTAGTTGAAGCCGACCGCGTGGCCGCTGTCGTTCGAGCCGCCCTGGGCCGTCGTTCGGTCGTAGTCGGACACGCGCAGCGGATCGTTGTTCGGGTCCGAGTCGTTGCCGAGCAACGTGCCGAACGGAATCGACAGCGGCGTGCCCGCCGGCGTCGACAGATTGTCGTTCTGGCACTGCGGGGCGTTGTTGGTGCGGAATCCGGCATACGGTGCCGACTGGACGCGCGCGACGTGGTCGTTGTCGCGAGTCGCCGTGCCGGTGGTGTAGCCGCCGACGACGCGATTCGGATCCGAGTAGTACGGGATGCGGTTGCACACTTCGTTGGTGATGTCGTCGCTGGTCCGCGAGCAGCCCAGCACCGTGGCGGCGAGATCGGCGGTCGGTACGAACTGGATGTCGAACTGGCCGTACATGAAGTCGACGCGGGTATCGGTGGGCCGCTGGTTGCCGGTGGCGACGGTCGTGCCCAAGATCGTGATCGCGCCGCTGGTGCGCGGGAAGGGGATCACGTTCGAGTAGAAGCTGCCGTTCCCCTGCGAGTAGCCGGCGACGGTGTACTCGATGCCGGCCTGCACGGCAATCGGCCGGATCAGCTCGCTGTAGGACCAGCTGTTGCTCGCCGTGACCGGGATCTGGCAGATGGTCGGTGAGGTGCACAGCAGTTGCCCAGTCGCCTTCTCCCACAGCTGGACGTTCTTGGTGCCGTTGAAGAGCCCGCCGAATCCGACGATGTAGCCGTCGACCGAGGGCCTGAAGTGGTAGCCGGTGGTGAAGTCGCCGGGGACATTGAGGTTCAGCGTGCCGTTAGCGATGTCGCGCCAGGGAGTCGCCGAGAGCGTGTGGCCGCGGCCGTTCGGGAAGGAGTGCGTCGCCGAGCTGGTATTCTCGGTGTAGTCGTTGTGACGCATCGCCATGTTGTGCCCGAGCTCGTGCGCGAGAGTGAAGTCGTTGAGGCCGCAGCCATCGCGATTCACGGTGAAGGCACGGGTACCGAACGCTCCGCCGAAGAAGCGAATGTCGCCGTCGGCCTCGGGCAGAGTGGCGACACCGCACGCCGCGTCGTCGTCGTACGACAGGGGGACGAAGAGCGCGACCATGTCGGCGGCATACTCCTCGCGCAGATCGAGGATCTCCTGCGGCGCGGCGTCATCAGGATCCTGTCCCGGGGCCGGACGCGGCGCCATCCAGTTCATGCCGCCGATCAGGCCGGTCGCTGGAGGCTGCGACGCGCCGGTGAGCCTCTCCATCGCCACCAGGCGGTAGCGAGTGTTGATGCCATTGTTGGCGAAGACACCGTTGGCGATCGACACCGAGTTTTGAATGAAGTTGCGCACCCCGGTCTCGGCGCCGCCGGTAAAGACGCTGGGATAGACGGCGAGGACGTCGATCGTGATCGTCGCCTTGGTGGCGCCAGCCTCGAGCGTGTCGTCCTGCGCTGCCAGGTCGAGCTGCACAGCAGCGGCGTCGAGCCCGCCGGCTGAGGGATCGGCGACGTCGGTCGTCGGGTGCGGCTCGAGGAGCTCGAGAAGTCCGAGGGCGTCGGCCTCAGTTTCGAGCGCGCATACGCCGTGCGCGAGTTCGACGCGGACCAGGCGATGACCGCCCGGCGCAGCGACGATCTGATAGTGCTCGGCGCCAAGGTTCAGGATGCCGGAGACCGTGTCGCCGCGGTCGATCAGGTGCAGGTAGCCGGGCACCCGCCCGTCGCCGCGGTCGATCGGGCCGCTCCAGGCCAGCGTGTCGGCCGTGGCGTCGAAGTACGTGCGCGTGGCCCGTACACGCCGGCCGTCGGGCAACGGCAGCTCGAGCGCCGTCGGCGCGCGGTCGAGCACCGTGGTGTCGAGCGTGATCGCCACCTCGTCGACCGCGCCGGCGATGTCGCTCAAGGCTTTGGTCGGAGTCGGCGACAGGTCGTCGATGCGGTAGAGGTCCGTCGTCGGCATCGCCCACGCAGCGCAGGCGATGAGCACCGAGGAGATGAAGGAAAGAACGAAGGTGGATCGTGGCATGGGAACCTCCTAGCACTGATGGAGTGCGGTCGCACTGAAGGTGACCGCTCGAGATGTACCTGAAGAATAGGCGCGTTCTGGCTCCGAAAGCGATCATCTGTCGCGGAATGGTCGCGGTTTGGGACGAATCGTCGATCTTTGCTCCGACGGTTCTCGCATTGTGCGAATCTAGGGCGGCTCGGCGAGGAGCAGAGAGGGTTGCAAGGTGCTGATACCGTTCGGCCATGGCGACACAAGACACTTCGTCGGCCGAACCCGCCGATGCACAGGAAGGCGAGCGGCCGCGCAAGAAGGTCGTGCGCGTGCAGACCGGCGTCCGCCTCGAGAAGCGCATGGTCAAGGTGCTCAAGGGACTGGCCGAGTACCTCGATCTGACGATGGGCGATCTGCTCGAGGGCATCGTGCTTCATGCGTTCGCCGGACGAGCGCCGTTCTCGGAGGAAACCCTGGGCAAGATTCGCCAGCTCGAAGAGATCTATGGTCTCGATCTCGGCGTCGACGACGCGCACCGCCTGGAGGAGTAGGTGATGGTCTTCGACCAAGCGCCGCCGCTGCCGGCGTTCATCGCTGAACGCTTTCCCTATCGTCGTCGCCTCTACCAGCTCGAGACCGGCACCTACGCCGGGCGCGGCCTGCACTTTGTCGACCACGGTGACGAGGATGCCCGGCCGGTCGTGCTCTTCCACGGCAATCCGACGTGGAGCTTCTTGTGGCGCAAGGTGATCGCACGCCTCCGGTCCTACCGCTGCATCGCGCCCGACATGCTCGGTCTCGGCCTGTCGGATACGCTGCCGGCGCTCGACGACCATCGGCTGGCAGCGCATGCGGACGCCATGGCCGAGCTGCTCGAGGCGCTCGACGTGCGCGATGCGATCTTCGTCTGCCAGGACTGGGGTGGTCCGGTGTCGACGGCGACCGCTCGGCGCATTCCCGATCGCGTCGCCGGCTTCGTCGTCGCCAACACCGCGATCGCTCTGCCGAGCACGCCGCGCGGCACCAAGTTCCACCAGTTCGCCCGCACGCCGGTGGTGAGCGACGTCGCCTTTCGGGTGCTCGGCTTTCCATTGCGCACGCTGGGCAAGGTGCAGGCCGATCCGTCGTCGATCGCGGGCGATGTGGCGCGTGCCTACTGGTGGCCGCTGCGGCGGCGCGCCGACCGCATCGCGCCGCTGGCGCTGGCGCGCATGGTGCCCGACAGCGAGGCGCATCCCGATCTGCCCGAGATGCGTGTCGCCGAGGCCTGGATCTCGAACGAGTTTCGCGGGCCGATGCGTCTCGTCTGGGGCGTGCGCGACCCGATCCTCGGGCGCGCGCTGAAGCGCCACGAGGCGAGATTCCCGGACGTGCCGGTGCGTCGCCTCGAGGCGGGGCACTTCTTGCAGGAAGAGGTGCCGGCCGACCTCGCCGACGCGGTGGAGGAGGTGGCGCTGGAGCTCGCGGGCGACGGCTCGGTGCCTTGAGCATGGAGACGCGCGACGCGACCCCGCAGGAGGGCGTGATTCGCTTCGACCTGCGCTTCGAGCCGGTCGACAATCCCGCCGAGATGGCGCGCCCCGAGATCGCCGCGCTCGACGGCTGGCGCGGGGTGCTGCGTCGGCTTCGTGTGATCGGCCGCGACTCGGCACGCTACGGTGGCTTCGGCTTCGGCAATCTCTCGTGCCGCTGCGGGCGCGACGAGCCGCCCGGCCGCCGTCGCTTCGTCGTCAGCGGCAGCCAGACCGGGACGCGAGCGCGCCTGGGCCGCGAGGGCTGGGCAGTCGTCGACGCCTGGGACCTCGCGCGCCATCGCCTCGAGGCGCGCGGGCCGGTGCCGCCGTCGTCCGAGTCGCTGACGCATGCCGCGCTCTACGACGCCGACGCGTCGCTCCGGGCCGTCGTGCACGCGCATGCGCCGGCCCCGTGGCGGCTGCACGAGCCGCTCGGCCTGCCGGCGACCCCCGACGGCATCGGTTACGGCACGGACGAGATGGCGGCGGCAGTGCAGCGCCTGGTCGACGGCGGTGTGCTGGCGCCAGGTGGCGTCGTCGCCATGCGCGGCCACGAGGACGGCTTGCTCGCCGTCGGTCGGACGCTCGACGAGGCCGGACTCGCCTTCGTCCGCGTGCTCGCCGCGGCGCTCGCGCTCGAGGCGCCGAGTTAGTCTGCGACGCGGCGGCGGCGCGCCTCGAAGAGCACGACCGCGGTCGACACGGCGGCGTTCAGCGACTCGACGCGGCCGGTCATGGCGATCGTCAGGCGCAGATCGGCACGCGCCAGGGCCTCGGGAGATACGCCGCGTCCCTCGGCGCCGACGACCAGGATCAGCGGGCCGTCGAGGTCGGTCGACCAGAGATCGACCCCGCCGCGCGTCACCAGCGTCGCCCAGCGCGGCCGCAGGGGAGCCAGGTGGGCGTCGAGGGCCTCGAGCGACACGTCGTCGAACGTCGGAACGCGCAGCAGGCTGCCGGCCGACGCGCGTAGACTACGAGGATGCAGGCGGCGTACCGAGCCGGGGCCGAGGCAAAGTCCGACGACGCCGCTCGCTTCGGCGACCCGGGCGATGGCGCCCAGATTGCCGGGGTCCTGCAGACCGTCGGCGTAGACGTAGACGCCGGCGGCCGAACGCGGCAGCGCGTCGAGCGGCGGCGCCGGCAGGCGCGCGATGGCGACAATGCCGCGCGGTGAATCCGCGTCCGTGAGATCGTCGAGCAGACGCGGTGCGATCTCAAGCGGCGGGCGCGCAAGGCGCGGTACGAGATTCCTGGCCTCGGCGCTGCCGAGAAATTGCGGTGTCGCCACCACCGCTTCCATCTCGAGGCCGGTGGAAACGGCCTCTTCGACCAGGTGAGGTCCCTCGAGCAGGGTGCGCTCGCCTTGACTTCGGCGCAGGCGGCGCATTAACTTCGCCCACCGGTTCTTCTCGCTTTCGATCATGACGGACGATCATAAACCAATCTCTGCGCGAGACTTCTGGCACCACGTCGGGTCGGGTCTCGAAGTCGCCGTCGCCGCCAGCGGCCACTTTCCCGACAAGATGCTGGGCGTGCGCGACGGTTTCCGGCGCTACTTTCACGAAGGGCTCGGCATGCCGGCCAGCGTCGCGGTGACGCCGCGTCTCGACGCCGAGGAAGACGCCGGCGGCGAGCTGCCGATGGAGGACGAGGAGATCCTCGGCCTGGCGCGGCGTCGGGCGCGGCGACTGCACGAGAGCGCGGGCGCCGATGCGCTCGACTTCGTGGTCGGCACCGAGTCGGGCCTCGGATCGCTCGTCGTCGACGGCGAGGTTCGGCTCTTCGTCCGCAGCTGGACGGTGATCTTCGGTCCGGGGGCCGGAGAGGCCTGCGGCAGCAGTGGCTCGCTCCAGCTGCCGCAGAGCCTCATCGACGGCCAGGACCGCGGTGCCGGAGCGCGCTCCGGCATCGTGCCGGGCACCCGCCGTGGCGGTGGCCTGGTGCGCTCGCTCACCTTCGGCCTGGAGACGCGCCGCCGGGCGACCGAGCTGGCGACCGTGCACGCTCTGGCGAGCCTGCTGTTCAGCCTCGTCGACCCGCAGCGACGGGCCTGAACGGTGCGCGTCGAGGGCCGCGACCGACGTTGACCGCCCCTGGGGCGGCTGGTACGATCGCCGCGCCTCGATCCGCAGCCCGCCTCCCGGGCACCGCGGTCAGTCTTCCAGGCAGAGCAGCACATTTCCTGCCCGATCCAGATCCCAGACCCAGTCTTTCTCGACGACGATCCCGACGAGTATCTCTCGGGCGAGGCCTGCGCTCGACGCACCGCGCGGCCCGCACGTCGGATCGGTCGTCGCCGCCGCGGCGACGTCGCGGAGCGATCATAGGAGCCGCCGGTTCATGAGCGAGCAAACATCGACCCATCTCTTCACCTCGGAGTCCGTCACCGAGGGTCACCCGGACAAGATCGCGGATCAGGTCTCCGACGCCGTGCTCGACGAAGCTCTGCGCCAGGATCCGAATAGTCGCGTCGCCTGCGAGACCCTGGTCAACACCGGCATCGTGATGCTCGCCGGCGAGATCACCACCGAGGGCTACCTTGACTTCGCGCGCGTGGCGCGGGAGACAGTGCAACGCATCGGCTACGACGATGCGTCGATGGGCTTCGACTATCAGAGCTGTGCTGTGGTCTCGGCGATCGATCCGCAGTCGCCCGATATCGCGATGGGCGTCGATCCGGGGGGTGCCGGCGACCAGGGGTTGATGTTCGGCTTCGCCTGCCGCGAAACCGAGCAGCTGATGCCGCTGCCGATCATGCTCGCGCACCAGCTGACCCAGAAGCTCGCCACGGTGCGCAAGGAGGGAGGGCTCTCCTGGCTGCGTCCCGACGGCAAGAGCCAGGTCACGGTGGAGTACGAGGGCCACACACCGAAGCGAGTCCACACCGTAGTGGTCTCGACTCAGCATGCGCCCGACGTGACGCTGGACGAGGTGAAGAGCGGGGTCATCGAGGAAGTGATCCGGCCAACGATTTCTGAAGACCTGCTCGACGACGACGTGATCTACCACGTCAACCCGACCGGCCGCTTCGTCGTCGGCGGCCCGCAGGGTGACTGCGGCCTCACCGGCCGCAAGATCATCGTCGACACGTACGGCGGCTTCGGCGGCCATGGCGGCGGCGCCTTTTCGGGCAAGGACTCGACCAAGGTGGACCGCTCGGCCAGCTACATGGCGCGTCACATCGCCAAGAACATCGTCGGCGCCGAGCTCGCCGACCGCGTGGTCGTTCAGCTCGCCTACGCCATCGGTGTCGCCGAGCCGGTCTCGATCCACGTCGACAGCTACGGCACCGGCCGCGTCGACGACCGCGCGATCGAGCGCGTGGTGCGCGACGTCTTCCCGCTGACGCCGAAGGGCATCATCGAGCATCTGCAGCTGCGTCGCCCGATCTTCTCCGAGACCGCGGCGTACGGTCACTTCGGCCGCACTGGCGACGGCTTCACCTGGGAAGAGCTGGACCACGTCGACGCGCTGCGGAGCGCCGTCGGCTGATCGCCGGATCTCATTTCCGCAGCGACTCCACGACAGCGACTCCACGAGCCCGGCGAGAGCCGGGCTCGTCTCGTCTCAGGGCGTCAACGCGCCGGGCAGGAGTCGGCGAACGCTTCGGTGTCGCCCAGGCTGGCGAAGGTTCCCGACGGGTTCTCGTAGCGCCGCACGGCGCAGGTGACGGTGTCGCGCACCTCGATCGCGAACTCGACGTTCGACAGCGCGCCGAAGTAGACCCACACGTGGTCGTTGACGCAGCGGCCGTCGAGGACCTTGATCAGCAGCTCGAGGTTCTGCGGATCGAAGAACCACAGGCGGCCGGTGTTGTCGCTCACCGCCTCGCCGCGGCCGACGCCCTCGGTACCGTCGTCGGTCCTCCAGGCGACCTCCACCTGATAGCGCCCGCCGAGCAGACAGAGAGTGTCGTCGTCGGCGACACACGGCCCGGCATTGCGGCACGACGCGTCGACGGCCTCGAGCGTCGGCTCGACGAACGCGTCGGCGAGGAGCCCGTAGCCGGCGGCATTCGGGTGATACCCGTCCTCATCGTAGTAATTGTCGAAGATGCCCGAGACGCCGAGGAAACGGTTGTACGGGTCGGCGACGATGCGGCCCGTGTCGTCGCCGAGCGCTTGCAGGCCTTCGGCGTAGGCGCCGGCACGACCGTTCAGCGTCGTCCGCCCTCGCACCTCCCAGCCGTAGGGGATGACCGACGACAGCACCGGCACGATGCCGGCGGCTTCGAGGTCCTCGGCGATCTGCTCGACATCGAAGAGCAGGCTCTCCCAGCCGACGCCGCTCGAGAAGTCGTTGGTGCCGATCTTGAGCAGCGCGATCTCGTGTCCCTGCGTCACGACCTCCGTCAGTCGCGCCATCACCTCGGCGGTCGTGTCGCCGCAATCGGCGGAGTAAGTGAGGTCGATCGGGGTTCCCCGCGCCTCGAGGCGCGACGCCAGGAGCGCCGGATAGCCGACCCAGGTCGACGGACGCAAGCACTGGACCCCGGGCATGCGCAGGCCAAGCGTGATGCTGTCACCGAGGGCGACGACGCGCGACGGCTGCGCCACGGCGGGAGGCGTCCACAGCGTCGCGGCCAGCGCCGCGAGCGGCACGGCGAGGCTCAGGAGACGAAACGGCGTGGAGCGGGGCTCGAACATCGCGCGAGATTGCCACAGGCGCGGGGGGAAAATCCAGGCTGAGCGAGGAAGGACGAAGCGGCCCAGAGCGATCGCAAACAGGCGGCCTCAGAGCGGTTGCTCTGTGCGTCAGCGACCTGAGAGATCGAGGTTCGGGAGATTGGGTACGGCGGCGCGTACGCGCTCGCTTTCGTCGCTCGCCGCGCGCTCGTAGAGCTCGCGGCCGAGGCTCGGCTCGAGCCGGCTGGCCGCGAGCAGGCGCACGCGCGAGCTCGGGTCGTCGAGCGCGCGTGCGTAGAGAGCCCTCCCGAGCGACGGTCGCAGCTGGCTGGCGGCGTTCTCTCGCAGGATGCGCGGGCGCTCGGGATCGAGCACTTCCACGAAGCAGTTGGAGCAGCCGATCTCGGCCAGGAAATCGAAGAAGTCGCGCTGCCGGAACGTCGACATCTGCTGCAGGTCGCTGGCAATGAAGGTCCGTCGCCAGTCGGCGAGATCCCCGGTGAGGCGTGCGTGGAGGCGCGTGCGCACGTCGTCGGTCAACGTCGTCGAGCCGAGCAAGTGGACCAGCTCGGCTTCGAGCCGCTGGCGCGTGTCGCCGGTGAGCTGACCGAGGTCGACCGTCAAGAGATCGACGAAGAGCTCGACGAAGGGCGCGCGGTCGATCGGGCGCGGAAACACCGGCGGCGTCGAGGGCGCGACGGTCGAGCACGACCACGAGCTGTTGATGTAGAGCGAGGCGTCCTCGAGGCGACGCTCGGTGGCCAGGGCGACGTCGGTGCGGCGGGGCTCTGCGCGATCGACTTGGCGCGCGCGCTCGGCGCGCAGGTGCGTGGCCAGCGCGTTGGCGAGCGGGCGGTAGACCGCTGAGTCCTTCGCGCAGAGATTGCACGGCCAGCCGCTCGGCAAGCACTCGCGGTCGATCGCGCGGTTGGTCTCGTCGAGGGTCTGGCGGCTGCGCCGCGCGGCGGCGAGGTCGAACTTCGGCGGGGGTGTGGTGCCGGTCTGCAGGTCGTGCAGGCCGCGCAGCACGCCGTGGACCTGGCCGTAGATCTCGAGCAGGCCCCCTGGCACCTGAGTGCCGTCGTAGCCGAGGATGCAGGCGTTGGGGAAGAGGTCGCGGTAGGCGTCCTCGTGGCCGGCCATCTGGCGGATCGCCGCCAGCAGCCGCTCCGACTCGCCGGCACGCACCTGGGTGTCTTCGATGATGTGCCGGATGTACTCGACCGGATCGCCGTCGAAGCCCGATTTGACGTCGGTCCAGCAGCCTTGCAGCATCACCATCGATGGCGCGGCGAAGAATCCGTCGACCTCGGCGACTCCCTCGAGCTCGGTGGCCAGGCGCTCGGTGACGAAGCTGCCGCGTCCGCGTTCGCCGGAGAATCCGGATGCGTGGTGGCCCGAGAGCGACACCAGGTCGAGCTGATGATCGCCGTAGGCCGAGACGACGAAGCGGGCGCTGCGGCCGAGGTATTGCGGGCGGAAGACCTTGAAGTCGGCCGAGAACGCGTCGACCCCCTCCGCGATCCACTCTTTGGGGCAGCCACGAGACCGTGTGCACGGCTCGACGCAGAGGTGGCTCTGCAGCACGTCGTGTTCGATCGGAGCATGGTAGTCGAGGAGCAGGACCTCGAGCGGCTCGGTCGCGCGGGCGGCGTGCGGAGCGGAGCCGAGGGCTGCGACCGCGACCAGCAGAACAAGAAGGAGGCGAGGCGAAGGGCGGGAGAAGCGACGGAGCGCAGAATGCACGGTGAAGATCCTGGGAGGTCGTCGAGCGCGTGGAGAGGTGGGGACGGTGCGCGCGGTGCAGGCTCTCGGGATCGACAGCCGCTCCGGCGCGCATAGTCTACGGTGTCTCGCCTTCCATCGTCGGACGGTCCGGGCCGCCCGTCGCGCCGCGCCTCGCTCAGCCCGTGGGCTCGACCTCGCGCAGGTCGGCCGGCAGCAGGCTCTCCGGCAGGTTCTGGTAGCAGACCGGACGCAGGAAGCGACGAATCGCCAGGGTGCCGACGGAGGTGGTGGAGGGGTTGGTGGTGGCGGGGTACGGGCCGCCGTGCATCATCGCCGCGTCGACTTCGACGCCGGTGGGGAAGCCGTTGGCCAGCAGTCGGCCCGCCTTCTGCTCGAGGATCGGCAGCAACTGGGCGGCGAGCTCCGCGTCGGACTCGTCGAGGTGGAGCGTGGCGGTGAGCTGCCCGTGCAGCGCGTCGGCGATCTCCACCAACTCGTCGGCCGACGCCGCGTGAACGATCAGCCCCAGCGGCCCGAAGACTTCATCCGACAGCTCCGGCGTCGAGCGCCAGGTGGCCGCCGTCGTCTCGTAGAGATACGGCGTGGCGGCGCGGCCGGTGGCCTCGTGGCCGAGGCGCTTGGTGACGCCCTCGACTCTCTCGAGCCGCTCGGCGTCGGCCTCGAACGATGCCGCGATGCCGTCGGTGAGCATGGTCTGCGCGGCGACGTTGGCGAGCGCATCGGCCGCCTGCTCGGCGAAGCGATCGGCCTCCGCGCCCGCCGGCAAGAAGACCACGCCGGGGTTGGTGCAGAACTGGCCGGCGCCGAGAGTCAGCGACGCGGCCCAGCCGGCCGCGACCTCGGGACCGCGGCCGACGAGGGCGCCGGGCAGGACGAAGTTCGGGTTGATCGAGCCGAGCTCGCCGAAGAACGGAATCGGCTCGGGGCGCGCGGCACATAGATCGAAGAGGCTGCGCCCGGCGCGCAGGGAGCCGGTGAAGCCGACGGCCTTGACGCGGGGATGCTGCACCAGTGCCCGCGCCACGTCGTGGCCCGAATCCTGGAGGAAGGCGAAGGTTCCGAGCGGTGTACCGGTCGCCTGCAGGGCGGCCAGGATCGCCTGCGCGACCAGCTCGCCGGTGGCCGGGTGCGCCGGATGACCCTTGACCAAGACCGGGCAGCCGGCGGCCAGCGCCGACGCCGTGTCGCCGCCGGCGGTCGAGAACGCGAGCGGGAAGTTGGACGCACCAAAGACGACGACCGGCCCCAGCGGCCGCATCACCAGCCGTAGCTCGGGACGGGGCAAGGGCTGACGCTCGGGCAGCGCTGGGGTAGTGCGACGCTCGAGGTAGTCGCCGGAGACGATGTGCTCGGCGAAAAGGCGGAGTTGGCCGGTGGTCCGCGCCAGTTCCCCCTGCAGCCGCGCGTCCGGCAACCCGGTCTCGCGGCCCGCGTGGAGCGTGATCTCCTCAGCGCGGTGTTCGAGCTCGCTGGCGATCGCCTCGAGCAACCGCGCGCGCGCCGCGCGCGGCGTCTGGCCGAAAGTGCGGAACGCTTCGGCCGCGGCCTCTGCCGCGCGATCGGCCAGCAACGGCGTGGCGATGGAGAACTCGTGCGGATCGCCCGTGCTCGGCGCGGAGGCGAAGCTGCCGCGTCCTTCCACCCACTCTCCAGCGATCAGGTGTCGTCCGTGAATCATCGATGGGTTCCTATGGTCTTGATCTGGGGGATGTCAGGGAGGTCAGAAGCGCTCGGGTGAGAACGGTTGGGCGTCGAGGTGGAGCGGGAGTTCTTGCACCAAGTCCGCGACCAGCCGGCCGGTCGCCGGGGCCAGAGTGAGGCCGAGCATATTGTGCCCGGTCGCCAGGAAGGCGTTGTCGAGCCGAGGCACCCGCCCGATGATCGGCAGGCTGTCCCAGGTCATCGGCCGCCAGCCGAACCAGGTCTCGTGCACCGCGCCGTCGAGCGGGGAGACCAGGTACGGATCCGCCGAGTCCTTGAGCTGCTGGAGGCGCCGCGGCGGAATCGACTCGTCCCAGCCGACGAACTCCATCATCGAGCCGATGCGGAATCCGTCGTCGAACGGCGTCACGCCGATGCGCTTCTCGGGAAAGAGCATGGGATGCAGCGGGCAGCTCTGCGGTCGGCTCATGGTGATCGAGTAGCCCTTGCCGGGCTCGACCGGCAGCCGGCAGCCGAGCGCCTTCGACCAGTGACTGGACCACGCGCCGAGCGCGAAGACGTAGTGATCGGCCGTCATCTCTCCGGTCGATGTCTGCACGGACTCGATGGCGCCGCCAGACGCGCGCACCGCGTCGAGGCTGCACTGCGAGACCAGGTCGACGCCTCGGCTCTCGAGGTACCGGCTCCAGTCGCGCACCAGCTGATCGGGACGCACCGAACCATCGTGATCGTAGACGAAGGCGCCCGCCAGGTCGGGCCGAAGCGACGGATCGAAGGTGGCGAGATCGGCGCCCTCGATGCGCCGGGCCCCGATGCCGTAGGTCTCGGACAGCAGGCGGTCGGTGCGCGCGAATCCTTCGAGGCTCGCCTCGTCGCGGAACACGTAGGCGAGGCCGTTTTCCTTCCACTGGCCGGCTCGCGGCAGCTCGGCGAAGAGCGCGTGGTACTCGTCGAGCGACGAGTGTAGGAGAGGCAGCAGGTTGTGTCCTGCCTCGATCATCTGCCGGTGACTGCAGCGGCGCGCGAACTCGATCAACCATCGATACAGGTCGAGCCGCATCTGCGGCCGGATCTTCAGGGGCGCCGTCCGGTCGAACAGCGATAGGAAGCCGTCGCGCAGCGCACCGGGCTCATTGAGCGGCAGCACGTGGCTGGGGCAGATCATGCCGCAGTTGGCGTGCGAGCACGCGTGACCGATGTCGGCACGGTCGAGGACGGTGACCTCGTAGCCCGCCTTCTGCAGGAAGTGCGCGCAGGCGATGCCGATGATGCCGCCGCCGACCACGGCGACGGTTTCGCCGCGTGTCGGTGCGCTCACGGGATGCCCTCGGCGAAGGGGTCTTCGGGATGGAAGACGAGTCGACTTTCGGCGCAGACGTACGCGCTTCCAGTGACCCGAGGAATGATCTCGCCGGCGTCACCGCTTCGATAGCTGGCGGTGAAGCGGCTACCGATCATCGACTCCTGGACCCAGGTCTCGCCGGCGGCGAGTTCGCCGCTCTCGGCTAGGCAGGCCAGCTTCGCGCTCGTGCCGGTGCCGCAGGGCGAGCGGTCGTACTCGCCGCCCGGGCAGAGCACGTAGTTGCGCGAGTCGGCGTCTGCGGTGCGGGGCGGCTCGAAGAACTCGATGTGATCGATCGGGTGCCCGTCGTCGCCGGCCAGGCCGCGGGCCTCGAGCGCTGCGCGAACGGCCAGCGCGGCGCGCCGCAGCCGGTCTTCGTTGTGCGGCACGATGCGGCACGGGGCCTCGTCGACGAGAAAAAACCAGTTGCCACCCCAGGCGATCGAGCCGCGCACTGTGCCGAGCCCGTCGACGTCGAGGACGACATCGCGGCGTGAGCAGTAGCTCGGCACATTCTCGACCGTCGCCCGATTGGACTCCTCGAGGTCGACGCCGACGACCCCGACCGGCGTCTCGAGGTGAAGGGGCCCGAGCTCGACGCGGCCGAGATGGGCCAGCGTCACGGCGACGCCGATCGTCGCATGGCCGCACATGCCCAGGTAGCCCTCGTTGTTGAAGAAGATCGCCCCGGTGACGCAGCGTGCGTCAGTCGGGGGGCAGAGCAACGCGCCGACGAGTGCGTCGGAACCGCGCGGTTCGAGAATCGTCGCGCGCCGCACGTGGTCGAAGTCGCGTTCGAATCGTCGTCGCCGGTCCAGCAGGCTGCCCGAGCCGAGGTCCGGGCCGCCCTCGACGATGACCCGCGTTGGCTCGCCCTCGGTGTGGGAGTCGATGACTCGCATGCGCCGCGTCCTCCTCAGTCGGCTTGGCCCGGCCACGAGGCCCACCAGCTGCGAAACTGTCGCCACTGTGCGTCGAGAAAGGCTCTCTGGGGCGCGCTCAGCGCATCGGTGTGGTGGATCGAGTGGGCGTACGCAGCGTGGCCCTCGAGGACCATCAGGCGCTTGTAGTAGAGCACGAGGTCCGGCCCCTCGTCGAAGGTCGACAAGACGCGCAGCGCGCCGTCGAGCTCGAGCGCCAGGCGAAGGGCCTCTGCATCCCCCGCCGCGGCGCGCCGACAGAGCTCGACGAAGCGCAGGACCTCCATCGGCAGCGCGTTGCCGATGCCGGTGATCGCCCCGCCGGCCCCGCAGCGCACGAAGCCGTGCACTACCTGAGTGTCGACGCCGACCATGAGAGTCAGGCTCGGGTCGCCCGAAGTGATGTGCTCGGCGGCGTAGCTCAGCGAGGCTGCGCCGCCGAACTCCTTGAACCCGATCAGGTTCGGATGCTCGCGACGCAGGTCGAAGAAGAGCTCGGCCCGGGTCTCGAAGCCGTAGTACGGGCTGTTGTAGATCACGGCGGGAGTGTCGGGCGCGGCGCGCAGGACGGCGGCGAAGTGCGCTCGCTGCGCGGCAGGGGATGTGCCACGCGACAGAACGCGAGGAATCACCATCAGACCTGCGGCACCGACCTCGGCCGCATGCGCCGCCAGGGCGGCGGCCCGCCGTGGGTTCTGTGCCCCGGTGCCGACCACGGTCGGGACGCCGGCGGCGACCAGACGCTCGACCCCGGTCATCCGGTCCTCGTCGTCGAGCAAAGGCCAGTCGCCCATCGAGCCGCAGTAGACGACGGCGCGCATGCCGGCCTCGATCAGATCGCGCCCGGTGCTCGCCAAGGCGTCGAAGTCGACGGCCCCGCGCGCCGTACAGGGCGTCATCAACGCCGGCATGCAGCCGACGAACACGCTGTCTTCGGAGCCTCTCTCGCTATCACTCATCGCATTCTCCTCGCGACCGGGAATCTTGCCGAACGGTGGTCGGGCCGAAGTGTTCGTAGACTAGTCGGTTCGGGAACGCGAGTCTTGTCACCTGGTGGAGCGCTGGCTTTGCTTTTGGCACAATCGAGGCATGACGTCGAGGCGCGATCGAGACGAGGACCCGCGAGACACCGCCGAGTCTCCGTTGGCGCGTTGCCTCGAGCAACTCGCCGAGCCCTTCACCGCGGAGTCCCTCTTCGACCGCATCCCGGATACCGTCTTCTTCATCAAGAACGCCGAAGGCCGTTACCTGTGCGTCAATGACACTCTGGTCGCACGGTGTGGCCTGCGCGCCAAGGCGGAGCTCTTAGGTCGGACGCCGTCGGAGATCTTTGGCGAAGAGCTCGGCCGCGGCTACGAGGCGCAAGACCGGGAGGTCTTGCGGACCGGCCGTCAGCTCGTCGATCGGCTCGAGCTTCACGTCTACCACCCGCGCGGCATGGGGTGGTGCCTCACCCACAAGCTGCCGTTGCACGGTCGCGACGGCCGGGTCGTCGGCCTGGTCGGTGTGTCGCGCGACCTCGCCGCACCCGCCGGGCCCGATGAGGATCTCGGCCCGCTCGCCGCGACGTTGGCTCGAGCCACGTCGCACCTCGACATGCCGCCGTCGGTCCATGAGATGGCCGCCGACGCCGGCCTCTCTGTGTATCAGCTGGATCGCCGCCTGAAGCGCCTCTTCGGCCTGTCGCCCGGTCAGTGGCTGCTCCAACAGCGCATCGAGCATGCCTGCCGACAGCTCGTCGACACCCGACGACCGATCGCCGAGATCGCCCTCGACTGCGGCTACGCCGACCAGAGCGCCTTCACCCGCCAGTTTCGTCGCACCACTGGCTACACGCCCTCGGCGTTCCGCAAGACCGGGGTGCCGGGCAGCGATGTCGCCGGAAAACCGAGAGAAACTATCCGATTCGCCGATGGATTGCACACTCCTGAGTAGGACCCGTCGAATTCAACGACCAAGCCTGCAGAAGGAGACCCCGATGAAAGAACGTCCGCTCGCTCTCACCGACCCAGACTGCTCGACCCGATGTCCGCGATCTGGCCAGAAGGCCGTTTCGCCGCACGCGATCAGGCTGCTGTTCATGATCGTTCTCCTCGCGGGCGTCAGCTCGGCGGCGCACGCCTACTGGGATGATCTGTGGATCAACTCCTGGAACATGGACAAGGGAGGAAACGACAAGTGGAGGTTCGTCAAGAAGAACCTGGTCAACATGCCGTCGGACGTGGTGCTCCTGCAGGAGGCGGGTGAGCTGCCGACGTCTGGAATTGACCTGAACAACATTCTCAACATCTGGTTCGTCGGCGGCGACGCCACGGACCCTACAACCACCGCCCTGCGCTTCACCAACCCCACCGCGTTTCGCAACGGCAGGAGCTGGCAACAGCTGGTCCAAGACCAGAACCAGCCGTTGATCTACACCGCGCCCGACGGCACGCGCGTCACGACCCCGACCTACAACGCGATCTACGAGTTCGAGTGGGATTGCGGCGACCGAGACGTCGACCCGATCACCGGCGCTCGTCGTCGGCACTACATCTACTATTTCCCCACCCACGGCACCCAGGGCTACGCCCACAACCGGGGCCAAAACATGGCGATCGTCACCAACACCCGCGCCAACTGGGTGGGCATTCTCAACCGCCGAATGACCTCGGCCAACCCCAATACCGGCCCGTTCGTCAATCGTGGAGTGCCCGGCATTCAGTTGAGCGTCCGAGATGCGCTGCAGGCGCGCGGTGAATCGCCGGTCGACCAGGGCGCGGATCTCCATTGGTACTGGAACATCCACGCAGGCTCCGGTCAGTCCAACACCCGCAACAACAACGCGGACCGCATCCTCACCGCGCTCGGGACCCGGACCGCCAACCAGCCGGCAGGGCAAGAGACCTTCGCGGCGGGCGATCCGAATCGTGACGGGTTGAACGACGACCCGGCCTACATGTCGATCAGCAACCGCTACACCGGGGTCAATGTCGTGCCCCGCGACAACAACGACAACAACCGATTCGCGGACTATCGGCCGAACGGCCCGACTCGGCTGGGACGAGATGGCCAGGTCCAGCGCATGACCCAGCTCGACATGGGTTTCGCCACGGGGGGCCGCATGCCGTCCTTCGGAGCACGCCTGGGCCCGCCGACGCAGCTCTCCGATCATCAGCCGGTCTCGTTCTGCCGCAACTACGGCCTGAAGCGGACCCGAATCTCGCCCAAGGGATCGGTCAACACGACTGCCAAGCGACAGTGCACGACCTCGAAGAGCAAGTCGTCGAGCGGCGAGCCACAGGAGGGGGCCGTGGTCGGCGAAGTCTGCAACCGCTCGGACAACCAAGAATGGTCCTTCGAACCTGATGGCTCCCTCAAGCTTGGAACCCTGTGCCTGCGCCACCGGGGCGACGGCTACAAGCCCTGGTTGACCACCTGCGACCCGACCGCCGCCAACCAAAAGTGGCAGATTCGGCACGGGCGCACGTCGACCCTGATCAAGAACGCAGAGTCCGAGCGCTGTCTGCTGAACGAGGGGCTCGAAACCGGGGCCCACTCGGGAGAGCTACGAGCCGTCGCATGCGACTGGAACGCGAAGTACCAGGACTTCCTTCTGGGTGCCGGAGAAGGACAGATCCTCGACCGCGACTTCAACTGCATCGGCATCAGCGGTACCGACGCCGTGGCGAAGACCTGCGACGACTTCCCGTTCTCGACCGTGTCTTGGGGTGGTGTCGTCGACCAGGTGTGGCGCCATGGTCTGGACGGCTCGATTCAGCGCTACGGCTCGTGCCTCGAGGCCAACTCTTCCGACATCGCCTCGGTGCAGCCCTGCGAAGACGGCAATCTCGATCAGAAGTGGATCAAGATCGCCGGCGGCGAAGGGCTACTCAGCATCGGTCGCACCCTGCACTCGATCTCCGATGACGCCGACAAGTTCAAGTGCCTCGACAAGTACAACGGCTACACGCTGTGGTCGTGCTTCAGAACGGATGAAGACGTGGCGTCGGGCAACTTGCGCTTCGGCGACGAGCAGAGGTTCTACATGGGGCAGGAGTTCGGGCGCCTCGAGTCCAACACGTCAGGCCAGTGTCTCGAGGAAGGCAACTTCAACGATCTCGACTATGCCGCGTGCGCCGAGAGCACCCGCCAGTCCTTCCAGCTGAACTGGAACGGAACCCTGATGAACGGCCAGGAGTGCGCCGAGACGAACGCTCAGAACGAAGACATCGCTCTTGCGTCGTGTTCTTACACCTCCGCCTTCCAGCAGTGGAACAACACCTACAAGGGTGTGCTGATCAACGAGGAAGCCGAGGTCTGGATCACCGGGCCGAACGGCGGTGCTTCGTTTACCTGGGAGTGAGCTCGAGGGCCGGGTGTGATAGCGCACCCGGCTCGGTTCACTGGTTCGTCGCGCCGTGGTCCATTCCCACGCGGCGACCGAGCGCTGGACTCGTCGATGCCAGAACTCTCGATCGAGCCATCGTGGCTCCAGCGCGTCGTCGTGGGCGTGCGCGATGTGGCTGAAGTCGAACCAGGACGGATCGGACATGAGTCTCGACATGACCTACCATTGATCCTTCCCGGTGCTCTTCGAGGACGGCTTCGAATCGGGTGATCTGACGGCTTGGTCGAGCGCAGCTTTGACAGACAGGTGTCGCGGCTGGCGCGTGACGGCAAACGAGCTCTACGTCCTCGGCGTTCCGCAAGGCCGGTGCGCTCAGCGGTTCGGCCCTCGGATCGCGAGCTTCGTCCCGGTAGAGAGCCCGTCGCCGGCAGACGCGTCTAGCATTGTCTGCTGTGATCGGGAACTTTTCCCCAGAGAAAGCTCCGGCCTCTGAGGTCGCCGAGCCCACGCCGGCACGAGATGGTGGGGGTGCACCACGGCCGTTTCGCGCCGGTCGCTGGCGGGTCGATCCGACCCTCAATCGGCTGAGCGGCGCGGAGTGTGAGTCACGGATCGGCTCTCGGGCCATGGACTTGCTCTGTGCCTTGGCGGTTCGGCGGGGACGCGTCGCGAGCAAAGAGGAGCTGATCCACGCGGTGTGGGACCAACGGGCGGTGTCGGACGACGCGCTCTCGGTGTGTGTCCACGAGTTGCGCAAGGCGCTTGGCGACTGTGCTCGCTCGCCGACGTACATCGAGACGATTCCCGGCAGGGGCTATCGCTGGCTGGCGCCCGTCGAGTGGTTGGATCCGCGAGCGGAAGAGCTCGGTCGCACCGGGACACGACCAGCGATCAGCTCGGCTCGGACGCCGACCGTTCTTGCGGCGATCGTCGTTCTCGCCGTCTTGGTCGGGATCGGGCTCGGGGGAGTGTCTGGGCTCTTCGGCTCGCCATGGAGCCGCGCGCACCGTCCGGCCGACGACTCGATCGAGACCGTGGCGGTGCTTCCATTTGCCGAGCTCTCCCCGGCCGCCGAGGATCGGATCTTCGCCGACGGCATGACCGAGGCCCTGATCAACGCGCTGGCTCGTCATGGCCCACTGCGGGTGATCTCGCGGACCTCGATCGGGCGCTTTCCACCGTCGACCGGATTGAGCGCACCGCACATTGCAGGCCTCCTCGGAGCCGACGTGCTCGTGGAGGGCTCGGTGGCTCGCGACGGCGACCGGGCGCGCATCACGGTCCAGCTGATCGATGGCCGTCGCGACGCCGGCCTCTGGTCGCGGTCGTACGACGCGCCGCTTGGAGACCTGTTCTCGCTGCAGGGCCGCGTAGCCGAGGAGGTCGCTCGCGAGATCCGCCTGCACGCCGGCGGCCGGAGTCTGGCCGGCGCGCCGTTCGTCGAGCGGCCGAGGCGGCGACTGTCCACTGCGGCTGTGGACGAGTACTTCTTGGGCCGCGCCGCACTTCACGACGGCACCTTCGGCGATGGCGGTCGGACCGCCCTGGACGCGGCGCGGGACGCATTCAACCGGGCGATCGACCTCGAGCCGACGTTCGCGGAGGCTCATGTCGGAATGGCGAAAACCGAGCTGGCGCTCTACCAAGCTTCCGGCGGTCTCGCTGCGGAGGAGGCGGCTCGGCGCACCCGACAGGCGGTGGCGAGAGCCCTGGAGATCGACGCTGCGCTGGCCATGGCGCACGCCGTCCAGGGCCATTTTCTCCTGATCTTCGGTCGCGACCTGGACGCCGCCGAGCGCAGCCTCCTGCTGGCGCTGAGCCTGGATCCGAGCGAGATCGACGCGTACCTGGGCTATGCTTGTCTGCTGCAGGCCCAGCGGCGTTTCGACGAGGCGGAGGCGCTGCTCGACCAGGCCCGCCGGGTCGATCCACTGTCTCCGAGGCCGGTAGAGATGCTCGCGTCATTGGCGTACAGCAGGGGTCGGGCGGACGAAGCGCTCGCTCACGCCGATCGCCTCGACGAGATTCTCCCCGGCAGTGCCCGACTGCTGCGCGCGAGTGCGCTCCATAGCCTCGGTCGTCTCGATGCGGCCTACCAGAGCTACCGCCGCCACCTCGAGGCCGGAGGCTCGGATCCCGAGCTGTTGCGAAGTCTCGATGTCGCCTTCGACCAGGACGGCATCGAAGGCTTCATGCGGGCGGCTCTGCCCCTGACGCCGGACCTCATGTCGCGAGCCGTGTTGTCGATGCGTCTCGGAGACCGAGAGGGTGCCCTGGACCGGCTGAGCGAGGCCGCGGCGCGCGACGATCCGCGCACGCTCTTCGCCTACGCGAGCCCGGTCTTTGTTCCGCTGCACGACGAGCCCCGCTTTCGCGCCGTGCTTCGGCACTACGGCGTGCTGGACTCGGCCGAGCGCGCCGAAGCCGAGTCGTTCTCGGGCTCCGCCGAGATTTTAAGGACCTTCTAAGGGTCGTCGAAGGATTCGCTCAGGACCTCGAAGCTCGCCGTCGAGCAGGCTGGTGTCCCTTCGGACAGTGTCAGACCCAAGACCTGTCCCACCACGACGGACCTCGTTTGCCACGAGGTGACGAACTACAAGGAGACACCATGCTTGTGAAAACTCGACCCGAGAGACCCCTGATCATCGCGGCACTCGCCGCT
The DNA here is from genome assembly GCA_039194425.1 of Acidobacteriota bacterium. GTDB lineage: Bacteria > Acidobacteriota > Thermoanaerobaculia > Multivoradales > J023 > JAUIJL01. Next base: position 174,999 of record JBCCVZ010000017.1, on the reverse strand, counting down.
CTGATGCTCTGCGTGCCGGCCTTCGCCGCCGCCGGAAGTGGCGACGCGAGGCCCTTCGCCGAGATGTCGATGAATGGGCTGGACTCCTACCGCGCGCGGCTGGCGGAGCTCGAGCGCACCGTTTTTGCGGCCGAGCAGGAGCGCCGGCAGGTGCTCGAGGCGCTCTACGCGGAGCTCGAGCACGTGTCGCCCTCGACCAAGAGCGCTGGCGACTGCCAGACGGCTTGCTCGCTGCTGACCACCGCCTTGAACCAGCTGGAGAGCGCGAGAGTGTTCGCCAAGTTCTCCTGGATCGGCAGCTGCCCGTTCAGCCCGTACGGGCAGCTTGCAGTCTCCCTCGTGCACGAAGCGAGGAATGAGACCCAGGTCGTCAAGAACGCGACCTGCGACAACCAGAGTTGCAGCCTCAGCGCGTTGACGCGGGCGCGAGATCTTGCCCTGGATACCTGGATCATGGCCGACAACGCGGTCCTCGATGGGTGCGACGCGGACATGGCGAACGCGGCGTACGAGGCCGGTCAGGCTTGGGCGACTCTCACCAACGCGGAACACGCCTGCAGTCACTGCTGAAGGTACCTGCCCACAGCGCCCGCGAGACGGCACCGAGTCTCCCTCGGCGTGTTCGAGTCGCGGATCGTTGCGGCAGTTGCTCTTCGAGGGCGGGAGACGGGCCGGATGCGACCACGCAGCCGGCCCGTCTCACTCGTTCGGGCGCCGTTCTCCGCGTCGGCATCCAGGGCCACAACGGGATCGCTGAGAACAGTTTCAGGCTTCCAGAATCAAGCCTCAGAGGCAGTTCGCGGCGCGCGCGGCATAGCTCCCGTTGTACGAGAAAATGCAGTTGAAGGTCGCGGTGCCCGCCGCCGAGATCGAGCCGACCAGCCGGCTCGCGCCGAAGTTGGCGACTCCCGTCCCGAAGTGCCCTGCCGCCGCCGCCGTGCTTTCGAAGTTGGACTGGTTGGCGTCCAGCGTCGCCGCTGAATCGAGCCGCACCGCATAGACATAGCTATGGGGCGTCATCGCCGGCTCGGAGATGAGCGTCGACCCCGTGACCTTGCCGCGCGAGGTACCGTGCAGCTGGAGCGCGACGGAAATCGTATCGCCCTTGGTCGTGATGGTCGATTCCTTGATGTCGAGGGTGACATTTCCGACGGTGTAGATGCCGTAGGTGTACGGATTGATGTCGAGCTCGGTCGCGATCGCCGTGATGCGCGCGTTGCGAAAGCTGACGACCGCATTGTTGCGGATGACGACTCCATAGTCGTCGCCGCTATTGCTGACGATCGCGAAGAACTGATCGATCTGGGTGTTCGTGTCTCCATTGATCTCCATGGCGGTGTTTCTCCACGACGGGGACACCACGTAAGAGAACGATCCGCCGATCACGGGCATGCCTCCGTTCAGCCGGAATCCGATGTTTGGGCCCGTGCCCAAAATCCGGGCGAAGACATCGTTGATCACCGTGTTGCTGTTCGAGACGTCGACTCCGATGCCACCGAGGCCGACTTGGGTCTCCACGTTGACTCCGGTCAACAGAAAGAAGTCCGACTCGATGCGGACTGCCGTGCCGTGGCCGATCGACTCGTTCCGCGCCGTGAGGCCCCGCAGCTCGGCCCTGATATGCGATGGAGCCACGACGGTGGCATTGGATCCGGAGGCCGGCACGCTCGAGGTGATGACGGTGATGCCTCGCCCGGAGCCCTCGATGTCGACCTCGTCTTTCATCACGAGCTGGCCGCCGTTGAGGTCGTACTCGCCCGGCTCGACCTTGATCAAGGCGGGGGGAGTCGCCGCGGCCACGGCACTTAGCAGGGCGGCACCGTTGCCGATGGGCGACAGATTGCCGTTGACGATCGTCGTGGTGGTGAAGGGTGCCTGCGCGACTGCGCCGGAGGCGAGGAGGACGCTGGCGGCCAGAACGATCAGGCCGCGAAAAAACCTTTTGGACATGGTGTGCACCTTTCTGAGGGCTCGTTGCGGGTTGAGCTCTCGCATCGGCGAGATGCCGAACGAGGAGCAGTCTTGCGAAAGCAATGAGCAACTGTGGTGCCAAAGAATTGGAGGGTGATTCGTCCCTTTCTTGCGATTTCACAGGGTGTCGAGTGTCGGTGTCGGAGTGTCGACCTCTGTGTCGAGTGTCTCGACGGCTGTCCAGGAGTGCACACCCTGGTCTCCCGGTCCTACGAGAGATCTTACGTCGCCCGTGGGCCTCGAAAGAAAGAAACGATGGACGCTCCGCCAAGCTCGGAGCATCCCTGGCCTTCCGCCGAGGTTCAGAGGCAATTCGCGGCGCGCGCGGAATAGCTCCCGTCATAGGAAAAGATGCACTGGAAGCTCGATGGAGCCCCCGGCTGCATCGTGCCGATGATCTGACTGGCGCCGAAGCGGGCCGTGCCGGTGCTGAAGTTCGAGACTGCCACGGACGTGCTTTCGAAAATCGACTGGTCGCTGTCTAGACTCGACTGGTCGACTATGAAAGCCGCGGTGATGGCAGAGTGCGCCGTGGTCATCGGTCCGGCGGTGAAGGTCGAGCCCGTCGTTTCGACCCGCGAGTTGCCGGTCATGTACAGCGTCACGGTGTAGCTGTCGTTCAGCGCCGTGAAGGTCGATTCCTTCACGTCCACGTGGGCGTTGCCGATCACGTGGAGTCCGTAGGAGCCCAACGTGGCGCTGATCGCGGTACCGCGGACATTGCGCAGTTGTACGGTGGCGTCGTCTTGAACGGAGACCGCGAGAGCGGCCTTGGCCTCTGGGTTCGCCACGGCAACGAACTGGTCGACCTGGGCGTCGGCGTCTCCACCGATCATGAGAGCGAAGTTTTGCAGCGAGTTTGCGCTCACGAAAGAAATCGACGACTCGAGAACGGGAGCGCCGCCAAAGATCCGAATGCCGATGGTACTGAGCACCTTGGCATCGGCACGCACGAAGACGTCACGAATCACGGTGTTGCAGTTGAACACGTCGACGCCGGTGCTCGAGCCGCCGGTCTCGGTCTCGACCTTCATGCTCGTCAGGAGAAAGAAGTCCGACTCGATGCGAATGGCCGTTCCGTCCGCGGCCGAGTCGTTGCGCACCGTGAGACCGCGAAGCTGAGCCTTGACATGGGCTGGCGCCAGAACTGTGGCGTCCGACGCGGAGGCAATCGGTACATCGGAGGTGATGAATGTCACGCCGCGCCCAGAGCCTTCGATGTCGACCAGATTGCGCAGGACGAGCTGGCCGCCGTCGAGGTCGTAGGTACCTGGCTCGACCTTGATCAAGGCTGGCGGAGTCGCCGTGGCCACCGCGTTCAGCAGGGCCGCGCCGTTGGCGATAGGCGACAAGTTGCCGTTGACGATCGTCGTCGTGGTGAAGGGTGTCTGCGCGTATGCGCTGGATGCGAGGACGACGCTGGCGACCAGAACGATCAGGCCACGAAAGAACCTGTTGGACATGGTGTGCACCTTTCAAAGGGCTCGTTGCGGGTTGAGCTCGCGCATCGGCGAAATGCCGATCGAGGAGTTGTCTTGCGAAAGCAATGAGCAACTGTGGTGCCAAGAACAGTGGAGGGTGATTCGCCCCTCTCTTGCGACGTCGGAGAGCGTCGAGTGTCGGCGCCGGAGTGTCGACTTCTGTGTCGAGTGTCTCCAACGAACAGGTCGAGTTCTGGAGCTGATCGTCGATCGAGCGCAGGCAATGTGAAGACCACGATGTGCGCCGTCATCACTGCGGAGGTCTCGATGAATCGGTTGCGGAGGACGAGACTCTGCTCCTCGTCTGACTGCAGCCTCTGCTTCTCGAGGTTTCTGGATCGGTACGCTCTAAAGCCGCCAGGGCAAGAAGATGACTATTCGATTGCAGCTCGAAGACGCTCAACCATTTCGGAATCGGGGTCGCCGTCCGAACATGGCGGAACGAAGAGTGTCGACTTCATCGTGACGTTGGCCTCTCCGAGATCTGCCAGTTGGATCCGGTCGATTCTGGGGCCCCCTATGGGTAGATCGGCCGCTTCATAGATCACCACTTCGTGTGACCCTGGATACCAGCGAGTCAATTCGTCGGCCAGCACCCGCAGACCGCCGAGCTTGTGCGCGCCAAGCGGCACGACCTCGTGTCCAACCACTCCTATCTGCCATAAGATCAGCGCGCTGCGAGGGTCGAAACGACGGTGCTGCACTAGAAAGTCCGTCGCTTCGAAGCTCTGGCGACCGCGCGCAGCCGGATCGACATCGAGGTCGGCGAAGAGACAGTCCTCGGCCGACACTCCGGGACACAGCCGGGCCGGGATTCCCTCTTCGCCCGCCCGCCGAAGAATCTCGTGGGATGGGCGAACGAAGATTCCGGGATGGCCGTAGAAGGCCACGCAAACGTGGCAGCCGCCGCGGACTGCTTGCAGCACGCGACGCTCCATGGTCCGATAGGCTCGATGCCGGAGTTCTCCCGGGCGGTAGCAGTCCGATAGTGATTCAGCCGACGGATTGAGCTGTCGAACCCAGTGGTCCGCGACCGGATTGCTGGTGAGAAAGAAGACCCGGTCGGCAGTCTCTAGAGCATGTCGCGCTTCGGCCGTGGTTTGTGGGCCGCATAGAATCCCGGTGCCGACGATGGTCAGACGGCCGTGGCTCATCGACTGATACCCGCTGATGCTCTACTGATCTCGGCGGAGCCAGATCATGATCACGGCGGTGTGTCCAGGGTCTCTGCCAGCTTTGCGAAGCAGCTCGGCCCGCGGACCCTCGCGGAGCGATCTGCGATCCTCGTCGGTCAGGCAGTAATCTGGATCTTCGATTACAGCGGGGTCATTCTGTAGACGACTCCAGAGCTTCCTGTTGGGTTTGTGTAGCGCGTCGACGAATTCGATGATCGCTTGAGACATCGTGATCTCCTTCTGGTTAAGGCTCCGAACAAAGAGAAGAGTGCCTGAGAGGCTCACCAAATGATCAGCAGAGAATTCAAGACGTCGTCTCGTTCGTTCAAGATCTTCAGAACGGCTTCGACTTCGCCGGTCCGCACGAGAAACTGCAGCTTGACCGAAAGATTGGAATTCTCCACATAGTGCCTCGGCCGCCTCCGAAACTCGTTCCACGCAGTCGAGTTGTTCTGTAGCGTTTGAAAGAACTCCAAGAGTTGTTCCCGGTCCTGGCGGTCCTCGCTCATTTCTGTGGTTCCTCAAGATGTTGATGGCTGTCGGAAGGGCAGATTTCCTTACAGCGCTTGACGTCCGTGAGACTGTTCACGAAATCGAGTTGGAGGAATGGTCGGTCGGGCAATGGCGTCCTGTCGAACCACTCGGGGGAAGGGGCCCCAGCGGCGTCTTGGGAGAACAAGTTGAGTCGTCGGTCGCCAGCGCCAATCGCAGATCGAGCGTGACATGACATACATGAAGACTCGGGATTGCTGGTTTCGAACACCGAGTTACTTAGTAATACCGGTCGGCCATGGCCGTCTAGGAATGAGGTTTGCACTCCATTCAGCACATAGTTCATCCAATAGCAAGGCTTCTCCAGGTCCTCTTCGCACATGCGGTAGTTGGCGAAGATCTGTCGCCGCGCCTCGGGTTGCAGACGGTCCTCCATCAGTCGATATGCGAACCGTTGTGGATTGTCGATGTGCTCCCAGGTCATCCAGATCCAATTCGGTAAGGACTTGATGCTTACGTGAAGCCCCACCAGGCCCATCACTTCACCGGATTCGGACTCCCTAATGAAGTGATGATATTCGTCCTTTTGATTCGAATCGATCCGTATCCAACTAGCTTCAACGAAGATCGACTCCTCTAAGAACTCTCTGGTGGGCTGAGGGCACTTCGGGTGACAGAGGTAGACCTTGTAGCGTCGTTGCTGCTCTTCCAGGCAGTGAAGGCGATGGTCGAAAATCCAGTCGAAGGCAATTCTATTCAGTCGAATCTCAGTCTCGGTGGCCTTTAGGGTTTGGCTCAACTTTTCGACTTGATCGGGTAGCAAGCCTTGGTCCCGCATGAAGTGCAAAAGCCCCTGCTCTTCTTGTGTCAAGCTCGTGAGGTGGCGGCGGCGAGCGGCGGGATCATTCCAGTCTGGCCTGCAGGTTCCGAAGAGGTAGTGTTTCGTCGCCCAGCATTCCCACGCTGTCGGACATCCAAAGGCAGAAGGGTCTGGCCTATTCAACTGCGCAAAAAGGTCCCATGCGAAGCCAGAGAGATTCTCAGCTACGTATCCCGTGCGGGCCTGCGAGCCGAGACCCGGTGTCGGCAGTATCCAAGCCAGAAAGAACAGGACGAGACCTTTTGAGTGCACTGCACTGAGTTTCTTCTTCATCGTCGAGCTCCATTCAGGTCGAGTTGACAGCTCGGGCGACTGGGTGGTGTTTCCAGAAGCGCTGCTGAGCCTCGCCGTCCAGATGAGCGGACAACTCGAGAAGCAATCGCAGCGCGATCTCCAGGTGGTCACGACTGTCAAGCGCTACGCCGAGTAGCCAATAGCCCTCGCCACGCTCAGGCAACGGAAGAGTGTCCAACGATCTCACCCGGCGAGGGTCGTGGTCCCCGAGCGCCGCCCGGTATGCTTCCACTAGCGGCACGAGGCCGTGGATGGCTGCTCGCTCGCACAAATCCACGGCTTGCCGGAAACAGTGTCTGGCGTGCGAACGTTCGGCAGTCTGATACGCCGCCCGGCCCATTCCGATCCAGGCCTCCGCCTCGCCATAGTGTGCGCCGATTTCGGTGAACCGATCGAGAGCGGCTTGGTAGGCTTCGCGGCTACGCTCGAAGTCCCGGCGGACACGGAACAGATCCGCGCTCTCAAGATGCAGGTAAGCGTCGAGAAATGGCGTCGATCGGGCCTGACTCAAGACTTTGCGCCGTGCGTGTAACGTCTCTGCGAGCTCGACATTACCTTCGATCAAGCACAGATTCGAGTAGTTACCGAGAGCTCCGATCTCCATCTCGAGGTATCCTAGATCGCGAGACAACTCGAGACTCTTTTCGTAGAAAGTCCGCGCTTTCGGGTACTCGGCGAGAGAATGCAGGGTCAGCGCGAAGGCTTGGTATGCGCGTGCCCGGAGGGAAGAGAGCTCTAGGGCGTCGCATTGCGTGATGCACTGCAACAGTGACTCCTTGGCATCTGCTGCTCGATGGAGGCCGAGCAGAGCCTCGGCGATCGAACACCGCGCCTCGGCGGCTCCTTCCGGCTCGGACAAGTCCAGAGACAGCTTGAGCTGACGACGGTAGAACTCTAGGCTACGCTTGAAACGTCCGGACCTCAAATGGGCCTGGCCCAGCTGACCGAGGATTCGCGCCTCGGTTGAAGCGTCGCTGACGGCACGGACCTCGTCGAGGACCTTCTCCAGGAGACTCAGACCGCGGGGGCCCGAGTCGACGAGCAGCCGTCCCTGAAGCAGTCGGGCGCGCACTGTTCGACTGGCATCGGCGGTCCCTGTGGCCAGGGAAAGAGCGGTCTCAACGGTCCGGGCCTCGTCGTCTCGCTGCCCGAGGAGGTAGTGGCATTCGGTTTGGTGCAGAAGAACGTCGATGCGCAGCGCAGTATCGTCCTCTGGCGTGGCTTCCAACGTGAGGTCACTGAGCTTGAGCAGATTCATGGCGTCGTGGCGCTGGGCCAGATGTTCGAGTGCCGCGCGAACGAACGGCAGGCCCTTGTGGCCCTGGCCGCCCTTGAGAAAGTGCTCGCAGAGCGCGACGGCTACCTCTCCCCGAGCGCTTGAGTCGGCGTTCGATTCGGCGAGCGCCGTCGCTAGGCTGTGGTGGTAATGGCGACGCAACGGCTTGGGTAGTCCGGCGTAGACGACTTCCTGAAGCAGATGGTGTGTGAATCGGAAGCCGCGCTCGGTACTCTGGATCAGGCCTCTACGACGTTCAATTGCGGCCAGACGCTCGAGCACCTCGAGCGGGTTCGTACCGCGCACGCGAGCCAAGAGCTCGGGAGTAAACTCGAAGCCTTCGACTGCGCCGCATTGCAGCAGGGCCCGATCGATGTCGTCGAGTTCGTCGAGCCGGTCTTCGAGCAACTCCTTGAGCGACGTTGGGATGTCATTCAACCATGTGTCCACAGGATTGGAGTCATACTCCTCGTCCAGCGTGGCGCTTCTTGCCTCTCGAATCATCTCTGTAAGAAACAGTGGATTACCATCGCTGCGTCTCGCGACGTGACGGCCGAAGCGGAACCACTCGGCGGCTGGAAGTGAGCGTTCGAGCAACCGCTCGACAGCACCCGCGTGGAGCGGTCCCAGCTCCACGCGCTGGGGCACGATGCGACTGTGAAGAGCCTTGACGAGACCGGCCGTGGACCCCGGGCGGCCAGTCGCGATGAGTAGGCACGGCAGGTTACAGGCGACCTGGGCCATCGAGGCCAAGAGAACTTGAGTTTCCGCCGAGGCGAAGTGCAGGTCGTCGACCATCCACGCGACGGGTCGCTGGGCAGCCAAGGATCTGAGCACCTGGTGGAAGAGCGACTGGATGGTCTCCTGCGGCAGCGGGCCGGTATCCGGTTGAGCCGGCAAGTCCCTTAGATAGGCGACAAGACGAGCCAGCAACTGCGCGTCTTGAGGCAGAACTTCGGCTAGCTGGGTCTCGAGGTCGTCGTCCCCAAGATGAGCGACGAGAGCCCGCGCGAGCGCGCCGGCGCCGGGCCGCGAGCCGGGAGATCCGGAACCGTAGAGCAGAAAATGCTTGCCGCCTTGCTCCAGTCGATGGCCGAGTTCCTCGAGTAGCCTACTCTTTCCGATCCCTGCTTCGCCGGTGACGAGAACAAGCTGGCCGTGGCCGTCCAGGCACCTGCGCCAGGCCGTCATGAGTTGCTTGAGTGGCTCTTCGCGGCCAACGAAGGCGAGCTCCTGGTCGGCTGCGTGCCACCAGAAAGCTCGCCTGCGAGGACCAGGGGCACGAACGACTTTGTCACGCGACAACCACCAGAGAGAGGCTTCGCCTTCGCGCAGCACCTCGAGCAGCTCACGGGCGGTCTGGAAGCGACGCTCCGGTGATTTTTCCAAAAGATGATCGATCACCGCTTCGAAGAACGGGCTGATCTCTGGCCGTATCGCGCTTACCTTTGGTGGTGTTTCGTGCAGATGGCGCAAGATGGTGGCTTCAAGGTTGGCACCGCGAAACGGTTGTGTGCCAGTCGCAGCTTCGTAGAGCACCACACCCAGGGCATAGAGGTCAGTTGCTGGCGTCGGTCGCCGACCCTGGAGTTGCTCCGGTGCCGAGTAGTTGAACGTTCCCAGAAACATCCCTGAGCCGGTGAGAGAGGATCCGTCGCCCGCGATGTGCGCGATGCCGAGGTCCGAGAGCTTGACCCGATAGTCAGCCGTCAAGAGGATGTTCGTCGGCTTCAGGTCGCGATGGATGGCACCGGCGCGATGTACGGCGTCGAGCGCAGCGGTGATCTGAATCGCAAGGGCTTGAAGAAGAGACTCGGGAATGGCCCCAAACTGATCCATCACCTGGCGCATGGTACGACCCTCGACGTACTCCATCACGAGGTAGTACAGGCTGCGGTCGGCTAGGTCCTCGCGGCCGGAGCAGTGGGTGCGGACGACAGCTGGGTGTTGCACCGAGCCGCCGATCTCGGCTTCGCGAAAGAAACGTGCAAGGTCCGAGGCCTTCGATGTTCGACGCAGCACCTTGACCGCCAAGCGATCGCCGATACGGCCGAAGGGACGATTCTCCTCCAGTCGAGCAAGGTAGACCGTACCAAAGGCACCATTCCCCAACCGTTCGATCAGTCGACAAGGACCGAGTCGCTGAACAGGCGTCGCACCTGTGAAGGATTCAGAAATCTTCAGCACGGATATCGACATCAACGATCTCTGGAACGAGCAATCTGAACCCGCGCCTATGGAACCGCAGGCGGGCCAGTGCCGGCTTGTGTCTCGGAGGTCAGTCTAGCGTCGGCGAAGAGCTTGAGCGCCATCATATCGCGTGAGTCAGGCCTTGTGCGGTGATCTGGGCGAGCAAAGAGTCCACGGTGACGCCGAGCGACGAACTGCTTGCCAGAGACCTCTAGTTCGGGCGCTAGTTTGAAGCGTCCGGTAGTTTCTGGTGACTTCGGTAGTGAAGCTTCGCCCCGGGCACAAGAAAGAATCCACCGCTCCTGACGTGCGGAGGATTCTTGCGGGGCGGTTCGGCGGCCGAGGCTCAGAGACAGTTCGCGGCGCGCGCCGAGTAGCTCCCGTTGTAGGAGAAGATGCACTGGAAGCTCGACGGAGCCGTCGCGTTCATCGTGCCGATGATCTGACTGGCGCCGAATCGGACCGCGCCGCTGCTGTAGTTCGAGAATGCCACGGACGTGCTTTCGAAAATCGATTGGTTGCTGTCGAGGCTCGACTGGTTGTACATGAGAGCCGTTGTGATCTGGGAGTGAGCCGTGGTCATCGGTCCGGCGATGAAGGTCGATCCCGTCGATTCGACCCGCGTGTTGCTGGTCATGTACAGCGTCACGGTGTAGTTGTCGTTCAGCGCCGTGAAGGTCGATTCCTTCACGTCGACCTGAGCGTTGCCGAGCAGGTAGAGGCCGTAAGAGCCCCACGAGGCGCTGATGGCGGTACCGCGGACGTTGCGTAGCTGCGCGGTGGCGTCGTCCTGAACGGCGATCGCGACGGCGTACTTGAGCTCGGGGTTCGCCAAGGCGAAAAACTGGTCGACCTGAGCGTCCGCGTCTCCACCGATCACGAGACCGGTGTTCTGGAGCGAGTCTGCGCTCACGAACGAGAACGACGACCCGAGAACCGGGGCGCCGCCGATGAGCTGGAAGCCGACCGCGCTCAGCATCTTGGCACCGGCGCGCACGAAGACGTCGCGAATCACTGCATTGCAGTCGAACACGTCGACGCCGACGCTCGAGCCGCCGACATCGGTCTCGACGTTCATGCTCGTCAGGAGAAAGAAGTCCGACTCGATGCGAACGGCTGTACCATCCGCGGCCGAGTCGTTGCGCACCGTCAGGCCGCGCAGCTGAGCCCTGACGTGGGCCGGCGCCACCACGGTGGCGTCGGATGGGGTGGAAGCCGGCACATTGGACGTGATGAAGGTGACATCGCGCCCGGACCCTTCGACGTCGACCGAGTCTCGCATCACGAGCTTGGCGCCATCGAGGTCGTAGGTGCCCGGCTCGACCTTGATCAAGGCTGGCGGAGTCGCTGTGGCCACCGCGTTCAGCAGGGCCGCGCCGTTGGCGATGGGCGACAAGTTGCCGTTGACGATCGTCGTCGTGGTGAAGGGTGCCTGTGCGATCGCGCTGGAGGCGAGGAGGACGCTGGTGAGAAGAACGATCAGACCGAGAGAAAACCTGTTGGACATGTCTCGCACCTTTCTGAGGATTCGTTGCATTGGGGCAGAGTCCTCGCATCGGCAGATGCCGACCGAGGGGTTCCTCAGAACGGAGAGAGCAACTGTGGTGCCAGGGAAAGAAATGCGGTCCGTAGGCCTTTTTCTTTCCCTCGGGTCGAGCGTCGAGTGTCGGCACCGAGGTGTCGGCTCGAGTGTCGCGTGTCTAGACGAGGGTCGACTTCTCGAGCTGCTCGATCCGTGCGTACAAGATCTCCTCGTTGACCTCGAGGTTGTTGATCAGCCGCAGAACGGCGATCAACCCGTCGGAGACCTGTTCCTCGCGATCGTCACCGAACTCCACCTGCAAGAGGGTGTTGCGCGCCTCGATGTCGTCCGACACGCCCTCGGGGTCCAGCCAGGTGCCAGCAGCCGGTGTTTCGGTCACGGCGAGCATGAAGCGTTCGAGCAGCATGGCCTTGGCCGACGGCAGCGTCACCGTCAGGAAGTCACGACGGACTCGCGAGAGGTGGACGCCCTGTGCCGGAGCACAGAAGAGCAAGGCGTAGAACACGTCTTGCGCTTCCTGCAGCAGCGCCTCACCCTCGGCGCTACGGTGGCGTGAGGTCAGGGCCTCGTTGCCGCGGTGGGGCGGCGCGAGGAGCAGACCCCTGGCTTCGAGCGCGGCGCGATCGAGCGTTCGATAGCGCTCGAGGGTTCGGCGCAACGTGTCCTCGTCGAGCCCAAGGCGTTCGATGCGTTGCAGGCGGCTCCGGCGTTCCGCCAGAGGCTCGATCGTGGGCGCGGACCGCGCCAGCTTGGGTTGCGACGCATCGGCCAGGTGGCGCTCCTGTAGCACCTGCCGAGTCAACTGATCGACCAGCCACTGCTTGGGTCGATCGGCCAGTGCTCCGCGCAGCCGCGCCTCGAACGTCTCGTCCAGAGACGCATCGAGCGTTTCGAGCAGACTCTGGAGGTCGTCGCGCTTGGGCATGGCCCAGTCTACGTCGGGGAGCAGGACAGTGAAACAAGACTGGAGGCTCCGACCTTCTTCAGAGAGGCGAGTCTTGTCAGGCGACGGCTCGAAGCACGGGTTGTGCTTCGACCAGCCGGTCGCCGGCACGTCGGGCACCGGCGATGTTGCGCGACACGGGTCCGAGCTCGAGCTCGGCGAGTGGGCCACTCACGTGGATGCGCGGATGCCAGCGCAGATAGGCGTCGACGATGGGGTAGCCGCACGGGGCGCACGGGAGCTCGAAGTCCTCGACCAACCGGTCGATCATGGGGCCGCCCGGGCGGCGTCTGGCGAAGCCGGTCGCCAGGTGGAGGTGAGTGCCTTCGAGCATGCGACCCGACTCCAGCTCCAATCGAAGACCTCCGCCTTCGACCTGAAGGTCCGCCACAGCATCCTCGTGGATCGTGAGGCGCCCCGAAGCCGACGCGGAGCGCAGGGCGCGTCGAACTTCGGGTGTCACCGAGCCCCTGTGGCGCGCCTGATGGATGAGTCGCCGGCGCCCGACTGGGCTCTTCTCGCGACGGAAGGTCGGCATCAGCTTTGGTCCGAGCCACCCGGGATCACTGTCGAACTGATGAATCCGGAAGCGATGGCGGGAGACGAGATCGACCCTGCGGCCCGTCGTCGCGTGACGCAAGGCCAGCTGAGCGGCCGAGATTCCGCCTCCGATCACGAGCAAGGACGGCTCGCCGGGTGAAGGCGCGACCGGCGGATGCTCGCTCTCTGGGGCGGGGTCTTCGAAGATGTGGCGGACGCGCGGATCGTTTTTCGGAGCCCACGTCGGCCACGCGGGCTGCCCGCTCGCACCGATCGCCAAGACGACGCGCTTCGGCTCGAGGCTGCCACCGTGTCGGGTCGTCACCAGCACACGATCGGGCCCTGGCTCGAGACGCAGCGCCTCGTCGCGCAGATGCAGCTCGTCCAGGCCGTAGCGCTCGATGACGCGATCGCTGTGCAGGTTGAAGTGTTCGAGTGCCGGACGATTGTAGATACCCCGAAGGACTCCCGCCGGCCGGCATCGTCGTTTGCCGGCGAAGTGGACCAACGAGAACGGCTCGAGGTCCAGATGATGCACACCGGGAGAGCGGAGATGGGTCATGCCGGTCGCGGTCGTGAAGGTCCGCCAACGGTGGAGTAGGCGGGGCCCCGGGTCCAGGATCTTGAGCCGAGTCGCATCGATGTTCGCATTGCCGAGAAGACGAGCCGCCAGATGCACCCCATGGGGTCCTCCGCCGAGGATCAGCCAGTCGAGATCGCTCACCGCTCTGCCCCCCGGGTGAGGCGACGTGAGCTTCCGTCACCGCGAATCGCCGTGACCGGGTCGAGTCTTGCGGCCCGCAACGCCGGAAGCAGGCTGGCGAGAAAGACTGCAACGGCCAGCACCAGACAGGCCACCGCGAGGTTCGCGGGGTCCGTCGCCTCGACACCGAAGAGCAGGCTCTCCACCAGTTGGCCGAGCGCGAGCCCGCCAAGGATTCCCAGGACAGCACCCTGCACGAGGAACCGGACGCCCTGCCGAAACACGACAGTCAAGAGATCCCAGGGGCGAGCGCCGAGAGCTTGGCGAATTCCCAGTTCCGGCCGGCGGAGCGTGACGTGGTACGACATGATGCTGTAGATGCCGCAAGCCGCGAGGGCCAGGGCGAGAGCGCCGAAGACCGAGAACAGCTGGCTTGTTGTCTGGCGCTGCCACTCGACGCGCGTCAAGCGCTCGTTCATCGACGCCACGTCGAAGAGCGGCAGATCAGGGTCGACCGCTTGAATCGCCGCGCCGACCCGGCGGCGCATCTCGGCACCTTCGAGGGAGGTCCGCAGGGCGAAGAAGGTATCTCCGGTGAAGTGCTGCAGGTGGGAGACATAGAGGTCGAGACTGGGAGAGCCGGAGCGTCGCTCGCTGTGGACATTGCCGGCGATACCGACGACCGTCAGCCAGGGGGCCTCGGAGTCTGGTGGACCGAGCTTGAGTCGCTGACCCATCGCGCCCCGTGGCCACAGGCGGTCGGCGAGACGCTGGCTCAGCACGACGACGGGGCGAGTCTCTTGCCGATCGCCCGTGGTGAACGCCCGGCCTCGCCGCAGGGGGATGCCCATGGCGTCGAAGTAGCCGGGCCCGACGGACTGCAAGTGCACGAAGGGATTGGCCTCTTGCTCCTGGGCCGACTGGCCCTGGAGTGTGAGGATGCGCTGGGTGTGCCCGTCGAGGCCGGCCAAGGGCAAGTTCTGATTCGCGGCCACCGCGAGAACTCCAGGAATCTGGCGAAGGTTCTCCAGGGCCTGCTCGTAGAACGGGGTGAGCTGCTCGATCGTGTTGTAGCTCCAATACGGTGGATCGACCCTGACCGTGAAGAGGTCCTCGGAGTCGAATCCAAGATCCTGCCGATCGAGAGCGATCGCGCTCCGAATCATCAGACCGGCTCCGGCCACCAGCATCAAGGCCAGCGCGATCTCTCCCGTCACGAGCCCGCCGCGGAGCTTCGTCGACGACGCACCGGCCGATCCGCGCGCCCGGCGGAGGCTGTGTCCGGGCGCCGCGTGGGACGAGCGCAGCGCCGGGGCTGCGCCAGCGAGCACTCCCGTCACGAGGACCAGCGCAGCGGCCGCGGCGAAGACCGAAAGATCCAGCCGGAAGTCCATCCACGCCGGAAGGCTGGCGTGGACGAGGTCGTCGAACCAGCGGATTCCGGCTGCCGCCAAGACGAGCCCGAGGCCACCGCCGAGAACGGCCAGCACGAGGCTGTCGACCAGCGACTGGCGCACGAGGTCGAAACGGCCTGCTCCCAGCGAGAGACGAACCGCCATGTCTTGTTGGCGCTCCCTGGCGCGAGCGAGCAAAAGATGGGCGGTGTTGGCGATCGCGATCAAGAGAACGAAGATCACGGCTCCGGCCAACAGCCAGACGTAGGGACGCGCCGCCCCGACCCACGAGTCGCGCAGTGGGACAGCCTCGAAATGTACCCCGCGATTGAGCTCGGGGAACCGTTCTTGCCAGACCGAGCCGAATTGCGCCAGCTCCTGCTGTGCCTGGGCCAGGCTCGCGCCCGGCCGCAGCCGGGCGAGCACCGAGTGACGCCGTCCATCGAGGCCGTGATACTCCGTCACCTGGCGATAGAGCTCCACGCCGGGCGGGAACGCATCGCCGGCTTCGAGCACCCCGTCGACGACATACGACCCGCCGTCGAGCACGATGCTCCGACCGACGATGTCCGGATCGCTGCCGAACCGACGCTGCCAGAAGCCATGAGTCAGGACGACGCGGTACTGCCGTCGGAAGTCCTCGTCGGCTGAGAACGTGGCGCCGAGCGCGAAGCGCGCGCCGAGGACGGAGAAGAGCTGATGCGTGTTGATCGCGCAGGGCGCCGCCTCGGGTGCACCTTCGCCGGTGACGTTGTATTGACTGAGATAGTAGGCCGCGACGGATTCGAACGCTCGACTCTCACGCTGCAGCTCTTCGATCTCTCGCTGGGCGATGTGACCAGGTTCGGCGCCCTTGTACGCCATGATGCGGACGAGCCGATCGGCCTCGGGAAAGGGCAGAGGCCGGAGCAGGAGCGCCTGGATCAAGCTGGCGACGGCGACTGTGGCGCCGAGCCCGAGGGCCAACGTGAGGGCGGCGAGAGCGGTGAAGCCCGGTTGGCGGCGGATTCCCCGCACCGCGAAGTGGAGATCGTTGAGAAGAGTCATCGGGATCTTGGGCCTTGAGGTCGGTACGGTGTGCGCTGCCAAAAAGGGGGGACCGAGCCGTCCGTTCCTTCGGCGGCTTTCGACCACACGCGACGGACGGCCCGGTCTGTCAGAGACCGATGAAGAGGCGAAGGCCTGTCGGATCTGGATCGTCGTGCCCGAGGCGCCGCGCGGTCCCGAGACTGGTCAGTGCGGCGCGTCGAGGCGTCCGGTCGGTCCGCCGAATCGATCCACGCGAACGCGACCAGGCGCCCGCCTCTGCGAGCGTCCTGCGGCCGGATCCGCGAACTGGACGTCAGCCGAGGGGCGGCGCGCGCGCAGCGCCGTGGCGACCGGCGAGACCCAGTGGCAGAGCTCGGGGATCGAGCTGGGCTTGTTCCGCGACAGGCTCGGGGACTCGCTGCGTCCGATCACGATCGAGGGAGGCGGACGATGGGGCCTTGGCGCACAGTCCGCAGGCGTCGTGGTGCGCCGCTTCCAGGGCCTCGAGGTGTGTCGACGCACCGGGGTCCGAGTCGTGGCAGTGCACATCGGCCGTCTCATGGTGATGCAGCACCGGAACCACACCAGAGATCGACCAAAGCAGCGCCAGAACGACAGCGATCGGTCGCTGCCAGGGCCGCCGGGAGCTCGGTCGATCCATCGGATCCATGGTCGCGATGCTACACCGCCCGGATCTCGGGGCTCAACCTCGGGCCGGAGCCGTCCGGCGTCGAGCCGACCTGAGCCCGAGCGAGAGGCGTCCGACTCCGCGGTGGTCCTTGGCGCTCGCGATCGCCGCTCCGATCATCAGCACGGCTCCACCGAGAGACAGCGGCGGCGGGACCGACCACGAGCTTCCGGCGATCACGATGCCGGCGCCGAGCATGGACGCCATGAGCGGCGCCAGTCGATGAGTCGACGCCGCCCGTTTGGCCATCGACACCAGGTGGATCACTAGGCAAAGGATCGCGATCGGCAAGAGCCATCGACGGTACGGTGCGAGCTGGATCGCTCCGCTGCCCAGGGCGGAGGCGTATGCGCCGAAGCAGAACGGACACTTGGGCAGAAGGGCTACCGTCAACGCACTGGCGCCGGCGACCAACGTCCGCCCAGCGGTCTCGATCGGTCCACGCTGCAGCAGCGTCTCCACGGTGTCGGCCACCTGCTCTTCGCGCCACGCAAGGCGCGAGAAGGAGGAGGTGATGCGGCCGCGTCGGTCGAGGAGGTACAGCTCGATGGCGTGGCGATTCACGAGCGAGCCCACGTAGTTCACGCCGAGGTCGAAGGCCACGCGCACCACAGCGAAGCGGTCGGGCACCCGGAAAAAGCAGACGTCGTCGGTAAAGTGGATTCCTCGCTCGTGTCCATACCGCTCGAGCCGCGCCGGCAAGTCGAAGAGGGGATCGTAGGTGATCGCACTCAGCCGGACCTGTCCCTCAAGGCCACGTGCCGTGAGCTCGCGCTGCAGCGCCGCGAGTTTGGTGATCGTGAGCGAGCACTTGCGCACGGCTTCGCAGCGGGAGTAGAAGAAGGCGACGACAGCAGGCTTGCCGGTGAAGAACTCACCGAAACGGATCCGTCGGCCGCGCTGGTCCTCGAGCTCGACGGCGTCCAGCCGCAGCGAGCGATGCGATCTCTCGTCGAAGGCCGGGGGCGCGCAGCACT
Source organism: Acidobacteriota bacterium (assembly GCA_039194425.1). Lineage (GTDB taxonomy): Bacteria > Acidobacteriota > Thermoanaerobaculia > Multivoradales > J023 > JAUIJL01. The sequence goes on along the minus strand of JBCCVZ010000017.1, from coordinate 157,423 downwards.
CGGTCGTTCCGATCCACTCGATCGTCTTGTCGATCTCGCGCGAGGCGGTGGTGAAGCCTCCGTCCGACAGAGACGGTTTGATGTCGTCGAATCGAACCGGAGCATCACAGAACGAGACGTTGGCCCGGGCGCTCTCGAGAAACGGCAGCGCAAAGCCGACATCGGCCGGCGTCGAGGCTCCCCGCAGCGCCTTGGCCGCTGCCGCGATGAGAATCGCTTCGTCACCGCTCTGGAGCTCCTCGAGCACGAACGGGAGCGCGTTCGCCGGCAGCCCGACGCGCTCGAATGCAGCAAGGGTGTAGCCGCGGAGCCTGGCGGTCGCATGGGTGCTGCGACCGCGATGGAGCGGATGCTGCTCGCGGAGGACAGAGACCAGGGCGCGACGCCCGACGTCGGTGCGCGGACAGTCATCCACCCACGACGCGAATGACTCCTCGGACGAGGTGCCGTCGAATCGGTTGGCCCTTCGCGGATCCACGCTGGCGTCAGTCGCGCCCGCGCTGCCGCTGGTAGGCGCGGGCGGCCTCGTTCAGCGACTCGGAGCCTGGGGAACGTTCGAGCTCGTCGACGTAGTCGTGGAGCTCGGCGTCGCGCGCGCTCGGATGAGCGAAGTGGGTGAGGGCGCTGAGCGTCGCCGCGCGCACTTCGTCGTCCTCGCTCTCGTCGAAGACGATCTCGCGCGCGTCTCGCTCGAAACCCTGCGGGTCGAGCGAAAGGTAGCCGCTGGCGCTGGCGCGCCGCACCTGCTGGTCCTCGTCCCGGTTGCGAAGGATCTCTTGGAGCACATCGACCGACTGCGCGTCGGCCGCCAACAGGCGGACCGCCTCGCGGCGCGCTTCTGGAGTGTCCGCCGTCCGGGCGATGTCACGCAGCAAGGGGTAGTAGTCGGCATGAATGTCGTAGCCGAGGAGCTGGATCGTCTTCTCCAGGGATCCCGCGAGGGGCTCGCCCGAGTCGAGCGAGTCGAGCAACCGGCGCTGCGCGTACTCGTCCTTTTCTTGCGAGAGCATCTCGACCGCGTCCCGACGCACCGCCAGGTCGGGCGCGTCGATGAGCGACCGCAGCGCGTCGATGAGCTCTGGACGACGAGCGTTGAGGGTCACCGACGAGAAGCGGAGCTGGCCGATGATGCGCAGCACGCCGGATCGCAGCTCGGCGGGTTCCGCCTGATCCGTCACCAGATCGAGCAAGGTCTGGACGAACTCGTCGTCGTTGCGGCGCCCGGACGCCAACGCGTGAAGCGCCGCGACGCGTGGGATCGGATCCCGCGTCTTGTCTCGGGCGTTCTCGAGCGATGTGACCGTCGACTCGGCGGCGATCCCAAAACCGCCACCGGCAGGCTCCGCCCGTCGGGCGTCGATCGACCTCTGAAGCTCCTCTTGAACCTGTTTCTCGAAGCGACGGCGGTTCTCGTCACCCATGTCTCACCTCTCCATCGGTGGTGCGTCGGGCTCGTCTCGACACTCCGTTCGAAGGCCTGTTGCGGCTCGAAAGCTCAGTACGGCACGTCGTCATAGTCGAATCCCATTCCCGACGCGGGTCCGATCTGTCCCTGCCAGTCGAGCATCTCGCCGACGGTGGGTTTGACTGACGGCGCGGCGACGATCGAAGAGGGCGTGAGAGCTCCGCCGGGTGCCGTCGGAGGCCGGTCGAACTGGCCGCCAGTCGTCCCCACGACGCCGTTCCACGGCCACATGGTGTCGAGGCGATTGTGTCCGACGCGAGTCGTCTGGCTGGCCGTTCCGGCCTGGCCCTGGTGCGGATAGGCGTCGACGTCGGACGGGTCGAATCGACCGTTCTCGCGTTGCCATTTCGCCCACAAGCGATCGACGTTGCAGTGGAGCAGGAAGAACACCGGATCCTTCGGTGACGTCGCGGGGTTCTGAATCCAGCCGGTGAAGCTCGTGTGGGCCGAACCGTGCGGGTTTCCTTCCATGCGTGAGAAGTCGTCGTAGGTGGATCCGTAGGCCAGCGTCGCCTGCTCCGAGATCACGAGCGCCGAGTCGGTGTGTTGGTCGAACAAGGGATCGCGCGTGATGCCGTCGCCGCTGTCGGTCCGCCAGTACTGGATCGGATTGCTCGGGGCGAAGGTGACCGTGCCGAACGGGTCGGTCTCGCCCAGAAACGCGACGTCGAAGAGGTTCGGCGCGGGCCTGTCGAACCGCCAGTATGGTAGCGCGACGCTCGGATCGATACCCTGCAGCTCGCGCTCGAGGTCGAGCAGGTACGCGCGGTGCCACGAGAGAAACGCTGGATACCCGTGGGCTTCGTAGTAGGAGATGCCACGGTGCATGTCGCGAAAGACGCTGAACCGTCCGAGGCCACGCCCGTTGAAGGTCGCGAAAGCCGAGACAAACCGGTCGCGCTCTCCGTAAGTCATCAAGTTCGCGTCCTTTCGGATACGGACCATCAACTGCGTGATCGATAGAGGTTGGTCGGTCGAGGCATCGACCACCTCGACGGCCGCATCGCCGTCCGCAAGGCTCGCATGCGGGTGCTTGCCGGCGATGAGGAAGGGGACATGCGTGCCGTCTGGCGGCAGGTCCAACAGCAACTCTTCGCTCGCGACGAAGTCGGTCGCCTCTGAAATGACGACCTGTCCGCCGACGTCCGGGCGCTGATTGCGGAGCCTCACGCGCACGGGATCGGTCGCGCCCTCGGTGTTGGACAGCCAGATCTCTGCAGGGCTCGGCGTCCACGTCAGGTAGTTCGTGCTCGTCGTGGTTCCGCCATGGATGGCGACTTCGGTCCTCATGGGCCGCGACTCCCGGGTCGATCGACAAGTTGATAGACGGCAGATCGAGCGGAATGACCAAGCGGCACACATGCCACGGACGGCCATGAACAGAAACAGCCAAGCTCAAGTTAGATTCTTGAAGTTCGTCAAGTATGTCATGGCCACCACTCGGAGTCCAGGCACGGCGCGTCTCGGATCGTCGGTGAAGCCACCGTGCTACGCTTTCACCAAGAACCACCCAGAGACTTCGTCTCGGCCGGGAAGGCTCATTGCCAAGCTCTCCCGAGGGGCGATGCAATGAATTGATTCGAGAGGCGATGGGGATGAAGTCTTCGACCCGCGACAGTTTGCGCCATTTTTCGGTCCGAGGAACTCTCCCCTACGCGCCGATCGACCCCGACGCGCAGGGAACTCCCGTGAGCTTGTTCGCACCGGACCGTGAAGCCGTAGCCACGGAGGCACTCGCCGCGGCGGAAACAGGAGGCAGGCTGCCTCCGGATTCGGGAGCGATGGAGATTCCCGATCGCGAAACCTTCGAGAGACTGGCGCGGCGCGACGACGTGCCGGGCGCTTTCGGTGTGCGGGAAGTCAAGTTCTTGGTGACTCGTGTCGATACCGAGACACCAACGATTTACTTCATGAATACCAATCGCTTTCAATATCACTTCGTCTTTGCGACGGAGGCATTGGGCTATCCGCTGACCAACCAGCAGTTCAACCAGCAGACCTATTTCACCGAGGGACGGACGTTTCTGGCCGGAACGATTCTCGCGCACGACCAGTTCCAGCAGCTCTCTGGGACACAAGGGCTCTATGCCCTCGAGTTCTGGCCCACGGATCCTGTGAGCGTGCGCTTTGTCGACATGGCGTATCGGCTCATTCGAACGAACATGTCGTTCGCGAGGGATGCGGTGGCCTATCATCCGGCCGGAGTAACTCATGAGGCTTTGGTCCAGCGCGAGAAGGAGGAGTTCGACCAGTTGGGCGTGCGACACATTTCGACGGACGAGCTTTTTGGCAATGTGAGCTACAGCCCTCTGAACCTGGGAGAGGGATTCGGACGGTTGCGGCGCATCGGTCCGGCGGATCAGCAAGCGCTCACGATTCGCGATGTCGTCCTCTTCGAGCGATTGCCCAACGACCTGACCCATGTGGCCGGAGTCCTGACCGAAGAACCTCAGACTCCGCTGTCGCACGTCAACCTCAAGGCCAAGCAGAACGATACACCCAACGCGTATCTCAAGAATGCCTCACGCGATCCACGCGTGGAGCCGCTGATCGACGAGTTGGTGTTTCTGAAGGTCGCCTCGGACGAAATCGAGATTCGGCCCGCGACGCGAGAGGAGGTCGACTCTCACATCGAACGCCTCAGGCCCGCCGAACCGCAGGTTCCGCGGCGCGATCTGGATCGGAAAGAAATCGTCGATCTCCGAGATATCGGCCATACCGATCTGGAGGCCTACGGAGCCAAGGCCGCCAACGTGGCGGAGCTCAGAAAGATTCTGACCGTTCCCGGGATGGTTCCCGACGGCTACGCGGTTCCTTTCTTCTTCTACCACCGCTTCATGAGCGAGAACGGCCTGGATGAGACCGTTGCGGAAATGATCAGTCGACCCGACTTTCGTCACGACGCAGAGGAACGGGAAGATGCCCTGCGCAAGATACGACGGCGGATCAAGAGAGCGTCGATGCCTGCGGAACTTGCCGACGCGCTCGCGACGATGCATGCCAGCTTTCCCGCAGGGCAGCCGCTGCGGTGCCGATCAAGCACCAACAACGAGGATCTCGAGGGGTTCAACGGTGCGGGATTGTATGACTCGTATACACACCGCGAGGACGAGGGCCACATCGAGAAATCGATCCAGCAGGTTTGGGCCAGCCTGTGGAACTATCGCGCCTTCGAAGAGCGAGAGTTCTATCGAATCGATCACTTCAAGACGGCGATGGCGGTCCTGGTCCATCCGAACTTCGATGACGAGCTGGCCAACGGCGTCGGTCTGACCAGGAACATCTTCGATCCCAATTGGGAAGGTTATTACATCAACGTCCAGGTTGGTGAAGCGCTGGTGACGAATCCCGAGGCCGGGGCCGTGCCAGACGAGCTCCTCGTCATGAGGACGGTGGTTTCCGAGAACCCGGTCCGGTTCGGCTACGAGACCATATACATTCGTCGCTCGAGCCTCGTCGTCCCACCAAACCATGTGCTCTCAAGCGAACAGATCGACCAGCTCGCTGTTCACATGAGAGCGATCCAGGCACACTTCGTGGCGGTCTATGGTCGCCAGGACGACGACGCGTTCGCGATGGACATCGAGTTAAGATCGACCGCGACCATCAGCTCGTGGTGAAGCAGGCGAGACCGTGGGTGGAGTGACGCCCCGTGGTGTCTACGGCGGACTGGTGCCGTAGACGCGGAGCTCAAGCGGACCGACGGCGACAGGGAGGGCGGTGACCGTGCCGTGGCTCGTCGATCCGTCGGCCGCGTGATTCGACGCGGTGTGCTCCTCGGGGACGAGCTTCTCGGTGGGTGCCGGATCGCGACTGCTGAAGAGGCAACTCCAGGGTGCGTCGATCCGGTGGTTGCGATCGACGACGACTGGGCCCGACCAGGTCTCCGCGGGCCGCCAGCTGGCGACCAGGAGGAGCTCGCGGTCGGCCCACAGGCGCGAGCAGGCGACGACGCCGTGGGCCCGGGTGCCGTCGGTGTCGACATGGAAGCTGCCGCGACCCGACGCGATCGGGCGCCAGTGGGTGTGGCCCCGGCGCAGGACGGGATGGGCGGCGCGCAGGTCGGCGAGCCGGCGAATCAGGACGGCGAGCGGGTGCCGCGGATCGAAGGCGCCTGGCTTGCCCCAAAGCGCCTCGCGCACGCCCTCGTAGAGCCACGAGGCGCGCCGAGAGGCGTCGGAGGCGGCGCCGTGCAGGCCTTGCTCCGTGCCGTAGTAGAGACAGGGGATTCCGGGAAGGGTAAAGAGCCACGACAGGGCGAGCGCTAGCACCGGCTCGGTCTCGGCGCGGCCGTCGTGAAAGCGCTGGGTCGTGTCGTGGTCGTCGAGCATCGTGACCAGCACACTCAGGGGGTCGCCGCCGGTCGGATGCCCGGCCGCGATCCGCGGTGCCAGGCACCGTCGCCAGTCGCGCAGTGCGTGCAGTAGGCGCGTCGGCGAGGCGCCGTCATGGGCGATCGTGCGCACGGTTTGCGCGAACGGGAAGTGAAGGCAGCTGTCGGCGCAGCGGACGGTCTGCGCGTCGGCGGGGTCGGAGCTCGCAGTCTCCTGGTCGACGGTTCGGCCGAGGTAGCGGGCGATGGTCCCGAAACCGTCGCGCACCTCGCCCAGGAGCAGGAAGTTCTGCTTGCCGAGGTCGCTCGCCATCTCGCGCAGTCCGGTGCACAGCCTCCGGGCGGCGCCGAGCTCGAGGTGCTTGAGCGCATCGAGTCGCAGACCGTCGAGGTCGAGACGGGCGATCCAGTAGGCGTAAATCCGCACCAGCAGGTCGATCGACGTCCAGCCCCGGAGCCCGCCGATCTCCAGCGGCTCGACGTGGTCGGGATCGAGCTCTTTCAGCCAGTCGAGGTCGCCGCGCGTCGGATCGGACGGGTGGAGGGCGCCGAGGCGCCGAAAGAACCTCGGGTTCTGCAGCTCGACCGGCCAGACCGCGGCGTCGGTCGACAGCTCCGCGGGCAGACTGTCTTCACCGCTGTGCGGGATCGGGTCGAGGTGCTCGTCGAGCCACTCGATGGCATAGGGGTCGGGGCTCGACGGTGCACGTTCCACGGTCTCCGTGGCTCCGTCACCCTTGTGTGTGCGGTAGCCGAAGACATCGCCGGCATGGTGGACGACCGCGTCGGCGATCACCCGCAGGCCGTGGCCGTGCGCGTCCGCGATCAGCTCGGCGAGCTCGTCCTCCTCACCGAACCGCGGGTCGACGGCGAGGAAGTTCTGCGGTCCGTAGCCGTGGCAGAAGACGCGCTCTTTGAGAAAGGGCGAGATCCACAGCGCACCCACTCCGAGGTCGCAGAGGTAGCCGAGCCGGCGCCGTACGCCGGCGAACGTCCCACCCTGGGGTTCGAAGGTCTCGGCGTCCCAGGCCTGCCGCGGCGCCGCCGCGGGGTTGTCGAATCGGTCGAGGAGGAGGAAGTAGATCCAGTGGTCGCGCCAGTCGGCGGGTGAAGGCGTCAACGCGTCGGGGGAGCCGGGCCTGGCGTGTCGAGAGCGATCGAGCTGCGCGTCGATGCGCGCGTCGCCGAGCGAGCGGATCATGAGTAGACGCCGGCCTCGAGGTAGCGCTCAGGGCGCGCGCGCACCGTGCGCTCGAGGGCGGTCGTGTACTCGGCGATGAATCGGTCGTGCTCGTGCGCCGGGAAATCGCTGGCGCGGATCAGCGACTCGACCATCGAGGTGCCGTTCTCGTCCATGAAGCGCAGCCACTGCTGCGGCAGGTCACGCCAGTTCTGACGACAGAACTCGTGGAATTCGTCGATGCGGAAGTACCGGTGGGCGAGAGCGTCGCAGGCCTCGATCTTCTGCACCGCCGACCGCTCGGGATCGCGCAGCATCGCGATGGTGGCGGCGATCTCGGTGTCGATCGCCAGATCGACCTCGGCGACCACGACGAAGGTGCTCCAGCGAACCAGGGCGCAGAGCAGCCACGGGAAGTGCACGCGCAGCGCCAGGAAGGTGCTGGTCGGGCAGGCGTTCGTGAAGTCGACCGGCAGCAGGCTGTCGCCCTGAATCACTGCTTCGAACGAGTTGTGGTTCCAGCGGTGGTAGGCGTTGATGAAGCGGACATAGCCACGCAGGCGGGCCTCGAGCGCCGCATCGAGCGTCGGCAGCTCGTCATCGTAGTGCAGGTGGTGCGGCTCCTCCGGCAAGAAGCGGATCGGCAGCACCTGCGGCCCCATCGCCATGCAGCGCAGGTACATCGCGTAGTCGGTGACGCCTTCCTGGAGCAGAAAGGCGCCGCGCGAGCGATCGAAGCGGCGATAGAGATCGTCGAGGCTGTCGATCCTCGAGACGTCGGTGCCGCCGAAACCGATCGCCGGCTTGAGCCAGAGTGGAAAGCGCTCGCCGAAGACGCGCTCGACGACGTCCTTGAGATAGTCGTGCGACGGGTAGTGGTCGATGCGCATCTGATGCTCACGGCTCTGCCAGCGGTGGCGGCTGGTGAGCGTCCGGCGCACCGCATCCCAGTCAGTCTTCGCGCGTTCCGGGTCGTGACCGTAGGCCGTTTGCTCCGCGATCACCGTTTGCTCTTGCCGCCAGGCTTCCTCGGCCTCGAGATCGGCGGTGTAGGCCTGATACTCCGGCAGCAAGACCGTCGTCGGTAGACGATCGCGCGGGTCGAGCGCTCGGGCCAGCAGGTCGTAGCAGGCATGCTTGTCGAGGCGCCGATAGGTGTTGCCGTTGTTGAGGAACTGCACGCCCGAATGCACCGCGCTCTGGGCCCAGTTGCGGAAGAACGGCAACCAGTGATGCGAACCGTTGTCGATCACCAGGTCGGCGATGTCGCCGAGGTCGCTGCCGAGCACCAGCGGTTCGGCCTTCTGCAGCTCCACGTCGAAGCGATAGGTGCGCCCGCGCCAGCGCACCTCGGGATCGAGGAAGCGCAGGAACGCCTCGAAGGTGTGCACCATGTCGGTGTCGGCGTTGGGCAGGTACTTGATGGTCTTGCGCATTGGGGGCGTCTCGAGTCGAACGGAGCGGGCTCAGGTCGGGGGTGGAGGTGGAAAGAGGCCGAGCGCGTCGAGGTCGAGGCGTCGCCGGCAGGCGTTCCACACGCGGCGCCAGGCGGCGCGTGCCCAGAGCGGGTCGCAGGCCTGTTGGTCGAGTACGATTTCACGCGCTGTGGGTTCGAGCGCTGCCATGGCGAGGGGGCTCTCGAGGTCGATGCAGCGCGTGTCGAGGCACTGGTCGGCAGAGACCGCCGGGTGCGGCACGACCAGCCAGCGGCGCTCGAAGACGAACGGGGCGACGTCGAGCAGGCGCAGCCGGCCGTCGGCGCGCAGGGTCTGCAGCAGAGTGGTGTGGCGCAGGTAGACGAACGACTCGATCTCGAAGGCGTCGCCCTGGGGCAGACGCGCCGCGGGCGGGCGCTGATACCAATCGCCGAAGACCTCGTGCAGACAGGCCTCGAAGGTGCGTCCACCGCGCGCGGCGACCTCGGCGAGCGCGTCGAAGGCCGTCGCCGACGGCTCGAGGACGAGGACGCGCGAGCCAGGCATGTCGGGCCGCTGTCCGCGCGGCGCCGCGGCGAATGATGGCCGCCCTGCGAGGTCGGCGACGTCGTCGAGTGCGAGCACGGTCGGCGCGAGGTAGAGCACGCGCCGTGCTTCGAGCCGCCAAAGGTGGAGCCGCAGGCACGAGAGGGCGACAGCGCCGCCATCGTCAGTCGGGTGAGCTTCACTCGGCGCCACGATCCAGGGCCGCGGCGTGACCTCGAAGCCGGCGCGGCGCAGCGTGTCGACGACATCTCCGGGCAGACTCGGCGGCGTCAGCGCGATGGGGCGACGGCCGGGCATCACCTCGTCGAGCGAGGCGGCGAGCGCCAGTGCCGGAGCCAGCTGCGACGCGTCGAGCACGGCGGTGGCGAGTCGCAGGCCGTCCTCAGCCGGCTTCGCCGACTCATCGTGCGTCGCGGAAGACCCGAGGGCCGCCCGCTCCCAGCCGCGTGCGGCGGCGTCGCGCCAAGACTCGAGCAACGGTGCGACCGAGCGCTCGAACTCGTCGCCGAGTGTTTCCGGCGCGAAAGGGCGCCCGAAGAGCGACTCGTCGGGCAACTCTTCCCAGGGTTTGGTCGTGCCGTAGAAGTGCACCGCGGCGAGCGATTCACGTTCCGCCGGGTTGGCCGGTACGCGGCCCGACTGGCGGTTGTAGTCGAAGGGGAGGCGGGCGTCGGCCGGCTGCTCGGACCAGTTGTGGAAGGCCTGGTTCAGCAGGCTCTGGTCGCCGCCGTCCCAGGCGTGACCGTCGGCGGCCAGGGACTGCAAACGTCGCGCGGTCTCGGCCGAGGGCTCGCACACGAAGAGGCCCGAGTTGAATTCGTCGCAGCGCGAGGCGTCGGGTGCAGCGACGAAGCCCGGTCGCTCGAAGAGATCGTCGAGTGCGCGCAGCAGCAGGACGTCGGAGTCGAGGAACAGGATGCGGTCGTACTCGGTCAGCTCGAACAGGCGGAGTTTGTCGAATACGCCGCGAAACCACGGACACAGCTCGGCCGCCGCCTCGACGCCAGCGCCGACGATCGGCGCCACGTCGACGACGCGGCAGCCGGCGCGCGTGAGCAGCATGCGCCGGGCGGGCGGAACGCCGCGGTCGACCAGCACCAAGAAATCGTGGGGACTGCCGAAGTCGAGCAGCGCCTGGCGCAGGGCCAGAGCCCCCTGGACATAGCCGAGGTCGTCGCCGGCGCAGAGCGTGGCGTAGGCGAATCGTCGGCTCATGGCGTCGTCGGGGCTCGCGGTCGAAAAAAGTCGACAGGTGTGGCGGGAGTCGCGGCAAGCCTCCGTATCTTACAGAGAGAACGCGGTGAAGACCTCGATCTTCACCACACTTCTTACCCCAAAACCTCCAACCCTGTCGGGTCGTCGACCCACCAAGGAGATCACGATGCACCTGAAGACCCACGATCTGCGCAGCATCTGCCGTGAAGCGACCTCGCGCCTGAACGCCGACGCGAAGGCGCGAGCCGACGAACAGGGCAAGCGTGTCGCCGTGCGCACCGGCCTGCGCGCCGGCGGTGTCGGCGAATCGGCGAACTGAGCCGGCCGCCGAACGCAGAACCACACGGCGACGGAGCGAAAGCTCGCTCCGTCGCCGATTTCCGTGGCGGAAAGCCTTTGGCAGCCACTCGTCCCGTGATCTCAGCAACTGACCCCAGAGAGTCTGAATCTTGTCGATACGCCTTGCTGCACCAGCATGAAGAGAATATAATACCGACACGCTGACCGGGGTACCTTCTGGTTTCCCCGAACTGTCCGATGATGATACGAACTCAGAACAGGAGAATCCCATGAATCTCACGACGAACGATCTTCGCGCGATCTCGCAGAAGGCCTCTCAGCGTCTCGCCGACGAGACCGTGGCGATGGCCGGCGCGCAGGGTAAGACCCTCAGCGTCCGCACGGGTCTTCGTGCCGGTTTCATCGTCCAGGCAGAGGCCGCGAACTGAGCGGCGCTGATCGACGCGTCCCGAAGACTGAGGTGGGGTCCTCGCGGCTCCACCTCTTTCTGCGTTCACGGACTGGATCCCGGAGCATTCATGGATTCTCTGCGCGCGCTCGAGCAGCAGGTGCTCGACGATCTCCCCGCCGCCTTCGACGACGAGCATATGAGCTCCGAGGTCCTTGGCCCGAGGATATCTCTTTGCCTGGCCCATCCATCTGCATTCGAGCGACTTCACGCGGCGCTCCAGCACCGTCTGCTGGTCAAGACCACAGCGATCGCCAAAGCCAAGTCAAGAGTCTTCGCCGAGGTGCTCGCGGACGTTTCGGTCGACGACGTCGAGGAACACGGGGTCACCGCATTGCCGACCACCGAGCGCGCGGTCTACGAAGCGCCTCAGGCTGAGCTCTGCCTCGATGACCGGACGTTCGAGCTCTGCACATTCACCAGCGGCAGCACGACGGGTCGCTCGCTGATCATCTATCGCAGCACCGAGGAACAGCAGTACCTGGCAGACTTGATACTCGAGATCGAGGCCGCGGGTGCACCGGACGAGACGCCGACGACGGATGCCGACGCGCCACTGCTGAGCCTGGGCCTGATTCGCACCAATCCGCACGGCACCGTGATGTTCGTCAGCCCGGAGACTGGACAGACGGTGCTGGCGCCGTACGAGACCGACCAGGACCACCTGCAAGCCGAGCGACTGCTGGCGACGCCGTACTACACTCACGGCGCCGACGCCGCGGCCGGGCGACCGCGATGGATCCGGCGCCTGGCGGCGCCGACCTTCGACGTCGCCCGCTTCACTGGGCTTCTCGTGCACCACGGTCAAACAGAGCTGGCGGACAAAGTGCAGAGTGTCGAGTTCACCGGCCGTCTGCTCACCCGGCGTGAGGACCGCATGCTGCGCCGCGTGTGGCACAACGCGCAGGTGGTGAACGTCTTTTCAATGTCCGAGCTGTTCTCCGGCTGCCGCTACTGTGAGCTCTGCGAGGCGTTCCACTTCGACCCGTACGTCCTCTACGAGGTACTCGACGTCGACTCGCTTGAGCCGCTCAAGAGCGGCCGCGGTCTGCTGGCGGTGACGGGGCTCTATCCGTTCAACCAGATGACCCCATTTGTGCGCTACCTCAATGGCGATGTCGTCGATGTCTGGCGCAGCGATTGCCCGCTCGGTCCGCGCACTTTTCGTCCGCTCGGTCGTTTCAAGCGTTCGGTGCGGGTGCCTGGCCTCGCCGACGAAGGCGCTGCGGCGGGCGACGCGCTGCTGTGCCCGGGCGATGTCGTCGACGCGCTCGACGAGCTGCCCGATGTGCGGCGCTCGTCGGTGCCGGGGATGAGCGCGCCGGAGCGCGCCGAGTGGGGCTGGCTGCCGCTCTTCGAGCTCCACGCGGACGAAGAGGGCGCGCACCTCGAGCTCGAGTTGCGCTATGACCCGGCGATGTTCCCCGAGCGGACGGCCGAGGTCGTCCGCGCTCTACGCGTCGCCATCGTCGCGGCGCGGCCGCGCTTCGGGGCCGCCCTCGACCACGGCGCTCTGCGCATCGTGCCGCGCGGCCCGGGCGCGCTCACGGGCACCGCAGGCACCGACGCCGCACGCCGCCGCCAGGGTCTGCTCAACGACCCGCTTGGTATCGGCGGCCTGCCGCTCGACTGATCCATCTGTTCCGTCTCGGGAGTAGCGAGACGGCTCCGGGTCCCGCAGGGACGAAGAGGACGAAGAGGGACGGTCAGGGCCCTGGGCCTGGTCAGCGGGCGAGGAGCTGAGCGACCCTCCGCGCCAGCTCGCCGGCGCCCTGCCAGAGCAAGCTGGCTTTTCCCGGCACCGTCGCCAGGAGCCCTTCGACGCCGAGCGTCTCCTCGCCGAGGACGCACGGGGCGAGGCCACTGTCTTTTTGAAGACCGTCTTTTTGAAGACCGTCCTCTTGAAGACCGTCCTTTTGAAGACCGTCTTCTTGAAGAGGACCTTCGAGAGACTCGCTCGGGAGCACGAGGGCCGACTTGATGCAGCGCCGCATCGACACCTCGTCGGGGTCGACCGTGCGCAGGATCGGAAAGTCGCGCCGCAGCTCGTCGAGAACGTGGCGGATCGACGCCGTGCTCGGCGGCCGGCGATCATCCGGGCCGACGGCCGGCTGACGCGACGAGTTCGACACCAGGGTCGTTTCGCCCACCGGCACCAGCGTCAGGTGTGGCTCGTCGATGAAGACCGTGATCTCGGACACGAGCCGCCGGCGGACGACGAGGATCGGCGACACCCAGTTGCGCAGCTGCAGATCGAGCCCTGCGCGCGCCGCGACCTCGCCAGTCCACGCGCCGCAGGCGAGCACCATCGTACGACACGCGACGCGGTGCAGCTCGCCGCCGTGCCGGATCACCGAGCCGGTCACCGCATCGTCGGTGCGCTCGATCGCCTCGAGAGTCGCCGGCAGCAGAATGCGCGCGCCGCGCGCGCGGGCATGATCGAGATGGCAGCGGACGACACGGCCGTAATCGATCACCGAGTCCGACGACACGAAGCCATGCTCGGTGCCGGCGCGCAGGGGGACGCCGCCGGGCGAGGCGTCGTGGCCGAGCCGGCGGGAATCGACTCCGGCCGCGCGGCACACCGCCAGGTGACGTTCGAGCAGCTCGGCGTCGCCGCACAGGAAGCGCGAGCCGGTCGACAGCAGGCTCTGCCGCTCGGGCAGCGAGCGCTCGCGATTGGCCGCGGCCAGGCGACGGGCGATGTCGACGTCGAGATAGAGCGCGCCCGAGTGCTTCCAGTTCTGGTTGGTGAAGGTGCTGCCTCGCCCGTGCGCACGGTCGATGCCGACCACCGACCAGCCGTCGGCGCTGAGCCGATCACAGAGCGCGGCGCCGAACCCCAGGCCGACCACCAGCACGTCGCATTGCAGGCGCGCGCCGTCGCGCACGGGTCGCGCGAGTAGATCGCGGCGGTCGGCGACGAACGGCGGAGCGGGGGCGGAGGAAGCAGCCATCGGATGAGTCTCAGGCGAGCGCCGCGGCGAGCTGGTCGGCGGCGAAGAGCGCCTCGTCGTCGGTGAGGGATGGATAGACCGGCAGGCAGACGTGTCGGGCGGCGAAGTCTGCGGCGTGCGGGTAGTCGCCGTCGAAGTCGACGTCGTCGCGGCCTTCGAGCGCCGGCTGTTGATGCAGCGCAAGGTCGTAGACGCCGCCCGGCAGACCGACGCCGCGCTCCTTGAGCGACGCTTTGAGCTCGCTCCGGTCGACGCCTGCGGGTAGCAGAGCGATCACTTTGTAGCCGCTCGCTGGATGGTCGGGCAGCACGAGCTCGAGCGGCGAGTCCTCGAGGCGCTCGCGGTAGAGCGCGGTGATCTCGGTGCGCCGCGACTGCATCGCCTCGAGCGCACGCAGGTGGACGACGCCGATCGCCGCCGACAGCTCGCCCATCCGCCAGTTGCAGCCCACGGCCTCGTTGTAGGTCACCCACTGGCTGCCCTTGCCGTAGTCGCGGTGCATGCGCACGCTGTGTGCCAGCGCGTCGTCGTCGGTGACCACCATGCCGCCCTCGCCGCTGGTCACCACTTTGGTGGCGAAGAACGAGTAGGCACCGGCAACGCCGAACCGGCCGGCCGGCGTGTCGCCGCGGTGGCTGCCGTGGGCGTGGGCACAGTCTTCGAAGAGCCACAACCCTTCGGCCTCGCACCAGGCGGCGATGTCTTCGATGTCGGCCGGGATCAGGCCGCCGATGTGGACGACGACGACACCGGAGACCTTCGAGTCGGCCGAGCCGGCGGAGTGTTTCTCAAACGCGGCACGGTAGTCGTCGAGCGACGGAAAGGCGGCGCTCGGGGCGCTGTCGACCAGCCGCACCCGACCGCCCTCGTGCAGCACCCCGGCGACAGTGGCGAGGAAGGTGTTGTCGGGCGCCAGCACCGTCTTGCCGCGCACGTCGAGAGCTCGCATCGTCGCCTGGATCGCCGTGCCGCCCGAGCTGACGGCGACCGCGTGCCGGGTGCCGACCAGCCCCGCCATCGCGTCCTCGAGCTCGCCGACGTTGCGTCCTTGGGCGATCTGCCCGGTGGTGAGGCAGGTCTCGACGCGCTTGGCGATCTCAGCGCGTTCGGCGTCGGTGAAGCGGATGCGCAGACCGGGTACATTCATGTTCGATCGTCCTTGGCATTCGGGTGGGTGCGGCGGAGCACCGCGAGAGCTTTGAGCAGCGCGAAGGCGGAGTCACCGTCGCGGATCGAGCCGTCGTCGAGCATGCGCTCGACCTCGTCGAGCGTGCACAGGCGGCGCGCGTCGATCGCCTCGCCGGCTTCGGGCTCGGGGGCTGCCGACGTTTCGACGTCGAGCGCGAGAAAGAGATGCGCCGGATGGTCTGCAAAGCCGTTGGCCATGAAGTAATGCCCGAGGGGTTGCAGAGTGTCGGCGACACCACCGATCTCCTCGCGCAGCTCGCGCCGCGCTACGGTCTCGGGCACGGCGTCTTCCTGGTCGCCGAGCGCGCCGGCCGGAATCTCCCAAGTCCAGTCGTCGACGGTGTAGCGGTAGGCGCGCAGCAGCACGATGTGGCCGTCGGGGGTGACCGGCACCACGAAGACCGAGCCAGGATGCTCGATGTAGGTATAGACCAGTCCCTCATCGACTGTTGGCTCGGGCGATCGATCTGTTGCGATCTCGTCTTGGCGCAGGAGATACCAGGCGCTGCGGAAGAGAGTGCGCGTCGAGGTCGGCCGCCAGCCGACCACCGCGGCGTTCGGCTTGTCGTCGACGGCGCGCGGCAGCGGGTCGACGAGGCGACGATAGAGCGCCTCGAACTCGCGCGCCTGGCGGGTCCACGAGACGTCGCGCCGCATGCCGTTCGTGCGCAGTCTCGCCCACGCCTCGGGGTTGTCGAACACCTCGAGCGCGCGCCCGAGCGCCCAGGCGAAGCCGGTCTCGTCGAAGTCCTCGAAGACAAATCCGTTGCCTTCGCCGGTCGCCGGGTCGAAGTGCGTGATCGTGTCTGCCAGCCCGCCCGTGGCGCGGACCAGCGGTACGGTGCCGTAGCGCAGGCTGTAGAGCTGGTTGAGGCCGCAGGGCTCGAAGCGCGAGGGCATCAGGAAGAGATCTGCGCCGGCCTCGATGTGGTGCGCCAGCTCGTCGTC
This sequence comes from Acidobacteriota bacterium, assembly GCA_039194425.1. Classification (GTDB taxonomy): domain Bacteria; phylum Acidobacteriota; class Thermoanaerobaculia; order Multivoradales; family J023; genus JAUIJL01. The sequence goes on along the minus strand of JBCCVZ010000017.1, from coordinate 141,407 downwards.
GAACGCGGTGCTCAGCCGCACGCGTCCGGGGAAGGCGCGCTCGAGTGCGCGGAAGCCGTCCTCGAGTTTGGGCTCGCCGCGGCCGAGAACCACCAGGCGCAAGTCGTGCGCCGCCAGCGCGCGCGCGAGCGGTCCGAAGGTGATCTCGAAGCCCTTCTGCTCGGTCATGCGCGCGACGATGCCAAGCACTGGACCGACAGGGTCGGGCGCCAGATTCAGGCGCTCGAGCAGCGCATCGCGGTTGGCCCGCTTGCCGGCGGCGACGCCTTCGAGGCCATCCTCGATGCCATAGTGGTGCGGGATCTTCGGATCGGTGCGCGGGTTCCACACCTCGTGGTCGATGCCGTCGAGAATACCGACGAGGTCGGCGGCACGCGTGCGCAGCACGTCGTCGAGGCCTGCGCCAACCTCGGGCGTCTGGATCTCGCGCGCGTAGTTCGGGCTGACCGTGGTGATCGCGTCGGCGTGTAGAAGGCCGGTCTTGAGGAAGTTGACCACGCCGCGAGCACGGTCGTCGGCGTCGAAGCGGTCCGTGACATGCGCCAGACCGAGCTCCTCGACCATCTCGAAGCCGAAGATGCCCTGGTAGGCGAGGTTGTGGATCGTCAGCACGCTGCGCGCGGCGCCGAAGCGGTCGCGATCCCAGGCGAAATCGGTGCGGAGGTAGAGCGGCACCAGACTGGCATGCCAGTCGTTGGCGTGGACGATGTCGGGTGTCCAGTGCAGGTGCTGGCAGCAGGTGAGCGCGGCGCGTGCGAGCAGAGCGAAGCGCGGTGCCTCGTCGACCGTGCCGGTGTAGACCTCGGGACGATCGTAGTGCTCGGGGCAGTCGAGCAGATAGAGGTCGACCCCGGCTCGGCTGCCGGGCTGCGTCATCGTCCGCACCGCGACGCGGACCTCTTGCGCGCCGAGCTGGATCGGCAGGTCGTCGAGCCCGGCGACCGGTTCGCTCGGGAATCGTTCCGAGTCGATCGCCGAGTAATGCGGCAGCACCACCCGGACACGGTGGCCGCGGCGCGCCAGGCGGTCGGGAAGCGCGCCGAGGACGTCGGCGAGACCGCCGGTTTTGGCCACCGGCGCCACTTCCGAGGCGATGAAGAGGATGTCGAGCGGTGTTGACGACATCAAAGCACCGTCCCCGCCGGCAGCTCGGCGCCGGCCGCGACGACCAGGACGCCGTCGTGCACTGAGACACCGTCGAGCCTTGGTCGCCGGTCGTCGCGCGGACCAGGCTCCCAGCCCAGGCGGCAGCCGTCACCGAGCCGCGCGCCACGGTCGACGATCACGCCGCGCAGTCGGCACCCTCGCCCGATCTCGATTCGCCGCGTCGGCTCGCCGAGCAGCAGGCAGTCGTCGAGCGCGCTGCCGTCACCGATGCGGCAGCCGGGGCCCACGAGGCTGCGCCGAATGATCGTGCCGCGGGTCGCCTCCGATGCCGACGAGGTCGTCGGCGACGGGGCGAAGCGCAGCGGCGGCGTCGGGCCGGCGAGCTCGAGATTCGACTCGTAGTAGTCGCGCACCGTGCCGAGGTCGCGGCAGTAGCCGGAGTGAATCTTCGCCTGGACCGTTCCGCCCATCCGGGCTGACTCGTCGGATACCGAGACCCAGCGGGGGAAGATCTCGCTGCCGAAATCGTCGATTTCTGGATCGTCGAGCAACGAACGCAGTGCGTGCGCCGAGGCGACGTAGAGGCCGGCCGATCCGAGCAGCTGGTCGGCCGGCAGATCCGCCGCCGCCAGAGCCGCGGGCGCCGAGCGCAGCCGCTCGAGCTCTCCATGCTCGGTGGGCTTCTCGACGAACGCCTCGACGCGGCCGTCGGCGGCCAGGCGCAGCACGCCGAACGACGCCGCCTCGTCGTCGGTGATCGGCTGCGCCACCAGGGTCAGCGCGGCGCCGGCGCGGCGATGGGTGGTGAGCAGTGCCGCGAGATCGAGGTCGATCACCAGGTCGGCGCACAGGATCAGGAGCTCGTCGACACCGTCGAGCAGAACCTCGAGGTGCCGGCGCACGGCGTCCGCCGAGCCGCGGTAGGCGCCGCCCCTGACGGCGTCGCCGGACGGCGTGAGGACGGTCGCATCAGCTGCCTCGGCATGCCGGCGCAGCTCGCCCATGTCGCGCTGCGCGAGCACGAAGACACGCTCGAAGCCGGCGCGGCTCGCCAGGCGCAGCGGCACGTCGACCAGGCGCAGTCCACCGGCGAGCGGCAGCGCCGGCTTGGCGCGCTCGCGCGTCAGCGGCCAGAGGCGTCGTCCCGCCCCGCCGGCGAGGATCGCGACCGCGGCCCGCTCGGGAATCGTCCGAGGCTCAGTCATAGGCCTTCGAGAAGCGCTCCGTCAGGTAGTCGCCGAATCGGAACGGCGCGTAGTGTGGCTTCTCGCCCTCGTCGCAGCACACCTCGAGCGGCGTCACCAGTGTGTCGTAGCGCGGCTCGAAGAAGAACGGCAGGGCGTAGCGCGAGGTGCCGCGCGGCAGGCGCACGCGATGAAGGGTCGCGCGATAGCGGTCGTTGGTCCAGCGCTGCATCATCTCGCCGATGTTGACCAGGAAGGTGCCGGGAATCCGCGGCACCGCGATCCACTCGTCGCGCGCGTTGCGCACCTCGAGACCGCCGACGTCGTCCTGCTGCAAGATCGCCAGAAAGCCGAGATCGCAATGCGCGCCCATGCCGGCATCGATCTCGTCGCTCGCCTCGCCTTCGAACGGCGGATAGTGCGCCAGGCGCAGAGCGCACAGCGCCGGGCCGGCGTAGGGCTCGAAGTAGTCGGGCTCGAGGCCGAGGCTGAGCGCCATCCCGCGCGCGACCTTGCCGGCAAGGTCGTAGAGCTGCGTCCACGAGCGCATCATCACGCGGCGAAACGACGGCAGCGCCTCAGGCCACTGGCCGGGGTCGTCGAGCGGATGGCCGGTGCGCGCCACCGGATCGAGCGTGCCCGGCGCGCCGCCCTCGAGCGCCTTCGGCTGCAGGTCGATGCACTCGTGCCAGTCTTTCTTGCCTTCGGTGACCTCGCCGCACAGCGGTACATAGCCGCGGAACTGGGACGAAGCGCCGATGTGCAGCTTCATCTTTTCGTCGAGCGGCAGGTCGAAGAACTTCATCATCTCCGCGAACATCTCGTCGCGGTCGGCCTCGGACACGCCGTGGTTGTCGATGTAGAAGAAGCCGACGTGGCGGCATGCGGCGCCGATGCGTTCGACGGTTTCGCGCAGCGCTTCGGGCGAAGGATCATCGGCGACCAGGGCGCCGATATCGATCACCGGAATCTCCTGGAAATCGGGCTCGATGGCGGTCTGGTGCCGAGCCGTGGGTCGAGTCATGAGACTGCTCGCTTTCCCGCCGTCGCGTGGACGGCGAACGCCTCGTCCGGGGTGGGCAGATCGGGCGAGAGCAGGTTGATGCGGATGTAGTCGTCGGGGTAGTCGAGCTCGAAGTAGCTGCTCCCCATCGACAGGATCGAGGACGATTCGTAGCCGGCGCGGCCGAAGGTGTAGTACGTGCACGACGGCTCGACCAGCGAGTCGAGGATGATTCCGGCCGCGCGCAGGTCGCGGTAGCGCTCTTGCAGATACGCGGTGAGCGCACGGTTGCTGGTGGGCGCCAGCAGCTGGTCCATCATGCGGTGGGCGACGCTGATGTCGAAGGCCGACGTGGCGGCGACCAGCTTGCAGTAGCAGTAGGCCAGCTCTTGCTCGAGCTGTGCCGGCAGCAAGAGATAGGCGAAGCGCACGCCGTGCACGCACAAGCTCTTGGTCGGGCACACGAGGCGGATCGTCCGCTCGGGGTCGAGTCGGCTCGCTGCCTCTGGCGCCATCTCGTCCCAGCGCGTGTAGGAGAATGTGCCGTCGACGAAGACCATCGAGCCGGTGCGCTCCTGCCAGCGGCCGATCGCGCGCCACACGTCGTCGCCCAGCGGGCGCCCCGAGATCCACGACGGATCGGTGATCAGCAGCACGGACTCGCGCTCGGGCAGGTTGTCGGCGAGCCCTTCTTCGCCGGGCAGCGACAGCGCGTCGCCGATCGGCGCGAAGCGCAGGCCGAACGTCTGCGCCAGGAAGTAATAGGTGTGGTAAATCGGCTTGGCGTAGAGCACTTCGCGCACGCCGGCGCGGGCGAGCAGGGTCATCACCGACGACAGCAGTGGGCTCGAGCCGGCGCCGAGAAAGACGTCGGAGCGGCTCGACAGGATGCCGTCGACGCGGCGGTGAAAGCGTCGGATCTTGTCCTTCAGCTCCTCGTCGTCCGACATGAAGCGGTAGTCGAACGGATCGACCGGACGGCGCACGCCTTCGAGGTGCTCATAGCGGATCTCGTGCGTGGTTTCCCAGCCCGAGATGAACGGGAGACCGCTCGTGCGTGCGAGCAGGTCGATGTCCTGGTGGCTCTTCAGCAGCCGTTCCTGGTCTTCGGTGAGCGTGAGTCTGTGTGGCATGGGTCCTCGGCGTCCGGGGGGCTGGATCAAAGGGTGGTGAGTGCGATTGGCGTCGGGGAAGCGGGTCGAAGGGGGCGCGGCTCGTCGAAGTCGAGGCGCGGTGGGCGACGCCAGTCGACTTCGCGCGGAGGAGCCACGGGGCTGAACAGGGTGACGCGGTCGGGCGCTCGGAAGCGGTCGTCGCGGTAGAGCGCTCGGATCTCGTTCCAGGTGGCGTCGCCGCCCTGGGTCAGTGCGGCCAAGCGGTCGAGCAGCGCGAGGTCGTCCTCGCTCGGGGTGAAGGTCTCGTGCATCCAGCCCCAGACGTCCCAGAGCAGCACTTCGACCTTGTTCTGTGCCGCCAGGTCGCGGACCAGGTTGTCGCGCAGCGCCCACCAGCTCGAGAAGCCGTCGCCGTAGCCGTGGCCGAAGTGGGTCGGATCGACCTCCCCTCGGCGGCAGAGCTGCCAGACCCGGCCGCCGACGAGGAACTTGTCGCGCGACAGGTCTGTGGTGTCGAACTCGATGTGCGGCAGATCCGAGGTGTCGATCAGCCGCCAGGCGCCGTCACGCCAGTACTCGGTGATCACGTGATCCTGGTTGAACGGCCGGCCGTCGTCGGTCCACTTCTCCTCGTGGTAGGTGGTGAAGCCGAGCCGGATGCGCGCCGGAATGCCTTTGTGGCGCAGCATCGAGCACATCACCATCGCGGCGTCGCGACAGCAGCCGACGAAGCGGTGGGCGCCCGACCGCGGCTCGAAGAGCGGACGCGGGTCGAGCGAGTAGGTGCGTGCCAAGATCGCTTCGACGTGGCGCAGGTCGGGCTCGTGCCGGCGCGCGGGCGGAATCTCGTAGCCGTAGCGAGGGCCCTTGCGGAAATGCAGGTAGATCCCGCGCACGCTGCGCTTCATCACCTCGAGGTCGTCGGGCATCTCGTCGAAGAGAAATCCGTAGGGCCCCGGGTCGGTGAGCACGCTCTGACGCAGGTAGTACTCCTGCGGCGTCTCGGTCGCGTTCATGCGTCGCCCTCGGAGGACGATGTTCTAGAGGACGACTGCTCGGAAGACGACTGCTCGGAAGACGACTGCTCGGGGAAGATGGCGTGGATGCGCTGCCACTCCTTCTCGCCGACGATGATCGGCTGCAGCGAGCCGCTCGGGCCCGCTGCGTCGCCGGTGGACGGTGGATCGACCGCCGACGGAGTCAGCCAGGAGTTGTCGGCCGACAGCGAGAGCTCGGCCGACGCCATGCGCGTGCTGGTCGACGGCACGATCGGTGCGACGCGGTTGCGCAAGTCGGGCAAGAAGAACGTGGCGATCGACACGCGCTCCGCGGCCAGCGCGGCATCGTAGACGCGGTGCGGCAGCGCCGTGTAGTAGCCGCGGGTCCAGAACTCCATCATCTCGCCGAGGAAGACGAGGAAGGTGTCGGGGCTCGCGGTGACGGGCTGCCAGCCGTCGCCGTCGGCGACCTCGAGACCCGGGCTCGACTGCAGGATCACCGTCAGCAACGTGTGGTCGGTGTGCGCCTCGCGGCGCGCCGGCGCATCGCCGGTGTCGGCCGCCTCGGCGTAGTAGATCAGGCGCGAGAAGGAGCACAGGTCACCGCCGAAGAGCCCCTCACCGGGCGCCGAGGTGGTCGGTTGATCGAGCGTGCGGGCAACGGCCTGCAGCACGCTGCGACCGATGCGTTCGACAGCGGCCGAGTAGGTCTCGAGCGCCGGGCGGAAGCGGGGTAGCCGGCCTGGATCGGGCCACTGATTGGCGCCGTAGAGCTTGAAGTAGGGCGGCGGCTCGCCCGCGACGGCCGGAGCCACGGTCTCGGGAGCGAACTCGAACGATTCCTTCACGTCGGCGACGCCGTTGGTGTATTCGGCGCCCATGCCGACATAGCCGCGGTAGTTCGGCGACAGGTCGAGGTCGAGCGCGTCTTTTTCGGCCTGCGACAGGTCGAAGAAGGCACGCGCCTCGCCGAGCACGTTCGTCAGCGATCCGGCGTCGAGCACCGTGTCGGCGTCGATGTAGACGAAGCCCTGGCTGCGCAGGGCGTGGTGGAGAGCGTCGATCGCGCCCGGATCGCCGGCGTCGAGGCGATCGAGGGCGAAACGGGGCGGAGCGGACTGGAGTGGAGTCGAAGTCGTCACGATCTGGGGCTCGCGGATGCTGGGTGAACGATGGGTCGAGGAGAGACAGCGAGTGGCTCGAGATGGCCGTCGACCATCTGTCGGAGAGTACGCAGAAAGTCGTCGCACCACGCCGTGGCGGCGGCGGGGGAGACACTGCGTCGGCGGACATCGAGATCGAGATGCAGACCGCCGTCGTGCTCGATCGCGTCGAGCCGCAGGTCGACCTGCGCGAAGCGCGCCGGGACGGGGTGGAAGCGGCCGTGCAGCGCACCGAAGCGCGGGCAGTCGATCGCCTGGTCGAGGTTGAAGATGGCGGCGAGCGGCGTGTCGAGTCCGGCGGCGTGCTCGTCGGCACACCAGCCGAGTGCCGCGGCGAGGCGGGCGAAGGGCACGTCTTGGTGCTCGAAGGCGTCGACGACGGCGCGCCGCGTCGCGTCGAGATGCGCGTCCACAGTGGTCTCCTGCGGCCTTCGGCTCAGCACCGGCACCAGGTGCGAGCAGTAGCCGACGAGCGTCGCGGCTTCGGCGAACGGGCGGCCGGCGACCGGCACGCCGACGAGCATTTCGTCGCGTCCGGCGTGGCGCTGGAGGAGATGGGTGAACGCGGCGAGCAGAGTCATGAAGAGCGTGCAGCGGTGGTCGCGACCGAGCTCCTGAAGCCGCGCGAGCAGCTCGGCGTCGACGCGCGCCGTGTGGCGCCGGCCGGCGGTTTCGGGCCGCCGACGCTCGGCGCCGTCGGGCGCGAAGTGCTCGGGCCAGGTCAGCCGCGGCGGTCCGTCGGGCAGGCGACGGTGCCAGGCTTCGACGGCGGCGTCGAGCGCCGCGGAGCGTGTCGCGTCGGCGTGCCAGCGGGCGAGCGCGCTCGGCTGGTGGCCGGCGGCCAGCTCGGCCTCGTCGCCGGAGACGAACGCGCCGTAGAGCGCCGCGAGCTCTTCGAGCAGCACGATCATCGACAGGCCGTCGCACACCGCGTGGTGGACGCGCAGCGCCAGGTGGTGGTGGTCGTCGGCGCGCTCGAGCAGCGCCACGCGCAGCAGCGGACCGCGCGCCAGGTCGAACGGGCGTTCCAGGTCCTGCCGCCACCAGGCGCCGCGCCGCGCTCGCCAGTCGGCGTCGTCTCGAGCGCGTAGCTCGACGCGCTCGACCGGGACCGAAGGGACCTGGGACGACGCCGGAACGCGCTGGGTCGGTGGGCTGTCGTCGCCGACGGGATCGATCGGGAACACGGTGCGCAGCGCGTCGTGCCGTGCGACCAGCCGGTCGACAGCTGTCTGCAGCGCTCCGACGTCGAGGGCGCCGCGCAGCTCGACCTCCTCGCTGACCACCCAGTCCGGGCCGCGCCGCGCGTCTCCGGGCAGGTCCTGGTGCAGCGCCAGGCAGGCGCGCTGCTCGGCGCCCACCGGCAGGTCCAGCGCGCGCCGCGGGAGCCCGCCGCGCGTTCCGCCGCGCGTTTCGTCGCCCGATGGACCGAAGCCGCCGTCGATCAGCGCATCGGCCGCGTCTTCGGCGGCCGCCACCACCGTGTCGAGGGCGGCTTCGTCGTGCGCCGTCGACAGGAAGCAGGTGCGTCCCTCCCACAGATAGACGCCGCGCTCGAGCAACAGGTGGTGGAAGAGCTCGATCTCGAGCGGCTGGTAGACGTAGCTCACATTGTCCTTCCACGCGAAGCGGAAGATCGAGGCGAATCGGTGCACGCTGAGCGGCAGGCCGGCGCGGGCGAAGACCTCGTCGAGGCGCTCGCCGAGGGTGCCTGTAGCGCGCTCGAGATCGTGCTGTAGCTCCGGACCAGCGGCCTCGAGATGATCTAGCATCGCGCGCGTCGCGGTGAGCGCGTACGGATGCATCTCGAAGGTGCTGCCAACGAACGTGGTCGGCGGCGGCATGACACCGGCGGCGAGCCAGCCGCCGCCGTCGACCTGGTCGAGCAAGTCGGCGCGGCCGGCGACCAGGCTCAGCGGCAGGCCGCCGCCGATGCACTTGCCGTAGACGGCGAGGTCGGCGCGGACGTCGAAGCGCGCCTGCGCGCCGCCGGCGTCGACGCGGAAGCCGGTGATCACCTCGTCGAAGAGCAGCGGCACGCCGACGCGCTCGGTGAGCTCGCGCAGCCGGTGCAGCAGCTCGACCGGCTGGTGCCGTGGGTTGCGGCTTTGCACCGGCTCGACCAGCACCGCGGCGAGCGTGTCGGCTTGCTCTTCGATGGTCGCCAGGGCGCGCTCGTCGTAGGGCAGCACCAGCGCGTCCGACGTCGCCGACGACGACACACCGGCGACCATCGGCCGCGCGCTCAGCGGCTGGTCGGGGTTGGCGACGGCGAGCACGCGATCGTCCTGACCGTGGTATGAGCCGGCGAACTGCACGAACCGTCGGCGACCGGTGGCGGCCTGGGCGACGCGCAGGGCGGCGCGTACCGCGCCGGTGCCGGTGACGCCGAAGAGCACGCGCTCGGTGCCGGTGAGCGCGGCGACGCGCGCCGCCACCTCGTCGGCGAGATCGGCGACCGGACCCGTCTGCAGGCCGCGGCGTGTCTGCGCGGCGATGGCGTCGGCGACGAAGAGCGGCGCATGGCCGCAGAGGTGGGCGCCGATTCCCATCGCGAGGTCGACGTACTCGTGGCCGTCGACATCGGTGAAGTGGGCGCCTGCGGCGCGCGCGGCGACCAAGGGGTAGGCGAGCTCGCGCAGCTCCGGGCGCACCGCGCGAGTGCGTGTGTCGACGCGCCGGCGCAGTGCTGGGAGGGCGCGGCGACGCGAGGCCGGGGTGCGCGCGACGGCACGCGCGATCAGCGCGTCGACGAAGCGCCGCTGGCGCGCGTCGAGGGGGCGCGGCTCGGGTGCCGGTGGAGCCGGGGCTGCTCGCCGGGTTGGCGGCGACGGGTCCCTTGCGCCGGTCAGCGCGCGCAGCCGGCTCACGGTCTCGCGGACGCCCGTGCCTCCGTCGGCGTCGGTGCCGAGCAGATCGAGCTGACGATGGATCACGTCGAGCTGGGCGGCGAAGAGTGCTTGCAGCGAACCGTCGCTGCCCGCGGGGTCGCTCGCAGCAGGGGAAGTCGTCGGCGATACCTCGGGCACGGCGGAGTGATCCTGCGGCCGATTGCGCGCGACGTGTGCAGCGAGTGCTTGGGGAGTGTCGAGATCGTCGAACACGCGGCCGAGGCCGACGACGACGCCGTGGTGGTCGGCGAGGTCCTGGACGATGCGGCCTGCGAGCAGCGAGTCGGCGCCGAGGGAGAGCAGGCTGCGCTCAGCGTCGATGGCTTCGGCCGGCAGCTCGAGGCGCTCGGCCAGCCAGCCGACGATCTGGCTGGTGATCGCGTCGCGCAGCCCCTCGCCTGTCGGTTCGGTAGTCGTCTCCGCAGAGCGTATTTCGGGGAGCTTGGCCTCCGGCGGCGACGACGCGTCGTCGACCCAAAGTCGCTGGCGCTCGAACGGATAGGTCGGCAGGGCGACCCGGCGCGGGCGGCTCGTGCTGTTGTCTGCCACGCTGTCCTCGACGACGGCTTCGTCGATGACAGCGCGCCAGTCGAGGTCGATGCCGGCGGTCCACAGCTCGGCAGCGGCCTGCTGCAGCTGGCGCCAGGCGCCGCGCGGCGACCACAGCGACGACACCCAGGCGGCGTCGCCTCCCGGCCAGCTCTGGCGCGCCAGCAGCTGCAGCACCGGCTGCGGGCCGATCTCGAGGAAGATGTTGCAGCCTCGGGCGGCCAGCGCCGCGACGCCCTCGGTGAAGCGCACCGGCCCGCGCATCTGGCGCCGCCAGTACGCGGCATCGAGGCTCTCGGCGGTGTCGCCGGTGACGTTCGAGATCAGCTCGAGGCGCGGCGCCTCGAAGCGCAGATCGGCGATCGACTGCTCGAAGTCGTCGAGCACGGGATCGATCAGCGGCGAGTGCGGCGCATGTGGAATCTGCAGCCGGCGGCACGAGATGCCCGCGGCGGTGAGGTCCTCGACGGCGGCGTCGACGGCGTCGGCGGCGCCTGCGATCAGCGTCTCGCGCGGGCCGTTCAGGCCGGCCAGGTCGACCCCGTCGTGCGCGGCGAGCCGCGGCGCCACCGTCTCCGCGTCGGCCAGCGCCGCGGCCGTCGCGCCGCCGCCGGTGGCCGCCTCGATGCGGCGGGCGCGTTCGACGATCAGGCGCAGGCCGGTGTCGACGTCGAAGGCGCCGGCGACGCAGGCGGCGGCAAGCTCACCGGTGCTGTGGCCGAGGACCACGGCGGGCTCGGCCCCCCAGCCGCGCCACAGCTCGGCCAGCGCCACCTCGAGCGCGAAGAGCGCCGGCTGGGCGAAGAGCGTTCGGTGAATCGGTGCCGGAGTGTCCTGGCCCTCGCTATCCGGCGGGCCGTCCGGCGGGTAAAGAATCGACACCAGCGACGGCGCCTCGGGCATCTGCGCGCGCAGGGTCTCGTCGCATTGCTCGATCCGCCGCCGAAAGCCGGCGTGCCGCTCGAAGAGCTCGCGGCCCATGCCGACCTGCTGTGCGCCCTGGCCAGTGAAGAGAAAGGCGAGACGCGGCCGAGCGGCGGCGCGGCCGACCTTCAGCCGCGGCATGCGGGTGCCGGCGGCGAGTGCTTCGAGTCCATCCGCGCATCCGGCGAGGTCGTCGGCGACGATCGCGGCGCGCTGCTCGAAGGCGGCGCGGCCGGCGCCGGCGCTCAAGCAGAGATCGGCCAGCCTTGCTGCGGCCTCGTCGGTCGGATCGAGAGTCGCCTCGCGCAGCTCCGTCGCCCAGCGCGAGGCGAGGGCCGCGAGGGCGCTCGGTGTGCGCGCCGAGAGCGGCAGCACCAGAGGGGAGCCGGTGGGGTCGGGGTCGTCTGGGCCTGCCGATGCCGGGGCCGCTTCGAGCACGACATGAGCGTTGGTGCCGCTGAAACCGAACGAGCTGATGCCGGCGGCGCGGGCGCCTTCGGGCCACGGCGTCGGCGCCGTCGGCAGGCTGAGCGGCAGAGACTGCCAGTCGACCTGCGGCGTCGGTGTGCTCAGGCCGGCGAGAGGCGGAATCGTGCGCCGTCGCAAGACTTCGATCGTCTGGATCAGGCCGACGACGCCGGCCGCCGCCTCGAGGTGGCCGAGGTTGGCCTTCACCGCGCCGAGCGCCAACGGCGTCTTGCGTCGGCCGAAGACCGCGCCGAGCGCCTCGAGCTCGATCGGGTCGCCGAGCGCGGTGCCGGTGCCGTGGGTCTCGACGAACGCGATCTCCGATGGCGGCAGGTCGGCGTCCTTGAGCGCGCGTCGGATGACGTCTTGCTGTGCACCGCCGTTGGGCGCCGTCAGACCGTTGGTGCGGCCGTCTTGGGTCGTCGCCGAGCCGCGGATCAAGGCCAGGATCGGGTCGCCGGCGTCGCGCGCGTCGGCGAGGCGCTTGAGCACGACGACGCCGCAGCCCTCGCCTCGTCCGTAGCCGTCGGCGGCGGCGTCGAAGCTCTTGCAGCGCCCGTCGGCGGCGAGTGCGCCGGCGCTGGCGAAGGCCGCCGAAGCGTCGACGCTGACCAGCAGATTGACCCCACCGGCGAGCGCCAGGTCGCACTCGCCGGCACGCAGCGCACGCACCGCGAGGTGGACTGCGACCAGCGACGCCGAGCAGGCGGTGTCGAGCGCCAGGCATGGCCCGCGCAGGCCGAGTTGGTAGGAGATGCGGCCGGCGGCGACGCTCGCGGAGGTGCCGGTGAGGTCGTAGATCGGCGGCGTGTCGGCGTCGTCCCGGCCGGTGCCTTGGTCGGCTCGGCGCTGTGTCTGCAGCGCCTGCAGATACTCGGCCTCGGCGATGCCGACGTAGACGCCGGTGGCGCTGCCGTCGAGCGCGCGCGGGTCGATGGCGGCGCGCTCGATCGCCTCCCACACCACCTCGAGCAGCAGGCGCTGCTGGGGATCCATACGCCTCGCCTCGCGCGGAGCGATGCCGAAGAAGGCGGCGTCGAAGCCCGCGATGTCGTCGAGGAATCCGCCGCGGTGCGGTGCGGAGGTGGCCCAGCGTCCGACGGGCGCGTCGCGAATCGCCACCGTGCCCTCGGCGACCAGGCGCCACAGCGCGTCGGGGTCGTCGGCGCCGGGGACACGGCAGGCGGTGCCGACGACGGCGATCGGCGGCGCCGCGGCAGTCTCGAGCTCAACGATGCGGTCGCGCATCCGCCGGATCGCGGCAAGCGCCTTCTGCAGGCGGCGCATGTCGGCGTGGGCGTCGCTCATCGCCGCCTCCCGTCCGCGAGACTCTGCAGCTCGAGATCGATCAATGCGCGCAGCTCGTCGTCTGCGAGGTCCTCCGCAAGGTCCTTCGCGAGGCCATCGCCGAGCTCGCCCACGGGCTCGGGCGTGCTTTCTGACGCCGTGGTGTCTTGGTCCAGCCAGCCGAGGCGCTCGGCCAGGTGGGCGCCCAGGCGCCGCAGCGACGGATGCTCGAAGGCGACGGTGGGCGCGAGCGCAACGTCGAGGTCGCGCTGCAGCCGGTTGCGCAGGTCGACGACGGTCAGCGAGTCGGCGCCGAGATCCGAGAAGGCGACGTCGCGATCGATCGATCGGTCGAGAGCGAGCAGCTCGCCGAGCAGCGCCTCGATGTGGCCCTCGAGCGCTTCGTGTCGGCGGGCCGGTGGCAGACTCTCGAGGCGCTGGCGCACCGAGTCGGCGGGGCCGGTCTCGACGGCAGGCGGTTCGCCTGCACCACGGGTCTCCGAGTGCTCGGAGCCCGCATCCGCGGCGATGAGGCGTTGCGCCAGGCCCGGGTCGACCGCGACACGCACTAGGCCGGACTCGAGCAGGCCGAGGAAGGCGGCGACTCCCTGGCCTGGCGGAATCATCGCACCGAGGTCCGTGCCCTCCGCCGCGCCGCGTGCCGCCATGCCGACCTCGGACCACGGCCCCCAGTCGATCGCCAGCGCCGGTTCACCGACGGCGTGGCGTGCCTCCATTCGTGCCGCCAGCGCGGCGTTGGCGGCGGCGTACGGGCCCTGCCCGCCGTCGTCGAGCAACGCAGCGACCGACGAGAAGGCGGCGAAGTGGTCGAGCACCGCACTGTGACGCCGACAGGCGGCCTCGAGCGCAAGCACACCGCGCAGCTTGGGCGCCAGCACCGTCGCCGCCCGCTCCGCGCTCTGCCGCGCCAGCACGCCGTCGTCGAGCACGCCGGCTGCGTGGACGACACCGCGCAGCGGTGCGATCTCCATGCAGCGCGCGACCAGGGCGTCGACGGCGGTCGGATCGGTGACGTCGGCGGCGACGAGGTGCACGTCTGCGCCGGCGTCGCGTAGGTGCTCGAGGGCCGCGCGCCGCGCCGAAGGCAGGTTGTCCTCGTCGGCGCGTCGTGCGGCCAGCACCAGGTGCCCGGCCCCGGCGCGCGCCAAACCTTCGGCGATCGCGAGGCCGAGGCCGCCGAGGCCGCCGGTGACCAGATACGAGGCGTCGGGCCGCGGACGCCGTGGCGCGACGGCGAGCACGACCTTGCCGACGTGCCGCGCCTGCTGCATGTGCCGGTACGCATCAGCCGCGCGCTCGAGGGGGAAGACCTCGAAGCGCGGAGGTTCCAGGCGCCCATCTTCGAGCGCGGTGCCGATCCGCTCGAGGCCGGCGGCGATGCGCTCGGGGGTCTCTTCCGCGACGGTCCCGAGGTCGAAGCAGTGAAAGGCGATGTCCGGCCGGGCCGCGTGCATCCGCTCGGCCGTCCACACGTCGCGGGCTCCGAGCTCGACGAAGCGACCGCCCGGAGCGGTGGCGCGCACCGACGCCGCCACGGTGTCGCCGGCCAGGGTGTTGAGCACCACGTCGACGCCGCGTCCTTCGGTGGCGGCGAGGATCTCGTCCGCGAAGTCGAGCGAACGCGAGCTCATCACGTGTTCGACGCCGAGAGCGCGCAAGGTGTCGTGCTTGCCGGGGGAAGCGGTGGTGAAGACTTCGGCGCCGGCGGCTCGCGCCAGCTGCAGCGCCGCCAGGCCGACGCCGCCGGTGGCAGTGTGGATCAGCACCCGTTCACCGTGTCGAATCTCGGCGAGGTGGTGCAGGGCATGCTGCGCCGTGAGAGTGACCAGCGGGACGGCGGCGCCAACCTCGAAGCCAATGCCGGAGGGCAGGCGGCCGACGCGGCGGGCGTCGACGGTGACGAAGTCCGCAAAGGCGCCGTCGGCGAGCGCCATCACCCGATCGCCGACCTCCAGAGTGCAGCCTGCACCGACGGCGGTGACGATGCCGGCGCAGTCGTAGCCGGGCGTCGTCTCGGGCGCCTCGAGCAGGCCGAGCGCGATCAAGACGTCGCGGAAGTTGAGCGCGGCGGCGCGCACCTCGAGCTCGACCTCGCCGGCGCTTGGCGCGCGGCGCTGCAGCGGTTCGAGCGTCAGGCTGTTCGGCAGGCCTGCTTCGGCCTGCACCAGGCGACGCGGCGCGGCGCGCGGCAGGCCGCAGGGCTCGAGCGCCTCCGCGAGCAACTGATCATCGCGCAGGGCCAGGCGTGCGCCTGCCGGCGCGGCGGCCAGGCGCGTTTGCAGCAGCGTGAGCAGCACGGCAGGGTCGTCGGGCCGGGTCTCGAGATCGAGGCAGACGACGCGCAGCTCGGGGTGCTCGGCGCCGACGGTGCGTGCCAGTCCCCAGAGGCTCGCCTGCGGCCAGCCGGCTGTGTCGTCCTCGGGGTCAACGGCGCGTGCGGCCTCGGTGACGATCCACAGCCGCGGCGGTCGGGCGGCGGCCGCGGCGCGCTGGATCAGGGTGAGCATGCGTGCGGTCCACCGTTCGGCCAGCGCCGCGTCTTCGAGGTCGTTGTCCGGGTTGCTGACGAGACCGCGAGCGCCGACGACTGTGACCAGCTCGTCGATCGCGTCGTCGGCGTCCCACAGCGTGTCGGCCGCCAGGTCGACGACGTGGGCGCGGCCGAAGTTTCCCTCGTTGAAGGCGCCGCGCGGGAGCTCGAACGGCCGCCAGGCGATCTCCGCGGTCCACTCGCGCCAGGCATCCCGCGCGCCGGCCGCGACGAGCGCGCCGGCCGGCCGGTCGACGAAGCGGTCGATTGTGAGCACCGGCGCGCCCTCGGCGTCGAACACCTCGATCCGCCACGACGCGTCGTCGCCGCGCCGAGCGCGCAGGGAGCAGGCACGCTCGGTCGCGTCGGCCGTCATCCGAAGACTGCCGACGGCGAAGGGGAGCCGGGCCTCGCCGGTCTCGTCGTCGGAGTCACCGCGACCGAGCGAGAGGGCCTCGGTGGCCTGGAAGCAGGCGTCGAGCAGACCGACGAGCGCGACCTCATCGTCGACACCGGCGGGACGTCCGAGCGTCGCGTCGACCTGGTCGCCGTGTTTCGTCAAGCGCCGGAGCCAGCGCAGCGACGGTCCAAGATCGAAACCCTGGCCGGCGAGGCGACGGTCGAGGTCCTCGCTACTGAACGTCTGGCCGGACGACGTGTCGATCGGAGCGAGGAGCGCGGCGGCGTCCGCGATTGGGGAGTCGCTCGCGGGCAGCACCGCGCGGGCATGCACCGTCGCGTGAGGCTCCGGTCGACTCTCGTCGTCGAGGCTGACCAGCTGCAACTCGACGGCCGTCGTCGCTGCGTCGCCCGACCGGGGCGCGGACGGGCGTCTCGTCGCCACCAGCTGCAGGGCCCGTGCGCCGCCGTCGGGCACGTCGAGGGGACGCTCGAAGACCAGGTCGTCGAGACCGACCGGGTGCTGCTCCGGGTCTCGGGACGTCTCCGCGTTGGAGGGAAACTGCCGGCGCGCAGCGGCCAGGCAGAGACTCGCCTGCAGCGCCGCCGGGACCACCAGGCGTCCGCCGACGCGGTGCGCGGCGACCGCCGGATCGTCGGCGTCGAGCCGCCGGAGGAAGAGCGTCGCGTCGTGGAGCGGTGACGGCACGACCTGATCGAAGGGATCGCGCCTGGCGATGGACGGCGAAACCTCGGCCGGCTGCTCGGAAGGTGCCGCGGGCAGCCAGTAGCGCTGGCGCTCGAAGGGCGTCGTCGGTGCGCGTCGCGAGCGGCGAGGATGGTCGGCGTCGACGGCGCGCCAGTCGATGGGAGTGCCACGGGTCCACAGGGTCGCGAGGCTGCGCAGCAGGGTCGACCAGGCGCGGCCTGGACGGAGGCTCGGCAGGCGCAACACGTCGGGCGCGCCGACCGTCGGCAGCAGCTGGGGCTTCGGGCCGATCTCGAGGTAGACGTCGAGGCCGCCTTCTCCGAGGCCGGCCAGTGTCGCGAGCGCGTCGGTCCAGCGCACTGGGCGGCGCACGTGCGCGACCCAGTGCTCGACCCAGTGTTCGACCCATTGCTCCGCGGATGGTGGCGCCTCGCCCGGAAGGTAGAGCTTGCCGTCGAGCGCTGAGACGAACGGCAGAGTCGGCGCCGCGAAAGGGAGTCCGCGGACGACGGCGGCGAAGTCGTCGAGGATCGGCTCGACGAGCGGCGAGTGGAAGGCGTGCGCGCCGGGCAGCCGCGTACAGGCGACGTCGTCGCTCTCGAGAGCCGCGACCAGTCGGTCGACGGCGTCCCGCGCGCCCGACACCACGACGTCGCGCGGGCCGTTGACGGCCGCCAGCGTCACGCGCGCCGCGTCGTCGCCGGCCAGCGCCTCGAGGGCTCGCTCGATCGTCGCCGAGTCGGCCCGCACCGCGACCATCGCACCGTCGACGCGCTGCAGAAGACGGCCGCGCGCGGCGGCGAGGGCGAGCGCGTCGTCGAGCGTGAGGATGCCGGCGAGGCAGGCGGCGGTGATCTCGCCCAGGCTGTGGCCGGCGACCACCGTCGGCTCGACGCCCCAGCGTCGCCACAGGCGGGCGAGGGCCCACTCGACGGCGACCAGGGAAGGCTGTGCGTTCTCGGTGCGATCGAGCTCGGCGGCACCGTTGGTTTCGCTGGACGACGAGCGCGCCAGCAGGCCGAACAGGTCGACGTCGTGCGCGCGCAGGATCTCCGCGCAGTGCTCGAGATCGCGTCGCACGCTCGGCTCGGCGTCCGCCAGCTCGCGCGCCATGCCGGGGTACTGCGCGCCCTGGCCGGTGCACAGGAAAGCGACCGTCGGCGGCTCGTGATGCGCCGGCGCCCGGCCGGCGAGGGCGCGGTGGGCCGCCAGGGCCGAGCGTGCCGCGTCGGCGTCGGCGGCGACGACCGCGAGGCGATGCTCGAAGCCGGCGCGGCCGACCGCCGCGGTGTGGCAGAGGTCGGCGAACGCGGAGGGGTCGGCGGGAGCCGCGGCGAGACTCTCGAGCCAGCGCGCGGTCAGCGCCTCGAGCGCGCCCGCCGTCTTGGCCGACAGCGTGAGCACGTGCAGCGGCCGATCGGTGGGCTGCGCCTCGTTGGCGTCGGCGTCGGTGCCGGCAGCGGTGCTCGGCGCCGCCTCGACCAGCACGTGGGCGTTGGTACCGCTCATGCCGAACGAGCTGACGCCGCAGACTCGCCGTGCCTCGGGCCACGGCGTCGGCGCCGACGGCACGACGAAGGGCAGATCGTCCCAGGGCACCCGCGGATTCTCCTCCTCGGCGTGCAGACTCGGTGGCACCACCCCGTGCTCGAGCGCGAGCACCGCTTTGATCACGCCGGCGACCCCGGCCGCTCCCTCCGCGTGCCCGAAGTTGCTCTTGATCGAGCCGAGCCACACCGTGTCCGCGGACGGTTCTGCAAAGACCGTCGCCAGCGCGCCGACCTCGATCGGGTCGCCGAGCGGGGTGCCGGTGCCGTGGGCCTCGATGCAGCCGACCGCTCGGGGCTCGAGGCCGGCGTCGTCGAGCGCGGCGCGCAGCAGGTCGATCTGCGCGCGTTCGCTCGGCACAGTGAAGCCGCTCGCCGCGCCATCGTGGTTCACCGCGGCACCGCGGAGCACGGCGCGCACCGGCTCACGGCGGCGCGTTGCCTCGCTCAGGCGGCGTAGCACTAGCAGACCGCAGCCTTCGCTGCGGCCGAAGCCGTCGGCGGCGGCGGAGAAGGGCTTGCAGCGACCGTCGGGCGCCAGGGCACGGGCGCGGGCGAGTGCGATGGTCGTCTCGGGCGCCAGACGCAGGTGGACGCCACCAGCGAGCGCCAGATCGCACTCGCCGCGGCGCAGGCTGGTCATCGCCTGGTGGATCGCCACCAGCGAGCTCGAGCAGCCGGTGTCGACCGCGAGATTCGGCCCCTGCAAACCGAGCACGTGCGACAGGCGCCCCGAGGCGAAGCAGAAGCCGGTGCCGACGGCGTCGTGGGGCTCGAAGAACCGTCGGCCGGTGGATCGATCGACGAGGCGTGCATAGTCGTTCTCGGCGATGCCGACGAAGACCCCCGTGCGCGAGCCGCGCAGCGTATCTGGGGCGATCACTGCGTCCTCGAGCGCATGCCAGGCGATCTCGAGCAGCAGACGCTGCTGCGGGTCGAGGCGCGCCGCCTCGCGCGGTGAGATGCCGAAGAAGAGCGGATCGAAACGGTCGACGTCGTCGAGGAATCCGCCGGCACCGCAGTAGAGGCCGCCGGGCGCTTCGGGGTCGGGATCGTAGAGTCCGTCCATCGACCAGCGCTCCGGCGGCACCTCGCCGATCGCGTCGACCCCGTTCTCGAGCAGCCGCCACAGACCCTCAGCGTCCGCGGCGCCGGGGAAGCGACAGGCGAGGCCGACCACGGCGATCGGCTCGCGCAGGCCGGCGAGATCCGCTTCCAGCGCCTCGATCACGCCGAGGGCTTGCCGAAGGGGGGCGAGCAGGTCTGAATCCGAAGCCGGACGGGTCATGCAGTGTTCTCGTGCAAGTCTCCGGTCCAGAGGCGGAGTCCCGTACAACGTCGTGGTCGAAGAAGGGTCGGGGGCGAAGGTCCACTTGGGCCTGCCATGACAGGACCGTCGTGGATTGTCGTTGCAATGCTGCCTCGATGCGATCGGCGTCAGTGTTTCAACTGGCAGCCAATCGGTAGAGTAACAGACAATCTCGCTGCCGCGGTGACTTGGTGCAGGCGAGAGACCAGGATGTTAGGCTGAATCGCCCATTGTCCTCGAGGGCCTTGGTCGAGCCGCCGCATCGTGTGGTCGAAACGCCCGTCGCCAGGGACGGCGTGTGGGGACGTCCCTCTCTCTTCGCCGAAGAGAAATTCAAACGACAGGACGCCTGCTCCGCGCTACCGGCCGAAGATAGGATCGAGCGGCCAGCTCAGGAGAGACCAGCTCAGGAGGAACGATGTCCGGAGTGGCGACGAGTCGGCCCGCGAACCTCGGGACAGTCACCGGCATGCTCGGACGGATGTCGACCCGGGGCCCGGACGCGGTTGCCGCGGCGACTCTCGGTGCTGGCACTCTCGGTGTCTGTCGTCTGGCGATCACCGACGTCACCAACGGCACGCAGCCCGTGCGCTCGGCGTCCGGTGCGCTGCTGGTCGGATTCAACGGCGCGATCTACAACCACCGCGCGCTGGCGCGGCGTTACGACCTGACACGACGCAGCGGCAGTGATGCCGAAGTCATCGCGCCGCTCTACGAGCGCTTCGGCCTGCGCTTCGCCGACCAGCTCGAAGGCATGTACGCCATCGCCCTGGTCGACGACGCACGGGATCGCCTGGTGCTGGCGGTCGATCCGCTCGGCATCAAGCCGCTCTACGCGGTCCGCCGACCGCCGCGAGACGGTGAGGCCGAGGGTTGGCTGGCGGCGAGCATTCCGCAGGCACTGCCCGCGGAGCTGCGGAGCCGCGTCTGGCGGGTGCCGCCGGGAACCGTCTGGACGTCGGACGGGGAGTGCGTCGAAATCGCGCCACGGGTTGCGGCCGACTCTCCCGAAGAGCTTGGGCTCGAGACCTTGCTCGACGCCTCGGTGCGCGAGCAGATTCCGGACGAAGTGTCGTGGGGCTGTTTGCTGAGCGGCGGGGTCGACAGCTCGACGGTGGCCGCCCTGGCGGTGCGCGCCGCCGGCGTCGATGCGGTGATCGCCTACACCGCCGGCGTGCGCGGCAGTGCCGACCTCGACGCGGCGGTGGACGTGGCCGCGCTGCTCGGCTGTCGTCACCGCATCGCGATCATTGAGCCTGCCGAGCTTCCGCACCTGCTCGACACGGTCGCGGCGGCGACCGCGACACCCGATCCCTTCACTCTGCTCGGAGGCGTCGGCACCTGGGTGGCGGCGCGTCGGGCTGCTCGCGACGGCGTCAAGGTGCTGCTTTCGGGCGAGGGAGCTGACGAGCTCTACGCCGGGTACGACGGCTACGCCGCGACGCCGCCCGGCGCTCTCGACCGCGAGCTACTCGCCGACCAGCTCGATCTGGGTGCCACTGAGTGCCTGCGCGTCGACCGCTGCACCATGGCCCACGGCATCGAGACCCGCGTGCCCTTTCTCTGCGCGCCGGTGATCCGCCATGCGCGCTCTCTCAGTGCCGACGACCGGATCGCACAACGTGCCGGCCAGACGGTGCGCAAGGTCGCCGTGCGCCGCGCGGCGCGCACCTTGCTGCCCGAGCGCGTCGCCCAGCGGCCCAAGGCCGGCATTCCCGACGGGGCCGGCCTCACCGCGGCGATCGAGCAGCTCGCCCGTCGGCGCTTCGACGCGCCCGCGATCGCCGCGCTGCGCGCCGACCCGGCGACCTTCGGCTACTTCGACCATCAGCGAGCGTTGGGGGTCGACGACGCGGTGGCGGCCCTCGCCTGGGACCTGTGGCGGCGACACCACGGTGGCCTCGGCGAGTCGTGGCGCGACCTGGTGGCGCGCGGCTTGGTGCGCCGTCCGCGCGGCGAGGGGAAGTATCGCGGCGACGCGGTGGACGCCGTCACGCGGCCCGCGGTGAGTTGAGGCGCTGGATCGGCAGTCCGAGCGCGCCGAGGAGGAAGGTGACGAGCGGCAGCGCCAGCCGCGCCAGCGCCGGATCCGGCGGGAGCGCGGCGCAGTCGTCGGTCACGTGCAGGAGGAACTTGCACAGTGAGCGCGGGTCGTGGCTGGCGAGCGCGTGCCGGAGGCGACCCGGACTCTCCAGCGCCCGCGCCACGAGCAGACGCCGGTGGCCTTCGCGGTCCGGCGGGGCGTCGTCCCCGTCGCTGTCGCCAGCCGCCAGCTCCGCCAGGCGCACCAGCTGGCGGCACACGGCCCAGCCGGGATTCTGCGACTCGTCGAGAATTCGCCGCCACGAGAAGCCGAAGCTCTTGCGCGGCGCGCGGCTCAGAAACACGAGCCGGACCAGGATGTCGGCGAGCAGGTCGGTCGCCCGAGGCTGGCCAGCGCTCGATGCCCCCAGACTCTCGGTCCCCAGACTCTCGGCGAGGACGAGCAGCCGCTCGTCCTCGGACAGCTGATCGAAGAGTTGGTCGATGAGCAGCGCGCGGCCGTCGCGCGACTTCATCTTCTCGCCGTCGAGGGTGAGCATGGCGTGGTACGCCACTTCGAGCTTCGGCACCAGCGGCGTCGGTCCCGAGCGCTCGAGGAACTCGTCGAAGAGTGCCGTCGCGGGGCTCCACTCGTCGCCGCTCACCGCGACGTAGTGGTCGTACTCGTCGGCCAGCGCCTGCTCACGGCGCATCAGGGTGATCAGGCGCCCGTACTCGGTGGGGAAGCCGTCGGAGCGGATCACGGTCAGCGCGTCGAACTCCTCGCGCGGACTGCGGTAGACCACGCGGCCGTCGTCGGCCCGCTCGAGCAGTCCACGGTCCAGCTCGTGCGCGACCAGAGTTTGCAGAGGTTCGAGGATGCTCGACTGCAGCACCTTCTCATCGAAGCGCACGCCCAGGCGCTCGAGGGTCTCCTGCTGGCCGTCAAAGGCCCAGTCGCGCACCGTGCGCCACCGTGCGGTGATCACCGGGTCGCCGTCGAGCCAGCGGCGCATCAGCCGCTCGGCGCGGTCCTCGAAGCGGGCGAGCTCGCGATCGATCGGTGAGTCGGCGTCCTCTTCGCTGCGCGCGTGGCGCACGCTGGCGACATAGCGGGCATATCCAGTGCCGACGAAGTGGTCGGACTTGGTGTCCGGCGGCAGCCGCGGCGGCAGCTCGTTGGCGACCAGCCGCTCACCGCCGAGCACACCGGCGACCGCCTCGAACATGTTGCGTCCGGCGTCGGCGTACCACAGGCGGCGGGTGACGCGCGCGTCGGCGTGCTCGGCCATGGCGGCGAAAGCCTGGCCGAGGGAGATGCTCCAGAGGTGCCCGACATGCAGCGCTTTCGACAGGTTGGCGTCGAGAAACTGGACCGCCACACGCTCGCCCCAAGGGCTCGCGACGGCGTGGCCGTCGAGCACGTCGCCGGCGGCGAGCCGGCGCGCCCAGGCGTCGATGAAGGAAGCGCCGAAACGAACGCCCAGAGTGCCGCGGCGTGGCTCGACGGCGTCGACCCACGGCAGATCGTCGAACGCGTGGCGCAAACGCTCGGCGGCGTCGGCGTTCTTGCCGCGCAGGTAGACCACGGCGTCGACCGGGGCGCCCGGCCGGCTGCGCGACTTGACGGTGACCGGCAGATCGGGCGCAACGTCCGCGGCCAGGGTTTCGAGGATCTGGAGAGCGTTCGGGGTCTCGTGCATGGTCAGGTCTTCGGTTGTCGCCTCACGACGACCCGCCGTGGCGGCGGAGGGTGGCATCGAGGCGGGCGAGAAGCTCAGCGGTAGAGTCTTCGTGAGCCGTCTCAGCTGGTGTCGCAGTGTCGGTCGTGTCTTGCGGGGTGTTGGGTGACGTGCCTGGCGCCGACGGCTCGAGCGAGAGGCGCCGGGCGAGCTCGTCGACCAGCTCGTCGAGGCTCGGGCGAGTGAGCGCCAGCGTCGCCGGCAGCTGCAGCGCGAGCGCGGCGTCGAGGGCGTGCACGAGGTCGGTGGCCATCAGCGAGTCCATGCCGAGATCGAAGAAACCGGTGCGCGGATCGATCGGGCGGTCGCGGCCGAGCACGGCGCGCAGCTCGCGGTCGACCAGGCCACGCAGGGCGCGCCGGGGGTAGGGCGAGGCCAAGAGGTCGGCTCGCGCGTCGGGACGTGGCTCTGCGTCCGCCGAGTGCTCGGTCGGTCCGACCGCCGGGGTGAGCTCGTCGAGCAGCCGACCCGCGGCGGCAGGCAGGCTGGCGCGGTAGCGCGGCCAGTCGGCATCGACGGCGACCCGGTGCGAGGGTAGAGACGCGGCGGGGTCGTCGAGCGCGTGAAGCAGGTCGGCGGTGAGCTCTGCCGCGGCATCGGCGTCGAGCGACCGAAGGCCGAGACGGGCGTTGGCGTCTTCGTCCCCGGCGCTCAGGCCGATCGACGCCCACGGTCCCCAGGCGATCGCCAGAGTCGGCGCGCCACGCGCTTGGCGGGCTGCGGCCCAGGCATCGAGGGCGGCGTTGGCGGCGCCGTAACCGCCCGTCGCTGCGGTGTCGACGACGCCGGCGAGCGACGTGAAGGCGACGATCGGCACCGTCTCGAGGCCCCCGCCGCAAGCCTCCAGGGCACGCTCGAGCGCGACCGCCGCATGGATCCTCGGGGCCAGCACGCCGCGCAGTCGCGCCGACGTCTGCCGAACCAAAGGACCGTCGTCGAGGATGCCGGCGGCGTGGACGACGGCTCGCAGCCGGCCGCGGCCCCGGCAGTCGTCGAGTAACCGCGCAACCGCGTCGGCGTCGGACACTTCGGTGGCCGACAGGTGGACCGTGACGCCCTGACGATCCAGGCGGGCGCGCAGCGCCTCGGCCTCGTCGGCCGACCGTGCGCGGCGCCCCACGAGCACGAGGTGCAGCGACGAGGTCGCACGCGCGGCGAGCGCCCCGGCGACCCGCAGACCCAGCCCGCCGACGCCGCCGAGGATCAAGACGACGGCGGCCGAGTCTTCGTCGTTGGTGAAATCCACGGGGGCCGAATCCACGGCGGCCGAATCCACGGCTTCGAACGCTTGGCCGGTCTCGGGCGACGCCACCAGACGCGGCGCGAGCAGGCGGTGACCGCGCAGCGCCATGCGTGGCTCGTCGTGCGCCAGCGCGGCGTGCAGGTGCGCCGCGGCGAGCTCTCCGTCGTGCAGGTCGAGGCACATCCAGCCGTGCTCCGGATGCTCGCTCGCCGCGGTCCGCGCCAGCGCCCGCAGACCGGCGACGGCGGGATCGGCCGGTGGCTCGTCGGCGCTGGTTTGCACGGCGCCACGACACAGCAGGCGGACCGGTGCGGCTCGTGCGCTGCGGGCCGCGACGCGCGCCTGGAGCACCTCGAGCAGCGCGCCGCAGAGTGCGTCCAGCCGCTCCGGGCTCTGCGACGGCGAGCGGTCGGCCACCAGCAGCAGCCGATCGGCTGCGGTCGCGGCGTTGGCGGTGGACTGCGAGCCGTGCCGTGCGCTGCCCGGCAGCTCGAGCACCTCCGCGACCTGCGCCGCGAGCGCCTCGCTGGCGGCATCGAGCGCGACGACCCGAGACTCTGGCGAGGACGCGGTCGGCGATCCGAGCTCGACCGGTCGCCAGGCGATCTCGTGCAGCCAGGCGCGTGTCGTCGTTCTCGCCATGCTCCGAGCGTCAGAGCCAGCGACTTTTGTGCTCCCTTGGTAGGTCGCGACAGAGCGCCGCGCGCCGAGGCCCGGAACGCCCGGCGCGTCGCGGAACCAGTAGCGCTGGCGCTCGAACGGCGTCGTCGGCGCGCGTCGCAGGCGGCGTGGATGGTCGGCGTCGACGGCGCGCCAGTCGACCGGAGCTCCGTGGGTCCACAGCGTCGCCAGACTGCGCAGAAGCGTCGGCCAGGCGCGGCCGGGGCGCAGGCTCGGTAGGCGCAGAACGTCGCGCGCGCCGACCGTCGGCAGCAGCTGCGGCTTGGGGCCGATCTCGAGGTAGGCATCGATGCCACTCCCGTCGACACCGGCCAGCGTCGCGAGCGCGTCGGCCCAGCACACGGGACTGCGCACGTGCTCGACCCAGTGCTCTGGTGACGGCGGGTCCACTCCTGGGCTGTAGAGTGTGCCGTTGAGCGCCGAGACGAACGGGAGCGTCGGCGCCGTGAACGAAAGGCCGCGAACGACGGCGGCGAAGTCGTCGAGGATCGGCTCGACGAGCGGTGAGTGGAAAGCGTGCGCGCCAGGCAGCCGCGTGCCGGCGATGCCGTCGGCCTGGAGCTGTGTGATCAGTTGGTCGACGACGTCTCGCGGGCCGGAGAGCACGACGTCGCGCGGGCCGTTGAAGGCTGCCAGCGCCACACGTGTGGCATCGTCGTGCGCGAGCGCTCCGAGCGCTCGCTCGACGGTCGCCGCATCGGTGCGGAGGGCGACCATCGCGCCGTCGACGCGCTGGAGAAGACGCCCGCGCGCGGCGGCGAGAGCGAGCGCGTCCTCGAGGGTGAGGATGCCGGCGAGGCAGGCGGCGGTGATTTCGCCCAGGCTGTGGCCGGCGACCGCACTCGGCTCGATGCCCCAGCGTCGCCAGAGCCGGGCCAGCGCCCACCCGACGGCGACCAGCGCCGGCTGGGCGTTCTCGGTGCGGTCGAGCACGGTCGAGTCGACGTCCTCACCGCCGGAGAGCGACAGCAGGGCGACGAGGTCGACCTCGTGTGCCCTCAGGATCTCGGCGCAGTGCTCGAGGTCGCGCAGAACGCTCGGCTCTGTGGCTGCCAGCTCGCGCGCCATGTTCGGAGACTGGGCGCCTTGGCCGGTGCACAGGAAGGCCACTCGGGGCGGCTGACGGTGCTCCGGCGCCCGGCCGGTGACGGCTCGGCCGCCGCGGAGAGCGGAGTGCGCCGCGTCGGCGTCGGCGGCGACGAGGGCCAGGCGGTGCTCGGCGGCGTCGCGACCGACGGCGGCGGTGTGGCAGAGGTCGGCGAAGGGTGCGGCGCTCGTTTCGAGGGATTCGTTCCAGCGCGCGGTGAGACGCTCGAGAAGATCCGGCGAGCGCGCCGACAGCGGCAGGACATGAAGCGGTCGGTCGATCCGGGCGCTCGCCTTCACTGCCTCGGAGGACCCCGCGACGTCCTCGTCGACCGCCTCGAGCACGACGTGACAGTTCGTGCCGCTGAAGCCGAACGAGCTGACCCCCGCCAGCCGCCGCGACGCCGTCCACGGCTCGAGCGTGGTCGGCACGCGCAGCGGCAGGTGCGGCCAGTCGATTCGCGGATTCGGCTCGGCGAGGTGCAGCGTCGGCGGAATCGCGCGCTCGCGCAGCACCAGCACCGCTTTGAGCAGGCCGGCGATGCCGGCCGCCGACTCGCAGTGGCCGAGGTTGCTCTTCACCGAGCCGACGCGCAGCGCGCGCGGCTCGGGAGCCTCGTCGCGGCCTGAAAAGACCGTGCCCAGCGCGCCGGCTTCGATCGGGTCGCCGAGGGCGGTACCGGTGCCGTGCGCCTCGACATAGCCGATCTCGTCCGGCTTGGCCCCGGCGTCGCGCAGCGCCGCGCGCATCACGTCCTGTTGTGCCGGGCCGTTGGGTACCGTCATGCCGCTCGAGCGCCCGTCCTGTCCGACCGCACTGCCGCGAACCATGGCCTGCCGGCGGGCGCTGCGCCGTCGGGCGTCGCGGTCGCGCTCGAGCAGCACCAGGCCGCAGCCTTCGGCGCGCACATAGCCGTCGGCCGCGGCGGAGAAGGGCTTGCAGCGTCCGTCGGGCGCGAGCATGCGCGCTCGGGCGAGGCTCGTCGCCTCGGCGGGGGTCAACATCAGGTGGACGCCGCCCGCCAGCGCCAGGTCGCACTCGCCGCGGCGGAGCGCGGCGAGCGCCAGGTGGACGGCGACCAGCGACGACGAGCAGGCCGTGTCGACCGAGACACACGGCCCCTCGAGGCCGAAGACGTACGATACGCGTCCGCTCGCGGTGCTCGCGGTGGCGCCGGAGCTGAAATAGCCGTCGAGACTGAGCGGATCGGCCTCCGCCGCCATCGCTTCGCGGTAGTCGACGTTGCTGAGGCCGAGGAAGACTCCGGTGCGCGCCGGCACCGCGCGCGGCGGAAGGCCGGCGTCCTCGAAGGTCTCTCGCGCGACCTCGAGCAGCAGACGCTGCTGCGGGTCGAGCGCGCGCGCCTCCCGCGGCGCGATGCCGAAGAGATCGGCGTCGAAGCGGTCGACCTGCTCGAGAAACGAACCGAAGCGCACCGCGGGATCGGCCGCCAGGTCGAGCGGCCAGCGCTCCGCCGGCACCTCGCGCACGGTATGGTCACCGCGTTCCAGCAAGCGCCAGAAGGCGTCGGGGTCGCCGAGATTCGTCGGTGTGCCGCTCGACGGGTCGACGCCCGGCAAGCGGCAGCCCATTCCGACGACGGCCACCGGTGCGCGGGTCGATTCGATCTCGGCCTCGAGGCTCTCGATGCGACGGCTCGCCTGCTCGAGCAGACGCTGCCAGGTGCGCGCGTCAGTCATCGCCGGGGGCTCCGGCGAGCGCATCGAGCGACACGCCGAGGGTGCGCGCCAGTCGCTCGGCGGCCCGTGCGGCCTGCTCCTCTGCGTCGTCCGTGGCCTCGTGTGTCACGGCATCGTGCGTCGCCGATCCGGCCGACTCCTCGTCCGATGGATCGACGGGCTCGTCCGCCGCGCCGAAGAGCTCGTGCTCGAGGTACTCGACCAGCGTGTCGATCGTCGGGTAGTCGAACGCCAGGGTTTGCGACAGCGGCCGCTCGAGACGCGCCTGGAGCTCGTTGCGCAGCTCGATCGAGGTCAGCGAGTCCATGCCGGCGGCGAAGAACCCGGCGTCGCCGGCGAGGTGCAGGTCGTCGCCGAGGATGTAGGCCAGCCGTCCCCGCACTTCGCCCTCGAGCAGGCCGCGCCGCGCGCTCACCGGCGCGGCGGCGAGGCGGGCGGCGAACCCGGTCTGGGGTGATGCGGCCTGGAGCGATCCAGTCGGCGGCGACGCGGCGCGGCTGGCTCCCGACTCGCGCGCTGTGGACGGGAGCAGGTCGGCGACCAGCGGCGGCGTCGCCGACGATGCCGCGTGCCAGCGCGGCCAGTCGATCGGCAGCAGCGCGACCACCGGCGGCGCCGCGTCACCGGCGGCGAGCAGCGCCTCGAGCGCGTCGAGCGCCAGGGACGGCGGCAGCACACCCTCGCCGCGCCGCTGCAGCAAGTTGTCGAGGCCGCGGCGCGCGCTCATGCCAACCTCGGCCCACGAGCCCCACTGCACCGACAGCGCGGGCAAACCGGCGGCGCGGCGGTGGGCAGCGAGGGCGTCGAGGCCCGCGTTGGCGGCGCCATAGCCGGTCTGGCCGCCGGCGCCGAGCAGCGCGGTGACCGACGAAAAGAGGACGAAGGCGTCGAGCGACACCGGCGTGGCGCGGTTCAGTGCCGCACGATGCAAGGCCCACGCGCCGTCGAGCTTCGGTGCCAGCACGCGCGTGAAGCGCTCGGGCGACTGGCGGTCGAGGACTCCATCGTCGAGCACGCCGGCGAGGTGGGCGATGCCGCGCAGCGTCGGGCCGAGCGAGTCGACCAGCGCGGTGACGGCGGCCTGGTCGGCGACGTCGAGCGTTTCGGCCTGCACGGCGACGCCGCGTGCGCGCAGCGCCTCGAGCCGGTCGTGGGTCGCCGCATCGGGCGGTCTGCGTCCGGCGAGCACGAGGCGCTCGACGCCACGCTCCGCCAGGCGCCCGGCGAGGGCCAGGCCGAGGTCGCCGAGGCCGCCGGTGAGCAGCCAGGTTCCTCGGTAGCGCATGCCGGACTCGGCGCGGTCGGTGTCTACCGCGGACGGATGGGCGAGATCCAGGCGTTGCAGGCGCGGCGCCAAGACGCGGCCGGCGAGTAGGGCAAGCTCGGGCTCGCGGCCGCGGTCGGCGGTTGGCGTCGCCCCGGAATCTGCCAGCTGATCGACGATGAGGTCGGCGAGCGCTTCGATCTCGCGCCCCGACCGATCGCTCAGTCCCGAGTCCCGGGTCGCCGGATCGAGATCGATGGTCGTACAGCCGAGCTCGGGATGCTCGAGGCGCGCGCTGCGGCACAGGCCCCAGAGCGCCTGCGCCGCGGGGTCCGAGGCACCGGTCTCGAGCGCCGATGAGGCACCGCGCGTCAGCACGACGACCTCTGGCAGCGGCTCGGCCCCGAGCGCCGAGCGCAGGCTCGCGAGCAGCTCGATGGTGAGGCGGCGTGCGCGCGCGGCCGGGTCGGCTCGCGGGGAGGCGGCGTGCAGCGCCCGGCAGTCGACGAGCAGACTCACGCCGCGCAGACCCGCGCCGCGCATCGAGTCGTCTCCGGAGTCGTCGAGCGGTGCCTCGGCCAGGCGGCAATCGACGCCGCGCGCGGCCAGCGCGACGGCCAGCGCCTCGACCAGGCCTCGTTTGGGTGCGGTCGGGCTCGTCGCGAGCGCGCCGACGAGCAGGACCGTGCCCACGGGTGGCGCCTCGGCGCCGCGCGCTTTGGCATCGTGCTCACGCCAGGTCGTAGCATAGAGCCAGCGGCGCCAGTCGGCGCGTCCCGCTCCTGCGGGCTCGAGCATCGCCTGCCGCGCCGCGCGCTTGAGCAGCACGCCGGCCATGCGCACGAGCAGGCGGCCGTCGTCGTCGTAGAGGTCGATGTCGCCGCGCAGCGTCTCCGGATCGTCGTCTTCGTCGTGGTCGTGTCGCTCAGGCGCCCGAAGGCGGGCATGGCACCAGGCCGACGTCTCGCCGCCGGCGCTCGACGGAATCTCGACCCGCTCGAAGCCGACGGGAACGTAAGTACGTCGACCGTGACGCTCCGGGTAGGTGACCGTGAGCGCCAGCAGGCAGGCTTCGAGCAGCACCGGGTGGAAGCGGTAGTCGGCGGCGTCGGCGGCGAGCGTCGGCGGCAGGACGATGC
Organism: Acidobacteriota bacterium; assembly: GCA_039194425.1. GTDB lineage: Bacteria > Acidobacteriota > Thermoanaerobaculia > Multivoradales > J023 > JAUIJL01. Next base: position 111,325 of record JBCCVZ010000017.1, on the reverse strand, counting down.
GCGACAGGCAGCGGCGGGGATGGTCGGGGCCGGGCTCGAGCCGCAGCGTGTCGGTGACGCGAAATGCCGGCCCGAGGTCGATCGAGCGCTCGCCCTCGCGCTCGTAGATCGTGTCGGGCGGCAGCGAGTCGACGCAGCGGGCCTGCAGGTCGGCGAGCAGGGCCGGATTCGGCGCCGGGTCGCCTGGGCCGTCCTGGGTGTCGACTGGCTCGAGGTGGGCGACCACGTGCCGCAGCCAGGGTCCGGGTGCGTCGCCCGAGGCCTGGGCGAGCGCGCGGGTGAAGACTTCGAGCCTGAAGTCCTCGGGACCATCCGCCTGCCCCATGGGCGTCGCCACGACCTGCGCCTCCCGCGTGTCGTCGGGGCTGTCGTAGGTCAAGGCGCGGTGGATCAGGACGTCGCGCAGCACGATGCGTCCCGGGCCCTGCAGCGACGCGGCGAGGGCGGCGGCGATCTCGAGATGGGCGACGCCCGGCAGCAGCACGGTGTCGAAGACGCGGTGATCGCGCAGCCACGGCAGGCCGCGCGGGCCAAAGCGCTTGGCGTGCCGTGTCTCGTCGCGGCCGGCGACGTCGAGCCGTGGGCCGAGGAGTGGATGCACAGCCGCCGACTCGCCCGGCTCCTCGGGCGCGCGGGGCGCCGCGGGCGCGTCGATCCAGCAGCGGCGACGCTGCCAGGGGTAGGTCGGCAGGCGACGGCGCTGGAAGCTGCCGGCGGGGTCGAGGGCCGACCAGTCGACGGCGACCCCGGCCTCGTAGAGCGCGGCGAGGGTGCGCAGCCACTGCAGCCGCTCGCGGCGTGGGCGCAGGCTCGGAGCGACGAGCGTTCGTTCGGGCGTTCGCCCTCGCACCAGCTGGGCGAGCGTCGGCCGCCCGGAGAGCTCGATACACGCATCGATCCGGAGGTCGAGGTCGAAGGTCTCCCAGGCTCCGCTCGCGCCGAGAGCAGCGACCGCGGCGGCGAAGCGCACCGGGCGGCGTGCATGCTCGACCCAGTACTCGGCGTCGAGCGCTTCGGCCTCGATCGGTGCCGCTTCGCGTACCGTGGAGATCCAGCGCGGCGCGTCGGGCTCGGGCGCGACGCCGGCTGCCCGAGTCGCGCGCAGCGCCTCGTCGGCCGCCTTGCGCAGATCGTCGAGCGCGGGCTCGACCGCGGCCGAATGGTAGGCGCGGTCGACCGCCAGCCGCGTTGCCGTCACGCCGGCCGTGTCGAGCCGATGGCACAGACGCTCGAGCGCTGCGTCCGGACCGGAGACGACCGTCGAGCGCGGGCCGTTGAATGCCGCGATCTCCAGTGCGTCGGCCGCGGTCTCGTCGGTGAGGAAGGTCTCGACGGTCGGTGCGTCGGCGTCGACCGACAGCATGCCGCCGGTCGCCGGTAGGTCCGCCATCGCCCGGCCGCGCGCAACGGCGAGCTGCAGGGCCGCGTCGAACGACAGGGCGCCGGCTGCGTGGGCGGCGGCGAGCTCGCCGACGCTGTGGCCGATGACGACCGCGGGACGCACGCCGAGCGCGCGCCAGCCGGCGAGCAGGGCGAGCTGCAGAGCGACGGTCACGGGTTGTGCGAGGGCGGTGTCGATCGAGTCGAGTGGGCTTGTGCCGTCCGGGGTGGCGCCGTCCTTGGTGGTCGGCGTGGAGAGCAGCGGGCGCAGCGGCCGGCCGATCGCCGGGCGCAGAATCTCGTCGGCCGCATCGAGCGCCGCACCGACGTCGGGCAGGGCGTCGAGGGCCGCGACGTCGAGCCCCGCTGGCGGCAGAGAGCCCTGGCCGCCGAAGAGCAGAGCGATCCGGGGCGCCGGGGAGGCGGCCGGGTTCGTCTCGTCGTGTGGCTTTCCGAGTCGCTCGAGCCGCGTCTCCAGAGCGCGCCGCAGGCCGTCGGCGCTGCCGCCGACGACCGCGAGGCGCTGCTCGAAGTGGCGGCGGCCGGCGGCGGCGGTCGCGCAGTGGTCGGCGAGCGTCTCGGGGCTCTCTCCGTCACCGAGCTCCTCGAGCCCTTCGAGCCATCGGCGCCCGAGCGCTTGCAGTGCCGCCGGTGTGCGAGCCGAGAGTGGCAGCAGGAACGGCGGCTCGGAGCGCGAGGGGCCAGCTGGGACGGCACTGGGCTCGAGCGGCGGTGCCTCCTCGAGCACGACGTGGCAGTTGCTGCCGCCCATGCCGAACGAGCTGACGCCGGCCCGCCTCGGCTTCATGGCGTCGTCGCGGATCGTCGAAGCGCGCGGCCAGGCGCGCCGTTCCGTCACGACCTCGAACGGTCCGGCGTCGAAATCGATCTGCGGATTCGGCCTCTCGAAGTGCAGGCTCGGCGGGATCTCCTCGCGCTCGAGCGCCAGTGCCGCCTTGAGCAGGCCGGCGATGCCGGCGGCCTCGTCGAGGTGGCCGATGTTGGTCTTCACCGAGCCGAGGCCGCACGAGCGCGGCGGCAGCGGCGTGCCGGCGCTCTGCCGGAAGGCGTCGTGCAGCGCGGCGACCTCGATCGGATCGCCGAGCTCGGTGCCGGTGCCGTGCGCCTCGACGTAGCCGATGCTCGAGGCGTCGACCCCGGCGTCGGCGAGCGCGTCGACGATCAGCTCGGTCTGTTGCTCGACGTGCGGCGCCGTGAACGCCACCTTGTCGGCTCCGTCGTTGTTCACCGCCGAGCCCTTGACCACGGCGACGACGTGGTCGCCGTCGGCGCGCGCCGCCTCGAGAGGCTTGAGCAGCACCAGGCCGCCGCCGCTGCCGAAGAGGGTGCCGGCGGCGCGCGCGTCGAAGGCTCGGCAGTGGCCGTCGGGCGAGCGGATCATGCCCGGTTCGTAGAGGTAGCCGGCGTCCTGCGGCACGATCACCGACACGCCGCCGGCGAGCGCCAGGTCGCAGTCGCCGGCATGCAGCGCGCGGCAGGCGAGGTGGACGGCGGTCAGCGAGCTCGAGCAGGCGGTCTGCACTGCCAGGCTCGGTCCCTGCAGGTCGAGGGCGAAGGAGATGCGCGTCGGCAAGTAGTTGCGGTCGTTGCCGAGCTTGAGCTGGGTCTGCAGCGTGTCGACCTCGACAAGCGGCCGGCCGGCGCCGAACCCGAAGTGCGGCGCCAGGTGGTTGAGCAGGTAGGTGCTGAGGCTCGAGCCGACGAACACGCCGGTGCGGCCGGCATGCGCCGGATCGTGGCCCGCGTCTTCGAACGCCTCCCAGGCGAGCTCGAGAGCGAGACGCTGCTGAGGGTCGAGCAGGGCGGCCTGCTTGGGCGACAGGCCGAAGAAGGCGGCGTCGAAGTGCTCGATGTCGCGCAGACGGGCGGCGGCGGAAACGTAGTCGCGCCGGCTGCGGAGGGAGGAATCGGCCGACGGTGCGACGAACTCCAGACGCTCGATCGACTCGACACCGGCACACAGATCGCGCCAGAACGCGTCGAGATCGTCTGCGCCGGGAAAGCGGCCGGCGGCGCCGACGATGGCGACTTCGGACGAGTCGGCAGTGCTGCGTCGATGCCGCCTCGCGCGCGCAGAATCCACGCGCGGCGAGCGCGCAGGCTCCACGCGCGGCGCGCGGAGGTGGCGCGCCAGGGCGGCGATCGTCGGATGGCGGAAGAGGTCGACTACCGAGCAGTCGCCGCCGAGACGGGCGGCGATGGCGCGCTGCGCCTCGACCAGCTGCAGCGACGAGCCGCCGAGCTCGAAGAAGCTGTCGTCGACGCCGACCTCGTCGACGCCGAGCAGCTCGCGCCAGATCGCCACCAGTGTTCGCTCGGTGTCGCCGCGCGGCGCCGTCGGCGGGCGCGCGATGGGGCGCTCGAGAACCGTCGGCGGCTCGAGCCGACGGCGGTCGGTCTTGCCGCTGGCGGTGGTCGGCAAGGCGTCGAGGACGACGAAGGCCTCGGGCACCATCACCGCCGGCAGCAATTCCGCGAGGTGAGCCCGGAGGTTCTCTCGAAGCGCCTCGAGCGACTCGGACCGGGGATCGCGGGGCGTCACGTAGGCGATCAGTCGGGCCCGTCCACCGATCTCGTGCGCGACGACGGCAGCGTCGCGCACCGCCGGATGCTCTGCGAGCCGACTTTCGACCTCGCCCGGCTCGACACGCACTCCGTCGATCTTCACCTGGTCGTCGGCGCGTCCGAGCAGCTCGAGCTCACCGTCGGCGCGTCGACGGGCCAGGTCGCCGGTGGCGTAGACGAGCTCGCCGTCGGGCCCCGGTCGAAAGCGCTCGCGCGTCAGCTCGGGACGCGCCAGGTAGCCGATCGCAACGCCGACGCCGCCGATCGACAGGTTGCCGACCTCGCCGTCGGTGACCGGTCGACCGTCGTCGCCCAGCAGGTGCACCGTGACTCCATCGATCGCGCGTCCGATCGGCACCGCCTCCGGCCAGGTCGCCGGGTCGCCTTCGAGGGTGAAGGCAGTGGCGTCCTGGAACTCGGTGGCGCCGTAGTGGTTGTGCAGACGCGCGCCGGTGCGGGCGAAGAGGCGGCGTAGCGCTGGTGTGAGCCGCAGCCGTTCACCGGTGGTCAGCACCTCGCGCAGCGTGAGCCTCGGCCGCAGATCGTCGACCGCTTCGGCGAGCTGGCGCAGCGCCGTGACCGGCAGAAAGAGGCGCTCGATGTGCTCGTGCTCGAGGAAGCGGGCGAGCGCGAACGGGTCACGGCGCACGGCGTCGGGCGCCACCACGAGCACACCGCCACCGCACAGGGTGGAGAAGATCTCGTGCACCGAGAAGTCGAAGCTCGGTGAGCAGACCTGGGCGGTGCGCAGGCGGCAGGCGCCCGGCCGCGCCAGCTCGTGCCAGCGCACCAGGTTGACGACCGTGCGATGGCGGATGGCGACGCCCTTCGGCCGGCCGGTGGAGCCGGAGGTGTAGAGCACGTAGGCAGGCGCGTCAGCGTCGGTGGTGTTGTGCGGATCGGGCTCGAGGTGATCGTCTGCTCGAACACCGTCTGCTAGGCCACCGTCTGTTAAAACACAGTCCGCGACGATCGACGGCAGATCGACGATCGGCAGGCCGTCGTCGGTCTGTGGTTCACGTCGTGCTGAGACCGGTTCGCTGGCGACCAGCGCCCGCACCGCCGCCTCGCGCAGCATGAGCGCACGGCGCGCCGCGGGCAGGTCCGGAGCGAGCGGTAGGTAGGCGGCACCGGCCTCGAGCGCACCGAGCATGCCGACGATCGCATGCACGCCGGCCGGCTCGTCGCGGCCGAGGAGAACCCCGACGACACCGCTCCCCGTGCCGTCGAGGTGTCGGCGAAGTCGCGACGCGACCTCCGCGGCCGCCCGCGCGAGCTGCCGGCCCGAGAGCGCGAGATCGCCCTGGCGCAGAACCTCGCGGTCGCCCGCCGCGCCGCGCGCGCGGCGGGCGAAAAGCGCGTGGACCGTGAGGTCGTGGGCAGCGGGGCCGAAAGCTGGAGACGACGCGTCGGTGGGCATTGTAGAGCTCGGACGATCGGTCGGACGATTCGGGATTCTATGCCCTCACCTCGCCGCACGTACAGTTCGTCTGCGTGGTGCCGCGACGACTCGTGGCACCGCGCGGGCGCTCGATCACAGCGGCTCTGGAGCCGGGCCCGCGTGGCCGTCGACTCGTCCTCAGACGCTCTGGATCTCGCCGATCTGACTTGTCGGGGTCGTCTTGGCGAACTATCATGACGTCCTGTCGGACGAGGAGGCCAGTCTGGTTTGAGCGCTCGCAGGATCGGAATCGTCGGTGCGGGAACCATGGGCCGCGGACTCTGTGTCGCACTGACCGCGGCCGGGTTCGAGGTCGTCCTGGTCGATCGCAGCTCCGAGGTGCTCAAGCGCTCGCGCGCCCTGCTCCGCGACGAGGTGCGGACGGCGGCGCTGTTCAGCGGCCGGCGGCTCGATGTCCAGGAACTCCTGGCGCGCGCCGATCTGACCACCTCGCTCGACGACCTCGCCGACGTCGAGGCGGTGCTCGAGAACGCCACCGAGCGCTGGCAGGTGAAGCAGCCGATCTATGAGGCGCTCGACCGCATTTGCCGCGCCGACGCCTGGTTCGGCGTCAACACGTCGGCGATTTCGATCACTCGGCTCGCCGCGCTCACCGAGCGCCCGGCGCAGGTGGTCGGCATGCACTTCATGAATCCCGCGCCGCTCAAGCCGACCGTGGAGGTGATTCGCGGTCACCACACCTCCGAGGAGACGCTGGCGGCGGCGCGAGGCCTGGTCGCCGACCTCGACAAGCAGAGCATCGTGGTCGATGACTCTCCGGGCTTCGTCACCAACCGCGTGATGATGCTGATGATCAACGAGGCGATCTACCTGCTGCACGAAGGCGTCGCCTCGGCGAAAGAGATCGATCGCCTTTTCGTGCAGTGCTTCGGCCACGCGATGGGGCCGCTCGAGACCGCCGATTTGATTGGCCTCGACACCGTCCTCTTGTCGATCGAAGTTCTCTACGATTCATTCAAGGACAGCAAGTACCGTCCGTGTCCGCTGCTCACCCGCATGGTGGACGCGGGGCTCCACGGGAGAAAGACCGGTGAAGGATTCTTCAACTATCTCGGAGGATGAGCGTGCCCCGTCGGGCGGCGAGCTCGAGAGCGCGCGGCGCGCGGCGATCCGCGGTTTCGTGCTCGACGGCGCCGGAATCGGCGACGACGCTCTCGCCGACGACGACGACATCTTCGCGCTCGGCCTGGTGAGCTCGATGTTCGTCATGCAGCTCGTCCACTTCGTCGAGCAGCAGTGCGGGGTCACCGTCGACGCCGACGACCTCGACTTCGAGAACTTCCGCAGCATCGCCGCTGTCGACGCCTTGGTGGCGCGCAAGCTCGCCGCCTGAACGAGACCATGCCGACCGCACGGATTCGCCTCGCGCACAGCGTGCCGGCGGGCCTGGCGCCCGAGCTGGCGAAGCGCCTCTACTTCGTCTCGAGCGCCATCGAAGGCTTCGACCTGGTCACTGCCGACGACGCCTCCGGGTCGGTCTGGGCGGTCGATGTCGAGCTCGATTCGCCGCATGCCGACGACGTGCGCGACCTCGAGCGAAAGGTCGATCGCATGGTGGCGCAGGAGATCTTGGGGCAGCGCGAGATGCCGCCGAAGCGTGTCTGGAGCTCGGCCGCGCCGCCTGCTGTCTGTGTCGATGCCGAGGGGCTGCTCGCCGATGGCGACGCTCTGTTCCGAGCCGGCGATGGGCAGGTCGGGTTCGGCGAGCCCTTGCTCTCGCTCTTCGAGTACTTCGACCGCCGGCTGCGCGCCATCGCTTTGCGCTTGGAGAACGCGCGCGAGTACCGCTATCCGACCCTGCTGCCGGCGAGCGTGCTCGAGCGCTTCGACTACTTCGCCTCGTTTCCGCACTTCGTCATGTTCGTCACGCGCCTGCACAACGATCTCGACGTCTACGACGCGTTCGTCACGTCGTATCGAGAGGAGGGGCGTCTGCCGGAGGGGTTACTGGGTCACTGCCGCGACCACTCGCTGTGCCTGCCGCCGACGATGTGCTACCACGCGTTCGAGCAGCATGCCGGCCGGCAGCTCGTCGGGGACCGGGTGGTGACCGCGCGCGGCAAGTCGTTCCGCTTCGAGTCTCGGTACCACGCCGGCATGAAGCGGCTGTGGGATTTCACCATCCGCGAGATCGTCTTCCTCGGCTCCCCCGACTTCGTGCACCGCTCCCGTCGCAGCGTGCTCGACGCCGCCTGCGCGCTGATGGACGAGCTCGGCCTGGTCGGCGTGTGCGAAGTGGCGAACGACCATTTCTTTCTCGATCGCGAGACCGCGACGCGAATCTTTTCGCAGCGCCTGATGGAGCTGAAGTACGAGCTGCTGCTCGACGTCGGCCCCGACGAGGCGATCGCCGTCGCCTCGTTCAACGCTCACGGCCGCTACTTTGGCGAAGCCTTCGGCATCGACGGCGACGACGGGACGATCACCAGCGGCTGCGTCGGCTTCGGCCTCGAGCGGCTGGTCTTCGCCTTTCTCTGCCAGCGCGGGGTCGATCCCGCGGGCTGGCCCGAGTCGGTACGACGCGCGGTCGAGGCGGGAGGTCGGCCGTGAGCCGCGCGACGGCGCCGGGCGCCGAGCGCGACCCGCTCGTGACCGCGGTCGCGGCGTTCGTCGATGCCGAGCTGGCGCCGCGGGCCGACGCCTGGGACCGCGAGCAGGCGCTGCCCGAGGAGCTGCCGCGCGACCTCGGCCGTCGCCGCTGGCTGGTGGCCTCGCTGCCCGAAGCGGCGGGCGGCCTCGGCGTCGACGCGCCGACCCTCGGCCGGGTGCACGAAGAGATCGGCCGAGGCTGCGGCTCGGTGCGCAACCTGGTGGCGGTGCAGGGGATGGTGGCGCATGCTCTCGAGCGTTGGGCCAAGCCGCCGCTGCGCGAGCGCTGGTTGGGTGCTTTGGGTGCCGGCGAGTCGGTGGCGGCGTTCGGCCTGACCGAGCCGGGGATCGGCAGCGATGCGCGCTCGGTCGGGACCACCGCGGAGGCGGTGGGGGAGGAGTGGCGGCTCGACGGCGTCAAGACCTGGATCAGCTTTGCGCAGCGCGCCGACGTCTTCCTCGTCTTCGCGCGGATCGACAGTCCAGAACGCCGGGCTCCGGACGGGCAGGACTCGAACAGACAGCGCGCCGAGCTCGGCGCCTTCGTCGTCGACGCTTCGACGCCGGGGCTCACGACCGAGCCGATCGAAGGGCTGCTCGGTCTGCGCGCCTCGGAGCTGGCGACGGTGCGGCTCGAAGACTGTCGGGTGCCGGCCGAGGCGCTGCTCGCACGGGGCCCGCTGACCTTCGACGCCATCGCCGGCATGGCGCTCGACTACGGTCGCTTCAGCACCGCCAGCGGCTGCGTCGGCCTGGCGGACGACTGCTGCCGGGCGATGCTCGAGCGCGCCCGTGGACGCGAGCAGTTCGGTCGGCCGATCGGCGAGCACCAGCTGGTGCGCCGCTTGCTGACCCGGGCCGTCACCGGCACCGAGGCGGCGCGGCGTCTGGTCCGCCACGCCGGCGAGCTGCGTGCGGCCGCCGACGCCGACGCGGTGCGCACCACGCTGATGGCCAAGTACCTCGCGTCGAAGACCGCGTTCGAGGTCGCTTCGGACGCAGTGCAGGTCCACGGCGCCGCCGGTGTCGGTCCCGGAGCGGCGGTGCAGCGCCACCTACGCGACGCCAAAGTGCAAGAGATCATCGAGGGCACGAGCGAGATCCAGGAGCTCGAGATCGCGCGCCAGACGCTCCAGCGCCGAGCCCCGGCGAGGAGGCCGCAATGAGCGACGAGGCCGCGAGGAGCGACGACGCCGCTTCGCGCCGGGTCGGCTCGTGGACCGAGTGGGATCCGCTGCGCGAGATTGTCGTCGGACGCGCCGACCATGCGTCCTACGAGCCGGCCGAGCCGGGCTATCGACCGATCATTCGCGGTCCGGCGGCGACCGAGCGCCAGGCGTTCCCGGTCGGCCCCAAGCCGCGCCACGTCGTCGACGCCGCCAACGAAGAGCTCGACGGCCTCGCCGCTCTGCTCGAGGAGCGTGGCGTCACCGTGCGCCGGCCGACGCCTCTCGACTTCTCGCAGCCGCTGCGCACGCCCCATTTCGAGGTCGCGGCGCAGTACTGCGCGGTGTGCCCGCGCGACGTGCTGATCACGGTCGGCCACGAGATCGTCGAAGCGACGATGTCGCGGCGCGCGCGCTACTTCGAGCATCTCGCCTACCGCGACCTGGTGCTCGAGTACTGGAACGACGACCCGGGCATGGCCTGGACCGTGGCGCCGCGGCCGACGATGGCCGACGCGATGTACCGCGAGGACTTCTGGGACTGGCCGCTCGAGGAGCGCCATCGGCGCATGCACTCGTTCGAGTTTTGCGTCACCCAAGACGAGATCGTCTTCGACGCGGCCGACATCAGTCGTTTCGGCCGCGACCTGGTGGTGCAGGAATCGATGACCACCAACCGCGCAGGCATCCGCTGGCTTCGTCGCCACTTCGAGCCGCGCGGCCTGCGCGTCCATGCCGTCCACTTTCCGCTCGACTTCTTCCCATCACACATCGACTGCACCTTCGTGCCGCTGCGTCCGGGCCTCGTGCTCACCAATCCCGAGCGTCCGCTGCAGGCCGGCGAGGAGACGCTGTTCCACGACAACGGCTGGCGCTTCGTCGACGCGCCGCAGCCGACCTCGAGCAACGACGAGATGCCGCCGTACTGTCAGTCGTCGAAGTGGCTGTCGATGAACGTGCTCAGCGTGTCGCCGACGACGGTGATCTGCGAGCAGCGCGAGAAGCCACTGCACGACCTGCTCGACGGACTCGGCTTTGAGGTGCTCACGGTGCCGTTCCGCAATGTCTTCGAGTTCGGCGGCTCGCTGCACTGCGCGACGTGGGACGTGCGCCGCGACGGCGAGCGCGAGGACTACTTTCCGAACGCACAGGCAGGAGGCGCGCCATGATCGTGCTCGGGGTGAATTCGGCCTACCACGAATCGTCGGCGGCGCTGCTGGTCGCCGGCCGGCTGGTGGCGGCGGTGGAGGAGGAGCGCTTCAATCGGCGCAAGCACGGCAAGGAAGCGCGCTCGGACAACCCGGACGAGCTGCCCGACGCGTCGATCGCCTTCTGCCTCGAACGCGCCGGTGTCACGGCGGCTGAGGTCGACCACATCGCCTTCGCCGCCGACCCCGAGATCATCCGCGACGTCGCCGAGCGCGGCCTGCCGTCGCCGTGGAGCGATCCGGCCGACCAGCGTCGCTTCCTCGACACCTTGCCGCGCGTGCCCGACGCCTTCCGCGCCCGGGGCTTCGACGCACCCTTTCACTGGATCGCCCACCACACCGCGCACGCGGCGTCGGCGTTTTACGTCTCGCCGCACGACGAGGCCGCGGTTCTGGTGCTCGACGCGCTCGGCGACGATGCCTTTTCGACGCGCCTCTACCCCGGCCGCCCGCGCGTCGACGGCGGGGCGGAGCTCGAGCCGCTCGGCTCAGTGCGCTACCCGGCGTCGCTGGGCTACTTGTGGGAGCTTGTGTCGGTCTACCTAGGCTTCGGCGTCTACGACGCGGCCAAAGTGATGGGCCTCGCCGCCTATGGCGATCCGACGCGCTTCGCCGCCGCCTTCGACCGGCTGGTTTGGCCGACCGACGACGGTGGCTTCGACATGGCGCACGACGCACTCCGCTTCAGCGAGATTCTCTACTATCCGCCGTCGGCCGACACCGCGGGTCTCGAGCGCGCGTTCGGTGTCGCGCCGCGTCGCCGCGACCAGCCGCTCGGCGACGACCACCACGACGTCGCCGCTGCCCTGCAGGCACTCACCGACCGGATCGTCCTGCACCTGGCGCATCACCTGCACGAGCGCACCGGCTCGCCGCGCCTTTGTCTGGCCGGCGGCGTGGCACTGAACTGCGTGTCGAATCAGGCGGTGCTCGAGCACGGGCCCTACGACGAGGTCTGGGTGCAGCCGGCGGCGCACGACGGTGGGCTGTCGCTCGGCGCCGCGTTCGCCGCCTGGCACGAAGTGCTCGGCCAGCCGCGTGCCGAGGTGATGCACCACGCCTACTGGGGCCCGTCGTTCGACGACACGGCGATCGCCGCCGAGCTGGCGCGCCACGACCTCGTCGTCGAGACCGTCGACGATCTCGAGGCGCATGTCGCCGGGCTGCTGGTCGACGGCCTCGTCGTCGGATGGTTCCAGGACGCGATGGAGCTCGGCCCGCGCGCTCTCGGGCATCGCAGCATCCTCGCCGACCCGCGCGACCGGCGCATGCGAGAGATCCTCAACCACAAGGTCAAGCACCGCGAGTACTTCCGTCCGCTGGCGCCGAGCGTGCTCGCCGAAGAGGCCGCGGAGTGGTTCGACATCCCGCGCGCCTCGCCGGCCGCCGACTTCATGCTGCTCGCCCAGCGCTCGCGCGCCGACAAGCGCGATCGCATGGGCGCGGTGCTCCACGTCGACAACACCTGCCGCATCCAGACCGTGCACCGCGACGTCAGCCCGAGATACCACCGCTTGATCTCCTGCTTCCGCGACCTGACCGGCGTGCCGATGGTGCTCAACACGTCGTTCAACGACCAAGAGCCGATCATCTGCACTCCGGCCGACGCGGTCGCGACCTTCCTCAAGACCGAGATCGACGCGCTGGCGATCGGCTCCTACGTGGTGCGCAAGCCGACCTGATAGCGCGCGGGGTCGACGAGCCCGGCCTCGGCGAAGCCCTTGAGGCGTAGGCGGCAGGCGTCGCAGCGGCCGCAGGCGGCGCCGTCGGGCGACGGGTCGTAGCACGACAGGGTGAGCGCGTAGTCGACGCCGAGTGCTGTGCCGCGGCGGACGATCTCGGCCTTGGTGAGATCGATCAACGGCGTGTGGATCGTCAGCTGCTGGCCCTCGGCGACGCCGCTGCGCGTCGCCAGGCGCGCCATGCGCTCGAACGCTTCGATGTACTCGGGACGGCAGTCCGGGTAGCCGCTGTAGTCGAGCGCGTTGACGCCGAGGAAAAGATCCTGCGCCGGCAGCACCTCGGCCCAGGCGAGGGCATGCGACAAGAAGATCGTGTTGCGTGCCGGCACGTAGGTGATCGGGATCTCCGCGTCCATCGACTCGAGGGGCCGGTCCTTCGGCACCTCGTGGGCGTCGTCGGTCAGCGCCGACCCGCCGAAGACGCGCAGGTCGAAGTCGACCACCAGGTGACGCTCGACGCCGAAGGCCGCGGCGACGCTGCGCGCGCAGTCGAGTTCGCCGGTGTGGCGCTGGCCGTAGCGAAAGCTGAGCGCGTGCAGCGCATAGCCCTGGTCGGCGGCGATCGCCAGGGTGGTGGTCGAGTCGAGGCCGCCACTGAGCAGCACGATCGCGTTCGGTCGAGGGTCGGGTCTCATCGCGGCGAGCTTATCGTGTCGACCGGACGTGAAAACGCCAGGCCCGCGAGGGGCCTGGCGTGAAGTGTCAGCGAAGCGAAGAGCTGCGCTCGTCGCTCAGATTCACTTTCCGAACTCCAGGGCACGAAGTTCCAGGGCACGAACTCCAGGGCACGATTCCAGGGCACGAAGCGTGTGTGACGGTCTAATCCGCGGTGTGTGCTAGATCAGGTCCCGGGGGGCGGTGGAGCCGCCTCCTCGATCGCTGCTGGCACTGCCTCCGCAATCGCTGGTTCCGCCTCGGCGAGAGCGACTGGAAGGGCTGCCTCCACCGCGGGTGGTACCGCCTGCTCGACGGCGACTGGAAGAGCCGCCTCGAGCGCCGGTGGTACCGCCGCTTCGATCGCGGCTGGAAGCCCCGTCTCGAGAGTCGCTGGAAGACTCTCCTCGAGCTCCACTGGGATGGCCGCGATCGTTTTGCGGGCGAGGGCTTCGTGCTGGGAATCGTCCATTGGACTTCTCCTCGGCCCGTTGATCGGGGGTCGGAAAGAGTCGATGGCGCACCAGACGGGATTCGAACCCGCATCTCTCGGCGTCCAAGGCCGAGCCTTTGATCCAGCTTCGTTCAGCGTGGCGGGGAGCCTCGACCGGCTGCGGCGGCATCGTGCCCTGGATCCCTACCGTCGAGTCGCTCGGGGGCCGCGTCGGCATTCCTGGCCGGATACTTGCCAATTAAGTTACTGGTGCGAAATGAGCTATTTCCGGGCTTCGGGGTCAGAATATGAGATCGATGGCGAAGGGTCAAGGTACACGACGTTTCGCCTGATCTCGAAGCCTTTCGCGAGCGGGCCGCTCAGGTCGTCGAGGCGTGGTGGACCGCGGGAGGCTCGAGAACGAGGGCGAACTCTTCGTCGACGAGGATCTCGTCGCCGATCGGTCGAAAGTCGTGAGCCTCGGCCCAGCGGCGCAGCAGGGTCCGTTCCCGGTGCTCGATGTCGGTCTTCTTCGCCAGCGCCACGCGCGAGCCGCTGACCACCAGGCGACGGGCCGGTGTCGACGCGAGCACGTCGAGCAGCGCAGGCTCCTGACGAGCCACGACCGGTACGACCTTCAGGAGGAGAGCGACGTCGAAGCCGCCGGGCGGCGCCTCCATCGCCGACCAGCCATCGCGAAGGTCCCAACGGTAGGCTTCGAGAGTCGTCGCCAGGTCGCTGTCGGGATGGGCCGCGGTATGGGCGGCGGCGTATGCCGCGACGGCGTCGGTCACCGCGGCGTCCCGGTCGAGGGCTACGTAGCGCTCGAGTTTCTTCGGGCTGGATGCTGCGAGCGCCGAGAACGGGAACATCAGTGGGTAGACTCCGCCACCGACATCGAGGATCGAGCGTGGAGCGCCGAGCGCGGCGAGCAGCTGGCGATCGAACGACGCGCGTCCGGAAAGTCGCTCCCGCGTGCTGCTGTGCGCCTCCAGGAGAGCCCGCGCCGCCGATTCGACCGCGTCGGCGTCCTCCGCGCCCCGCAGAGCTTCGGTCAGTGTCGGGAGGTCGTCGCCCGATGGTGTCGCACGCTTATATTGGCGCAGGATGTAGTACACCTCCTTGCGTGCCTTTTTGCGTGCATCGCGGTAGGCGCGCATGCGCTGCAGGCCGACGAGATCGGGCGCCTTGGTGAGCGCCTTGCGCAGCTTGGTGTCGCGCTCGACGAGTGGTCGGAGCAGCGTGCGTGCTTCGGCCGGCTCAATGCGGTAGTCGCTCGCGACATCTGCGGCGAGTGCGTCGACGACAGAGTCGAGCTCGAGAGACGGTGCGTTTCCGGGTGTCTTCGCCATGGCGCGGCGATCCTATCGGGCGGGGCGTGGAGAATCGCGGTCCATCCGCGGGAACTGTCGCAGGAATGTGCTCAGCCGGGGGCAAGCCGAAAAAAAAGTGCAAGGCCGATGGCGGTCTGCGGTGGGGCGCTGCGCTGGAGGGGGTGAAGAGTGGCCGCGAGGTCTTCGATCTCGGGCCTGTTTCCAACCCCATGACCCCCCTCAGGAGATCCTCGTGAAACACTCCATTCGGTTCCTGGCGACGGTCGGCTCGACCGTCCTGCTCCTTGTCGCGTTCGCCGCACCTGGTGCGGCACAACAGTGTGTCCCGTTCCAGGGCATCGATCACTGTTCGCTCGGTCCGACGTCTCTCGCCCTCACGCCCGACGGTCTCAACCTGGTCAAGGTCGGTGGCGCCGGCGTCGTCGGTGGCGTCGCGTCGCATTTGCCCGCCGGCACCACCTTCTGGGCCGCCCAGCTCGCCTTCGAGCCCGGCATTGGGCCCGGGCCCTGGATGTTGATGTCCGCGATCGCGGACGGTGCGGCAGTGGCGCGTCTGCGTCTCGACGAGATCGACAATGGCTACCTCCAGGGCGGGCCCGCGATCAACAACGGTTATCTGGTGAGTCTCGGATTCACCGGCGCGGCGGCGAGCTCGACCTACTCGGTCCTGGTGTTCAACGATGGCGTGCTGCAGGGCGCCGTCGGCGGCGTGTCGAGCGATCCGCAGGTGATGCAGACGACGATGCCCCATGACGACGTGCCGGATCCGTGGGACGTGATCATCTTCGACTGGCCCGGTCCCTGGATTCCGGACGACGGGCCGTTCCCCGGTCCGGGCGACGATCCGTTCCCCGAGGACGACGGCCCGACCACGACCTTTGGCATCGAGGCCATCTCTGGCGCCTGCTTCTACTCGATGTCGAACGGGCTGGACATGCTGGTCCATCTACCCGGCGGTCAGCTGGTCACTGGTGACGAGATCCGCTTCGTCGAGGAAGTCGCCGGGGCAGGGCATGGTGGCTACCAAACGTTCCACGGCATGGAGACGACGATCGGTGCCCAAACGATGACGATCGTGAACGAAATCTCGAACGGCATCTGAGACGAGGCGACCCAGGATGGTGTCTCGAAGGGAGGTTTCCGTGATCCGACGCATGATGCTTGTTTCGACGCTCGTGCTGTCGAGCCTGAGTGCGGCGGCTGGTCCCGCCGACCGAGAGCACACCGAGCCCAGCCTCACGCCAGGGCCGCGGGCGGTGCCCGGTGAAGAGCTCGCCGGCGGTGCGACCACCGTGTTCAACGACGGCCCGCATGCGTTCGGTCATGCAGTGCAAACGCTGCGTCGTTCTCGCTGGCTGCCGATGCGAGCTGGCGGCGAGCTCTTCGAGACGCCCTGGGTCGCACCGGGGCAGGCGACGGCCGGCGGTTCTCAGCGTGGGCTGGGGCCTTTGTACAACGCCGTCGCCTGCACCGACTGCCATTTTCGCGACGGGCGCGGTGGACCTCCGCGCCCGCATCAGGAAGCCACCGGTCGGACCGCGACCGTGGCGCCGCAGACTCCAAGCCGCGCGCCGCGCATCGCGCGTTTGCGCAGGACCTCGGGTGCTCCCGACCCGCTCTACGGTGCGCAGCTCAACGACCGGGGTGTCGGTGTCCCGGGGGAAGGACGGCTCACGGTCCGTTCGGTCGCCGTGATCCTCGGGACCGCTGGAGGACGTCTCCACGATCTTCGACGGCTCGAACCGACCGTGACAGAGCTTGTGCGTGGCAGGTTTCACGAGTCCACCCGGGTCGCGCTGCGCACTCCGCCGACTCTGGTTGGTCTCGGTTTGCTCGAGTCGGTGCCGGCGGCTCAGCTCGACGCCCTCTCCGATCCCGACGACCTCGACGGTGACGGCATCTCCGGTCGGATTCGACGGACCGCCGAGGGTGGTGTCGGTCGATTTGGTTGGAAGGCGGCACAACCCGATCTGCCGTCGCAGATCGCCGCTGCGCTCTACGACGACATGGGCGTTACGTCGCGGCGGCATCCTCTCGCCAACTGCCCATCGAGCGATGCTCGGTGCCGGTCGCTCGCCGCCGCGAGTCGGCCCGGTGCCTCGAAGCCCGGGGGCGACGCGGTCGAGCTCGAGGAACTGCAACTCGACCGCCTGGCTCTGTACCTCCGCTTGCTGGCGCCGCCGGCTCGTCGTGACTGGGACCATCCAGAGGTGCTGCGCGGGCGCGAGATCTTCACCGCGATCGGTTGCGCCGCCTGTCACAGTCCGTCGCTGAAGACGGGCCCGGTCGACGAGATTCCAAGCGGCCTGCCCGAGCTGGCCAACCACACGATTCGCCCCTTCACCGACCTGCTGCTGCACGATTTGGGCCCTGAGCTCGCCGACCCCGCGCCCGAGCCGGGTGCAGAGGCCGGCGAGTGGCGTACCGCGCCGCTCTGGGGGCTTGGCCTGCTGCAGACGGTGAACGGGCATCTCGAGCTGTTGCACGATGGACGCGCGCGGACGATTCCCGAGGCGATTCTCTGGCACGGCGGTGAGGCCGCGCCGGCGCGTGATCAGTTCAGTCAGCTGGGGCCGTCCGATCGTGAGGCCTTGCTGCGATTCTTGAGCTCCTTGTGATTCCATCTGGATTCACAGCGCACCAAGAAACCACAGTCTGCGAGATCCCTGGAGATGACCTGGAGATGACCTGGAGATGATGATGACACGCTGCAACGATTTCGGGAGCAGGCGAACACCCCATCTGTCGCTGGGCGGCCGCCAGACGGCCCGGCTCCTCGTCCTCGGCTTTCTGTGCTGTGCCTCGGGTGCCGGGGCACATCAATCGCTCGACGTGTTCACGCTGACGCCGATGGTCGCCGAGCCTGGAGATCGGGTGACGATCACAGGGCAGGGGCTGCTCGGTCCAGTGGACGAGTACTTCGCCTGGCTGCGCACCGCCGACGCGGCGATCGTCCTGAAGCCAGTCGCCTCGGACGCCGTGGGAGGCGTCGAGAGTCTGGAGGCGGACCTCGAGGTGGCGGCGGTCGCCGAGGCCGGTTCGCTCGAGCTCTGGCGTG
This sequence comes from Acidobacteriota bacterium, assembly GCA_039194425.1. Classification (GTDB taxonomy): domain Bacteria; phylum Acidobacteriota; class Thermoanaerobaculia; order Multivoradales; family J023; genus JAUIJL01. The sequence continues at coordinate 93,713 of JBCCVZ010000017.1, read as the reverse complement.
GCCGGTCGCATCCGGTACCCGACCACACGATCTGGAGCCAGGGGCGGCTGGTGACCGGATTCGATGGGCAGGTTTTCATCGCGTCCGAGCAGAGCGCGGGGCCGAGCCTCACGGTTCTTACCGCGACGCCCGAGGCACTGGTCGCGCCGTTCGACAGTGAATGGATCTCGGTCGACCTCGCCGACCTGCCTCCCCAACTCTTCGCCTTCATTCGCCTCACGGTGGTGATCGAAACCAGCAGCGGATGCAACCAGACGGCTTCGTCCAACCGTTGGCTCACGGACGAGGCGTCTCCCGGCTTCGAGCGCTCTCGCATCGCGTCCATTGGACCCGGGCCTCTCGGAACGGCTTCCGCCGCGACCGGTCCGCGCTGGATGCTCGAGGTCTCGGTCCAGCCCGACAGGCCGCTCTCCGACCCGGAGGCTTGGGCCGCCGCTCTCGCCGAGCTCTTGAACCAGATGTTCGGATCGCTCGGGTTGAGCGCCAGCGCCGAGGGCTCGGTGTTGACGATCTGCAGCGTCGACTGTCTCCACTTCGGCGCGGCGATTCTGCACGTCAAGTAACGACTCTACGAAGCGTCGTCCGCCGCGAACGCGCGCGCCAGGCGATCGCTCGCCTCTTGGCTCTTGGGGTGTTGCGCGCCGAGCTCGGCACGCAGCGTCGCCGCTCCACGTTCGAGGAGTGGGAGGGCGCGCTCTCGCGCGCCACCGGCGAGCAGAGCCTCACCGAGCAGGCTTTCGGCGTCCGCGAGACGCCGGGCAGAGCTGCGCGGTGCGGCGCTCGCTCGATCTCGCTCGAGAATCGACCGCGCTTCGTCGAGATGCTCCTCGGCGGCCGCCGGATGACCTGTTCGCAGCTCGAGGCGGCCGAGTCGCATCAAGGGGCTCACCAAGTCGAGGCTGCCGCGCGCAAACACCTGGCGGCGTCTTTCCAGCGCCTCTTCATACAAACCACGCGCTGTTGCGTCGTCGCCGTGCCCGTCTGCCACCAGATCGGCGAGATTGAGCATGGTGGCGATGGTGTAAGGATGTGTAGGGCCGTGGGCCTCGGTCTGTCTGGCGAGGGCGTCGCGATACAGCGCCTCGGCCTCGTCATAGCGCTCGAGGTTGAACAGGGCGGTCGCCAAGTTGTTGGCGGCGAGCGCGGTGTCGGGATGTGTGACGCCGAGGAGCTCGTGTTGCCGGAGCCACAACACACGCAGAAGGGGCTCGGCCTCGCCGTGGCGCCCAGCGGCGGAAAGGATCGCCGCCAGAGTCTGCTCGGTGGCCAGCGTGTCGGGATGGCGCGGGCCGAGCTGGATGCGCTGCTGCTCGAGGACGTCGCGGCCGAGCGCCGCGGCCTCGTCGTAGCGTCGTCGTGCGTAGAATAGCGTCGTCAGGTTGCTCTCGGTCTGGAGAGTCACTGCATCGCGCGCTCCGGGCTCGGCGCGCAGCACGGTGAGGGCACTCTGGTAGCGCTCTTCGGCCTCGTCGAGCCGTCCGCGCAGTTGGGCCAGAGCCGCCAGCTCGGCCTCGGACTCTGCGCTGCGTCGGTCGCCTGCTCCGTAGAGCGCTTGCCGCTGCTCGAACGACGCCACGAAATGCCGCTCGGCGTCGTCGAATCGCCCCTGGACGACCCGCAGGTTGCCGAGTCGCTGGTGGCTCGTCGCCAGCTCGTCGTGCGGTGGCTCGTGCAGCGCGCGCAGCAGATCGTGCGAGCGCTCGAGCTGCTCCTCGGCCTCGTCGTAGAGGCCGAGGCCGGAGTAGCTTTGGCTGATCGCCGCCATCAGGCTCGCCTGCACCGCGGGCTCGTCGCGCAGCTCACTCTCGATCTGTGCCGCACCGCGGTCGAGCAGCTGCTGCGCGGTCACCGATTCGCCGAGCGAGCGGCTGGGGTTCGAGATGGCGAAGATCTGCTGCAGGAATTCCGTCACACGGGTCGACTTGGCGCTTTCGAGCGTGGCGCGCTGCGAGGCCTCGACCGCGCGGTTGCGCTCCTCGATCAGGCGGACCGAGTAGAAGCTCACGGTGCCCGCGAGCGCCAGGACCGCGAGCGCGGTGGCGGCGAGCGTGCGGCGATGGCGGACGGCGAACTTGCGCGCGCGGTAGCGCCAGCGGTCGGGCTGCGCGCGCACCGGGAGGCCGTCGAGATGGCGGCGGAGATCGTCGGCCAGCTGCTCGACCGAGCCGTAGCGGCGCTCGGGCTCCTTGCGCAAGGCCATCTGCAGAATCGTGTCGAGGTCGCCTTCGAGCCGCGCGCGGTGCCGTCGCAGCTGCGTCGTCGGCAGGCCCAGAGTCTGGAGCGACGCGGCGTCGACACGCTGGCTCGGGCGAGCCGGCGGTAGCTCGCAGATGCGACGCTCGAGCTCAGCCAGCGACGTGCCCTCGAGCTCGTACGGCTGCGCGCCCACCAGCAGGCGGTAGAGCAAGACGCCGAGGGAGTAGACGTCGGTCGCGGTCGACAGAGCCTCGCCCCGCAGCTGCTCCGGGCTTGCGTAGGCCGGGGTCATGACGTGCAGCCCCGGTCCGGTGACCTGCAGGCGGGTCAAGCCTTCCGTCGGCGCGAGCATCTTGGCGATGCCGAAGTCGAGTAGTTTGGGCACGCCGTCGCGCGTGACCAGGATGTTGCTCGGTTTCAGGTCGCGATGAATCGTCAGGTTCCGATGCGCGAAGTGCACCGCGCGGCAGACCGCGAGGAACAGCTCGAGGCGCGCCTCGATGTCGAGCGAGCGCCGACGGCACTCCTCGTCGATCGGCAGGCCGTCGACGCGCTCCATCACGAAGTAGGGGCGGCCATCGTCGGTGCTGCCGCCGTCGAGCAGGTGGGCGATGTTCGGATGCTCGAGTCGCGCCAGGATCTGCCGCTCTTGGTGCAGGCGGGCGAGGATGTCGTGCGTGTCGAGTCCGCGACGCACCAGCTTGAGCGCCACGTCCTTGCGAAACGTGCCGTCAGCGCGCTCGGCGAGATAGACGCTGCTCGAGCCGCCTCGGCCGAGCTCGCGGACGATCTCGTAGACGCCGATGCGCCGCGGTGGCGGTTCGTCGCGCGGGTCGAGGATGTCGGTGGCCCGTCCGGCGAGCGGCGACGCGGCGGCGGCGAACGCGCCGACGGCGTCGGCGTCGTCGGTTTCGGCGGCGAGCAGGGCGGCTACCCGGGCGCGCAGGCGTGCGTCGTCCCCGCAGGCGGCGTCGAGGTGGGCGGCGCGCTCGGCTGCGGGCAGCTCGGCCGCGGCGGCGAAGACCTCTTCGATGCGGCGCCAGTTGCGGCGCTCCCAGGCGAGCCCCGCGGTGTCGGTCATCGGGTCGTCATCGCGTCGGCGACCCAGGCTCGTGCCAGCCGCAGGTCGCGCTCGACGGTTCGCTGCGAGACGCCGAGCGCATCGCCGATCTCGAGCGCGGTCATGCCGCCGAAGTAGTGCATCACCAGCGCCTCGCACTTGCGGACGTCAACGCTCTCGAGATCGCGCAAGGCGTCGTCGAGCGCCACCAAGTGATCGGCACGCTCGGCCGGGATCTCGAGATCACCGAGGCGCAAGGGAGGCAGCGGCCCGCCGCGTTTCTCGGCGCGCCGGCGCCGCGCATGGTCGACCAAGATGCGCCGCATGAGCTGCGCGCAGATGGCGAAGAAGTGGCTGCGGCCCTGCCAGCGCACGTCGAGGCCGACGAGGCGCAGATAGGCCTCATTCACGAGCGCCGTCGTTTGCAGCAGGTCGGCCGCATGCTCGCGCCGCATGTAAGCGTGAGCGAGTCGGTGCAGCTCGTCGTAGACCAACGGCGTCAGGCGCTCGAGCGCGTCGTCGTCCCCGGCGCGCCAGCGCTGCAGCAGGGTGGTGACCTCGCCGGCGGTCACCTCGGCGGAGGCCTCGGAAGATGTCTCGGGAGACATGGTGGGATCATCTTGACACAGTGACCGATCGCCCCCCAGTACCCTGGATCCAGCGCCGGGCGTCGGCGGACCGCCGGGTACCAGTCCCCTGAGGGTGCAATCGGCGGGACGAGCCGCTCAGGCGCGGGCGGAGCGGCGGTAGGCGCCGGGTCCGAGTCCATAGGCGCGCTTGAAGGCGCGGTGGAAGGCGGCCTCGCTCTGGTAGCCGACGCGCTCTCCGACGGCCGCCGTGGCGAGCTCGGTGCGCAGCAGGCGGCGGGCGTGGCGCATGCGCAGCTGGGTCAGGTAGGTCATCGGCGGCTGGCCCACCAGTCGATGGAACGATTCCGCGAAAGCCGTTCGCGAGAGGGCGGCTGCACCGGCCATCGCGTCGACCGTCCAGGAGCCGCCCGGCTCGGCGTGGACCGCGCGGAGAGCCCGGCCGAGCTGAGGGTGGACGATCGCCGACAGCACTGGCACTGCCGAGGGTGCCGTGTCGGCGTACTGGCGCACGACCTGGATGAAGAGAACTTCCGACAGGCGCCGGGCGATGGCGTCGGAGCCGGGGCGCCCGGAGCCGGCCTCTTGGCCGATGAAGCGGGTGAGGTTGTCGATCCAGGTGAAGTCGTAGCTCGACGTCGCGCGTACGGGGATCAGCCCGGGCAGGGCGTCGAGCAGGGGATGGGTCGTTTCCTTGTCGAAGTCGAAGTAGCCGCACACCATGCGGGTCTCGGCACCGCCGCCGCCCCAGCGCAGGCGACCGTCGTCGAGGTGTCCCTCCGCCAGCACCTCGGGCAACGGACGCAGCGGCTCGTCGACATCGCTCTGCAGCCAGTGCGCGTTGCCGTGTGGCACCAGCACCAGGTCGCCCTTGGCGAGATCGAGCGCGTCGCCGGTCTCCGTGACGGTGATCCGGCACGGTCCCTGGACGACGACGTGGAAGCGGCAGACGTTCGTGTCCGCCGGAACGTCGATCGACCACGGTGCGGAGAACGCGGTGGAGAAGTAGAGACTGCCGCGCATTTCGAGCTGGTCGAGAATCTCGCTGAGAACGTCCATGCTCCGAAGCCTACGGCCTCTCTGCGCGTGGGTCCAGATTCTGGTTGCCATACTGGACGTTCGAGCAAGAAACTCGCATCCTCGAGCATTCACCATTCGGCGACGATCCCGCAGAGTGTGTCTCGTGGCGGCGAGTGCCGCCGCCTTGAACCCAACACATCCTCTCGAGACCGAACTCTGGAGATCCTCATGACTCGCCTCAATCTCACTCCGTTCCGCCTCCTTCTCGCCGCGAGCGCACTCCTTCTCGGCGCGCTCCTCACTCCGAGCCCTGGCTCGGCGAGCGAGCACGAGCTCAACCTATCGGCTGGCCTCACCGGGCAGGGAGCGCCGTTGGCGCTCCGTGGCTACGACCCGGTGGGATACTTCGTCGACGCCGGGCCGCGCCTCGGCTCGGCCGCGCACTCCACGGCCCACGACGGCGCGACGTATCGCTTCGCCTCCGCCGAGAACCTGGCGCGCTTCGAGCGCTCGCCACAGCGCTTCGTGCCGCAATACGGTGGCTTCTGCGCCTACGGCGTGTCGGTGGGCGCGAAGTTCGACGGCGACCCGCAGGTGTGGGAGATCGTCGATGGCAAGCTCTACCTCAACCTCAACGCGGAGATCCAGAAAGCCTGGAAGGCCGACATCGACGGCGCGGTGCGCAAGGCCGACAGCAACTGGCCGCGGATCCGTTCCGTCGCGCCGGCTGCGTTGAAGCCCGCGGGCTGATCGCGGATACCTTCCCTTGGGTCGACAGTCGCTCGTTGGCGACTGTCGACCCTGGGTCCCTGAGCTCGAGCCTTCTCGGAGTCCTCATGCAAGCTCGCGATCGAGACACCACGCTGCCTGTTCTGCTCGAAGAGATTCGTGCCTGCCGGGTCTGCGCCGATCTGCCCGAAGGGCCGCGACCTGTCGTCGCGGCAGCGGCGGGCGCGCGGATCGTGATCATCGGGCAGGCGCCGGGGCGCCGAGTGCACCAGAGCGGCGTGGCATGGGACGACGCGAGCGGTGACCGGCTGCGCGACTGGCTCGGCGTGTCGCGTGCCGAGTTCGACGACCCGGAGGTCTTCGCCTTGGTGCCGATGGGATTCTGCTACCCCGGGACCGGTCGCTCGGGAGACCTACCGCCGCGGCCAGAGTGCGCGCCACTCTGGCACGAGCGGCTGCTGGCGCGGCTGCCGCGCATCGAGCTCACGGTTCTGCTCAGTCGCTACGCTCACGATCGCTACCTCGGGGATCGCAAACGACGTACGTTGACCGAGAGCGTGCGCGCGTTCCGCGACGAGCTGGTGGCGGGCGCGGCACCGAGCGTCGTGCCCTTGCCGCATCCGAGCCCGCGCAACAACCGCTGGCTGGCGCGCAACCGCTGGCTCGAAACCGATGTGTTGCCGTGGCTCCGTCGGCGGGTCGCCGAGCTCGTCGCGGCGGATCCGGTCGATCCGACGGACTGACCCGAAACGGCTGGGCCCGACTAGTCGCGAGACTGCTCGTTCAGCCGCCGCCACGAGCTTTCGAGCTCGCTGTCGGGAAACCAGGCCTGGTGACGCGCGAGCACGCGGTCGAGATGCGCCTCGAGATCGGCGGTGCGACCGAGACGACGAAGTCGGCGCACCGTGTCGAGAATCGTCCACAGGTTGTGGCAGGCGAGCCCTTCGGGATCGCCCGCCTCGGCCGCGTCGAAGAGTGCCGCCGGTCCGTCGGCGCTGAATGGGCTGGCACAACTGGGCGCGTCGGCGAGCAGGTGCAGCTGCTCGCGCCGCACGGCGCCCCAGGGCGTCATGTACCAGCCGCCCTGGGCGTAGTGACCGTACGACGCGGAGTCGAAGATGTCGGCGCCGAGGGCGTAGAAGAACGGCAGCTCGACCGGATCGCCGGCGCCGTAGATGTGGATCGGCAGGGCCTCACCGACGGCGCGGCGCGCCTCGCGGGTCACTCGGCCGACGAAGCCGAGGTCGTGGTTGCGGTTGAAGAACGGCACTAGGCTGCCGAGGGCGAGGTACTCGATGCCGATCTCGAGCAGGCCGTCGAGGCTGCGCGTCCGCAGGTCGTGGAAGCGTCCACCCTGCTGCACGCCGGCGAGAATCGCATGCTGCGCCAGCGGTTTCGCCTCGGCGATGCGTTCGAGCGTGCGCTCGAGCTTCCAGGTCGCGTCGGTGCGCTTGTCGCCGGGCGGCGTCACCAGGTCGAGCGGCGAGATCACGTCGGCGCGCAGGGCGTCCTGGAAGGCGACGATCTTCTTGTTCTTCAAGTAGAGCTTGCCCGAGAACCCCTGGAACGCGCCGGAGTCGGTCATCAGGAAGCCGTCGTAGCCGAGCAGCTGGTCGAGCGTGGTCCCCTCGTCGCGGATACGCCGGCGCAGGGCGCGGTCCTTGTAGAGGAAGAAGGCGTTGCAGATGCAGCCTTCGACGCCGAAGGTTTCGTCCCAACCGTCGATTGGCACCAGCGAGCCGCGCCGGTCGTAGACCGGAAGGAAAAGCGGCAGCTCGACCGCGAGCCCGCGGCGTGTCTGCAGGCGCGGTCGCTCGGTCGGGGTCGGTTCGGTCGGAAACGCGGGAGGTGTCGGCGGCATCGAAAGGGTCGTCCGGAGGTGTGCCCTGGTCGCGGCGCCTCGAGACGATACTATGAGTCGCCCACCCCGGTGCCGGTCGCCACGTCGTCTGGATCGCCGCCCCGCACCGTCTCTTCCGGCGGCTTCCCGTCACCGTTCCTCTCCGCAGCGAGAGCGCAGGAGTCGAGAGTCTTGTCGAGCCCGTCCAAGTCGATGATTCATTGCACGCGCCGCGTTCACTTCTGCGCCGGCCACCGCATTTGGGGCCACGAGAACAAGTGCGCCCATCTGCACGGCCACAACTACGTCGCCCTGTTCCATGCCGCCGCCGGCACGCTCGACGCGATGGGTCGGGTGATCGATTTCTCGGTGCTCAAGGAGCGCCTCGGCGGCTGGATCGAGGAGCACTGGGACCACGGATTCTTGCTGCACCAAGACGATGCCGCGGGGCGCGCTGCGCTCGCCGGCATCGAAGGCCAGAAGCTCTACCTGCTCGATCGCAACCCGACGGCGGAGAATCTCGCGCTCTACTTGCTTGAAGAGGTCGCGCCACGGCAGCTCGAGGGTCTCGGCGTCGAGGTGGTGAAGGTGACGCTGTGGGAAACCGAGAATTGCTTCGCCGAGGTGTCGCGCCCGACGACCGGCGACGGAGCCGGCGGGTGAAGACCTACCGCATCAACGAGATCTTCTACAGCTTGCAGGGAGAGGGCGTCCGTGCCGGCACGCCGAATCTCTTCCTTCGCTTCTCGAAGTGCAACCTCACCTGCCGCAAGGAGACGCACGGCTTCGACTGCGACACCGAGTTCGAGTCGGGCCGGCGCATGACCCTCGACGAGATCGTCGACGAGTTCCGCGAGCTCGCGCCGTCGTGCACTTGGGTCATCCTCACCGGCGGCGAGCCGGCGCTGCAGGTCGACGAGGAGCTCATTGAGCAGCTCCACGCCGCCGGCTATCAGCTGGCGATCGAGACCAACGGCTCGATGGTGCTGCCGCCCGGGCTCGATTGGATCACCGTCAGCCCGAAGGTCGCCGAGCACGCCATCCGCCAGCGCACCGCCGACGAGGTCAAGTACGTCCGCGGCTACGGCCAGGACCTGCCCGAGACGGTCGTCGAGGCACCCCATCGCCTGATCTCCCCGGCCTTCGAGGGTCTCGAGGTCGACGCACGCACCATGCAATGGTGCATCGACCTCGTCCGCGACCACCCCGACTGGCGCCTGTCGGTGCAGCAGCACAAGCTCTGGCAGGTGCGGTGACCGAGTTCGACTGAGCTGGCTCGTCAGTGCCGCCCAGGCGGCTAGTGGTCAAGCTCCGAATACTCGACGCGTCAGTTGGACTGTTGACTCAAGTCTCGGTGGCGACTTGGAGGGCGTCGGTGAGCTCGTCGCCGTGGCGACCGTAAAGGTCTTCGAGACGGAAGTCGTCGGGGAGGCGGCCGTCGTGGGCGACGAAGGCGAAGACGAAGAGGTCGAGGAGGACGCGCTCGTGGGGGGCGTCGACGTAGGGGCGCAGGGGGTGCTCGGGGTCGGAACGACGGGGGGCGAGGCGGGCGAGGTAGCGCTCGAGGACGCGGTAGGGGTGCGAGTAGGCGTGGGGGGCGGCGAGCTTGCGGCGCTCGACCACAGCCGAGGCGACCGCTGGCGGCAGGGCGTCGAGGGCGGCGCGGCGCAGGGTGCGCTTGGTCTCGAGCCGACCGTCGGCGGCGCGGCGCCCGATCGGGTCGCCGATGCGCAGTGACCAGGGCAGGCCGAGGGCGAGGCGTCGCAGCGACGGCGTGAGGTACGGGACGCGCAGCTCGAGACCGTGCGCCATGGTGCCGAGGTCCCAGCGCTCGAGGTGGCCGGCGCTCAGCTGCTCGGCTAGGCAGTGGAGGTACATCGCCTGGCGAAGCGAGTCCTCGCCTTCGCGGGCCGCGGCGCCGAATCTCTGCAGCAGGGCGATGCTGTCCTGCGTGTCGTCGACCAGAGCGCGCTCGGTGCGGATCAGCAGGTTGTAGCGTCCGGCGAAGTTCTGCAGCCAGCTCGCTGGATGAGCATGCACGATATAGCCGCCGAAGAGCTCGTCGGCGCCATCGCCGCAGAGAACCGCCTTGACCTGGCGGCGGATCGCGGGTGCCATCATTTCGGCGATCGACGGCAGCTCGGGGCGCTCGAGCGCGACGACCGTGTCGGGCACCGCGGCGAGCAGGTCGCGCGGGCGTGGCACCATCTCGTGGTGCTCGGTGCCGAGCGCGGCGGCGACGCGGCGTGCCATCGCCAGGTCGGGATGGTCGGGCTCGTGGGCGGTGGAGAAGGTGTGGATCGGGGTGTCGCCGTGTGCCGACTCGGCACGCGCCTCGACCATCAGCGCGGCGAGAAGGGAGCTGTCGACTCCGCCCGAGAGGAAGGCACCGACGGGATGGTCGGCGAGGCGCTGCAGGCGCACCGAGGCGCGCAGCGCGTCGAGCAGGCGAGCGGCTGCCGACTCGAGATCGAGGTCTGGATCGGCCGTCCCCAGCAGGTCCTCGGATCGCGGTGCATGGCGCTCGAGCTCGATCCGCAGGCGGCCGTCGGGCCCTGGGTGCGCGCGCAGCAGCGAGCCCGGCGGCAGCGTGCGCACGCCCTCGAAGATCGTCTTGTCGCCCAGCGTCCAGCCGAAGACCGCGCGATCACAGAGCGTGGCGCGGTCGAGCCGTCGTCCGACGCCCGGGTCGACCAGCAGCGCTTTGAGCTCCGAGGCGAAGACCAGCCGTCGGCCGTCGTCGACCAACGCGTAGAGGAGCGGCTTGATGCCGAAGGGGTCGCGCGCGAGCAGAAGGCTCTCGCCGTCGCTCCAGGCCAGCGCCCACATGCCGTCGAGCGCGTCGAAGGCGGCCTCACCGCGGCGTGCGACGAGTTGCCAGAGCACCTCGGTGTCGCAGTGCCCGCGCAGGGCGACGCCCTCGGCCTCGAGCTCTCGGCGCAGCGTGGCGTGGTTGTAAATCTCGCCGTTGTAGGCGAGCAGCGGCCGGTCGCCGCCGCCGAGCGGCTGCTCACCGTGCGCGAAGTCGAGCAGACTGAGCCGCGTGGAGCCGAGGCAGGCGGCCCCGAGCCGGCGATGACCGGCGTCGTCGGGTCCGCGATGGTGCAGGCAGCGCACCATCGCGGCGACGCGCGCGTCGAGCCCCTCGCGCTCGTCGCCGGGGCTGAAGATCCCCGCGATGCCGCACATCGTTCGTCGTGCCTCTCGCCGTGTCGGCCGTGAGTCTCGAGGCGCCGCGCGCCGTCAGTGCGCGGTCGCCGGCTCGTGGAGCGCGGCCTCGGGCTGTTCGGTCGGGTCGACGAAGACGATCAGCCCCTCGCGGTAGAAACGGCGCAGCATGGCGCCGAGCGCCGCGCCGACCTCGCGCGGATCGCGCCCGTCTGCGAAGTGGTGCAGCAGCTCGGCGACCGAGCGGCGGCCATCGCAGGCTTCGAGCACCACCGCGGTGGCGGCGTTGACGCCGAAGTGATGGCCGGTGAGGCTCGGCAGCTTGTGGAAGACGACGCGCTGCGCGCTTCCGTCCGAGCCCGTGTTGCCGTCAAGGTCCAGGTGGTGGAACGTGTCGATGCGCAGCCAGCGGGTCGCCAAGGGCGCCAGCTCGCGCACCACCTCGGGATTCCAGCGTCCGCCGGAGCGCTCGGGCAGTAGGTCGTCGCGATCGAATCGACGGCGTGCGTCGCCACCGACCTCGAACGAGCCGAGCCACAGCATGTGCTCGACGTAGCGTGCCGCCTCACGCACCCGCGGGTCGCTGCTGGTGCCGGAGACTGCGTGGCACAGCGACCTTGCGTCCTCGTGCGGGCTGTCGGCCTCGGGCTCGGTCTCGACGTGCGCCTCGAGGGCCGCCGCCGCGTCGTCGCCGAGCGCCTCGAGCAGTGGATGAGCCAGGCGCCTCAGCGTGTCGGTGCGGTCGGCCGCCAGGCCACGCTCCTCCGGCGGCAGGGTCGACGGCCGGCCGGCGTGGCGCGCCAAGATGTCGTCGAAGAACTGCTCGTAGACCTCGGCCTGTGCCTCGTTGTCGGGCGTCTCGCGCTGCAGCTCGTAGCCGCGCGTGCCGATCGCCCGGGCCTCGTCCGGATCGTCGACCACGCGGCGCAGCGCGGCGGCGAGGGCGTCGTGATCCTTCGGGTCGTCGACCAGCAGATAGTTCTCGCCGTCCACCATGTGGTGGCGCATGACCTGCTTGGCCAAGATCTCGCCCGAGAGAATCAAACACGTGCCGCAGGAGAGAACCTCGCGCGGAATCCCCGGGCCGTGGAACTTGATCGGGAAGTCGCGCTCGAGGAAGCAGACGGCGGTGCAGGCGCGCAGGAAGCCGGCGATGCGCCAGTGCGCCATGAACGGCAGAATCCAGGTGACCTCGGAGAGGCCGAGCTCCTCGACACGGCGGCGATAGCGCGCGCTGTCGAGGCCGCTGGTGATGGCGACGAAGTTGAAGCGGCGGCCCTCGCGGTACAGGCGGGCCAGTGCCTCGAGCAGGTCGAAGGAGCCCTTGACCTCGCCGAGCTTGCCGTAGATGCCGATCGTCGGCGCGTCGGGGTCGAGCGCACCGGGAGCGATCACCGCTTCGGGCTCGCGCGCGCGCACCGCCTCGATGTGGGCGTCGAGGTCGAGCGCCGGATCGTGAGGGTTGAAGATGTCGCGCGGCAGGTAGAAGGGGGGATGGCGGTAGAGCTGCTCGGGAGTCACTCCGAGCCCCATGAAGGTGTAGGGGCTGCCGGTGCAGATGCCGCCGGCGCGGCGGAAGACCTCGGTGTACGTGGTGTCGAGGCCCGGCAGCTTCATCAGCCGGCCGAGATCGCTGCCGGCATGCTGCACGACATAGGGGCGCCCGGTCCACGACGCGGCGAGATGCGCGGCGACGCCGTTGGGCTCGAGGTAGTAGGCGAAGAGCAGGTCCGACTCGTGCTCACGCACCACCTGCGTGGCCAGGCCGGCCAGCTTGCTGACGAACGGATTCGCCTGGGGAATGTGGGTGAGCTTGGGAGAGATCGGCTCGGGTGTGTGCAGCCGGACGCGTCCGCCGGATTCGCCGGGCTCGTCGAAGCTCGGTGTCAGCCACGGCATGTCGTCGTCGGTGAGGCGCAAACGGTACGTGTCCTCGACCTCGAAGCCATTGGTGACGACATCGACCTCGTGGCCACGCGCTGCCAGGCTGCGCGCCATCCAGTAGCCCTGGGCGCTGACGCCGCCCTGGATCGGCGGATACTTGATCACGGCACAGATTCGCACGAAGTCTCTCCGTCGGCTGAGAAGGGGGAGCCAGAGATTCGGCGCCGGCGGCCCGAGACTGGCGGACCGAGACTATCCTGAGATTCGGCTTCGCCCGACGTCGAATTCTGGTCGTCCAATGAATTCTGGTCGTCAAATACAGCGAGCGGGAGCGATCGCAGGGATCGGCTCCCGCTCGTCGCCCTGGGGAAGGGCGCTGCCGCAACGCCGCGGCGTCAGAATCCTGACGAGGCGCGCGTCAGAACGAGGTGCAGCCGCAAAAGCAGCCGGTTCCACAGAAACAGCGGAAGCAGGCGGTGTCGACCTCGGCGGCCTGGTAGGCGGAGCCGAAATCGACCATGTCGAGCTGGAACTCTTCGCTGGCGACCGCCTGGGTCGTGACGTCCTCACGCGGGGTCTGGATGTCGAGTTGAGCCATGAGCTTCTCCTGGTCGGGGTCGCACCGAGCGCGCTCGGACGGCGACGGTTGAAGGTTGGGCGAATGAAGCCTCGGTGACGGTACTTGGCCACAGAGAGGAGGTCAATGTGGAGTGGTGATTCCGAATCAAGTGAGCAGGATCGAAGAAAACCCCTGCAGTCGCCGAGACCAAAGCGCTGGTAGTCTCGCCAAGCCATCCGTCGCGCCGGCGGTTGGACGATGCCCGAGAGGAGCACGATGGACGTTCACTCCCTGCCGCGGCTCGGCGTCGGGATCGGCTACCGTCCCGAGATGCGCGAGCTCTACAGCCAGCACGCCGACCGCATCGATTGGCTCGAGCTGATCGCCGACCGCTACCTGGAGCCCGAGAGCCTGGAGCGCGCCTTGCCGCTCAAGGAGAGGTTTCCGCTGGTGCCGCATGGTCTCGAAATGAGCGTCGGCTCGGACCAGCCGCTCGATACCGAGTACTGCGAGCAAATCGCGGAGTTCATCCAGGCGATCGACGCGCCATTCCACAGCGACCATCTGTGCATGACCAAGATCGGCGGCCACGACACCGGCATCGAGATGGGAACCCTGGTGCCGCTGCCGTTCACCGAGACCGTGGCTTCGCGCTGTGCCGCCAAGGCGCGGCAGATCCGCGACCTTCTCGGCGTCCCGTTCGCCCTCGAGAACATCACCTATCCCTTTCAGCTACCCGGCTCGATGCCCGAGGCCGAGTTTCTGCAGGCGGTGATGGACGAGGGCGAATGCGGAATGCTCCTCGATCTCACCAACGTCTTCATCAACTCGCAGAACCACGGCTACGACCCGTATCGCTTCCTCGAGTCGCTGCCGCTCGACCGCGTCGTCCAGGTGCATCTCGCCGGCAGCATCAAGCAGGGCGACGAGTGGATCGACAGCCACAGCCACGGCGTTGACAGCCACCCGGAGGTTTGGGGGCTGCTCGAGTACACCGTGGCCCATTCGCCGGTGCGTGGCGTTCTCTTCGAGCGCGACCAGAGCTTCCCTGACGACTTCGTCGAGATTCTCGCGGACCTCGATCGTGCGCGGGAGATCTTCGACGGTGCCCCGAACTGATCGCGTGCCGGAGGCCGCCCCGGCCCGAGCGACGCTCGACGACGCCGCGTTCCAGCGTACGTTCGGCCGCATTCTCGCCGAGCCGGGTCTGAACGAGCGTTTCATCGCGTCTCCGCGCGAGGTCGGCCGCGAGCTCGGCCTCGACGACGCGCAGATCGCGGCGCTCGAGGCCACCGGCCTCGACAAGCTGCGCGCGTTCTCGCACAATCTGCTGTCGAAGCGGGTCGGCCTGCTGAAGAAGGTCTGCCCGGCGGTCTACGAGCGCGCACACCAGACGAAGCGCCTGGTGCCCCTGGCGAGCGGCTTCGTCCGCAGCCATCCGCCGCTCGAGTCGAAGGAGTACTCGAGCCGCACGACGCGCGACGGATTCTGGTTCATCGACTACCTGCTGTCGCTCGACGCCGAGGGCTCGCTCGACGATCCGCTGCTGGCGGAGGTGGCCCGCTTCGAGCGGGCGATGCTCTCGGTGAGCGCGCTCGAGGCGTCGCTCGAAAGCTCTGCCGATTTTCTCGAGTCCGCCGCGCGGGTCGACGCGCTCGAGCGTGACGCCCTGCTCGCCGCGCGCCCGCGTCGCGGCCCGCACACCGTGATCGAGACGTTCGGCCGCGACATTGTCGAAGTGATCCGGTCGCTCGGCGAAGGTCGGGAGCCGGCCGAGACGCTCGAAGGCCCGGCGCCGCCCGGCGTCGAGCGCATCGTGTTGTTCAGCAAGATCGCCGGCTGGCGCAACGTGCGCTACGCCGAGATCAACCGCCAGACACGCGACCTTCTGGAGCTCTGCGACGGCATGTCGACGACGCGCGAGATCGCTGCCCGTCAGCTGCGCCAAAGCCATAGCACGAAGGACTTCGACGCCTACGCCGACAGCTGCCTCGGCCTGCTGCGCAAGCTGACGCAGATCAACGTGATCACCTTCGACCGCTGATCGGTCCTCTCAGGCCGGCGCTGCGACGAGGACGATCCAGACGTCGCGCGGGCGCTCGTCGGTGGTCGCGAGAGCGTCGCGAAGAGCTTCTCGCAGCTCGTCGGGATCGCGGCCCTGCCATTCGGGGCGACGGAAGATCGGCAGGGTGAGCCAGCGGATGTAGTCGTCGTGCTCGAGCTCGACGACCGCCTCGCGGCGATCGAGCAGCCGCCAGCCGGCGTCGGCGAGCACGCGGTCGACAGTGTCCGCGGTGCAGCGATCTCCGAGTGTCGGGCACGGCCCGGTCGGCCCCGTGGGCGCGGTGGCCGGGCGCCTGGGTGACTCCGAGGTCGACGGCGGTCCGCTTGGGCGCGGGCGGAGCGGCCGGGTGAGGCCGAGCCGGTGGAAGATCTCGAGAAATCGGCCGGCGTTGGACGGGCCGGGCAGGGTAAAGGCGAGGCGACCCTCGGGGGTTAGCAGCTCGGCGATCTGGGAGAGCACGGCGCGCGGCGCGTCGAACTGCCAGAACGCGCCGTTGCACAGCACGCGGTCGACGCGCACGCCGGGCACGTGCTCGGCGAGCGCGCCGGCCGGCGCGACGACCGTCTTGAGGGTGACGCCGGCCGGGCGGACCGCTTCGAGGCGGCGACGCGCCTCGTCCACCATCCCGGGCGACCAATCCACCGCCCAGGCGCGGGCCAGGCCCGGCTCGGCGTCGAATGCGGCGCCGAGAGTGGCGCCGCCACCGCAGGCGAGGTCGAGCACGGCGTGGCCGGGCCGCAGATCCGCGGCTTCGACCAGGGCCCGATTGCTTTCGCGGTAGGTGGCGATCTCGCCGGCGAGCGCGGCGTACTCGCGCGCGCTCGCCGTCCACAGATCGCGCACGAACGTGTCGCGTGCGGCGGGGCTCAGAGGCCCGGGCGGTGGTTGGGTCATGGCGTGAGGTGGACCGAGGTCAGGGCGCCGGCGGCGCGATGACTCCTCGACCCGGGGTCCACGGCACACCGGCCGCGTCGAGGCTCTGCTCGAGCGCCGCGAGATCGCCGTCGACCAGCTCCTCGATGCCCTGGTGAACCTCGGTCATGGCATCGAGCGCCCAACCGAGCACCTGGCGCTGCTGCGCCGTCGGGCCGTAGGTCGAGAAGCCGGTGCCGAGGGTGAGGAAGCCGAGACGGTCGCTGACTCCCGGGGTCGCCGGCTCGCCGACCGAGCCGCGCAGCGGATCGCCGTCGAGTGCGGCACGCAGGCTCGACAGCGTGTCGGCGAGCGCGACGGTCTGCGCGTAGAGCGCGGGGTCGGCACCGGCGTCGGCGATCGCGGAGCGCGCGAGCGAGACCCGGCGGTCGAGCTCGTCGAGCACCGCGCGGGCGCTCGACACCGAACTGCTCAGCTCGGCGACTCGACCGGCGAAGACCGCGCTCTCGGTCGGCGTCGCGGTGCGCGTCGGAGCGGTGTCGTCGTGCAGCGGAACGACCTCGAAGCTGCGCTCCTCGCCGACCTCGCGCAGCATGCCGTCGCGGCGCAGGCCTAGACGCGCCGTGTAGGTGCCCGGCGGCGCCAGGCGGCCGGCCGAGAAGAATCCGTCCCCGCCCTCGCGCGGCCCGGTCCAGGCGTCGGTGCGCGGTAGGCGCAGGTCCCAGGCAATGCGATGGAGGCCGGCGCCGGTCGGTCCCTCGACACGGCGCACGACGTCGCCCGCCGCGTCGCGCACGGTGACGACCACCGCCGGCGCGTCTTCGAGCTTCTCCTCGCGCATCGCGTCCCAGCCGGGGTAGGGCGTGTCGTCTCCGGCCTTCTTCTGTTCTTTCTCTCGGCTCTGGCGCGTCGCGCGTCGGCTCTCGAGCGACTCGCCGAGCGTGTAGGTGAAGATCGCGCCGAAGGGCGGATTCTCGGCCGTGTAGAAGCCATCACCCTGGGTGCCCTTGGGGCCGCCGAGCGGGCGCCTCTGCAGGTACCACCAGGCGTCGTCGACGTCGAAGAGGTGCGCTTCGCCGGCGAGCAGCGCCTCGGCGCCGCCACCGTCATCGGCCTCACCGCGCGCCTCGCGCTCGGCGCGCGCGAGTGCGCGCAGCGGCGTGTAGTCGTCGAGGATATAGAAGCCGCGGCCGAAGGTCGCGCCGACCAGGTCGTTCTCGCGGCGCTGGATCGCCAGGTCGCGGAACGGAATCTGCGGCACGCCGCCCTGGAGCTCGATCCACGAGCCGCCGCCGGTCAGCGACACGAAGACGCCGAACTCGGTGCCGGCGAAGAGCAGACCCGGCTCTACGTCGTCTTGCACCAGACGCCACACCAGGTGGCGAGCTGGCAGGCCGCCGTCGTCCGGGTCGCCGGCGATCGAGCGCCAGCTGCGGCCGCGGTCGTCACTGTGCAGCAGCATGGGCGAGAAGTCGCCGCTCTTGTGGTCGTCGAGCGCCACATAGACGACGTCGGCGTCGAAGAGATCGGCCTTGACGTCGTTGACGAAGGCGTGCTCCGGAATCGGCGCCGGCCAGGCGGCCGCGCGCCGCCAATTGGCGCCGCCGTCTTCGCTCACGTGAAGCAGGCCGTCGTCGCTGCCGGCGTAGAGCAGGCCTTCGACCACCGGCGACTCGGAGAGCGAGGTGAGGGTGTTGTAGGTCGACATCGCCCACAGATCCCAGACCGCGTCGATCGACTGCACCCGGCCCATCATCGGCAGCATCAGCCGATCCTCGTTGCGGGTCAAGTCGCCAGAGACCGCGCGCCACGAGTCGCCGCGGTCGTCGCTGCGCCAGACGCGCTGGCTGGCGAAGTAGAGCCGCGTCGGTGCGTGCGGGCTGACCAGGATCGGCGCGTCCCAATTGAAGCGCTCTGGCGGATCGTCGGGCGCTGCCTGCGGCTTGATGTAGACGATCTCGCCGGTGGTGCGGTCGTGGCGCACCAGGTTGCCCTGCTGCCATTCGGCGTAGACGATGTCGGGGTTGCCGGGCTCGGTGGCCGGCTGGTGGCCGTCGCCGAAGAGGACGATGAACCAGTCCGAGTTGCGGATGCCGGCGTTGTTGTCGGTGCGCGACGGTCCGCCCTGGGTGTTGTTGTCCTGGGTGCCGCCGTAGACCGTGTAGAAGGGCTCGCTGTCGTCGACCGCGACCTTGTAGAACTGGGTCACCGGCAGGTTGGCGAAGAACTTCCAGGTCTTCGCCTGGTCGAAGCTCTCGTAGAGGCCGCCGTCCGAGCCGACGAGGAGATAGTCGGGGTCGGTGGGATGGAAAGCCATCGCATGGTTGTCGCCGTGCTTGTGCTCGCCGTCGACGCTCGTGAACGTGGCGCCGTCGTCGTCACTGCGATGCAGCCAGACGTCCATCTGGTAGATGCGCCCCTCGTGGTGCGGGTCGGCGAAGATCTCTTGGTAGTAGTGCGGACCAGTGCCGCCCGAGAGGTAGTCGCTGCGCTTCTCCCAGCTGCCGCCGGCGTTGGTCGAGCGGTAGAAGCCGCCCTCGCGCGCGGCCAGCTCGACGGTGGCGTAGACCGTGTCCGGGCGCTGCGGCGAGATCGCCAGGCCGATCCGGCCGACCTCGGCGGTCGGGTCGGCGCTCGGCAGGCCGGCGGTCAGCTCACGCCAGGTCTCGCCACCGTCGGTGCTCTTCCAGATCCCCGACTCGGGGCCGCCGTTGACCAGCGCGGCGACATTGCGAAAGCGCTGGTGCGAGGTGGCGTAGAGCACTTTACGGTCGCGGGGGTCCATCACCACGTCGTTGACGCCGGTCCACGGTCCGAAGTGCTCGGCGTGGGTTTCGGCTCCGAGAACACGCGTCCACGAGGCGCCACCGTCGATCGTCTTGTAGAGACCCCGCTCACCGCCCTCCGACCACAAGGGGCCCTGTGCCGCGACGTAGACTGTGTCGGAATCGGTGGGGTCGATGAGGATCGTGCCGATGTGCTCGGAACGCTCGAGGCCGACGTTCTGCCACGAGGCGCCGCCGTCGACGCTCTTGTAGACGCCGTCGCCGTAGCCGACGTGGCGTCCGCCGACATTCTCACCGGTGCCGACCCAGACGACGTTCGAGTCGTTGGGGTCGAGCGCCAGGCAGCCGATCGAGTACGAGCCCTGATCGTCGAAGATCGGTGTCCAGGTGGTGCCGGCGTTGTCGGTCTTCCAGACGTTGCCCGAGCCGACGGCGACGTACCAGGTCGAGGGGTGGTGCGGGTCGATGACGACGTCGGAAATGCGGCCCGACATCAGGGCCGGGCCGATCGAGCGCAGTTTGAGACCGGCGAGGGTCGCGGCACTCAGCTTGGCATCGTCATCGGCGGATTCGTCCGCGGCCAGCGCGCTGGTCGCGAGGCCTGTCCCAAGGATGAGGCCGAGGACGAGGAAGAGCGTCGCGAGCACGCGCGAAACAGCAAGAGAACGGTCGGACAACATCGAGAGCTCCGGGTCGTTGGCGAGCGGTGAGCGCGAGGATATCCGACCGTACGAACGGAAGGTACGCCCGGTTGCACCGCGAGGGCGGTGCCACCGAGCGCCGCAAGAATCAACTCTGGATCGTCAGATGACGCCTTCGATCGAGTTCTGGCTTTCGCAGGTGATCGCACCGAGAACCAGGCGCTCGAGGTCGAAGCCCAGATCGCCGGCACAACGGTCGAAGTCGGCGCCGCCCTGCAGGGTGTCGTCGCCGATGCCGCCGTGTAGCTCGTCGTCGCCATCGTCGCCGAAGAGATTGTCGTCGCCGTCGTCGCCGAAGATCAGGTCGTCGCCGCCTTCGCCGACCAGGCGCGGGTCGTCGCCCGGTCCGCCGACGATCAGGTCGTTCCCCGAGCCGCCGCGGATCGCGTCGCGCCCTTCGCGTCCCGAGAGCTCGTCGCGTCCGGGCCCACCGGCGATGAAGTCATCGTCGGGGCCACCGTCGATGATGTCGTTGCCGCCAAGAGCGCCGAGGAAGTTGTCGCCGTAGAGCGTGTCGTCCCCGAAGCCGCCCAGGATGCGGTCGTCGCCGATGCCGCCGAGCACACGGTCTTCACCCCGGCCGGCGTCGATCAGGTCACGGCCGGCGTCGCCGGTGATCTCGTCGTCGCCGTCGAGGCCGCAAATCACGTCGTTGCCGCCCAGGCCTTGGATCTGGTCGACTCCGTTGGTTCCGAGAATCACATCGGGGCCGGCGGTGCCCGGACAGGCGCCGCCGGCGCAGACGATGGTCGGTGCGAAGCCGAGGCAGTCCTGAGCCGCGGCGGGGAGGGCGGCGAGCCCACAGAGAAGAAGAAAGACGAGGAGGGTCGAGCGTCGCATGGAGTGTCTCCTGGATCGTGTTGCTTGGAGGGGGATCGATCGAGGGCGATCGATGTCTGGGTGAGCAAGCAACGATCCTCGAGCCGTGATGCCCTCACCGTGTCACCCCGCATATCGTTCCATCGAGTACAGTGGCCGGCGGAGGAACGATGGCAGACGAACCCACCGATCGATCCCACGGCCCGCTCGCGGGTGTGCGAGTCCTGGAGCTCGGTCAGCTGGTCGCAGGACCCTTCGCCGGCACGCTGTTGGCCTACTTCGGTGCCGAGGTGATCAAGGTCGAGCCGCCCGGCGGCGACCCGATCCGCGGCTGGCGCGAGATCGACGACAGTGGCACCTCGCTGTGGTGGTACAGCCTCGGTCGCAACAAGCGCTGCATCACGCTCGACCTGCGCACCGAGGAAGGCCGCGACCTGGCCCGTCGGCTCGCCGACCGAGTCGACGTGTTGATCGAGAACTTTCGCCCCGGCACGATGGAGCGCTGGGGCCTCGGGCCCGAGGTACTGCGGAGCACCAACCCCGGGTTGATCTACTCGCGAGTCTCCGGCTACGGCCAGGACGGACCTTATGCGGCTCGCCCAGGCTACGCCTCGGTGGGGGAGGCGGTCGGCGGACTGCGCCACGTCACCGGCTTTCCGGACGGACCGCCGGTGCGTTCGAACCTCAGCCTCGGCGATACGCTGGCGGCGCTACACGCCACCCTCGGCATTCTGCTCGCGCTCTACCACCGCGACCGCAGGCCCGCGGGCGCTTCGCAGAGCGCGAACGACGGGCGCGGCCAGGTCGTCGACACCGCGATCTATGAGGCGGTGTTCAACATGCTCGAGGCGGTGGTGCCCGAGTACGACCGACGGGGCGCGGTGCGAGGCCCGTCGGGCTCGACGATCAGCGGCGTCGTGCCGACCAACTCGTACCCGACGCGTGATCGCAAGTGGGTTGTGATCGGCGCCAACGGCGAGTCGGTCTATCGTCGGCTGATGTATGCCGCCGGCCGCGGCGACCTGGCCGATGATCCGCGCCTCGCCGACAACCAGGGACGCGTCCGCCACCAGGAAGAACTCGATGCGGCGATCGCCGACTGGACCCGGGGTCTAGAGCTCGACGAGGTGCTTTCTGCGCTCGACGAGGCGCGTGTGCCGGCGGGTCCGATCCACAGCGTCGCCGACATGTTCACCGATCCGCACTTTCAGGCCCGCGGTTTGTTCGAGACGGTCGAGGCGGGCGGGCGCGATCTCCGGGTCGGCGCGATCGTGCCCAAGCTCAGCGACACCCCCGGCGCCACCACCTGGGCCGGCCCGGCCCTCGGTGCCGACACCCGCGCGGTGCTCCGCGAGCTCCTCGACCTCGACGGCTCAACCCTCGACGGCCTCGCGGACCGAGGTGTGATCTAGGCCGCGGTCGTCGAGCCGGCGGCCGTGCTCGTGCTGCGGCGAAGATCGAATCGACTGGCAGCGGCAGGGATCTCCCGCTCCGGGGGTTGCGCTTTGGCCGTCGTGAGGTGACAATCTCAGTGTCGAGTTGATTTATTCAGATGATTCTCTCATGGCTTGAGTACTTGGAGGGCCTTCTATGATCCGGTTCGCAGCACGTCACCACGTTCTAGCATTTCTTGTCCTTTACACTGGGTTCCATCTCGGGGCTGCCGGATCTGCTGAGGGATCCGGCTCACTGCCAGACCAGCGGCTGCAGCTCTTCGGCCACTTGAGCCAAGGCTATGCCGCCGCGGATCTGACCGTGCTTCCGGGTGCGCCGCCGTCGCAGCTCTCGACCGAGCTCGGGCTGGTCGACGAGGGAACCTTCGCCTACAGGAGCCTGGCCCTGCAGTTCCGCTACCGGGTCTCGGACGACGGAAGCTTGGTCGTCCAGCTCGCGCACGAGCGAAATGGCGAGAGTGTGGTCGACGGTTTTCGGGACGAGGTGGAGCTCGATTGGGCGTTCTACCAACACAACGTTGCAGATCGATTTCGTCTCCGCGTCGGTCGGTTCCCGCTCTCGTTCGGGGCGTTCAACGAGATCCGGGATGTCGGCACCTTGCTGCCGCTGTACCGTCCATCGGCCGCCGTCTATGGTGAGAACACTTTCACGAGCGAAACCATCGACGGGCTGAGCTGGGCCTATCGCGACGAGTTCGCCGGGGGCTCTGCACTCGAAGTCGACGCCTACGCCGGCCAGTACGATGCCTTCGAGAGCTCTCCGCTCGCTCCGACCGTCTTGGAGCCCGTCGAGGCGCGCGACATCTTTGGCTTCCAGCTCTGGGTCGATCCGCCGGTCGATGGGCTACGAATCGGTGCGCATGTCCAGACCCTCAAGCAGTCGGGGGGCCTCGTGGGTCTCGCCCGTGCGCTGGGCGAGGAGTCGACTCTCGACGACTACCTCGCGTCGATCGTCTATGAAGGGGAAGCATGGTTCGCGCGCGCCGAACATCGCTGGCTCCGTCCGAGCGACTTGCAACCGGGTTTCGGTGGTGACTTCGACGCTGAGCTCTCGAGCTGGTACGCGCACATCGGTCGGCGATTCGGTGAGCTCGGGACTCTGCTCGTGCTGCAGCTCGAAGGCAACCACTACGAAGTGTCCCTCTCGGCCTTCAACGAATTCGTCGAGTTCGACCCGATTCTCGACCTGGGACTGGCTCTCCGCTACGCGATTCGCCCCGAGGTCATGCTCAAAGTGGAGCTCCACCGCTACCGCGAGGAGCAAGTGACCAGCCGACTGTCGGCGAGTTCTGCCGGGGTCGGTGGCTCGGTGAGCTCAGCAACAGGCGAACTCTCCAACGCGGTCGCAGCCGCGACGAATCGCCTTCTCCAGGTCGTCGAGCTCGACGAAGGAACTTACGGCATTCTGGCCGTGTCCGTGAGCTTCTGAGGCGCGCCGGGCGCTCGCTCCGACGCTCCGCGGCCAAGCCGCGCCTTCACCTTCTCGCGCGTGGATTGCACGATGGCGTAGAAGGGAGGCACCAGCAGGGTGCCGACGAAGGCGGCGGCGAGCATACCGGCGAACACCGTCGTGCCGAGGGAGCGGCGGGCGCCGGCGCCGGCGCCGGTGGCGATCACCAGCGGCAACACGCCGAGGACGAACGAGAAGGCGGTCATCAGGACCGGCCGGAATCGCAAGCTTGCCGCGGTGCGCGCGGCCTCGAGAATCGACTGGCCCGCCTGCTCGCGCTGCTGCTGTGCGAACTCGACGATCAGAATCGCGTTCTTCGCCGCCAGCGCGATCAGCATCACGAGGCCGATCTGAACATAGATGTCGACCGGTCGGCCGAGGATCCACACCGCGCTGAGCGCGCCGAGAATCGACAGCGGCACGGCCAGCATCACTGCGATCGGAACCGACCAGCTCTCGTACTGCGCGACCAAGAAGAGATAAACGAAGACCAGGCCGAGCACGAAGGCGACAGCACCTTGGGCTCCGGACTCGAGCTCCTGAGCCGACGTACCGGTCCATTCGATCTCGAAGCCCTCGGGCAGGGACTCGTCGGCGAGCTGCGACATGATGCGGATCGCCTCGCCCGACGAGACCCCGGGTGCCGCGCCGCCCGACACGCGGACGGAGCGGAAGAGGTTGTAGCGCGCCAGATTGTCGGCGCCGGCGGCGTCTTCGACGTGCACCAGGCTGCGGAGCGGGATCATCACGCCTTCATCGCTGCGCACGTAGAGGCGCTCGATGTCGTCGGGTGAGCGACGAAAGGGGGCGTCGGCCTGAAGCAGGACCCGATAGACGCGGCCGAACCGGTTGAAGTCGTTGACGTACAGCGAGCCCAGCTGGGCCTGCAGCGTGGTGAAGATTTCCGCGATCGGCACGCCGAGAGCGCGCGCCTCGACGCGGTCGACCGTGAGGTCGACCTGCGGCACGGTGGTGCGCAGCGTGCCGTACACGTTTTGCAACGACGGATGCTGGTTGGCCGCGCCGAGCAATGTGCCGAGCGCCGCCGCCAGGTCTTGCGGCGTGCCGCCGGCGCGATCCTGCACCTGTAGCTCGAAGCCTGTGGTGGTGCCGAGGCCGCGAATCGGCGGGAAGCTGAACACGATGAAGTTCGCCTCCGGAATGCGCGCACCGAGCGTGCCCCAGGCCTGTCCGATCAGCTCGCCCTGGCTCAAGCCCGGCGTCGCCCGCTCGGCCCATGGATCGAGGGCGATGAAGACGACCGCGGCATTCGAGGCGCTGCCGTTGAGCAGGCTGAAGCCGCCGATGGCGATCACCTCTTCCGTGGCCGGAATCTCGTCGCGCAGAATTGCCTCGACCTCGCGCATCACTTCGTCGGTCCGAGAGAGCGAGGCGCCGTCGGGCAGCTGCACATCGACGATGAAGACGCCCTGGTCTTCCTCCGGCAGGAACGCCTGCGGCAAGACCTGATAGGCGAAGCCGGTGGCGCCGAGGAGCACGGCCAGCACGACGCCGACGAGCACCAGGCGGCGCAGCGACCGGTCGACTGTTCCGCGGTAGGCCGAGGTGGCACGCTCGAAGCCGCGGTTGAACCAGCGCAGGGCGAACCACGGCTCTTTCCGTCCGGGTTTGAGCAAGACCGCGCAGAGCGCCGGGCTCAGGGTCAGAGCGGCGAGGCTGGACAGGACGACCGCGACCGACAGGGTGACGGCGAACTGCTCGTAGAGCTGGCCGGTGAGCCCCGGAATGAAGGCGACCGGTACGAAGACGGCGAGCAGCACCAACGTCGACGCGATGATCGGTCCCGAGACCTCCTTCATCGCGATGCGCGTCGCCTCGGGCGCGGAGATCTCGCCGTCGCCCTCCTGCAGGTGGCGCTGGACGTTCTCGATTACCAGGATCGCATCGTCGACCACCAGGCCGATCGCCAGCACGAGGCCGAAGAGCGTCAGCGTGTTGATCGAGTAACCGAGCGCGGCGAGGACGCCGAAGGTGCCGATCAGCGACACCGGGATCGCCAGCGTCGGCACCAGGGTCGATCGCAGGTCCTGGAGGAAGACGTAGGTCACGAAGAGCACCAGGAAGAGGGCGATCAGCAGCGTTTCGACCAGCTCGCGCAGCGACGCTTCGACGAAGCGCGTGGTGTCGAAGACGATGCGGTACTCGAGATCCTGCGGAAAGCTCTTGGCCAGCCGCTCGAGCTCGGTGCGTACGCCGGCGGCGACATCGAAGGCGTTGGCGTCGGGCAGCTGGTAAATGGCGAAGTTGGTGCTCGGGGAGCCGTTGACCCGGTTGAAGCCCGAGTACGACTGGGCGCCGAGCTCGATCCGGGCGATGTCCTCGATGCGCACCACCGAGCCGTCAGGGCGCGCGCGGACGACGATCTGCGCGAACTCCTCGACCTCGCCGAGCCGACCTTCGGCACGGATCGTCATCTGCAGCGCTTGGTCTTCGTTGCCCGGCGGCCCGCCGACCCGGCCGGCGGCGGCCTGCACGTTCTGGTCGCGCACCGCCGCGGCGACATCGCCCGCCGTGACGCCGAGGCTCGCCATGCGGTCGGGATCGAGCCAGATGCGCATGCCGTAGTCGCGCGGGCCGAAGATCGACGCGTTGCCGACGCCGGGCACGCGCGCCAGCGAATCGAGCAGGTTGATGCTCGTGTAGTTGCTCAGGAAAGTCTGGTCGTAGGTGCCGGTGGGGGAGGTGAGTGAGACCACGAGCAGGATCGCCGAGGACTGCTTGCTCACCGCCACACCTTGCCGAGTGACGTCCTCGGGCAGAGTCGGAGTCGCCAGCGCGACGCGATTCTGCACGTTCACCGCCGCCAGGTCGGGGTCGGTGCCGACCGCGAACGTCACGGTGAGCTCGTAGCTGCCGTCACCGGTGCTGGTGGACGACATGTAGAGCATGTCCTCGACGCCGTTGATCTGGGCTTCGATCGGTGCGGCGACGGTCGCCTCGATCACCTCGGCGCTGGCACCCGGGTAGCTCGCTCGCACCTGCACCTGCGGCGGCGTGATCTCCGGGTACTCAGTGATCGGGAGCGTCTGCAGCGACACCAGGCCGGCCAAGACGATCACGATCGACAGAACCATCGCGAACCGCGGACGTTCGATGAAGAATCGGCTCATGGTCAGCTCGCGGGCTCGCCGGCGCCGTCGGAGTCTCCGCCGGACGACGTCTCGAGGGGTTGTGGGTCGACCGCCGCGCCGGGACGGGCCTTCTGCACGCCTTCGACGATGATCGTCTCGCCAGCCTCGAGGCCCGACGTGATCACGTAACGGTCGCCTTGGCGTTCACCGATCGTCACCAAGCGCAAGCTCGCGGTGTCGTCGTCGCCGACGACGAAGACCGAATGCCCCTCCTGGTTCTGCACCACGGCTTTCTGCGGCACCAAGAGGGCCGGATGGGGATCCTGTCGTTCGGCGGTGACGGTGACGAACTGACCGGGCAAGAGCAAGCCCTCGGGATTCTCGAACGTCGCGCGCACCAGGACCGTGCCGGTCGCCTGCTCGACGCGGTTGTCGAGGAAGCCGATCGTGCCCGGCCGGGGATACTCGGTACCGTTGGCGAGCTCGAGGCGCGGCACGAAGATCGGCAGGTCGACGCGACCGGCCGCCACCGATTCCTGCCGGGCGTCGGTGATGTCGCGCGCGCTGACATTGAAGGTGACGTAGATCGGATCGAGACGAATGATGGTCGTCAGAACGCCCGAGTCGGGGCCGACCAGGTTCCCTTCGGTGATCGTCGCGCGGCCGATGCGGCCGGCGATCGGTGCACGGATCTGGGTGTAGCCGAGGTCGATCTCGGCCGCCTCGAGGCGTGCGGTGGCGGCATCGAGGCGAGCGCGAGCCTCGCGCCGCGCGGCGTCGGCGGCGTCGAGGTCGGCGCCGGCGACGCCGCCTTCCTGCACCGAGCGCAGGCGTTCGAGGTACTGCTCGGCGTTGGCCAGCGTCGCCTCGGCGTCGGTGACGTCGGCGCGTGCCGCGCTCACCGCGGCGAGGTACGGTGCGCGCTCGATTTCGAAGAGGAGCTGCCCTTTCTCGACATCGCTGCCCTCTTCGAATGCCCGGCGCTCGAGGAAGCCCGGCACACGGGCGATCAGGTCGACGGAGTCGACGGCCTGGACCCGGCCGACGAAACGGAAGGAATCGCGGACCGCGTCTTCCACCACGGTGGCGACGCGCACCGTCGGCGCATGGCTCGACGGCATCTGCCCCTGGTCGCCGCCGCCGCAGGCGCTGATCGCCACGGCGAGCACCAGGAGGAGGATCGAATCTCGGGTCGTCATCGGGAGTCTCCTGCCGCGGACACACCGCGGTCGTTGAAATCGAGTGGGGCCAGCGGCGTCCAGCCGCCCCCGAGAGCCTTGTAGAGGCGGACCACCTCGAGCACTGTCGATCCCTCGGACAGGGCGAGCTGGTCCTGGAGATCGAGAAGGGTGCGCTGCGCGTCGAGCACGTCCTGGAAGGTCCGCAGGCCCGAGCGGTAGAGGTCGGCGGCGAGTGACGCGGCGCGCTGTGCCGCGGCCACGGCGGTTCGCAACGCCTCTTGGCGCTGCACCTCTTCGACATAGCCGACGAGCGAGTTCTCGACCTCTTCGAGCGCCCGCAGCACCGTGGCCTCGTAGGCGGCGAGCGCCTCGGCCTGCGTCGCGGTCTGGGCTTCGATGTCGGCGCGGACGGCGCGACGGTCGAAGAGGCGCCAGGACACCGACGGCACGAGGCCGAAGAAGCCCGCGCCGCTGTCGGTGAGGCCGTCGAGGTCGAGCGACTCGACGCCGATCGAGCCGGTGAGGCCGAAGCGCGGGTACAGCGCCGCGGTGGCGATTCCGATCCGCGCGGTCTCGGCGGCCAGGCGTCGCTCGGCGGCGCGTACATCCGGCCGCCGGCGCAGAGCGTCGGCCGGGATGCCGACCGCGATGCGTGTCGGCGTCGCCGGCAGCGGCGCGACCGTGCTCAGCGCCTGGTCGCTGCCAGGTGCCTCGCCGGCGAGCACCAGGAGCCGGTTGGCGCTGCGCTCGATGCCGGCGCGCAAGGTCGGAATCTGCGAGCGCGTTCGCTCGAGGTTGGCGCGCGCCTGTTCGACGTCGAGCCGGCTCACCAGTCCGGCGTTGAAGCGTGAACGGGCGAGCTCGAAGGTGTCGTACTGCGCGTCGCGGTTGGCGACGGCGAGTTGCAGCCGCTGCTGAAAGGTGCGCAGGTCGATGTACGCGCCGGCGACCTCGGCGGCCAGGCTGGTGCGCACAGTGGCGAGGTCGAGGGTGCTCGCCGTCAGCTCGGCCTCGGCCGCCTCGACGGAGCGTCGCACCCGGCCGAAAAGGTCGAGTTCCCAGGACGCGTCGAAGCCGGCAGAGTAGAGCTCCTGCGAGTCGACGCCGGGAGCGGTCGCGTCGCTCGGGTCGCTGAAGCTCGCGGACCCTTCGGCATCGAGGCTCGGCAGACGGTCGGCGCGCTGCACCGTCAGCAGAGCACGCGCCCGCCGCAGTCGAGCGGTCGCCGCGTCGACATCGGGACTGCCGAGGAGAGCGCGCTCGATCCACGCCGTGAGCGTCGGATCATCGAGTCGCTGCCACCACTCGGCCAGAACCTCGGGTGCTTCGATCGGCACCGTCGTGCGGCCGCCGTGTTGCCAGGCGTCGGGCTCGAGCGGCTCGGGCGCCTGGTAGTCGGGTCCGACGGCCGCGCAGCCGAAGCTCGCGATCGCCAGGGCGAAGAGAGAAAACAGTCGAGAATGTTGCATGATGCGATCGTGTCGGCCCGGCGCGAGTGGATGCGCCGGTGGGTTCGAACAGGATGGAAGTCAGGCGGGGCCGGTGTCGCTGAGCTCGTCGAACGCGTGATCGATGGCGCTCAAGAACGCTTCGTAGACGCGTTCCATGCTCCGAAGCCGAGACCGCGCCTCGGGCGCGCAGTCCGCGAGCCGATAACGCATGCTCGACAGCAGCTGATGGGTGACCCGGATTCGCTCCGAGGCCTTGTCGAGCATGCTCAATCCCGGCGCCTCGCCGATGCGGTAATAGTCGCGTCGATCGCCGGGTAGGGTCACTCGTTCGATCATCCCGCGCTCTTCGAGCAGTCGGGTGTTGGTGCTCACGCTGGCTCGGCTCACCCGCAGGCGCTCCGCCAGCTGTTGCAGTCCGTGCGGTCCAGTCTCGAGCAACAGCAGGCCGAAGACCCGGCCGGCGATTCGAGGCATCGACTCCTTCTCGAAGTCGCGCCCCATCGCTTCGACGAAGCTCTGAATGGTCTCTTCGCGGCTGCAAGCGTCTGTCATGAGCTGATGATAGTACGATCGGTTCGTTCAGTCAAGACTGAACATTCGTTCCGGCGCCAATTCGGCGTTCCCGCGGATCTCCTTCAGACGCGGAAGTGATCGGCGCGCCAGGTGGCGATCGCCCGCTTGATCTCCTTG
The DNA here is from genome assembly GCA_039194425.1 of Acidobacteriota bacterium. GTDB lineage: Bacteria > Acidobacteriota > Thermoanaerobaculia > Multivoradales > J023 > JAUIJL01. Next base: position 64,108 of record JBCCVZ010000017.1, on the reverse strand, counting down.
CCCGAGGTCAGCTCGCCGTCGAGCACCCGCTGCACCAACGCCGGCAGCTCGTCGTCAGAGGCGAAGCGCAGGGCGACGAATTGTCCCCGCCGCAGTGAGCCGATGCGCTCCTGCTGTTCGGGGGGCAGCAGCCGCTGCATGCGCAGAATCTCCTCGAGCCTGATCAAGCGATCCTGCACGGTCAGGGGCCAGATCCGCACGAACCACATGATGATCATCAGGCCAAAGGCGAGCAGCACGGTGATCGCGGAGTCGATCCCCGGATTGCGGAGTAGCTGCCACAGCGACCAGAGCAGATTGGCGACCAGGATCAACGTCAGGGCGTAGTGGTACGCGGGGACGATCTTGGCATGGTTGGCGAGGGTCTGCGGGCGGGGATCGGCCATCGGGGTCTCCTCGGAGGTGGTCCTGCTCGACTGCACGTCGTGGAGCGCTCGTCTTCGACTACACTCCGTGCATGCGATCGATCGCGTTCCTGAGCACCGACAATCTAGAGTATTTCGTCGTCTATGACGAGTCGACGTACCCGCATTTTCGCGCCCGCGGGGTCGAGGTCGAGGCGGTGCCCTGGCGGGCGGACGTCGACTGGTCGCGGTTCGACGCGGTTGTGATCCGGAGTCCTTGGGACTACCAGGAGGAGAGCGCGCGCTTTCTCGAGGTGTTGGCGCGGATCGATGCTGTGACGCGGCTCGAGAACGATCTGGCGATCGTGCGCTGGAATCTCGATAAGGGCTATCTACGAGATCTCGAAGTGCGCGGCGTGCCGATCGTGCCGACGCTTTGGGTCGATCGCTGGCCCGGCGGCGAGGCCGACGACACGGAGCGCGCGGTGCGGGGCTGGTTCGAGCGGCTCGATGCCGACGAAGTCGTGGTCAAGCCGCGGGTCAGCGCCAACGCCGACCACACCTATCGGCTCGATCGGCTGGCCGCCGCGAAGCACCAACGCGATCTCGCGAGGCCGTTCGAGAACCGACCGTTCATGGTGCAGCCATTCATTCCGTCGGTGGTGGCGCACGGTGAGCTGTCGCTCTTCTACTTCGACGGCGGCTTCAGCCACGCAGTGCTCAAGACGCCGGCGACCGGTGATTTTCGGGTGCAAGAGGAGCACGGGGGACGCATCCGCGCGGTGCGCCCCGATGCCGCGGCTCGAGCGGTGGCCGCGAGGGCTCTCGAAGCGCTCGACGGCTCGACCCTCTATGCCCGCATCGATCTGGTCCAGCCTCCGGGAGACCCGGCAGCCTGGGCCGTGATGGAGCTCGAGTTGATCGAGCCGTCGCTCTACTTTCCCTACGACGAGGGATCGGCCGAGCGCTTCGCCGAAGCGGCGCTCAGCCGATGGCGCCGACGCTGACGCGCCGACGCCGGTGGCTGCTCAACGAACTCAGAAGGTGCAGCGGGTGCTCGCGTTCAGGAACGCCGTGCTGCACGGGATGTCCGTGTCCTGCCAGCAGGTCTGGTTGTAGAATTGCGTGTTGATCACCTGGTAGGTGATCGACCCGTCGCAGTTCTGGGTCACCCGGGTGGTCGTCTGCTTGTAGCGCAGGTCCCACGGCCGGAACAGGTTCTTCGGGTACGGCGCCTGCCAGTGCTCGACGTTGTCGAACAGGCAAATGCTGCCCGATAGCGGCGTCGACGACACCAGCACCGGGTCGTCGACCCGGGTGCCGACGATCGGGCATTCCTGGCAGAAGTCGCGACACTCGTCGTAGCGGTCATAGCAGGCCTGGCAGCCATTCGGGCCGCCGTAGGGATCGCAGTTGAGATCGCACATGTCGAACTCGAACTCGCAGTTCTGGTAGCAGTCGGCCCAGGCCGTCGGTGCGACGAGGAAGAGCAGACAGGCGAAAGCCGCGAGCGGAAGGAAGGTGCGTGCAGTCATTGCGTCTCCGGGTTTCGACGGCCCGGATGGGGTGAACGGGGCCGCCGGGGGTTGTTCAGGTGCAAAGACCTCTCGATAGGCCCATGCACATCCTCAGCTAGTGGCGTCAGCGGCAGGTAAATTGTACCAACGAGACGAAGAATATGTCTGCGATTCGTGTCTCCGAATCGACCAATCGTGTCTGCGAATCGGCGCTGTCCGGCGAGACCGAGGCCTGGAGCGCACGGAGCAGCTGCTGGTAAGGTCGCGGCATGCCGGCCTCCCACTCCCGCGCGCTCGTTTTGCTCCTGCTTTCGATGCCACTCGCGGCTGCGCCCTGCGCGGCATTCATCTTCGCCGACAGCTTCGAGAGCGGTGATGTTTCGGCGTGGTCGAGCGCCGTCGGCTACCCGCCGGCGACGGCGTTTCGCGCCACCGACCTCGACTTGCGCGATCCCCATGTGTTCCTCGACGCCGGCCCCTTCGGCTGCCTCGACTTCACCGACCTGGCGCTGCCCGGAGACCTGGTGCCGTCGCTCAACGGTTCGCTCGAGGCGGCGATCGGCGGCGACGAGGACGGTGACGGTCTGTTCGACCTCTCGGTGCTGTCGATCTTCCGGCCGCTCACGGTCGACACCGCCGAGGCGATTTTCGAGAGCCGTCGCGGCGAGTGCGCGGCGCCTCCCGCTGCGCCCGGCTGCGATCCGGCCGTCGACGGCACCTCGGTCACGACGTACTCGACCGCCGACGCGGGCCTGTGCCTGACCACTGTGCCCGGTACCACCTCGGGCTACTCGCCGGGAATTCTCGAGCCCGCCGCGCCGTGCTTCGTCACGCCGCCGGTGCCGATCACGGTCCAGCTGGTGGGCGTCGAGCTGCCGCTGCGCTCCACGCGCATCGCGGCGAGCTTCGTCGGTGATCCGCCGACACTGCTCGATCCCGGCTTGATCGCCGGCTTCCTCGCCGAAGCGGATGCCGACAGTGTCACTCTGCCGGCCGACCTGCCGATCGTCGGCGGTCAGCCGCTGTCGATCATTTTCCCGGGCGGAACCGGCAACTGTGCGCCCGGCGACGATCGCGACCAGCTCGAAGGCGTCGACGGCTGGTGGCTCTACCTCGAGCTCGTGGCGTCGCCGGTGCCGTACTCGATTCCCTGAGAGGAGCCGTCCTCACGGTGGTGTGGACGTGTGTTTGACAAGATACATTCATGGATGTATGTTTGAGCCGAAGGAGAGCTCAGTGCCTCGCAAGACCAAGGAAGAAACCGAACAAACCCGCCGCAGGATTCTCGACGTGGCGCTGGACGTCTTCGCCGAGACGGGCTACACCCGATCGTCTCTACAGGACATCGCTGATCGTGCCGGCTTCACGCGGGGGGCGGTCTACTGGCATTTCAAGAACAAGGCCGATCTCTTCGCGGCTCTTGGGGACGACATCGAAGGCGAGTCGATCGAGGCCTTCGAGGACTTGAGCCGCCTTCGGAACCGCCAAGACCTGCAGCGAGTGCTCTGTGACTACCTCGCGCGGCTCGAGACCGATGAACGCTTCGGGACGTTCAGTCGGGTCGTCTGGTATCGAACCGAATGGGTGGAGGAGCTCGAGCCGCTCTTGCGGAGCAGTCGCCATGAACTCCGCGACCTCGTCCAGTGGATGGTCGCGGCGCTTCGACAGCTGGCCTCGCTCGGGGAGATCGACCCCCGCCGCGACCCGCAGAAGGACGGCCTCGCCCTCTACATCCACTTCGTCGGCATCTACACGATCTGGATGACCGACCCGACCGTCCTCTCGATGGTCGACGACGCTCCGGGACACCTCAAGAGCTTTCTCGACGGCCTCGCGCCTCGCCCGTTGGCCGACGCTGACTGAATTCACCGTTGGACCGCCCCTCGTCGCCCGACGGGCGTCTGGAGGGCAAGTTCACAGGACTCAAAACATACAGTCATGAATGTATCTTTAGAATGACGACAAGAACGATGGAAGCTTCGATGGCCGCGACTCGTGGAGCGGGCGACGCGGTGTCGCTCGGCCACCTGGTGCGGCGATTCTGGAGACTGACCGCTTTGACCTGGGTCCTGGTCCTGCTCGAAGGCCTGTGCCTCGTCGCCCTGCCCCTGGTCATCGGCCGAGCGGTGGACGGCCTGATGAACGAGCGCGTCACGGGCGTCGTCGAGCTCACGGTGCTCTGCGGGGTCTTGCTGCTGGTCGGAGCAGGGCGCCGGGTATTCGACACCCGTGCTTATGCCCGGATCCACCGCACCGTCGCCGGTGAGCTGGTGGTGCACGAAAAGCGTCGGCAGGCCAGCCTGTCCGAGATCTCCGCCCGGACCCACCTGTTTACCGAGCTGATCGAGTTTCTCGAGGAGTCGATTCCGAGCGTTCTCCTGCAGCTCATCAACCTGGCCGGCACGCTGGTGATCATTGCGCTCATCGACCTCGAGGTCTTCTTGGCCTGCCTGGCCAGCATCGTCTTCGCGGCTTTGGTCTACAGCCTCAGCGAAGAGCGCATCTTCCGGATCAACGCGGGCGCCAACGACGAGCTCGAGCGCCAGGTCGAGATTCTCGCCGCGACGTCAGAGCGCGAGATCCCGCCGCACTTCAAGCGGTTGATGGGCTGGCGCATCAAGTTGTCGGACCTCGAGACGCTGAACTTCTCGGTGATTTGGGCCGCTCTGACTCTGCTGTTGATCTTCACCGTGGTGGTCGTCACGACGACCGCAGACCTCAGCTTCGGCCGCATCGTCTCGGCAGTGATGTACGTGTTCGGCTTCATCGAGAGCGTGCTCATCCTGCCGTTGTATTACCAGCAGCTGGTTCGCCTGCGCGAGATCACGCAGCGACTGGCGCGTGTCGAGCCACCTCGGCGCGACCCTTCAGAGGACGACGCACGATGAACCATGTCAACTCACGCCGAGGCCGCGGTCGGCTCGGGCCTCCAGCGAACCCGAGGACTCTCGCGCGGCCTCTGGTCACAGTCCTCGCCTCGGTTCTCACGGTCGTTCTGGCCGGCTGCACGACGACCGCGCCGTTCGAGACACGGGCGGCGGCCGAGCAGGTCCTGCTCGATCTGCCGTCGTCCTGGGCCGCCGGAACGGGGACTGCCGAGACAGAGACGGCCGAGGCGACGGCTGAGATGCTCTCGGACGCGCCCGCGCTCGGACCCCTGTCGAACCGTCTGCTCGACCTGGTCGGCGATTCGCAGCTGCAACAGCTCGTGCTCGAAGCACTCGAGGCGAACCACGACCTGCGCGCGGCCGCGTACCGACTCGAGGCGTCGCGCCGGCTCCTCGCCGAGACCCGCGCCGCGCGATCGCCGATCGTGGCGGCTGGATACTCCGCGGGGCGCAGCAACCAGGGCTTCGACGCGTTCGGTGGGCCTCGACTCGAGACGAGGCACCGCGTAGCCCTCGACGTCAGCTGGGAGATTGACCTTTGGCGACGGATCGGAGATCTCCACGACGCCGACGCATCGCTCGCCAGCGCGCAGGCCGCGGATCTCGCGGCGGCACGCGATGTGCTCGGAGCCCGGGTGGTTCAAGCGTGGGTGGCGGCAGTGGCGCTGCGCCAGGCGATCGCCGTCGAAGAGCAGAGGATTCAAGTGCTCGAGCGCCTGCAGACCACCATCACGCGCCGATACCGGCGCGGCCTCGGCAGCCTGGAAGACCTGGCCGCCGCTCGGTCCGGCACCGAGCTGGCTCGGGCGACGGTGGCCGGCCTGGAGGACGATCTCGAGCAGACCCACCGTGCGCTCGAGCTGCTTCTCGGCCGCGTACCACGGGACGAGCTGCAGAGCGCGGACACCTTGCCGGCGATCGCGTTCGGGAGCCCCAAGGTGCCCGCGACGGTTCTCGCTCGCAGGCCTGACGTGGAGTCTGCGCTCTGGCGCCTCCGAGCCGCGGACGCCTCCGCCGCCGCGGCCGCCAAGGCCCTGCTGCCGCGTCTCCAGCTGCGGGGCGAACTGGTCCGAGAGGCGGCGCGAGCGCCGGATCTGGCCAGTGTGACGACGCTCTGGAGCCTGCTCGGCGCGGTCACGCAGCCGATCTTCCAGCGTGGCCTGCTCCGGGCCCGCGCCGACGCCGGCCGACTGGAGCTGGAGGCCGCGCTGGAGGAGTACCGCGGGGTGGTCCTGCGCGCGGTGGGTGAGGTCGAGGACGCCCTGGGACGCCAAAGGTCGCTGCTGCGACAGCGCCATCACGTCGACCGAGCCTTGGGCGAAGCGATCCGTACCTCGAGCGTGTTCGAGAGTCGCTATCGGGCCGGGTTGGCCAGCATCCTGGAGCTTCTCCAGGCCGAGAACCAACGTTTGGACATCCACCGGCAGCTCCTCGCCGTGAACGGGGAGATTCTGAGCCACCGCATCACCCTGGCGCTGGCCGTGGGGGCGGGATTCGAGGAGCTCGAGTCATGACGAAGCGAACGAAGTCCGCGGTGCTCGTACGCCGAGTGGTGCTTCTGGGCGCCGCGGCGGTTCTGGTCTCGGTCCTGATCTGGCTCGGGTTCGCGGGCGGTGAGAATGAGACCGGAGCTGGACCGGAGCGGCCGCCCAGGACGGTCACCGTCGTCGAAACCTCCGCGACACGCCATGCCGCGGAGATCGTCGGCCTCGCCGAGGTGCGTCCACGCTGGACCTCGACCCTGCGGGCCCGGGTCGGCGGAGTCTTGAGCAAGGTCTCGGACGATCTGCAGCCCGGTGCCAGGGTCGACGCCGGCGAGCTTCTCGTGACCATCGATCGGACTCCCTGGCTCGCCAACCTCGCCGAGGCCGAGAGTCGCCTTGTCTTTGCCGAGCTCGAGCTGGTGCGCGAGCGGGCGGAAGCCGACGAGGCCCGGGACAGCTGGCGCGCGTCGGGCTTGCCGGGCGAGCCCGCGTCGGGCCTCGTGCTGCGCGGCCCGCAGATCGAGGCCGCCGAAGTGCAGGTCGAGACCGCCCGTGCGGCTCGCGACTGGGCGGAGCGGCAGCTCGACTTCACGCAGATTCGCGCCCCGTTCGCCGGCCTCGTCGCACAGCGCTATGTCAGCCGCGGAGAGTCGATCCTCGAAGGCGAGGCGGTGGCACAGATCGTCGCCACCGAGGTCTTCGAGCTGGCGCTGCAGGTGTCTGAGATCCAGTGGCGTCGCTTGGCGGCTCCCGTGGTCGGCACGGCCGCCGAGCTGGTGGCTCCGGAAGGTACCGGACGCTGGCGCGCCGAAGTCGTTCGCGTTGGAGGCTCGATCGATGAGACGACGAGAATGCGGACCCTCCACCTGGCGGTGACCGACCCGCTGGCGAGCGAGGTGCCGCTGCTTCCCGGATCGTTCGTCCGAGTCCACCTTCGGGGCGACGCCTTGGATCGAGTGCTCGAGCTGCCGGAAGGGGTTCTGACTCGTGGCGGGCACATCTGGTACGTCGATGAGGACGACACGCTGCGCCGGTTCTCGACCGAGCCGCTGTTCACGCGTCCGGGGCGACTGTATGTCGCGGAGCCGCGCCAGGCTTCCGGCTGGCGCATCGTCCGCCACCCCCTCGACAGCTTCATGGTCGGGCAGGCGGTGAGACCCGAGCGGGACACTCGAACTGTCGAGGAGAGCTGAGATGCACTGGCTCGCTGCTTGGTTCGTGCGCAATCCGGTCGCCGCCAACCTGTTGATGGCGCTCATTCTGCTGGCCGGCTTGCTCACCGTGTCGGGGATGCGGATCGAGAGCTTTCCTCGCGTTCCGCCCCGGTCGATCTCGATCAGCGTCGTCTATCCAGGGGCGACGGCGACGCAGGTGAGCCAAGGCGTCACCGAGAAGATCGAGCAGGCCCTCGAGGGGCTGCCCGGCGTGCGGCGGACCTTCAGCCTCTCGGTCGAGGGCTTCTCCTCGGTCGTGGTCGAGCGCAGGACGGGCTACGACCTCCAGCGTCTGCTCGAGGACGCCAAGATCCGAGTCGACGGCATCGTCGGTCTCCCGCTGGCGGCCGAGCGTCCATCGATCACCCGCGACGAGTTCTCAGTGTTCGGCCTGATCGTCCAGGTCACGGGGGATGTCGACGAGCAGACCCTGCAGCAAGCCTGTCGACTGGTCGAGGACGAGTTGCTGACCCATCCCCAGATCTCGAATCTGGAGGTCTTCGGCAAACGCCCGTTCGAGGTCAGCCTCGAGGTGGACAACGCCTTGCTCGAGCGCCATGGACTCACACTGCAGCACGTGCGTCAGGCGGTGGAGAGCAACTCCCTCGACTATCGGGCGGGCGCGCTCGACAGCGATGGCCAGCGCATCCTGCTGCGCGGCGACGGCAAGGCCTTCTACCGGGAAGACTTCGCTGACATCCCGCTGCTCACCCTGCCGAGCGGCGAGATCTTGCGGATGCGCGACGTGGCCACGGTCCGCGATGGCTTTGAGCAGGACATCGTGCACGCCCGCTTCAACGGCAAACCGTCGATCGGCCTGATCGTCAACACGACGCGGATGAGCAACCTGCTCGATGTGCGCGAGGCCGTCGACGAGGTGCTCGCGACGGCCCGGCCGCAGCTCCCGGACGCCATCGAGCTCGACGTCTGGGCCGATTCGGCCGAGTACATTCAGGATCGGCTCTCGCTGCTCCGCACCAACGCCTGGCAGGGGCTACTCCTCATCGTCGTGCTGCTCACCCTGTTCCTGGATTGGCGGCTCGCGCTGTGGGTCGCTCTCGGGATTCCGATCGCGGTCGCCGGCACGCTGGCGCTCATGGGCGAGCGATTCCTCGGCCATTCCCTCAACGACATCACGACCTTCGGCCTGATCATCGTCCTCGGCATCTTGGTCGACGACGCCATCGTGGTGGGCGAGAGCATCTACGAGTCGCGGCAGGGATCGAAAGACGGTGTCACGGCGGCGATCTCCGGCGTCCAGCGGGTGGCGACTCCGACAGCTTTCGGCGCCATGACCACGATCGCGGCGTTCTTCCCGCTGCTGCTCATCGACAACGACATCGCCCGCGTCTTCGCGGGCTTCTCGGTGATCGTCATCACCGCCGTGTCGATGTCGTTCGTCGAAAGCAAATTCATCCTGCCGGCGCATCTCGCGTCCGTGCCCCCAGGGGACCGCGGTGGGCGCAGTCGCCTGTCGCGCGCCTGGGCGCGAGTGCGCGGCGCCATCGATCGCGGCTTCGAGATCCTGGTCCGCACGGTCTACCGCCGGGCGCTTGGTCGAGTGCTCCAGCATCGCTACGCCGCGTTGCTCTTGCTCTCGGCCTTGGCGATTTTCGGCATCGGGCTGATGATCAAGGGCACAATCGAGATGGTGTTCTTCCCGGAGGTTCCGGGCAACACCATCACCGTCACCGTGGCCATGGACCCGAGCAGCCCCGAGGCGCTGACCCTGCGCGGCGCCGAGCGCCTCGAAGCAGCCGCCGAGGTGGTCAACCGGCGTCTGGCCGACGAACGCGGGCTGTCAGCTCCGCCGATCGCCAAGGTCATGGTCGCGCTCGCGGGTCGACGCGAGATCGAAGCCTATGGCGAGCTGACGCCCGAAGCCATGAACACGGTGGGCACGACGGCCGTCTTGAACGCCTGGAGGGCAGAGCTGGGAGCTCTCGAAGGGGTGGAGGACATCCGCTTCAGCGGTTCCTTTGAGACCGGAGGCGGTTTCGCGCTGCAGATCATCGGCCGTGACGAAGCGGCCCTCGCCGAGGCCGTGTCGGCCGTCTCCGAGCGTCTCGCCGCGGTCGCCGGCGTGCACGATGTGCGGTCGGATCTCCAGGGTGGGCAGCCGGAGATCCACCTGCGCCTGAAGCCCGAGGCTCGCCACCTCGGCCTGACCCTGGCCGACCTGGCGATTCAGATCGGCGACGGTTTCGGCGGACTCGAAGTCCAACGCATGCAGCGCGCCGACGACGAGGTCAAGGTCTTCGTGCGCTACGAAGAGGAGCGCCGTCGATCACTGCACGAGGTGCTGACCAGCAAGGTAGTCACGCCGGACGGCCGCTGGGTCATGCTGAGCAGTGTGGCGGAGCTCGACTCGTCGGCCGGCGCCAGCGCCATTCTTCGGCGTGATGGAAAGCGTGCGGCGACTCTCGAGGCGACGCTCGACAAGACGGTCACCGGCGCTGCCGACGTGATGCGGGCGATCGAAGACGTCTTGGAGCAGGTGCCGGAGCGCTGGCCCGGACTCGAGGTGCGGCGTGGCGGAGAGCTGGAGGAGATGGGTGAGGTTCAGGACGGCATGGTGAAAGCGTCGATATTCATCGCCGCTCTGATCTTCACGTTGCTGGCGATCCCGCTGCGCTCGTATTCCAAGCCGGTGGTGATCATGTCGGTCGTGCCGTTCGCCTTCATGGGAGCGGCCTTCGGGCACCTCGCCATGGACCTGCCGCTCAGCATCCTGTCGTTCTTCGGCATGCTGGCGGCCACGGGCGTGGTGGTCAACGACAGCCTGGTGATGGTTTCGCGCTACGGTCAGCTACGAGACGACGGCATGCCGCTGGCGGAGGCGCTAGTCGAGGCCGGCTGCAGCCGCTTTCGCGCCATTTTTCTCACGACGGTGACGACCGTCAGCGGCCTCATGCCGCTCATGCTCGAAACCTCCGAGCAGGCGCAGTACCTCATCCCGGCCGCGGTCTCGCTGGCCTTCGCCGAGCTCTTGGCGACACCGGTGGCTCTCTTCCTGGTGCCGATCATGCTGCATGTGCTGCACGACCTGCGGACATTGCTGGGGAACGCGGAACCGCAGTGATCGGCAGGCGGCCGAGCGCCCGCAGCGTCGCCGAGCTCAGCGACGAAGCGTCAGCGTGCCGGTGTCGACACTCCGCCCGCGCTTCAGCTCCTCGTGCTCGCCACGGAAAACACCGTCTTTGAAGCTGCCGGCGAACTTCCACGTGCGACGCTCATTCTCGTTGTACACGGTGCCGCGGAGCGGTCCGTCGGTGAGGCTGCCGGTGGCGGTGCCGCTAAAGGTTCTCGGCTGACCGCTCCACTGAAAGCGGAAGGAAACGTTCCACTCGCCGTCACCGGTCGACTCGAAAGTCGCTTCGAGATCGCCGCGCTCGCGCTGACTCGACCAGAGGAATTCACCGTCGAGGGTCTGTACGCCGTCGGAGGCGAAGAGGCCGGGCGCGCAGACGGTCGTGACGACTGCGAGGATGAGGGCGACCCGGCGGAGAAGTGCGTTGTTGTTGAGTCTCATCGCCCGAATCTATCGCGCCGGGGATCGGCGGACCGGGTCGCTTGACCACTCGGCGCCGACGTCCGGTCCCCGGTGGAGAGTCCGATCGGTCCCCGACAGGGCGCGGCGCAGGTCGGCTCCTCGCGTGGTACCGTGACGCCCCCGCGCGCCGCCTCGACCGTTTTGTGGAGCCCAGCACCGCCATGTCCTCGACGAACTTCACGTGCCGCGAATGCGGCAGCTCGTTCACCGTCAAGCCCGAGATTCTCGCCCGCTATCCCGGCTGGCAGCCCGCGATCTGCTGGCCCTGCAAGCAGAAGCAGGGGAAGAGCACGGGCGGTGGCGGGAGCGCGCGGAAACCGCGCAAGAGCTCGAACCGAGGCCGGGCCCGCAAGAGCAAGGGCGCCGGCGAGCAGAACCTGCCGACCGCGAAGGTGCTCGAGAAGTACACCGGCGGCCCGCAAGACGGCATCTTCACCGACGGTGCCTGCTCGGGGAATCCGGGCCCCGGAGGCTGGGGCATGGTGCACGTCGAGAACGGTGAGATTCTCGCCCAAAAGCACGGGCACGACCCCGACACGACCAACAATCGCATGGAGCTGACGGCTCTTCTCGCCGCCTACGAGTCTTTGCCCAGGGATGCCGAGGTGACGATCTGGACAGACAGCAAGTTGTGTGTGCAGACGATCAACCAGTGGGCCGCGGGGTGGCAGAAGCGAGGCTGGACACGCAAGACGGGTCCGGTCCAGAACCTCGACCTGGTGAAGCCGCTCTACGAGATGAGCCTGCGCCATCCGAAAGTGACCTTGCGCTGGATCAAAGCCCACGACGGCTCGCTGTGGAACGAATATGCCGACGCTCTGGCGACGGCGTACCTGCGCGGCGAGGTTTGAGCTGGCGTTTCGCTCAACGGAAGGGGTAAAGTTCAGGGTGATCGTCGCTGCACTGCGCGGCGTCGACTCCGAACCCAAAGGAGCCCCCCGATGAAGAAACTGACCCTCCTCGCCCTCGCGCTCACCGCCCTCCTCCTCGCCGGCGCGCTCTACGCGCTGACCTCAACCGACACCGCGACCGGACCGGCTGGCGCCCTGCAGGCCCCCGCCGACACCGGAGCCTTCACCGAGTGCCCGCGCGACATCCTGTGCCTCGACGTCTGGGATCCAGTGATCTGCGACGACGGCCGAATCTACTCGAACTTCTGCTACGCCTACCGCGCCTGCGCCACCGGCTGCACGCCGTTCCTCGACGGTCCGATGTATTGAGACGGCTTGCTCGTCCGATGGAGGGGTCTTCCCCTCTGACGTGATCCAACGAGTAGCCCGTGCTCGAGGACGTGGGGCAGCGTTGGAGCATGTTCAGAGGGGAGACGCGGTCTTTTCGGTCGGCTTGCTCCAGGGGAGCACGGCTCAGTTGCCGGCTGTCCGCGGCGCCGCCACAAGCACGGTGTAGTACGAAGGTGCTCCGGCAGCGAGCAACGTGTCCTCGGCATCGAGCAGGCTTGTCAGCACGGCATGGTGGGCCGCAGGATCGCAGCCGGTGAGATCAAGCCACGGGTAGGTGACCGCGAGGAGATTCCCCCCGTAGTCGCGCTGTTCGATGATTTCGAAGTAGTCACTGACCACTGGCACGATCTCGGCCGACCGTACCGCCTCTGACGGATCTCGCCAGTCGACCGGCAGCTCCAGCCGGTGTCTCCGCTTCACCGCGCTCGGCAGTTCCTCAAAGGCCGCCTGAGCCGCTGCCAGCAGCTCCGGAGCCCACAGGTCGCGCGACGGGCCGATGTACTCGTCGAGGTAAAGGAATCCATCGGCGGGAAGGGCGCGTGCCACCGTTTCGAGGCAGTGCTCGAGCGCCTCGACATGGTGGATGGACTGGTGGAAGAAAGCGATGTCGAAGTCGTCCGCGGCGGCGAAGGCCAGGTGGTTCATGTCGGCCCGGCGGTACCGAATGGACTCGAGGCCAGCCGTTTCGGCCTGCCGGCTGGCCGACTTCACCGCCTCTCCCGAGAGATCGAGCCCGATCATCGACCGGCAGAGTCCCTGCTTGATCACTGCTCGTTCGAGGGCGCCCTCGCCGCAGCCGAGGCTGACACCGTGCCCGAAGCGGCGGCCGTCGTGATGTTCGTCGAGCAAGGAGCCGAACCAGTCGAGCGGCCAGACATCCTCCGAGCCACTGATCCGCCGATTGACGCGTCGACGCACCAGCTCTTCGTGGAGCCAGGTCGCAGGTTGTCTCCCGCGGTAGCGCAGCGACCAGAAGAGCCGGACGAGGGTTGATCGCTGAAATTCGCTGAACACTCACTTGCCTCGGCGGTGCGCGCCACGGGTCACCCGGCTGGAACACCTTCGCCGTCGATGTCGGGGGCCTCGACTCCCAGTCGCTGGGTCCAGCTGTGGGGGCACAGGCCCTGGAGCATGCCGGCGTACTCTTCGTCGGCGCCGGCGGCGGCTGGGCGCCAGATGGAGAGGCCGAGGGTGAGGCCGCGGTGGCGGGCGACGAGGTAGCCGTGACCGGTCCAGGCAGCCGCGGTGGCGCCGGTGATCTCGAGCGCCTGGCGCTGCAGAAAAGGTTCGACCCAGGCGTCCTCGAGCTCGACGACGTTGCGCGTCGCGAGGTGACCGAAGCGGACGATGGCGGCGGTGGTCGGGCGCGGAAAACGCATGTTGATGTAGAAGAACGGAAAGCCGACCGCATGCGGCTCGGGACGCTCGGGCAGCAGCAGATCGCGGCGGCAAATCCACAGCGCCCGGCGGTTGGGACGAAAGAGCATGTACGGCTCGAAGGTCGAGCGCGGGATGCCGAAGCGTTCTTCGAGAATGCCGTACTCGATGCCGCCGTCGACCTCGCGCAAGTGCTCGGTCGCCGCCACGCTGAAGGGATCGCGGGGAGAGTCGCTCATGCCGCGATCCTGCGCAGCACGGTCTCGGGCTCGGTCTCTTCCTCGTCTTCGCGCAGGCTCAAGGCATCGACCTCGGGCGCCCGCTCGAGCAGTGCGACGAAGAAGCCGCCGGTGTCGTTGTGGTGCGGCCAGACGCGCAGCGCACGCTCGAGCGACGGATCGAATCGACGACCGCGCCATTCGACCAGGCCGGGATCGCCGCGGAACACCGGTGCGAGATCAAGCGTCGCCTCGCCCGCCGGATCGTCGGTGGACGACGAGAGGTCGCCGGATGTGGCGACGCGGGTCGGCAACAAGCGCAGCTCGCCTCGGTGCTCGTTCAACACCGTGTCGACCACCGCCTCGTTCTCCTCGGGCGCGAAGGTGCACGTGGCGTAGACGATGCGGCCGCCCGGGCGACAGCGCTGCACCGCCTTACGCAGCAGCGCGATCTGCGCGCCCACCCAGCGGTCGTCGTGGTCGCGGCGCAAGACCTCGAGATTCTTCCGTACCGTGCCCTCGCAGCTGCACGGGACATCGGCGATGACGCGGTCGAACTCGCCGACTGCGCGCGGCAGGCTGCTGCCGTCGAAGCGGGTGGCGACGGTGTTGGTGAGGGTCATGCGCTCGAGATTGCGCACCACCATGCCGAGCCGACGGCGGTGGAGATCGTTCGCCACGATCGTGCCCTGGTCGTCCATGTGCACCGCGGCCTGCACCGTCTTGTTGCCCGGCGCGGCGCACAGGTCGAGCAGGCGCTCACCGGGGCGCGGTGCGAGCAGAGCCACCGGCAGCATCGAGACCTCTTCCTGGATGTGACAGCTACCCGTGATGTACGCGAGCGTCTTGCCCGGGCGGCCGTCTCCGAGCACGCGCAGGCCGCGGGCGTACCAGGCGAGTGGTGCGGTCTCGACGCCTTCCAGCTCCAGCCGCGCGCGCGCCGCGTCGCGGTCGAGGCGCAGCGTGTTGATCCACAACGTGGCCGGCAGCGGCCGGGTGCACGCGTCGACGAAGGCGGGCCAATCGTCGATCAGCTCGCGGTAGCGGTCGAATTGGTGCAGCAGCTCCATGGCCGGCGATCATACCGGGTCGGTGGAGTCGTCCCGGCGTCCTCCGGCTCGCTCATTCCGGTCGCGGCAGCCAGCGACGCTCGCTGCGCAGGCGCTTGAGCCTGGCGTCCGTCTCGGCGGCCTCCGGCCGCTCGAGCAGCGCATAGAGCTCGGCCAGACTCTCGAGCGGCCGCGGATCGGCGGGCGCGATGGCATGGGCGCGCTCGAGGTTCTCGATCGCTGCGACCAGCGTCTCCGATTCGTGCGGATCGGTCGCCGCCCCATTCACCGTGACCCGCTGCAGGTTGGCGATGAGCTGGTAGCCGTCGGCGAAGCGAGGGGAGCCGACCACGAGCTCGCGCGCTTCGGGCAGTAGACGGACCGCCGGCAAGCCGGTCCGCAGACGCCGGCGCAGATCGAGGTAGCTGGCGTAGTCGTCGGCCTCGGCGTAGAGGCGCGGCGCCTGGTCGTGGCGCGGAAAGCGCAGGAAGGCGATCTCGACCTCGCGGCCGAGCACCTGGTCGATCGCGCGGAGATCGTCGGTCGGCAGAACGATCTTTCCTTTCTGCCACTGCCGGCTGCCGTCGACCGCGCGGACACGGAAGAGCACGCCCCGGCAGGCCTCGACGCTTGAGCAGCGCAGCTCCAGGAACAGAGTCTCTTCGGCGCCGACGGCGCGCGCCAGCTCGGCGGGCGGCGCACTGCCATCGCCGTCGACCGGCCTCGGCAGCAGCAGCCGGCGTCCGACGAGGTGGCGTAGCAGCGCGTCGCGCGCCGCCTCGGCGACACGCGCGGCATGCTCGGCCGGCACCTCGCCCGAGCGCGTGAGCGACGGCGGGGCCACCACCACGGTCAGCGGCGCGGTGCGCCCGCCGTCGGGGCGTACGATCGGCAGCAACACCACCGCCAGCATGGCGAGCAACGTCGTCGCCAGGATCACGCCTTGGACACCGTGCAACGCCGAGCGCCCGCCGCCGCGGGCGGATGCCTCGTCGATCGCCGGACCTCGATCGGGCTCGGGCGGGCGGCGCGGCGGCAGGGTGGTCGGCATCGAAACGATCATAGCGTGCCGCCCGTTGCCCGGCGTGATAGCGTCGCTCTGGGCATCGCGTCCTGCCGTCGTCTCGGTGCCTCGCTTCATTTGTTCTGCGTTTCTCGTGCGTTCGTGCGTCGTCCCGCTCGGTGCGATTCGGGAGAGTGTAGTGATCCTGGACAACTCCACGTTGGGCGAGATTTTCTCGCCTCTCGACGACGCGGAGGAACGGGAGGCCGCATCGAGCGGACACCGAGCGAGCGCCACGCGGCGACCCTTGCACACGGTGTACGGCGGAGCGCACCTCTTCGAAGCCACGACCGCGCGCAAGCTGGGCCGCTGGGCGCTGCGCCACTTCGATCATTACTTTCCGACCTTCGTCGACCTGGCCGAGGCGCTCGAGCTGCGCGGCTTCGAGAGCCTGCCGCGCCCGGACGACCCGCGGCTCGCCGTGCTCGCGCGGCTGGAACAGGATCCGCTGACGGTCGACGAGGCTGACCTCGGAACATTTTTGGCAGCCTCGGTCTATCGCCGCGTGCGCGCCAAGCTCGTCGAGCAGCCGGTCGAGGATTACCGGATCGACTTCGAGCAGGGACTCGGCCGCCGCGACGACGAGGAAGAAGACGACCTGGCGCGCCAGGCGGCGCAGGAAGTAGCTTTCGGCCTCGAGGCCGGCAGCCTGCCACCTAGGCTCGGCTTGCGCTTGCGCTCGTTCCGAGGCGCAGGGCGCCGGCGCTCCGCCCGCACTCTCGACCTCTTTTTCACCGAGCTCGCCGAGCGGTGTGCGGCGCTCGACGTCGAAACGTCGATGCCGTCGGAGTTCACCGTCGCCTTGCCGAGGGCCTCTTCGGTGCACGAGATCGAGGCCTTGGCGCACATGCTCGAGCTGGTCGAGCGGCATCTCGGCCTCGTCGGCGGCGCGCTGCGCATCGAGCTGACGATCGACTCACCGGATGCCTTGCTCGACGGTGCGGGGCGCCATCGCCTGCCGTCGCTGCTCGACGCGTCTGCCGGTCGCTGCTCGAGCGTGCACCTCGACCTGCACGACTATGCGGCCGCCTGCGACATCGTGTCGACCGAGCACGGACCGCGTCATCCGTCGTGCGACCATGCGCGCCACGTGATCAAGGCCTCGCTGGCCGGTCGACCGGTGGATCTGGTCGACGGCCCGAGCCATCATCTGCCGATCGCGCCGTACCGCCAAGCGAGCGGTGGTCCGCCGCTGACCGAGCGCGAGGAGAGACGCAACCGCTGGATGGTCCACCGCGTCTCGAAACTCAACCACGACGACATTCGCCATGCTCTGACTCTCGGCGTGTACCGGGGGTGGGACCTGCATCCGGCGCAGCTGCCGATCCGCTACGCGGCGGTGTACTCGTTTTTTCTCGAACGGCTGCGCGACTCGACGCGGCGGCTGCGCTCGGCGATCGATCGCGCGCTGCACGTCGCGCGGCCGGCCGGGCGCTTCGAAGACGAGGCCAGCAGTCGCGGCCTGCTCGCCTTCTTTCGCCGTGGCTACACCTGCGGCGCGCTGAGCGAAGACGACATCGTCGCCGCCGGATTGAGCGTCGCCGAGCTGGCGCAGCCGTCGCTGCGCGCGGCGCTCGAGGCGCGGCGCCATGGCCTCGACGCGGCCGACGATTGAGACGCCTTTTCTGGCGATCGATTCGATCTCGCAGTGCAGCAGCTCTTCGCCCGCTTCAGCCGACAGGGTCGGCTGCGGCCGATGGGAAACGACTCAGCGGGGCTTCGAGCCGTCAGGAACGCAGGCGCCGGAGAAGGCCGGAAAACACTCCAGAGAAGAGCGCGCGGCGGCAGGCGAGGTCCCAGCGCAGATGCTGACGATCACCGCCGCGCAGCACGTGGCGGAGCGCGACCACCGGCGTGGCCGCCAGCGGTTGCAGCACGAGCGGCCAGGCGAGGCGTGGGTGACGGGCGACGGCGTGGCGAATCGACGCGCCGGCGCGGCGTTGGCGAGCCAGGAAGGGCTCGAGCTCGGCGTAGCGGTGATGGTGCCAGCAGACGGCGGCGCGGGAGTAGATCACCGGCCAGCCACGGCGTCGCCAGCGCCAGGCCATCTCGGTGTCCTCGACCGCGGCATGCGGAAAGCCTTCGTCGAAGGGCTCGCGCAGCAACCAGCCGCGGGGCGCCGCCAGGTTCGAGCCGAGGACGGCGGTGAACGGGACGGGGCCGCCGTCGACCAGACCGCGAAAGTAGAACTGCGGCCCGGCGGGGGCGAGGAAGTCCATGAGCGGTGTCACCTCGTGCGACGGATCCCAATCGATGTGTCCCTGCACTGCTCGGTCCTGGCCCTCGGCGGCGGCGCGGTGCGCGGCCAGCGCGCCGGGGGCAGGGCGCGTGTCGTCGCCGAGCAACAAAACGCGCGCAGCGCGGCTCGCGGCAACTCCCCGGTTGCGCGCCGTTGCAGGGCCCAGCGCGGGCTGCTCGAGAACATGCAGCGGCACGCCGCCAGCACGTGCTGCGACCAGGTCTGCGAGGGCGCGGCGCGAGGCGGCGGACGAGCCGTCGTCGATGACGATGATCTCGAGCCGCGCCTCGCCCTTCGCCGCCGCCTCGTCGAGCGCGCGGAGTGTCTCGCCGAGACGATCGACGCGGTCGCGCGTCGGAATCACGACGCCGAGCTCGGGCAGCTCCTGGCCGGTTCGGCTCATCAGGCGGCCTCTGCCAGCTTGCGCAGCGCTTGCCGCCGCAGGGGGTGTTCCGGGTCGAGCAGCGCGTCGTAAGCCATGGGAACGCTCGGGCGATCGCCGCGCAGGGCGAGCAGCTCGACCAGCAGCGATTCGGCGCCGAAGCGCGGCAGCGAGCGCCAGACGCGCCGCCATAGGGTGTCGAGCGGCCGGTCGAGGCGGTCGGCGACGCGGCGCACGGTCTCGTCGGCGTGGCGGGCGAGCAGCCACAGGATCTCGAAGTGCATCAGAGCCCGTCCGCCGGCCTCGGCGCGATCGGTCTCGCGCAAGGTGTTGCTCTCGTGCACGCGGTAGCGCACCAAAGGCTCCTCGACGGCCGCGAGTCGTCCATGGCGGCAGGCCTCGAGCAGGAAGGCCCAGTCGTGCGCGTAGCGCAGCGGCTGAAAACGGAGACGCTCGAGCAGGCTGCGCCGCAAGGCCAAGTTCGAGGTGGTGGCGACCCAGTTCGACGCCAGCAGCGACAGCTCGGGGTCGTCGAGATCGTCGACATGCGGCCCCGGCCGAGGCCGCGGCCATGGTGGCAGATCGCGCCAGGCGTGCTTGACGCCGAGCTCCGCGTCGTCGGCGTCGACAATGCAAAGCCACGACGCGGCCAGCATGGTCCGAGGGTCGTCGAAGCACGCGAGCAGCGTCGCCACGCGCTCGGGCTCGAAGAGATCGTCGGAGTCGAGAATGAACAGGATCTCGCCGCGTGCCGCATCGAGGCCGCGGGTGATCGCGACGTGGGCGCCGGCGTTCTCCTGTGCCGCGACACGCAGCCGCGTCGGGTCGCCGATGGTGTGCTCGAGCCGGCGCAGAATCACGAGTGAGCCGTCGTCCGAGCCGTCGTCGACTACCACCACCTCGACCGCCGGACCGCCGGCGCCGCGTCGGTCGCAGGCCAGGGCGCTGCGCACCGCCGCCTCGACGTAGGCCGCATGGCGATACGACGGGATGACGATCGAGGCGTCGGGCGGAGGAATGCTCATGGTGCGCCTCCGGACGGGAAGATCAGGTTCTCGTAGTCGGCGCGGTAGCGCTCGAGGCCGAAACGCTCCGCGACCACGGCGCGGCCTGCCTCGCCCTCGGTGCGCCGTCGCCGTGGGTCGCCGAGCGCGCGCAGCGCGCCCGTGAAAGCGTCGAGATCGCCGGGCTGCTCGACCAGGACGCCGCCGCCGGCTTCGAGCAGCAGCGGCACGTCGCCGACCGCGGTCGCCACGCAGGGGATCCCCCGCGCCAGCGCGTCGAGCAGGAAGACCGGCAGGCCCTCGTACGACGAAGTCGAGACGCAGACGTCGACCGCGTCGTAGAGCGGCAGCGGCTCGCGCGTCATCGGCCGACGGACGATGTTCGGCGCCGGGCGCCGAGCCAGGGCCTCGTCGACCGCGGCGTCGAGAGGGCCCCCGCCGACCAGCAGCAGCCACCAGCCGTCGGATTCGAGGCGGCGCGCGAGCTCGACGAGATCGAGCGGTCGTTTCTGGGGGTGAAAGCGCAGGAAGGCGCCGAAGACCAGGGCATCGTCCGGCAAGCCGAGAGCGCCACGGCGGGCCCGGCGGGCGTCACAGAAGGTGGGGCCGTCGTCGAGGACGGTGGTCTCGCGCGTCGGCACCGCGACGCCGTGGTGCACCAGGGCGACGCGCTCGGCCTCCGCGCCGCGTTCTTCGACCAGGGAACGGGCGATCTCTCGATTCACCGCCAGGTGCACGTCGACGGCGTCGACGACGGGGGGAGCGGTGCGCGCCGTCCAGGCACCCTCGTGGTGGTAGAGCTGGGCCAGGATACGGGGCGCTGCAGGCCCGTCCGTCAGGCCGTGCTGGAACAGAAGGCTGTCGTAGAAGAGGACCGTGCCGTTCCACGACACGAGCGACTCGACCGCGTGGCGACGCAGCAGGTAGCGTATCGCTGCCGCGTGCGCCGGGCGGGGCAGCCAGTCGCCAAGGGTGTAGACCGCGTCGGCCAGGGCCCGGCAGCGGTCGACTGTCTGGCCGAGGGCTCGTCGATGCGGCTCGATGGTGACGACGAGCAGGCGATAGCGCTCGCGTAGGCCGTCGAGCAGGTCGAAGAGCAAACGCTCGGCGCCGCCGACGGCGAGGTAGGGGAGGAGGAAGAGGGCCGTGCGCCGGCCGTCACCGCGTGGGGGAAGGTCGGCGAGCAGGTGGTCGACCGGACGAACGCGTCGATGGACGATGCGTCGGGCGTCGAGCGTGAGCAGGTCGAGGCCGGCACTTCGCAGAAAGGGCCGCGCGTGGCGGTCTCGCGGGGTCCCTGCGGAATCATCCTCGACGATCCATGGCACGGCGCGTCCGACCGGCTCGGGCGCCGTCTCGCCGAGCCGCGGCGTCCGCAGCAGCTGGGCTCCCGGGCCGACGAGGCGGCCGTCGGGATGGCTCTCGGCGGGCTGAGCCGGCCCGGCGACGGCGAGGTCGACGTCGCAGGCGACGGCGGCGAGCAGCAGCGCCTCGACGGTCTCCGCCGGCAGATCGTCCGCGGTGTCGTCGAGCACGAGGTGGAAGCGGGCGCTCTCTGCATCGTCGGTGAGCAGGTCGGGATCGCTGGCCGCCGCGCGCTCCGCGGTGACTCGTGCGGTCGACGGATCGCCGCCGGTGAGTAGAGCGATGCGTGGCGGTTCGGGGGCGGACCCTGGATCCGTGGTCTCGTCGGCCGGCAGCCAGACGATGCGTGGCTCGTCGGTGCTTCGCAGTCGATGCTTGAGCGTCGCCAGGCGGCGCAGCAGGGCGCGCGCCAGCCGGCGCGGACCCTGGCTACGCGGCCACCACCACCCCTCGAGGCGTGTGCGAAGCGTCATCGCAACGCCTTGTCGTTGGAGTCGCCGGTTTCGAGCGCTTCGGTCTCGAGAACCGCAGCGTAGCGCGCGGCGCAGGCTTCCACGTCGAAGGTCGCGCCGGCGGCGAGCGCCTTGCGCGCATGCTCGGCGCGCCGTGCCGGGTCGAGCAGTGAGCGGACCGCCGCCTCGAGGGCGTCGAGGTCGCCGGGCGTGTCGACGACGGGGCCGGCGCCGGTGTCGCGCAGAACGCGGCCGAGGTCTCCCACGTTGGTGCCGATGAACGGCAGGCCCATCTGCAGGCACTCGAGCAGAAAGACGGGGAGGCCCTCATAGGCCGAGACCAGGCAACCGACATCGACCGCGCAGAGCAGTCGCGGGATGTCGCGACGCAACCCGAGGTGGACGATGCGCGCGCCGCGCAGCGTCGCGTCGTCGATCGCCGTCGTCACCTCGGCCTCGAGGCCGCCGCCGCCGGCGAGCACGAAGCGGATCCCGGCGTCGCCGCGCAGGCGCAGCGCGAGCTCGGCCAGGTCGAGCGGCCGCTTTTGCGCATGCAGCCGGGCAGCCGTGAAGACGACGACCTCGCCGTCGGCGATGCCGAGCTTGGCCCGTAGCGCATGACGCAGCCGGAGACGTTCTTCGCCGGTGGGCAGCTCGTCGCGCGGCCGGCCGCACGGCCAGACGACCGGGGCCCGTCGCCGCGGCCAGCCGTGCTCAGCCTCGAGCGCGTCGGCGATCGGGTGGTTCTCGGCGATGCAGGCGTCGACCGTGTCGAGCAGGGTCGGGTCGTAGCGGTCAATGTAGCCGACGCGGTGGTCGTAGAGATGGTCGACGATCCGCAGCGCCGGCCGCACGGCCGCGATCGACGGTGCGAACTCATAGAACAGGGTGGTGCCGTTGGCGTTGTACCAGCAGTCGGCGCCCGTGGAGTCGAGGAGCGAGCGCAGCAGCCCGGGCATCGCCGCCGGATGCACCAGGTCGCCGAGGCTCAGCAGCCGCGGCGCGACGGCGGCGAACTCGCCGCGCCGGTCGCCGCGCGCCGCAACGTGGGGCGCCAACGTCGCCCAGGCGATGCGGTAGCGCGGCGCCAGCACGCGCAGTGTCTCGAGCAGGGTGTGCTCGGCGCCGCCGCGGGCGAAAAACGGTGCCGTCACCAGCAGCGAGGGGCGCCGCTCGGCGGGGTCCGGCGGCAGGCGCGGTGTGCGGGCCGCGTCGCGCAACCGCACGACCGCGCGTGGGCCCGGGTCGTGGGACCACAGGTAGGGCCCACGCCGGCGGCGCGAGACGCCGGAGTCGTTGCCGGCAAGGCCGCCGACGCCGATGAACTTGATCGGCAGGTCGGCCGGGGCAGGGTCCGACGTGGTCGCGACCACCAGGCGTGCACGGAACGGAGGAGCGAAGACGTCTTCCGCTGCGCTGGGGAGCTCCCGATCCTGCGAGGACTCGGAGCCGGGGCCCGGACCCTGCAGGCACACCGCCGACAGGTTCTCGGCCAGCAGCACCGTCGCGGCCGCCTCGAGGAAGGTCGGCTCGATCGTCAGCAGGCTCCGCGCGTCGCCTTGGTGCGTCCACACGAAGCGCGATGGTGCCTCGTGCCAGCCCTCGGCGGTCGGCCCGAGGCGCCAGGCTTCGCGCCGAGGTTTGGCTTCGGGCTGCTCCGGGGACGCGTCGCTCGATCCCTTGCCATCGACCAGGCCGAGCACGCGCAGCTCCGGCAGAGTCTGCCGTGCGACGAACGCGCGCGCCGTTTCGAGGTCGACGCGGTCGGCATCGAGGTGGACTTCGAGCACCCACGGCCCGTCGAGCGGTTCGGTCCAACCGTAGATCATCGAGCCGCTGGCACCGTCGGTACGCGCGTAGCGCAGCCGACGCACGAGGGCGCGGAGTGGGGCCGTCAGGCGTCGAACGAGCGTGGCGAGCAGGCCTGGCGACGAGGACATGCGGTGGGTGCGGAAGGAGGCGTCGAAGAGCGGCGGGACTCCAGCGTAGCACGACGTTCGGACCCTCGCCGGAGAGGCGCGCTCGGTGGCCCGAAGAAAACTAGGGTCTCGGTGAGGGCTTTTCGATCGGGTTCTCGCCGAAGGGTAGGAGGCGCGGTGGACCGCGCTCGAACGGATTTCGCAGCTCGATCGCGAGTCCGCGACACCACGGCCCGACACGGACGATCCAACGCCGGGCCTCTGATTGTTTTCAGGAGACACCTATGAGCTTCCGCCACTGGGGCGCGGCGTCCGCCGTCGCCCTCACACTCCTCGTGCTCGCCGCCGCGGTTCCGGCCGCCGCATGTCCCTACAGCTCGATCCAGGTTCGCGTCCAGGAGTCGACCGCCAACCCCTGGGCCACCAGCGTGTCCGTGCCGGCGGGAACCAACATCCACGTCGGCGTGTTCAAGAATGGCTGGGGCGTGCCGGTGGATCCTGGGACCGTGACGCTCTACGCCGTCGAAGGCTCGCTGTGGACGCCGCTCTCGCTGAGCAACGGCTGGGAGACCTGGCACACCTCGTCCTACGCGGCGACGGTGAACTACATCGGCTACTGCAACTCGACGCAGGGGAGCGCCAGCGCCACGTTCACCGGATCGTCCGGCGGTCAGCAAATCGACGTTCTGTCGTACATCCTGCCGACCTATCCGACCGGTGGCAATCATGCGGTGATCACCAACAAGACCAATCCTTGGCGCACGTTCTCGAATCCCGGCGGCAACGTGGGCGAGCGGCTTCCCGGCTTCTTCATCACCAAGGGCTGGGTCAACTACGCCGATCCGATCAAGGCGTGGAGCTTCGAGCAGATGATCTATGACAGCGAGTGGATCTACCTCGTCCGCGACACCAGCTGGACTTCGACCTGCTCGAACGGCAACGAGGCCGGTATGCTGCTCTTCACCTACGAAGGGGGTCAGTGGAAGCGCGGAGGCCGTCACTTCCCGCGCTACATCAATGAAGGACAGATCAAGGAGAGCGGCTCGAAGTACGTCCAGGGCGTCGAGAAATCGATCGACCCGTACATCCCGCTGAATCCGCTCGAGGGGCAATGGTGCACCGCGATGTACAGCGGCTGGACCGGGACCTCGATCCAGGCCGACCTCAGCACCGCCGAGTATGTGGGCGGTACCTGGTACAACGACGTCTTGAAGCTGCGGGCCGTCGGTGGCTCCGGTGACGACGACGAGTGGTGGTTCGCCAAGGGCATCGGCCTGATTCGGTTCGACGACGGCAACCAGACCGAGTGGGCGACGAGTATCAACTGGGACTACAAGATCGGTGTTCGGATCCCGTGCGAGCCGAACGCTCCGTGCATGTGACGCCGATCGCGTGATCGCGTCGCCGGGCGTGTGAGCCCGCTCTCGATCAAGGCCGGCCCGGCGACGGGCCGGCCTGCTTTCGTTGTGGGCGGCCTCGTCGTCAGGGCCCGTAGCCGATCGCGACCGCCAGCGTCAGCGCCGCGACGCCCACCGCGAGCAGAATCAGCTGCAGCGGCCAGGCGAAGGCGAACCAGCGCTCGTAGCGCACCTTGGCCGCCTCGAGCGATCCCATCAGCACCGCCGACGTCGGGATGATCATGTTCGAGAAGCCGTCGCCGAGTTGGAACGCGAGCACGGCCATCTGCCGCGTCAGGCCGACCAGCTCGGCCAGCGGCGCCATGATCGGCATGGTCAGCGCCGCCTGCCCGGAGCCCGACGGCACGAAGAAGTTGAGCGCTGTCTGGAACACGAACATGAGGTTGAGCGCCACGGCCGGCGCGAAGTTCGCGAGTCCGCCGGCGGCGCCGTACAGCACCGTGTCGAGAATGCCGAGCTGCTCGGCCAAGACGACGATGCCGCGCGCCAGACCGACCACCATCGCCGCGCCCACCAGCTCGCGCGCGCCGGCGACGAAGGCTTCGGCCGTCCGGTCGCCGCCGAGCCGACCGACGATGCCGGCGACGACACCGACGGCGAGAAAGATGGCGCCGATCTCGGTCACGTACCAGGCGAAGCGCTGAACGCCCCACAGGATGATCGCGATGCCGACGCCGAGGCTGCCGAGCACCAGCTTCTGCTCCGTGGTCAGGCCGTGCTGCGTGCCCTCGACCTCGTGTAGCGCGGCGTCGAGGAGTGCGTCGTCCTCGCCCGCTCCGTGCAGGCGCCGGATGCGCAGGGTGACGTAGGCGATGCCGATCGCGGTGACGACGATCCAGACCCCGGTGCGGTACTGCCAGCCGGAGAGCGGCGGCAGGCCGGCGATGCCTTGGGCGATGCCGATGGTGAACGGGTTGATCATGGCGCCGGCGAAGCCGACCTGCGAGCCGATCAGCGGCACCGCGACCGCGACGATCGGCGGATAGCCGAGGGCGCGTACCACCGGCACCAGTAGCAGCACGAAGGGAATGATCTCTTCGCTCATGCCGAAGATCGCGCCACCGACCGCGAAGAGCAGCATCGACACCGGGATCACCAGCGCCCGCGCGCCGCCGAGGCCGCCAATGGCGCTGCGCACGGCGGCCTCAAACGCGCCGGTGCGCTCGATCACCTTGAATGTGCCGCCGAGGACGAGGATGAAGGCGATGATCGACGCCGCCTCGTCGATGCCGCGCAGCGGCGCCTGGAGTACGGCGAACACGAGCTCCCAGCCGCGCGGGCGCTCCACGCGCTCGCCATTTGCTTGGTCGTCGTAGGTGAAGCTGCCGTCGATCACCCGGCCGTCGGCGTCGCGCTCGTAGGCGCCCGACG
The DNA here is from genome assembly GCA_039194425.1 of Acidobacteriota bacterium. Taxonomy (GTDB): domain Bacteria; phylum Acidobacteriota; class Thermoanaerobaculia; order Multivoradales; family J023; genus JAUIJL01. The sequence continues at coordinate 38,010 of JBCCVZ010000017.1, read as the reverse complement.
GCACGACCAGCGACGCGAGGGCGGTGAGCACGGTGAGCAGCGCGATCAGCACGTAGACGTGCGGCACCCGGCGCGTCGCCTGGGGCGGAGCGCCGTGGGAAGATTCGAGGTCCGGGGACGGGGCGTCCGCGGGGGAAGGGTCGGACGATCGAGACATGCGGGTCTCCGAGACGGTCGAGCCGCGCGGGTCGAGGCGGTGGCTCGATGGTGGGGACTTCGGGATTCGACGCGAGCATCTCACGACGACAGCGTCGTGCGCCGCGCGGCGCGCCGCGACTACACTCGGAGCCGCACGACCGGTCGAGGAGCAGAGCGTCGAGGTGTCGAAGCAACCAAGAGACCCGGAGCCACGCGGGCTACGGATCCTGATCGTCAACGGTGGGTACCTGACGGCGACGCCGAGCGGCGGCGACCGCCACTTGCTGGCGCTCGCCGGCGGTCTGGCCGCGCACCAGGCGGTGGCTCGCGTGATCTACGTTGCGCCCGAGGCGGTCCGGCCGTGGCTGGCGCCCGGTGTCGACGCTCGCTTGTATCGCAGCGCCCCGTCGCGCACGACCCTCGGCGCCGTCGCGCGCTATCTCGCGCGCCTGCTGCAGGTCGCCGCGCGCCTGCGCGAAGTCGGCGCCGTCGATGTTGTGCTGGTGTCCCCGGGTCTGGTCGATCTGCTGCCCGCCGCCTGGACGCGCCTCCGCGGCGCCCGGGTCGGTGTCTTTGCCTACCACCTCGGCGACGTGCGTGCCGCGGGCGCGGTGCGGCGTCCTCTGCAGGCGGTGCTCTCGCGCCTTGCCGATCTGCCAGCGCGCTGGCTGCTGCGTCGCGCCAATCACGTCTTCACCGCGGTGCGCGAGGTCGTCGACCAGCTGGTCGCCTCCGGGGTCGAGCGTCGGCGCATCGTGATCCAGCGACCGATCGTCGAGGTCGAGGCGATCCGGGCGGCGCCAGCTTTCGCGGCGCCGGAGCTCGAGGCACCCGATGTTCTCTTCGTCGGGCGGCTGGTGGCGCGCAAGGGCGTCTTCGATCTTCTGACCGCGGCACACGGGCTCGATGCGACGGTCGGCCTCGTGGGCGAGGGCGAAGAGGCGCCGGCCCTCGAGCGCCGGATCGCCGATGAGGGGCTCACGCATGTCCGTTTGCTTGGCGGGCTCTCCGATCCCGAGGTCTTCGGGTTGATGCGGGCTGCGCGGGTGCTGGTGTTGCCGAGCTACGAAGAGGGCTATGGGCTGGTGCTCGCAGAGGCGCTTGTTGCGGGCACGCCGGCGATCGCCTACGCGCTGCCGCACTACGACGAGGTCTTCGGCGACGCGGTCGAGCAGGTGGCGCGTGGCGACGTCGACGCGCTGCGCAGAGCCTTGGCGCGTCGCCTGGCCGAGTCGCCGGTCGAGAACGTGCCGGCGATCGATGTGACGACGCGCCGTACCGCCGCGGCTCAGATCGTAGGGCTCGTCGGCGAGGTTTCCTGAGCGGCGGGCTCAGTGTCTGCGAGGTCAGTGTCGGCGAGGTCAGTGTCTGCGAGGTCAGTGTCTGCGAGCTCAGTGTTTGCGAGCTCGGGGTCGGCCGGGTCTGTGTCGGCCGTGTCGGTGACGGCTGCGTTGGCGACCGCGTCGGTGTCGGTTCTGCGGGCGTCGAGACCGCGCTGGACGAGCAGGCTGACGACGACCGCCGCGAGCAGCAGCAGAGTCATGTTGCCGCGAAAGCGCAGGCTGCTGAGCTCGGCCTCGAGCGCCAGCATGCGCTCCTGAGCGCGCACCGCTTCACGGCGCAGCTCACTGGCGGAGACCAGCGACACGGCGGCGACGTCGGTCGTGGTCACCGGCTGGCCGACGCCGAAGGCGCGGCGGAAGCTTTCCTGGTCGATGACGAAATGCGGCGCGCCCGGGCTCTGGCGATCGGAGAGGATCACGCGGACCGCGTCGAGACGCGCGAGAATCTCGGCGTCGCTGGTCGCCGGCGGCACCGCCGGCTCGTCAGGCCGCGGCGCACCGGCGCCGACCACGACTTCCTGGCGCGAACGCGCGATCAGGCGCTCGCCGTTCTCACCATCCGTCGGTTCGACGACGGTCGTTTCGACCCAAATTCGCGCGCCACGCGGCGTGGCGGCGCCGAAGTCGAGGCGGGTGACGAAGAGACCGTCGGCGAGCACGGCTCGCGGGCGCTCGAGCGTCAGCCCGAGCTGTCGGCCCTGGCCCGGATCCGGATGGTCGAAGGCGCGGAAGCTGAAGTTGTACGGCCCCGGCTCTCCTCCGGTGTCGACTGCTTCGCCGCCGATCGCCAGACGGCTGCGGAAGTCGAACGCAGTCTCCGGCGCGTCCTGCGCAGCGGCCGTCGTGGCGAGCAGCAAAGCGGCCAGCACCAGGGACACTCTCCGGAGCGTGAGGACGCCGCTCCGCACGATCAATCCGCCGCGCCGTCGACGACGGCCTCGATGAACGGATAGGTCAACGCGTGGCTGAGCACGAAGAAGCAGTCTTCGAGCTGTCCCATGTGCGTCGAGTCGACGAGGAGCGGCAGATCGGCCGTCTGACGGAGTCGTCCTTGACGGCCGCTGGTGAGGCCGAGGGTGCGGCAACCGAGATCCTGTGCGGCCTCGACGGCGGCGAGGATGTTGGGGCTCTCGCCGCTGCCGCTGATCGCGATCAACAGGTCGCCCGGGCGCGCGAAGTTGCGCAGCGGCTCGGCGAAGACCGTCGCATAGCCCTCGTCGTTGGCGAAAGCGGTGAGGGTCGACACCGAGTCGGCGAGGTGGATCGCGCGGAAGCGTCGGCTGCGACCGAAGGACCCACACTTCACCAGGTCGACGACCAGGTTCGAGGCCACCGTGGCGCTGCCGCCGTTGCCGGCGGCGAAGATCGTGCCGCCGGCGTCGCGGACCTCGCGCAGCCACTCGACGGCGCGCGCGATCGGCTCCGGGTCGAGCGCCCGGGCGGTGCGGCGCAGGTCTCCGAGGTAGCGGTCGACGAAAGCTTGCACGCTCGGGGCGTCGGACGTCATGGCAGAGGAGCCTCCTGGGGCGCGGCCGAGCGTGCTCGGATCGGTGCGTCGACCTCGTCGGGACTGCGGGCGACGTCGGCGGGTGTGCCGGCGTCGGAGGTGGGGGAGGAAATGCGGTCGTGGCGCAGCGCGCTCGGGATCGCGCCGCCTGCGCTTCGCGCGTCGATCAGCTCGAGCCAGCGCGCGCCGCTGGCCCGCCAAGAGAAGCTGCGGGCCCAGGCGCGCGCGCCGGCGCTCAGCCGCGCGTGGAGAGGGTCGTCGCGGAGCAGGTTGCCCAGGGCGGCGGCGAGCGACTCCGCGTCGCCCCACGGGACGAGCAGGCCAGTCATCCGGTGCCGCACCGAGTCGCGCAGGCCGGGAACATCCGCCGCGACCACCGGCACGCCGCAGGCGTTGGCCTCGAGCACGGTCATGCCCCAGCCCTCTTTTCTCGACGTCTGTACGACGATGCGCGCGCCGCGCAGCAGGCGCAGCTTGCGCTCCTCGCCGACGAAGCCGAGGAACTCGATCCGCTCGGCGAGACCAAGGCGGGCCGCGTGGCGCTCGAGCGGTGCACGTTCCGGCCCGTCGCCGGCGATCACGACGCGGGCCGCCGAGCCGGCGGCGTGCAGGCGGGCGGCAGCGTCGAGGAGCGTCTCGACGCTCTTGTAGCGACGCAGACGCCCCAGCCACAGGATGTCGCTGGGCTCGCCGTCGGTGCCGGGAGTGAATCGTCGGGTGTCGAGCCCGTTGTGCACCACCGCCATCCGGTCGGCGGCGACACCGAGCTCGAGCAGCTCGCGGCGGGTGCTCTCAGACACGGCGACGAACCACTCGCGGCGGTAGGCCCAGGGCATCAGGCGTCCCTCGAGCCAGCGGCCGAGCAGCGCCAGCGGCGCCGGCAGCTCGAGCTCGAAAATCTCGCGGTGCACATGGTGGACGAGGGCGATCTTGGGTACGCGCGAGTACAGGGGCGAAAAGAACGGAATGCCGTTCTCGCCGTCGATCACCAGGTCGACGCGTCCGCGCAGCCGGTGCAGGTAGGTGAGGGCCGCGGCGGGGTAGACGCTGAACGATCGACCTCGGCGAGAGAGATTCATCAGGCCGTCGGCGAAATCGGTCAGTTCGGTTCTCGGTGGGCTCGACCGCTTGCCGGAACGCGCTGGATGAGCTCCCGCGAGCCAGGTCACTCGGTCCCCGCGTGCGAGCAGAAGCCGCGCGATCTCAGCAAGATACGCCTCGGCGCCGCCCGCGGAGGGATGCTCGGGATCTCGCCAGTTCAGGATCAGGACATGCACGATGACACTGCGTGTGGACGTTCGGGAGCGACGAAGTCTCGGGCCTTCGCCTCGATCGGAGGCGTCTGAGGGGCCGCGAGTATAGTACCCTCGGTTCAACATCCCAGCCCCATTCGTCCGGATGACTCAAGTTCGGGCGGAACGACACCGAGAGACAAGCTTGCCGCCGCGTTCTCCAATCCCGCCGCGCTTCGTTCCACTCCACCGGGAGCGCGCCACGCCTCGCTTCGCCGGCGGCGCCTCGACGATTCGTCGCACCCTCGGCCTGTGCGTCGCTCTTCTTTTGGCGCTCGGCCCGGTCGCGATGGCCGACGAGAGCAGCGTCGACGAGCTGCGCCTCGATGCCGGCGACCGCGGGCAGAGAGTCTGGGCGCCCTCCGCTCCGACGGACGACATCGTCGGCTCGCTCACCGTCTTCACCGACCGTGCCGTCTTCGACGCGGCCTTTCCCGGCGCCGTGCTCGAAGACTTTGAGGCCGGCGCGGTGGCCTCGGGTGCGACCGCCGCATGCGCGGCGCCACTCGACGCGGGCGGCGACGGCACATGCTTCGGACCTGGCGATCTTGTGGACGGCTTCGTCGTCCAGGATCTTCCCGGCCCCGACGCGGTCGATGGTCTCCTCTTGATCGGCGACGGCACCTTCGCCAACCCGACCAAGAGCCTCGCCGTCAACACGCTCGCCGACAGCCTCGAGATCGCGTTCCCCGAACCGGTGGAAGCGGTCGGCTTCGAGGCGATCAACCTTCCAGGACCGGCGGACTCGCTGAGCGTCGACGTGTTCGGCCCGAACGACTTGCTGCTCGGCAGCGTCTCGACCGCTTCGTCGGCGGCCGGCGTGTTCTGGGGCGTGTCGTCGCCGACGCCGATCGCCCGCCTGGTGCTCACCTCGACGATCAACGAGGCCGAGGCGGTCGACGACCTTGCGTTCGCCGTCGCTCCGTTCCTCGTGCTCGAGGCGGTCGCGGTGATCGACACCTGCGGCCCAGCTCCGGCGGGTGACAACGGCACGATCGAGCCCGGGGAAGAGATCGAGCTCACCGTGTCGTTGCGCGCCAGCGCCGGTGCCTTCACCGGCATCGTCGGCTCGCTGTCGAGCGCGCAGGCGGGCGTGACCGTGCTCTCGACGACCAGCCCGTGGCCCGATCTCGCCGTCGGCGCGGTCGGGACCAACCAGGCGCCGCTGCGCTTCGCGGTGGTCGACGACGGGCTGTGCCAGCGCGACGTCGCTCTCTCCCTCGAGGTCGCCAGCGACCAGGGCAGCTTCACGATTCCGATCACGCTTGGGATCGGCGCGGAGCAAGCGCCGCAAGTCCCAGTGCCGATTCCCGACGGCACCGGCTCGAGCGCCACTAGCGAGCTGGTGATCGCCACGGCGACGACGATCGCGGACCTCGCTGTCGAGGTGGCGATCGAGCACACTTGGGTTGGCGACCTGACCGTCTCGCTGACCAGCCCCGCGAGCACGACGGTGGTCTTGCTCGATCGCCCGGGGAATCCGGGCTCGCCCGAGGGATGCAACAACAACGACGTGCGGGTCACGTTCTCCGACGCCGCAGCGACCGATCCCGAGACCTTTTGCAGTCCGGCGTCGTCCGATCCGTGGATCACCGGCGACGTGCTGCCGGCCCAGCCGCTCGCCGCCTTCGATGGCGAGACGACCGACGGCACCTGGACGCTGACGGTGACCGACAGCCTCTCCGGCGACGTCGGCACTCTGGTCGACTGGCGCTTGCTCAACACCGATCCGATCGGCGCCGAGTGCGTCGCCTGCGGCAGCCAGAGCGATCTGCAGATCCTGAAAGACTGCACCGACGGCTTCGACCCGGTGTGCGTCCTCGAAGTGACCAACCTCGGTCCGTCGGCCGCGGTCGACGTCGAGGTGATCGACACCTTGCCGCCGCCGCTGCTCTGGGTCGCCGACGACTGCGGCGCCGGTCCGCCGGTCGCCGACGTCTTGACCTGGACGATCGGTGCGCTCGACATCGGCACCACCGTGTTCTGCACGGTGCAGCTGACGTCGCCGCCGGATGTCGCCGGCACGGTGCTCAACGTCGCGACGGTGTCGACGTCGATCCCCGATCCGCAGCCCGAGAACGACACGGCGGAGGAGCCGATCATCCTCGGCACGGTGCTCGACGTGCCGGTGCTCGACACGCACTCCCTGCTGCTCCTCGGCGTCGTCCTCGCCCTATCGGCGCTGACGCTGTTGCGCCGACGCCGCGCCATGGCTCGGTCCACCGCGACCTCGACCTCCCGGAGAGACCCTCGATGACTCGCCGCTTCGTCACCGCTCGACGCGCGCCGGTCGCGCTCGCCCTGCTCGTCCTGGGACTCGCCGCCGGCCTCGGTGCCCTGCCCGCGGCAGCGCAAAGCGGCGGCGTCTACGAGATCACGCGCTCGACCGTCGACGGCGGAGGCTCGATGGACCGCTCGACAGGATCGATCATCGTCCGTGGCTCGATCGGCCAGCCCGACGTCGGCGCCTCGGCGGCCGGCGACCGGCTCGTCGCGGGCGGCTTCTGGGCCTCGGGTCGATCGCTCGGCGCGCTGTTCCGCGATGGATTCGAAACCGGTGACACGTCGGCCTGGAGCCAGGTCGTCGGCACCGTCGCCAGCCAGGGGCCGGTCGCCGCCGAAACCCAGGCGACGATTCCGCCGCAGACGATGCCGTCGAAGACGATTCCGCCGAAGACGATGTGGCGAGGCGCGACTTTCTCCGGCACGGTAGACTCGCGAGAATTCACGCGCTTCGATAGTTGGAGTCGCCTCGACCGCAGGAGCACAGCGCCATGACGCGCGCGCAGAGAACTTCATCGCTTTTCGCAGCGGCCCGAGCGGGTCTCGCGGTCTGGCTGTTGGGCTTGGCCTTCGCGCCGACACTGACAGCCCAGTCGTCGCAGCTGCTCTACCAGGGTGAGATCAAGATCGCCGGGGCCAAGGCCGAAGGCGAGCTCGACTTCCGCTTCGTGGCCTTCGACGCCGCCGTTGCCGGCACCCAGATCGGATCGACCGTCTTCGCCGACGAGGTCGAGGTGCGCGACGGTCTCTTCGACGTGCCGCTCGACTTCGGCATCGCCTATGACGGCACTCCGCTGTGGCTCGAAATCGCGGTGCGCGAGGCCGGCACGCTCGGTCCTTACCAGGTGCTGGCGCCGCGCCGAGTGCTCGGCTCGGCGCCGGGCGCCCTGTGGTCGTCGACCGCAGTCGACGCCGACACCGTCGACGGTCTCGACGCCGCCGATCTCTCGGTGCAGTCGGTCGAGCTGGTCGGGACGGTGCTGCGAGTCACCGAAGGCGCGGCGGTGTTCGAGCAGGATCTCGCCGCTCTGGTCGTCGACGACGCCGACATGGACCCGACCGACGAGTTGAACACCGCCGTCGGAGTGACCGGCACCACGCTCGAGGTCACCGACGCCGGCGGCACGCTCACCGCCGACCTGGCGCCGCTGCAGGACGGTGTCACCGACGCCGATGCCGACCCCGCGAACGAGGTGATCACCAGCGCCCAGCTGATCGGCACCCTGCTCGAGTTGATCGAGAACGGCCAGGTGACGAATCTGGTCGACGTTCAAGACTTGCTCAACTCCGGCATGGCGTTCGACGGAACGACACTCACGGTCACCGACGGCGGCGGCACGCTGGCCGTCGATTTGTCGTCGGTGTCCGACGGCGTCGACGACGCCGACCCGAATCCGGCCAACGAGCTGAACACTGCGCTCGGTCTGACCGGCACCGACGTGTCGGTCACCGATGCCGGCGGGACGCTGACCGCGGATCTGTCGGGCTTCCCGGTCGAGGACGCCGACGCCGACCCGAATGGCGAGCTGATCGACGGCCTGACGCTGACCAACGGCGCCGACACGCTCGAGATCGTCGAGGCGGGGATCACCAACCAGGTCGACGTCGGGGCGCTGCAGAATGCCGCGCTGGCGTTCGACGGCACGACGCTGTCGGTGACCGACGGTGGCGGCACCCTGCAGACCGACCTGTCGAGCCTCGGTGACGATGCCGACGCCAATCCGGCCAACGAGCTGAACACCGCGATCGCCTTCGACGGCGCCGACCTCACCGTCACCGACGCCGGCGGCACGCTGACCGCCGACCTCACGACGCTGCCGGTGACCGACGCGGACGCCGACCCGACGGGCGAGCTGATCGACGCACTGACCTTGACCAACGGCGCCGATACGCTCGAGATCGTCGAGGCTGGCATCACCAACCAGGTCGACGTCACGGCGCTGCAGAACAGCGCGGTCTCGCTCTCCGGGACGACCCTCGAGGTGACCGACGGTGGCGGCACGCTGTCGGCGGACCTCGCCGCTCTCGGCGACGACGCCGACGCCAACCCGGCCAACGAGCTCAACACCGGACTGACCTTCGACGGCACGGATGTGACCGTCACCGACGCCGGAGGATCGCTGTCGGCCGAGCTCTCGGGGCTGGCCGATGGCGTCACCGACGCCGACGCCGACCCGGCGAACGAGCTGATCACCGCGTTGGCGCTGCCCGGCGGTGACACGCTCGAGATCGTCGAGGCTGGCATCACCAACCAGGTCGACGTTTCGGCTCTGGAGAACACCTCGCTCGCCCTCGTCGGCGACTCGCTGCAGGTCACCGACGGCGGCGGCACTCTCGCCACCGACCTGTCGAGCCTCGGTGACGACGCCGACCCCAGTTCGGCGAACGAGCTCAACACCGGTTTCGCCGTCAGCGGCTCGTCGCTCGAGCTCACCGATGCCGGCGGCACACTGTCGGCCGACCTCTCGGCCCTGGCGGATGGCGTCGCCGATGCCGACGCCGACCCGCTGAACGAGCTGATCACTTCGGCGACCCTGACCAACAGTGGCGGCACGCTCGAGATCGTCGAGGGTGGGATCACCAACCTGGTCGACGTCACGGCGCTGCGTAACAGCACGCTCAGCTTCGTCGGTTCGACGATTCAAGTCTCCGACGCCGGCGGCTCGCTTGGCGAGTCGCTGATCGCGCTGGTCGAGAACAACACGGCCCTGGCCCTCAATGCCACGACCGTCGAGCTCACCGACAGCGGCGGCACCGTGAGCGCCGACATCGCGTCGATCGACGGTGTCAACGACGCGGACACGGTCACCGGCAACGAGCTGATCACGGCGACCTCGCTGACGGGCGACACGTTGCTCGAGATCACTGAAGGCGCACAGACCCTGCAGGTCGACTTGCTGCCGCTCGCCGGTTCGGAGCCCACTGCGCTCTACGACAACCTCGGCTGGGTCGGTGACTCGGGGGTGGTCGGCACTGGACCGGGATCGACGAGCCAGAAGATCTTCGAGCTCGTCGAGACCGCGACTTCGAACCGCTTCGAGATCGACTTCAACCGGATTCAGCCCGGCACCATCATCACCAACATTCCGATCACCTTGACGGAGCCGGGCTTCTACTACCTGATTCACGACCTGTCGAACTCGGTGAACAACGCCGACGGCATCACCATCGATGTCGACGACGTGACCCTCGACATGATGGGGTACAAGATCGTCGGCGGCAAGTTCACTGGCGTCAACAGCGACGACGGCATCTTCGTCTCGGGCTCGCAGACCAACATCAAGGTGCGCAACGGCGCGGTGATCGGCTGGAACGGTGACGGCATCAACGCGCTGAACGCCGATTTCTCGATCTGGTCGGATCTCCACGTGCGCAGCAACGACGGTGACGGCCTGGTCGGCGACTTCAACAACCTGATGGTGCGGATCACCGCCTACAGCAACGGCCTCGACGGTGTCGAAGGCGATGACGGCACGGTGATATTCCACTCCACCGCCGGCCAGAACGGCGACAACGGCATCCAGACCAGCGAAGGAAGCTCGGTGATCAACTGCGCCTCCTTCGACAACGAGACCGATGGCATCGACGTCGGTGCGGGGTCGCTGGTCGATGCCTGCACGGCCACCGACAACGGCGTCTTCGGCTTCGATATCGCTCTCGGCGGCCAGGCGGTGAACTCGGTCGCCTACGACAACATGTCGAACGGCTTCGACATGGCGTCCGCCTGCATCCTGCGCAGCTGCATCGGCAGTCTGAACAACGGTCACGGTGTCCGCATGTTCGCCAACTCGTGGATCATCGGCAACAAATTCCACGAGAACGACCTCGACGGTATTCGCATCTCGTCGACCGACTGTCATGTCGAAGGCAACCAGGTGACCGACAATGACCAAGTCGGTATCCACGCGACGGCGAGCGGCAGCTTCATCGTCAAGAACACATCCGCCGGCAATTTGACCAACTACCTCATCGACGAGAACTGTGCCTTTGGGCCGATCGTCAACGTGACCAATGCCGGCGACATTTCCGGGGTCGCCAACGCCGACCATCCGTGGGTCAATTTCGAGTTCTGATGCTTCAACGAACGAGACAGCCGTCGATCGAGCGGAGAGCGACGCAATGCGCAGCATGAACCGACAGACCACGACGCAGAGCAGGGGACACGCGGCGCCCGGCGGAGGTGTGGCGACCGGACTGGTGGCGGCCGTCGCCCTCGCGCTCTTCGTTCTCGTCGGCGCGCCGGTCCACAGCCAGGCGACTTCGTTCAACTACCAGGGAGAGCTGCTGGTCGACGGAGCGCCGTTCAGCGGCTCGTTCGACATTCGCTTCGTCCTCTTCGACGCCGCGGCCGGTGGGCTGCAGGTCGGACCGACGGTCGACCGACCGGCCGTCGCGGTGGCGGAGGGTCTCTTCGACGTCGATCTCGACTTCGGGGCCATTTTCGACGGCACGCCCCTATGGCTCGAGATCGCTCTGCGTCCGGCCGGCGACCCCGGCGCCTTCGCGCCGCTCGATCCGCGCCAGCCCTTGACCTCGACGCCTGGCGCGCTCTTCGCGCAGCAAGCGGCCGACGCCGATACGGTCGACGGCTCCGAGGCGGCGGACCTGGCGATCCAGTCGGTGACGCTCAGCGGGACGGTCCTGGAGATCACCGAGGGCGGCGTCACGTTCAGCCAAGATCTGGCGTCCCTGGTCGCTGCCGACGACGACATGGATCCGACCAACGAGCTCAACACCGCCTTGACCCTCTCGGGCACGGATCTTCAGCTGACTGACGCTGGCGGAACACTGGTCGCGGACCTGTCGACGATCCCCGACGGCGTTGACGACGCCGACGCCGATCCGACCAACGAGCTGATCACCAGCGCTACCTTGGCGAGCAATATTCTGCAGCTGATCGAGGGCGGCCAGGTGACCAACCTGGTCGATCTGACGGCGCTGCTGAATTCCGGCCTGATCCTCGACGGCACGACGCTCCGGCTCACCGACGGCGGCGGCACTCTGTCGGCCGACCTGTCGCCGCTGCAGGACGGCGTCGACGACGCCGACGCCGATCCGGGGAACGAGCTGAACACCGCGTTCACTCTTTCGGGCACGGATCTCGAGCTGACCGACGCCGGCGGCACGCTGACGGCGGACCTCTCGACGCTGCCCGTGGAGGACGCCGACGCCGATCCGACCAACGAGCTGATCACGAGCGCCAACCTCACCAATCTCGTCGGCGCCAACGACACGTTGGAGATCGTCGAAGGTGGGATCACCAACCAGGTCGATGTCACGGCGCTGCAGAACAGCGCTCTCGGCCTCTCCGGCTCGACGCTGAGCCTGACGGACGGCGGCGGCACGTTGACCACCGACCTCGGCGCGCTCGGCGACGATGCCGACGCCGATCCGACCAACGAGCTGAACACGTCGCTCACGTTGTCGGGCACGGACCTCGAGCTGACCGACGCCGGTGGCACGCTGACGGCGGATCTCTCGACCCTGCCGGTGGAGGACGCCGACGCCGATCCGACGAACGAGCTGATCACGGCGGCGACGTTGACCAACGGCAACGACACGCTGGAGATCGTCGAGGGCGGGATCACCAACCAGGTCGACGTGACGGCGCTGCAGAACAGCGCGCTCGGCCTCGCCGGCTCGACGCTCAATCTGACCGACGGCGGCGGCACGCTGTCGGCCGATCTGAGCGCACTCGGCGACGACGCCGACGCCGATCCGACCAACGAGCTGAACACGACCCTAACCCTCTCGGGCACGGACCTCGAGTTGACCGACGCCGGCGGCACGCTGACCGCCGACCTGTCATCGCTCCAGGACGGCGTCAACGACCCGGACTTCGATCCGACCAACGAGCTGATCACGGCGGCGACGTTGACCAACGGCAACGACACGCTGGAGATCGTCGAAGGTGGGATCACCAATCAGGTCGACGTGACGCCGCTGCAGAACAGCGCGCTCGGCCTCGCCGGCTCGACGCTGAGCCTGACCGACGGCGGCGGCACACTGTCGGTCGATCTGAGCGCGCTCGGCGACGATGCCGACGCCGACCCGACCAACGAGCTGAACACGTCGCTCACGCTTTCGGGAACGGACCTCGAGCTGGTCGATGCCGGCGGTACGCTGACCGCCGACCTGTCGTCGCTCCAGGACGGCGTCAACGATCCGGACTTCGATCCGACCAACGAGCTGATCACGGCGGCGACGTTGACCAACGGCAACGACACGCTGGAGATCGTCGAAGGCGGGATCACCAACCAGGTCGATGTGACGCCGCTGCAGAACTCCGCCTTCGTCCTCTCGGGCAACAACCTGCAGCTCACTGACGGCGGCGGCACGCTGTCGGCCGACTTGTCGAGCCTCGACGACAACAACACCGCCTTGACCCTCGTCGGAACGTCGCTCCAGGTCACCGACTCGTCGGGCACGCTGAGTGTCGACCTGTCGCCGATCGACGGCATCAACGACCTCGACACGGTGCCGACCAACGAGCTGATCACCAGCGCGGTGCTCACCGGCGCCAACGTGCTCGAGATCGTCGAAGCCGGCATCACGAACAGCGTCGACCTGTCGTCCCTGGCGACGGCATCGGAGCCGACGGCGCTCTACGACAACTTTGGCTGGAGCGGATCGTCGGCGGCGATGGGCACCGGACCCAGCGCGTCGGTCGATCCCAAGCTGCTCGAGCTGGTCGAGACCGCGACCACCAACCGCTTCGAAGTCGATTTCAACCGTGTCCGTCCCGGCAATCTGATCACTTCGTTGCCATTCACCATCAACGTGCCCGGCACGTACTACCTGGTCGGCAATCTCTCGAACACCACCAACAACGGCGACGGCATCACGATCGACGCCAGCGACGTGACCATCGACATGATGGGTTACAACCTCTACGGTACCCAGTTCACCGGCATTCCGAGCGACGACGGCATCGTGGTGCTCGGCTCCGAGACGAACATCAAGGTGCGCAACGGTGGTGTGATCGGGTGGAACGGCGATGGGATCAACGCGCTGAACGCCGACTTCTCGATCTGGAGCGACTTGCACGTGCGCGCCAATCAGGGCGACGGTCTGGTCGGTGATTTCAACAACTTGATGGTCCGCGTCACCGCCTTCACCAACGGTATCGACGGCATCGAGGGCGACGACGGCACGGTGATCTTCCACTCGACCGCCGGCCAGAACGGCGACAACGGCATCCAGACCAGCGAAGGCTGCGCCGTGATCAACAGCGCGTCGTTCGACAACGAATCCGACGGCTTCGATGTCGCCGCCGGCAGCATCATCGACGCCTGTGTCTCCAGCGACAACGGAATCTTCGGCTTCGACGTGGCGCTCGGCGGCCAAGTCGTAAACTCAGTGGCCTACGACAACGTCTCGAACGGCTTCGACATGGCGTCGGCCTGCATCATCCGTAGCTGCATCGGCAGCCTCAACAGCGGTCACGGCGTGCGCACCTTCGCCAACTCGTGGGTGATCGGCAACAAGTTCCATGAGAACGACCTCGACGGCATTCGCATCTCGTCGACCGATGTCCACGTCGAAGGCAACCAGGTGACCGACAACGACCAGGTCGGAATCCAGGTTACCTCGAGCGGCTGCCTGATCATTCGAAACACGGCCTCGGGCAACGTCACCAATTACAACATTCTCGGCACGAGCGCCTTCGGCCCGATCCTCGATGTGACCGCTGCCGGCGACCTCAGCCTGATTGCCGGCGCCGAGCATCCCTGGGCCAATTTCGTCTTCTGAGACGCCTGTTTTCTGAGGCGTACGTCTGCAGCGGCAGGGGCGCGGCTCAGTCGATGCGGCCGAGAATCGCGTCGAGCAGCCGCTCGCCGTCGGCCGACACGACCCGCTGGCGAATCTCGCGGCGCGCTGCCGCCCACGACTCGCCGGCGCTCCCTTCGAGAAACTCGACGTACTGCTCGAGATCCTCGTCGGCCAGCGGCTCGTAGGTCAGCGCCAGACGCTGGTGGAAGCGGTGGCGAGAGCGCTCGTCGATGTCCGGCTCGGTCGCCGGTCGGTGCGGTCGCCCGGCTTCGTCGGCTCGCCGCTCGAGATACTCGGCGATTCGGAGTGCGCTCCGTGCGTTGACGCGTACGCTCGCCGAAGCGTCGGACATCGAGTCGATGGCCTCGAAGAGCGCGATCCGCTCGTCGGACTGGCGCTGGTAGATCTCCTCGCCGCGCGTCGCGATCTCGTCGAGCGACTCGGGCGACCGACCTGCGGTTTCGAGCTCGACGATGCGACGCCCGAAGGGCGACTCGTAGAACGCGAAGAGCTCGCTGCGCTCGATGTCGCCCATGGTCTCGAGCAGCTCGAGAACCTGGGGACGGACCAGCGGCCCGAGCCGCAGGTCGGTCTGCGCCTCGTTGAGAGCTGCGGCGACCTCTGGTTCGTACGCGCGACAGCCGCTACGCGCCGCGCAGTCGGCGGCGACGAACCGCCGGCTCTGGGCGAGGTCGTACGCCAGCTCGTTGCCGAGGGCGGTCAGGGCGATGAGTCGATCGATTGCCGCGTCGTCGGCCGCGACCTGCGCGTGCGCGAGCGACGGCAGGAAGGCAGACCCGAGGGCGAGCAGGGTGAGAAGAAGGGTCGGCGGCAGAGAAGTCGGCAGGGCGGAACGTTGAAGCATCACGTGTCTCGGAAGTCGAGGATCGGTTCGCGGCGGTGGCTCGATGCGCACGGCCTGGGACATGCGCCAGGGCCTGAGAATAGCGGGCTCACGCCGGCTGCGAAAGCCCGTGTCGATGGTAGGATTCGCCTCCCGCTATGACCCGACTCCGCATCGATTTTCGGTCTCGTCTCGGCCACCTGGCGGCGCCGCTGGGCGTCGCCGAGGCTCTGCCCGCCACGCTCGCCGGAGCGCTTTCGCTGGCGGTCTACGGCTACACGCTGGCGCCCAGTGTGACGTTCAAAGACTCCGGCGAGCTGATCGTCGCGGCGCTCCAATGGGGCGTTCCACACCCGACCGGCTACCCGCTGTGGACTCTTCTCGCCGGCCTCTTCAGCCTGCTGCCGCTCGGTCCGGGAGCCTGGGAGGTGAACCTCTTCTCGGCTGTGTGCGCCGCGCTGGCGACGGGGCTGGTGGCGGCGCTGATGCACCACATGGGGCGGGCCGCCGGCGCCGCGCGCGGTGTGACGGTCGCGGTCTCGGTCGGAGTCGCCCTGGCCTTCGCGTTCAGCGTCTCGGTGTGGAGCCAGGCGGTCTTCGCCGAGGTCTACACCCTGCACATCTTGCTCGCCGCCGTTTTTTGGTGGGCACTCTATCGCTGGTTCTTGTCGCCGGCTGATCTGCGCGGCTTCCTGCTCTGCGTCTTCGTGCTGGCGCTCGGCATGAGCAACCACCACCTGATGCTCGCCCTGGCGCCGCTGCCGTTCCTGCTCGCATACCGATTGCGTCGCGACGTGGTGTGGGAGCTCATCGCCTGGTCGTCGGCCGCCGGGGCGCTGTTCTACCTGGGGTTCGCTGCGCTCGCCGACCAGGCGCTGACCCGAGAGACCGCGATGCGCAGCGGTCAGCTGGTGCTCCTGGTGCTGGTCGCGCTTTTCCTGCTTCGCGGCCGTCCACGCCACTGGCGGCTCGGCTTGGCTCTGGTGCCGACCATCGCCCTCGGCCTGTTGCCCTACGCCTACATGCCGACTGCGTCGAGCACCAATCCGCCGATGAACTGGGGCTACACCCGAACCGCCGACGGCTTCTACTACTCGGTGAATCGCTCGCCGTACCGTGGGCCGCTCTCCGACCAGCTACTCGGGACCCTGGGTCGGCTGGTCAGCACCCATCCGGCGACCTTGCCGATTTCCGGCGAGGCGCAGACTCTCGACGATGTGTCGAGCGACGAGGCGTCAGCCCTCGGTCTGCTCGGGCGATTCGCCGGCCGCTATGTGCTCGAGAGCTCGCGCAGCTTCACGGTCCTGGCCTGGCCGCTGTTGTTGGTGCTCGTCTGGCGGGCGCGCGGCGATCCGACGCACCGACCGTGGCTCGTGGTGCTCGGCGCGGGTTTCGCGCTCTCGGCCCTCTTCCAGCCGGCGAGCGCGGCCTTCGCTGGGGCCGCCGCGCGCCTCGAATGGTCGCTGCAGATGCCGTACCTCGGCTACTCGTACATCCCGCTGGCGCTTCTCCTCGGCCTCGCCCTGCTCGCCGCGCACGGCGCGCTGCGCCGCCACGGTCGCCTGGCCGGCATGCTGGTGCTGGTCGCCGCTCTGGCGCTGCCGGTGGTCGGCTTCACGCGCAACGAGCGCGAGTGCTCGCAGCGCGGCCGCTGGTACGCCTGGCGCTTCGGTCACGACATGCTGGCGTCACTGCCGCGCGGCGCGGTGCTCTTCGGCGGCAGCGACGCCGGTCGCTTCGTGCCGACCTACATGATCTTCGGCGAGAGTGTCGAGAAGCCCCGGCACAAGCGAGATCCGGCGTTCGATCGACGCGACGTCTACCTGATCACCCAGACTCAGCTGCTGGCACGCTTCTATCGCTCGTACATTCGCGACCACTACGGCGCCGAGCGGCCCGCGCCGGGCGCCCTCGGCCGCTTGCTCGGACGCGACGAGGCGTACCCCGAGAAGCCGCTGCAGCTGCCGAGTGAGAACGACGTGGCGCTATTGATCCGGGCCATCGACACGCGAGGCGGATCGATCGACGAGTTGCCGTCCGACGTCGCGCACTGGATCTACCGGGCCAATCGCGACGCGCACGAGTTTTTCGTCGAGGACAGCCTCGACATGCCGTGGACCCGGCCGCTGGCGATCCCGGCCGGCCCGGTCTATCGCCTGGCGCGCGTGCCGCGCCCGCCGACCGACGACGAGATCGCCGCCGACCACGCCTACTGGCGCGCGACTCTCGATCGCCTGCTCGCCGACCCCGAGTTCGAGCACGATCTCGACGCGCGGCTGGCGATCATGGCGCTGCGCCACCAGGGCGCCCGCGTCTACCGGGATCGCGGTCTGCTCGCCGACGCCGAGCACGCCTTTCGCCAGGCGCTCGAGATCTTGCCCAACGAGCTGCGCTCGATGCTCGCCCTCGGGCAGCTGCTGGCGAGCCAGGGACGATTTGGCGAGGCGCGCGAGGTCGTGGCCGAGGTGCTGGGCGAGGCGTCGGTGATCGACCGCATCGACCGGCGCTGGCTCGAGCGACAGGTCGACGTCGAGCGGCGCACCGCGATCTACACGCAGATGTTCCTCGATCCGGGCGACAACCGGGTGATCGGCGAGCTGCTGACGGCGCGTGGCGCCGAGTCGCTCGGCAGCGCGCGCGCTCTCGATCTCGCCGTCGACCTCAAGACGCTGCAGCGGTCCCCGGAAGCGACCGTCCCGCTGCGCCGCGTGCTCGGCGTGCTGCGCGCCGAGGAGGCGCATGCCCTGGCCGACCACTTGGCGCGTCGTCGCCTGGAGGAGCAGCCGTCTTTGCGCCTCGTCCAGCTGCTCGTCGCCGACCAGCGCATGCAGCCGGTTCGGCTGACCGAGGAAGGGCGTGCCGTGCGCCTGGCGCTCGCCGAGTCGCTGGTCGGAGTCGGGGAGTGTGACCTGGCTCTGGACCTGGTGCACGGGCTCGAGCGGGACGACGAGATGCTGCGCATCCGTGAGGCGGCCCGGCGTCTGCAGGCCACACAGGCCGCTCTGGAGCCGGTGCTCGACGGCTGGAGCCGGGGCCGCGGGCAACTATCCGACGGCGGCGACGATCCGACCGGCCTCGCCGCACGCCTCGGAGGCCTCGGTCGTGCGCTCGCTGCGTTTCAGGGGGCACCGGATCCGCCGCGCCTGGTCGAGGCCGTGAACGCCGCACGGCAGCTGCGCTTGCCGCAGGTGGCGCGCGATCTGCTCGGTGAGCAGGTCGCGCCCGCGGTGCCCGCCGACCGGCTCCTGGTCGCCGTCCGGCTGGCGGCTCGCGATGTCCGGCCGGATCTCCTTCTGCCGCTGGCCGACCGTCTCGAAGCTGTGGCTCCCGGCCCGGTGACGGTCTGGCAGGCGGTCGCGTCGCTGCGTCACGCTGCCAACGACCAGGCCGGCATGCAGCGGGCGATCAACGAGATCGAGCGCCGCGTCGGTCGCGACGGCGTGGTGGCGGCGTTTCGGCGCGACCCGCTGCTGGCACCTCTGGCCGACGACCCACGCTTCTGGCGCTTCCTCTTCGGTGCGCCGAGCGAGACGTCGGGCGGCCCGGTGGCAGCCGGGATCGCAGGAGGTAGCTCGTGACCGCGCCGAGCGAGCGCTTCGCGGGAGTCGTCGACGACGTGCACGGCGAGCGCCTGGCGGCGGCGCTGCTCGAGCGTGGCTGGGCGCGTCAGACGGCGGAAGCGCGCGACGATCTCGAGGCGATTCGTGCCTTGGTCGTCGAGCTTGCGGCCTCGCACCTGGCGATCGATCCTCCCGCGAGCTCACGCCACGGAGAGTTTCTCGACGGGCTCGGCGAACGGATCGCGGTCGACGCGCTGAACGACCTGCGCCTCGCCGTCTTTCGCGGCCTTGCGGCACGGACCTGGCTGCGTCCTGCGGTGTTCCGCCTGGCGCGCCGCGCGCTCGAGGTGCTGGTCGGCAACGAGCTGGCGATGCAGCGGCGGGTCAACCTGTCGATCCAGATGCCCGGCGACGACAGCTCGCTGCTGCCGCTCCACGCCGATTCGTGGTCGGGCGACTCGCCCTACGAGATCGTGCTCTGGATGCCGCTCGTCGACTGCGCACGCACCAAGAGCCTCTTCATCCTGCCGCGTCCTGCGCAGGAAAGGCTGCTTCCCGCCGGCGAGCCGGGAATCCTGGCCGCGGCGCGGACCGTGGACGAGCTCTTCGAGCGCGTCGAGGATCACGTCCAATTCGTCGACGTGCCGTTCGGTGACGTGCTGCTCTTCGACCAGAACCTGCTCCACGGCAACCGCGTCAACCGTGAAGCGACCACCCGTTGGTCGCTCAACTGCCGCTTCAAGGGCCTGTTCACGCCCTACGCCGACAAGAAGCTGGGCGAGTTCTTCGAGCCGATCACGGTGCGGCCGATGAGCCGACTGGGCATGGCGCATCGCTTTCCGAAGGTGCCCGAGACGCCGCCGCGCGAGCCAACGCCATGAGCCGACTCGCCCTACGGGGCTACATCGGCAGCCGTCCGCTCGACGGCCAGCGCGTGCCGCAGCACGTGCAGAACCTGGTGGTGCGCGACTATGCGGCGCGCCACGGCCTCGAGTATCGGCTGAGCGCGGCCGAGTACGTGATGCCGGGCAGTTACCTGATGCTCGAGCAGGTGCTGGCCGAGATCGAGGCGAGCGCCGAGCTCCAGGGGTTGATCGCCTACTCCCTCTTCATGTTGCCGCCCGACTCGCGCCGGCGCGATGCGATCTGGCGCCGCCTCGCCGCGGCGGGTGCGGTGTTCCACGCCGCCGTCGAGGAGCTCGCGGTCGCTGGGGCCGACGACGTCGAGCGCGTCGAGACGATTCTGAGCGTCCACGGCGCGCTGGCCGCCGCGCCGTCCCCGTCGTTCGCGATTTGATGGAGCCGGAGCTCAGCGCTCGCCGCTGAACAGCAGCATGCCGGCGGTGACCGGCAGGTATTGCGTGGCGTGGTAGAGCAGGGCGAAAGCCAGCGCCGGCGTGGCCGCGACGCCGGCGAGAGACAGGGCGGCGACGCAGGCGAAGTGCAGAGTGCCCATCTGCCCTGGTGCTGCCGGCAGCATGATGGCGAACGAAACGAAGGTGAGGATAGTGACCGCGCGCACGGCGAGCTCGACCTCGTTCGCCCCGCCGACGCCGCAGGCGACCAGCATGCACGCGACGGCGCCCAGGTTGGCGGCGTGAATCGCCAGCGACCAGGCGACGAGCGTCGGTGCCCGCTCGAAGCGCAGGGCGGCTCGCAGCCCGGCCAGGAAGGCGCTGGCCGACGAAATGCCGTAGCGCTGAAACCGCTCGGGGAGAGGTACGGTCAGGCCGCGCAGCCTGTCCGACTGGCTCAAGGCCAGGGCGATGCCGGCAAAGACGAAGAGCGCGATGGCGAGGGTGGCGGCGCCGGCTCCCAGCAGCCACGGCGGCAGCGGCGCGACCAGCATCGCGGCGACCAGGAGCAGCTGAGTCGCGAGGACGTCGATCAGGCGCTCGACGATGATGGTACCGAACGCGGCCGAGCCCGAGACGCCGTCGCGGCGCAGCAGCGCGGCCCGTGCGACATCGCCGGCGCGGGCCGGCAGCAGGTTGTCGAGCGCTGCACCGATCCAGCTGACGACGAAGAGTCGGTGGGTCGAGATCGGTGTCGTCGAGTCGGCGGTGAGTGGCTCGACTAGCAGGCGCCAGCGTGCGGCGCGTAGCCACAGGTGGGCGATCGAGAGCAGTGCGGCCAGGGCGGCGAGGGAGCCCGCGCGGGCGCTGTCGAGCGCGACGACGGCGTCGCGCAGTGCCGGCCAGTCGACCCCGCGGACGGCGAGGGCGAAGAAAACCAGGCTGATGGCGATGCCTACAAGCCACGCGGTGAGCCGGTGGCCGGGTGGGCTCGGTCGCGGCAGCGTCGGCTCGCCGCTCCTCGAGTCGTTGCTCCTCGAATCGTCAGTCATCGGGCGGCTCGCAGCGCGAGCACTGCCTGCTCGATGCCGTCGGCCGAGAGGCCGAAGTCGTCCATCAGCGCGCGTTGGCTGCCGTAGCGCGTCGGAAAGACATCGGGAATGCCGAGGCGCCGCAGGCGGCACGGCAGGTCCGACTCGGCGAGCACCTCGGCGACCGCACTCCCGAGGCCACCGACGACCGAGTGCTCTTCCACGGTGACCACCCATCGCAGGCGCGCCGCCGCCTCGAGCACGGCGTCCACGTCGAGTGGCTTGACGGTCGGCAGATGCACGATCTCGATCTCGACGCCGCGTGTCGCGAGCCGCTCTGCAGCCTCGAGCGCCGGGCGCAGGGTGATGCCGGTGGTCACCACGAGTGCATCGTCGCCGCGTCGTCGGGTGATGCCGCGGCCGATCACGCAGTCCAGGTCAGGGTCGCTGACGATCGGGTCGTGTCCCTTGGCGAGGCGAATGTAGATCGGCCCCGAATGGTCGACGGTCTGCGGCATCAGACGCGCCATCTCGTCGGCGTCACACGGCGCCAGAATCGTCATGTGCGGCAGTGCGCGCAGGATCGCCAGATCCTCGATCGCCTGGTGGGTCGGCCCGAGCGGCGCGTAGACCAGACCGCCGCCGTTGCCGATGAGGCGCAGGCGTGCGCGGTGCAGGCAGGCGTCGACGACGATCTGGTCGAAGCAGCGGCGGGTGAGGAAGGTGGCGATGGTGTTGACGTACGGAATGAAGCCCTCGAGCGCCAAACCCGCGGCCATGCCGACCAGGTTGCTCTCCGCGACGCCTTCCATGAAGAAGCGTTCGGGCAACTCGTCCTTCATCGCGTCGAGCGTGCCGGGGCCGAGGTCGGAGCCGAGGAAGACGATGCGCGGGTCTTCGCGCGCCATCTCGTGCACTCTGCGGAGAGCGGTCTTGCGCATGGCGTCGCCCGGCCTCAGTCGAGTGCCGCCAGCAGGCGCTCGACGACGTCGGGAGCCAGCCGGCTGCGGTGGTGCCACGACGGCGCGTGCTCGCACTCGGCGATGCCCTTGCCCTTGACGGTGTGGCAGAGGAGGAGGGACGGCCGTCCGGCGGCGAAGGGCAGACGGCCGAGGCGGTGGCGCAGAGCGTCGACGTCGTGGCCGTCGACCTCGTCGACCGCGAAGCCGAAGGCCCGCCACTTGGCGGCGAGCGGTGCCATCGGCTGGACCTCGTCGGTCGGTCCGTAGGACTGCAGGCCGTTGACGTCGACCAGCACGGTGAGCGACTCGAGGCGATGCTTGCCGGCGGAGAGGGCCGCCTCCCACACCGAGCCCTCGTTCGACTCGCCGTCGCCGAGCACCACGAAGGTGCGCCACGCGGCACCCTGGAGACGCGCCGCCAGCGCCATGCCGAGGCCGAGCGAGAGACCGTGGCCGAGGCTGCCCGTCGACGCTTCGACGCCCGGAATGTGCACCTCGGGGTGGCCGCCGAGCAATCCGTCGTGATGGCAGAAGCGCTCGAGCTCAGTGGCGTCGAAAAAGCCCCTCTCGGCCAGCAGCACGTAGAGCGCCAGGCATCCGTGCCCTTTGCTCAACAGCAGGCGGTCGCGCTGCGGCCAGTCGGGGCGCGCCGCGTCGACCTGAAGAACGTCGTCGTAGAGCACGCGCAGCATCTCGACCAGCGAGAATGCGGCGCCGAGGTGGCCACGGCCGCCGGCGGCGAGTGTTCGCACGACGGCACGGCGCAGTGTCTTCGAGCGCGCGTCGAGGGGTGTCGTCGGGCGCTCAGTCGTCGAATCGGGGCGGGGCATCGAGAAACTCGTCGAGCGTCGTGGCGGTTTCGAGATGACGCAGCAGTGCGCGCGCTTTACGGAGCTGTCGGAGGCGAGGATCGGTGGCGGCCGGTTCGGCAGACGGCTCATTCGGGGCCTGGTCGTTGCACAGCGCAGCCAGCTGCACCTGGCGCTCACGCTCCGTGGGCAGATAGTCGTTGAGCAGGATCAGGCACCACTGGATGCCAAGGGGACGATAGAGAGCCTCGAGCCGCGGGCCGAGCGTGGTGTCGCCGGCGAGCGAGCGCAGGCGTCGCTCGACCAGCCGGCGGCGCAGCGACGGTGGCAGCGGCAGGCGCGGGTGGAGGAGCAGGTCTGCGAGTGTCTTCGCCGGGTCGTCCCAGCCGAAGTACTCGAAGTCGACGAATCGCCACGTCGCCGTTCCGTCGCCCCGCTCGGAGCGCAAAGCGTTGTGGAAGCCGACGTCGGAAGGCGTCAGCCGGCGACGCCGCGTCGTCAGGGGGCGATCAGTCGCCACACCGACGCGCGCCAGCCGTGCCGCCGCCGCCACGGCGAAACGTCGGCGGGCCGGCTGGAGTGAGACGTCGAGGAACTCGGCCAGCGCCTTTGTCGCCTCTTGCGCTTGGGGCTCGTCTTCGTCGGTGGGGGAGATGGCGCGCAGGGCGGCCAGGCGCCGCGCCTGGTGACGCTCGAGGTCGGCCAGGCACAGCACCGCCTCGGAGGCGCGGGGCAGGCGTGCCGCGGCCGTGTCGTCGCTGGTCTCGTCGAGCATGGCGAGGAAGCCGAGCAGGGCGTCGACGTCGGTGGTCGTGCACTCGGTCGCCACCTGCGCGGCCGTCCACGGCATGCCGCGCAGACGCGTCATCGTGCTCTCACGTCGCGCCGGATCGACCGCCAGCAGCCGCGGCACCAGGCGGTCGGCGAGGCCGGCGCGCGCCATGTGGCGCAGCGCCTCGGCCTCGACCTGCTGCGGATCGAGGCGGTCCGGGCGTGGCGCGGCGTAGCGTTTGACGACGATCTCAGTCACGCTCTCGCCGCAGCCGCCCTTCGTCGCGTCGATCGGCCACGCCAGGGTCCGCGCGACGACGCGGCTGTTGCGTCCACCGAGCGGCTCGTCGGGCGGGCGGGTTCGCGGCAGCTCGAGCCGTGCGTCGCGCCAGGAGTCGACGACCACGAGGTCGACGGTGGCGGCTGATCGGTCGCTGCGCTCGGCCGATGGCACGAAGAGCACGGCGCGGGTGGCGCGCGGAAAGTCGGGGTGCTCGAAGGTCTCGACCAGGTCGTCGACAAAGAGTCGGCAGGCGAGAGCTGCGATGCGGCGCACTTTGTCGCTGCGCGTGGCGAGGAAGTGGACGTGCACGGGCTCGACGCCGCGGCTGCCGGATCCGACGACGCCGTGGCGCTCGAGCCAGGCGAGAGCGGCGGCGTGCAGGTCGATCGACGAATCGCGCCGCGGGCGGCGGGTCTTGTGGCTGACAATGTGCACCTCGACCCCTTCGCGGCGCCAGCGCGCCAGGCGCTCGAGGGCGCCGGGGTACGGCGCCGCGTGTTCGAGGCCAGGACCGTAGAGCCGCGCCTGCACGCGCTGCCACAGGCGCTCGCCGTCGTCGAGCGCACGCAGGGCGTCGCGGATCGACCGCTTGCTCGGCTGCGACTCGAGACGATCGAGCACAGCGCCGTGGCCCATCGCGCGGACGATCGCCGGCAGCACCGTGTCGTAGCAGATCAGGGTGTGGTCGAGGTCGACGCCGACCGTCGCCCGGCCGTCAGCGCTCACGACGTGATCTCTTCGATGTCGACCTGCCACACCAGGAGCGGCACCCGGCCGAAGCCGAACAGCGGGTCGACGAGCTCGACCTCGCTCTCGCCCGGGGGCAGGGTGAGCTCGATCGTCCAGTCGACCGGCTCGTCGAGCGCGGCCAGCACGGTGTCGATCAACACCGCGTCGACCGGCGGCGCGTCGTCCGGCCGACTTCCGGCAGCGAGGCTGCGGGCCTGCACCTGCTTGCGGCCACCCGGCGTGAAGATGCGCACCACCAAGCGTGCACGCATCGGACGCTCGCTCAGGTTGTGGACCGCCAGCGTCGCGCGTTCCTCGAGCGCCCGCCAGTCGCTGAGGTCGTCGAGCTTGCGGTAGCTCCAGCCGTCGCCGAAGAGCGCCAGCAGGTCGCGTCCCTCGGCGCGGGCACGCGCCAGCACGTCCTCGCGCCGGTTGTATGAGATGCGGGTGATCGCGCGGCTGTTCTCTACGGCGCTGGTGTAGAAGTCGATCGACGCGCCGAGCAGCCGTTGCCGCAGGCGCAGCGCCGGCTCGTTGCGCAGCTCGAGTTGCTGCGTGAAGTACCGCTCGGGATAGTCCCACGGACCGATCGACGGATGCTCGTAGTAGTTGCGCCCTTGCTGCACCAGCGGCGCATCGGGAAAGCGCTGCAGGAAGTCCTCGGCCGAGCCCCGCCAGTCATTGGCCTCCCACAGATTGAGGCCGATGTCGACCACGGTGAAGGTCGGAATCACGCGCTCGGGGCGATACGGCTCGAGCTCGAAGCGCACCACGTTCATGCCGTTGACCAGCACCGGCGTGTCGTCGGCGAACGTCTCGTCAAGGACGGCGGCGATGCGCGACAGCTCCACCGGGTTGCCGCGTAGTGCATGCAGGTCGCGCAGAGCGGGCGCCATCGCCAGCGCCAGCAGCGCGCCCAGCGCCAGTGCCGGCACACCCTCGGGTAGGGGGCGTGGTGTCAGCCGGCGGAGTCGTTCTCCGAGGAGCAGCAGGCCGAGGGTCGAGAGCAGAATCAGCAGCGGCCAGAGAGGCACGAAGTAGCGGAACGCGAAGAAGCCGCCGCTCTGGGCCAGCGCGAGCAGGATGAAGAGCGCGAGACCGCCGAGCGCTGCGACCCGCACCGGGCGGCGCCAGCGCGGGTGGCGCCAGCCGAGCACCAGCGCTGCGAGCGGCAGCCCGAGGGTCAGCAGGCTGCGCCAGCCGCCACCCCAGGTCATCAGGAACGGCAAGCGCCAGAGCGCCGTGAAGCGATTCAGCGGGTTGCTCAGGTCGTCCCACACGGGATCGTACGCAGCGCGCGCCAGGGCGCGGACGAAGAGCCAGGCCCAGGGTGCCAGCGACGCGGCCCACAGCGCGAGCGCGGCGAGCAGGGCGCGCGGCTGAGGTGTCGTCGTCCAGGCGCAGCGCGAGAACGGCCGGCGCCAGGGGCCGAGCTTGTCGCGCCGCCGCAGGATCCAGACGCCGACGAGCAGCGCCCAGAGAAGGCTGCTGGCGATCCACGCCGACATATGCGCGTAGGAGGCGAGCACGGTGGACGCGGTGACGCCGGCCAGCCAGGCACGGCCGGCCCGCGTACGGTCGCGCTCTTCGGCGAGGGCGTGCAGCCAGCCGACGGCGCAGGCCGCGGCGAGGCCGAGGAAGAGCATCGGAAAGACGTAGATGTGCGCCGTACGCGACCAGTAGAGATGGTACGGGTTGACTGTGACGAGGAGACCGGTCAGCAGCGCCGGAGGGCCGGGTGCCGCCCCGAGCCCCAGAGCCAGCCGCCGACCGAGGAGCCAGAACGCCACGACCGTCGCGATGCCGGCCCAGGCGAAGGCGAGGCGCACCGAGCGGGCATCGACCGGGGTGCCGGCGACGCGCTCGAGCGCACGGACCGTGGCGGCGCCGAGCACGCGGGGCAGCGGCATCTGCCGATCGCTGCCGAAAGTGCGGAAATGTCGCGCGGCATAGTCGCCGAGGTCGATCCGGTCGCGTACGTCGAGGAAGTACGTCACCTCGTCGCCGCGCAGGTCGACCGCGCTGAGGCCGACGAGCCGCAGAGGAATCGCCAGTGCCAGCAGTGCCAGCAAGCCGACCAAAGCGCGATCGACAGGTGTTTCGACGAAGCGTGCCAGGGCGGTGGCGACGCGGCGATGCGGTGGGCGGTCGGGCACGATCGCCAGAGGCTATCGGATCTTCGCCGCGGCGTGTAACTCGGCTTAGAATGGCGCCCGTGGACGTCCCCTACGCATTCTTGAAGCGTCAGTTCGCCGAGCCCGACGCGCTGCTCGAGGCTCTCCGCCCGCTGGTCCAGGCCGGCGAGTTCACCCTCGGTCCGCGGGTCGACGACTTCGAGCGTCGCTTCGCCGCGCTGCACCGGCACGCCGACGGCGCCACGCCGCATGCCGTCGGCGTCGGCTCGGGCACCGACGCGCTGGCGCTGGCGCTCGAGGCGGTCGGCGTCGGCCCCGACGACGAGGTGATCACCTCGCCGACCAGCTTCATCGCCACTGCCGGCGCCATCGTGATGCTTGGTGCCCGCCCGGTCTTCGTCGACATCGACGACCGCTTCTTGCTCGACGTCGAGCGCATCGAGGCGGCGATCACGCCGCGCACGCGGGCGATCGTGCCGGTCCACTACATGGGCGACATGGTCGACATGGCGGCGGTGCGCGCGATCGCTGATCGGCACGGCCTGGCGGTAGTGGAAGACGCCTGCCAGGCGGTGCTCGCGCGCTGGGACGGCGAGCCTCCCGGGGCGCTGTCGGATGCCGCGGCGTTCAGCCTGCATCCGCTGAAGAATCTGCACGTCTGGGGCGACGGTGGAGTGGTTTTGACCCACCGGGACGCGGTCGACGAGGCGGTGCGCCTGCAGCGCAACCACGGCCTGGTGTCGCGCGACGAGGCCGCCGTCTTTGGTCGCAACAGCCGTCTGCACACGCTCCAGGCGGCGGTCGGCAGTCTGCTGATCGATGGCGCCGCCCGCGACCTCGAGGCGCGGCGCGAGATCGCTGCCGCCTACGACGATGCGCTCGCCGACCTGGCGCCGGTGCTGCAGCTGCCGCCGCGCGACCCGCGGTCGCGCCACGTCTACCACCTCTACGTCGTCCAGGTGATGCCGGCGGCCGGCGGGGCCGAAGACCTGTCGGAGGGAGTCACGCCGTGCTCGCGGCGCGACGCCGTGCTCGCGGCGCTGCGTGCGCGCGGTGTGTCGGCCAAAGTGCACTACCCGCTGCCGCTCCATCTGCAGCCGGCTGCGCGATCCCTCGGCTATCGTCGCGGCGACTTTCCGCGCGCCGAAGCCTTCGCAGACCGCGCCCTGACCCTGCCGGCAAACCCGTATCTCGAGCCGGCCGAGAGGGGCCATGTGCTCGAGTCGCTGCGCGGCGCCCTGGACGACGTGGCGGCCCGTGCCGCGACAGCTAGTGTGGAACCGGCGTGAGCCGCGTCCCCGAACCGATGGCCGGCATTCGCGAGAGCGCCGACGTCGACGATACCGTCGACGTCGAAGAGACCTGTTCCGACGCGACCATTCTCGAGCTCGATGCGCTGGCTCGGCGCGTTGCCGCCCTGCGCGCCGCAGGCCATCGCGTCGCCCTGTGTCACGGCGTCTTCGATCTGCTCCACGTCGGCCATCTGCGCTATCTGCGTGGCGCCAGCCGCCTCGCCGACGTCCTGGTCGTCACGCTGACCCCGGATCGCTTCGTCGACAAGGGGCCGCATCGCCCGGCCTTCGGCGAGGAGCTGCGCGCCGAGGCGCTGGCGGCGCTCGAGATGGTCGACCATGTGGCGATCAACCGCTGGCCGACGGCCGAAGAGACTTTGCGTTCTCTGCGCCCCGACGTCTACGTGAAGGGAGCCGAGTTTCAGCGCCGTGGTGCCGATCCGACCGGCAAGATGGAGCGTGAGCGGGCGGTCGCCGAAGACGTCGGCTGCCGGGTCGAGTTCATCGACGACATCACCTTCAGCTCCACCGCGCTGCTCAATCGTCACCTGCCGCTCTATGCGCCCGAGGTCGCCGAGTACCTCGAGCGGCTGCGCGCCGCGGGTGGGCTCGAGCGCGCGCTCGCGCTGCTCGAGCGCATGGCGTCGCTGCGCGTTCTGGTGGTCGGCGACGCGATCGTCGACGAGTACGCTTATGTCGAGACGCTCGGCAAGTCGTCGAAAGATCCGACGCTCGCCGTGCGCCATCTCGCCGACGAACGTTTCGCCGGCGGCGCGGTCGCCGTCGCGCACCATGTCGCCGCTCTCGGCTGCCGCGTCGAGCTGCTCGCCACCGTCGGTGAGGACGAAGCCGGCGCGTTTCTCGCCGAGAGCCTCGGACCGGGGGTCCGCGGGCGCTGGGTCGAGCGTCCCGGCATGCCGACGGTGACCAAGCGGCGGATCGTCGACCGCTACTCTTCGAACAAGTTGCTCAGCCTCTACCGCATGGACGTGGCGCCGCCGCCGTCGCCGGTCGTCGAACGGCAACTCGCGGAGCTCGACAACGCGCTCGGAGCGTCGGCGACTCCCGCCGTCGATCTGGTGGTGTGCGCCGACTACGGTCATCAGGCGATTCCGACCGAGCTGGTGCGGCGGCTCTGCGATGCGCCCGTGGTGCTCGCGGTCAACACGCAGGCCAACGCCGGCAACCGGGGGTTCCACACCGTGACCCGCTACTCGCGCGCTGACTTCGTCTGCCTTGCCGAGCACGAGATTCGCCTCGAGACGCGAGACTCGGACGGCGCGCTGCGGCCGATGATGCGCGGCGTGGCGTCTGCGCTCGACGCGCCGCTGATGGTGGTCACGCGCGGCAAGCGGGGGAGCCTGGCGCTGGCACGCGACCAGGACGAGCCCGCCGGGACGTTTCATGAGGCTCCGGCGCTGGCCTCGACAGTGGTCGACCGCGTCGGCGCCGGTGATGCCTATTTCGCCGTCGCCTCGCTCGCGGCGCGCCTTGGCGCGGCGCCCGACCTGGTGTCGCTCCTCGGCAACGCAGCCGGTGCCCAGGCCGTCGGAGTGGTCGGCAATCGGCGCGCTCTCGATGCTGATGGGCTGCGCAAGCAGCTGACGTCGCTGCTCAAATGACGTCGACGGCCCGATCCTCGACGATTGACCCGCCGGCCGAGATCCTGGTCACCGGCGGCGCCGGCTATGTCGGAAGCGCCCTGGTGCCGCACCTGCTTGCGCGAGGCTACGGCGTGCGGGCTCTCGACCTCTTCTGGTACGGCCACGACGTCTTTCCCGGCTGCCACGAGCATCCGCGTCTCCGACTCCTCGAGGGTGATGTGCGCGACCCTGCAGCGCTCGCCGAAGCGCTCGAGCCGATGCCGCGTGGCGCGCACGAGACCGGCCGAGTCGACGCGGTGATCCATCTCGCCTGCATTTCCAACGATCCGAGCTTCGAGCTCGACCCGGCACTTGGCCGCAGCATCAATCTCGACGCCTTTCCCGGCCTGGTCGACGCGTCGCTGGCTGCCGGCGTGCAGCGCTTCGTCTACGCCAGCTCGTCGAGCATCTACGGCGTGCAAGATGCGCCTCACGTCGTCGAAGAGACGTCCCCCGAGCCGCTCACCGACTACTCGCGTTTCAAGCTCGCCTGCGAGCGCCTGCTGCTCGAGGCCTGCGCCGGTGCGTCGATGACGCCGGTGATCGTGCGCCCGGCCACCGTCTGTGGCGCCGCGCCGCGCCAGCGGCTCGATCTGACGATCAACATCCTCACCGCGCATGCCCTCGAGCGCGGTCTGATCCGCGTCTTCGGCGGCAGCCAGCTGCGGCCCAATCTGCACATCGGTGACATGGTGCGCGCCTACGATCTGCTGCTCACCGCAGACGACGAGGCAGTGCGAGGCGAGGCCTTCAATGTCGGCTTCGAGAACCACGCCGTCGCCGTCCTCGCCGACTTGGTGCGCGACACGCTCGCGGCCGAGACCGGTGCGTCAATCGCGATCCGGACGGAGTCGAGCGACGACCTCCGCTCGTACCACATCGACTCATCGAAGATTCGCCAGCGGCTCGGTTTCGCTCCCCGTCACACTCTCGCTGACGCCGTGCGTGATCTCGCCGTCGTCCACGCCGCGGGTCATCTCGTCGACCCGCTGACTAACCCGCGCTACCACAACATCCGACGGATGCAGGAGATCCTCGCCGCGGGCTGAGGGCTGCCCTCCGCGACCAGCTAGCGGGCCGAAGCCTCGAGCGCCGCGGCGTTGGAGCGCAGGTGTTCCGCCGAGGTCGTGCCGACGACGACGTGCGACACCGCGGGCGGGCGCGCAGCGAAGGTCAGCGCTTCGGCCGCGGAGCGCTTGGTGGCCCAGTGGCCCGACGCCAGAGGCTTCTTCACCAACACGCCGACGCCGCGTGCGGCGGCGGCGTCGAGCACCGGCTCCTGGCTGCGGTCGATCGGGTTGTAGGCGAGCATCACGACATCGCACACAGCCACCGCGGCCAGCCCGCCGTCGACCGACTTCGTCGATGCGCCGACCTGGCGCAGGGCGCCTTCTTCTTGCAGCCGTCGCAGAGTCTCGACTCCCTCGAGCGCTTCGTGATCGTCGGCGCCGGCATGCAGGAAGACGATGTCGAGGCAGTCGACCCGCAGGCGCCGCAGGCTGCGCTCGACGCTGCGGCGCAGCGCCTCGGGCCGGAAATCGAAGTGGGAGCCCTTGTCGGGCGTCGATTCTTCGCCGGCTTTGGTGGCGAGGCGGAAGGCGCCGCGGTGGTGGTGGAGGCGCTGGCCGAGTCGCTGCTCGGCGGTGCCGTAGGCGGGCGCGGTATCGAGCAGGTCGACGCCGAGCTCGGCAGCCACGCCGAGCAGTCGGTCGAGCTCGGCGTCGCTCGGGAGAACCACCGGACGTGGGTACTTCAGGCCCCAGGTACGGCCGAAGGCGAGGGTGCCGAGCGCGAGGCGCGCGGATTGGCTCATGCGTCGTTCTCCATGGTCAGCTCGATCTCCATGGTCGGCTCGATGACGTTGTCAGCCGCTCGACGACCCGGTCGGCCAGGAGCGGCGCCAGCACCAGCTTGAGCGGCCAGGCGGTGAGCACGGTGCCGTCGTCGTGGACGAAGGGCTCGAGGCGTCGGCCGCCGCCGGGCAGCACGGGCTCGGCCTTGTCGACTCGATGGCTGGTCAGGCGCAGCGACGCGACATCGAGCGCTGGGAAGGCGCGCGCGATCAGGCGGCGGATCTCTGCGTGCTGCCTTCTGTCTGACCGGCCGACGCCGCGCTCCGAGGGGTCGCCGCCGACGGTCCAGCGCCAGCCGCGGGCGTCGCTCCCGGTCGAGGTCACCGTCCAGTGCGCGCCACGGCTGCCCGGCGCGGCCGCGTCGTCGAGTACGTGGGCCTGGACGGGCGGCAGAACGTGTCGCCCGGGCGGATCGTCGACCCACACCAGGTGCACCAGCCGGCGGACCATCGTTGGCTGTCGCCGTCCGAGGCCGGAGAGAAGGGGCGCGTTGCCGGCTCCGGCGGCGAGCACCAGCCTGCGTGCCGCGACCCGGTGTCGCCCGACCCTCACGCGGACACTGGACGCCTGAATCCCAATCCGCGGCGTGCCGACGAGGCAGCGCGCCTCGACCTGACGCCAGAGCGCGTCGAGCAGGCTCGCCGGATCGAGCACCGGCTCGAGCAGACGGAACGAGCCGGCCGAGGTCTCGTGCACGAGCCCGCGCGCGGCCGCGTCGCGAAGACGCGAACGAAGCGACGGATCGCCCGACGAGACCTGGACGAGGTCGACGCCGTCGGCCAGTGGGCGCACCGACGTGAGATCGGGATCACCGGGCCGGCGTCGCCCGACCTCGGCGGCCTCGAGACAGACACGCCAGCGTTCCAGCAAATCCGGGAAGCCGTCGTCGAGCATGCTGGAGTTGCTGTCGCCGCGCAGCAGGTACTTGGTCCCGCGGTGCAGGATGCCCTGACTGCTGCGGGTCTGCGCGCGCGGATCGCGCCCTCCGTGGCGATCGATCAGCAGCGCGTCGACACCGCGGCCGAGGAGTCGATGCAAGATCCACAGACCGGCGACGCCGCCGCCGACGATCACGACGTCGGTTCGATGCTCAGAGGGTCCGGCCACGCGGCCAATCTACCAGTCGGGTACCATCGATGCGCCGATGGGATCCGCGATCGACCTTCTCGCCGACTACCCGCGCGCCCGGCGTCCACTCGCCGCGCGCCGGGCCGAGCGCACTGCCGAAGACTGCCGGATCGCGCGCCGCTTCGGCCGTGAGTTCTTCGACGGCGATCGCCGCCACGGCTACGGCGGCTACGGCTATCATCCGCGCTTCTGGACGCCGGTCGTACCGCGCTTCGTCGAGCGTTACGGGCTTGATGCGTCGAGCCGGGTGCTCGACGTCGGCTGCGCCAAGGGCTTCTTCCTGCACGATCTCGCCCGGGCCGTTCCGGGCCTCGAGGTCGTCGGTCTCGACGTCTCGACCTATGCCGTGGCACATGCCAAACCCGAGACCCGCCCGCGACTGCTGGTCGCCGACGCGGCGGCCCTGCCGTTCGCCGACGATTCCTTCGACCTCGTCGTGTCGTTGACCACGGTGCACAACCTCGAAGGCGAGAGCCTGCGCGCGGCACTGCGCGAGATTGAGCGCGTCGGCCGCGGCCAAGCGTTCCTCACCGTCGACGCCTGGCGCACCGAGGACGAGCGGCGGCGTGTCGAGGGCTGGGCACTCACCGCGCGCACCATCCTGCATGTCGACGCCTGGCGGTCGCTCTTCGACGACGTCGGCTATCGCGGTGACTACTACTGGTTCATTCCGTGATGGCCGATGCGGCCCAGCTGCTGCCGATCGGATCGGCCCTTGTGACCTTCCCACTGCTGGTCACCGCACAAGTGATCGTCGTGCGGAGGGCCGCGAGCGCCGGCGCTGTCCGTCCCGTCGCGCTCGGTGCGCTGGTCCAGAGCGTCGTCTGGTGGCCACTCTGCCGGCTCGTCGCGAACGCTGCCGGAATCACGCTCGGCGCCGTCGACTGGCTCGCCGGTGGTGCCGTTCTCGTCGCGCTCTGGCTCGGCTGGTTCCAGGTCGTTTCGGTGCTCGGGCGTGGCTTTTCTTTGCAGCTGATGGTCGAGCTCGACCCGTCGCCGCGCGGGCTCGACGCGCTCGTCGCGTGCTACGCCGGCGGGCGCGGCATCGACTGGCTGCTCGACAAGCGCATCCGCGATCTCGAGGGCTTCGGTCTCGCCGCGCGGGACGGTGAGACGCTGCGGCTGACAGGTCGCGGACTCTGGTTGGCGCGCCTCGCGCGGGGATACAAAACCGCGACCGGGATCGGCGCCGGTGGTTGAGATCTTGATGCTGCCGACGCCGTGGACCGAGGTGGTGCTCGCTGCGTCGGCCTTCGCGCTCTTTCTGGCGCTCCACCTGCCGCTGTGGGCATGGCGCGGCTCAGATCTCTGCGGCTTCGGTCTGATGGTCGCCCTCTGGCTGCTGGCGCTGGCCGTCGTCCTCGGGACCATTTGGTACTCGACGCTCGGCGGACTCGAGCATTGGCTCACTGTCGTCGCCGTCGACGGCGCATTGATGGCCGTCTACCTCCACCTCTACACCGGCATGCTGCGCTCGGTCTCGCTGCGCCTGCTCGGCGAGCTGCACGCCGCCGACGGCTCGCTCACGCGTCCCGATCTTCTCCGCGTCTACTCGCCGACGTCGATGCTCGAGAGTCGGCTCGACTGGCTGGTCGGACGCGGCTGGCTCGATCGTCGTGACGACACGTACCAGCTGACGGCGGCCGGGCGCCGTGTGCTGGCGATCCGCCGGCCGCTGGCGGCTCTGTTGGTGCGAGGGCCGACGGGATGAGCGCCGAATGCAACCAGCGGTTCGACGGTCCCTTCGACGTCAGCTTTTACATGCCGTGTCTGAACGAAGAGGAGAACGTGGGGCCGGCGCTCGAGGAGCTCGCTGCGGTGGCGACGCGCCGTGGCCTTCGGGCCGAGGTGCTGGTTTTCGACGATGGCTCGACCGACAGGACGAGCGCCGTGGTCGAGCGCTTGGCGCCGCGCCTCGAAGCGGTGCACGACACGTTACGCATCGAGCTGATCCGCCTGCCGTCGTCGCGCGGCCTGGGGGCCAACTTCTTCGCTGGCGCGGCGCGCGCACGCGGCACGCGCTACATGCTGGTGAACGGCGACCACTCCGAGCGAGTCGAAACCCTCGACGATGTGCTCGCGCGCCTGGGCGAGGCCGACCTGGTGATCACCATCTTCGATACCGGTGATGTCCGTGGACTGGCTCGACGCGGCCTGTCACGTCTCTTCACCTGGCTGGTGAATCGACTCAATGGTCATCGACTGCGCTACTACAACGGGCCGACCCTGCACCTCCGCGTCGACGTCGTTCGCTTCGCCACCTCGTGTCGCGGCTTCGCGTACCAGGCGGAGCTGCTGACCCGGGCGCTCGACGCCGGCCGCAGCTACGTGGAGGTGCCGATGATCAACCGCGACCGCGAGAGCGGTGTGTCGAAGGCCTTCGCGCCGCGCAACTTGGTGTCGGTGGCGCGCAGCCTGTGGCGCATCGGCACGCGGAGCTTCGGCCCGCCGCCGGTGGTCGATGGCTGATCAAGCGCTGGGCAGGACCTTGCCGCGTCCCGAACTCGTGGTGCTCGATCGAGACGGGGTGATCAACCGAGAGAGTGAGCGCCTGGTGCTCGCGGTCGACGACTGGCGACCGATCGATGGCAGCCTCGAAGCGATCGCGCGGCTCAGCACCGCCGGCCTACGCCTCGCCATCGCCACCAACCAGAGCGCCGTCGGCCGAGGATGGCTGGCGACCGACACCCTGGACAGCATCCACCGTCGCATGCTCGACGAGATCTCTGCGGCTGGCGGGCGCATCGAACGAGTGGCCGTCTGTCCGCATGCTCCCGGTGATGGTTGCTCCTGCCGTAAACCGGCGCCCGGGCTGTTGCTCGAGCTCGGGCGGACGCTCGACGTCGCGCCGGGGCGTATGCTCTTCGTCGGCGATGCCGTGCGCGACCTCGAGGCTGCTGCTGCGGCCGGCGCTGTCGGCGTGCTAGTGCGGACCGGTAAGGGGGCCGCGCACGTCGCCGCGGGAGAGGTCGACGCCGACGTGCCGTTGTTCGACGACCTCGCCGCCGTCGCGGCGGCGCTTCTCGCCGACCGCTAGACTCTCTCCAGGAGACCCTTCATGATTCGATCGCGCGATTCGCAGTCTTTCGCTTCAGTGCATGCCCTCGTCGCTGCCGTCGTTCTCGCCGGTTCGTTCGTCGCGGTCCCGTTGTCGGCTCAGGATGCGGCGGTGCTCGAGCCGGTCGACGAAGCGCAGCGGCTCGAGGCCCTGAGCCTGCGCGGAACAGTGCGCGGCTTGCTGCTCGAGCTCTTCGAGCAGGCGGGAGACTTCGGAGGATACGCCGGACCGGCGTGGGACCTGATCGAGTCGTTCGATCTCGAGCTCGTGTCTCCCGGGGCAGTCGAAGCCGCCTATCGCGCCGACCTCGAGGCCGGGCTCGATCCGGCCACGGCCGCGGCGGTGAGGGACTTCTGGGCGTCACCGCTGGGCGAGAAGGTGGTGTGGCTGCGCCGCGAAGAGGTGAAGGTGTCGGGCATTCGTGGCCGCGCACGCAGCGGCCGACACGTCGTCGAGCGGACGGCGCCCGAGCGGCTTGCGGTGCTCGAACAGCTCGACGAAGCGACTCTCGAGAGTGCGACCGCGATCCAGGTCGCGACGGTGGCGTTCGGCGTCGTCGAGGCGGCGGGTGGCCAGATCCTCTCTACCGTCGGCGACGAGGCCGAGTGGTCTGAGGAACCTGCGGACATCCAGCGCTGGATCGGTGACGCGGTCGCGCGCGGCGAGCGCGACACTCTGATCTACCGCCTGAACCGACTCGACACTGGCGAGCTCGACGCCTTCCTCGCCTTCGCCACCTCCGCCGCCGGGCAGCAGTACTACGCCGCCCGGTCGGCTGCCCGTGTCGCCGGGGCCCAGCGCATGGCCGAGGCCCTGGTCGCCGCACAGACCGGTCGTCTCGCCGACGAGCTCTGGGAGTACCGCCGCGAGGAGGACGACGACGGCGAAGAGGACGACCGCGATAGTTAGTCGTCGAAGAGAGAGTCGTTAGTCGTTGGTGGTCTGGAGGGATCGATGCCTAGGGTGCATCGTCCCCTAGACCTCGAGATCTCCGACGCCGTGCCCGCGCTTGGTCCGAAGTGTCGTAGGACTCGAGCTCAGGCGCTTGTTGGCTTGTCGTCCTGGGCCTCAGCTTCGAGTGCATTGAACGCTGTGGTGACCAAGCGCCGAAGAGGCGACTTGATCTCCCGCACGTGGTAGCCGAGGTGGTCGGTCACCTGGATTTCGAGCTCGTTGAGAAGGTCAGCGGTTGCTTCAGGATCTCGGAGATACGCTCGGTCGAGCAGCTCCAAGAGACCTCGAGTTGCCTCCTGGATTTCCAAGATATCGAACAGGTGGTAGAGAACCTCACGCAGCTCGTCTCGACCCGTCAGATTCGGGAGTCGGTCCTTCATAGCGCATCCAGTTTTCTAATCAAGGCGTCAATCCGATCTTCCGCGAGGCGTCTTGCCTTTCCGGGTAGGCGCTGAGCGACCCTCTTGGCATCTTCCAAGGCTGTCCGAATCTCCTTCTTGTGGTGATCGAGATCAGGATCGCGGTCTGGGCCTCCAGCGCCGCCGATCTTGCCGAAATGAACTTCGGCGTTTCGGATCAAGCCATCGACCCGTCTCTGACGTTGGCGGTTGTTGGCGGCCATGAAGACCGTGTGGTCTAGGGCTAGTCCGAGTCCTGTTGAGACGAACTCGCTGACTCCGGGGAGCTCATTGATGCCTGAGCCAATCAGGTACCCGCCAGCCGCCGAGCCGAAGATGAGAGCTCCGGGGCCTGTCAGACCGACCGACCCGACGACAGCATACTCGCCTCCGATCGCCATAGGTGCCGCCAACGCCATCGTCGCAGCTTGCCCGTCAGGATCCGTAAACACCAAGGGCGAGTCGTGGCCGTACGAGAACTGATTCCAGACCCTCGGCTGCATAAGGAGACGCTCGAACTGCTCTTCCTCGTTGGAGTCACCGAACTGCAAGAGAGCTACCCTCCTGGGGTCGACGCTCAGGAACCGGCCCAGCCACGGCGAGTAGTGGCGGGCGTGCATGTTGTCGAGATCGTCGCCCCAGGCGGCGTGGAAGTCGCGCTCATGGCCGGTGTATTGGAGCGGGCTCTTCAGCGCCATCGGACGGTCGGCGCCGGCCGAGAGGATGCGTTCGCCGAAGCCGTAGTAGTGGAACGAGGCCAGGCCTCGTCCGTTTGCTTCGGTCAGGCCGCGGGGCGAGCCGAGGTGGTCGAGATGGAGGTGGACGCGGTCCTCGGGCGACGGCTGGCTTGTCTCCTGGGCCAGTAGTTTGGGTCCTCGATAGACATAGTCGCGGAGCCAGGTCCACGTGACCTCGCCCGACTGGCTGCT
>JBCCVZ010000016.1:0-249823 GCA_039194425.1 Acidobacteriota bacterium | reverse complement strand
GTTGGATCCTCGTCACCTTCGGAGCTTCCTTGACCGACGGGTACGTGACGGCGTGATTCGCCGGACGATCGACAAGTGGCTGAAGGCAGGGGTGTTCGAGGAGGGAAGAGTTCACCACCGGACCCTGGGCACTCCCCAGGGTGGTGTGATCTCTCCTTTGCTCGCAAACCTCTACCTTCACGAAGTGGTGGACCGCTGGTTCGCCGAGACGGTGCAGAGCCACCTGGAGGGTCGCGCGGTGTTGATCCGGTACGCGGACGACATGGTGTTCGTCTTCGAGCTGGAGCACGACGCGCGTCGCGTCTCAGAGGTTCTGCCAAAGCGGCTGGCCCGCTACGGCTTGCGCCTTCACCCGGAGAAGACCCGCCTGCTGGACTTTCGCCGCCCTCGCGGCGGTGGTCCACGCGGCAGGGGACCTCGAAGCTTCGACTTCCTGGGCTTCACCCATCACTGGGGGCGCTCGCGCCACGGCCGGTGGGTGGTGAAGCGGAAGACGGCCAAGGGTCGCTTGTCGCGAGCTCTGCGTCGGATTCGAGAGTGGTGCAGCAAGCACCGCCACCAGCCGGTCTGGTGGCAGCAACAGAGGTTGTCGCAGAAGCTGAAGGGCCACTACGGCTACTTCGGAATCACCGGCAACCGTCGAGCGCTCGAGTCCTTCTACTGGCACGTCGAGCGGATCTGGCGAACGTGGTTGAACCGACGATCGCAGAAGGCACGGATGATCTGGAGCCGATTCACTCGGCTCCTGCGTCGGTACCCTCTGGCGAAACCTCGGATCGTCCATTCGTACGTCAACACGTAGCGAACCCATTGCTCGGAGGAGCCGGATGCGGGAAATCCGCACGTCCGGTTCTGTGGGGGGCCTGGGGAGCAATCCCCAGGTCTACCCGATTGCCGGCCAAGGTGCACGGCGGCTCGCGACTCGGCACGACAGCTCCAACAACGAAAACGCGCCGCCCGGAGGCGGCGCGTTCGAGGCTTCACCGGGGTCACCGGCGAACGGTCGGATCACTCGACCGAGAAGTTCATCAGCTCGACCGGCACGACGTTGCCGATCGCGCGGATCAGGGCGTTGGCGTTGGCGATGGTGCCGAAGTCGCCGCCGCTGAAGTCGTCGATGCGCATGGCGTGGAAGCCTTGCATGGCGACCGTGTCGCCGGTGTCGAAGGCGGCGCAGTCACCGTCACAGTCGGTTCCCGGGCCGCCGGACGCCGCACCGAAAATGCCGATGAGGAACGAGGCGGCGGTGCCGGTGCCGGTCGCCGGGCTGACCACGCCGAGCTGACTGAAGGTGTTCCAGGCCTGCGGCTGGATGTTCGGCTGGTTGGTCGAGTTGATCGGCGCGGCGTTGGTGCCGGCAGTATTCACCGGGCCGAAGATGGTGAAGAAGGCCGAGCCCGAAGCGGTCGAGCTGCCGTCCACCAGCGCCGGCCAGGCGGCGATCTGCGTCACGGTGACGGTCGGCGCGGGGATGATGCCGCCGTTCTGCGTGTCGAACTGGTTGCCGAACGAGAGAATGTCGGTGATGCCCGCGGGCTGCGTCGGCAGCGCGTCGAAGACGCCGGCGTCATAGGTGATGGTGCCCATCGTGGCGCGCGACGGATCGCTCGCGAGGTGCTGCGGCGGATTGGTCGGGACGCCCTTATCGAGAGTGCCGGTGAAGGGGCGCTGCGCCTGCGCTTCGACCGCCGCGGCCTTGGCCGCCATGCGCTCATCCTTCGACATGGCCGCATACTCTTCTTGCGAGACAGTCTCGATCTGTGCCATCGCCATCGTGGCGGTGAGCAACAGGCAGGTCAAGGCGATCAAAACGATACGGCTCATCTCGGGTTCTCCTGGGGCATTGAGAGAATCGGCAGATCCTCGAACCAGTCCTCGAAGACCATCGCGAATAGAGGCTTCGATGGGTACGGCGGGCGGGCTGGTGTGCCGGCGGGCTGGGCACGTCGGCGGGCTGTGTGGAACTGCGGTGAACCATAGCACAGGTCGCCGCACCGGATTTGTGTTCAATTCGGCTGACCGATGACACCATCCCACCCGGCCAAGTCTCCGCTTTCGAAGCTGGCCGAAAAAAGGAGAGCCGAGTGCAGGCGATGCCGCGTGCCGGCGGCCAGGCCGCTGGCGATCGACTCGCCGCCGCCGGGCCACGCGACGTGCACCCTCGAGGCGGCTCGATCGGAGCCGAGGCCGAACACCGCGAGCGGTGGGCTCTGGGACGTGAAATGGCTGCCGATGCGGATCTCGCGCATCTGTTCGAGTCCCGCGGCGTGTAGGCGAACCAGCGCACCGACGCCGTACCTGTTGCTGCCCTCCATGCGCAGCTCGATCTCGAGCAAGCCACCGAGCGCCGCGTCACCATCGTTGCGGTAGAGCGCGGGCGGGCCGGAGTTGTTGGCGACATAAAGATCGAGATCCCCGTCGCGGTCGTAGTCGAAGCACACGACGCCGCGACCTTGGCCGCGGTCGTCGACGCCGCGCGCGAACGCCTGCTCGGCGAAGGTGTGGTCGTCGTTCTGCAGGAAGAGCCGTGACGGATCGTCGTCGTACGGCGGGTCGCGCCAGCCGTTGACGTGGAAGAGGTCGAGGCGGCCGTCGTTGTCGAGGTCGCAGAAGGTCGAGCCCCAGCCCCAGTGGCCGTGCTTCACCTTGGCGTCCTCGGTGACGTCGTCGAAGCTGCCGTCGCCGCGGTTGCGGTAGAGGCGGTTGCCGAGCTGGTAAAAGGGGTCGTCGGGGTTGTAGATGCTCGAGACGAACCAGTCGAGATCGCCGTCGTTGTCGTAGTCGCCGATCGCGGCCCCCATGCCGTTCTGGTCGACGATCACCGACGGGTCGGTGACGTTCTCGAGCGTGCCGTCGCCGCGACTGAGAAAGACCTGGCTGTTGTCGAAGTCGCTCGCCACCGCCAGGTCCGGCCAGCCGTCGTCGTCGAGGTGAGCGAAGTTGGGCGTGAAGGTGCGGATCAAGGGCGCGTTTCCGGCGCCGAGCACCGCATCCGTCGCCGCGCTGAAGGTGAAGTCACCGTCGTTGCGCCACAGTGGATCGGCCGGATCGACGTTCCACTGCGAGAAGAAGAGGTCCAGGTCGCCGTCGAGATCGAGATCACCGGCGGCGATCGAGAAGACGCGCTCGAAGCTCGGCAAGCCGCTCGTCGCGCTGCGGTCTTCGAAGGTACCGTCGCCACGATTGCGCAACAGCCACGGCGGTCCGCCGACCAGCCGGCCGACGATCAGATCGAGGTGGCCGTCGCCATCGAGATCGACGAAGGTCGGCCCCGAGCCGGCGCTGCCGACCAGGTCGACACCGGCCGCCGTGGCGACGTCTTCGAACGAGCCGTCGCCGCGATTGCGCAAGAGAAGATTGGCGCCGCTCGTGCCGCGCACGACATAGAGGTCGGTCCAGCCGTCGCCGTCGAAGTCGCCGGCGGCGACACCGCCACCCATGAACTGCCCGAGATTGAACGGCGGGAGGTCGCCATGCACGAAGTCGAGCCCGGCGGCGAGAGTGACGTCGGTGAAGGCGAGCGATGCGGCGCCGTCGTCCGCCGGGACGGGGGGACTGGCGGCGGCGAGCAAGAGAACAGCGAGAGTCGTCGGGAGGTCGAGGCGCGCGATGGGCATGGGCTCACTCCTGCGATGCGGTCGTCTCGTCGGTGGAGATCTCGTGCGACGGCGCGTCGTGCGGCGCACCGGACGACGCGCCGACCAGGGCCTCGAGTCGATCGTCGAGTAGCTGGAAGCGGGCCGCGTCGAGGCGCTCCGCCACCAGGGACTCGTAGATCTCCTGCCCGTGGCGCTCTCGGTAGGCGCGACGCACACGGTCCCGCGCGTCGTCGAACTCGAGGGGTTCGGGCTCGCGGCGCTCCAGCACGCGGAACAATTCGATCGCCCGGCCACTGTTGTATGGAGGTGAGATGTCGCCGACCGCCAGGGTCGGTGCGAAGAACGCGGCCTTGGCGCGGAACGAGCCGAGCTGGTTGATGTCGACCCAATCTGAGGTCTGGACCCGTCCGCCGAGCTCGTCGGCCAGCTCGTCGAGCGTCGTCGCGCCCGACGCCAGCGCCTCGCGGTGGCGTTCGAGCGCCGCCATGGTCTGGCTCGGATCGTCGCCGTGCGGCACGACGAGGGCGTCGAGCCGCAGCTCGAGGAGGGTGACGAAGCGGTTGCGGTGGGTGGCGTGGAACTCCCGCAACGCGTCGTCGCGGTCGTCGAGCGCGCGCTCGATCAAGTGCTCGCTGTAGCGCTGCTGGAGAAAAACGCCGGCCTGGCGGTCGAATCGACGCGCGATCTCGGGGCTCAGCTCGACCCCGGAGTGGAGTGCGCGGTGATGCAGGACCTCGCGGCGGCGGATACCGTTGTAAAGCGCCCGCGCCAGCTCTCCGGAGGGCACGGCCTCGCCGTCGACCCGACGCTGCTCCGAGTCGACGAGCGCGCGCAGGTCGCCGAGCGTCAGCTCGAAGGTGCCGACGCGCAGGAGGAGGGTGGTGGGATCGTCCGCGGTCAGCAGGTCGTCGAGCGCCTCGCGCTCGGGCACGAATGCGTCGTCGGGCAGCTCGGTGGAGACGACCAGGTCTTCGATCGCCAGCGTGCGGCGCTCTTCGACGAGCGTTTGGCGGATAGTGTCCTCGACCGCCATGATCGGTGGGATCTCGCCGGTGAGGATGGTTTCGATGTAGAAGAGGTGGACCCCGTCGCGCGTGACGATCGGCTCGCTCGGCGTGCTCTCGTCGAGGCTGAAGAGAAGCTGTTCGAGAGCCGGAGCGACCACTCCGCGCTCGACCCATCCGATGGCGCCGCTCATGTGCCGCGACTCGGACTCGCTGTGCTCGGTGGCGAGCACCGAGAAGTTCTCGCCCGCGAGCACGCGTTTGCGCAGAGCGTCGAGCTCGGCGACGATCGGCGCCGGATCTTGCCCCGGCTCACGGTGGCGAAAGATCGACAGCGCGAATCGTTTTTCCGGCGCGCCGAACCGTTCGGACGAGAGGTCGTAGCGCTCGCGAATCTCGTCCACGGTCGGCGTCTCGATCGTCGGCGGTGAGGTCAGCAGCCAGTGCTGCACCAGAACCTGCCGGCGCATGGTGTCGAGCTCGGTGAGGTGCTCCGGCGAGGTCGCGAAGCCGGTCTCGACGGCTTCCGCACGCAGAAACTCGTCGGTGGCGAGCGACCGGGCCAGCCGGCGATAGCGTTCGAGGTCGCCGGCGCCGAAGGCGTTGCGTTCGTCGGGGGACAAGCCGAGGATGGCCTCGTCGAGCGCATCGAAGGGAATGGCGCCACCGTCGTAGACCGCGATCGTCGACGGGTCGGCGAGTGCCTCCTCGCGTGCGGTGTCGCGTTCCGCGTCGGGTCCTCCGCCGCAGCTCGCGAGGAGCCCGGCGACGAGCGCGGCAACGAGGTGGAGCAGGCTGCGGGTCGTGCCCGGTGGTTTGAATCGAGTCGTCATCTCGAGGCCTCGGAGGTTGCGGTCGGAGAGGTCCCGGTCTCGACGGAGCCGGGCTCGGGGGTTGCCGGGTCAGGACCCGATGCCGCCAGCAGGCGCTGGGCGTCGACGGCCCACGCGCTGCCGGGAGCGATCTGTCGCAGCTGCAGGGCCGCGGCGCTCGCCCGCTCGTGGTCGCCCGTTCGGAGGGCGGTGGCGACGACCGCGTGTCGGGCCTGGGCATAGCGCGGATGCAGCACCACCGCGCGCTCGAAGCGCTCGAGCGCCGCGTCGGGCTCGTCGGCCTGCAGATGCAGGACGCCGCGATTGAAGTGCGCTTTGGCGAAGTACGGGCGATCGGTGAGCGCACGCTCGATCTCGCGGATCGCTCGCTCGAGGTCGCCGGACTGCGCGGCACCGATCGCTCGGTCGACCCGCGCCGGGGCGAACGAAGGATCGAGCTCGAGCGCCCGCTCGAGCGCCGCGGCGGCCGGCTCCGGCTCGTCGAGGGCCTGGTGCAGGCTCGCGAGGTACCACTGGCCGAGCGGTGTCGGCCTGGCGTCCTGCTGGCCGCGGAGGATCTGCACCGCCTCGTCGGCGCGACCGGCGACGTAGAGCGAGTCGATCAGCTGCAGGATCAACTGCTGCTGTGGCAGCCCCTGTGGATCGAGCTCGAGAATCCGTTGGAGTGTCGCGATCGACTCGTCGATCTGGCCGAGCAGCATCTGCGCGTCGGCCTGGATTTGCAGGTAGGCGACATGGTCGGGCGCGCGCCGTAGCAGCGTCTCGGCGAGCGCCAGCGCCGTCCGCGGACGGTTGTTCAGCAGCTCGTTCTTGGC
Source organism: Acidobacteriota bacterium (assembly GCA_039194425.1). Lineage (GTDB taxonomy): Bacteria > Acidobacteriota > Thermoanaerobaculia > Multivoradales > J023 > JAUIJL01. The sequence continues at coordinate 243,572 of JBCCVZ010000016.1, read as the reverse complement.
CGTCGACATCTCGTTGACGTCGGCGACACGATCCTTGGGCGACACGCCGCTGCCGTCGAGGCGCTCGATCACCTCGACGGTTCCGCCGGTGCTCGACAGGTAGCCCAGCGCCTCGAGCCGGCGGCGGGTCTCGTCGTCCATAGTTACCGCCGCTGCGCCGCCGTCGGTGGCGTGCTCTTGCACGAAGCGCTCGAGACGTTGGTGCATGGCGCGCGCGATTTCCGGCTCACGGTCGACCAAGTCGTGCAGCTCGCGCGGATCGTCGACCGGACGATAGAGCTCGGGACGCGGGCCGAAGATGTACTTGTAGCCGCGGTCGTAGAGCACGCGCAGCTCGCCGAGACCGTGCGACAGGCGCGGCGACAAGGTTTCGGCGTACTGCGCGCGCGGGAACTCGGCGGTCTTGGCGCCGCGGCCCTCGATCAGGGGCACCATGCTGCGGCCGTGCAGACCGTCAGGCACAGCGAGGCCGAGGAGGTCGAGGACGGTCGGTACCAGGTCGACGGTGCCGACGCGCTGGCTCACTCGCAGGCCGCCGTCGACCCCCGGGATGCGCAGCACCATTGGCACGTGCAGGGTCGTGTCGTAGGCGAGAGTCGAGTGCGTGAGCTCGTTGTGCTCGCCGCGCCCTTCGCCGTGATCGGCGGTGACGATCACCAGCGTCCGGTCGCCGACGCCGAGCGCGTCGAGGTGGGCGAGGAGCTGGCCGAGGGCCTCGTCGGCGTAGGCGATCTCGCCGAGGTACGGGTCGGCGAGGTAGATCTGGTCGTAGGGTGGCGGCGGCTCGACCGGTAGATGCGGATCGAAGTAGTGCGCCCAGGCGAAGAAGGCGCGGTCGTGGTGTTCGTCGAGCCAGGCGAGGAGCGGCTCGTTGACCAGCTCGGCGGGCCGCTCGTCGAAGAACATGCGGCTCTTCTTCACCACGCGCTCGCCGCGGAAGTCCTCGTAGGGCAGGGTGAAGTGGTCGTCGTAGAGATCGAATCCCTGGTTCAGGCCGAACTGGCTGGCGAGTGGAAACGAGCCGATGGCGGCACCCGTGGCGTAGCCAGCATCGCGCAATCGTTCGGCCAGCGTCACGGTGGCGTCGTCGAGCACGAAGAGGCCGTTGTCGCGCATGCCGTGTGCCATCGGGTAGAGCCCGGTGAGGATCGTCGTGTGCGACGGCGCGGTGATCGGCACGGAGGCGTAGGCTCGCTCGAAGAGCACGCCGTCGCGCGCCAGGCCGTCGATGGACGGTGTCTGGATCGTCTCGTGGCCATAGCAGCCGAGGTGGTCGGCGCGCGTCGTGTCGAAGGTCACGAGAAGCACGTTCCACGGCTCGTCGGCGAAGCCGCCACAGCCGAGCACGAGGCTGAGGACGACGGTCAGCCAAGTAGCGAGGAACGCGCCGAACGAGGCGGGGATCCCGCGGCGGGACCGGGGCAAAGGACCAAGGCGATGCCGCATCGCGCGATCCTAACGGAGAGTTGTCGGCAGCGGGGGCTCAATTACCGGATGCCGTACTCGAACAAGCCGCCGACGCGGGGTGCGCCGGCGGCTCGTCGGAGGTCTAGGTCTCGCCCGGTCGGCCCGAGCGGAAGGGCTCCATCACGGCTGGGGCATGGGCGGCGGCGTGAAGGCCCAGGCGCGGAAGGCGTGGACTCGGCGGGTCGTGATGCCGTTGTCGGGATCGGTCACGGGATCACCGAAGATCTGCAGGAAGGCGCGGAGCTGATCGGGAGTCAGCGTGGAGTTCTTCTCGAGTAGCAGCGCGGCGACGCCGGCGGCATAGGGTGTGGCCGCTGAGGTGCCGGAGAAGCACGAGTCCATGCCCTGATTGGGGGCCAGAGTCCAGGCACAGTTCGAGGGAGCCAGCAGGTCGAGGAACGACGCGCTGTTTGAGTAGCAGGTCACCTCATCGGCGTCCGGCCGGCTGTCCTGGCACAGCACCGAGCCGTCGTCGTTGTACGATGTCCAGCGGCTGTTGGGGTAGTCCTGGTCATAGACCGCGCCGACGCTGACCACCGACGGGTAGCAGGCCGGGAAGCTCATACCGTTCTTGTTGGCGTCGTTGCCGGAGGCGGCGAAGACGGTGATGCCGGCGTCGTAGGCGTCGTCGAGCGCGTCGCGGTAGGCTTTCCAGCCGCCGCTGCCGCACGAGCTGCTGTACTGGGTCGAGCTGCCGAGGCTCATCGAGATCACCCGGATACCGTAGGTCGCTTGGTTTGTCACCACCCAGTCGAGGGCGCCGGGAATGTCTCCGTTGAGTGAAGACTTGCCGCACTTCGAGGCGGACTGCACCTTCAGGTGGACGAGCGAGGCGTTGGGTGCGACGCCCCACAGAGGGGAGGCGACGATGCCGGCGGTGGCGGTGCCGTGGGTGTCCTGGGCGCAATCGATCAGCGGATCGGCGTCGTCGTCTCCGAAGTCGTAGCCCCCGAGCACTTTCGGTGTCGGCAGCGTCGAGAGCGGGTTGCCGAGGAACCAGACATGCTTGTAGTCGATGCCGCTGTCGATCACCGCGACGGTGACGCCGTTGCCGCGAAAGCCCATCTGGTGGACGACGTCGGCCTGTGTCAGCTGGGCTGCCTCAGGGTCGAGCTGCTGCTCGAGCTCAGGCATTTCCTCGACGCGCTCGACGTCCGGGTGCAGGGCGAGCGCCGCGACGGCGCGGAAGTCGGCGCGGGCGGAGAAGCCGGAAAGAGTCGTGTAGCGGTTCCTGACCTCGAAGCCGCGCAGGCTCTTCCCGGCGAGGCTTCCGAGCACGCGGTCCTGCGCCGCGCGCACATGCTCTTGGATTGCCGCCCGCCCGGCCATCGACTGGAGCTGTGCGGAGCGGTCGGCCTTCGTGTGGGCTCGCTTCAGGCTGACGACGATCGAGTGCATCGGGCCGTTCGGCGCGGACTTGAAGTAGGCGTCTTCGGCATCGGCCTCGAGCCGCTCGAGGAGCTCGGGCTGGACTCTCTCGACGAAGTCTTCCGGCGCGATGCCGTCGGCGGCGAGCTCGGCCGCGAGGTAGGTCAGGCTCTGGGTGCTGAAGTCGGTGGCCTGGCTCGGCGCGACTGCGAGCAGTAGGCCGACGAGAGTGGCGCAGGCACCGGCGAGGGCGCGCTGCAGATTGGGGCTCGAGGTCGGACGGTGTGAGCTGATATTCATGGCAAGCTCCTTGATCGGACAGCTTGGAGGTTTTCGATGCGCTTCTACTCCTAGCAGCGCAGTCCGAAAGGATCCGTCCCAAGAATTTTTGAGTTCTTTGGCTCCACGGCACGCTCGATCGCCTGGTCGAATCGCCTGCTTGGCGATACACTCTGTGCGCGATGGGTCCACGAGGAACGTCCGCGATCACCGAGCTTCTGCAGGCCTGGCGGCGTTCCGAGGAGGTCGCCGACGATCTGCTGGCGCTGGTCTACATCGAGCTACGGCGCGTGGCGGCACGCCTCCTGCGCAGGGAGCGCGACGGCCATGCCTTGCAGCCAGGCGACTTGGTGAGTGAGGCGTACCTGCGGCTCAAGGATCAGCGCCAGGCCGACTGGCAAGACCGCGGACACTTCTACGCCGCCTCGGCGCAGGCGATGCGCCGCATCCTGATCGACCACGCGCGTCGTGAGGCGGCGTCGAAGCGCATTCACCCGAGCTTGACGATTCCACTCGATCAGGCCCCGGATCCGGTCTTCGAGCACGATGTCGAGGTCTTGGCGCTCGACGAGGCGCTGACCCGGCTCGCGGAGCGTCGCCCGCAGCAGGCGCAGATCGTCGAGCTACGGGCCTTCGCCGGAATGACCCTCGACGAGATCGCCGAGATCGTCGGCATGTCGCGCTCGGCGATTCATCGCGACTGGCGCACCGCGACCCTTTGGCTGCGGCGCGAGATGACGCGTCGCGCCGGCTCCTTGGCGGTGGATTGACGCTGATGTTCCTGCGCCGTGACGTCGTGACGCGGATGGCAGCGTCGGCGCGTGCATCGAGCTCCCGCCGTGAGACTCCGTCCGCCTAGTCTTGAGACGGAGCGCACAGCGCCGCGAAGAAGCGTGCTGCGTCGTCGGCACTGCGGCGCGGGATCTCTTCCATCGCCACGTGACCGACGCCGTCGTAGACCACCAGCTTTGCATTCGGCATGCGCGCGGTGAATCGCGGCGCACGATCGACCGGGATCCAAGCGTCTTCTGCGCCCCAGAGAATCAGAGTCGGGGTGTCGAGCCTGGTCAGCGGTGGGCGATCGCGAGGCGGCTCGGCGGTCATCATCGCGACCAGGGCTTCGCGATTGCCTGGGTGACGGAGCAGATCGTGATAGCGCGCGGCGACGACGGGCTCGAGCCGCGACGGGTCGCCGTAGACCTGCTCGAGGGCCGAGACGACCAGGGAACGGGGCGTCAGCCGGGTGAGGAGGGGGCCCACGACCGGCATGCCGGCGAGGTCGACGATGCGAAAGCCCGCGTCGTGATCGGTCGGCGGCTCCGGAGCGTTCGCGGGCGGCGCGCCGCCGGGCGAGATCAGGACCAACGCGTCGACGGTTTGTGGATGGGCGAGCGCCCAACGCCAGGCGACATGTCCGCCGAGCGAGTTGCCGGCGACGTACGCGCGTGAGATCTCGAGGGTTTCGAGCAGTGCCGCGCCGACCTCGACCTGGCGCTCGATCGAGTAGTCGCCGTCGGCTCGCGGACCGGTGAGCCCGAATCCCGGCAGGTCGTAGCGCACGATGCGGAAGCGTCCGCCCAGCGCGTCGACCCAGCCGTCCCAGGTGTGCAGCGACGCCGCGGTGCCGTGCAAGAGCACCAGGACCGGTGCGTCGGTGGGGCCTTCGACACGAACGTGGATCGATTCCCGGCCGACCTCGACGAAGCGCGAGTCGGCGTCGGCGTAACGCGCATGCAGTGTCTCGATCGACAGGTTCGGAGTCCACAGCCAGGCGAGGGCCGCGGCCAGCACACCGAGCGAGAGCACCAGCGCGAGACGTCGGCTCGAGCGAAGGCTGCGGGCCCGCGGCTTCGTCGCTCCCATCGAGCTCAGGGCGTCGACGGGGCGTCGTCGGCGGGCTCGATGCGTAGCCGGGCGTCGACGATCGTCACGGGCTCCTTCGGCTCGTGGAACGCGATGTCGCCCTCCAGGAACTTCTCGGTCACCGGCGCCGAGCCGATCGCATGCAGCACGTCGCGGCCTTCGACCAGCTGGCCGAACGCCGCGTAGTGGCCGTCGAGGTGCGGTCGTGGCTCCAGGCAAACATAGATCTCGGTGCTGCCGCTATCGGGATCTGTATCCCGCGCCAGACCGAGCGTGCCTTCGAGATGCTCGACGCCGAACTCGCCTTTCACCGTCGGCTGGTCATTCTCGCCGCCGTCGCCCGCCTGGATCACATGACCCGCGACCACCCGATAGAAGGGCTGGCCGTCGTAGAAGTCGTCACCGATCAAGCGAATGAAGTTCGCGACGGTTTCCGGCGCCCGGTCGGCAAAGAGCTCGAAGACCATCGTCCCCGCCGTGGTCTCGAGCACCGCCAGCTGACGTTCCATCGGGTCCGGACCGTCCGAGCCCTCGGCCGCGCCTCCAGAGTCGTCGGCCGCGAACGCCGGGAGCGCAAACACGGACAGGAGAGCGACGAGAAGGCCTGCGAGAGCGAATCGACAGAGTCGGGGCATGAGAATCTCCGGGTCGTGGACGGCGTCCGCGGAGTGTACCCGGAGGGTGATGGATTCGGAGGGCGCAGGGCCTGGAGATGCACACGGGGTATACTGAGCCGGATGGATTTGGTAGGAGGCGACATGGGCGACATCACGACGATCAATGAGTATCTCGAGATCGATCCGCGGCGTCGGAGAGGCGCTGTGACGATTCGTGGCCACCGGCTCACGGTCGCTGACCTCGTGACGATGCATCAGCGCCTTGGCAAGAGCCCCGACCAGATCGCTGGCGACTTCGAGCTCTCACTAGCGGCAGTCCATGCTGCGTTGGCCTACTACTTCGGTCATCGGCAGGAGATCGATCAGCAGATCGAGAGTGATGAGAGCTTCGCCGAGGCCTTCGAGCGCGAAAGCTCGTCTCCTCTCGCCAAGAAGCTGCGTGACCTCCGCGCAGCGTCCTAGAATCCGGTTCCACCTCGACGAATCCGTTGATCCGGCCGTCGCTCGCGCGCTTGGGCGCCATGATCTCGACGTCTCGACGACGGTCGAGGCAGGGCTGCGGACCGCGACCGATGAAGAGCACTGGGCGTTCATCCGATCGTCGGGGCGAGTGATCGTCACGCACGATGCCGACTGTCTCCGCCTGGCGGCAGCCGGCGCCGATCATCCCGGAATCGCGTACTGCGCCCAGGGACGCCGGACCGTCGGTGCGATCGTTCGCCGGCTGGTGATGATTGCAGCGAACCTACGGCCTGAAGAGCTGGAGGGCCGCGTCCTTTGATCGACGAAGAGGCTCGAGCGTCGCCGGTGCTCAGGGCTTGAGGAGGTGACCGAGCTTGGCGCGCTTGGTCGCCAGGTAGCTCTCGTTCTCGGCCGACGGGGGCACGACCAGCGGCAGGCGCTCGACGACTTCGAGGCCGTGGCGCTCGAGCTCTTCGAGCTTGCGCGGATTGTTGGTGAGCAGGCGTAGCCGGCGCACGCCGAGCGCCTCGAGCATGCCGGCGGCGACGGCGTAGTCGCGTGCGTCGGCGGGCAGGCCGAGCTGCTCGTTCGCCTCGACCGTGTCGAGCCCCTCGTCTTGGAGGGCGTAAGCACGGATCTTGTTGTGCAGGCCGATGCCGCGCCCTTCCTGGCGCAGGTAGAGCAGGACGCCGTGGCCGCTCTCGACGATCTCGCGCAGGGCGCGATCGAGCTGCAGGCCGCAGTCGCAGCGCAGCGAGCCGAGCACATCCCCGGTCAGGCATTCGGAGTGCAAGCGCACCAAGGGGGGTGCGTCGGCCCCCAACGCGGCCGGATCGCCGTAGACCAATGCCAGATGTTGGTCCTCGTGGACGTACGCCGTGAACTCGCCGTAGCGTGTGGGAAGGCGTGCGGGAATGGCGGAGAGTTGGCCTGGAGACGCGGATGAAGACACGGAAAGGGTCTCGCGTTGGGACGAGCTCGGAAGCGAGCCGCTCGGCAGGGCGGCTCACGAGTATAACGCAGCGCCCACTCGGGGCGCCGGATCGCAGACCGTCGACGCTCAGTGCACGAGCTTCTTGTACTTGATGCGATGAGGCCGGTTCGCTTCGTCGCCGAGACGCCGCTTACGATCCTCTTCGTAGGCCTGGTAGTTGCCCTCGAACCACATCACTTGCGACTCGCCCTCGAACGCGAGGATGTGTGTCGCGATGCGATCGAGGAACCAGCGATCATGACTGATCACCACGGCGCAGCCGGCGAAAGAGAGCAGCGCTTCCTCGAGCGCGCGCAGCGTGTGGACGTCGAGATCGTTGGTCGGCTCGTCGAGCAGCAGCAGATTGCCACCACGCTTCAGCGTCCGCGCCAGATGCACGCGGTTGCGCTCACCGCCCGACAAGTCTTTGACCCGCTTCTGCTGGTCGGAGCCGGTGAAGTTGAACCACGACGCGTAGGCGCGTGCCGCCACCTCGCGGCTTCCCAGGTAGACCGGATCTTCCTTCTCGGACACCGCCTCCCACACCCGCAGATCGCCCGGGAGCGCGTCGCGGCTCTGGTCGACGTAAGCGATCTCGACCGTGTCGCCGAGGCGCAGGCTTCCTTCGTCCGGCGCCTCCTGGCCGACGATCATGCGGAAGAGAGTCGTCTTGCCGGCGCCGTTCGGGCCGATCACACCGACGATGCCGGCCGGCGGCAACCGGAACGAGAGGTCCTCGATCAACAAATGGTCGCCGAAGCCCTTGCGCAGCCCCTCGGCCTCGACCACCAGGTCGCCGAGGCGCGGCCCGGGCGGAATGTAGATCTCGCGAGTCTCGCGCCGGTTGAGGTCGACCGACCGGTCCTCCTCGAGCAGTTGTTCGTAGCTGCTCAGGCGAGCCTTGCCTTTGGCCTGGCGGGCACGCGGCGCCATGCGCACCCACTCGAGCTCGCGCTGTAGCGCGCGGCGACGTGCCGAGACTTCCTTTTCCTCTTGCTCGAGGCGTGCCTGCTTCTGCTCCAGCCACGACGAGTAATTGCCCTCGTAGGGAATGCCGCGGCCGCGGTCGAGCTCGAGAATCCAGCCGGCGACGTTGTCGAGGAAGTAGCGATCGTGCGTGATCGCGACCACGGTGCCGGGGTATTCGGAGAGGTGGCGCTCGAGCCAGGCGACCGACTCGGCGTCGAGGTGATTGGTCGGCTCGTCGAGCAGCAGCAGATCGGGCTGTCCGAGAAGCAGGCGACAGAGCGCGACGCGGCGGCGCTCGCCGCCCGAGAGCTTCGACACGTCGGCGTCGCCCGGCGGCAGGCGCAGCGCGTCCATGGCGATCTCGAGCTGGCGGTCGAGCTCCCAGGCGTTCTTGGCGTCGATCTCGTCCTGGATCGACGCCTGTTCGGCGAGCAGCTTGTTCATGTCGTCGTCGGTGAGCTCTTCACCGAAGCGCGCCGACACCGCGTCGAAGCGCTCGAGCAGCGCCCGCGTTTCGGCGACGCCTTCCTCGACATTCCCTTTGACGTCCTTCGACTCGTCGAGTGTCGGCTCCTGCGGCAAGTAGCCGACCTTGGCGCCCTTCGCCGCCCAGGCCTCACCGTCGTAGTCGCCGACCTCGCCGGCCATGATCCGCAGCAACGTCGATTTGCCGGCGCCGTTGACGCCGACAACGCCGATCTTGGCGCCGGGAAGGAAGGAAAGCCAGATGTTGTTCAGGACCTCGCGCTTGGGTGGGTAGATCTTGCGCAAGCCCTTCATCACATAGACATATTGCTCGGCCATTGGAATCCCTCGCGGTGCGATGTGCCGCGGATACGTTGGCTGGGAAGGCTGCGGATACGGCGTCCTGTGCGGACACTCGGCAGAGGTGGGGAGGGGGAGCGTTCGCGGCGGGGTCGACGGCGACTCGGCGAACACCGGCTCAAGTATCGCATGCCGCGGTATCGTCTGGCCATGCGGCGGTTCGTCTCGTCGCCCGGCACGCGTCGGGTGCACGGGCCGCCGGCACCGCGGCGTCGTGAAGAGCGATACACTACGCTCGATCATGTCGTCTCCGTCGATGGCGGGCACGCCCGAGGTGCTCACGGACAGTCAAGATGTGCTCGAGGACGAAACGCCGGTCGAAGCGATCGGCGGTGAGGCCTCGCGGATCGACACCGTCACGTTCAACCAGCGGTTGCTCGATGCGTTCGATCTCTTCGGCGGAGAAACGTGCTTTCGCGTCTGGCGCAACGGCCGCTTCCGCGACGTCTCGTATCGCCATTTCCGTCGGCAGACGCTGCGCCTCGCCGTCGACCTGCACGCGCGCGGCGCCGCCGGCGAACGCCTGGCGCTGTGGGCCGACACGTCGCCCGAGTGGCTGATCGGGTTCTTCGCCGCCCAGCTCTCCGGCGCCACGGCAGTGCCGATGCGGCGCAGCGCGCCGCCGGCGACGGTGCGCCATGTACTGCGCGACAGCGGTGCCCGCTTCGTTCTCGCGCAGAGCGCCGACGAGGCGGCGCAGATCGAGAGCTGGTCGGGTGACTTCGATGCCCTCGACGCGGGGGAGGCGTTCGACGTCATCGTGGTCGAGGACGGTGGGCCGGTGACCTCGCTCGCCGACATCACCTCGCGCCGCCTGGCGTCCGGGCAGGCCGACGCGTTGCGGCGCTTCGCGCGTGCGGTGCCGGCCGATGCGCCGGCGCTGATCTGGTACGCCAAGAGCCAGTTCGGCAAGCCGCTCGGCGCGGAGTTCACCCAGGCGCAGCGCGCGCACAGCATCGAATGTGTGCGCCACTGGCTGACCGCGGTCGACGACGATGTGGCGTTTACGGCCATGCCCTGGGACGAGTCGGCGAGCCTCGACTTGGCGCTCGCCTGGTTCGTCGACGGCGTGCCCAACGTCCTGTGTGCCTCGCGTGGATTGCAGATCGAGCAGGTGCAGCAGGCGAGCCCGACGATCACCCTGATCACGCCGCATGCCCTGCAGCGGGCCTGGGACGAGGTGGTCGACGCCAGCCTGCAGCGGCTGCCGGAATCGACCCAGGAGATGTTTCGCTGGGCGCTCACGACCGGCAAGCAGCTGCATGCCGCGGGCGACTCTGCGAGCCGCGAGCTGCGCGAGCGCTATGCGCGCGCCGATCGCACCTTCTTCAGCCGCATCCGCGGCGCTCTCGGCGGGCGCTTCCGGCGCATCTACTGCGGCGGCGCGCCGCTGCCGCGACAGCTCGCCGAGACCGTCGAGGCGATCGGCATCGCGGTGATCAACACCTACCATGTCGCCGAGGCCGGAGGCTTCCCCGCGGTCAACGCCGCCGCGGCGCGCCGAGCCGACGCCGTGGGGCCGGCGGCGCCGGGATTCGAGATCCAACTCGGTGAGCTCGGCGAGGTCCAGGTGCGGGGCGACTCCGTGATGCGTGGTTACCATGGCGCCGACGAGGCCACGGCCGGGGTTCTCGACGCCGATGGCTGGCTGCAGAGTGGCGACTTCGGGCGCCTCGACGACGACGGCCACCTGCTGCTCACCGGCCGCGGCGGTGACACCATGCTGCTCGCCACCGGCCGGCGGGTGGCGCCTGCTCACGTTGAGTCGCTGTTCGAGGCCAGCCCGTTGATCGACCAGGTCGCCGTCTTCGGGGACGGCCGGCCATATGTGACGGCGCTGCTCGTGCCCGATCTCGAGGCGCTGGCCGAGCGGTTTCGCGACGAGGTCGACTCCGCCGGCCCTGCGGACGACGCCACGGACGGCGCGGCGCTCGGAGAGGACGATGCGGCGGTCGACGCGGGCGCACGCGGCGGCGACTCCGGCCCGGTACGCGCCGTCGAAGGCCTGCACCTCGACGCCGAGACGCCCACCGAGCGGTCGATTCCCTGGTACTGGTCGAGCACCGAGCACGACGAGATGGTCGTCACCCATGCCCACCCGCGCGTCGAGGCACTGCTCGCTGCCGTCGTCGACAAAGTCAATGCTCGTCTCGACGAACGCGAGCAAGTCGGCGCCTACTGCCTGGTCGGCCAACGCTGGAGCGCCGAGGCCGAGCGGCTGGGCGCCTTGCGCGAGCAGGGCCGGTCGGCGCTGGCGCGCGAAATGGCCGAGCCGCTGCAGAGACTCTACCCGCAGGAACGGGAGGCGAGTGAAGGCGAGATCACGCGCATCGAGGTCGGCCCCGAGCGTCTACGCGAGCTGCTCGAGAAGGAAGCGATCCTCGACGCCTGGAGCTCCGACGCCAACATCGCGTTTCTCTTCGACTTGGCGCGCGATCACCAGATCGACACCCCGTCGGTGGTGCACATCTGCGACACGGTGGCGAGCGTGGCGCAGATGGAGGCCGAGGAGAAGCCGTTGTCGACAGCGCTGGTCGTCGGCGATCCGGTACGCATCCAGCGCGTCCTGCCGGCGAGCCTGATCCATCTGCATCGCTACGAGCACATCCGGCGCATGCGCAGCCGCATGGTCGACTTGGCGAAGATGGTCGACGGTCGCGTGCTCACCTACGTTGTCGACAAGCACGGTTTCGTGCGCGGCGTTTGTCGCCTGTCGATCGACCTGCCGCAGGTCGCCGACCCGATCCTCGGCCCGCAGTTCCGCCTCCACGCCCACGTCTCCAGGCTGTGCCGGGCGCTGGTCTTCTTCGTCCCCAAGGGAGGCCGCCAGGTGCGGGTCTTCTCTGACGGCCAGCTGGTCGGGCGCTACTCACACGGCGACTGGCAGCCCGAGACCGAGGAGCGCCTCGAGGCCGCGGTCGAGCGGCTGACCGTCGACCGTCCGTACGACGGCGCCCTGGTGCGGCGTCTGCTGCGCTGCGCCTTTCGCATGTCGGAAGACAATCTCGGCGCGATCCTGATCGTTGGCGACGCCGATCGCATTCTCGACAAGAGCGACGCACCCGACATCAGCCACTACGCCTGGATCGCGTCGACCCCGGTCGCCGAGCTCTCCGACCAGGAGCTGATCAACTTCGCCCAGCAAGACGGCGCCACCGTGATCGACGCCCAGACCGGTCGCTTCCGCGGCTGCATGGTGCTGCTGCGTCCCGACGCCTCGACGGAGGCGGACATCGGCCCCGGCAAGGGCGCCCGCCACTCGAGCGCGGCCAAGACCAGCGCCGAAGCCTCCGCGCTGTGCATCACCGTCTCCCAGGACGGCCCGATCACAGTCTACGAGAACGGTCGCCGCGTCCTCTCGCTCTGATCGCCGAGTCCCGACGGCCGCGCCGGTTGGGCGCGGATGGTATTCTCTCGCTGTCGGTTCGTCCGTCGAGGAGGTCGCCATGAGTGTTTCCATCGAACTGCCAGAGACCGTGCTCCTGTCCTCGGGACTGAGTCGGGAAGAGTTCGTCGAGGAAGCGAGACGGTTGCTCGTTTTGCAACTATTCCAGCGAAGTCGCATCTCGGCTGGCAAGGCCGCCGAGCTCCTCGGCACGAGTCGTCCGGCCTTCCTTCTCGAGGCCGGCCATGCAGGGGTCGATGTTGTCGACCTCGACGAAGACGAGCTCGCCCGCGAGCTCGGCCGTGTCTGAGACTTCGCCTGGCCGCAACGCGGTGGTCGACAGTGGGCCGATCATCGCACTGTCGATTCTCGGTCGGCTCGAGCTCCTTCAGATGACATTCCAGCGTGTCGCCATCACTCCGGCGATCCGCGACGAGCTCACGGTCTTCCCTGATCGCCCGGGCGCCGGGGAGCTGGAAGACACTCCATGGATCGTGGTCGACACACCGAATCGTGAGGTCGAGCCGTTGCTTCGACACGAGCTTGGTGCCGGCGAGGTGGAAGTGATCCAGGTCGCTCGCGAGACAGGGGCGACGCCGATCCTCGACGATCGCAAAGCGCGCAGAATCGCAGAGATCGCGTACGGTCTGGAGCCTCGGGGCACCGTCGGCTTGTTGATCGAAGCGAATCGCCATGGAGCGATCCCTACGATCGCGCCAGAACTACGTCGCTTGCGCGAAGCAGGCTATCGGCTCTCGGATCGACTGGTCGCGCTCGCATTGCGCGCGGTCGACGAAGAACCCTAGAGGTCATGATCTGGTACCCTGCGCCGCGGTCGCCCTCTTCGAGAATCTGTCCGAGGCCTGTCTCGAGCCAGTGAGCCGAGTTTCTTGAGTCAGTCCGAGCCGCTCCAGCCTTCCCGAAAGTTCGGTACGTTCCTCGGCGTGTACACGCCGAGTGTGCTGACGATTCTCGGGCTGATCATGTACCTCCGCTTCGGCTGGGTGGTAGGCAACCTCGGGATCGGGCTCACGGTCGTCGTGGTGCTCTTGGCGAGCGGCATCACGCTGGTGACGGCGCTGTCGGCGTCGGCGGTGGCGACCAACATGCGGGTCGGCGCGGGCGGCGAGTACTACCTGATCTCACACAGCCTGGGTCTCGAGCTGGGCGGCGCCATCGGCATCCCGCTCTTTCTCTGTCGCACGCTGAGCATCACGTTCTACAGCTATGGCTTCGCCGAGTCGATGATGCTGCTCTGGCAGCAACAAGGGGGTGCGGCTCTGCCGGGCTGGGTCGAGCAGGCGCTGACCGCGGCCCTGATTCTCGGCATCACCGCCGTCGCCGGGCGCAGCGCCGAGCTGGCGCTCAAGCTGCAGGTGCCGATCCTGGCCCTGGTCGGCCTGTCGGTGGCGGCGCTCGCCTGGGGCGTACTCAGCGGACCGCTGCAGGAGCCCGTGTGGACGCCGAGCTACTCGACGGCTCCCGGCTTCTGGACCGTGTTCGCCGTCTTCTTCCCGGCAGTCACCGGTTTCGCCGCCGGCATCGCGATGAGCGGCGACCTACGCGACCCGCGGCGCTCGATTCCGCGCGGCGTGCTCTGGGCCGTCGCCACCGGCGCCGCGGTCTACTTGGTGGTGCCGCTGCTGCTGGCGGTCAGCGGTCGGTTGACTCCCGAGCAGCTGGCGACCCCGGGAGTCGGTGCCTGGACGTCTCTGGCCGTCTTCGGTTCGCTTCTGATCTTCCCCGGCATCTGGGGCGCGATCCTGTCGTCGGCGCTCGGCAGCGTCCTCGGTGCGCCGCGCGTGCTGCAGGCGCTCGCCTCCGACGGCCTCGCGCCGCGCTTCTTGGCGCGCCTGTCGCCGAGCGGACAGCCGACGGTGGCGACCTGGATCAGCGGTGCGATCGCCCTCGCCGCCGTCGCCCTCGGCGGCCTCGACGCGGTGGCTGTTCTGGTCACCGTGCTCTTCCTCACGCTCTACGTCACGATCAATCTCGCGGCCGGCATCGAGCAGCTGACGCGCGACCCGTACTACCGGCCAACTATCCACGTGCCGTGGGCGGTGTCGATGCTCGGTGCGGCGGCGGCGCTCGGCGTCATGTTCCTGATCAGCCCGCTGGCGTGCCTGGCGGCGGCGGTGCTCGAGCTCGGGTTGTGGTTGTGGCTGCGCAAGCGCTCGATGGCCCGTCGCTGGGGCGACGTCCGCGCCGGCCTGTGGCTCACCGTGGCGCGTCATGCGTTGATGAAGCTGCGCCGACACGTAGCCGACCCGCGCAACTGGCGCCCACACATCCTGGTCTTCGTGCGCCACCCGTCGCGGCAGATGGGCCTGGTGCGTCTGGCGTCGTGGTTCAACCAGGACCGCGGCGTCGTCACCGCCTGCCGTCTGCTCGAAGGCGAGCTCGAGAATCCGCCTGACTTCGCCGCCGCGCGCCGCGAGCTCGACGAGCACATGACCTCGGCCGGGCTCGTCGCCTTCAGCGAGGTGAACGTAGTCAGCGAGTTTGAGAGCGGTGCGGTGAGCGTGGTGCAGGCCAACGGCATCGCCGGCCTGCACTCGAACACCGTGCTCTTCGGCTTTCCGCGCGAGCCCGAGCGTCTCGCGGCGCAGCTGCGCATTCTGCGGGCCCTCGAGTGCGTCGGCAAGAGCGGGCTGCTCGCGCGGATGCACGATCTCTCAGAGCTCGGACGCAAGCCGCGCATCGATCTGTGGTGGGGTGGCCTGCAAAACAACGGCGACATGATGCTGCTTTTTGCCTATCTGCTGTCGCTCAACCCCGAGTGGGACGAGGCTCGCATCGTGGTGCGCTCGATCGTGCGGTCTCAGGACGAAGAGGCCCAGATGAGCCAGGGCCTCGCCGGCCTCATCCCCGAAGCGCGCATCCGCGCCGAGACCGAGATCGTGCTCCGCCAGCCGGGCGAGAGCATCGCCGACATCATCCACCGGCGAAGCGCCGACGCCGACATCGTGCTGCTCGGGCTGATCTACCCCGAGCCCGGCCGCGAGGTCGCCTATGCCCAGCGCCTGCTCGAGCTCACCCGCGGCCTCAAGACGACGATCTTCGTGCGCAACGGCAGCGAATTCGCCGGCAGCCTGATTTGACTCTGACGAGGGGCGGTTAGCCGCTGTCGAGCTGGCCGATGCGTCGACGGAGGCCCTGGGCCGAGACCTCGAGGGCTTCGGCGGCATGCTCGACGCTGCCGTCGGCGGCGGCGAGGGCGGTGTCGATCTCGTCGCGGCCGAGCTCGGAAGCCTTGCGGATGTTGGGGCTGCGGTCGATCAGCTCGTAGATCGAGGCGCGGGCGATGCCGAGGTCGTCGGCCGCGGCTTGGGGGCGCCAGCGGTGGCGGCGCAGAGCGTCGATCAGCTCGCTTTCGCGCACGTCGGCCGGGCGGCGGGTGAAGCGCTGGGCATCGCCGCTCGAGGCGGACGGGTGCTGCGCGTTGGCAGGGCACGACGATTCGCCGTCCTCCGAACGTGGCGCGGAGGAGGCGAGCAGGGAATCGACGTCGTCGAAGCGGGTGGCTCGCGCGGCGCCACGGTTGGCGATCACGATCTGGCGCACGACGTTGGCCAGCTGACGCACGTTGCCCGGCCAGTCGTGGCGTGCCAGGCGGGCGACCCAGGGCGCCGGGAGCCACGGCTCGTCGGCGTCGAGGCGCTTCTCGTCGCCGACCGCTGCCATCTCGCGGCGCAGGAATGCGACGAGCAGACGCCCGAGGTCTTCGCGCCGGTCGCGCAGCGGCGGCAAACGGAGAACGAAGCCGGCGAGGCGGTGGAAGAGGGGAGCCCGAAAGCCGCCATCCGACGAAGCGTCGTGGAGATCGCGATCGGTGGCGGCGACGACCCGGACGTCGACCGGACGGGCCGTGTCGCCGCCCACCGGCTGGACGCGTCGGGTCTCGAGCACCCGCAGCAGCATCGGCTGCACCTCGCCCGGGGTCTCGCCGATCTCGTCGAGGAAGAGCGTGCCGCGGTCGGCGCGCACGAAATGGCCCTCACGGTGTCGGTCGGCGCCGGTGAAGGCACCTTTGGCGGCGCCGAAGAGCTCGGCAGCGGCGAGGCTGGGCGGTAGCGACGCCATGTCGACGGCGACGAAGGAGGCGCCGTGCCGCGGTCCGGCCGCGTGCAGGGCGCGGGCCACCAGCTCTTTGCCGGTGCCGGTCTCGCCGAGCACCAGGACACTGACGTCGAGGTCGGCGACGCGTCCGATGTCGCGCCGTACCTGCAGGAGTGTCGGGCTCTCGCCGATCATGCCGTGACGAGGAAGGTCGCGAGGCAGCAGCGGATCGAGTCGATGCAGCAGCAGGACGATGCGCTGGCCGAGCAGCAACACGACGCCGCGCTCGAGATCCGACCCAGAGAGCTCGATGCTTTCGTCGAGCGCCTCGCCGTCGACTTCGACCGGCGTGCGCGAGGCGCCGCGCTCGAGACGCAGGCCGTCGCCTGCCGGCACGAGGCGGATCGGCGTGCGGCTGATGCGGGCGTCGCCGAGGGCCAGCGAGTTGCCGCCGTCGGCGGGCGTGAAACCGGGTTCGAGGCGACCGAGCTCGATCGCACGGCCCGAGCCGAGAGCGGGCAGCGCCGCCCGCTCACCGACGCGCGAGAGGTCGGGATGCCAGAGAATGGTCAGCCCCGGCACCAGGAGATCGACCTCGTCGTTCCAGCTCTCGGTCTCCTGGACGGTCTCGGCGTCGCCCATCGATGGTGTCGACCACGGGCTTTCGTGCGCGGCGGGGTCATGCTCGGCCATGGCCGGACTCTATCTCGTCGTTTCGTCGTCGGTGCCTGCGGACGACGTCGAGGGGCGTCGATCGACGTCGCCGGCCCGAGCCCGGCGACGCCCCGTCAGTCCTGCGATCGGCTTCGCTTCGGCATGGCTCTTGCTGTCTCCTCGAGGTGCGACTGTTCGGAGCCACGGCGACCAGAGGCATCGACAAGGCCGACGAGAGGAGAGAGGCGATCAGGCGCCCTAGACTCTCCTCGTCTCGCCGCCGCCATCGCAACTCTCAACTGCAGCCGCGGACGCACAGCGTCTAGGGAGGACTCATGTCCACGAGCTACTACATCGACCTCGGATTCGATGTGAATGCCGCGCCGATCAGCAACAACAACTCGATGGTGGAATTCACCGCCAACGGCGAGGTGCTCTATCCGCTGCAGCTCGCGCTGGTCGATCACACCCACGGCGATGTCCCAGCCTGGTTCACCCACTTCGTCTACAAAGAACGAGGGACGCAGGACAAGCTGCGTTTCCGGATCTTCGACATCAGCAGCGGCATCAATCCGACCAGTTCTCCGGGCGCCGCCTCGGGCTGGACGCCGACGGACATCACCGTGTTTTCGATCATGCCCGATGGTGGCGCCAGCGCCTGGCCGTTCAGCTCGGCCAACGGCGGCTCCGTGCTACAGAGCTATCCGTCGGCGCTGAGCTACGGTCCGACGTCGCTCGGCACACCGAGCCAGGTGACCAGCCCGGTCTACGGGTCTCAGCAGTCGTGCTGGTACATCGGCCAGTCCTCGAGCAACCACGAAGGGCTCTACTTTCGCTTCGATACCGATGGTCAGTTCGAGCTCAGCCTGTCGCTGACGGTTCAGAGTCCGGACGGGACGGAACAGAGGTTGTTCATGGCCGATCCGCGGATGTACGTCGGCCCCAACAGCTGGCCGTGAGCTCCACGGCGACGCTTCCGATGCTTCCGAGGTCAAGGGGGCGTCGATGGGGCCGCCAGCAGGCGGTGGTATGCGAGGTCGGCGCGCAGCGCGGTGAGCTCGGGATCGAGCTCGATCTCGGCGCGTAGGGCGTCGAGGTCGGCGGCGCGGCCCAGCAACTCGAGCGCGCGCCGCCTCGCGCCGAGGGCCTCGGCGGCGCGGATCATCAGGTGCAGGGCGATATCGTTGCGCAGCACCTCGTCGGCGCGCTCGCCGGTCGCCAGAGCGTCGAGCAGCGTGCGGGCCGTTTCGTCGCGGCCGAGCTTCGCCGCGTACAGGGCCCTGCTGGCGTCGAGCAGGGGATCGTCGGGCTCGACGCCCTGGGGTGACTGGGACTCGGCCAGCTGCAGCGCGCGGCGGTAGGCCTCGAGCGCTCGCTGGCTCGCCTGCTCGCCCGCGACCTGGCTGTAGGCGTCGCCGAGATCGCCCCACTGCGAGTGGTGGTGGCTGCCGCCTTGCTCGAGGGCACGCTCGAAGGCCGCCGCCGAGTCCTCGTAGAACCCCTGGTAGTAGAGCACCGTGCCAAGGCTGGAGTAGAGCGTCGGCGACGGCTCGATCTCGAGCGCCTGCTGCAGCCGCGCGGCGGCGTTGGCCCAGTTTCCGCGCGCCGCGTCGACGGCGGCCAGGTTGCGATAGCCGAGCGCGACGTCGGGCGCGATCTCGAGGCTTCGCCGGAAGGCGTCTTCGGCGGCGTCGAGGCGGCCGGTCAGGTAGTAGACGGCGCCGAGCGCGTCGTGGACCTGGCGGTCGAGCCAGCCGCGGTCGAGCGCCTCGCGATAGTGCGCCTCGGCCGCCTCCAGGTCGCCGCGGCGATGGGCCAGCTCGCCGCGCAGGAAGGCGGTCTCGCCGGCTGTGGGCTCGAGACGTTCGACCCGGTCGAGACTCTCGGTGGCAGCGTCGAAGCGCCGCTCCTCGATCGCCACGTAGGCGTCGACGCGCCCGGCAAGCGCCAGCTGGGGCTCGGCGGCGACGGCGCGATCGGCCGTCGCGCGCGCCTGCTGTAGCCACATCGTGTCGCGGTCGTGGTTTTGGTAGCGCTTGAGCAAGCCGTAGGCGAGCAGCGCCCAGGCCGGCGCAGCCGTCGCGTCGGTGCCGTCCACGCCACCCTCGGCGGTGGCGCGGCGCAACAGGTCGATCGCGTCGTTGACGTGGCTCTCTCGGTCGTAGCGCGCGAGCAGTCCGCGCGCATGCTGGACGGCAGCGCGCGGATCGCGGGCGAGCGCGTCGAAGTCCGCCAAGATGGCCGCGTTGGCCGCGTTGGCCGCGTTGGCCGCGTTCGCCGCGTTCGCCGCGTCGTGTCTCGAGGCCGCGCTCTCTGGGACCGCTCCCGACGACTCGGGCGGCGGATCGGGCGCGCGCCACCAGACGAAACCGCCGACCAGCAGCCCGAGACCGGCGAGCAGGAGACCGACGCGCACCGCCTGGCGCCAGCCGGCGTGCCGATAGGGAAGGCCGCTCGAGTCGGTCGCCTCGTTCGGCTCCCTTGGCTCCTCGGATGCCGAGGCCGTATCGGCCACGCTGCCCGCGGTGGGCGCTCCACCGAGGATGGTCAGCGCGTCGGTGGCGTCGGTGGCGTGCGGCGCGCGGTCAGAGTGCAGGCTCGACGCCACGGAGTTTCGGACGGCGGTTGATTCCTCGCCGGCCAAGACCTCGAGGCTTTGGGCGATTCGGTCGGCACTCGCCGGTCGCTGCTCGGGAGTCTTGGCCAACAGCCGATCGACCAGTCGAGAGAGCTCCGGGTCGACCCCGGGCACGACCTCGAGGAGCGGCGCCTGCTGCTCTGTGCACAGGCGGGTCAACGTTTCGACCAGGTCGGCGCCGCGGAAGGGCGAGACCCCGGCCAGCAACTCGTAGAGCAGCACGCCGAGAGAGAAGAGGTCGGAGCGCTCGTCGACCCGGTGCCCTCGCGCCTGCTCGGGAGACATCGCTCGCGCCGTGCCTTTCACTTCGCCGGTGAGGGTCAGGCTGTGCTCGTCGCCGCCGGCGACGACCGGCTTGGCGAGGCCGAAGTCGAGGATCCGAGCGCGGTCCGAGCGTGTGATCATCACGTTCTCGGCTTTGAGATCCCGGTGAACGATGCCGTGGCGGTGCGCTTCAGCCAGTCCCTCCGCCACCTGGCGCGCCCAGCGCAGCGCCCTGGCACGGACCACCGGCCCGCGAGCCAGCAGGTCGGCGACCGAAGGGCCGTCGACGAGCTCCATCACGATCCAGTCGCCGTCATCGGTCTCGAGCAGGTCGAAGACGGGGACGATCGACGGATGGCTCAGACGCGCAGCGGCGCGTGCCTCGCGTCGAAACCGCTCGCGCGCCGCGCTCTGTGCGCCGAGCTCCGCGCGCACGTGCTTGATCGCGACGCGGCGATCGAGGCGCTCGTCGTAGGCGCGGTAAACCTCACCCATCCCGCCCCGCCCGAGCAAGGCCTCGAGACGGTAGGGGCCGACGGTTCGGCGATTCGGGTGAGAAGCGTCCGGCATTGTGTTGGCAGGCCGCCAGCCTACCACCGTTCGGGCAGTCGCCAGGCTCACCAGGGCGACCGCTCGGACGGCCGGGCAGGGGATCGACGCACAGGCTCGCGGTCGCCGGTCGGTCCTGTTAGGATCCCGCCGCGATGACTTCCAGCCGTATCGGGAGCGCGCCTCCGACCGCGCTCAGCCGACCAGCCCTCGACGAGCCTGCAGCCAGCCCCGACAAGAGCCAGTCCCGTGAAGAGTGAGCGAGTGACATTCGACGGCGCGCTGGGTGACGAGCTCGTCGGCCGCCTCGACCTGCCCGACGACGAGCCGTCCGCCTGTGCCCTTTTCGCCCACTGCTTCACCTGCTCGAAGGATCTGAAGGCGGTCGGACGCATCACCCGCGCGCTCACCGAGCGCGGCATTGCTGTGCTGCGCTTCGACTTCACCGGGCTAGGTGAATCGACCGGCGACTTCGCCGACAGCAACTTCAGCTCGAACGTCGACGACCTGCTGGCGGCGGTCGAGTTCATGCGCCAGAACCACGAGGCGCCGCAGCTCTTGATTGGCCACAGCCTCGGCGGCGCGGCCGTCCTCGCGGTGGCCGGGCAGGTGCCGGAGTGCGTCGCGGTGGCGACCATCGGCGCGCCCAGCGACACCCAGCACTTGCGCGATTCGCTGCTGGGCGCCTCGGACGATCTCGCCGCCGGTGCCGAAGCCGCGACGGTCTCGCTGGCCGGGCGGCGGTTCAAGATCAAGCGACAGTTCCTCGACGACCTGCGCGACCAGAAGATTCTCAACGCGGTGCAGGAGCTCGATGTCGC
The DNA here is from genome assembly GCA_039194425.1 of Acidobacteriota bacterium. Lineage (GTDB taxonomy): Bacteria > Acidobacteriota > Thermoanaerobaculia > Multivoradales > J023 > JAUIJL01. The sequence continues at coordinate 222,379 of JBCCVZ010000016.1, read as the reverse complement.
GCTGATGGTCATGCACTCGCCGATCGACGACGTCGTCGACATCGACCATGCGCGCCGCATCTACGAGGCGGCGAAGCATCCGCGCAGCTTCATCTCGCTCGACGACGCCGATCACTTGCTGCTCAAGAACCGCGCCGACGCGCGCTACGTCGCCGAAGTGTTGGCGTCGTGGGCGAGCCGCTACCTCCCCGAGCCGCCGGTGCGCCGGGACAAGGTCGAAGAGGCGGTTGCCCTCGCCGTGCCGGCGGGAGAAGTGCGCGTCTCGGGCGCCGACGGCCTGGCGCAGACTGTGCTCACCTCGGGTCATCGCCTGCGCGCCGACGAGCCTGAGTCGCTCGGTGGCACCGACACGGGGCCGACACCCTACGATTTCTTGCTCGCCGCGCTCGGCACCTGCACCAACATGACGCTACGGATGTACGCCGAGCGCAAAGGCTGGCCGCTCGAGGGGGTCGATACGGTGCTCCGGCATTCGCGCATCCATGCCGAGGACTGCGCTGAGTGCAAGAGCGACGACAAGCGCGTCGCGCTGATCGAGCGCGAGCTCGAGATCCACGGTGATCTCGACGACCAGCAGCTCGAGCGCCTGTTCGAGATCGCCGACCGCTGCCCCGTTCACAAGACACTGACACACGAAATCGTGATCCGGAGCCGGCGCCGATGACGCGACGCCAAGACCCGGATGACGAGGACGACTGGGACGAGGAGAGTCGGCTCGATGGAGGCCCAGCCCAGCCGGGCATCGACGACGGTTCGCCGCCCTTGGTTCTCGCCCGCCCCGACCATCCGGTCTCGCGCAAGCTGATCTCGAGCGCGACTCTGAAGGTTCTGTATCGGCTCAAGAACACTGAGAATAGGGCCTATCTGTGTGGCGGCGCGGTGCGCGACATGATGCTCGGTCGGCGGCCGAAGGACTTCGACGTTGCCACCGACGCGCGTCCGCACGAGCTGCGCCGCCTGTTCCGCAACGCACGCGTCATCGGTCGCCGCTTTCGGCTCGTCCACATTCTGTTCCACGACGAGACGATCGAGGTCTCCACGTTTCGCCGAACGCCGGATCCGGATGCGCAGGCCGGCGGACCGGACGAGTTGCTGATCACCAGCGACAATACCTGGGGCTCGCCGCGCGAGGATGCGTTTCGGCGCGACTTCACGATCAACGCGCTCTACTACAACATCGCCGACTTCTCGGTGATCGACTACGTCGGCGGCATCGACGATCTCGACGACGGCTTGGTGCGGGTCATCGGTGATCCCGGGCTTCGCTTCTGCGAGGACCCGGTGCGCATGATGCGCGCCTGCGAGTTCGCTGGGCGCCTCGGCTTCACCATCGAGGCCGGCACCCAGGAAGGGATCGGAGAGCACCGCGGCGAGCTCGCCAAGGCGGCACCGCCGCGTCTCACCGAGGAGCTTCTCCAACTGCTGCGCTGCGGCCACGCCGCGTCGGCGATGCAGTGGATGCTCGATCTCGGCCTGCTCGACGTGTTGCTGCCTGAGACCACGGCGATGATCGAGGCCGACGCACGGGGTGCCGGTAGCTTCCAGGGCATTCTGCCGACGCTCGATGAGATCGCGCGCGACGATCGGGAGCTGCCCGACGCCGTGCTCCTCGGCGCAGTGCTGCTGCCACAGATCATGCTGCGGCGATTCGACTACGAGATCGAGACGCGCCGGTGGATGCCAGTGCGCGTCTTCCGGGATGCAGTGCACGAGACGCTCGAACCGTTCCTCGAGCGCTTCGCGCTCGCCAACTACAAGAAATCGATGCTCGTCCACGCCCTCGAGGGCTTCCACCGGCTCTGCGATCCGAAGTGGACGCCCGCGCAGCGGCTGCGTTTCGCGTCGAAGAGCTACTTCGACGACGCCCTGGCGCTCTTCGAGATCCTGGTGCACGCCACCGGCGAAGGACACGAGGTGCTCGAGCACTGGATGGCGGCACGCCGCCAGCGCCCACGCCGACCGGAGCCCCAGGTGGAGAGCAAGCGGCGAGGCCGCGGTCCGCGCCGCCGCAGGCGCGGCGGAGGACGGCGGCGCGGACGGCGTTGAGATTGGCGCCGTGATCGACGCGAGCGGCACATCGACTGCGCTAAAATCTTCGAATCATGGTGACAGGAGGTCAACCCGCGATATGGGCTCGATCGTGAAATTCTTTCGGTCGACCGTCTTCCTGAAGGCGGTCATGGCCATCACCGGTTTCTTGCTCTTCGGCTTCATCGTCGGACATCTCACCGGAAACCTGAAGCTTTACCAGGGCCCCGAGGCGATCAACTCGTACGCCGAAGGCCTGCGCGAGCTCGGCAAGCCCTTCCTGGCCCCCGGCCAGTTCCTGTGGATCGCTCGCTTCGGCCTGCTCGCCGCCGTGGGTTTGCACATCTGGAGCGCGTGGCGACTGACGCTGATCAACCACCGCGCCCGGCCGCAGCGCTACGTCGCCGGCGTCGACTGGCAGAAGTCGACCTACGCTTCGCGCACCATGCGCTGGAGTGGTGTGATCATCGCAACCTACGTCATCTACCATTTGCTGCACTTCACCACCGGTCATGCCCACGGCGATTTCGTCTACGGCGACGTCTACCACAACGTGGTGAGCGCGTTTCAGCAGCCCCTCGTGTCGGCGATCTACATCGTCGCCAACCTGCTACTCGCGGTGCACCTCTACCACGGCCTGTGGAGCATGTTCCAGTCGATCGGCTGGACCGGTCCGCGGTTCGACCCCTTCCGCCAGCGCTTCGCGATCGCCTTCGCGGTGATCATCGCCCTCGGCAACCTTTCGTTTCCTCTCGCCGTCCTCTCCGGCATCGTTCGATAGGAGCCTCGCATGACGCTCGACTCGAAGGCCCCGACCGGGCCGATCGAAAAGCGCTGGGACCAGCATCGCTTCGACATCAAGCTGGTGAATCCCGCCAACAAGCGCAAGTTCAGGATTCTCGTCGTCGGCACCGGCCTCGCCGGCGCGTCGGCCGCCGCGACGCTGGCCGAGCTCGGCTACAACGTCGAGGCCTTCACGTTCCACGACAGCGCGCGGCGCGCGCACTCGATCGCGGCGCAGGGCGGCATCAACGCGGCCAAGAATTACCAGAACGACGGCGACAGCATCTGGCGTCTGTTCTACGACACGGTGAAGGGCGGCGACTATCGCTCGCGCGAGTCGAACGTCTATCGTCTCGCCCAGGTGAGCGTCGAGATCATCGACCAGGCCGCCGCCCAGGGTGTGCCCTTCGCGCGCGAGTACGGTGGTCTGCTCGACAACCGCTCGTTCGGCGGCGCGCAGGTGTCGCGCACTTTCTACGCCCGCGGCCAGACCGGGCAGCAGCTGCTTCTCGGCGCCTACCAGGCGCTGTCGCGGCAGGTGCAGGCGGGCAAGGTCAAACTGCATCGCCGCAAAGAGATGATGGATGTCGTCGTGGCCGACGGACAGGCGCGCGGCATCGTGGTGCGGGATCTCACGACCGGAAAGATCACGTCGCACGCCGGCGACGCCGTCGTGCTCGCCACCGGGGGCTACGGCACGGTCTTCTTCCTCTCGACCAACGCCAAGAACTGCAACGTCACGGCGGCGTGGCGCGCGCACAAGCGCGGCGCCTACTTCGCCAATCCCTGCTTCACGCAGATCCACCCGACCTGCATTCCGGTGTCGGGCGACTACCAGTCGAAGCTCACCCTGATGTCCGAGTCGCTGCGCAACGACGGCCGCATCTGGGTACCGTCGAATGCCGACGAATCGCGCCGTCCGAACGACATTCCCGAGGACGAGCGCGACTACTACCTCGAGCGTCGCTACCCGAGCTTCGGCAACCTGGTGCCGCGCGACGTCGCGTCGCGCGCGGCCAAGAAGGTCTGCGACCAGGGCCGCGGCGTCGGTCCGACCGGCCTCGGCGTGTACCTCGACTTCGCCGACGCCATCCGGCGCGTCGGCCGGCCGGCGATCGAAGCCAAGTACGGCAATCTCTTCGAAATGTACGAAAAGATCACCGGCGAGGATCCGTACGAGGTGCCGATGCGCATCTACCCTGCGATCCACTACACGATGGGTGGGCTCTGGGTCGACTACAACCTGATGACCTCGATTCCGGGTCTTTATGCTCTGGGCGAGGCCAACTTCTCGGATCACGGCGCCAATCGCCTCGGCGCTTCGGCGCTGATGCAGGGGCTCGCCGACGGCTACTTCGTGCTGCCGTACACCATCGGCGACTATCTCGCTCCACGCATGGGCGAGACGGTCGACACCAGCCACCCGGCGTTCGCCGAGACCGAGCGCGCGGTGGCGGAGCGCCTCGATCGGCTGCTGTCGATCGACGGATCGCGTACTGTCGACGACTTCCATCGAGCCCTCGGCAAGCTGGTGTGGGACTACTGCGGCATGGAGCGCACCGAAGAGGGGCTCAATGAGGCTCTGCAGAAGATCCCGGCGCTGCGCGAGGAATTCTGGAGCGATCTCAAGATCGTCGGGACCGCCGACTCGCTGAACCAGAGCCTCGAGAAGGCCGCGCGCGTCGCCGACTTTTTCGAGCTCGCCGAGCTGATGTGCAAGGACGCGCTCGATCGCGACGAGTCGTGCGGTGCCCACTTCCGCGTTAAACACCAGCACGAAGACGGCGAAGCCAAGCGCAACGACGAGGACTACTCCTATGTGTCCGCCTGGGAGGCGACCGACAACGGCGATTGGACCCTGCACAAGGAAGAGCTCGACTTCGAGTACGTGAAGCAGACGCAGAGGAGCTACAAATAATGCACATCACCCTCCACGTATGGCGCCAGGCGGGTCCCGACGCCGATGGGACGATGGAGAAGTACGAGATCGACGACGTCAGCCCAGACATGTCCTTTCTCGAGATGCTCGACGTGCTGAATGACGACCTCACGCTCAAGGGCGAAGAGCCGATCGTCTTCGAGCACGACTGCCGCGAGGGCATCTGCGGCTCCTGTGGCTTCATGATCAACGGCGTCGCGCACGGCGGCAAGCACCATACGACCGCCTGTCAGCTGCACATGCGCTCGTTCGAGGACGGCGCGACGATCTACATCGAGCCCTGGCGCTCGGCCGCCTTCCCTGTGCTCAAGGACCTGATGGTGGACCGAAACGCCTTCGATCGCATCATCGAGTCCGGCGGCTACGTCTCGGTGAACACCGGCTCGGCGCCCGACGCCAACGAGATTCCGGTGCCCAAGGCCAACGCCGAGCGCGCCTTCGAGGCCGCGACCTGCATCGGCTGCGGCGCCTGCGTGGCGCAGTGTCCGAACGGCGCGGCGCATCTCTTCACCTCGGCCAAGGTCTCGCACCTGAATCTGCTGCCCCAGGGGCAGCCGGAGCGCTTCCAGCGCACCGAGAAGATGGTGGCGCAGATGGAAGAAGAGAGTTTCGGTAGCTGCACGAACCACCGTGAGTGTGAGGCCGTGTGCCCGAAGGGCATCGACATCGATTTCATCGCGCGCATGAATCGCGACTATCTGCGCGCGCAGACGATGGGGCGCAAGACCCAGAACTACCGCTGAGACGCGTCGCTCGTGCCCGCTGGGCCGAGCGCCGACACCGAGCCGAGGGTTGAAACCCTCGGCTCACATCGTTCGTCCCGCTGGGACGAGAGGGTGACCGGTCTCCCTGCGAGCAGTTCCACAGCCGGTGCATCAGAACCACGCGTCGAGACTTCCGGACTCGAAGCCGTCGGCGAAGAGGGGAGTGCACAGGCCGGGGACGACGCCGGCATCGGCGATCGTGCCGGCGATCTCGGCCACGTCGAGTGCCCGGGAGTAGATGCGGACATCGTCGAGCTCACCGTCGAGGTGGAAAGTCGTTGCGTCGTCCTCGCCGAAGACTCCGCCAGCGACGAGGCTGCGCGCTCCGAGCAGTAGCGGAACATCCTGGACCGCCATGCCGCTCGGCAACGCCTCGCCGATCGCGACGCCGTCGACCCACAGCTGCTGGCGACCGAAGAGCACGTCATGGACCAGGGCGAGGTGGTGCCAGGCACCGTCCTCCACGCGCACGCCGACTCGTCGCGCCTCCTCGTTGATGGCCCCGCCGACGATGGCGACGAGATCCGAGCTGCCGTCGCCGTCGTCGTCGAGCAGAAAAAGCTGCAGCTGTCGCTCCGACGGTGTACCGGCGGCGCGCGCGATCAGCGTTCCTTCGGCTCCCGGTGCGGCGCGCAGCCAGGCGGCGACGGTGAAGCTCGCGGCCGGGTCGAGCGCGAGCAGAGGCGACGCGTCGACGAACGCGACGGTCTCGGCGCTCGCATCGAACGACAGGGCCCGTCCGGTCGGGCTGCAGACGCGTGCGGGCGCCGGCGCGCCGAGCAACTGCGCGTCGTGGCCGAGGCCGCCGACGTCGAGTAGGGAATCCGAGGGAACCGCGCCGAGCACTGGCCAGTGGCCGACGAGCCCGGGCTCGATTTCGGCGACGACTTCGATCGTCACGTCGTCGGCCGCGGTCTCAGTGCCGTCGGACGCTTCGAGACGCAGCGTGTAGACGCCGGGCCGGTCGAAGTTGGCGGCAGTGATCGGCGCGCTCGGGTTGGCGAAGACCGCGCTCGACGGTCCGGCGACTGTGCTCCACACGACGGTGAGCGGATCGGCGTCGGCGTCGGTGGCTGTGCCGGTGAGGACCGCGCCGCCGTCGCGGTATACCGTGCGATCGTCGCCCGCGTCGACCGACGGCGGATGATCGAATGCGTCGGGGGCGCTGGCGAGCCACAGGAGCTCTTCGTTCGCAAGAGCTCGCTCGTAGAGCCGCACGTCGTCGAGAAGGCCGTGAAAGTAGCGACCGTCCGGCGCGACGGCGCGGGTAGCGAAGAACAGGTCGCCGGACGGATCGAAGGCGTCGCCACCGTGTCCGCCGGTGGCGCGCTCGACGCCGTCGACAACCAGGCGATGGCCGCCGTCTGAAGGCACGACGACCGCGATGTGGTGCCAGCGACCCGGCTCGATGGCGTCGGCCACGGTGATGATCTCGCCGCCGCCGTCGTCCGCGTCGCGCAGCACCGAGCGCAGACGAGCCGCGTCGTCCGCGAGCGTCGCATCGTTCTCGGGTAGATAGAGGTTCATCGAGGGCTGGACGTCGAAGCCGCCGTGGCTGGCGAGATACTGGTAGCCGTCGCCGTCGAGGTTTTCGGCATGCAGCCACAGGGCAACGGTGAATGCCGGGCCGTAGGCGAAGTCCAGTACCGCGACCGCGTCGTCCGTGCCGTCGAAGGCGAGCGCGCCGCCGAGCCGTCCGTCGACCGGCAGAGGCACGCCGAGCAGCGCACCGTCGCGGCCGTTGCCCGAGGCGTCGGTGGCGTCGCCGGAATCGAACGTGAGATGCAGCGTCAGGCCTGCCGCGGTGTCGACGGCGCTCAGGCGCACGACGTCGTCGAAGAGGTCGTTCTCGGTGGTCGTCGCCTCGAGGCGGAGGTGGTAGACGCCGGGGAGCGTCAGCGTCACCGTCGTCTCGAGCTCCTGTGGATCGCTGATCCCGAGGTCCGCGGAGCCGTCGACCTGCTGCCAGCTGAAGCTCGCGCCGTCGAGCACGCCGGTCGGATCGTCGAGCACCGGCGCGAGCGCCAGCTCGACCGGCAGCGGCCGATCGACCGTTTGCGCGTCGCCGGCGTCGAGCAGCCGCTCGCGCGCGAATCGGTCGCTGTGGAACTGCAGCAGCTCGACGCCGATCGCGCCGTAGAGGCCGCTCACCGAGTGCCCGACCTCGGGGACAACGTGCAGCTGGTGCGGGATTCCGAGGTCGGTCAAGACGAGGTCCAAGTCGAGGACTCCGTCGAGGAACTGGTCGTCGGCGCCGACGCCGAGCTCGACCTCTAGGTCTTCACGCAGGATCGCGTCGGCCGCCGCGGGCCAGCGTTCCGGTCGGAAGGCGCCGCCGAGCAGCGAGGCTGTCGCGAAGACGTCGGGCCGCTCGGTAGCGTAGAGCGACACACCCTGGGCGCCGAGCGAGAAGCCCTCGAGCCCCCGTCCACCGCGGTGCGCCACAGTGCGCAGATGCCTGTCGACGAAGGCCGGGACCTCGCGCGTCACCAGCGCGGTCTCGGCCTCGGTCCAGACACCGGCAGGGCTGCCGATCGAGACGAGGATCAGTGGCTCGAGGAGCCCGTCCTCGATCAGCGCGTCGAGTCGCTCGACCGGTCCCGACGTCGCATTCCCGGCCGGTGCCGGCAACGCCTGGAGTGCCTGCAGGACCTCGGTCTGATCGCCGATCGAGCTGTGCAGCCAGTAGAGCACCGGGTACCGCCGGCCGCCCGAGGATTCGAGGAAGTAGCCCGGCGGCACGTAGACGAGCAGCTCGACGGTCTCGTCGGTCGTCGCACGGTCGAACGACAGTTCGAGCAGCCGGCCTTGCGTGAGATCGTCGATGTCGAAGGCGCCAGCCGGCGTGGGGTTCACAAGGAGCGCTACAACCTGCGAGGCGAGGAGCAGACAGAGCGCGGCCAGAGACCACGGGAAACAACGAGGCATCGGTGAGCGGCTCCCGGACGTGGGAGTGAGTCGAACGAGAAAGAAGAGAGAGGCTCGCGAGAGCCTCCGTCAACTTAGCGTTCACTCCTTACGATCCGGATGACGTCCGCAAGGCTGGCGGCTTGGTCCCCAGGAATGGTTCGCGGGCGTCTCGACTGCCGCATCGGGCTCATACGGCGCATCGGGCTCATACGGGCCGGCGCGCATCGGGCTCATACGGGCCGGCGCGCATCGGGTACTCTGCTAGACTCACCCAATGGTAGCCGCTGAACTCTTTCGACGAGCGTTGGAGCTCGACACCGACCAGAGGGCCGATCTCGCGCTGGAGCTTCTTCGAAGCCTCGAGCCCTGCACGAGCGCGGAGGAAGTCCGTGCGTCGTGGAATGAAGAGATCCGTCGGCGCGTCGCTCGAGTCCGAGGCGGCGAAGAGGAGCTGATTCCCGCCGCGGTGAGCCTGCAGCGCGCACGCGCCGCCCTCCCAAGCGCTTGATGCGGCTGACTCGGACGGCAGATGCCGAGCTCATCGAGGCGGCTCGGTGGTACGAGCAAAAGCTCCCGGGGCTCGGCCAGCATTTCTCGATGCGGTCGACTCGGGACTCGATCACCTCATGAAGTTTCCTCAGGCGGGGTCGAGGCGCTTTGCCGACGACGATGAGTCCGTGCGGTGTCTCGATCTTCGAGGGTTTCCTTTCTCGATCGTCTACCTGGACGATGAGCGGGTCGTCGTCGCGATCGCCCATCATTCCCGCCGGCCCCGGTATTGGTCCGGTAGGTTCTGAATCGACCCGACCTCTACTCGGCGCCGGCACGCACGACGCGCACCAGGTTGTCGTCGCGCGTGCGGTCGACCAGCAGGTGGTCCGGATCGATGCCGGCGCGGACCGGCTCGGAGTCGACCACGACCTCGAAGCGCGGCGCGGCCTCGCGCACCGGGTGCTTCGTGCGGTAGAGCACCGTGCGTTCACCGTCGGGGCCGGGCGCGCCGTACACGCCGACATCGATCCAATCGTCGACCGGCACCTCGGTTTCGACGCCGGCGCCGTCGGCGTAGAGCTTGCGGACCGAAGCCTCGAGCACGACGTCGTAGCGGCCGTCGTCGCGCCGCGTCCAGGTCGCAGCTTCGGCACGATTGTCGAAGAGCGTGATGCGCTCGAAGAGATCGGTGACGAAGTCTTGGTGCTCGGGTGGGGTCGCTGCGCGAAGATGCGTCACCAGCTCCGGCGCGACGGTGAACGGCGGCGGCTGGAAGGCGACCTCGTCGATATAGGCCGCGAGCGCCTGATTCACCGCCTCGGCGCCGATCAGATCGCGCAGCGCGTACATCGCCAGACTGCCCTTGCGATAGTGAATGTACGCCTGGTTCTCGACCGCCACCAGCGGCTGCTCCTCGACCAGCTCCTGTCCGCGCCCCCTGAGATACGAGTCGAGCTCGTGCGCCAGGAAGCGGTGCATCGTCTCGCGGCCGTACTGGTCTTCCATCACCATCAGGGCGGCGTACTGCGACAGCGTTTCCGACAACATCGTCGAGCCCTTGGTGTCGGCGCCGATCACCTGATGCGCCCACCACTGGTGCGCCACCTCGTGCGCCGTGACGTACCAGACGTAGTCGATCGCTTCCGGGTCGTCGTCGAGGCGAGCGATGAAGCCGATGCTTTCCGAGAACGGCACCGTGTTGGGGAACGCCTGCGCGAAGGTGGCGTAGCGCGGGAACTCCACGATTCGCAGCTGGCGATGCTGGTAGGGCGAGAACTCGCGCGAGAAGTACTCCAGCGACGCTTTCATCGCCTCGAGCATGCGCGGCACGTTGGTGTCGTGGCGCGGGTGGTGATACACCTCGAGCGCGACGTCGTTCCACTGGTCGCGCGAAACCTGCCAGTCGGCCGACAAGAAGGCGTAGAACGGCAGGATCGGCGCGTCCATGGCGTAGTGGAAGACGCGGCGCTCGCCCCCGGGCGTCGAGACCGTCTCTTCTCGCTGCAAGTAACCCGGGGCTAGGGCAATCTGGTCGGCCGAGGTCGACACGGTGGCACGGAAGTCGATCCAGTCGCCACCGCGGCCGAGGTAGGTGAATTGACGCGCCACCGGATCGTCCACCGGCGCCATGCGCTCCACTGGCCCTAGGCCGTGCTCGCGTCGATCGGACCGGTCGATCATCTGGCGCGACGCGTCGTAGCCGACGATGGGGAAGTAGTGGCGGTTGTTGAAGAAGGTGCCGTTGTGCACGATGCGCGTGTCCGAGTCGCGGCTGACGAAGCCACGCGGTTCGACCCGCACCGAGAAGTCCAGCGTCATCGTCGCGCCGGGAGCGAGAGGCTCGTCGAAGCGATAGATGGCGTAGCCGTGCTCGGTGTCGTCGAGCTCGACCGTGTGGGGAGGCAGCTCCACCGCCGAGTGCACCCAGCCGTCGATCGGTTGCGTCAGGTGCAGCGCGTCGAGCGGCGCGTCGCTGCGGTTGACCAGGGTGTAGGTGCCCTTCGCTTCGATCCGCCGTTGGTGCGGGAAGATGTCGACCTCGACATCCACCGCCGTCACCCGCGGTAGCGTCAGGTCGCGGTACTGCCGGTATCGCGACTCGTAGCCTGCGGCCAGCGCATTGCTCGCGTCGCTGCTACGGAACTCGTTGAGCACGTTCGTGTTGTAGTAGATCCAGCCGCCGACGCCGGCGAAGACGACCAGGCCCAGCGCGAGCAGCGCCGCCGCCGGTCCGTGGAGGCGTCGACGGGCCGCGGCGAGCCGTCGACGCGGCGCGGTTTCCCGGCCGCGCACCCAGAAGAGCGCGGCGACGACTCCGAGCACCAGCGACGCGGCGGCCCAGTAGACATCGAACCACAGCACCGCGGTCCAGAAGTGGCCGAAGCCGTTCATCACGCTGTAGGGAGCCGCCGGGGCTTCGCCGAATCGGAAGAGGTGATGCTCGACACCGATCAGGGCGGCGACGAAGCGACCGACCAGGTAGAGCACCATGGCCAGGTAGCCGAGGAACTTGCCGTTGGCCAGCACCTGCAGCGCCACGGCGAGCACCATCGTGAACAAGAACGGCAGCGCCGCGAGCACGAAACCCTTGGCGTAGAGCACGAAGTCGATCTCGGTGTAGCCGCGCAGCAGCTGGAGCGTGATGGTCGAGGCGACGCCGGCAGCGATGAAGCTGCACACCACGAGCGCCAGCGCCGCCATCTTGCCGCCGAGCAGAGCGACGTTGGCCACCGGCATCGCGTCGACGATGCCGTCGAGGCGCTGGGTGCGTTCGCGCCACACCGCTTCGCCGGCGTAGAAAGTGACGACCAGAATGAGGAAGAAAAGATAGCTGTTCTCGAGCACGTTGAGCATCAGGTGCGTCTCGGGCAGCACGCTGGTGCCGTACATGCGGTCGATGAAACCGGCGGTGCCGAAGAGGTTGAGCACGCCGATCCCCAGGATCACTAGGAACGGGACGCCGCGGAAGATCATCGCCGTCTCGAAGCGCGTGCGGCGCAAGAACTGCCGCCAGGTGGCGGCGGCGCCCCGCAGTGGTCGCGTGCGCGGCGCCGGGCCGGTCGCGCCCGGTCTGCCGGCGGAAGGTCTGCCGGTGATCGGGCTCACCTCTTCGGCCACGGCGCGGTCGGCCGACGCCAGGGCGCGTCGGCGCGCACCCGGCAGGACGCGGCCGAGCCTCGCGCCGACGCGACGCAGCAAGCCCGGGCCCGCGTCGGTCGAGGGCTCGAAGCGGTGCAGCCCCCAGGCCAATGCCGCCAGGCCGAGCGCGATCCACAGCAGGCGGTTCAGCAGCAGGATGCCGGTCACCGGCGGAAGGGCCGTGTTCTGCTCGATCACCGTCCAATAGCGCGTCGACAGCTCGAGCGCGCTGATGCCGAACGGGTCGAGCAGCGCGCCCGGAGTCGTGGAGTCGAGATCGTCGAGCAGGGTCTGCGAGAAGAGAAAGCCCACGAACGAGACGACGACGCCGAGGTAGGTCACCAGGATGCTGCGCGAGAGCAAGGCCAGCACGAAGTAGAGCGCGCCGGTGAAGAGCAGGTTCGGCAGCACGAAGAGCACCAGCGCATAGACGAAGGCTTCGGGGACCAGGGGGCCGACGCGCTCGGTGTCGACCCACGGCATGTGCGGCGCCGCCAGGATGCCGAGAATCGGACCGACGAAGAGCAGCGACGAGTTGAGCAGCGCACCGGTGAAGCGGCCGAGCACGTAGTCGGCCTTGCGGATCGGCTTGGTGAAGAAGAGCGGTGCAGTGCCGAGTTCGGCGTCGCGCTGCGCCGCGCTCGCCAGCAGGCCGGCGGCGCCGTACACCGCCAGCACGCTGCAGTAGAGCAGCATGCGCACGACCACGATCGGCGCGTTGCGCAGCACGTTGCCGATCGAACCGCCGAGCTGGATCGCGTCGCTCGAGGTGGCGCCGAACGCGATCAGACCGAGCACCAGCGACACCAGCCAGACGAGAGGCATGCGCAGCTGGTAGCCGATCTCGAAGCGTGCGATCGCCAGCGCCCGCGACGCGCCGCCGGGCCGAGGGGACTCGCCGTGCTCACGCGGCATCGGCCTGCGCCTCCGTCGCGCCGGCCTGGAGCAGCGCGCTGAAGTAAACGTCTTCGAGGCTCGGGTCGGCCGCGTCGAAACCCTCGGGCGCCGTTTCTGCGACCACGTGCAGCGCACGCCGGCCTGCGTACAGGCGATCGGAGATCACCGGCAGCTCGCCGGCGAGGCGCGCCGCCTCGTCGGCGTCGACCACCCGTCGCCAGGTCCGGCCGCGCAGGCCGTCGATCAGCTCGTGCGGCGCGCCCTGCTCGAGCACCCGGCCGCCGGCGAGGATCGCCATGCGCGAGCACAGGTCGCGCACATCTTCCACGATGTGGGTCGAGAGAATCACCACGACGGCTTCGCCGATCGCGCTCAGCAGATCGAGAAAGCGGTTGCGCTCCTGCGGGTCGAGGCCCGCGGTCGGCTCGTCGACGATCACCAGCCGCGGCTCGCCGAGCAGCGCCTGTGCGATGCCGAAGCGCTGGCGCATGCCGCCCGAGAAAGTGCCGAGCTTGCGGTCGCGCACCGGCCACAAGTTCACCAACTGCAGCAGCCGCTCGACGGCATCGCGCCGCGCGGCCGCGTCGACCAGCCCCTTGAGCACCGCGAAGTGATCGAGCAAGGCATACGCGGTGATCTTGGGGTAAACGCCGAAGTCCTGCGGCAGGTAACCGAGGATCTCACGCACCCGTGGCTTGTCGCCGAGCACGTCGAGGTCGCCGAGACGCGCGCTGCCAGCATCGGCATCCTGCAGCGTCGCCAGCGTACGCATGAGGGTCGACTTGCCGGCGCCGTTGGGGCCGAGGAGGCCGAACATCCCGGCCGGGATGTCGAGGTCGACGTCGCGGAGCGCTTCGACGCCGCCGGGATAGGTCTTCGACAGGGAGCGGATCTGCAGCATGGTGGGCCTCGTCTCGCGGATCGATCCGCGCGGTCAGTCAGAGAGAGATCGGTCGCCGAGTGGCAGCGGACGTCGACGCCTCGTTGGAAGAACGATTCGCGGCGGCGAGAGTTACATCCTCGCGTCGCGACGTCGGGCTTGCGCTGCGTCCCGGCTCGTGCCATGCTGCGAGCGGCCTATGATTGTTTGAGGTTTCTCCGCCGACCACCGTCCCGGATCCGCTCCGGATGACGGACGCGCTCGTCGACAGCGCTCGTTGAAGCACAGTGCTTCTTGCGGGCATCGACGAGGCGAGATGCCGTGCGCTCTCGCCTCAGCCTTCGGAGAAACCCAGTGATCGATCCAGGCTCCAAGCCTCGTTCCTCTTTGCAGATCCGTCCCTCGCAGACCGGTCATTCGCAGACTGGTTGTTCGCAGACTGGTTGTTCGCAGACCGGGACCCACACCCAGCCACTCGACGCCTTCGGATGGTCGGGCGCTTGGGAACGGCGTCTCCAGACCCTCCATGCCACGCGCCCGGAGTTGGCCGGCACCCGCCCGGTGCGGGTCGTCTTCGCCGCGCGTGAGCTCTACCGCGTTGTCGGCGCGGAAGGCGAAGTCGCCGCCGTGCCCGCCGGCCGCCTGCGGTACGACGCTCCCGCCAGCTCCAGCGCCGAAACCGACGACGGCCTGTTCTCGGTCGGCGACTGGGCCGTCACCGATTCACCTCTTGGTGACTCGTCCTCGTCCCTCCGTCTCGTCGCCCGGCTGCCGCGCAGGGGCCGCCTGGCGCGCAAGGTGCCGGGGGAGCGCACCCGCGTGCAGGTGGTCGGTGCCAACGTCGACACCGTCTTCATCGTCATGGGGCTCGATGGTGACTTCAACCCGCGGCGTCTCGAGCGATTTGTCGCCATGGCCGCCGACGGCGGCGTCGCGCCAGTGGTGGTGCTCACCAAGACCGATCTGCGACGCAACAGCGTCGAGTCGGACGCGCCGGAAGACGCAACCGACCAGGCAGACGACGTCGACACCCTGCGCTGGCGCGCTCAGGACGCCGCTCCCGGCGTTCCCGTGCATGCAGTCGCCACGCCGCATGGTGAAGGCCTTGAGCCTCTGCGCGCCTACCTCGAGCCGGGCCGCACCGTAGCCCTCGTGGGCTCGTCGGGCGCCGGCAAGTCGACCCTGGTCAACGCTCTCAGCGGCGCCGAGGTGATGCGCACGGGCGCGGTGCGGGCCGGTGACGACCGTGGGCGTCACACGACGACCCATCGCCAGCTGCTGCGTTTGCCGAGCGGTGCTCTCTTGATCGACAACCCCGGCATTCGCGAGCTGCAGCTGTGGACCGACGACGGTGACGCCGGTCTCGCCTCGGCCTTCGACGAAGTCGACGCGCTGGCGCCCTCGTGTCGCTTTCGCGACTGTCGCCACATCGATGAACCCGGCTGCGCCGTTCTCGCCGCGGTCGATGTCGGAGCGCTCGCGAGCGAGCGTCTCGACGCCTGGCACAAGCTGCAGCGCGAGCTCGAGCACCTCGAGCTGCGTCAAGACGATGCCGAGCGTCGGCGCCGTGAGCGGGGCTTCGGCAAAATGATCCGTGAGGCGGTGTCGGTGAAGCGTCGATCTCGGCGCTGAGCGTGTCTGCTCGGTTTGACGACCAGGTCGGTGGCTCCACGCGGCGTGCGATTACGACGCGTGGGGCCGCCATGTGTTCGGTGTCGATCCTGTGATCTTCAGTGGTCGGTATCAACCGAGGCCAGGAAGTCGAGAGCGATCGTTGGATCGAACTAGGATTTGGGCCGACTTCTGTTGAAGAATTGGTCCAACCAACTGGAGGAGCTGGTCTCGTGGAGATCCATAGACGAAGAGGCGGTGAATCGAGCACTGCTCGGAGCCTCGTGTCGATCGTGCTGGTTCTGTCGATCGGGCTCTTCTCTGGCGGCTCTGTGATCGCCGCCGCGGAGATCGTGGTCGAGCAGGCCGGACCCGGCTCGGTCCAGGCAATTCATCTCACACCCAGTGCGCCCGTGCTCTGGTTTGGCCACGGCCTCTCGATCCAGGACGGACTCGTCCACACGGTTCTTCGTGCCGAGATCGGGGTTTCCTTCGCGGACACCAAGGCCGAGCTGGTGGTCGACGAGCCCCTCTCGGAGGTCAGTGTCTGGCTCGCCTACGACCCGACCGCTCTTGACTACGGCGTGGGCAGCGCCCCCGGCGTCGATCGACCATTGACGGTCCTCTTCCCGAACAGTGGCCTGAGCCCGTCGGGAGGACGCGGCTCCGGAGCCTCCGAGCTGTCGATTCCGTGGTCTCGCTTCCGCGCGTTGCTCGTACGCGGCACCGAGGCCTGGGAGGCGGTGTTCGAGGACGGCGGCACGGGGGATCTGGACCCCGGTTTCGGCGTGAGATTCCACGTCGGCCAGCTGCGCTCGCTCAGCGGCGGGGCGAGCGCTGATGGCCTCGCTGATGGCGACTTCGTCGCCCTGATCGACATGGACCGGCTGGTCGTCGCCGCGACCTGGTTGACGCAGCAAGACCTCAAGGACGGCGGCATCGTCCGTTAGCAGAGAGACACGATGAGACTCTCCCGCAGCCTTTTCGGCATGGTGATCGGCGTCCTGCTCGTCGTCTGCGCTCCCGCGGCCTGGGCCAACTACCAGCTGCCGCACCTCGAGCGCGGCTTCAGCCAGGTCACTGCCTACGACTTCGGCGCCCTCGACCACGTCAACCTGTTCAACGGCAACCTCGTCGTCACCCTGCCGATCGGGCAAGCCTTCGAGGGCGACGGCGCGCTAGCCTACCGCCTCGCCCTGGTCTACAACGCCAAGGTTTGGGACTGGCTGGTCGATGAAGGCACCTGTCCGCTCGACACCGAGCCGTCGAAGGCTCCGGTGGCGAAGGCGGGTCGCGACTTCAACGCCGGTCTCGGCTGGCGCCTGTCGCTCGGCGCGCTCCATGCGCCGAGCACGCTCCGCAACCCGATCTCGTCCCACTGGCTCTACCTCGGGCCCGACGGCTCGGAGCACCTGCTCTACCGTTCGCTGCACGAGGGCGAGCCGCACGACGGGACGCATTTCTACAGCCGCGACGGCAGCTACCTGCGGCTCACGGTCGATCCTGCAGGCTGGGAGCGGCTCGAGACGCCCGAGGGCACGACGCACTTCTTCGACGACACGGGCTTCCTGCGCCGCATCGAGGACCGCTTTGGCAACGCGCTGACCTCGACTCTGACGTCGAGCAGCCAGCAGCGCACCTGGACGCTGGACGACGGCTACCGCCAGGTGATCGTGACGTTGGCGAAGAGGTACGTCGGCGACCGGCCGATGGACGAGGACTTCGTCGTCACCAAGATCTCCTTGCCGCGGGCGCATTCGTCGGCGCGCGCCGAGTACGTGCTCGCCTACAAGAACCTGAGAACAGACCGTCCACCGGGGCATGATCCGCAGCATTGTGTGAATCAACCGCGCGACGTGACGGTGCCGTATCTCGACTCGATCACGCGGCCCGACGGCTCGTCGTTCACGCTCGAGTACGGGTTCGAGCCGGTGACGTCCGGCACGCTCACCGGGCTCGACCTGCCGACCGGTGGACGCTTCGAGTGGGACTACGGCCCTTACACGTTCCCGGCCGGCGACCGGCTCGACTCGGACTTTCCCGGCTCGCAGCCCGAATTCCTCAGAGCCGCGCCGGGTGTCGTCGAGCGGCGCGTCGTGAACGAGGGTGGGCTCGTGCTCGGTCGCTGGACCTATCTCTCGACCTTCACTCCGCCGTCGCAGCCCGGTGGTCCGATCGAAGAGATGATCACGACGGTGCGCGAGTACACGCGGGCTCAATCGACGCCGAATCACACGTGGCTTCACTTCTTCAGCGCCTTCAACGACGGCTCCAGCTCGGTACGCCGCGGCCTCTTCGGTCGTCCGTTCTCGCCGCTTCGCGAGCAGAACGGCCGGTATCTCTCCCAGGCGATTCGCCCCTCGAACAGCGCGGCCCGTGAGCGCACGATCTGGCTGCGCTACGAGCACGATCCCCGGGCGCACTTCGACTCGTTCGACCGCGACACCGACCTCAACTTCCGCGTTGCCGAGGAGCTCACGGACTACCATGCCACCAGCGCGGATCGGCTGGTGCACCGCTCGGACTTCGACGGCCTGGGCTCGTACCGCACCGAGACGGTGTCAGCCACCGACGCAAGCTCGCCGGCGCGCACGGTGCACATCGCGCGCAACCCGAGCTCCGGCACCTACCCGGTCAGCTTCCATCTGCCGAGCGACTGGCTGCTGACCACCTTCAGCCACCGCGAGGCGACGCAAGGCACGAGCGTCGATCGGATCGATGCCTGCTTCGATGCTGCCGGCTTCCTGACTCGCCAACGCCTGCGGGGCGTCGCGTCGACGCCCCGCGCGAGCGACGTGGTGCGGGTGTTCAACCGCAGCCCGGCAGGCAACCTCATCCGCGAGGAGCACTACGGCGGCGACCTCCAGGAGGTGCCGACCGGCACCGCTGTCTGCAGTCTTGACCTCTCGGACCTCACGCCGTCGACCGCTATCGACCACACCTACACGGCCGGCCAGCGCGCGACCTCGCGCCACCAGGGCGCCAACTTCGACACCCTGAATCGCACGATCGACGCGTCGACGGGCCTGCCGCGGATCACGCGCGAGCCTGACGGCTTGTCGACGACCTGGTCGTACGATGCGCTCGGCCGCGTCGTCGGCATCGAGCCCGTGGTCGACCAGGGCGCGAAGATCGACATCGCCTACAGCCGCGACGCAGACGGCCTCGAGCGCGCGGCGATCAACTACCGCGCCAACGACAACGTCTCGCCCAACGCCTCCCTCGGCCACGCGGAGGTCTGGCTCAACCACCTCGGCTTGGTGCGTACCCGCCGCGTGCTGATGCCCGACGGCGTGGAGTGGGCGACCGAGCGGACCTTCTACGACTCGAACGACCGTCCGTCGAACATCTCGACCTGGTACCTGTCGGCGCCCGACGGCAGCGTGGCGAGCGGCGAGACGATCGCGGAGACGAAGACCTTCGGCCGCGATCCCTGGGGTCGTCCCGACCGCCTCGAGCTGCCCGACGGCCATGAGGTGAAGTTCACCTACCGCGGCGAGCGAACGGTCGACCGGATCGACCGTGTCGGTGTCTGGACTGGTTCAGCCGTGGTCGAGAAGGATCTCTACCGCAAGGAAACGCGCGATGTGCACGGTCGGTTGGTGCAGGTCGACCTCGGCGCGACCGACGAAACCAACGGTCCGTCGCTGACGGCGAAGTACACCTACGATGTCGCCGATCGCTTGACCCGCGTCCGCCTCGAGGGCGCGGACCGCCACGGCTCCCAGACGTCGCAGACGCGCACGTTCAGCTACGACGGGCGTGGCTTCCTGCTCGCCGAGAGCCATCCGGAGGCGGCGCCGGTCACCTACTCGCGCTACGACGCGCAGGGCAATGTTGGCCGCAAGGTGTCGGGAGGCGTCACGCTTGACTTCACCTACGACGCCGCGGAGCGATTGACCCGCGTCGATGAGGACCTCGGCGGCAGTACGAGCCGTCCGCTGCGCCTGCTCACCTACGGCGTCAACACGCCGGGCGACCGGGCCCTCAGCAAGGTGAAGACCGCGACGCGCTGGACCTACGGCCGTCTGCCCTGGGGCGACGGCACCGACCCCTTTGCCGTCCCGGTCACCGAAACCTTCACCTATGGCGGCCTCGGCGGCCGCGTCTCAGAGCGCTCGACCGACTTCCTGAGTGGCACCCACGTCTTCACCCAGGGCTGGACCTACACAGCGCTCGAAGCCGTTGCCTCGATCGACTACCCTCGATGCACGAGTGGCTGCGACGGCCTCGACGCGCCCGAGCGCATCGTCGAGCACGGCTACAGCCAGGGCTGGCTCACGCGCATCACGGGCTATGCCGACTCGATCGCGTACCATCCGAGCGGCATGACGACTCGCATCGACCATGCGAACGGCGCCGTCGAGTCGATCGACGCTGACCCGTGGAACCGCTCGATGCCGCGCAACATCCGCCTCCAGGCGACGAATGCCGCAGTCGAGCTCGGCACGCATCGCTACGACGGCGCGGGCAATCTGATCCACCACGAGCTCGACCTCGGCGCCGTCCCCTTCAGCGAGCTCACCGAGTCATTGCCGCGCGCGACATCGCAGCTGCAGGTCGCCGACTACGGCTACGACCGTCAACAGCGTCTGGTCCACTTCCGAAACACCGCAGACCAGCAGCAGGACTACGTGTACGACGCTTTCGGCAACCTGCAGCAGGTGACAACCACGACCCCAGATTCCTCGGACACACCGAGCGTCCTCGTCCGCGACCTCGCCACCTCCGCTACGAACAACCGTCTCGAGGGCCCGCTCTTCACCTACGACGCGCGCGGCAACCTCACCGCGTGGGGCCAGAAGAGCTTCGAGTACGACGCGCTGGGCATGCTGACGCAGGTGAACTTCCCGGCGTCGACCTCGATCTTCACCGCCGACAACGAGCGCCTGTGCGCCCTGAAGCACGACCCGTCGACGTGGAACGACGAGGTCTTCACCCTGCGCGATCTCGACGGCCGAATGCTGACGATGCTCCGCAAGCAAAGCAGCCAGTCAGGCGAGATCACGTGGACCTGGCTCCGCGACTATGTCTATCGAGGTGCAGGTCCTCGCGGAAGGCTCCTCGCCCAGGAGACGAGCCAGCCGTCGCCCGAAGACCGGATCCACCTCCACCTCGACCACCTCGGCAGCCCACGCGGCCTGACCGACGCGAACGGCAAGGGCCTGGCCTCTTTCCACTACTACGGCTTCGGCGAGCGCATCCTCTCGGCCGCCGCCGACCGTCCGATGGCGCTGAAGAACCCGCTCCAGTACACCGGCCACGAGCGCGATTTCGACACGGCCTGGGGCGACGATCTCGACAACATGCACGCCCGCCACTACTCGCCGTGGCTGGGCCGGTTCCTGAGCGTCGACCCGATCGACTCATCGCGGCTCGCTGCACCGCAGACCTGGGGCAAGTTCGTGTACGGTCGCAACAACCCTCTCGCCTTCGTCGATCCGGATGGCCGCGAGTCGCTGGCCGCGATGCGCTTCGAGCAGGACGCGCGGGCGGTGCTGAGTGGCGACCTGACGAGCGGCGAATTCATGGCGCGGAATCGCGCCCGCGCAGAGGGAGCGCTGACCGGCGCGAGCTTCTACATTCCGGGACCTGAAGACGCGGTCCTTGCTGGCATGCTCGCGTCTCGTTTGGGACAAGCGCTATCGTCTCAGATGGGCAACTTCCTGCGCCGATTGGGCAGCCGCCACGTTGCGCACTTCGGTGGGCGCATCGGTCGTGGCCTCGATGGGCTATTCGAAGGCTCCAAGCCTCTTCCTCCCACCAAGGGTCGGGCTCGGCAGTTCGAGCGCAGCGGTGGATGGGACCAAGCACAGCGAGACTTTGATGGTCTTGAACTCGATGATGTGAGAGAGCTTCCTGATGGACGAGGTCAGATTGGCGAGATGTCCGATGGGAGGACCGTCGTGCTGAGACGCGAAAGCAGCGGTGGCCCCGCAACTCTCGAGATTCAACAGGGACGCAATCGAGTGAAATTCAGGTATGAGTAACGAACTCAAGACAGAAGTCTTCTATAAGCCGTGGGAGCTGAAACATGCGCTTCCAGACCGCCTGATACTGGACGCGCTGTACGATGACTTCGAAGGATTTCGGTTGCTCCTGCGATCCTACGAACCAATCCAGCAGGTCTTGAGAGTCCGGTTCCCTGATCATCTGGCGTATCGAAACACCAACGAGAGCGAGCGCCTCCGAACCTGGTCTCGATATCGCGATGCGGCTCGCTGCGGGATTTTCCAGGTGGAGAACTCTCGTTGGCTTGAGTGGATCGGTATAGAGAGCTTCGAGACTCTGAAGCTCGATGAGCTAAGGCACTTTGCAGTGCACTCGGTAGAAGACTGCGTCGATGTGATTACTTACTCTGATCCGATCGTGGAGATCCTTGGGTCTTAGGCGATCGATCCGGGCTGCTTCGTTTGCCATGGCGCACGACGCCACGTTTCCGACAAGCCTCTTTCGAAAGACCGGTGTCTCGTCGGTGGTGAAGCCAGCCGAGCAGATCACCCCCGCGACGGTCGAGGCGAGAGCCCATGCTCTGCTAGTCTCCGGCCACCAACCCTGGACGGAGAATCATGAGCGAGTTTTTCGATTTCGCACCCTTGGCGACGACCGATGGCTGGATCGCGCTGCTGACGCTGGCGAGCCTCGAGATCGTCCTCGGCATCGACAACATCGTCTTCATCACCATCCTCGCGGGCAAGCTACCGATCGAGCAGCGGCCGACGGCGTTTCGGATCGGGCTCGTGCTGGCGTTGGTGATGCGGCTGTTGCTCCTGGCATCGATCACCTGGGTGATGCAGCTGACGACGCCGCTCTTCAGCGTCTTCGAGCACGGTGTCTCGGGGCGTGACTTGATCTTGCTCGGCGGCGGCCTGTTCTTGATCGCCAAGGCGACGATGGAGATCTACGACAAGGTGGAGGCGGAGCACGACCCGGCCGAGTCGGCCGGCGCCAAAGCACGCAACGCGTTCGTGGGCGTGCTGATCCAGATCATGCTCTTCGACCTGATCTTTTCGCTCGATTCCGTGATCACTGCAGTCGGCATGGCCGAAGACCTCTCGGTGATGGCGCTGGCGGTGGTCATCGCGATCGTGGTGATGATCATCTTCTCCGAGAGGATCGGCCGCTTCGTCGAGAAGCATCCGTCGGTCAAGATTCTCGCGCTCTCGTTCCTCGTGCTGATCGGTGTGATGCTCACGATGGAAGGCACGGGCCAGCACGTCAACAAGGGCTACATCTACTTCGCGATGGCCTTCGCGCTGGTCATCGAGCTGTTGAACATGCGCTATCGCAACAAGTCGAAGCGTATCGACGCCGAGCCTGCGCACTGAGCGGACGCGGTCGGATCAGTCGGCCGGTGCCCTGGTGCCGGCCGACGTCTCGGCGACGAGGTCGGGGGCCCTGTAGAGCGCCTCGATCTGGTCAGCGAAGTGGCGATGGACGGCCTTGCGTCGAATCTTGAGAGTCGGCGTCAGCTCGTCGTCCTCGCGGCTTAGTGCGCGCGCCAGGATTCCCCAAGAGCGGAGACGGTTGGGCTTGGCGAGCCGTTCGTTGACGCGGTCGACCACCGCCTGGATCGCTTCCGTCGTTCGCGGGTCGTCGCGCCACGAGTCGGTGTCGAGCCGAGCCGTCAGCCGGCCGGTGTCCGGCAGGAGCAGAGCGGCGGCATGCGGCCGACCGTCGCCGACCACCACGGCCTGCTCGATCAGCTCGTCGGCGCGGAGCAGGGCCTCGATCGGCCTTGGCGCGACGTTGTGGCCGTTCGAGAGCACCAGCAGATCGCGCTTGCGATCGGTGACGAAGAGGTAGCCGCTCTGGTCGAGGCGGCCGATGTCGCCGGTGCGGAACCAGCCGGACGAGTCGATCGAGGCTGCGGTCGCGTCGGGGCTCTGCCAGTAGCCCTGCATCACGTTCGGGCCGCGCACCAGAATCTCGCCGTCTTCGGCGATGCGTAGCTCGACGTCGGAGAGCGCCTGGCCGACCGAGCCTCGGCGCTGACCGTCAGGGTGGTTGGTCGTTAGTACCGGTGACGTCTCGGTGAGGCCGTAGCCCTCGTAGAGCGGCAGCCCCGCGGCCTCGAAGAGCTCGCCGATCTCGGGCGCCAGCGGGGCGCCTCCCGAGATCGCCAGGCGCAGCCGGCCGCCGAAGCGCTCGCGCACGCGCCGCAGCACCAGACGGTTGGCGAGGGCGCGCTGCAGTGAGAGGAGCGGGCCGATGAAGCCACCGCGCGTCGCCTCGGCATACCGTGCGCCGATCTCGAGCGCCCAGCGCACGAGAGCGCGCCGCGGCGGTGCGGCATCGGCCTCGTCCCGCCGCAGCCGGCGCCAGGCGCGTTCGTAGAGCTCGGGTGCCGCCGCCATCACCGTGGGCCGATGACGCTCGAGGGCCGCGCCAACGTCGTCCGGGTCGGGCACCATCACGAGGCGTACACCGCGATAGAAGCAGAGGTGGTCGACCGTGCGCTGGAAGATGTGCGACAGGGGCAAGAACGCCAGCGCGACGTCGTCGCCCTGCAGAGGAAACACGCGGTCGCACGCGAGCACGTTCGACACCAGATTGCGATGCGACAGCATCACACCCTTGGGCTCGCCACTGGTGCCGCTCGTGTAGAGCAGCGAGGCCAGATCCTCGGCTCCGGCGCGTCCGCGGTAGCGCTCGATCGGTACCTCGCCGAGGCGGCGTGCGCCTTGGCCGAGCAGGCGGGTCAGAGTGGTCGCCGACGGCTCGGCGGCGGACACGGGGTCGAACGTCACCACCCGAGGCGGCGCGGTCAAAGTCGAGGCGAGGGTCGCCAAGATGTCGAGCTTGGCGCCATCGGCGACAAAGATCCAACGGGCACCGCTGTTGCGCAGAGCCCAGGCGAGCTCGTCGGCCGTGACCCCCGGATGAATCGGCACTGTCGGCGCGGCCAACAGGTGGCAGGCGAACGCGACGACATGCCACTCGGGCCGGGTCTCCGACCAGATCGCGATCCGATCGCCCGCGGCGACTCCCGCGTCGTCGAGGGCGAGCGCGAGCGAGTGCACCGAGCGCACGAAGTCCGTGGTCGACTGCGTCTCGAGGCTCTCGGCGCGGTGCAGTGTGAGCAGGTCGGTGTGGCCCGCGGACACTTCGCGGATGCGAAAGAACAAGTCGCTCAGAGTTTCGATGTCGGCCATGGTCGGTGCCGTCATCCTACCGTTCCGAGACGCGCCGGATGTCGATTTTCGGTGCCGAGACTCGACCTCGGACCACTTCCGGGTATACGGTGGAGCGACCCACCGTCGCCGCCGCGCCGCATCCGTGCCCCACTCGGCCGTGCCGCTCGGCGGGCCATCGCTCGTCTCCTCCCGGCCGGGGCCCACCCCGAGGCGGTCTGATAGATTGGAGCCTCCACACCCGGAGCTCCGCGACCTTCGAGGATCGATCCCCGATGAGTGACAATCCCCTGCGTCTACGCAAGATCCACCACGTCGAGATGTACGTCGGCAACGCCCTTCAGGCAGCCTACTTCTACCGCCGCGCCTTCGGCTTCTCGCAGATCGCGTACCGTGGTCTCGAGACCGGCGCCCGTGATCTCTGCTCCTACGCCCTGCGCCAGGGGCAGGCACGCCTCGTGCTCACGTCGTCCTTCGATCCCGAGTCGCCGGTCAGCCGTCACTGCGCGCTGCACGGTGACGGCGTGAAAGACATCTGCTTCCATGTCGACGATGTCGACCGCACCTTCGCGCAGGTGGTGAAGAACGGCGCCGAGGTGGTCGCCGAGCCCTACGACATGCAGGACACGAACGGCACGGTGCGCCGCGCCACGGTGAAGACCTACGGCGACACGGTCCATTCCTTCGTCTCGGACGCCGGCTACGAAGGTCCCTTCCTGCCCGGCTACGAAGAGAATGTGATTGAAACGGAGGACGCCGGCCTGCTGCGCTTCGACCACATGGTCGGCAACGTCGAGCTCGGCAAGATGGAGTACTGGGCCAACTGGTACAGCGACGTGCTCGGCTTCCGTCGCTACATCCACTTCGGCGAAGACCAGATCAAGACCGAGTACAGCGCGCTGATGTCGATCGTGATGTCCGACGGCTCGTACTCGATCAAGTTCCCGATCAACGAGCCGGCCGAAGGCCTGCGCAAGAGCCAAATCGAGGAGTACCTCGAGTTCCATCGCGGCCCCGGCGTGCAGCACCTGGCGATGCTCACGAGCGACATCGTGAAGACGGTCGTGCGGCTGATGGAGAGTGGCGTGCGCTTCATCGAAGTGCCGCCCACCTACTACGACGAGCTGCCGTCGCGCGTCGGGACAATCGACGAAGACGTGAAACAGCTCGCACCGCTCGGCATCCTCGTCGACCGCGACGACGAAGGATACTTGTTGCAGCTCTTCACGCAGCCGGTCGTCGATCGGCCGACGCTCTTTATCGAGATCATTCAGCGCAAAGGCAGCCGCGGCTTCGGCGAGGGCAACTTCAAGGCTCTCTTCGAGGCGATCGAGCGCGAGCAGGCGAAACGCGGCAACCTCTGACGACTCCCCGAAGGACCGCCATGAGCTACTACTTCCGGCTGGGCTCCTTGCCCCACAAACGCCACGTCCAGTTCCACAAAGCCGACGGCAGCCTGCACCACGAAGAGGTGATGGGCATCCACGGCTTCGCCGGCATCCAGTCGATCCTCTACCACCTGCATCCGCCGACCCGCGTGCGCAAAGTCGAGGTGCTCGAGCCGGTGCGCCTCGAGTACGAAGACGAGGAGCGCCTGCGCCACCGTCACTTCCGATCGGCGCCGGTCGAACCGGGCGGCGACGCGATTACCGGCCGTGTGCCGCTGATGGCGAATCAAGATGTCGTCGTGTCGGTCGCGCGGCCGACCGAGTCGATGGACTACTGGTACCGCTTCGCGCACGGCGACGAGATGCTCTTCGTGCACGACGGCACCGGCGTGCTCGAGAGCCAGTTCGGCCTCTTGCGCTATCGTCCGGGCGACTATTTGGTGCTGCCGACCGGCGTCACCTGGCGCCTGATCCCCGATGCCGGTGTCGACCAGCGCTTGCTGTGCACCGAAGCCTACGGTCACATCGAGCCGCCGAAGCGCTACCTCAACAACTACGGCCAGTTCCTCGAGCACTCGCCGTACTGCGAGCGTGACATTCGGCCGCCAGAAGAGCTCGTGACTCGGGATGAGACCGGCGAGTTCGAGGTGCGGGTGAAGGCGCGCGACTCGATCTCGCGCTTCGTCTACGATCATCATCCGCTCGACGTCGTCGGCTGGGACGGTCACCTGTGGCCGTACGCGTTCAACATCGAGGATTTCGAGCCCATCACCGGGCGCGTCCATCAGCCGCCGCCGGTGCACCAGACCTTCGACGGCCCAGGCTTCGTCGTGTGCTCGTTCGTGCCGCGTCTCTTCGACTACCATCCGGATGCGATCCCGGCGCCCTACAATCACTCCAACGTCGACTCGGACGAGGTGCTCTACTACGTGGAGGGCGACTTCATGTCGCGCAAGGGCATCGAGCGGGGGTCGTTCACGGTGCACCCGAACGGGATTCCGCACGGTCCCCATCCGGGCACGTACGAGGGCTCGATCGGCAAAGAGAAGACCGAGGAGCTGGCGGTGATGATCGACACCTTCCGGCCGCTCCGCGTCACCAAGCAGGCGCTGGCGATGGAAGACGAGGACTACGCCTACAGCTGGCTGCCGAAGGAGGAACCGGTCGCCGCCGGCTGACGCGACGGCCGCTCGAGACACCGACGATGCGCGTCTTCTTGCTCCACGGCATGGGCCGGACGCCGGCCTCCATGGGTCTGATGGCGTTACGTCTTCGTCTCGACGGCCATCGGCCCAATCTCTTCGGCTACTTTGTGGTCCGCGAAGAGCTCGACGCGATCGCGGAGCGCTTCCGCGAGCGCGTCGAGCGCGTGGTCGCCGAAGATCGCGCGCAGGGTGATGCCGAGGGCTACTGCGTCGTCGGCCACTCGCTCGGCTGCGTGATCACCCGCATGGCGTCTCCCCACCTGCCGCAGGGCTTTCGCCGTTTCGTCATGCTGACGCCGCCGAATCGGCCGCCGGCGATTGCCCGGGCGCTTGCCGACAACAAGGTCTTCCAGGCGCTGTCGCGCGATGCCGGCCGGCAACTGGTCGACGATGGCTTCTTCGACACACTGCCGCGTCCCGACGTCCCGACGCTGGTGATCGCCGGCTCCGCCGGGCCGCGGCACCCGCTGCATCCGGCCGGCTCGAGCGACAACGACGGCATCCTCGGAGTCGATGAAATGCGTCTCGACGGTGCGCCGCTGCTGCAGGTGCCGGCGCTCCACACCTTCGTGATGAACCGTGGCGACGTCTACGACGCCGTCCTCTCGTTCTTCGAGACCGGGCGAGTGCCTGCCGAGGCCGCCTGACCGGTCCGTCGTCTCTGCTACAATCCGATGTCTTCCGTATCCTGTTCTCGTCTCGTCTCGGTGCTGCGCCGCACCGGTCCCGTCGATCGCCCGAGGAACCCGTCTCCGGTCCCAACCGCCCATGGCCTACGAGTCGGTTGAATACAAGCCCAAAGAGGTGGTGTTCCGCCAGGGAGACCGAGGCACGTTCATGTGCCTGGTGCAATCCGGCGAATTCGAAGTCGTCCAGGAGCTCGGCGGGTATGAGAAGCAGGTCGCTGTGCTCGAGCGCGGCGAGTTCTTCGGCGAGATGGCGATCCTCGAGGAGGAGCCGCGGACGCACTCGGTGCGGGCGCTCAGCGTCGGCAAGCTGATCAAGATCCAGCGCGACGAGTTTCCCGGCCTGCTCACCAAGAAGCCTGACGTCGCGCTGCGCATGATCCGCAAGATCGCGAATCGCCTCCACGAGGCCGAGGACATGCTGCTCCGTGCCTGGGCCGGCGCCGACGCGTCGAAGGTGCCGCCCGAGGATCGCACCGAGATGGTGAGCGATCGTGCACGGCTGGTGGTGCTCAACCAGAGCGCCGAGATCGAGCTTCCGGTCCAGGCCGAGACGCGGATCGGACGCCTCGACCCAGTGAACCAGGTCGAGCCCGACATCGACCTCACTCCGATCGACCCCGAGCTGACTACCAGTCGTCGTCACGCAAAGATTTTGCGCCGCGCCGACGGCTTTTTCATCCTCGAAGAGCGCGCCACCAACGGCACCTTCGTCAAGGGCCAGCGGATTTCGTCAGCGCTGCCGCTGGAGATTCGCTCCGGGGACGACATCATGTTCGGCGCCGTGCGCATGCGCTTCGTGGTCGGTACGTAGAGCGCGGGTGATCCGGGCTCGGTCGGCCGTCGTATAGTCAGGGGCACGTGGCCGCGTCACAGCTGATCGCGCCACGCCGACGATCGAGATCCGTGAGCAACGAAACGTCCACCCCGACACTTCCCGTCGTCACATCGGCCCCCGAGGCGGCGGCTTCGACCCCGCGCGAGAAGGCTGTGCCGCGCGTGCGGCTGCGGTCGCTCGACACCCTGTGGTTCCAGGTCGGCGGTACGCTGTGCAACCTCGCCTGCTCACACTGTTTCGTCTCCTGCTCGCCGACCAACCACACGCACGAGTTCCTGTCGCTCGACACCGTGCGACAGTCTCTCGACGAAGCGCTCGAGCTCGGCGTCAAGGAGTACTACTTCACCGGCGGGGAGCCCTTCCTCAACCCCGACATGGAGGCGATCCTCGAGGTGACCCTACGCCAGGGGCCGGCGTCGGTGCTGACCAACGGTCTCCTGCTCGACGCAGCGCGCTGCCGTCGTCTCGCCACACTGTCCGAGAGCTCTGACTACTCGCTCGACCTGCGCATTTCGCTCGATGGCTACGACGCCGAGAGCAACGACCCGATTCGCGGCGAGGGAACCTTCGAGCGCATCTTGGCGGGCGCGCGCACGGCGCACGACGCCGGTCTGAACCCGGTGATGACGGTGACCGAAGTGCATGCCTCGAACGCTTCTGCACGCGGCCGTGAGCGCTTTCTCGACCTGCTGCGCGCGCACGGCTTCGAGCGCCCGCGACTGAAAGTCCTGCCGGTCTTCCAGATCGGCAACGAAGCGGAGCGCACCGGGGCCTACGCCAGCTGGCAGCGTCTGCTCGACGACGACGCGCCGCCGGACGGCTGGGACCACCTCCAGTGCAGCACGTCCCGCATGGTGACCGACCAGGGTGTGTGGGTCTGTCCGATCTTGGTCAACGAGCCCGGCGGGCGCATGGGGCAGAGCCTCGCCGACAGCCTCGAGTCGTTTCCCCTCGGTCACTCGGCCTGCTGGACCTGCCACGTGCACGGCGTCAGCTGCCGGACCTGACGCGGTTTCGAAGATGTCGAATCGCATTCCCGAAGACGCGGAACAGAAGCAGCGCCGTGCGGCCGCTCACCGCCGGCGCTACAGCGCCGACGAGCGTGAGCGCATGGCGGCGCATCGAGGCATGGCGACCTGGGGTGAGCGTCTCGTCCCGCTCGACGTCTTCCACGATGCGGTTCATCGGTACGGCCGTGCCCTCGGCGCCGACGAGGCCGCGGCGGAGCGCGCCGCGTTCGTCGGCGCCGCGCCCGATGCGACCCCGGTCGAGGGACCGTACTCGAAGATCGCGGTCTTTGGCGGCATCTACAACAACTCGCACGCTCTCGAGGCGCTGCTCGACGAGGCGGCGCGCCACGGCGCCGAAGCGATCTACTGCCTCGGCGATTTCGGTGGCTTCGGCCCGCTGCCTGAGCGCGTCTGGCCGCTCCTCGTGCAGGGCGGTGTCCGCTCGATCCAGGGCAACTACGAGCAGTCCCTCGCCTCGGGTGCCGAGGACTGCAACTGTGGCTATGCCGATCCGCGCGACAATCATTTCGCCGCGCTGTCGTACCGCTACACCGCCGAGAACACCTCGGCCGAGTTCAAGCGTTGGATGGGCGGTCACCCGCTGCGGCGGCGGGTGCGGGTCGGCGAGCGCGAGCTGCTGCTGGTCCATGGGTCGCCGCGGCAGATCAACGAATTCCTCTTCGCCTCGGCGACGTCCGTTCCGTACCTCGAAGTGCTGCTCGACCAGGAGCGGGCCGACGGGCTGCTCTGCACCCACACCGGCCTCCACTGGCACCGGCGCCTGCCGTCGGGGCGCGACGTGGTCAACGTCGGCGTGATCGGGCGCCCGGCCAACGATGGCCGCACCGAGGTCTGGTGGTCGCTGCTCGAAGAGCGTGACGGTGAGCTCGCGGTCGAGCTCCGGCCGCTGGCGTACGATCACCAAGGATTAGCGCGCGACATGGCGCGCGAGCACCTGCCGCAGGAGTTCATCGACACCATCCTCACCGGCTGGTGGACGACGTGTCTCGAGATCCTGCCGGCGAAAGAGCGCAGTCGATCGCGATTCTGATCGACGGGTTCGAAGGGATCGACGGAGGACGCTACGCATGTCGAAGGCACATTTCGCCATCATCGGCGCCGGTCCCACCGGCCTCGAAGCGGCTCTCGCGGCCGACCAGCACGGCTACGATTTCACTCTCTACGAGGCGTCGGACGACGTTGCCGGCCATGTTCGCGGTTGGGGCCATGTGAGGCTCTTCACTCCGTGGAGCCTCGACGTCTCGCCCCGGATGCGCCACATGCTCGAACTCGTCGGGCACGAGGTGCCGGCGAGCGACGACGTCTGCCCGACCGGTGCCGAGCTGGTCGAGAGGGTCTTTCGCCCGCTGGCGAAACTGCCGTGGCTCGAACGGCGTCTGCGTCTCGGGCACCGGGTCCGGCGCATCGGCCGCCAGGGTCTGCTCAAGCACGAGGAGATCGGTACCGAAGCGCGCGGTGAGCGACCCTTCCGCCTCCTCGTGGTGGACTCCGACGGGCACGAACGCGTCGAGACCGCCGACCTGGTGCTCGACTGCAGCGGCAACGCCCGCCCGGCCGCGCTCGGCGATGCCGGAATCCCGGCCCCGGGCGAACGCCATCTCGGCGATCTTTTGAGCCACGACGTGCCGTCACTGCCGCGCGACGAGGCGGTGTACGCTGGCAAGTCGACGCTGCTCGTCGGCGCCGGCCACTCGGCGCAAACCGCTCTGCGCGACCTTCTGACTCTTGCGACGGAACACGACGGCACGCACATCGCGTGGGTCTTTCGCAGTCCGCCACATCATCAGACGGACGACCCCCTGCCGTCGCGTGAACGGCTCACCGGC
Organism: Acidobacteriota bacterium; assembly: GCA_039194425.1. GTDB lineage: Bacteria > Acidobacteriota > Thermoanaerobaculia > Multivoradales > J023 > JAUIJL01. The sequence goes on along the minus strand of JBCCVZ010000016.1, from coordinate 190,829 downwards.
GCCGCACTGCAGGCGCTCGAGGCACCGCCGCCGTCTCTGCAAGTCTTCGACGGTCATGTCGTCGACGCGGTCGCCGACCGCGGCGACCGCGTCGATGTGACGCTGCGCTCGCTCCGCGACGACCGGACGTCGATGATCACGGTCGATCGCCTGCTGGCGCTCACCGGCCGCGTCGGAGATCATCGTCTCTACCGCGAGCTGCAGGTGCATGAGTGCTACGCCACCGCGGGACCGATGAAGCTCGCCGCCGCCCTGCTTTCGGCCTCGGGCGGCGCGGGCGGCGACTGCCTGCAGGTCGCGCAGCCGGGTCCCGATGCGCTGCGCAGCCCGGAGCCCGGATTCTTCATCCTTGGCAGCAAGTCGTACGGTCGCCGCAACGACTTCCTGCTCCAAGTCGGCTGGCGCCAGGTCGACGAGATCTTCCAGCTCCTCGACTGAGGCCCCAGGGGCGAAGCTGAAGGCACGGCTCCCTGGAGCTCGACCTCAGGCGTCGCCGTCGAGCCAGGCCACCAGGTGGGAGGCCGCGGGCAAGACGCCCACGGCGCCGGCATCGCGCAGAGTCGATTCGTCGTGCGAGCCGGTGAGCACACCGACCGCATCGACGGCCGCATTGCGTGCCATCTCGATATCGTAGCGAGTGTCGCCCACCATCAGAGCCTTCTCCGCCTGCACGCCGAGCTCGTCGAGAAGCTCGAGGAGCATTTGGGGGCTGGGCTTCGACGGCGCCTCGTCGACGGTGCGGGTCGCCGCGATCAGTCGACCGAGTCCCGTAGTTGCGAGGTCTCGATCGAGGCCGGCGCGGCTCTTGCTCGTCGCGACGGCGAGGAGCACGTCGCGCGCGGCCAGAGATTCGACCACCTGGCGCGCGCCGTCGAGGAGCACCGGGTGGGCATGGAACGTCGTGCGCCAGTGGTGCCGGTAGCGGTCCACCCAGCGCTGGCGTAGTTCCGGCGTCGCGTCGGGCATCATCGTCGCCACCGTGACATCGAGCCCGAGGCCGATGTTGCCGCGCAGCACCGACTCCGGGGGCTCGTCGAGCGACAAATCGCGCAGCGCGGCGCGTGCGCAGCCCACGATCGTCGCGATCGAGTCCATCAAGGTGCCGTCCCAGTCGAAAACCACCAGCTCGTAGCGTGCCACGTTCATCGTTCCTAGCCGTTCGTCTGCTCGTGTCGCGCGCGCCCAGTCGGCGACGCCGGCGCGATGTTCTCACGTCCGAGCCGCTCAAGGCGGATTGACCGCGCACGAAGTGTGCAGTAATTTCGGCGCATGTCTGCCATCGTCGTCGTCACCACTGTCGGAGCCGAGGATCAGGCCAACGAGCTGGCGCGCGAGCTGGTCGGCCGTCGCCACGCCGCCTGCGTCAACATCGTGCACGGGATCAAGTCCGTGTACCGCTGGCAGGGCAAGATCTGCCGCGACGGCGAGCTGATGCTCGTGATCAAGACACTGCGCTCAGAGTACGAGGCGGTCGCCAAGACCATCCGCGAGCTGCACAGCTACGAGCTTCCGGAGATCCTCGCCTTCGACATCATCCAGGGCGACGAGAGTTTCTTGTCGTGGATCGAAGGGAGCCTCGACAAATCGGCCGCGGACTTCGACGACGAAGAAGAGATCGTCGACTACGAGTGATCGAGAACATGCCCCGAGACGCCCCGGGCTCCGGGAATCGGGCTCCCGGGAATCGGGCTCCTGAGATCGGGTTCCTGGGATTAAGCTTGGCTTGAGCTCCGCGACTCCTGCTCGACGTGCTGCTGGTAGTGGCGCAGGAAGAGCTCTTGGCTCTGACTCTGGATGAATCGGCGGTTGACCAGCCGAATGCGGTCGATCGCATCGTTGGACGATGCGCCTTGTTCGATCAAGCAGCATGCGAGCAGGGTTCCGGTCCGGCCCAGGCCCGCCTTGCAGTGCAGCAGCACGGGCTCCTCCGCGTCGACCGAGCGCAACACCTCTTCGACGACTGCGCGGGCGGCGCGCGGAGTCGGTGCGCCCATGTCGGGAATCGGGAAGTGGAGGCCTTCCATGCCGACACTTTCCGGCGGCGGGTCGAGCGGCCTGGTGGTCAGATTCACGATGCGGCGAAAGCCGGCCGAACGGAGCTGCTCATAGTCTTTCTCGATCTCTTCGAGAAGGCCCGGCCGTGGACCTCCTGCCAGCAGACCCGGAAGAATCCAGTCGATCCTCATCTCAGCTCCCCATGCGGAGAAACGTGCGCGTGCGCTCGAGGCGCGGTCGCTCGAAGAAATCAGTCGTCGGGGCCGCTTCGATCAAGCGACCTTCGACCAGGAGAACGATGTGATCCGCGACCTGGCGCGCGAAGGCGAGGTCGTGGGTGACGCAGACGAGAGTCCGCTCGCCGCCGGTGCGCAGGGAATCGATCACCTGCAGGCGCTCGGCGTCGTCGAGCTGATCCGCCGGCTCGTCCAGCAGGCAGCACGATGCGCCCTCGGCCAGGGCCCGATCGACGGCCGCTAGACGCTCCGCCGCAGGGGGCAGCTTTCCTGTCTGCGGATCGCGCCGTGCCTGTCGCAGGAAGATCGGCTCCTCCATCGGGCGCCGAATCACGCCGCGGACCCACATCGCGTCGGTGTGAGCCGGTGCGAGGGTTCGCAGGAGCGTGGTCTTGCCGCTGCCGCCGGGGCCGACGACCGCGGTGATGCGGTGCGCCGGGAGGTCGAGATCCAGACCGTGTAGGGCCTCGACCTCGCCGTATCCCGCATGCAGTGCCCGCAGCGACCATGCGGACGGGATCTCAGTCACGGAGTTCCGATCACAGGCTGCCACCCTGACAGACGTCGCGCGCCTTGACCAGGAAGAGACCCATGTTGACATCGCCCCGGGCGACGATCGCCAGCACGGTCTGAGGATTGTCTTTGAGGCGCCCGAAGTAGTGCCAAAGGTGAGTCGAAGAGATCAAGATCTCGCGGAAGTAGCGCTCGTCGGAGTCGACGCCCCGCGCTCTCTTGAACAGACGTTCGATGTGCAGCACCAGCTCGCCTTCGAACATCTCCTTGGTCGCCGGCGCCAAGAGGTCGAGAACCTCCTGCGGGTGGCTGTCGACCGTGTTCAACGACAGCATCATGCCGGAGGCCATGTCGACCACTCCCACGGCGACTGCCTTCGGCACGACCCGCATCGCGTCTCGAACCATCGAATCTGCGCTCATCGCGTCTCCTTCTCGTAGTGCAACGTCGGCGTCGCGGATCTTGCCATATCGGTGGAGACATCTCGACCTTCGTGGGGCGATCGAGAGGAATCCGCCGAGGCGATCGAGGGGGGAGAGGGCAGATCGTGTGTCGGTCAGCGAGTGACGGTCAGCGAGTGACCGTCAGTGGGTGTTGGTCAATGGCTCGGCGAGGCCCGGCGCAGGCCGGCGACGATTCGCGTCTTCAGCTCTTTGGGCGCGCGCGTTCGTTCGCAGCGGCGCCGGATCATCGCGACGATGCGTCGCGTGTGCTCGGCCTTCTCGTGACAGTGGGGACAGGAGTCGACGTGGCGTCGCATGGCGATGACCAGGCTACGCTCTTCGTCCTGGCCGAAGATCATCACGAGTTCTTCCTTGACGCGTTTGCTCTTCATCGCGGCGGTCCGATGCTCGTCAGGTGAGAATAGATCGATCGGGACTCGGGACGGCGAGGGACGGCTGTCGAGGGATCACATCTCGCCGCAAAGGGATTGATACAAGCAACCGCCGCGCGGCGGTGCTTATTCCGTCACGACGTCCTCCGAAGAGCCCGCGGTGGACTCTTCCACGTCGTCCTTCGCGCTGCGTCGGGTCGTGCCCCGACGCTTCTTCTTCTCGCTGCGCATTTTCGCGGGCTCATCGCTGCCGCGGAGGTAGCCGTGCTCGCGTGCGTACCGCAGCAGGGTTTGCTCGAGCTGGCGCCGGCCGCGATACAGGCGGCTCATCACGGTACCGACCGGGACATCGAGAATCTCGGCCGCCTCTTTGTACGAGAAATCCTCGAGGTCGACGAGCAGAATCACCATCCGGTAGTCGTCGCGCAACGAGTCGAGCGCCTGCTGCACATCTTCGTCGAGCACGTTCTCGAGCGCGGCCTGCTCGGGATTCTTCATCCGTCGCCGCGCTGCCGATTCCTCGCTCACCATCGTCTCGAAGGAGTCTTCGATCTCGGCGAAGGCGCTCTGCGGCGGCTGGTTCTGTCGCTTGCGGTATCCGTTGATGAACGTGTTCTTCATGATCCGGAAGAGCCACGCTTTGAGGTTGGTGCCCTTCTGGAACTTGTCGTAGTACTTGTAGGCCTTGAGATAGGTTTCTTGCACCAAATCCTGCGCGTCGTGTGCGTTGCGCGTCAGGCGGTAGGCCATGTTGTAGAGCGAGTCGAGGTACGGGATCGCCGCCTCTTCGAACTCCCAGCCTTCGAGCTCGGCGCCGGGGGCGGTGTTGGGATCGCCAGGCTCGGTCGGGGTGCCGGAACTGTGGCTGTGCTCGTTCACGGGTGTGTTCGTTCGCCGGGTGCTCGTCGTGTCGACTCAATCGCTCGCGGCCTACTCTATCGCCCGCCGGCGCCCGCTGTCATCGCAGGCGGGTCCGGGGCCTTGCCAGGGGCTTCGATCTGGTGCACAATACGGACCGTCCGCACCGGGACCCGTCTGCTCGCTTTGCCGATACCCCTCTCCCGAGCTCAGGTCCACGCACCGACACCCATCGAGCCACGCATGCTCTCGGACCGCAACGACGATCGGTCGAAGCGCGATCTCCGCGGCGCCAGCATCGGCCTCGAGCTCGCCGCCTCCCTGGTCGGATTCACCCTCGTCGGTCTCTGGATCGACCACACCTTCGACTCAAAGCCTTGGGGAACCTTGATCTGCGTGGCCTGCGGCCTCGTAGGTGGTTTCTACAACTTCATCCGCTCGTCTCTGAAGATCTTGCGGCGCCCGCTGGTCGAGCGCCCGTCGAGTGATCGGAACGAGCCTCGCCAGGACTCCACGACTCGATGACCGACCTCGCCACCCAGGACGAGCAGGCCGTCGGCCCGCGGTACGGCCGCTTTCTCGGTCTCGCCGCGCTCTGCGCCGGCGGCATTGCCGCGCTCGGCTGGATGCCGACCGTGCGGCTCGCCGGCGACGGCGGGGTCGTCGCGATGCTGGCGGCGATCGCGGTCGCCTTCGTCGCGTCGCTGATCGGCACGCTGCCGATCGTCCTGGCGCGCCACAAGCCGCCGGTCGAAGCGATGCCGGCACAGCTCGGGGCGATGGCGATCCGCCTGGTCGCGGTGCTCCTGCTCGCCGCCGCGGTGGCGCTCGGCGCGGGCCTGCCGCTCCAGCCCTTCCTGATCTGGGTCGCCATCGCGCATGCCGCTCTGCTGGTGGCGGACACCCACTTCGCCCGCTCGTTCGTCCTTTCCTGATGGAGAAGCCTTGATGCTCGATCTGCTGAAGGCCGCCGGCGACAATCCGCTGAGCCACGTCGTTCCGCATCCGCTGGTGCAGAAGCCTGCCGATCTCGGCGGACTGCTCACTCCCGAGGGTGTGGTCACGGTGCTGAGTGACCAGATCGTGATCATGCTGGTCGGCACTCTGCTCCTCTGCCTGGTCTTCCCGCCTCTCCTGCGCCGTCGGCGCGACGGTGAAGGAATCGGAGCGATGATCCCGAATGCCTTCGGAAACTTCGTCGAGCTGATCTGTCAGTACTGGCGGACCGAGGTCGCTGAGGTGCACCTCGGTGACTACACCGACAAGTTCATCAAGTTCATCTGGAGCACCTTCTTCTTCGTGCTGACGATGAACCTGCTCGGGTTGATTCCGCTCGCCGCGGTCACGCCGCTCTTCGGCACCCACATCGGCGGCACGCCGACCGGCAACATCTGGGTCACCTCGACCCTCGCCATCGTCACGATGATCCTGATGGTCTTCAACGGGCTGCGCTACGGCGGCAAGGACTACCTGGCGCACTTCTCGCCCGGCCCGATCTGGATGGCGCCGTTGATGATCCCGGTCGAGGTCATGGGATTGATCGCTAAGATCTTCGCGCTCGCCGTTCGTCTCTTCGCCAACATGGTCGCCGGCCATGTGCTGCTCGCGGTGCTGGTGATGATGATCCTGCGCGCAGGTCAGGCCCTCGGCCCGGGTCTGGGTGTCGGGATCGCGATCCCGGTGGTGCTCGGCGGCATCGCCGTCACCTTCCTCGAGATCTTCGTCGCCTTCCTGCAGGCCTTCATCTTCACCTACCTCACCGTGCTCTTCATCGGTATGTCGATCAACGTGCATCACGACGATCATGCCGAGGCGGGGGCCCACTGAGGGCACCGTCGGGCTCGATACAGACTCCACAACAGATTTCAGTTCACGGGAGCTCCGGCTCCCGAGGCAAACTCCCGCGGTCGACGCCGTCGACCCCACCCCAACAGGTCGAACGTTCCGGCGGCCCCGGCCGTCGACCCTGAGGCAGAAAGGACTGCTCGACATGAACAAGAAGCTCGCGAAACTGTCCCTCATGATGATCGTCGCCGGCCTGGCGTTGATGATCGCTCCTGCCGTGATGGCGCAGGATGGTGGCGAGGCGGCTTCCGCGCTCGGCAAGCTCGGCGGCCCGATCGGCGCCGGTCTCGCAGTGATCGGCGGCGGCCTGGGCATCGGTCGCATCGGCGGCAGCGCCACCGAGGCGATGGCCCGTCAGCCCGAGATGGCCGGTCAGATCTCGACCGCCATGCTCATCACTGCGGCCATGATCGAGGCCGGCCTGCTCTTCGCCGTCATCGTCGGCCTGCTGGCTTCCCTCTGATCGCCGACGGGGTGTGTGGTGCCCGCCGCCGCGGACGCGGTCGCGGGCGCCCGTCGCCTTCGTCACCGCCACCCACCCGGCCGCCGGCCGGGACGAACGAGGACACGGAACGATGCGATCGAGAATCATCTGGGCGTTGTCGGCCGCGCTGACACTGACCCTTTCGCTCGGCGTCGCCCTGCCCGCTTGGGCCGCCGACGCAGACAACGAAAAAACCGAGTACAACATCTTCGCCGGTGACATCGGCAATGTCCTGTGGACGTTGATCACCTTCGGCCTGGCGATCTTCGTGCTCGGCAAGTTCGCCTGGGGCCCGTTCCTGGGCATGTTGCAGACGCGTGAGGACTTCATTCGCGACTCGCTGGCGCAGGCCAAGGCCGATCGCGAAGCCGCGGAAGCGCGCCTCCAAGAGTACGAGCAGCGCCTGACCGAGGCGCGTGCCGAGGCGACCGAGATCGTTGAAGAAGGACGCCGCGACGCCGAGGTCGTGGCCCGCAAGGTGCAGGCCGACGCGCAGGAAGAGGCCGAGAAGATGTTGGAGCGGGCCAAGCGCGAGATCCGAATCGCGCGCGAGACGGCGGTCAAGGAGCTCTACGAGCAGACCGGCGTGATGGCGACCCACATCGCCTCCAAGATCGTCGAGCGCGAGCTGCAGCCGCAGGATCACCAGCGCTTGATCAACCAGGCTCTCGACGAGTTGGACTCCAGGGCCGAGCGCCCCTCCTGACCGGCGAAGGATCACCATGGCTCACGTCAACGACAAAGACGCCGCGATCGCGCGGATCTACGCCGCGGCGCTGTTGAGTGCCGCGGACAAGGCCGGTGTGGTCGACGAAGTCCGAGACGAGCTCCTCTTTCTCGCTCGCCGGGTGAGCGAGGACGAGGAGTTCGCGCGCTTCGTCGCCAGCCCGCTGGTCGACCCCGATGCGCGCCGCGCTTCGCTCGACGCGATGTTCCGGGGTCGGCTCACCGACACCATGGTCGATGCCCTGCAGGTTCTCAACCGCAAGGATCGACTCGCCATCCTGGAGTCGCTCGCCGAGGTCTACCGCGGCGAGTTGATCCGGCGGCGCGGCGAGGTCGAGGTCGAGGTCTCGACCGCGGTCGAGGTCGACGATGTGACCCGCGAGAAAATCCTCGCCACCGCGAAGCGCTTCATCGGCGCCGAGCCGATCCTGAGCGTGCGTGTCGACGAAGGGCTCGTCGGCGGCTTTGTGCTGCAGGTCGGCGACCGCAAGGTCGACGCCAGCGTCCGCTATGAAATCGAGAAATACCGACGCCGGCTCGACGCGCGCGCGAGCCAAGAGCTGATCGCAGGGCGCCAGAGCGCGGCCGAGGGCTGAGCCCACCCGGGCCCGACCATCCAGGCACCCACGTCCAGCAGAACGAGGAAAGGTCGATGAAATTCAAAGTCGATGAAATCTCTTCCGTCATCGCGGAAGAGATCGAGCAGTATCGCAGCGAGATCGACGTCGCCGAGGTCGGCAAGGTGCTCGAGGTCGGCGACGGCATCGCACGCATCTACGGTCTGCGCAACGCCATGGCCGGCGAGCTCGTGGAGTTCGAGAACGGCCAGTTCGGGCAGATTCTCAATCTCGAAGAGACCTCGGTCGGTGTCGTCATCATGGGCGACTACCTCGAGATTCGCGAGGGCGACGAGGTCAAGCGCACCAACGAGCTGCTCTCGGTGCCTGTCGGTGACGAGATGGTCGGCCGCGTGGTCGATCCGCTCGGTCGCCCGCTCGACGGCAAGGGCGTGATCGAGACCGAGACTCGCCGCCCGCTCGAGTTCAAGGCACCCGGCATCGCCGCCCGCCAGCCGGTGACCGAGCCGATGATGACGGGCATCAAGGCGATCGACTCGATGATCCCGATCGGCCGTGGACAGCGCGAGCTGATCATCGGCGACCGCAAGACCGGAAAGACCGCGATCGCCATCGACGCGATCATCAACCAGAAGGACAACGACGTCCTCTGTGTCTACGTCGCGGTCGGCCAGAAAGAGTCGACGGTCGCCGCGGTGGTCGACAAGCTGGAGGAGCACGGCGCGATGGACTACACCATCGTCGTCTCCGCCGGCTCGTCCGACCCGGCCCCGCTGCAGTACATCGCGCCGTACTCCGGCGCCGCCATGGCCGAGTACTTCATGTACCAGGAAGGCCGACCGACCCTGGTGGTCTACGACGACCTGTCGAAGCAGGCGCAGGCCTATCGTCAGCTGTCGCTGCTGCTGCGCCGCCCGCCGGGCCGCGAAGCCTACCCGGGTGACGTCTTCTACCTGCACTCGCGCCTGCTCGAGCGTGCGGTCAAGCTGCGTGACGAGTACGCGGTGGTGCCCGCCGACACGCCGGACGACAACCGGGATCGTGGTGTCGCCGTGCAGCATCCGCAGGGGCTCAACGCTCCCGAAGATCAGCGGCCCGACGATGTCGACGGCACGTTCCACCGCCACGAGGGCAAGGAGCGCGCCGAGGCCTGGCTCGAGTCGATGGACGAGGGCGAGCGCTCGAAGTATCGCCTGCACCGCTTCCCCGACACCGGTGGCTCGATGACCGCGCTCCCGATCATCGAGACACTCGAGGGCGAGGTCTCGGCCTACATTCCGACCAACGTGATTTCGATCACCGACGGTCAAATCTTCCTCGAGCCCGACCTCTTCTTCGCCGGTGTCCGCCCGGCCGTCAATGTCGGCATCTCGGTGTCCCGCGTCGGCGGCAACGCGCAGCGCAAGGGCATGAAGAAGATCTCCGGCTCGCTGCGTCTCGACCTGGCCGCCTATCGCGCGCTCGAAGCCTTCGCGCAGCTCGGTACCGAGCTCGACAAGGCGACGCAGCAGCAGCTCGATCGCGGTGCGCGCATGGTGGAGCTGCTCAAGCAGCCGCAGTACACCCCGTTCTCGTACACTCATCAGCTGCTGTCGATCTTCGCCGGAACGCGCGGCCACCTCGACAGTCTGGCGATCAGCGAGGTGCTCGCCTTCGAGCGCGATCTCATCCAGCATGTCGAGGACGAGTTCCCCGAGATTCTGGAAGAGGCTGCCGACTCGGGGGCGCTGTCCGACGAGCTGGCCGAGAAGATGGCCAAAGTCATCGACGACTTCAAGGGCCACTGGACGGCCGAGTCGGCCGACTGAGGGGCCCATGGCGAATCGAAGAGTCCTCGTCAAGAGGCGCAAATCGGTCAAGAACATCCGCAAGATCACGCGGACCATGCAGCTGATCGCGACCGCGCGCTTCCAGTCGACCCACGGGCGTGCGGTCGCCAGCCGGCCCTACAGCGACAAGCTGGGCGAGCTGGTGTCGGACCTGTCGCGGGCGGCCGGCGGTGAGGCGGATCACCCGCTGATGCGGCGCACCGAGACTCCCAAGCGCTCGGTGCTGGTCGTGATCACCTCGAATCGAGGCTTCTGCGGCGCCTACAACGCCAACATCCTGCGTTTGGCGACCAGCTTTCTCGACAGCCGGCAAGACAGCGAAGAGGCTGAGGTCTATATGGTCGGCCGCAAGGGCGTCAGCTACTTCCGCTTCATCGGACGCGACACCGAGCGGCAGATCACCAATCTCGGTGAGAATCCCCGCTTCGAAGAGGTCGAGCCGATCGGCAACGAGCTGATGCGTCGCTTCACCGACGGCGAGATCGACGCGGTGCACGTGGCGTACATGCGCTTCGAGTCGACGAGTCGCCAGGAGCCGACGGTGGCGCAGCTGCTGCCGCTGCAGGCTCTCGACGACACCTCCTCCGACGAGGCCGTGGCGGACGACACCTCCGAGACCGCGACCGCGACGACCTCGATCGAATACGAGTTCTCGCCCGCGCCCAAAGAGCTGCTCGACGCGCTGCTGCCGGCGAGCGTCCGGATGCGCCTGTTCCAGGCCTTCCTCGACGCCGTCGTCAGCGAGCACGTGGCGCGCATGGTGGCGATGAAGGCTGCGACCGACTCGGCCGGCGACATGATCAAGACCCTCACCCGCGAATACAACCGGGCGCGGCAGACCCACATCACGATGGAGCTGCTCGACATCCTCGGCGGCGTCAACGCGCTCGAGGGTTGACCCGCAGGCAGACCCGCGGCCCGCGAACGAACGCTTACTCGATCAAACGGAGAGCCACCGATGGCCAACGAAAATTACGGCACCGTCACCCAGGTGATCGGCTCGACCCTCGACGCGCAGTTCGACGAGGATCGCCTGCCCGCGATCTACAACGCGCTCAAAGTGGACGTCGAGCGCGAGGTCCTGGGCGAGACGTCTACTGAAACCCTGTGGTGCGAGGTCGCGCAGCACCTTGGAGGCGGTCGTGTTCGCGCCGTCTCGCTCGGCTCGACCGACGGTCTCGCCCGCGGCTCGCGCATTCTCGACACCGGCGCGCCGGTGAAGGTGCCGGTGGGCGAGGAAGTGCTGGGCCGCGTCTTCAACCTCGTCGGCGAGCCCATCGACGGCCGTGGTCCGGTCGAGGTCTCGGCCCGCCAGCCGATCCACAAGACGCCGCCGAAGCTCGACAGCCTGTCGTCGAAGACCGAGATCTTCGAGACCGGCATCAAGGTGATCGACCTCCTTTGCCCGCTCGTCCGCGGCGGCAAGGCTGGTCTCTTCGGCGGTGCCGGTGTCGGCAAGACGGTCATCATCCAGGAGCTGATCGCGCGTCTCGCCCGCTTCCACTCGGGCTACTCGTGCTTCGCCGGCGTCGGCGAGCGCACCCGTGAGGGCAACGACCTCTGGCTCGAGATGCAGGAAGCGAAGATCGGTGACACCGGCAAGTCGGTGATCGACCAGACCGTGATGGTCTTCGGCCAGATGAACGAGCCGCCGGGTGCCCGTCTGCGCGTCGCGCTCTCGGCCCTCACCATGGCCGAGTACTTCCGCGACAACACCGGCGCAGATACGCTGCTCTTCGTCGACAACATCTTCCGCTTCTCGCAGGCGGGCTCCGAGGTGTCGGCGCTGCTCGGTCGCATGCCGTCTGCCGTGGGCTACCAGCCGACGCTCGGTACCGAGATGGGCGAGCTGCAGGAGCGCGTCACCTCGACCGATCAGGGCGCCGTGACCTCGATCCAGGCGATCTACGTGCCGGCCGACGACTACACCGACCCGGCTCCGGCCACCGCCTTCACCCATCTCGACTCGACGGTGAATCTCGAGCGCTCGATCGCCGAGAAGGGCATCTACCCCGCGGTCGACCCGCTCGCTTCGTCGAGCCGCATCTTGGCGCCGGAGTACATTGGCGAGCGTCACTACCAGGTCACGCGCAAGGTGCAGCAGATCCTGCAGCGCTACAAGGACCTCCAGGACATCATCGCCATTCTCGGCGTCGACGAGCTGTCGGAAGACGACAAGATCACCGTCGCGCGCGCGCGCAAGATCGAGCGCTTCCTGTCGCAGCCCTTCTATGTCGCCGAGCAGTTCACCGGCTTCGCCGGCAACTACGTGTCGCGCGACGACACCATCCGCTCCTTCGAGGAGCTCGCCGACGGCAAGTGGGACCACTTGCCGGAAGCCGCGTTCATGTACGTCGGCGCCATCGAGGAGGCCGCGGAGAAGGCCGACAAGATGGCGGCCTGAGGCGGAGCCTGAACCATGGCCGACACCACATTCCACGTCAGCGTCGTCACGCCGGAGCGTGCCGTGCTCGAGACCGACGCCCTCTTCGTCGCCTTCCCGGCGCACGACGGAGAGGTCGGTATCCTGCCCGGCCGCGCGCCGCTCCTGCACCAGCTCGGCATGGGGACGCTGCGCATCGACACGCCCGACGCCAAGCACGTGTTCTTCGTCGACGGTGGCTTCGCGCAGATGGCGGAAGGCAAGCTGACCCTGCTCACCGAGCAGGCGCATCGGCCGTCCGAGCTCGAGCGCGACGAGATTCTGCGGCACCTCAAAGAAGCTCGTGAGGCGCGAGGCAGCGTGCTTGAGGATGCGGAGATTTACGCCGAGAACCAGCTCGCGGCGCAGCGGGCGCGTGCTCAGCTCCGTCTCCTCGATCGGCACGGTGGCGACTGAGCACTTCGCCGAGCCGCAGCGGCTCGGCCTCTGAAGGTCTCCTCGTGTTGCAGGCCCGGAACCGTCTTCGGAAGGTTCCGGGCTTTGCTTTTGAGCCCGCCGGCGAGGGGAGACGACGAGAGAGGCGAGAGAAATTGCTGCAGGTGCGTGCTCGCCGCGCGCCGAGCAGCGAGGTCCGGCGTGCTATGGTCTCGATTCGTCCAAGTACCGATCACGATTGAGATTGCTCGCTTCGACTGCGCTCTCGTCCGCCAGGCCCGACGAAAGGATCGACATGTGGACTCGTCCTTTGCTGCCGTTCCGGTGGCCTCTCCGCGGTGCCGTGGTGCTGGCGCTGATCGCCATCGCCGCAAGTATCGCCCTCGTCACTCAACAGCTCGACCTCACCACGCTTCCCGTGCCGCCGGTGGTCGAAGCGAAGGCCTGGCAGCCCGACGTGCCGGTTCGCGCGTCGCTCGAAGATGATGTGCCGCTGGCGCGCAATCCGCCGCAGCCGTTCACCGTGGAGCGTGGCCAGACGCCGACGGGCCTGATGCTCGATCTCGGCGTCGAGCCGAGTGCCGTGCACGGCGCCGTGACGGTGCTCGCCGAACATGTCGATCTTCGCCGCCTGCGCGCCGGGGAGACCGGCATCGCGTACTACGACGACGACGGACGCTTCGAGCGCCTGCGTCTTCGCCTGGCACGGCGGGGCTGGCTCACGCTCGAGAGCTCTAGCGGAGGATTCGAGGCGAGCTTCCGCGAACTGCATCGCAGCGTCGAGATCCGGCGCGCCGAGGGCGTGCTCGAGTCGTCGTTGCTCGGTTCCCTGGCGGCGGCTGAAGCGCCGCAGGCTCTCGCCTACGCCATGGCCGACGTGCTGCAGTGGGATCTCGACTTCAACCGCGACCTGCGCCTCGGCGATCACTACCGGGTCGTCTACGAGCAGGAGACGATCGAAGGGCAGGCATCGCGCGTTCGCCGAGTCCTCGCTCTGGCGTACCAGAATCGCGACGTCGTTCACGAAGCGTATCTGTGGCGTGACGAGGAGGGTGGCGAAGGCTACTACGACTCCGAGGGCCGCCCCCTGCGCAAGATGTTTCTGCGCTCGCCGCTACCCTTCACCCGCGTCACCTCGCGCTTCAGCCATCGCCGCTTCCATCCGGTGCTGAAAACCTATCGCCCGCACTACGGCGTCGACTTCGGTGCCCCGCGCGGCACGCCGGTGCGGGTGACCGCCAGTGGCACGGTGACCTTCGCCGGCCGCAGCGGCGGTGCCGGCAAGATGGTCAAAGTGCGCCATGCCAACGGCTTCGAGACCCTGTATCTGCATCTCTCGGGCTACGCCAAAGGATTGAACCGCGGCGACCGCGTGCGCCAGGGCGATCTGGTCGGGTACGTCGGGTCCACCGGGCTGTCCACCGGCCCTCATCTCGACTACCGGGTGAAGCGTAACGGCAAGTACCTCGATCCGATGCGGCTCGAGAATCGGCCGGCCGAGCCAATCCCGCAGCATCGACTCGCCGACTTCCAGGCCCATCTGCGCGCCGTGCGTTCAGTGCTCGAGCGTGACGTGGTTCGCAGCGGTGAGCTCGCCGGGCTGGCGGCGGTCTTCGCCGACGAACGGGCTGGTGAGCAGCTCGCGGTGTACGGTGGCGGCTCCTCGAACACGAAGAGCGACGCCGCGCGGCGTCGCTCTCGTTGACGACCTCCGTCGTCGGTGGTTCTCGTCAGGGCGCTGCGGGTCTCAGCCCGTGCCGCCCTCCGCCACGTCGGAGTCGTCGCTGCGCGCCGGTCCCTGGGCCGCAGCAACGCCCTTCTTCTGGCTGCGCTTGAACGCGATGAATGCTTCCACCTCACGGCGTGACTCGACGTCGAGGCGCTTGAGGTCACGCACGATCTGAACGTCGCGCGGCGTGATTTGCTCGCGATTCACATCGTCGAAGAACTCGCTGATGCTCACATTGAACTCGGCGAGAATCTTGAAGAGAGTATCGAGGCTGACTCGGTACTCCCCCTTCTCCATGCGGGAGAGGTCGGACTGCTGAATTCCGATCCGCGAAGCGAGCTCGGTCTGCGTGAGCTTGTGCTCCTTGCGCATCTTCCGGATCTTCGGACCGATCAGCTGGACTTGACGGATCTTGTGGACGAATGCCATCTTCGCCTCCGGCGCGCGGTGCGCCGTCATCGAGCAACGGTCTCGAGCCCGCTGGGTGATGTGCACCGAAGTTCATCGGTTCACGACCAACCGGGGCACCGAGGAGGACGAGAACGAGCCGCCTGAGAGTAGAGTCTCGACAGACGACGTCGGAATCAACAAGAGGTTCGACGAGTTGCGTCGAAGACAAAGCTTATGGCGTATCGCCATGGCTGTCAAGCTTTGGTAGCGTCCGCCGCCCATGCTCCGCTACGCTTTCCTTTTGCGCGAGTTCGTCCGCCGCGACTTCGAGAGTCGCTATGCGGGCTCCCTCCTCGGCTTCATCTGGTCGCTGTTGCAGCCGGCGTTCCAGCTGGTCCTCTTCAGCTTCGTCTTCTCCACCGTGCTGAAGATTCCGCTCTGGGGCGAGCGCACCGACAACTTCGCGATCTTCCTTTTCTGCGGTCTCATGCCCTGGCTGGCCGTGCACGAGGGAATCCAGCGCGCCGCCACCGCGATCACCGACAACGCCAACCTGGTGAAGAAGATCCACTTTCCGGCCGAGGTCCTGGTCCTGGCGGTGGTGCTCGCCGCGGTGCTGCACCAGGGCATCGCGTCGGCGGTGTTCTTGCTGGTGCTCGCCGCGGTCGGCGAGCTTCATCTCGCCTCGCTCGCTCTGCTGTCGGTGGCCCTGCCGATTCAGATCGCGCTCACTCTGGGGATCGGCCTCGCGTCAGCCACGACCCATGTGTTCTTTCGCGACGTCGGTCAGCTCCTCGGAGTCCTCCTGATGGGCTGGTTCTACTTCACGCCGATCGTCTATCCTCTGGCGGCCGTGCCGGAGGAGTGGCGCTACTTGGTCAACCTGAATCCCATGTCCCCACTCGTCGACCTCTACCGCCAGGCGTTCCTTGGCGGCAGTCTGTTCGCGGTCGAGGGGCTGTGGCTCACCGTCGTGGTCGCCGGCGCCGCACTGGCGCTCGGGCTCGTGCTCTTCCGCCGTCTCAAGCCGACGTTTGCCGACGAGCTCTGAGGCGCGAGGCACGGTGACCGACTGGTAAAACTCGGGAAAAAGGGCGCTGTCGCCGCTCGCTGCGTCGCGCCGCACCCCCTAAGATCGCATCGTGCCGCGACAAGACGCCGCGTGCGGGCGCCGACTCTTAGTCCGCGCTTCCCGCTTCGCGTATCTCTCGAACTCGCTCGCGCGGAACCGTCCCACGCGCTGCGGCACGCCCGACTGTTCATCCTCGAGGAGAGCTCATGTCAGTATCGATCGATCGAATCCATCCCCTGGGCCGGGCCGCTCTGGCGCTCGCCTTGCCGCTGGCCGTGCTCGTCGCCGGGCCGCTGCTAGCTCAAGACGAGGCGGCGTCCAGCACGGCGCCCGGAGTCTCGGACCCGGCGGCGGCGCTCGCCGCTGCGGGCGGTGACGCGGACAACCTGTCGGACCAAGATCCGTCGGACGAAGCCTCGGCGTCCGCCGAGGGAGCCCCGGCGGAGGCACGGACGAAGCGCCCCGTCCTCGGACCCAAGGACGGCAAGTACCTGGTCGACGACGAAGGCCGCGAGTACTGGGTGGAGGTCGTGAACAAGGGCGTCGAGGGGCGCAACTATCGCTGGGTCGACGACAAGCACGTCCGGCTCTACGGTGGGCTCACCTTCGAAGTTGTCGACCACGACGAGGAAACGTTCTCGCTCAAGTTCCTGAAGCCGGTGCGGCAGCCGACGGTGCGCACGCCTGTCACCACCGTGACCCAGGCCGAGAAGGACGCGGCCGCCAAGAGCTACGAGACCGAGATCGAGACCGTCGACCGTCTCGAGCTCGTGCGCTGGGACAAGGGCCTGCCGCGGTCCGGCCAGTGGCGCCACGGTCTGGCGATCGCCGACATGAACAACGACGGCCACCTCGACATTGTCCACGGCCCGGCGCGCAAAGGGCGCCCGCAGCCGAACATCTTCCTCGGCGACGGTCAGGGCAACTGGACCCTTTGGCAAGAGGCGCGCTACCCGTCGTTCCCCTTCGACTACGGCGACGTGGCCGTCGGCGACTTCGACAACGATGGCAACCAGGACATGGCCCTCGGCATGCATCTCAAGGGCCTGATGGTGCTGCGTGGCGACGGCGAGGGCAACTTTGTTCGCTGGAGCGACGGCATCGACGTCGAGATTCCCGGCCAGGGCGGTGACGCGTCGACCTTCTCGTCGCGCGAGATCGAAACCGTCGACTGGAACCGCGACGGACGTCTCGACATCATCGCATTTGGAGAAGGCCCGAAGGCGACCAACCAGATGGCCCTGCGGCGCGGCAAGATCGAGACCAAGTCGTCGCGCGGCGTCGTGGTCTTCTTGAACAACGGAAACTCGGGCTGGTCCGCGCTCGAGATGGACGATCAGAGCAGCTTCGGCGACAGCCTCTCGGTCGCCAACCTCAACGGCGACGAGATTCCCGACTTCGTCACCTCATCATCGCTCGTCGGTTACCCGAAGATCCTGCACTACGGTGATTCCAGCGGTGGCTGGGTCGAGCGGGACTTCGAGGGTCTGCGTCCGCGTGCCTTCGTGCGGGCGGTGACGACCTTGCAGGTCGACGACGACGAGCTCGCCGACATCGCAGTCGGTTACGTGAACAACGACGCGCGGGTCTGGCGCAGTGGTCTCGATCTCTACGTCACAGGCGGCTCGCCCGACTCCGCCACCTGGCAGCGCACGACCCTCGGTGTCGCCGAGGGGCGCCGCGGTATCTTCGCGGTCGACAGCGGAGACCTCGACGGCGACGGCCTCCCGGACATCGTCGCTAGCACCGGGATCGGCGAGCTCTGGGTTTTCCTCGGTGCGAACGGGGGCACGATGGTGCGTGAGGCGAGCCCGGAAGTTGGCCGGCGCTCGATCCAGTGCCGCGGCTACAGCGTCCGCCTGCACGATCTCGACGGCGACGGTCGCGACGAGATCGTCGCCGGATTCGCCGGCGAGACGTCAGTGGCGCCCGACGCGACGACGCTTCGCGGCTGCCCGGGCAACGGCAGTCTCGAGATCTACCGCGTCGTGCCGAAGTCCGACGCGCCCTGAGCAAACCCACCGTCCTCGACGGTCGAAGCCGCGGCACGAGGCGCGCCGATGCGCCCCGTGCCGTGGTCGCGTTTTGGCGCAACGCCTTTTGGCGCAGAGTTCGCACCGCCTTTTTTGACCCAGGCTTGACATGGATTCGCTGTTGGTACTACAGTCGTCGGGCTCCCCGCGGATCTCCGTGCCGCCGCTCGACCCTTGCCTCTCGGCCGGGGCGCTCCGTGGATGAGCAGCCGCACTCCGCGCGGCCACCGTCTCGCCAGACGGCTTGAAGCGGACAGCATTCCAGCTCGACGAAGAATTCAACAGACTACCAACGCTCGATTCAGGGCGTTTGCGTGATTCAAATCTTTCACCGGGAGGTGTTGCTCAACCCCACGATCCGAAACATCCGTCGACGAGAGACTCCGTCTCGCAGTGAGAATGCGAGCCCGCGACGGACCCAACACGAATCCCGAATGACTTAGAGGAAGAGATCTCTCATGAAGAGAATTGGACTCGTTCTCGCTCTGATCGGCCTGCTCTGCCTCGGCGGGCAGTCGATCGCCGAGCAGTGCACCATCGATGCGGTGCCGGCGGCCACCCTGCTGCTGCCGTACTTCGAAGTGGACTACAGCAACCCGAACGGCCTCACCACGCTGTTCTCGGTGAACAACGCTTCGGCCGCGCCGGCCGTTGCTCACGTGACCCTCTGGACCGACTACTCGGTTCCGACGATCGACTTCGACATCTTCCTGACCGGTTTCGATGTCGCGACCGTCAACCTGCGTGACGTCTTCAACGACGGCGTGCTGCCGCGCACCGCGGACGATTCGCAGGACCCGGACGACACCATCAGCCCGTCGCCGGCCGGCCTCGGCTGGGATGGCGACATCCCGAACTGTAACGGCATCCTGCCGTTCACCAACCCGGCTGTTGGCGCCGCTCTCCTCGAGCGTATCCAGAACGGTCACACCGGCAACCCGAGCGCGTTCGACGGTGGTGCCTGCCTCGGCTTCAACTACGGTGACAACATCGCTCGTGGCTACATCACGATCGACAACGTCAACAACTGTAACCTCCTCTTCCCGACCTCGGCTGGCTACTTCGCCGACGCCGGTGCTGGTACCGCGTCGAACCAGAACCAGCTCTGGGGTGACTACTTCTACGTCGATGTCGCCAACGCGTTCGCCCAGGGCGAGCCGCTGGTCCACATCGAGGCCTTCGACGGTGTCGGCACCGGTGGTGCTTGGAGCGCTGGTGACTACACCTTCTACGGTCGTTACGTCGGTGGTACCGCGGTCGACAACCGCGAGCCGCTGACCTCGGTCTTCGGCACCCGCTACCTGACCGGCGCTGGCTTCAGCGGCGGCACCGACCTGATCGTCTGGCGTGACTCGAAGTCGCCGGACGCTTCCGGCGTTTCCTGCGCCAGCGACCCGAGCTGGTTCCCGCTGGCCCAGTCCGAAGTCGTCGCCTTCGACGAGGAAGAGAACCCGACGGTGCTCTGCTTCGACGACGGAGATATCTCTCCGCCGCTCGACGCCCGAACCTGCTTCCCGCTCGAGACGCAGCGCGTCCCGGTCGGCCAGGTCTGGGCGGCTGGCGACCCCGTCGATCCGCCGGCGGAGAACGGCTGGCTCTTCCTGAACCTGAACCACACCCTCGGCGTGGGCAGCCCGTTCCCGGGCATCGCCCAGAACTGGGTGACCGCGACGATGAGCGCCAGCGGCCTCTACAGCGTCGGCCTCGAGGCGATCAGCCTCGTCAGCGCCTGCGACGGCCTGAACCCGCTCATCTTCCCGGGTGGTCCCTGAGTCGGCCTGACTCGACCGAGTCGCGGCTCGCTCTGAGTTGAGTGGGCCGGATTCCAAGGCCCGATCTCGGAAGAGATCGGGCCTTTCCCTATTTGTGTCTCTTCGGTGAACGAGCCCTGCAGGAATATCCGGCGAGGATTCGCCGTTTGCGTAAAAGCCAACGCTCTTCGTTGACACTTCTTCCCAAGCTACGATAGCATAGAGCTTCCGATTCATCGCCCGCCCCGCGCACGTCCTCTGCTTTCCCGCGCGCCCTCACCGCGCCGCCGTGCCAAGGAGTTTCTCCATGAGCTTCGATCGTTCTCTGACCCGGATCACCCCGGTTGTGGTCCTCGGCGTCCTCTGCACTCTGCCGCTCATCGCGCAGCCTGCGAACGACTGCTTCCTCAACATTGGCGCCACGTCGGTCCCCGAATGCGTGGCGAGCAACGGAACGACCTCCGCCTGTACGGCGGGTACGGTTCGCCTTTGGTCGGACGTCTTCCAGCCGGTCGACACCACCTTCCCCGCCAACCGCGACAGCACGAGTTGGGTCGGCGCGACACGGCCCGAGACGAGAACCGGTGACGAGCACTTCAACTGGATCAAAGTCATCGGCGACCGCGCCTATGTCGCGTACTTCAACGGTTTTTCGATCTGGAACCTGAACTGCAACATGGAGCTCGCGTCCTGTCCGGAGCGTTTGAGCACGCGGGAGATCTTCCGCGGTCAGTGGGCCTTCTCGCAGTTCGCGGGTGGCGAGCTCTACCTGCTGACCCATTCGCTCGATGCGCTGAAAGCATCGAACGGCAAGACCTATGTCGCGATCAACGGTCAGACCGGGCGCATCGGACTCAGCCTCTGGGACGTGACGAATGCGAGCCAGCCGAAGCAGATCTACCAGGACTACGACCGCGACGGCTTCTTCGTCAAGCTGGCGGAGATCGGTGGCCAGGTCTACGCCTTCTACGCCGCCATCGAAGGCTCGCCGAGCGGCGGAGTCCACATTTACAACGTCAGCGCCGCGGACAACGGCTCGCAGTCCGCCTGCGTCGAGAACACGTTCGAAAACGACATCAGCTGCCCAGGCGTATGGCGTGGATCGGTCGGCAACTATCCGTCGACTCGCCGGATCGATGTCGTCCAGAAGAACGGCCGCACCTTCGTCGCGCATGCCGGCGGCTTCGTCTTCCAGGGATTCGAGCTCCTCGAGATCAACAACCCGGCGTCCGCCTCGGCTTCCTCTCGCTGGCGGGAAGACGTCCCGGGTCGGTTCGTTCAGGGCGTCTCGCTCTTCGAGCTCGGCGGCAAGATCTACTTCGCGGCCGCGCTCGACAGCGCCAACGCCGAGATCAGGATCTGGGACGTCGACAGCTGCCTGTTGACGGGTAGTGGCTGCCCGAACCTGAACGCGCCGCTGTGGAGCGAGGTCACCGCCGCCGAGGGCGAAGACATTCCCCTCACCTTCACCGAGAGCACGAGCACTCCGTTCCTCTACATCGGCGGTTTCCAGCGCTGCAATCGCGGCACACGCCACGAAGGGCTCTACGATATCTCGTCGCTGCCGACCAACCCGAATCAGATCTACGAGGTCACCGAGGGCGTCGTGCAAGGTGGTGAGACCTACGCCGATCCCTTCCACAGCGGCCTGGTCGACTACTGGGGGCGCTACTACTCGCGCAACACCCACGGCTTGAACAACATCGGGCCGCGGACCGGGCAGTTCTACAACGAGTACTTCCTGCGCACGGCGAGCTTGATTTTCGACAAGCACAAGTACCTGCCCGACGCCGACGGCGGAGATCCGACCGTGAACGTGGTGAACCCGGGGAGCTTCTACTTCACCGAACCGGTGACGGTGACCGCGACCGCTACCAACTGCCAGACCGGCCTGTGGGACTGGTCGAACGACGGCGGCTGCCCCGGTACGGTCCTGACGCAGGGCACGGCCTCGAGCACCTACGAGATGACCTGCCCGCATCCTTGCTCCACGCCGCCCTGTGCATCGTGGGATGTGATCGTCACCGCGGAATCGTGCGCGACGGCCGACACCACGACCGTGACCCTCGACGACGGTCGAGCCAACATCGACGCGATCAACCTGCCGATCGCCAGCCCGCCGAATGAGTATCCGGTGTGCTCGCAGCTGGCGATCAGCGCCGACGTGACCGGCGAGCCGCTGACCCGTGGCTACTTCTGGGAGCTGCTCGACGCCAACCTCGATCCGGTCACGGACGACCAGGGGCAGCCGATCCGCTCGACTCTCCCCAGTTGGGTTCTCGACACCACCGGTCTCTCGGCCGAGCCACCGGGGCCTGAGATCTTCCTCGACGGCTTCGAGTCGGGCGATCTGACCGCCTGGGACGGGACGAGCGTCGGAGGAGCGATCGTGGCAACCGGCATCGTCAAGCGACTCTCCGGGCCGCCGATCCAGGGTGAAGGGACCGACTACACAGTTCGGTTGACGCTCACCAACGAGGTGGCGAGCCAGGGCTATGCGGACGTCGAGGACCAGGGCTTCCGCCTGCTGCCGCTCGGTGTCCTCGGCACCCCGGACATCGTCTCCGAAGAGCTCTCGAACGGCTTCTGGCGCTTCACGGAGACGAGTTTGAACTCGACGCAGTGGCGTTGGGAGTTCGAAAAGGGCGGCATCATCGAGGATGCCATCGATTGGCCGGGTGAGCGCGAGATCGAGTACATTTTCCCCGAAGAAGGGACGTGGACCGTCCGGGTCTTCAATGGCCAGTGCGACAGTCAGAGCACCGAGTTCGACGAATTGGTGGTCGTGGTCGACGTGCTCGATCCGCCGGCGACGGTCGAGTCCTTTCAGTCGTTGACCTGCGGCGGCTCGCCGTGCATCGCTGGCGTCTGCGTGTGCAATCCGGGCGACACGGCGGTCTTCAAGGTCAACCTGTCCGCCGGCTCGGCGCTGCCCGACGCCCTGCAGTTCGACTGGACCTGCAACGACCCGTTCAACCTCGAACAGACGATCAACAACCCGACGGCGCAGCCCGACGGCTCGTACAGCGTGTCCCGCGTCTACAACACGTCGTGCTCCGGCGCGGACCACATCCCGCAGGTGCGGGCTCTGACCGGCGCGATTCCCTCGGACGCGGTGTCCGCCAGCCCGCCGATTCGCGTCTTCGATTGATCTGAATCGATGATGGATGGACGCCCGGTCTCCCCGGAGATCGGGCGTTCGTCGTTCGAAGCTGCAGTCCGAGCGTGGTGATTTGGAATATGCTGTGTTAGCATAATCCAAACGACCACAGGAACTCGACGATGCAGACTCTTCTCCGCCTCGCCGCCGTCGGCCGCCTCGTCCTCGGTTTTGCTGTCGCCTCGGCTCTTGCAGTCGCTGCCTCCGCCTCCGCAGAGGCGCTTCCGGTATCTGCCGACGGAGTACCCCCGGCCGACGACTGCTGGGACCATATCGGGGCGCGTGTCGTGCCCGAATGCGTCAATTCGGCAGGCAATGCGACGGCCTGCTCAAGCTCGTCGATTCGCCTCTGGTCGGACGTCTTCGAGCCGGTCGACAGCGGCGCGCTGCCCGTCCAGCGCGACAGCACCCAATGGGTCGGCGACTGGCGACGTCCAGAGACCGTGCACGGAATGGAGCATTTCAACTGGATCGAAATCATCGGCGATACGGCCTACATCGCCTTCGTCAGCGGTTTCTCGATCTGGGATCTCGATTGCGACCTCGAGCTCGAGAGCTGTCCCCGCCGGCTCAGCGTGCGCGAGATCCTGAGCGGTCACTGGGCCTTCACCGACTTCGCCGGCGCCGAGCTCTACCTGCTCACCGCCTCGCTCGATGCGATCGAAGCCTCGGACGGCCGGCGGTACGTCGCGGTCAACGGCCACACTGGCCGGGTGGGGCTCAGCCTGTGGGAAGTCACCGATCCCTGGGCGCCGCGCCAGATCTACCAGGACTACGACCGCGACGGTCAGTTCGTCAAGCTGGCCGAGATCGACGGCGCCGTCTACGCCCTGTACGCTGCGACCGAGGGGTCACCGAGCGGTGGTGTCCACCTCTACAATGTCAGCCGTGCGGCGCATGTCGGAGCAGCCGCGCCCTGTGTCGAGAACACCTTCGACGCAGACATCAACTGCCCGGGCGTATGGCGCGGCTCGATCGGCGCGTACCCGTCGACCCGCCGTATCGACGTGGTGCAGCGCGCCGGGCGAACCTACGTCGCTCATGCCGGTGCTTATGTCTTCGAGGGTGTCGAGCTTCTCGAGATCGTCGATCCCGAGGCGGCGGCGGCGACTTCGCTGTGGCGTCACGACGTGCCCGGCCAGCTCGCCCAGGGGGTTGCATTGTTCGAGGTCTCCGGCCGGCTCTACCTTGCCGTGTCCATCGACGCAGAGCTTCGCCTCTACGACATCGACTCCTGTGCGCAGACCGGCACAGCGTGCCCGTCGATCGGAGCCCCGGTCTGGCGTGAGCAGACCCTCGCCGACGGCGAAGACATCCCTCTCACATTCACCGAGAGCCGCGCCGAGGGACGCACCACGCCCTTTCTCTACATCGGCGGGATCCAGCGCTGCAATCGCGGCACCCGCCACGAAGGCCTCTACGATCTCTCGAGTCTGGCGACGCATCCGGAGCGCATCTACGAGGTCACCGAAGGCATCGCGCAGGGCGGGGAGAGCTACATCGACCCCCACCACGGTGGCCCGGTCGACTACTGGGGTCACTACTACTCTCGCAATACGCACGGACTCAACAACATCGGCCCACGCACCGGGCAGTTCTATGGTTCCTACTTCCTGCGCATGGGCAGTCTGCTGTTCGACAAGCATCGCTTCACTCTCCCGGGACCCGTCTTCGCGGATGGCTTCGAGTCGGGCAACCTCTCGGCATGGAGCGATGACTAGGCTCGGAGCAGAGGACGGAGAGACCTGCGCCGACGCGGCGTTATGGGCCTCGGCGAGGTAATGCGCTGAGCAGGTCGGCCTTGCGTCGGTTCGCGATCCGTGCGAGAACACGGGACGATGTCTGTGATCGC
This sequence comes from Acidobacteriota bacterium, assembly GCA_039194425.1. Lineage (GTDB taxonomy): Bacteria > Acidobacteriota > Thermoanaerobaculia > Multivoradales > J023 > JAUIJL01. The sequence continues at coordinate 166,125 of JBCCVZ010000016.1, read as the reverse complement.
CGCCCAAGGCCTGACCAAGATCTATCGCCTCTACGCGCGCCCCGTCGACCGCTTCCTCGAGGCGTTGACGCGGCGTGAACGCCATCGCGCCCTGCCGGCGCTGCGCGACGTCTCGTTCCGGCTCGAAAAGGGCGAGAGTCTGGCCGTCGTGGGCGAGAACGGCGCCGGCAAGAGCACTCTGCTGAAGATTCTTTCGGGAGTCACCACCCCGACCTCCGGCGAGCTCGCGGTGAGAGGTCGGGTGGCGTCGTTGCTCGAGCTCGGCATGGGGTTCCACCCTGAACTCACCGGGCGCCAGAACATTCGCCTGAACGCCGCGATGATGGGCTTCAGCGACGACGAGGTCGAGGCCAAGACGCCCGAGATCGAAGCGTTCTCCGAGCTCGGCGACTTCCTCGATCGGCCGATCAAGACCTACTCGAGTGGCATGTCGATGCGCCTCGGTTTCGCCATCGCCGTCCAGGTCGAGCCCGACGTCTTGATCATCGACGAGGCGCTCTCCGTGGGCGACGGCTACTTCCAAAAAAAGTGCATGGACCGCATTCGCGCGCTGCTCGAAGAAGGCTGCACCTTCCTCTTCTGCTCGCATGCGATGTACTACGTCTCGATTTTCTGTGAGCGCGCACTGTGGTTGAAGGGCGGCGAGATGCAGGCCCTCGGCCCGGTCGACCCCGTGGTGCGCGAGTACGAGGCCTTTCTCGCGGCGAAGAGCGAGCATCGTACCCAGCGCGAGCTGCCGCCCACCGATCCGCGAGCTCCGGCGCGCATCACCGAAGCTCGACTGCTCGGCGAGGGCGACCTCGAGCACTATCCCCATCAAGGCTGTTGGGGTCTCGAGATCACGTGGCGCACCGACGATCCGTCGCTCCAGTTCCACATCGGTATCGGCATCGATCGCACCGACGGCATCCAGGTGTGCAGTTTCTCCACCGAGCGTGATGGCCGGCCTCCGCTCTCGGGCAGGACCGAGTATCGCCTGCGTCTCTGGATCCCCGACCTGCCGATTCTGCGCGGGCACTTCGACCTCTACCTCTTCCTGCTCGACGAGGCCGGGCTGCATCCGTTCGACCAGCGTCATGTGCCCGATGCGTTCCGCGTCGACTGCGAGGGCTACGACAGCGGCCTTCTCCAAGCCGAGCACACGTGGGACGTGGACTGTCGCGACGAAACGCCCGGCCGCGTCCTCGGATCGAGCTGAGCCTCGCCGTGCCGATGCGCATCGCCTATCTGCTCGAAGACACGCCGCTCTTCGGCGGCGTCAAGGTCGTGTTGCAGCATGCCAACCTGCTGGCTCGGCGCGGCCATGAGGTGGTGCTCGTCGGTCCCGGGGAGCGACCGTCGTGGTACCCGCTCGACGCCAGCTATCGGCGCACGACCGGCCTCGACCCGCACGAGATTCCACGAGCCGACCTCGTCGTCGCGACCTACTGGACCACGATCGAGCGTGCCGTCGCAGCCCGCGACGCGCTCCGTGCGCCGGAGATCGTCCACTTTTGCCAGGGCTACGAGGGGGAGTACACCCACAACCGTGCCGAGCATGAGGCGATCGAGGCGGCCTACGCCCGCCCGCTGCCGGCGCTCGTCGTCTCGCCGCATCTGGGCGAGATGTTGCGTCGTCGTTTCGGCCGCGCCGCGCGCTGGATTCCGCAGCCGCTCGACGGCTCCTTCCGCCCGCGCCCGCGCCTGCGTCCGCGTCGACCGCCGCGCATCCTGGTGACGTCACCCTTCGAGATCGACTGGAAGGGCGTGCCGACCGCGCTTCGCGCCGTCGCCGCCCTGCGTCGCCGTGGCGTCGACTGTGTTCTTGAGCGTCTCTCGCAGTGGCCCGCACCCGCCGACGAGACCGCGCTGATCGAGGCCGACGTCTTCCATCGTCATGTTCCGCCGCACGAGGTGCCGTCGATTCTGCGACGCGCCGACCTCCTGCTCGCCGCGTCGTGGCCGCAGGAGGGATTCGGACTGCCGGTGCTCGAGGCGATGGCTTGCGGCGTGCCCGCCGTCGTCTCGGACATCCCGGCCTTCCGCGGATTCGCCGAGGGTGCCGCCCTCTTCGCTCCGGTCGACGATGCCGAGGCCTTCGCCGACGCGGCGGAGCGTTTGCTCGGCGACCGACGGCTGTGGCGCCGTCGGCGCCGGGCCGGCCTGCGCGCGGCGGGTCGCTTCACCGCCGGGCGCACGGCCGATGCGCTCGAGGAGGCACTGTGTTGGGTCGTCGAGGGGGCGCCCGCCAACTCCAATGCCGGCGCCCCGTGACGCGATGAAACTCGCCGCCGTCGTCGTCCACTACCGCACGCCCGCCTTGGCGGCTCGATGCGTCGAGGCGCTGCGCGCCGATGCCGTCGGTTCCGCCCTCGAGCTCGACATCGTCTTGGTCGACAACGGCAGCGACGCCGCGGACCGGCCCGGTCTGGCCGCCTTGCCCGTCCGCCTGGTCGAGCCGGGAGCGAATCTCGGCTATGCCGGGGGAGTCAACCGCGGCATTGCTGCCGCGACCGAGGCTGCTGCCATGTCCATAGCACTGCACGATTGCTACGTCGTGCTCAACCCGGATGTGCTCGTCGAGCCCGGTTGCCTCGCAGCCCTCGGCGACGCCTTGGCAAAGGGTGCCGGTATCGCCGGCCCGCGCCTGCTCTGGGACGTCACCTCGGGCGATCTCTTGCCGCCGCTCGAGCCGTCGACCCGGCGCTGGGAGTTGCTGCGGCGGCTGGCGGAGCGCCGGGGCGGCCGCTGGGCGCGGCGGGCGCGAAGGGTATGGCGTCGTCATGCCCTGGCGCAGTGGCGGGCGAGCGAGCCGGTGTCGAGCTTCGCGCTGTCGGGCGCGTTGCTGGCCTTCAACGCGGCGGCCTGGCGCCGGGTGGGGCCGTTCGACGAGGGCTATCGGCTCTACTTCGAGGAAACCGACTGGCTGGCAAGGGCGCGGCGCGCCGGCGTGGGGGCGCGCCACGTCCCGGCGGCGCGCGCCGTCCACCTCTACGCACAATCGACCCCGCACGAGCCCCGTGCCGCCGCCTGGCTCGCCGCCTCGCAGCAGCGCTACCGCCGGCGCCACCACGGCCGCGCCTTCGACGCCCTCGTGACATTCATCGATCGTGGCGATCCCGCGCCCCATGGCGCCGAGCGCGAGGCGGCTCGTTTCGAGCCGTCGCCTGCGAACGAGACCTGGCCGGCCGACTCGTCGGTGCGCTGGATCGAGACCTCCCCGTCGCCCCTGGGGGTGCCGGCCGCGGGCCGTCCGATCCCTACGGGGCTGCGAGGAGACGAGCCGCTCGTTCCGCCGACGCTCGAGCCCCGCCTCGCCGCCGGGACCTGGTGGCTGCGCGCCGTCGACGAGGCTGGCCGCACGCGTCACCGGCGCCGCGTCGAGCGCAGCAAGGTGCCGGAATAGATCGTTCTAGGAGGGCTTAGGCGAGGTCGCTGTCGCCGCGGGTGTAGTAGGCGTGCCGCAGGCGGTCGGCGGCGTCGGGGCGCTGGTGCGGCACGGTCATGAGCGCCAGGTCGTCGGGTTCTGGCGCGCGCACCAGCCCGAGCGCTTCGACCTGGCGGTGCCACCAGGCGGGTCGGTCGGGAAACCATGCTGTGACCTCCTCGACGCCGGCGTGCTCGGGCAAATGCAGTGCGGCGGCCAGGAGATCCGCCGCGGCACCGGCGTGACGCGGGGTCGTCAGCGCATCGACCCAGCGCAGCTCGTCGCCGACGCGCCGAAACACCGCCCAGGCCACCAACCGGCGCCAGCGGCGGGCTGCGAGCAGGACGAACCCGGGACGGTCGGGGCAGTCGAGATAGCGCCAGCGGAGGGCGATCTGGTCGCGCCGCAGGAGCGCGCCGTAGGCCGGCGCCGCGCGGCGAAAGAGCCGATCGAAGGCGCCGTCGACCGAGTGACGACGAGCCACGGCGTAGTGACCAGTGGTCGCCGGCGGTGACCCGTCGCGGCGACGAAACGGAATCTCCTCGACCCGCTCGGCGCCGACGAAGCGCAGGCTGAAGCGCTGGATGTTGCCGGTGTTGACACCGTAGTTGAAGCCGACTGCGTTCTCGCAGTACGCGGCGTAGAAGTGGCGCACCGAGCGGCCGAGCAGGCTCGTCGGCCCGCGTCCGTGCGCGCGGAAGGCGGGATCGGTCATCGTGTCGCCGATCTGCAGCACGGGGATGTCGACCAGGTGCCCGTCGTGCGCCTCGGTGAAGAGCGCCGGGTAGCCGGCGTAGTGCGCCGCGAGCCGGCCATCGCCGGTGGTAGCGAGGGTGATGCGCCGGCCGCCGTACGGGTTGTCGAGGAACTTCCAGCGCCAGTGATCGAGGCTGCGCGAGGTGTGGAACGCCGGCGCGAAGAGATCGAGGATCGAGGTCTCGTCTCCTTCACGGTAGCTCCGCACCAAGTACTCGTCGCCGCGAGCGACGAGCACCGACACGCCGTCGGTCGCGGTCGGCAGTCCGACGGAGTGGGCCTCCAGAATCGCGAAGCCGAGGCCCGAAAGCTCGAGCACGAGACGGCGGCGCTCACGCGACTGCACCACGAGGAAGATGCGGCCGCGCGGTGCTGGCAGGTCGCGCAGCCTCTCGAGCTCCAGCTGCGACCAGTGGGCCGGCAGCCGCCAGAGCACGGCGTCCCAGGAGCCGGCATGCAGCGGCGAGTCGGCATCGAAGGCCGCCAGGTGCAGGCGCGACGTCGCCTCGGCGCCGAGGCCTTCCGCCAAGTCTTGGCTGAAGCCCCCGATTACGAGAAGGCGGCGAGGTAGGCGCCGGCCGGCTGCTTTCTGCAGGGTCGAGAGAAGTGGATCGTCACGCACAGGGAATCAAAGTCCAGCCGCTATACTCTCATGCTGTCGTTCGTCTCGATCGCCTCGCCTCGACCCGCCCGTCACCTCCCGCCGCACGCCATGAGCCCGAGCCACCAGCCCCAGCCGCCGGGACGCACCGAGCGCGTCCAAGCCGTGAGCATTCTCGTCGTCGCGCCGCACTTCGACGACGAAGTGCTCGGCTGCGGCGGGCTGCTAGCCGGGCGGATCGCGGCAGGAGCGGTCGTGCGGGTTCTCTTCCTCAGCGACGGTGGTGCCGAGCCTCCAGCGGGAACGACACGCGAAGACTATGCGGCACGGCGCCGCGCCGAGTCCATCGCAGCCGGCGAGCTGCTGGGCATCGACGGCAGCGACTGCCTCGAACTGCCCGACGGAGCCCTGGAGCAGCATCTCGACGCCATCGCGGGAGGCCTGCGCCGTGCTCTGCTCAGCCAGCGTCCCGATCTGCTCCTGGTGCCGTCGCCGTTCGAGGTCAGTGCCGATCATCGCGCCGCCTTCGCCGCGCTGCACCGCCTGCTGGCGCCGCTACGCGCGGAGAGCGACGATCCACTCCTCGAAGTCGCGCGCGCGCTGCGCGTTCTGGCCTACGAGATCAATCGGCCGCTCGAGCCCGATCTGCTGGTCGACGTCGGCGACCATCTCGAGGGTCTCGAGCGCGCGATGGCGGCCTACGCCAGCCAGCAGGAACGCCACGACTATCTCGGTGCCGCACTCGGTCTGCGGAGTTTCCGCACGCTGACCCTTCCTGCCGGCGTCGAGGCGGCCGAGGCCTATCGGCGGCTGCGGCTCGACGACTTCACTACGCGCGGCCCGTCGCGGCTGCTCGAGCACCTCGGGGCCGTCGCGCGGCCGCGGCTGGTCGACGAGCGGCCGACCGTCTCGGTCGTCGTACGCACGAAGGACCGGCCCCAACTGCTCGCCGAGGCACTGGAGTCGCTCGCCGCGTCGACCTGGCGTCGCCTCGAAGTGATTGTGGTCAACGACGGGGGCGAGACGCCTCGGCGACCCGAGGACTATCCACTGTCGCTTCGCCTGGTCGACCTACCGGAGAACCGTGGACGAGCCGCCGCAGCCAATGCCGGCGTCGCCGCCGCGACCGGCGAATACGTGGCCTTTCTCGACGACGACGACCTGGTCGAGCCGGAGCACTACGAGGTCCTGGTCGGGCTGGTGACCGGCGCCGGCGTCCGAGTCGCCTACACCGACGCCGCCGTCGGCGTGTACGTCCTCGGAGGCTCGACGCTCGGTCGAGCGTCGGCTGAAGAGCCGGCGTCCGGAGAGTCGCGGGCGGGCTGGTCGTGCGTCGAGCGACGCCTGCCGTACAGTCGCGATTTCGATCCCGAGCGGCTGCTGGTCGACAACTACATTCCCTTCCACACGCTGCTGATCGAGCGCGCGCTCTGCGACGAAATCGAGCCCGTCGACGGCGCCGTGTTCGACGAGACGCTGCCATTCTTCGAGGACTGGGACTTCCTGCTCCGGCTCGCCGCCCGCACGCCGTTTCATCACCTGGCGCGGGTCACCTGCGAGTATCGCCAGTTCCGCGACGCCGGCCACCATGTGCTCGGCGACCATCCACGCCGCCGCGCCGAGTTCCTCGTCGGCAAGGCGGAGGTGCTGGCGCGGCATCGGCTCGGCGACGAGGCGTTGGCGCGTGTCGTCGATGCGCTGCGCGCCGAGGCCGTCGAGGCCGCCGAGGACGCGGCGGCGGTGCGGCGTGCCCTCGCCTCGGAGACCGAGCGGCGGCATGCGCTGAACGGAGAGCTTCGGGCCTCGGACGAGCATCGGCGGGTGCTCGAGGCCATCGACGCGCGGCGCGGCGAGGAGCTCGAGGGCCTGCGGCGTGAGCTCGGCGAGCTGCGCGCCTTCGCGGACGGCCAGTCGGACGAGCTGGCGGCGGCGCATCGCGAGATCGGACGGCTCAGTGCGCTGGTCGACGCGATGGAGTCGACCCGCGCCTGGCGTCTCCACCGCACCGTGGAGAAGCTCAAAGGACGCGGCGCGTGACGCGGATCGCGCTCGTGCCCAGCGAGCCGATCCGTCCGGCGATGGCCGGTATCGGCATTCGCTACCTGGAGCTGGCGCGACGGCTGCCGCGCGAGGGCTTCGAGGTCGTGTTGGTCACCGCGGGACCGCCGGACGACGTGCCGGATCTCAGTGCTCCTGACGCCCGCGTCGTGGCCTTCGAGCGCGGCAGGCTCGCCGAGCTCACCCGTGGCTGCGACGTCGTCGTGACTCAGGGGCAGCTCGCCAACGACGTCGTTCTCGAGCTCGACTCTCTGCCCGTCGTCGTCGACCTCTACGATCCGTTCCTGGTCGAGAACTTCGCCTACGTCGAAAGCCTGGGCCTCGATCCGTGGCGCAACGACCATGCGACCTGGGTGTTGCAGATGTCGCGCGGCGACTTCTTTCTCTGCTCGTGCGAGGAGCAGCGCGAGTACTACCTCGGCTTCCTCACCGCGCTTGGCCGCGTGCATCCACGGCGCCTCGAGGGTGACGCCGACCTGCGTTCGTTGATCGACATCGTGCCGTTCGGCGTGCCCGATGAGCTCCCGCCGCACGTGCCCTACCTCGAGCCGGCGAAGGGTGGCGAGACGCGTCTCCTCTTCGGCGGGCTCTACGACTGGTACGACCCGTGGCCGGTGCTCGAGGCGCTGGTCGCCGCCGACCGGCCGTCGTGGACGCTCTACTTCATCCGCAACCCCACCCAGGGCACGCCGCAGGCCCTGTTCGCCGAGGTCGAGCGCTGGTGCAGGCGGCGCGGGCTCTGGGGCACGCGGGTGCGCGCTCTCGACTGGGTGCCGAGCGCGCGCCGCTACGACCTCCTGCGCGACGTCGATCTGGTGGTGGCGACGCATCGGCCGAGTCTCGAGACGCGCCTCTCGCTGCGCACGCGATTCCTCGATGCGCTGGCCGCCGGCTGCCCGGTGATCCTCAGCGAAGGCGGCGCGATGAGCCGCCTGCTCACCGCCCACGACGCCGGAATCGTCGTGCCCGCCGGTGATGCCGGGGCCGTCGAGGGGGCGCTGCACGCTCTGCTCGATCCGATGCGTGACCGGGACGCCGATCGCGCGGCGGCGCGTCGCCTGCTCGAAGACTTTTCGTGGCGGCGTGCGCTGGCGCCGCTGGTCGAGTTCTGCCGCGCACCGCACCGCGATGCCTCGAAGGCCGACTTCGCGTTCCGTCCCACGACCCATGCGCCGCCCGACCGGCTCTCCTTCCGCGCCCGTCGCCGCCTGCGCCGGCTGGCCGCGCGGCTGCGCGGCGGGGTGCCGACATGAGCGGCGAGGGCACGCCGACGGTGCGCAGCGTCGCGGTTCTGATCGTCAGCTGGAATGGCCGCAAGCACCTCGAGCTTTTGCTGCCGGAGCTCGAGGCTCAGCAGCCGCCGGCGGGTGTGCGCCACGAAGTGGTCGTGCTCGACAACGGCTCCTACGACGAAACCCTGGAGTGGCTCGCCGCCGAGCATCCGTGGGTGCGCACCGTGCGCAGCGACGTCAACCTCGGCTTCTGCGGCGGCAACGATCATCTCGCCCGCCAGGTCGACGCCGACGCGCTGGTGCTGCTCAACAACGACACCCGCCCGGCCGACGGCTGGCTCGCGCGTCTGGTCGAGGCGTTGGCCGCCGCGCCGGCCGATGTCGCCGCGGTGTCGGGCCGCATCGTCGACTGGCAGGGCGAGCGCCTCGATTTCGGCCGCGGTCTGATGACCTTCGACGGCCATGCCTTCCAGGTCGGCTTCGGCCGTCGGCTGGCGCAGGCCGACGACGCGATTCCGGAGCCCGGCGAGGAGCTGCTCTTCGCCTGTGGCGGCAACATGATCGTCCGGCGCGAGGCCTATCTGCGCCTCGGCGGCTTCGACGAGTCGTACTTCGCCTACCTCGAAGACGTCGATCTCGGCTGGCGCCTGTGGTCCGCCGGCGAGCGCGTCCTCGCCGCGCCCAACGCGGTGGTGCACCATCGGTCGATGGCGACGAGCCGGCTTTTGGGTGACGCCAATCGCGGGTTCCTCTTCGAGCGCAACGCCTTCCTCACCGTCGCTGGCAATGCCGACGACGAGCTCTGGCCGCGCTTGGCGTCGGCGGTGTGGGCGACCATGGTGCACCGCGCGCAGACTCTGGCAGTGCAGAACAACCCCGGCGGTGAGCTGTTGACCCTCGATCCCTATGCCGGCCTGGTGGCCAACACCGCGAGTCCGCGGACTCTCGTGTCGGACGGGGCCGACGCCGCTGAATCGACCGCGGCCGACCTCGCCTCGATCGATACCGAAGACCGCGTACCCGCCGGCATCGTCACTCCCGCGGGTCGGCGCCGTGGGCGCGGCCGCCACCGCGAGCCCGAGATCCCGCGCACCAGCCTGGGCGAGAAGTGGCGCGGCTACGGCCCGCGCGGCTTCGTCCGTCGCGGTCTGCGCAAGGCGGTGCGCGCGCTCTTGCCGCGTTTCGTGCTCGAAGACCTCGAACTGTCGACCCGCCTCGTCGATCCGCGCACCTTCGCCCACCAGCGCGCCCTGACTTGGGTCGTCACCCACCTCGAGATCGTCCACGCCAAGCGCGCGCGCACTGAGCGCCTTCGCCTGCGACCGGACCGCGAGATTCTCGCCCGCTTCCCGCTCGGCATCGTGCCCACCTACCCCGGCGACAAGGCCTTCTTCGCCAGCGACGCCTTCAACGCCCTCCTCCCCGACGACCTCGTTCCCTTCCGCCGTCGTCGCCTCGACGAAATCCTCCCCGAGTTGGGGAGGGACGAGGCCGGCTGAGCCTCAGTCGTCGAGCGGCTCGCGGGGTGGCGGCTCGGCGACGAGCACGGCGGTGCCGTAGGCGAGCACCTCGCTCGAGCCCGGCGCCGGGCTCGAGGTGGTGAAGCGAAGGCCGAGGACCGCGTTGGCGCCGAGCGAGCGCGCCTCCTCGATCATGCGGTCGATCGCCTGCTCGCGCGACTCGGAGAGCATCTTGGTGTACTCGTGGATCTCGCCACCGACCGCGTTGCGCAGGTGGGCCATGAGATCCTGGCCGATGTGGCGACCGCGGACCGCGTTGCCGCGGACCAGGCCGAGGGTGCGGATCACCTGGCGATCCGGCAGGTGGTCGGTCGAGGCGATGATCATCGGTGGACGTCCCGGTAGCGATCGGTGCGCGCCTCGTGCAATCGGTCAACCAAGACCGAGCCGAAGAGCAGGAGAAAGGCGCCCGGGAGCCCGAGCACGAGGAAGACTTCGAGCGCGTCGCCGGTTTCGCGCAGCAGGTGCCAGAGCCCGAGCGCGCCGACGATCACCAGCCAGGAGCAGAGCAGCAGCCAGCCGAGCGAACGACCGAAGCGACTCACCGGCGTACGCGGCAGCTCGGGCCAGACGGAGTCTTCCGGCGGCGGGAAGCGGGTGTCGAGCGCGGCCTGGCGGAGGGCGCGCATCTCCTCGAAGAGGCGCCGGCTGCTCGGATCGTCTTCGAGGCGGATGCGAACGCGTTGCATTTCGCGGTGGCTCAGGGTGCCGTCGAGGTACCCGGAGAGAAGCTCTTCATCGAATGGAGCGGAGGATTGCGACATGATTCGTCTCGGTGAAGGAATCTCAGTGCAGGAGATCGCGGAGATCGTCGACGAGAACGGAGCGCAGATTCTTGCGCGCCCCGTGGAGGCGCGACATCACCGTACCGAGCGGGATGTCGAGCGTTTCGGCGATCTCGGAATAGGCGAGGTCCTGGTAGTCGCGCAGGACGAGAATCTCGCGATGCGCGGGTGACAGCTGGTGCAACGCGTGCCACAGTCGCTGCTGGAGCTCCTTGTGACGCGCGCTGCCTTCGATGTCGACATCTTCGTCGACCAGCACGAGCGGTGCCGAGTCTTCGTCGTCGGCCGCCGCCTCGATCGAGTCGTGCTTGCGGACCTGGCGCCGTCGGTGGAGATCGACGACGCGGTTGCGCACGATGCGAAAGAGCCAGGGACGAACCGGCCGGCGCGCATCGAAGCGATCGAGCTTGGTGAAGAAGCGCAAAAGCGCGTCCTGCACCACGTCGAGCGCGTCGTCGCGGTTGCCGAGGAGTTGAAGAGCGAAGAAATACGCGGGACGTCGATGACGCTGCGCCAGCTCTTCGGCCGCCGCGGAGTCACCGCGGCGTGCGCGGCGGACGAGATCGGCGTCCGACGCACCGGAGGCGTCGAGAGGCAGGGGTGAGTTCACGGTGAGCGAGGCTTCCACGCTGAGAGGTACGCACGATAGGGTGACCGTATTCACAGTGACCGTTGCACGGCGACGGCATCACGGCGACCGCGTGCCGGTGCAGCTCGGACCGACGGTCGGTCGTGCGATCGATGGGGCGTCCCCAGATTCTACGATGACGACACGACATCTCGAGACCCACGGCGAGGATCTGCTCGTCGGCGAGGCGGTGGAGCGCGCCGCGCCGCGCTATTCCGTCATCGTGCCGACCTTCGAGCGCCTCGATGTTCTGCCCGAGGTGCTCCATGCGCTCGAGGCCCAAGACGAGGCGCCGCCGTTCGAGATCGTCGTCGTCGACGACGGCTCGGCCGACGGGACCACGGAGTTCCTCGACGCGCGTGAGTTCCGGCTCCCGGCACGCGTGCTGAGGCAGGAGAACGCCGGACCGGCGGCGGCGCGCAACCGCGGGGTCGAGGCGGCGCGCGGCGAGATCGTCGCCTTCCTCGGCGACGACACGGTGCCGGCACCGAATTGGTTGGCGTCGCACGACGCGGCACGACGCGCACGACCGGAGATCGATCGGCTGGCCGTCATCGGCTACACCGGCTGGCATCGGCGCATGCGCCTCGACCCCTTCCTGCGTTACATCAACGAGCACGGTCTGCAGTTCGGCTACGCGTTGATCGAAGACCCGGACGACTTGCCGTTCAACTTCTTCTACACGTCGAACCTCTCGCTGCCGCGCGCCTGCCTGCAGGCCGAGCCGTTCGATCTCGGCTTCCCCTACCCGGCGTGGGAAGATATTGAGCTCGCCTACCGCCTGACCACGCGCCGCGGCCTGCGGTTGGTGTACGAACGACGGGCGCAGGTCGAGCACGACCACCCGACCGATCTCGATCGCTTCATGATCCGGCAAGAGAAAGCCGGCTACTGCGCCGTCGTTTTCCACCGACGCCATGCCGAGCTCGGCGGCTTCCTCGGCCTCGGCCCCGCGGGGCCGCCGCCGCTGCTGTCGCCACGCCGGCAGAGGCTCCGCGTGATTCTGGCGCGGGTTTTGCAATCTTTGAGGGTCAGAGCGCCGAGCCTGTGGGACGAGATCCTCCGCTTCCACTACATTCGAGGCCTCCACCGCGGATGGCGAGATCGCGAGGCCGGACGCTTCGAGACGATGAAGAAGGAGACATCATGAGATTCGATCAACGAGCCGAGCCCCGCCTTCGCGCCTTGCCGGCGGCGATCGGCGGCCTCACCCTGCTCGCGACCCTGGCGCTCGCTGCCCCGGCGACGGCCAAGGAACCCCTACGCCCGCGCGGCTCCGAGCCGGTCGCGGGTACCGCCACGTCGACCGCGCCGGCCCAGCGGCCGACGACCAGCCGCAGCTCCGGCCGCCGCGACAGCGGCACGGCGGCGACTCGCGGCGATCGCCGGCGCCAGAGCACCTCGAGCAGCGACCGCTATCGCCGCGGCGATCGGCGTAGCAGCGGCTACTCCTACGATCATCGACGCCGCCACCGCGTCGGCTACCACGGTTACCCGCGGTACCGGGGGCACTACGATCGGTCGTTCCGCATCGGCTACCACTACAGCCCGTACTACCGCTATCACTATCGCTACCGCCCGTACTCGTACTCCTGGTACTCGCCGTTCTCGGTGTACTCGGTGTGGGGACCCTGGTGGGGGCCCCAGGTCGTGGTGGACGCCGGTCGACCCTACGGCCGGTACTACGGCAACGCGATGGGTGCGCTCGACCTCGACGTTTCGCCCGAGAAGGCGCAGATCTTCATCGACGGCAACTACGTCGGAGTCGCCGACGAGTACGACGGCTTCCCGGCCTATCTCTGGCTGGAGAAGGGAACGTACGACGTGGCGATCTACCACCCGGGCTACGAGACGATCTTCCGGCAGTACACGGTGCACGACGGCTTGGTGATCGACGTTAACGACCGTCTGCAGCCGGGTGAGGCTCTGCATCCGGACGACCATGGTCCGACCACGACCGTGCATCGCGATCGCCGGCTACAGCGCAACGCCGAGCGTGCCGAGCGCGTCGACCGTCTCGAGCGCCTGGAACGACGCCGCGACGACCAGAGTCGGCTCGTCCTGGCGATCTGGCCAGAGGACGCTGCTGTCTACTTGAACGGTCACTTCGTCGGCACCGGTGCGGAGCTCGGTGACCTCGCCGAAGGACTGGTCTTGCAGCCAGGCCAGCATTCGCTGGAGACCGTGCGTCCGGGCTACGAGACCGACGAGCGCACGGTCACGGTGGCCCCGGGGCAGACGCTGGATCTCGAGATCGACCTCGGAGAACCCGAGGGAGACGTCTGAGGCGGCGAGCTGGCACGAGACCTGCTTAGAAGGATGGCAGGTCTCTCCTCTGCGGGGCGGCGATCCATCGTGGGTCGTCGCCCCTTTCCTTTGCGGTCAGGCCGCTGCGCAGAGGGGCTGCCCGGCTCCGGAGCTGCTCAGTCGAGCGCCAGGCCGGAGAGCTCGCGCCGCGCCTCCTCGGCCTCGAGCACGGCTTCCTGGAGCGCCGTCAAGGGAGCGGCGCGCACGACCAGGCGATCGTCACGCGCCAGGCTCCGGGCCTGGCCGAAGGCCAGGTCGAATCGCTGGATCGCCTGGAGAAGCTCGTCGGAAGCGCTCGCCGCCGGTCGCTGCGGGAGCGAGCGTTCGATGTCCGCGAGCTGTTCGCGCCACGAGGCGGCGAACTCCGTCCACTCGGCGATGCGTTGGTCGCGCTCGTCCGGCCCGCGCATCGGGTCGGGAGTGGTCAGGCCCGACGCCATGGCGACCGCCGAGGCCAACGACGTCTCAAGCTCAGCCGCCGCATCGCCGTACGCGGCGATCGGTGCGCGGTCGACATCGGTGCGCTGCGCGCTCACCATCCAGCCCGCCGGCCGCAGCGTCGCCTCACGCAGAACGAGCCAGCGCCCGCGCAGTGCCTCGAGGTCCGCGAAGTCGAACTCGTCTCGTCCCGCCCGTTCGCCGATCCGCTCGACACCGCTCGCCAGCTCTTCGGCCGCCGGGGCGTCGATCGATTCGGTCGCGCGCTCGAGCGCGAGCGATTCACCGGCGATGCGCCGGCCGATGCGTTCGAGGCTGTCACCGCTGCGGAAGAGCGCGCGCTCGAACTCGCTCAGCGGAGAGCGTAGGAGCTCGGGGTCGAGGCGGGTCGTGGTCGAGCTCACGGCCTCGGCGTCGGGCGGCAAATCGCCGCTCGCCACCAACGGTGCCTCCGGCTCCGAATCCTGAGGGCCGAAGATTCCGTAGGCGACGAGCGCCGCGCCGAGCAGGCAGAGGAGCACGGCGATGAACTGAGGCCCTTGCGGACGGTTCTCGACTTCGAGGCGCTTGTAGCGCTTGGCGATGCGCGCATTGGCGCGTTCTTGGCGCCGGGTCGCGACATCGGCCTGAGAGCGTCGACTCCGTCGAGTGCGTGCGCCGGTCGGTCGACGTGGCGAGCTCATCGGACGATCTCGAGGCGATAGAGCATAGGTGAAACTAGCTCAAAGAAAGGCTCTACCGCAACTCGACCAGACGTACGCGGAGCCGCCAGCGAGGCGCCGAAGCCAGGCTCACGGCGAGCTCGGCGTCCCCTGCATACGCTCGGTCTTCGATCGTCCGGGCATCCACTTCGAAGGTGGTGGCACCGGCGAGAGGAAATGGATCGAGCGCCACGGTCGTTCGATCCGAGCCGTCGCCGGCATCGGGCGCCTCCTGCGGCGCGATCACGACGCCGCGGTGCTCGATGCGCTGCGTCCAGCCGGCGCACGCCGCGAGCGAGACCATGTCGGTGAGGTCGACGAATCGGTAGAGGTGCTCGAGCTCTTCCAGCTGCAGGCCGCTCGCCGCCAGCAGCTCGTCGCGTCGCGCGGTCCAGTCGGTGCGCGCCGCCTCCCACTGGGGGCCGACTCGACCCAGGTGCAGGGCAATGGCATGGTGCGCGATCAAGGCCGCGGCGCAGGCGATCTCGGGGTCGGCCGTCCCGAGATCGGCGCTTGCGGCGTGACGAGCCACGCCCTGGTTCCAGAGCTCGATGCGCAGAGCTTCCGGCATCGAGCGAAAGTCGTGCGGCCGGCCGTCGTCTCGCGTGCGCGGTGCGGCGTCGACCTCCCGCCAGCCGTTGTCGTGCTCGCGCGCGGCGAAGAGCAGGGCGTCGCGGTGCGGAGAGGTGGGTACACCGTCGGCGCGCCAGAATCGAAGGATCTCGGCCGCGAGCGCGGCATGATCGGTCTGCGTCACGACGCGCAGAGACCGGGGCGGTGCGGGAGCGATGATCATGCGGTTTCGATCGGGCTTGGCCGAAGCGGGGCGATGCGCGGAGCGGGTAGGATGGGGGAATGTCCGAACGCTGGCGCCAAGAAGCTCTCGAGTACCATTCGAAAGGTCGCAAGGGAAAGCTGCAGGTCGTCGCGACCAAGCCGACTTCGACTCAACGGGACCTCTCGCTCGCGTACTCTCCGGGAGTCGCGGAGCCGTGCAAGGAGATCGAGCGCGACCCGTTGAAGGCCTTCGACTATACCGCCCGCGGCAACCTGGTGGCGGTGATCTCGAACGGCACCGCGGTCCTCGGCCTGGGCGACATCGGTCCGCTCGCCTCGAAGCCGGTGATGGAAGGCAAGGCGGTGCTCTTCAAGCGCTTCGCCGACATCGATGTCTTCGATCTCGAGCTGGCGACACGCGACGTCGACGAGTTCGTCCGTACGGTGAAGCTGCTCGAGCCGACCTTCGGCGGCATCAACCTCGAGGACATCTCGGCGCCCGAGTGTTTCGAGATCGAGCGGCGCCTCAAGCACGAGATGTCGATCCCGGTCTTCCACGACGATCAACACGGCACGGCGATCATCTCGGCCGCGGCGCTGCTCAACGCGCTCGAGATCACCGGCCGCGAGCCGTCGGCGATCCGCATGGTGATCTCCGGCGCCGGTGCGGCGGCGGTCGCCTGCCGGCAGACGTACATCGACCTCGGAGTCGACCCGAAGAAGATCGTCGTCTGCGACTCGACGGGCGTGCTCTATCGCGGACGGACGCGAGGGATGAACGCGACGAAGGAGCACCTGGTCGTCGAGACCGATCTGCGGTCGCTCGCCGACGCCATGGCCGGAGCCGACGTCTTCATCGGTCTCTCGGTCGCCGGGCTGGTCGACGCCGACATGGTGCGCTCGATGGCGCCGCGACCGATTCTCTTCGCCATGGCCAACCCCGATCCGGAGATCGGCTACGAAGAGGCCAAGAGCGCGCGCGACGACGAGGTGATCATGGCCACCGGCCGCAGCGACTACCCGAACCAGGTGAACAACGTCCTCGGCTTTCCCTTCCTCTTCCGCGGCGCGCTCGATGTGCGTGCCACCGACATCAACGACGCGATGAAGAGGGCGGCGATCGAGGCGCTGGCCGAGCTCGCGCGAGACGACGTTCCCGATGCCGTGCTCAAGGCCTACCGGCTCGAGTCGCTGCGATTCGGGCCCGAGTACTTGATCCCCAAGCCGTTCGATCACCGCGTGCTGCTGCGCGTCGCGCCGGCAGTGGCCAAGGCGGCGATGGACTCGGGGGTCGCGCGCATGCCGATCGACGACTTCGAGGCCTACCATCGCTCGCTCGAAGTCTTGATCTCGCGTCGCCTGGAGCTGATGCACGATATCTTCGACCGTGCCCGGCACCATCCGAAGCGCATCGTCTTTCCCGAGGGCGAGCACGACAAGATTCTGCGCGCGGCCAAGATTCTCGTCGACCGCGGTCTGTGCACACCGGTGCTGCTGGCGCGCCGCGAGATGATCGAAGACAAGCTACAAGAGCTCGATCTCGATCCGGACGACCTGGTGATCCTCCACGGCGTAAGCTCCGAGTCCTTCGAGCGCTATGCCCGCGAGCTGCACGCGCGGCGCAAGCGGCACGGGGTGACGCTCGAAGACGCGCGCAAGCTGATGCGCTCGCGCAACTATTTTGGATCGATGATGGTCGAGCTCGGCGACGCCGACGGCTTGCTCTCCGGCCTGACCCAGCACTACAACGAGACGATTCGCCCGGCGCTCCAGATCCTCGGGCTGCAGGAAGGGGTCCGGCGTGTCTCGGGTGCGTTCATCTTGGTCTTCGAGGACCGTGTGTTCTTCCTCGCCGACACCACGGTCAACATCGAACCGAACGCTGAAGAGCTGGCCGAAATCGCCCTTCTCACGGCCAATTTCGCGCGCCGTTTCGACATCGAGCCGCGGGTCGCCATGCTCTCCTTCTCCAATTTCGGCTCCAATCAGCACCCGTCGGCCGAGAAGGTCCGGCGGGCGGTGGAGATCGCGCACGAGCTTGATCCTGCGCTGCAGGTCGACGGCGAGATGCAGGCCGATACGGCGGTGCTCGAGTCGGTGCTCGACGAGAGCTACAGCTGGTGTCGGCTCGACGCGCCAGCGAACGTCCTGATCTTCCCCGAGCTGCAGTCGGCGAATATCGCCTACAAGCTTCTTTGGCGCCTCGCCGACGCCGAGGCGATCGGCCCGATTCTGCTCGGCATGGAGAAGCCGGTGCACGTTCTCCAGCGCGGGGTCGATGTCGCGGACGTCGTCAACATGGCGGCGATCTGTGCCGTCGATGCGCAGGAGCGGGACGAGCGCCTGCGCACCGACGGCGACGCCAACTGGCGCCAGCGGCTCGAGTCGCGACGCGGCGAAGAGTGAGCCTGTGCCGGGCGATCCCCGGTCTGTGCTCGTCGGAACAGGTCATAAGAGACGATTTCACCGTCCGCGGCGTTCATGCGTGAGATGGCATAGAATGCGCCAGTTCCCGCGACACATCTCAACATCTCGTCGCAGTCCCCAGTTCGTGTCACGAATCGGAGATCACTTTCGTCATGAAACGCACGACATCCCTCCTCCTCCTTCTCCTCCTCGCTGTCGTCGCCGCGTCGCCGGCCTTCGCCAACGACAAGCCGCGCATCGCCGTTCTCGAGTTTGAGAACCGCGCCGCCAGCCAGTACTGGTGGTCGGGCGGTGGCCCGGCGCTGCAGAACAAGCTGGTCACCGAGCTGGTGAAGAGCGGCAAGTTCCGCGTCATCGAGCGTGAGCAGCTCGCCGCGCTGATGCGCGAGAAGAACCTCAGCCTTTCGGGCGACATCAATCCGTCGACCGCCATTCAGGCCGGTCGCCTGCTCGGCGTCGACTACTTCCTCACCGGCGCCGTCACCGAATACGGCGTCACCGACAAAGGCGGCAGCGGCTTCGGCATCTCGATCAAAAAGCGTGACTTCACCGCCGGCGTCGACGCGCGCCTGATCAACACCGAGACCGGCGAGATCATCTGGGCCGACGACGCCTCGGCCAAAGAAACCACGTCGAAGGTCCGCGTCCGCGGAGTCGGCGGCGGGGTCGACGACCAGCGCATGTTCGACAAGGTCATGAAGCCGATCGTCGGCGACCTGGTCGCGAGTCTCAAGGCTGCCGACATGTGATCGATCGCTGATCGCTTCGGCCCGCGGGGTCGAAGAGTGAAGAGAAGCCCGGCCTCGGCCGGGCTTTTTTTTGTCAGCTCTATAATCGGTCCATGAGCGACGAGAGCACCCCCGTCCATGTTGTCGGCGCCGGCCTCGCCGGCAGCGAGTGCGCCTACCAGCTGGCCCGGCGCGGCGTCGACGTCGTGCTGCACGAAATGCGGCCCGTCCGGTCGACGCCGGCACATTCGACCGGCGCCTTCGCCGAGCTGGTGTGCTCGAACTCGTTGCGCAGCGACGACCCCGAGCATGCCGCGGGTCTCTTGAAGCGCGAGATGGAGGCCTTCGGCTCGCTGGTGATCGGCTGCGCGCGCGAGGCGGCGGTACCCGCGGGCGGCGCGCTGGCGGTCGACCGCGATCTCTTCGCTGCTGCGGTCACTCGGCGCCTCGAGGAGCACCCCCGGGTGCGGATCGAACGCCACGAGGTCGTCGAGCTGCCGGCGGGCGATGTCGTGCTCGCCACCGGTCCGCTGACCTCGGACGCGATGTCGCAGGTGCTTCTCGGCCTGCTCGGCGACGAGTACCTCTACTTCTACGACGCCATCGCGCCGATCGTCGACGCCGAGTCGCTCGACCTCTCGAAGCTCTTCGCCCAGTCGCGCTATGGCAAGGGCGATGGGGACGACTACCTGAACTCGCCGCTCGACGAAGCGCAGTACCAGGCCTTCTACGAGGCGTTGGTGTCGGCCGAGGTGGTGCCGCTCAAGGACTTTGAGAAGAAGCTCTTCTTCGAAGGCTGTCTGCCGATCGAGGAGCTGGCGCGCCGCGGCGTCGATACGCCGCGCTTCGGGCCGATGAAGCCGGTCGGCCTCACCGCTCCCGATGGCTCGCGCCCCTACGCCGTGGTGCAGCTACGGCAGGAGAACCTGGCCAAGAGCCACTTCAACCTCGTCGGCTTCCAGTCGCGCCTCAAGTGGGGCGAGCAAAAGCGAGTCTTCCGCATGCTTCCCGGGCTCGAGAACGCGCGCTTCGAGCGCATGGGGCAGATTCACCGCAACACGTTCATCAACGCGCCGACCCATCTCGACGCGCGCTATCGACTGCACTCGGAGCCGCGGGTGCGGCTCGCCGGGCAGATCACCGGCGTCGAGGGATACCTCGAATCGGCCGCCACGGGACTCGCTGTGGCGCTCTACCTGGTGCTCGAGCGACGCGGCGTCGACACCGGATCGTCGCCGAGCGCGGAGGCTCGTCCGCCGGATCCGCCGTCGACCCTTCCCGCAACCACCGCGCTCGGGGCGCTGGCGCGCCACCTCACCGAGTCGCCGGCCAAGAACTTCCAGCCGGCCAACGTCAACTACGGTCTCTTCGAGCCGCTGGAGCGCCGCATGCGCAAGCGCGAGCGGCGCGCCGCCCTGGCCGGTCGCGCACGCCGCGAGCTGGTGGCCTGGGCCGAGTCGGTCGGACTCGAGCTCGAACATGCGCCCCGCGGACCGGAGTCGGCGGCCGTCGCCGAGCCGGTGGGGGCAAGCACGTGATACTCGGCGAGCTGGTCGCCGAGTATCTCCGTCACCTGGTGCTCGAGCGCGACCTCTCGCCCCACACCCTCCGCGCGTACCGCGGCGACCTCGATCGCTTCGCCGGCTTCGCCGCCGAGCATCTCGGCGTCGACCCGGGGCGCCTCGACGCCGCGTCGGTGCCGACCTCGACGGTGCGCTCGTTCGTCGCCGACCTCGCCCGCCACGGCCTGGCGCGGCGCAGCCAGGGGCGCATGCTGGCCGCCGTACGCGGCCTGTTCCGCTTCGCCTGCCGCGACGGTCTGCTCACCAGCGACCCGGCGGCGTCGGTGCGCACACCGAAGACCGAGAAGACGTTGCCGCGCCACCTGCGGCCGGGCGAGACCGAGGCGCTGCTCGAGGCCGACGACGCCTACACCGACGAGGCGCTCGAGGTGCGCGACCGTGCCCTCGTCGAGCTGCTCTACGCCGCGGGGTTGCGCGTCGGTGAGCTGGTCGCCCTCGACTGGCCGGCGGTCGACCTCGAGGCGCGGGTCGTGCGCGTCGTCGGCAAGGGGCGCAAGGAGCGCATGGTGCCGTTCGGCCGGACCGCGGCCGAGGCACTCGGCGCCTGGCGCGACGAGTGGTCCGCCGTGCGCGCCCGCGCCGATGCGCCGGACGACGACGAGCCGCTGGCGCTCAATTTCCGGGGTCGCCGACTCACCGCGCGCTCGGCGCGGCGCATCGTCGATCGCCGGGCGCGCGTCGCCGGCGTGCCGCAGGGCGTCCACCCCCATACCCTCCGCCACTCCTTCGCCACCCACCTGCTCGAACAGGGCGCCGATCTGCGATCGATCCAAGAGCTCCTCGGCCACAGCTCCCTCGCCACGACGCAGAAATACACCCACGTCGACATCGAGCGCCTGCTCCGCGTCTACCGCGACGCCCATCCCCGCGCCAAGCGCGACTGACGGAGTCCGCCGTACGGGGCGGGCACGTCGTGGGTGATACGATCCTCGGCCCCATGAGTGACATCACGCGACCTCCCTTTCCCGCCCGCTCGACCACGGTGCTCTTGGTGCGCCGTGGGGGTGAGACGGTCATGGCCAGCGATGGCCAGGTGACCTTGGGCGATACTGTGATCAAGCACAAAGCGAGCAAAGTGAAGCGCGTCGGGCGCGGCGACGTGATCGTCGGCTTCGCCGGTGGCGCCGCCGACGGGCTCGCTCTCTTCACCCGTTTCGAGGCCAAGCTCGACGAGTTCCAGGGCAACCTGGAGCGGGCCGTCATCGAGCTGGCCAAGGACTGGCGCACGGACCGCGTCCTGCGTCAGCTCCAGGCGATGATGATCATCGCCGGCAAAGACAATTGCTTCCTGATGTCGGGCAACGGCGATCTGATGCAGCCCGACGACGACGGCGCGATCGCTATCGGCTCGGGCTCGAACTATGCGCTTTCGGCGGCGCGCGCGCTGCTCCGCCATACCGAGCTGAGCACGCGGGAGATCGTCGAAGAGTCGATGAGAATCGCGGCCGAGATCTGCGTCTACACCAACGACCAACTCTCGATCGAGGAACTATGAGCGAGCCCACGCTCGACGCGCAGGCCGAGCCGCGCACCGGATCTTCGCAGGAGACCCCCTCTCTGGAGAACCTGGCGCCGCGGGATATCGTCGCCGAGCTCGACAAGTACGTCGTCGGCCAGCGCCAGGCCAAGCGCGCGGTCGCCATCGCCCTGCGCAATCGCTGGCGTCGACAGCAGATCCGCGGCGTGATGGCCGAAGAGATCATGCCGAAGAACATCTTGATGATCGGCCCCACCGGTGTCGGCAAGACCGAGATCGCCCGCCGCCTGGCGAAGCTCGCCCGGGTTCCGTTCCTCAAGGTGGAGGCCTCCAAGTTCACCGAGGTCGGCTACGTCGGCCGAGACTGTGAGTCGATGATCCGCGACCTCACCGAGATCGCCATCGGCATGGTGAAGGAGGAGCAGCGGCGCGAGGTGCAGGCGACCGCCGCGGAACGCGCCGAAGAGCAACTTCTGATGCTCCTGGTGCCCCAGCCGCAGATGCCCGGATTCTCGTCGAGCATGCTCGACGAGAGCGATATGAGCCCGACGCGAGAGAAGTTCCGCAAGCGTCTGCGGGCGGGTGAGCTCGATGAGCGGCAGGTCGAGATCGAGATCGACGAGGCGCGCTATCCGAGCTTCGAGATGTTCACCCCGCAGGGCGGAGTCGAAGAGGTCGGCATCAACCTCAAGGAGATGATGCCCGGGCTCTTCGGCAGGCGCCAGCGGCAGATGGTCACCGTCGCCGAGGCGCGCGAGATTCTCAAGCAGCAGGAGGCCGACAAGCTGATCGACCAGCGCCACGTCGCGCGCGAGGCGCGTGAGCGAGTCGAGCAGGGCGGCTTGATCTTCCTCGACGAGATCGACAAGGTCGCGGTGCGCGAGGGCGGGCGTAGCGGTCCCGACGTCTCGCGCGAGGGTGTGCAGCGAGACCTGCTGCCGATCGTCGAGGGCACCACGGTGACCACCAAGTACGGCATGGTGCGCACGGACCACATCCTGTTCATCGCCGCCGGTGCGTTCCACTTGTCGAAGCCGTCCGACTTGATTCCCGAGCTGCAGGGTCGGCTGCCGATCCGCGTCGAGCTCGATCCGCTGAGCCAGAACGACTTCGTGCGCATCCTGACCGAGCCCGAAGCTTCTTTGACCAAGCAATACCAGGCGCTTCTCCACACGGAAGACGTCGACATCCAGTTCCACGACGACGCCGTCGAGACCATCGCCGAGCTCGCCGTCGAGGTCAACTCGAAGACCGAGAACATCGGTGCGCGTCGCCTGGCGACGCTGATGGAGCGCCTGCTCGAAGAGATCTCGTTCGAGGCGCCCGACCTGGCCGGCCGGCGCCTCGACATCGACGCCGCGTATGTGCGCCGGGCGCTCGCCGACATCGTGAAAGACGAGGACTTGAGCCGCTATGTGCTGTGATCCTAGACGCCGTGACTCGCGCAGCTCCGTCGCGCCGCTGCTGGCGTTCGTGCTTCTGCTGACGGTCGCGGTGTCGACCGGCGGCTGCGGCAAGAAGGGCGATCCGCTGCCGCCGCTCCGTTCGACACCGCAGCCGACCAAGGACCTCTCGGTGCGCCAGGAGGGCAGCCTGCTGATGCTCGAGCTGACCTATCCGCGCACCACGGTCGGCGGGCAGCCGCTCGACGGTGTCGACACGGTCGAGCTCTGGCGCCTGCGCCAAGACGCGCGCGACGACGGGGAGATGCCGCAGGTCGACGCGCGGCAGTTCCAGGGCGGCGCCGAGCAGCTCATGACCCTGAGCGGCTCGGAGCTCGAGGGCTCGATCGTCGGTGACAGCATCCAGCTCAAGCTGCCGATCGAGCTCGCCGAGACGCCGCAGGCGGAAACCTACGGGGTGAGGACGACCAAGGGCATCGAGGCGTCGGTGTTCTCCAACCTGGCGACCGTGATGCCCGTCGCGTCGCCGACCCCGCCGGCGAATCTCGCGCTCGAGGCACGTGCCGCCGGGGTCGTCGTCACCTGGGAGGCCGCCGAGGACCCCGAGGCGTTCGACGTCTTCCGGCGCCGTGCGACCGAACGGGGCTACGAAGGACGCCTGCGGCGCGTGCCCGGCGACGTGCGCAGGATGGTCGACCGGACGGCCAGCTACGGCGAGCGCTACATCTACACGCTGCGGACCGTGGTCGACTCCGATCCGCTGGTCTACAGCGATCCGGCGGGCGAGCGCGAGGTGACGTACGAAGATCGCTTCGCGCCACCGCTTCCTGCGAACCTCGTGGCGCTGCCCGAACGGGGCGCCGTGCGCCTGCGCTGGGATGCCTCCGACGCCGACGATGTCGCCGGGTACATCCTCTATCGCCGCAATCCAGGACGCGACGACTTCGTGCCGATCACGAGCGAGCCGGTGATCGGCGAGGAGTACTTCGACGGCAATCTGGCGAGCGGTCTCGAATTCGCTTACCGTATCCAGGTCGTCGACATTCGCGACAACGAGAGCTCGCTGAGCCCTCCCGTCGCGGCGACGACACGCTGAGAACGCTCCGTTGAGGACCAGGCGCTGAGTCGGACCACCCGCTTCTGGAAACTCTCGGGGGCGGGGAACGACTTCATCGCCCTCGTCGAGCCGGCCCCCGAGCCGGCCGTGCTCAGCGCATGGTGTCGCCGGGCTCTGTCGCTCGGGGCCGACGGTGTCCTGGTGCTCGTGCGTCGAAACGCGCGGGTCGAGCTGGAGCACTACAACGCCGACGGCACGCGCAGCAGCCTGTGCCTCAACGGCAGCCGCTGCGCTGCCCGCCTCGCTTTCGCGCTCGGCTGGGCCGAGGACGCGTTCACTCTGTGGACCGACGCTGGTCCGCTCGCCTGCCGCGACCTCGGAACGGAGCGTGCCCGGGTCGAGCTGCCGGCCGGCCTGGCGACGGCGCCGCGACGGATGCGTCTACCGCTCGACCCCTCGGAGCAGGGGCCGGCCGTCGACGGCTGGTTCCTCCAGGTCGGCGTGCCGCATTTCGTGGTCGAGCACGAGAGCTTGGCGGACCTGAAGATCACGGACACCGGCCCGGCCCTGCGCGCGCATCCGGCGCTGGGCGCGGCCGGCGCCAACGTCGATTTCGTCCGCTTCGTCGATCGCGAAACGCTCCGGCTGCGGACCTACGAGCGCGGCGTCGAGGCCGAAACGCTCGCCTGCGGCACCGGGGTGGTGGCCGCGGCGGTCGTCGGCCTGCTCACCGAACGCGTCGACTCGGCGCTCACGGCCGAGACGGCCGGAGGCTTCGCGCTCGACCTCGAGTTCGACCTGCCGGAGCTCGACTCGTCCGACACGGCTGAACACCGCGCAGCCTTGGACCGGCCGATTCGCTGCTCCGGCGACGCGCGTCTGGTCGCGACGGGCGAGCTACTGGCCGGCGCGGCGTCGGTGCCGCGTCGGCCTGGCTGGATGCCGTCGGGTTCGGGTGTCTGAGCCGTTGGGCTAGCGGTCCTAGCGGTCGCGGAACGCGATCTCGAGCGTCTGCCACATCTTGACCGGAACACCGTCCTTGGTCGCCGGCTTGTACACCGACTTGCGCACTGCCTGCAGGGCCTCGTTGTCGAAGCCGAAGCGCTGCTCTTCGCCCTCGATCTCGGCCTTGATCACTCGGCCGTTCTCGTCGACCAGGACGCGCACGCGCACGGTGGCGCTGGTCTTGTTGAAGCGGCGGGCCATCTCCGGGTAGCGCGGCTGCGGCCGACGCACGAGCTCGGGCGGCGTGACACCCGGACCGAGCTCCACCAAGTCGCCGCGCCGCACTTGCGGTTTGGCGGGCGGCGGCGGCGGTTTCGCCGCCTGCGCCAGCTTCTCCTCGGCGGCCTTCTCCTCGGCCGCCTTCTGTTCGGCCGCCAGGCGCTCGGCTTCGGCTTCTGCCGCCGCGGCGGCCTCGGCCTGCGCCTTCTCTTCGGCGAGTCGTGCTTCCTCGGCGAGCCGCGCCTCTTCCGCCGCCGCTTCCTCGGCCGCCAAGCGCTCGGCTTCCCGACGCTTGCGGTCGTCGGCCTCCTGGCGCGCCTGCTCGAGCTGGCGCTGCAGATCTTTGAGCTGGTCGTCGTAGGTTTCCGCGATCATCGCGCTCTGCTGCGAGACCAGCTCGGAGATTTGCTCGCGGAGCTCCTCCTCCGTCGGTCCAGCCGGCTCCTCGACCACCGGTTCCGGCGCCGGAGCCGGCTGAGAGGCGACCTCCTGCGGTGGCTCGGGCGGAGCGTCGCCGCCGCGGCCGAGGAAGAACCAGGCGCCGACGCCGAGGAGCAAGATCGCGGCGATGGCGCCGACGATCAAGCCGGTCTTGGAGCTCTTCTCCGGCGCCGCGGCGATTGCGGTCCCGGTCTGCTCCAAACCCGGCTTGGTGCCGCTCGGTGCCGGACCGATGCCGGTTCCGGTTCCCGGCGAGAGGACCCCGGTTCCCGTACCGCTGGGATCCGGTGCGGCGGGTGGCGGTGGCGGCGCTGGTGCCGCCTTCGGCTGGACGGTCGGCACCGGCAGCGTCTTCTCGACCTCGATCTCCTGGCTTTCCTTCTCGATCTCTTGCCGGAAGAGATTGTGCATGAAGAAGGCGAGATTGAAGGTCGTCGGATTGTACTGACCCTCGAACATGAACTGGTTCAGCGTCTTGTGCCAGGTGGCGACGTCCTTCACCCGCTGCTCGCGCGCCACGAGGCTCTGCTTGAGCAGGCCGGCGATCTCGGCCGGCACCGGCTCGCCCTCTGTGGCGACTACCGCCTGGTCGATCACCGAGGCGTAG
Organism: Acidobacteriota bacterium; assembly: GCA_039194425.1. Taxonomy (GTDB): domain Bacteria; phylum Acidobacteriota; class Thermoanaerobaculia; order Multivoradales; family J023; genus JAUIJL01. The sequence goes on along the minus strand of JBCCVZ010000016.1, from coordinate 139,969 downwards.
CCGTCGGCGGCCGGCGGCGGCAGCGGCCGGCCGGTGAGCAACTCGTAGAGCACGACGCCGAGGGAGTAGACGTCGTCCGAGCGGTCTTGTGCCGCGCCGGCCAGCGCCTCGGGCGCCAGGTAGCGGCCGAAATGCTGGCGCACCACCGGGTTGGCGGCGAAGCCGCGCAGGCCCGGACCGACCTCGAAGCCCAGGAGACGGGTCTCGCCTTCGTTCGAGATGATCGCCAGGTGGGGCACGACGAAGCCGTGGGCGACCCGCTGGTCTCCGAGCCGCGTCTCGTTCGCCGACGCCAGCGCCAGGGCGATGCGCTCAGTGATCAAGAGCGCGTGCTCCGCGGGAATGAAGTTGCGCTTCTTGGCCGCCTGCTCGAGCAGGTTGGCCATGTTCTTTCCGGAAATGTAGTCGTACGCGACGTACGGAATGCCCTCGATCTCGCCCAGGTCGACGCCGTCGCCGATGCTCGGGCTCTTGAGCGCCTGCTGCAGTGGCTGGCGCTGCTGCATCGCTTGCCAGAGGCGCCCACCGTCGATTCCCTGGCCGTTGAAGATGCGCAGGAGCACGACCCGTTCCATGCCTTTGTCGCCGAGCAGGCCGGCGCGGAACGTCTCGCCGAGAGGGTCTTCGGTCAGCTTCTTCAGCAGCAGATATTTGCCGAATTGTTCTCGCGTGCTCATGTGGGCTCCGTCTTCAGGACCAACGAAAATGTGATCACCCAGGACCTCGGGGCTGATCGAGCGGAAAAACTGGGAATGAGAAGCTCATCATACTACGTCGAACCGTCGCCTTGCCGGAGCGCTCGTTCTTTCGCCCAACGCTCGCGCCAGTAGCGTTTCTGCCACCGATCGACATTCCGATTGTGCTCGCGCAAGGTGCGTGCGAACACGTGGCTGCCGTCGTTGCGGCTGACGAAGTAGAGGTACTCGGTGTCGGCCGGTGACACCGCGGCGATCAGGCTGGCGACCGACGGCGAGCAGATCGGTCCGGGCGGCAAGCCGGCGACGACGTAGGTGTTGTACGGGTCGTCGAGGCGCAGGTCGTCGCGCTGCAGGTTGCCATCCCAGGTGCCCATGCGCTTCAGCGCGAAAATCACGGTTGGGTCGGCGTAGAGGCCCATGCCGATGCGGAGCCGGTTGGTGTAGACGCTGGCGACGACGGCGCGTTCTTCGTCGAGCTGACTTTCCTTCTCGATGATGCTGGCGAGAATCACCACCGCGCGCAGCGGGCCGAGGTCCCGCACCCCCTCGATCGGCGGCTCGCCGTCGACCAGGAGCGGCTCCACCTCGCGGGTCCAGCGCTTGCGAAACGTGTCGACCAGTTTGTCGACGATGTCGGGTGCCTCGGTGCCGCGGGCGAATGTGTAGGTGTCGGGATAGAGATAACCCTCGAGGTCTTCGGCCTGCGGGTCGAGGGCGGCGATGCGCGCCGGATCGTTCATCTCGGCGAGCAGCGATCCGACATCCGAGAAGCCGGCGGCGGCGATCGCCTGTGCGGTTTCGAGCGCGGTGAGGCCTTCGACGATGGTCACCGGGTAGGTGACGACATCGCCGCGGATCAGCACGTCGAGCACTTCGGGCACGGTCTGCGGTCGGTCGAACCGGTAGTCGCCGGCGTGGAGGGGCGGATCGCCGAGGCGATGGATCAGGAACAGGCGGGTCAGCTCGGCGTCGGCGAGCACCCCTTCGCTTTCCAGTCGGTGGAGAATCGTGTGCGCGGCGGTCCCGGGCTCGACGGTGAGCGTCACGGCGCCGCCGGCCCAACCGGCGTAGGGTTCGTGCAGCTGCTGCCAGGCCCACCAGGCGGCGGCTGTGCCCGCGGCGGCGGTGAGCACGACGAGGACGAACAACCAGGCGAAAAGCCGCCGGATCATTCCTCGGTCTCCGGCGAGCAAGGCAGCCCGAGTGCCTGGAGGCCGAGCTCGAGAGCCTCTTGGAGCAGCACCTGCGCGGCCACCGCGTCGAGCCGATCGCCGCGACGGGTCCGTCCGTCGCCGGCAGCCTCGAGACGCGCCTCGGCTTCGACGGTGGTCAACGTCTCGTCGAGAAAGCGCACCGGCAACCGCGTCGCCTTCTCGAGCTTGGCGCCGAAGCGGTGGACGCGATCGACCTCGGCACGTGGCGCCGTCGGGTCGAGCCGGTCCCGCGGCTCGCCGACCACCAGGAGGTCGATGTCCTCGCGCCGCGAAAGGTCGGCGATCTGGTAGACGGCTCGGCGATCGGTGGTGCGCTCGATCACATCGAGCGGGACGGCGACGCCGGTCGCGTCGTCGCCGATCGCGAGTCCGATCCGCCGCTCGCCGAAGTCGATGCCCAAAGCTCTCATGTGTTTCGCCTCTCCCGGCGCGTCTTCGCGGCGGCTCCCGGCGCCGCGCCTATGCTAGCATCGAGCCGGCGAGGCGTCCGATCCTCGATCGCCGCGCGCGCACTTCCCGCCGCTCCATCCGCGCCCCAACCGCACACGCCTCGTCGCCCGCTCCCGAACGCTCCGCTCTGGGCCGATCGATCCCGATCGCATGGCCCGAGCGCTCCGTTCGACACCCTTCCGAGACGAACGATTCCCATCGACGACGGACCCGGCGCCCGCACGCGGACACACGCCGCTTCGGCCGGTCGCTCCGTCTCAGAGCGAGGATTTCATCATGCAGGAGATCGTGATCCTGAGTGCTGCCCGCACCGCGGTCGGCTCGTTCCAGGGTTCCCTTTCGTCGCTCACCGGCCCGCAGCTCGGCGCCGCGGCGCTGCGCGGCGCCTTCGAGCGTGCCGGCGTCGAGGCCGGTGCGATCCAGCAGGTCTACATGGGCTGCGTCCTTCCTGCCGGTGTCGGCCAGGCGCCGGCCCGGCAGGCTGCGCTCGGCGCCGGCTGCCCGACCTCGACCGGCGCGATCACGCTGAACAAAGTGTGTGGCTCCGGCATGCGCGCCGTGATGAGCGCCGCCAACGACTTGCGCTGTGGCGAGTTCGAGCTGGTCGCCGCTGGCGGCATGGAGTCGATGTCGAACGCTCCCTACCTCGCCACCGGCGTACGCGACGGTCTGCGCCTGGGACACGGCCAGCTCGTCGACTCGATGATCCGCGACGGGTTGTGGGACGTCTACAACGACATCCACATGGGCAGCTGTGCCGAGATGTGCGCCGACCAGCGCGACATCTCGCGCGAGGACCAAGACGCGTTCGCGCGCGCCAGCTACGAGCGCGCGCAGGCGTCGGCCGAGCTCCTGGCCGACGAGATCGTGTCGGTCGAGGTGCCGCGGCGCAAGGGCGATCCGCTGGTCGTCGACGCCGACGAGGAGCCGGGTCGCGCGCGCTTCGAGAAGATGCCGACCCTGCGTCCCGCCTTCGAGAAGGACGGCACGGTGACCGCCGCCAACGCGAGCAAGATCAACGACGGCGCGGCGGCCCTGGTGCTCACCACCGCCGAGCACGCCGAGCGGCTCGGCGTGCGGCCGATCGCTCGCCTGGTGTCGCAGGCCACGTTCGCCCACGATCCGGAGTGGTTCACCACCGCACCGGTCGAGGCGATCCAGCGGGCGGTGTCGAAGGCCGGCGTCGGCCTCGGCGACATCGACCTCTTCGAGATCAACGAGGCCTTCGCGGTCGTCGCCCTGGCGGCCATGCGCGAGCTCGAGCTCGATGCCGACAAGGTCAACGTGCGCGGCGGCGCCATCGCCCTCGGCCACCCGATTGGCGCCTCGGGCGCGCGGATTCTCGTCACCCTGCTGCACGCGATGGCCGAACGCGGCGCGCGGCGCGGCTGTGCCGGGATTTGCCTCGGGGGCGGCGAGGCCACCGCGGTCGTGGTGGAGCGCGACGTCTGAGGCCGCGGACCGCGATCGGCCCGCCCGGATCGAGCCGCTCGGGCTGGACAGGGCCGGGCCATCGCGGTAGAACACCTGTGTTCCCACAGACCACGCGCCCGAGGAAAGACCCGAGGATGTCGACGATCCGCCGCCTGCTCGCCCCCCGCCAGCTCTTCCCCTGCTCGTTGCTCGCGGCGGTGCTCGTGCTCGCCTTCGCGACCTCCGCGTCGGCCCAGGACGGCGCCGACCGCGGCGCGTCGAACGACCGGGCCGCCGAAGACGAGCGCATCACCTTCGACGTCGCGCTCGACGAGTCGCGCGGCGGTGGTCGCGTGGTCGGCTCGGCCGGCGACTTCGACTATGCCGAAGGGCGCTACCTGCTGGCCAGCGGCGGGGTCGAGCTGAAGTATCGCGACGTCATTCTGCGCGCCGAGCGACTGCGTCTCGACATCCCGGAGAACAGCATCACCGCCGAGGGCGAAGTGGTGCTCGACGAAGGGCCGCGGCGTCTCGCCGGCGACGAGCTCGAGTACGACCTCGATACGCGCACCGGGCGTCTCAAAGCGGCGACTGCCTACGTCGATCCCGACATCTACATGGCGGGCGACGTGATCTCGAAGACCGGCCCGATGACCTACACGATCGAAGACGGCGTCTTCACCTCGTGCGAAGGCGACACGCCGGCGTGGTCCATCGCCACGACCCGCGCCGACGTCACGCTCGAGGAGTACGCGCGGATCCGCAATGCGCGCCTGCGCTTCGGCCCGGTTCCCGCCTTCTACTTCCCTTACATCTTGTGGCCGGCGACCACCGAGCGGTCGTCGGGCTGGCTGGTGCCCAAGCCCGGCTACTCGTCGCGCGAGGGCTTCCACATCAGCACCGCGTACTACAAGACGCTCGGGCGCAGTGCCGACGCCACCTTCTACTTCGATCTCTCGACCGAGGAGTACCACGGCATCGGTGCCGAGCTACGCTACCGGCCGAGCGAAGACACCCAGGGAATCCTCGAGGTCTACAACCTCTTCCAGCCCGAGGGCGGCTTCGCGCCGGAAGACGGTGGCCCGGCCGTCGTCTTCGACCCGGACCGTCTTTTGCCGGTGGGCGTACCGGCGACCGAGCGCCCGAGCGAGGACCGCTGGAAGCTCGCCTACTTCCACGAGACCAACAATCTCTGGACGCATTGGCGCGCCGTGGTCAACCTGCAGCTCTACTCCGATTTCGACTATCTCAAGGACGTCGAGCGCAACTTCGACCGTCAGTCTCAGAGCTTCATCTACTCGAACGCCTTCCTCACCAGCAACATCGGTCCGCACTCGATCAACATCATGGTCGACCAGCGTGAGCAAGTGCGTGGCAACCTGTCCCAGGACACGCGGCGCCAGCTGCCCGAGGTCGAGTATCGCCTGCGCTCGACGCAGATCGGCGACTCGGACTTCTACTTCGGCTTGCGTAGCTCGGTGAATTACTTCGACCTCGAGATCGAGCCGCCGCCGGCGGCGGACGGTGCGGATCCGGCACCGACCTTCACCGCCGACTATGGCCGCTTCGATTTCGCGCCGGTGATCACTTGGTCGCTGCCGGGCACGTCGTGGTTGAACGCCAGCATCGATCTCGGGGGCCGCGTCACGCACTACACCGACAGCCTGACGCCGCTCGCCGACAGTCCCGATGGCCAGGACTTCGCCGGTGAGAGCTTGACGCGAACCTTCCCGACGGCGGCGCTCGAGATCGTCGGCCCGAGCTTCTCGCGCATCTTCGAGACCGGCGGCGAGCGCTGGTCGAAGTTCAAGCATTTGATCGAGCCGCGCTTCACCTACCGCTTCGTCGACGAGTTCGATGAGCAGAACCAGGTGCTGCTCTTCGACGAGGTCGACGTCTTCAATCCGGTCAACGTCGCGGTGGTTTCGATCGTCAACCGCCTGCTCGCCAAGCCGGCCGACGAGAGCAAGGGCGGCGCCTTCGAGATCGCCTCGTTGTCGATCGCCCAGGGCTTCAACCTCGACGATCAGCTGGGCCAGACCGGCTCCGGTCTCGACGAGAACGGCGAGCCGGTCGGCTCCTCCGAGGGGCCGATCTTCACCACCTTCCGCTTCAACCCCGATCGCGACACCAACCTCAAGGTCGACCTGCAGTACAACACCCTGTTCAGCCGGCTCCAGTCGTTCGGTCTCTCAGGAGCGACCGACATCGGGAGGCACAAGGTCGACCTCACCTGGTTCACGCGATGGAACGCCGAGACCGGTGACGAGACCGACGACCAGGTGCGCCTGCGCGGCTCGATCGAGCTGATCCGCGACCGCCTCACGTTCGACGCCCTCGTCAACTACAATCTGCGCGACGATCTGCTCTTGAACCCCGACGGCACCGAGCCCGATCGGCTGCAGAGCCAGGCCTACGCGTTGAACTTCACCGGCTCGTGCTACAGCTGGCAGCTCTCGTACCGCGAGCAGAATTTCACCGGCTTCGAAGATCGCGACTTCCGCTTCTCGCTCACGCTCAAGAACGTCGGCACGTTCCTCGATCTGCGCGAATCCTTCTGAGCCGCCTCTCCCCGCATCTTCCAAGGCCGGGGTCTCAGCCCCACCCACACCCCCCGGCCGCACCTCAGCTCCAGGACACATCATGAAGGGATTGATTCTCTCCGGCGGCAAAGGCACGCGCCTGCGCCCGCTCACCTACACCTCGGCCAAGCAGCTCGTGCCGGTGGCCAACAAGCCGGTGCTCTTCTTCGGCATCGAGTCCATCGTCGCCGCGGGCATTACCGAAATCGGCATCATCGTCGGTGACACCAAAGACGAGATCCGTGCCGCGGTCGGCGACGGCTCGCGCTTCGGCGACGACGTCGAGATCACCTACATCGAGCAGGACGCGCCGCGCGGCCTGGCGCACGCGGTGATGATCGCCGAAGAGTTCATGGCCGGAGAGAGCTTCGTCATGTACCTCGGCGACAACCTGATCGCCGGCGGCATCCAGAGCTTGGTCGAGGAGTTCCAGGAGCTCGGTTGCAACGCTCAGATCCTGCTCGCCGAGGTGCCGAATCCGCAGCAGTTCGGCGTCGCCGAGCTGTCGGACGACGGCGAGACGATCGAGCGGCTGGTCGAGAAGCCGAAGGAGCCACGCTCGAACCTCGCCCTGGTCGGCGTCTACATGTTCGACCACAACATTTTCGACTCGGTGAAAGCGATCGAGCCGTCGGCGCGCGGTGAGCTCGAGATCACCGACGCGATCCAGAACCTGATCGACCGCGGCCTCTCCGTGCACCCGCACACGGTACGCGGCTGGTGGAAAGACACCGGCAAGCTCGAGGACATGCTCGAGGCCAACCGCATCGTGCTCGAGAGCCTCGACCTCGGCCGCCGCCAGGGCCATGCCGGAGTCGACTCCACGCTCGAAGGCCGGGTGCAGCTCGGCGAGGGCGTCGAGCTGATCAACTCGGTGGTGCGCGGACCGGCGATCCTCGGCGATGGTGCCCGCATCGAGAATGCGTTCATCGGTCCGTACTCGTCGATCGGCGACGGCTGCGTCGTGGTCGACTGCGAGATCGAGAACTCCATCGTGCTCGCCGACAGCGAGATCCGCGACATTCCCGTGCGCATCGATGGCTCGCTCATCGGGCGCAATGTGAAGATCGGCCGGAGTCCTCTGAAGCCCAAGGCCTATCGCTTCATGCTCGGCGACAATTCCGAGGTCGGGGTCGGCTGAATGGCGTCGCCGACTCGTTCGCCGCGCCCCCGCGCGCTCGTTTTCGGCGGTACCGGCATGGTCGGTACCGCCGTCGCCGACTGTTGGCGTCGTCGCGGTGCCGCCGTGCTGGCCCTGTCGCGCGAGCAGGCCGACGTCACCGATCGTGCCGCTGTCCTCGGCTGGGCGCGGCGTTTCGGCGCCGAGGTGGTGATCAACTGCGCGGCCTTCACCCGCGTCGACGACTGCGAGACCCAAGAAGACCTGGCGACCGCGGTGAACGGCACCGCCGTCGGCCATCTCGCCGAGGCCGCGGAGGTCTGTGGCGCCGCTCTGCTCCACGTCTCGACCGACTATGTGTTCGACGGCAGCGCGCGCACGCCGATTCCGGAAGACGCGCCGACTGCGCCGCGCTCCGCCTACGGACGCAGCAAGCTGGTGGGTGAGCAGCATGCGCTGGCCTTCGAACGCGCCACCGTGCTGCGCACCAGCTGGGTGTTCGGCCCCGGAGGCCCGAACTTCGCCGCCACCATCCGCCGACTGCTGGCGGAAGGCCGCACGCCGCTGCGCGTCGTCGACGACCAGGTCGGCCGCCCGACGTCCAGCGGCTCGATCGCTCGAGCGCTCTGGGACCTGGCCTGCCTGCACGTCGCCACCGGCGGGCATGGCGCGGCGACGCACGCGGTGCCCCGCATCGTGCACTACGGCGACCGCGAGCCGGTGTCGTGGCACGGCTTCGCCACCGAGATCGCCCGCCGCCTCGCGCCGCATGCCGAGGTCGTTCCCGTCACCACCGACGAGTTTCCCCGCCCGGCCGAGCGCCCCGCGTACTCGGTGCTCGACGTCTCGCGTTTCGAGGCACTCGCCGGCCGCCCCGTCGAGCCCTGGATCTCAGGGCTTTCGACCTATCTCGACTCCCTGGTTCCTTTCGCCCCGGCTCCGCGGCCGGCCCTCTTGGAGAATCGCTCATGAAAGCTCTCATCACCGGCATCACCGGCTTCGCCGGTTCGCATCTCGCCGAGTATCTGCTCGCGCACCAGCCCGAGGTCGAAGTCTTCGGCACCCGTCGGTGGCGCAGCCCGATGGACAACCTCGATCCGCTCGACGAGCGGATTCACCTGGTCGAAACCGACCTGCGCGACTTCAACTCGGTGCATCGCACGCTGCGCGAGATTCGCCCGGACTACATCTTCCACCTGGCGGCCCAGAGCTTTGTGCCGACCAGCTGGTCCGCGCCGTCCGAGACGCTCGACACCAACATCATCGGGCAGACCAACATTTTCGAGGCGGTGCGTCTCCTCGGCCTCGATCCGACGATCCAGATCGCTTGCTCGAGCGAGGAGTACGGTCTGGTGCACCCCGACGAGACGCCGATCAAAGAGACCAACCCGCTGCGCCCACTGTCGCCGTACGCGGTGTCGAAGGTCGGCCAGGACTACCTCGGCTACCAGTACTTCATGAGCTACGGTCTCAAGGTGGTGCGCACCCGCGGCTTCAACCACACTGGACCCCGCCGCGGTGAGGTCTTCGTCACCTCGAACTTCGCCCGCCAGCTGGCGTTCATCGCCGCCGGCCTGCGCGAGCCGGTGATCCGCGTCGGCAACCTCGACGCCGTGCGCGACTTCACCGACGTGCGCGACATGGTGCGCGCCTACTGGCTCGCCGTCACCAAGGCCAAGCCGGGCGAGGTCTACAACATCGCCACCGGCCACGGCATCACCATCCGCGAGCTGCTCGATCGGCTGATCGAGCTCGCCGGGGTCGAGGTCGAAGTGCAGCTGGATCCCGAGCGTATGCGGCCGTCGGACGTCGAGATCCTGATCGGCGACAGCTCGAAGTTCCGCGCCGACACCGACTGGGAGCCCGAGATCCCGCTCGAGCAGACGCTGCGCGACACGTTCGAGTACTGGCGCCAGCGCGTCGGCTCCTGATCCGGGGCGTCCGATGCGTGTTCTGATCACAGGCATCACCGGCTTCGTCGGCCGTCGCTTCGCGCGCCACCTGCTCGCGCATCACGAGCACGAGATCGTCGGTCTGGCGACCGATCTCGAGACCTGGGATCTGGAGGAGATCGAGGTCGAGTGCGTCGACGTCACCGACCGCGAAGCTCTGGGCGAGGTGATCGCACGACGCGATCCCGAGGCGATCGTCCACTTCGCCGGACTCTCGCATGTCGGCGAGTCGTGGCAGCGACCGGGCGACTACCTGCGCGTCAACTTCGGCGGCACGCGCAACCTGGTGCACGCCGCCGCCGGGCGCCGGGTGCTCTTCGCCTCGAGCGCCGAGGTCTACGGCAAGGTGCCGGCGGACGAGCAGCCGATCCGCGAGGGTCGGCCGGTCGATCCGCGCTCGCCCTACGCCATGACCAAGGCGTGCGCCGAGGAGATCGCGCTCGATCGCGGCGCCGTCATCGTGCGCTCGTTCAACGCCATCGGGCCAGGGCAGAGCCTGCAGTTCGCCCTGCCGTCGTTCGCTCACCAGCTGGCGGCCATTCAGCGTGGCGAGCACGAGCCGGTGATCCACGTCGGCGACCTGTCGCCGGAGCGCGATTTTCTGCACATCGAAGACGCGGTGCGTGGCTACGCGACGCTGCTCGAGTCGGCGGAGGCCGGCACGGTCTACAATTTGGCGAGCGGACAGTCCCACTCGATCGCCGACGTGCTCGATCGGCTGCGCGCGATCTCCGGCGTCGACGCCGAGGTACGGCGCGACGAGGCGCGTGTCCGGGTCGTCGACATGCCGCTCATGTGTGGCGACGTCTCGCGTCTGCGCGGTCTCGGCTGGAGCCCGCGCTTCACCGCCGAGGACGCGCTCGCCGATCTCTGGCGGGCGGCGATCTCCGATCCGGTCGACGCGACGGCCGGATAGCGCCGCATCCTCCCAGCAACGGAGCAGCAGATGAAGATTTTGATCACCGGTGGCACCGGCTTTCTCGGCCGCACCGTCGTCCAGACGCTGGCGCCGGCGCATGCGCTGCGCCTGCTCGTCCGCCCGACCTCGTCGCGCGAGCGTTTTCCGGACGGTGTCGAGTTCGCCGTCGGCGACGTCACCGACCAGGACAGCCTGGCGCGGGCCGCCGTCGGCTGCGACGCGGTGGTGCACGCCGCGGCGCTGGTGAAGATTCTCGCGCCGCCCGCCGACTTCGACCGGATCAACGTCGTCGGTCTCGAGAACGTCTTGGCCGCGACCACCACGGGCGCCGCGGCGACGACGGTGCGCCACGTGGTCTACGTGTCGAGCTTCATGGCCCTTGGGCCGACCGAGAACAGTCCGGACGGCATGCTCGACGAGTCGGCGCCGGTCGACGACCGAGACTGGATCAACGACTACGAGCGCACCAAGACCCTCGCCGACCGCGCGGCGCGCGCCGCGATCGAGTCCGGTGCGCCGCTCAGCGTGTCCTATCCTGGCGTCGTCTACGGCCCCGGCGAGCTCACCGAAGGCAACATCTTGGTGCGTCACATCCTCGACCTCGCGCACGGGCGCCTGCCGGCGCTTCTCGGCGAGCCGCAGCGGCGCTGGAACTACGTCTACGTCCAAGATGTCGCCGACGGCATCGCTCGAATCCTCGACGCCGCGCCGGGCGGGCGCTACATGCTGGGCGGCGACAACGTGACACAGGATCGTCTCTACGCGCTGATCCGCACGCTCGCCGGCATCGACGTGCCCACGCGGCGCATGCCGGACTGGCTGGCCGGGCTGGCCGGCGGCGCGATGAAGCTCGGTGCCCGCCTCACCGGCGGCACGCCCAAGCTCACGCCCGACCTGGTCGAGGTTTACCGCCACGACTGGGCCTATTCGTCGGCGCATGCGATGAGCGCTCTCGGCTATGCGCCGCGCACGCTCGAGCAGGGTCTCGGTCTCACGCTCGACTGGTTGCGGGAGACGCCCGAGTGGCCGACACGACGCTGAGCGAGCCGGCGCCGAGCGCGACCTCGGCCGAGCGCCCGAGGCTCACGATGCGTGAGCTGCTGCGCAAGGTGCTGCACATGTCGGTGGGGTTGATCGCCTTCGCCGTGGTCTTTCTCGGCCCGTTCTGGTCGGTGGTGTGCGCGGTGACCGCGATCGTCGGCAACATTTTCATCCTGCCGCGTGCCGGCGGCCGGCGGCTGTGGCGCGCGAGCGAGACGGCGAGCGGGCAGTCGATCGGCATGGTGCTCTATCCCACCGCCGTCTTGATCCTGCTCCTGCTCTTCTGGAACCGGCTCGAGGTGGCGGTGGCGGTGTGGGGGATCCTGGCGTTCGGCGATGGCATGGCCTCGGTCTGCGGCATGGTGGTCGGCGGCCCGCGGCTGCCGTGGAATCCGCGCAAGACCTGGGCCGGCAGCTTCGGCTACTGGCTTTTCGGAGGTGTCGGTGCCTTCGTGCTCCTGGGTTGGACCCTGCACTTCCAGGGGAGCCCGGTCGATCTCCCCTTCCTCGCGCTGGCCGCGGCGCTCACCGCCTTCTTCGCCGCCGTTATCGAGTCGCAGCCTCTCGGCCTCGACGACAACATCAGCGTGCCGCTCCTCGCCGCCCTGGTGCTCCACGGTCTGCTGCTCGGCGAAGGTTACTGGCCGACCGCGGACGGCTCGGAGTGGCTCGTGGCGCTCGGCATCGGCCTGGCGGTCAACGCGGCCCTGGCGATCCCCGCCTACCTGGCGCGCTCGGTCGATCTCTCGGGGGCCCTCGGCGGCCTGGTCGTCGGCACCACGATCTGGGCTTCGCTCGGCTGGCGCGGCTTCCTCTTCCTGCTGGCCTTCTTCGTCCTCGGCACCGGCGCCACCAAGCTTGGCTACCGTAAGAAGGCCGCCGCCAAGCTGGCGCAAGAGGGTGGTGGCCGGCGCAGCGCGCGCCATGCGTTCGCCAACACCGGCGTCGCTGCGATCGCCGCCTTCTTCGCCGCCACCACCTCAGTGCCCGAGCTCTACCTGGTGGCGTTCGCCGCCGCCTTCGCAACCGCCACGGGCGACACGCTGTCGTCGGAGATCGGCCAGCTCATCGGTCGGCGCACCTTCCTCGTCACCACGCTGCAGCCGGTGCCGCGCGGCACCGAGGGCGCGGTGAGCCTCGAAGGGACGCTCGCCGGCCTGCTCGGCTCGGCGGCGCTCGCCGCGCTCGGCCTGTGGGTCGGCTTCTACGGCCTGCTCGCCGCGGTCTGGGTGACCGTCGCGGCCTTCGTCGGCACCACGCTCGAGAGCGTGATCGGCGCCACCCTGGAGAAGCGTGGCCTGCTCGACAACGAGGCGGTGAACTTCCTCAACACTCTGATCGGCGCGCTCGTCGCCGCTCTCCTCGTGTCGCTCGCCGCCTGAGCGTACCGACACGCGGCTTCCCGGACTCCCCATGACAACGCTCCGCCTCTACGTGCGACTGGCGCGGCCTTTCACGCTGCTGCCGCCGCTTCTCGGAATTCTCTCGGGTGCGGTGTGCGCCTTCGGCTCGGTGCACAATCCCGACCCGGAGCGCGCGCTCACCCTGTCGGTGATCCTCACCGTCACTCTCGGCTCGATCTGCGCTAGCTTGATGAACGCCGCGTCGAACGCGGTGAACCAGATCTACGACCTCGAGATCGACCGCCTCAACAAGCCGCATCGGCCGCTGGTCACCGGGGCTCTCTCGCTGCGCCAGGTCTGGGGCTTCACCTGGGTGATGTACGCGCTGGCGCTGATTCCGACCTGGCTCGTGGTCGTCTATCCGTACACCAGCTGGGGCGAGAAGCTCTTCGCGCCGCTGCGCTATCACGAGACCTTCTTCGTCTATCTCGCGGGCCTGATCTTCACGTTCATCTATTCGGCACCCTCGCTCGGCCGCACCAAGGCCAAGGGTATGGCCGCCAACCTGACCATCGCGATCCCGCGCGGCATGCTGCTGAAGGTCGCCGGCTGGGCGATGGTGGCGCGCGTCGGTCACTGGGAGCCGTGGTATATCGGCGCGGTGATCGCGCTGTACCTGATCGGCGCCGCGTCGACCAAGGACTTCGCCGACATCGAGGGCGACCTGGCCGGTGGCTGCAAGACACTGCCGATCTTGCACGGGCCGCGCAAGGCGGCGTACATCATCTCGCCCTTCTTCGTCTTTCCCTGGCTGTTGCTTCCGCTCGGAGTACGCATCGCCGATCCGCAGAACCCAGACCACCCGATTCTCACCGGTGACCCGACTCTGCTGACCGCGCTCGGCCTCGGTCTCACGGCCTGGGGTGCCTACACTGTCTACCTGCTGCTGCGCGACCCCGACGAGCTGACGCGTTCGGAGAACCATCCGTCGTGGAAGCACATGTACCTGATCATGATGGTCGCGCAGATTGGCCTGGCGCTTGCTTACCTGGTTTGAGCCCCGTGACCTGAATTATCCGCTCTCCGAGGAGAATCCATGGCTCGACTCCGATCGGTCCTCGTCTTGTCGATTGCGCTCTGTGCCGTCTTGGGGACGGTGCTGTCCCTGTCGCAGGACGTCGTCGCCCAGGACGCCGGCGCTCAAGACGCTGTCGCCCAAGACGCCGCACAGAGCGCGACCGCGCAAGGCTTCATCGATACAGTCGACGTCAACGTCGTCAACATCGACGTCGTGGTGTCCGACCGGCGGGGCCGCTCGGTCGGCGGCCTGACGCTCGACGACTTCGAAGTCTACGAGGACGGCCGCAAGGTCGACCTGCGCTACTTTGCCGAGATCCGCGAAGGCGCCGCCACCGACCTCGGCGATGCGGCGCCGCTCGCCACCGTCGACGAAACGAGCCGCAGCGTCGCTCTCGAAACCGTCGAGGGTGCGCCGTCGGCCGGTGCCGAGCGCGCCGAGCCGCGGTACCTGGTGTTCCTCTTCGACCAGCAGTCGCTGCAGGGCCCCAATCGCAAGCGCTTTCTCGACGCGGTCGACGAGTTCGTCGACGACGAGCTACGCGTCGACGACCAGGTGCTGGTGGCAGTCGCCTCGCGTGGTCTCGCCGTGGTCCAGGGCTTCACCGACCAGCGCGCCGAGCTGCGCGCCGCCCACGATCGGGTCGGTGACCTCGCCGCGGGCGGCACGATGCGCGACGTCGCCCAGCGCAACCTGGTGCTCGACCTGGCGCAGGTGTCGTTCGGCGGCAGCATCGATAGCGCGATCGATCCGGCGCGCGTCGATGCGCTGTCGCGCGTCTACGGCGCGCAGATCGAAGGCGAGGCGCGCTCGCTCTACCTGCAAACCATCGACAGCCTCGGCGCGCTGGCGGTGATGGTCGACTCGCTCGCCGGCATTCCCGGCCGCAAGGCGCTGGTGCATGTGAGCGAGGGGCTGCCGATGCGCCCGGGCGAGAGCCTCTTCGTCGCCTTCTCGAACAAGTTCAATCGCTTCTCGGACGACACCATGGCGCAGGCGCCGCAAGTCGAGGCGCTCGCCTACGACCTGTCGAAAGAATTCTCGTCGGTGCTCGAGCTGGCGCAGGACGCCGATGTCGCGATCTACGCGGTCGACGCCGGAGGACGCCGCGCCGATCTGCGGGCCTCGGCGTCCTACAAGCCGTCCGACATCTTCACCCAGGACTCGGCCGGCGGCCAGGACGTGTGGAACTCGAGCATCCAGCTCCAGGAAGAGCGCAATCGTCGCGAGGGCCCGGAGCTCTTCGCCAAGGGCTCGGGCGGCGACATTCTCGTCGGTACACGCAAGTACGACGACTTCCTGTCGCGCGTCGCCAACGATCTGGGCAACTACTACTCGCTCGGCTACCAGCCGGAGCGCGCGCGCTCCGGCGAGCTGCATGCCATCGAGGTCCGTCTGCGGCCGAGCGCCGAGCGCAAGGGCGTGGATCCCGACAAGGCGACCCTGCGCTATCGGCAGAGCTACCGCAACCGGACCTGGCTGCAGACTCTCGAAGACATGGCCCGCGCCTCGCTGCGTATCGGCGTCGTCGGCGACTCCGCCAACGACATGGATCTGGCGCTGCAGGTGGGCGATCTCGAGATGCGCGACGACGGCACGTACATCGCACCTCTCGCCGTTGTCGTGCCGGCCGGCAGCCTGACTCTGGTGCCGATGGACGCCGGCTTGCGCGGGCAGCTCGAGGCGGTGCTGGTGATTCGCGACGAGGACGGCAACCTGTCGCCCGGCACGCAGATTCCGGTGAGCGCGCAATTCGAAGGCGCCGAGCTGCCCGAAGGAGCGCGCCTGCTGGTGGGTGCCGTGAGCGTGGCGCTCGAAGAGGGGCCGAAAGAGCTCGCCGTCGCGCTGCGCGACTCGGTGTCGGGGCGCAGCGCGGTCGCCACGCTGGGCGTTGGCGGGGCGATGCCCTGAGCGTCGTCTCAGGCGCCGCGTGGACTGTCTTCGAAGCCGCCGTCTTCGAGGCCGCCGTCGTCCGCGGCGGCTTCGCGCGTGGCCTTGTCGAGGTCGATCCCGCGGTCGGCGAGGATCTTGCGCAGGCGCGTGTAGAGGTCGTCGTTCAGCAGTCCGCGCGCGGTGCCGAGCACATCGCCGATCACGCGGCGCAGGTCCTGGCTGCCACTCCAGTACTTGTGCGCCCACGGCTCGAGATCGCGGCCGAAAGCCTGCGACAACACGCTGAGGGCCAGCACCAGGTCGTCGACATAGCCGGCCGGGCCGACGAAGGCCTCGGGCAGGATGTCGATCGGTAGAATGAAGTAGGCGAGCGCGCCGCCGATCAGTGTACGGGTCGAGCGCGGTACCTCCGGATCGAGCGCCAGGCGCATCAGCAGCATGAAGACATCGGGCACCATCAACAGCGCATTGACGGTGCCTTGCGCCATCTTGCCGCCGCGCTTCGCTACGGTGCGCTCGATGCGGGCTCGGAGGCGATCATAGAAGCTGAGCAAGCCGCTCGACGGCAGGCGGTCGATGGTGGCGTCGTCGCCGGCGTCTTCCACCGCGGCCGCCAGGGTTTCGGCCCGGCTCACCTCGTCGTCGGTCATGTCGCCGTTCAGGTCGTCGGTGCGGGTCTCGTCGCTCACGTCGTTCCTCGGAGTCGAAGCTCGGCGGGGCCGAAGCAGGGTCCAATCGAAAGCCGGTCCTCTCGGCGCGGGAGGCCGTGCGATCTTGGCCGCCGGCCGGAATGCATCGTATCAGCGCGTCGGCCCGTACGGCGGCGCGTGCCGCAGTGCGGCGGCGTGCGACTCATGGCAGTCAGGCAGCGGTTCGTCTCGCGTCGGTCGCGGGACGAGTCGGCGGCGCGGTAGGGTGATCGGCAGCGACGAACGAGGAGAGATCGATGATCACATTCGGGACGCTGTTGCTCGGCCTGCTGGTCGGGGTGCAGCCGGTGACGGTCTTGGTGAGTGACGAGACGGCGGCGGTGGAGATCTGGCTCGACGGCGAGCGCGTCGAGCGACTCGAACAGCCGCCGTGGCGGTTCGAGGTCGACCTCGGCGAGTCCCTCGTTCCCCACGAGCTCGAAGCCGTGGCGTTCGATGCCGACGGCGCCGAGCTCGGCCGCGCGGTGCAGCGCGTGAATCTGCTGCGCCAGGAGGCCGAGGCGACGATCGCGCTCGACGCCGTGGACGGCGTTCCGCGGCAGGCGCGCCTGGTGTGGCGCACGATCGACGCCGACCCGGTGACGACAGTGCGGGTCACTCTCGACGGGGCGCCGCTCGAGATCGTCGATCCGTCGCGCATTCCGTTGCCGGCGCTCAATCTCGAGGAGATTCACTTCCTGGTTGCCGAGCTCACCTTCGAGAGCGGGCGCAGCGCGCGCGCCGAGGCGGTGTTCGGGGGTCTCTACGGCGACGAGGTCAGCGTCGAGCTCACCGCGGTCCCGGTGCTCGGCGACCGGCGGCCGACGGTCGCCGAGCTCGCCGGACGACTGCACGTGCGCGGCGAGCCGGTGACGCCGGTGGGCGTCGACCACGGCACGCGCGAGGTCTTCTTGGTCGTCGCGGCCGACGCCTCGAGCACGCTCACTCACATGGCGCGCGCCGCTGCCGGCCTGAACCTGCAGACACGGCACTCGGGATGGATGAACGACGACTCGTTGAGCCTGCTCACCGGCACCTTCGAGGTCGACGAGTCGGCCGGCACCGACGTCTTCGAAGTGCTGCGCATCGCCTTCCCCACCTCGATCCGTCCCCTCAAGACGTTCCTCGCCATCCTCGGCGCCAACACCCACGGCATCCAGAAGCGCAAGCAGCGCCTGCTCGACGCCGCCGCCATGGGCGGCCTGCTCGCCGAGGGGCGCCAGCGTCCGCGCCTCGTCGTGCTGGTGGTCGACGGCACGCCGAAAGGACGAAGCCGGTTCGAGGTCGACACCGTCCGTACCTACCTCGAAACCCTGCGCGTACCGTTGGTGGTGTGGAACGTCGGCCGCGTCCTGCCGCGCGGCTTCTCCGATGTCGTTCTGGTCGACACCCCCGTGCGCGTCGAGGAAGAGATCCGCAGCCTGCGCGATCGGCTCGACCGCCAGACCATCGTCTGGCTCGAAGGTCGCCACCTGCCGCAAGACATCACCCTCGTCGACCCACCCCCCGGCATCCAGCTCCTCGGCGAGCGCTGAGCTTGCAACGTGCTCGCGAGAGTGCGAGAGTCGAGGTGTGCCGTGCCGAGACGGGCAGTGGCTCTTCGAGCGATGGCCTGAGGAAGGATGAGCGAGCTCTTGAATCCAAAGAGGTTTCTGATCTTGGTTCTCCTGTCGGTGCTCCTGGGAACCGTCGGGTGCACGGAGCCAACCCAGACCGACGCCAGCGTGTCTCAGACCGCAGGCGAAACACAGTCGGTCGATGAGTCGGCTGGTGAGGCTGCCGCCGGTGGAGCCCTCGACCGCGAGACGTTGACTCAGGTTTCGTCACTGAGCGCCCTGGTGGAGGGTGTGTACGACGGCTTCTTGCCGCTCGAGCGAGTCGCCGAGCTCGGTGATTTCGGCCTTGGAACGTTCGCGCATCTCGATGGCGAGATGGTCCAGCTGGACGGCGTGATCTACCAGGTCGATGCCAAAGGGCAGGTGAACGAGCCGCCGCCGTCGGTGCGATCGCCGTTCTTCGTCACGACCTTCTTCGACCCCGATCTCGAGTTCGAGCTAGTGGGCGAGCTCGACTTTGAGGGCCTGCGCACGACGCTCGATGAGCGTCTCCCGTCGGTCAACTATCCGTGGGCGATTCGGGTGACCGGGACGATGAAGTCCCTCAAGACTCGCAGTGTGCCGGCGCAGCAGGTTCCGTATCCTCCGCTCGCGACCGTGGTCGAAACCCAGCCGACCTTCGAGTTCGAGACGGTCAGTGGGACCTTGGTCGGTTTCAGGCTGCCGGCATTCTTGGCGGGCGCGAACGCCGCCGGCTACCATTTCCACTTCGTCGATGCGGCTCGGTCGGGCGGCGGCCACGTGCTTGAGGTCACCCTGGCGGAGGCCACGGTCGAGGCCGATCTGACGCCCAAGATCTCGATCCTCTTGCCCGAGGACTCGCAGGCGTTCGCTGACTTCGGCGCCGGCGATGATTTCGGCGATGACGGTGAGTAGGCCGGGCGCGTCCCGGACGCGTCAGGCGTCGAGCGGCTCGATGCTCTCGATCGGGTAGATCTCGAGGTCGAAGAACCGAGGCCGCGAGCTGGCGAGCAGGTGATGGACGTCGCGGGCTCGCGCCGTCGAGAACTCGTCGAGCCGCTCGAGAGGGCGGTCGAGCACCATGGAATGGACGTGGAATGCGACCGGGTACTCCTCGTCCTGCGGGTTCACGTAGAGAACCTTCTGGAGCACGTCGGAGAGCACTCCGGAGCGCAGTGACTCGTGGCTCGCCAGGCAGCCCATGACGAGGGTCGGCACACTCGTCGCCTCGAGGGGAGGGCGCGTGTAGTAGGCGTCCATGTGGTCGAGGATCGGCAGACCGTCGATCGGCGCGCGCGAGATGAACGTGGCGCGGTAGTCCTCGAACTCCACCGGGCCGACGAAACACATAGGCGCGCCATCGGCCACCGCGAGAAGCTGAGGGAAGAGCGCTCCGAGCTCGAGGAGATCGTCCGCTTCGGTCGTGCAGCGAGCTCTCCATCCTGGCTGTGTGTCTCGCGAAATGAGCAGAGCCCCGTTGGTGACGAATCGCGGGCCCGCGACGAGCCATTCATGGTCGGGAGACGACGAGTCCGTCGACTTCGCGAAGGCCGTTCCGTCGATCAGCATGAACTCGCCGATGCTCTCGATTCCCCGCGGCGAGCCCGCCTCGAAGCCAGCCTTGAACGCGGACGCGTCGATCCAGCGTTCCGGTGGCCGTCTCCCGGCGAGCACCGCTTCGATGGTCCCCACGCTCCACAGCCGAGCGCCGGACGCGTTCTCGTCCCCGAGGCGCTCGATCTGGAGAGTTCTATGTGCCGTGTCGCCGCCCATGGTCGCCTCGTCCTGACCGCCGTACTGACCCGTCGTCACTCGCGGGAGTCGAGGAGAATAGCAGGGCCTATCGTCGGAGTCCGAAACCGAGCGGGTAGCTTGAATCGTCCTGGTAGATCTGCCGAGAAATCTCGATGCGACGGTTGATCGCCCGATTGAGGTTCATCGCCCATTCGAGCTCGTAGTCCTCCGAGTTCGACGCCGCGAAAGTCTCTGGGTGCGCGGCGATGAATCGATCCACGGCAGCTCGTCTTGCGTCTCGGACCTCCTCGGGCGTGAAGGAGAAACCGATCTTGTCTGGAGACACGCCCCAATCGCCCAGGATGTTCAGCAGGTGAAGCTGCGACGAAGCCATTTCCTCGAGGCCGTATCCGCCCTCGAGGGCGCCGACGACCTTGGTGCCGGTCCGCCGGCAGTAGTCGCGCAGCGCGCGAGCCAGGGCGATGAACGAGTGCTCGGTCAAGGTGCCCGTGGGATTCAGTGAGTCTCCGAGATGCGCATCGAAGCCCGCCGAGACCATGATCAAGTCCGGCGCGAGCTCGTCCAGAATCGGCTCGATGAGCCTCTCGACGATCAACTCGTATCCGGCATCGGGCATGAACTTGGGAAACGGCAGGTTGAACGAGTAGCCGCGCCCCGCCCCTCTGCCGATGTCCCTGAGCTCACCTTCCTCGGTCGAGTAATCCCCCTGGACGTGTGTGGAAATGTAGGTGACGTTGGGATCCTCGAGAAACACACGGTTCGTGTGGATTCCATGATGCGCGTCGCAGTCGATGACGAGTACCCGCCGGATCTGGTGCCGCGTGGTGGCCCCATAGGTCTTCAGCGCGTACCGCGCGCCGATCGCGATGTTGTTGAACATGCAGATGGTGTTGTTGGCGAGGTGACCCGGCGGTCGGCCCAAAGACCATGCGACCTCGGTGGCGCTGGTCATGACTCGATCGACAGCGACCAGAACGGCGCCTGCCGACTGGAGGGCGACGTGGAACGACTCGTACCGAAGCTCGGTCGGCCCCGAGCGGAGCCAGTAGTGTTCGTCGTCGCTGAGCGTGCCCGTGCTCACGAGTTCCGAGTTTCTTCGGACGTCGTCGATGTAGTCGAGCCAATCCGATCCGTCACGGTGGCGATCGATCGATTCTCCGCTGTTCAAAATCTCGTCGTGAACGAGTCGGAGGTCTGGATCCGCGGCCGCCCGCGACTGCAAGTGCGTGAAGTGCCGGCGATACTCGCCGAGGCGCCCCAGGATCGCCTGCAGGCGCTCTCGGCACTCGATGTGGTTGTTGTACCCGGGCTCGAGGAAGCTTTGCTCGAAAACGACGGCTGTCGTACCTCCATCGCCATCGGTCGAGCGGGAAGCTTGCACGACGAGTGTTCCCTTCAGCTGTCGCCATGAAACGTCTTTGGTGTGTTTGAAGAGGACCTCGCACGTCTCGGCGGCTCCTTCGACGAGGACAGGGTCCTCCGAGGCCGTGAGAGCAATGAGGTTGTTCCGCGTCCAGCGGAGGAGGGCCTCGGAGGCGAGGAGCGGTGCCTCCCTCAGGCCGAACAGAAAGTTCCACTTCGCCCACTTCCAGGGCTCGCGCTGGAAGATCTCGAGCGCTCGGTCCAGGATTTCCTCGTCGTGTGCTCCGAGCCGGGGCAGAGCGCCGAGTGCCGCGCCTCGGGTGTACTTGCACTCCGAGCTCGTGGCGAGCTCGGTCACGGTCTCCTGGAGTGTCGCGATCGTCCGCTGGATTCTGGTCGAGCCGGTCGCCCTGGCTCGCAGCTCGTCGACGATGTTGAGAATCGCGGCGACCAGCTCCCGGGTGCGCCAGAAGTCCGCCTCGAGAGAACGGAATGTGTCGGCGATCTCTTGCACCTGGAACGCAGACTCTTCGACGTCGAGCTTGGCCAGGAGGCCGACACAGCGGATTGAGAAGATCGTGCGGAGGCCACCGTCTCGCGCCCATGCGTAGAGCTTGCGATCGACGGCGTCGCGATCCGCTTCGGCGAGGCGGAGAATCGTTCTCTCGACATCCCAGATGACCACGAAGTCGGCGGACCCGATCAATGCGTCGAGAGCCTGGAGGAGATGGTCGAACTGGGCAAGTGATTGACTCTCGTGGTCTCTTCCGAGGAGCTTCTGGTTGAGGATCCTCGTCTTTCGAATCGCCGAGCAGGCGAGCTGCTTGCCGAGCATTCCGAGATGCTCTGCGGACGCCATCCAGGAGAGGAGTGCCGGAAACAGATTGGGCTCGTCGGCGAAGAATTGAGGTTCCTGCGGACCGGGTCGCTCTTCGGACACCAGGATCGCCAGCTCGATCGCGCTCAGGAGATTGGCGGCGCGCCCGGCGTCGATTCCAGCCTCGTGGTTCTTGCGAGCGCTTTGTCGGCGTTTCTGGTCGCCGATCTGCGCGCGGATGCCCTCTTTGAACTCATCGGTCAGGCCCTCCCCGCCTTGCAGCCAGCGAGGCCACAGGACCCAGGCGAAGTAGCGCCCGAGCGTGTACTCGAAATAGGCCTCGAAGACGAACCCGTAGATCCCGGCTTGGTCGGTCTTGGTGAGAATGATGCCCTGGTCGCGGAGCGCGAAGAAGACCGAGCGGCTCGAATCGAGCTCGGCGAGAGACAGCTCGGCATCGGGATGTCCGGTGGCCGTCGCAACCTCGTGGACCTGGCCGAGGGTGATCGACATACCTCCCTCGGTGAACATTCGGTACGCGATGTGAAGGAGATACATCGTCACATACTCGAAACGAGCCCGATCCTCGTTGGAATACTCGAGATGCCGGTACTTCTTCACGTGGGACCAGATCGCTTTTCGGGCACTCTGGACGAAGCGGTCGAAGATCTCTTTGCGGCGGACCGTGGTGATCTCTCCGATGTCCCCCTTGCCGTCGTAGGCGAGGCACAGGTAGCGGAGCATGATCGGGTCGCAGAATGCCCTGCGGACTGCGTAGTTGGCGAGCCGTGAACGGATTCCGTACTCTTCGAAGTACTTCGTGCTGATCTCGTCGATCCGCTCGATGGGGAAATCGCCGACATCTGCCGAGCTGCCTGTGCGTCCGGGCTTGTCGATGAGCTCGAACCAATCGAGGTTCCTTTTGCGCAGCTCGTTCCACACGATCGTCCTGCAGCTGACGCAGAACCTGATCGGGAGGTCTTCCGCCTTGGTCTTGGCCAGAGCGGCCGCGAACGACTCGTTGAAGCGGGCGAACGCGTCGCCGCTTTCGGAGGCGAGCTCGTTCAGTCCGTCAAAGAACACGACGAGAATTCGATTCTCGCTGCGGAGGAGCTTGCCGAGCTCGAGCAGGCCGTCGAAGGAGACGTCCGTGGCTGGCGCCAAGCCACAGGCCTGGACGAGAAAGTCTTCGACTCCCTGCGTGGTCGAGCCGAAGGTCTCCCGCAGGTCGGCGAGGAGCGTCAGTCGCTGGGTCGAGGTCTCAGAGAGCTTCTTGGCGAGATAGCAAAACAGGGTCGTCTTGCCCTTCCCCTGCTGGCCGGTGAGGACAAAGCAAGGCTCGGACGGCTCGT
Organism: Acidobacteriota bacterium; assembly: GCA_039194425.1. Lineage (GTDB taxonomy): Bacteria > Acidobacteriota > Thermoanaerobaculia > Multivoradales > J023 > JAUIJL01. Next base: position 116,714 of record JBCCVZ010000016.1, on the reverse strand, counting down.
TCGATGGGTCGGGCTCGGCGAACCGAAATACTGCAGCCTCTTGCTCCTGGCGATTCTCGTAGACCGCTCGGTCCACCCCGCGCCGCTTGAAGATCCCCTCCCTGGCGAGCGCAGCCTCGACCTGTCGTCGAGTTTTGATCTCGAGCTCGTTGAAGCGCGCCTCCAGTGACTGAGGGCGATCGAGTTTCTGGTCGATCTCGTCGAGCCGGCGTGTCGTCTCCGCGTGATGTGCTTCGGCTCGAGCACCGACCCGCTGCACCGCGTCGGCGTGCTCCCGCCACCGAGTGGTCAGCTCCAGAACCAGTGATCGGAGGGACTCGCTCTGCCGCGAAGACAGGGCGAGGAGCATGCTTTGCGTGTCGAGGAGACCATCCCCGAGACTCGTCATCGTCGACTCCAGCTCCCCGATCTCGCGCGATTGCCTCGCGAACCCTGCAGCCACTTGGCTTTCGAGTGCATCGCTCGCTGCGCGGAGCTCGCTCTGGCCCTCCTCGAGTCGATCCAGCGAAGGAAGGATCGTGCCCTGGACGAAGAGCGACATGTCGAGCGTGATCGCGTTCACCAGCTCTTGGTTTTCTGCGAGGCTGCGCCACAGCGAGAGCACGATGCGATCGAAGAGAGGGCCTTTGGCCTCCTCGAGACGACGTGTCACCGCAAGTCGCTGCTCCTCGGGAGACGCGGTGATCAGCTCTCGGCGGATGTCGTTCCAGAACAGGTCCTGGATCTCTCGGGGCTGGGAGAAAAGCTCGACAACTCGGACCTCGTTTCCGGCCTTGAAGATCTCGTCGATCCGTGTCGAGGACTCGCGGAAGAAATCGTCGATCCGAGACCTCGCATAGTCGAGTCGCCGCGACCACGCGGCACGCACCGGCTGGTCCACGGTCAGCGTGGCGAGAGCCTCTTCGAGAGCGTCGACCACGTGAAAGACGGCCTCGGGTGGGGCTTTCTCGCGCGCACGTGCGAGCTCCTCGTGGCGTTGCAGCAGAGAGGACGCCGCGACGTTCGCGGTCGCGTCTCCGAACGACGAGCTGATCTTCTCGACCAAGGAGTCGATCTGCTCCTCGGAGAACAAGACGGACGCGAAGGGGCGTGCGCAGAGGCAGATTGCCGTACCGACATGGCTGGACAGGAGGCTGGTCGCCGCTGTTGCGGTGCTCAGCAGGGCGAACTGGCGGACGGTCGCCGCCAATCTCGAGGCATTCCGCGACTCGCTCATTCGTCCTCCATCCATGCAACGGCGCGAGCTGACTCCAATGCGGAGCAGCTGCAGACAGTGGGCCTAGCTGGTCGGGCAAAGAATCAGAATACGCTGGGAGCGGCAACAGCATATCGCGAGGCCAGGTGTCGGGTTCAATACAAAGGCAAGGTGTGGTCTCTGCTGAGGGCCGATCGAACAAGATACACTCGGCCGCCATGATGCGGCACGACGATCTCCTCGAGCTGTTGGTCGAGCTGCAGGCGCTCGACCGGGTGCCGCGGATCGGCTACTCACTGCGCGGGGTAGCCGATCCGGAGAGCGTTTCGGAGCATGTCTTCCACCTCGCATTCTTGGTTTGGGCGCTCGGCCGGCGGGTCGAGGGGCTCGACTTGCTGCGCGCTCTCGAGCTGGCGCTGCTGCACGATCTCGCCGAGGTGCGCTTCGGCGATTTGCCGCGCACCGCGGCGCACTACCTGCCGGACGGCGCCAAGGCGTTGGCCGAGCGGCGGGCGATGGCGGATCTGCTGGCGCCGCTCGACGGCGCCGAGGAGCTGCTCGGCGAGTACCAGGACCGCGAGAGCCTCGAGGCGCGTTTCGTGTCGGTGTGCGACAAGCTGCAGCTGATCCTGAAAGCGCGGGTCTACGAGGAGTGGGGCGCGGCGTCGCTGCGGGAGTTTCGCAGTGGGCTCGACTCGTTCGACGACGGCGGCTTCGAGCCGGTGGCGGCGCTGGTCGCGGCACTGAAAGCACGCGTCTGAGATCGGCGCCACGCGCGACGCGTCGTGCCGTCGGCGTCTGCTAGACTCTGCCGCGTCAACGACCTCGGACGTTCATGCTGCGCGCGCGAGCAGGCGACGCGTCCGGGGCGGATCGCCCCCCGACTCGCTTCGCGTCGTCTCGAGCGCTCGGCTCGACTCCTTCTGCGCGGCTTGTGCTCTCCGATCGAGGCTGCGACCCATGGCTGAATTCAACGATCTCGACTCCCTGGACGACCTCGAGCCGCTCGACGATCTGGGGGACTCCGACCCGTTCGCGGCGCCGGCTCCCCCGTCGCTCGACGACACCGTGCCGGCGGCCGGCGCGCAGCCGGCGCAGGCGAGCGGCCTCGCCGCCATGATCCAGGACCTGTTGGCGCGGCGGAACTTTCGCCAGGTGCTGCAAATCGCCGAAACTCAGCGAGACGCGATCGAGCGCGATCCGCAGGTGCAAGCGATGGTGCAGAAGGCCCGACAGGAGCTCGAGCAGGACGCGTATGTCCAGAGTTTCCTCGACGCGGCGCGCAAGGCGCAGGCGGCGGGGCAAACCGCACAGGCGGCCGACTTCGTCGCCAAGGCTCGCTCGCTCGCTCCGAATCATCCGGATGTCGCGGCCTTCGCGTCGGCCGCGCCTGCGGCGCCTCAGCCGGCCGCACCTCAGCCGGCCGCACCTCAGCCGGCCGCGCCTCAGCCGACCGCAGACGCGTTCGGCGACGAGTCGCCGCTGACCTTCGACGACGACGACGACGATCTGCAGTTCGATCTCGATGAGCCGCCGCCGCTAGTCGAGCCTCCGCAGGCGGCCGCTCCGGCGCCTCCCCAACCGGCCGCACCGGCACCGGCTCCGCCGCAGCCCGCCGCAGCCTCGCCCGATCCTGACGACAGCTTCGCCGGGCTCGACCCGTTTCCCGAGCTCGGGACCGATCTCGACGACGACCTCGACGCGCTCGGCCCGCTCGAGGAGGAGCCCGCCGCCGGCGCGGAGGCGCTGCCATCGGTCGATGGTGTCGTCGACCTCGACGAAGCGCCCGCCGCGCCGGACCAGAGCGCCAAGATCCAGAAGCTGCTCGCCGAGGGCCGCATGCTCTTCGAGGCCGGTGAGCTCCAGGGAGCGATCGACGTCTGGTCGCGGATTTTCCTGATCGACATCGACCATGCCGAGGCCTCGCGCCTGATCGAAGAGGCGCGCGCGAAGAAAGCCGAGAAAGAGCGCCGCGCGGAAGAGATCTTCCACCAGGCCTGCGAGGAGATCGAGGCCGGGTCCCTCGACGCCGCCAAAGCCTCGCTGGGGCAAGTGCTCGAGCTGCAGCCTGGCCACCCCACCGCCAGCGACTATCTCGAACAGCTCGAGGCCGGTGAAGTGCCGGTGATCGCGCGGGCCGAGAGCACGGCCGATGCCGCGGACGGCTCGCCGATCGATCTGCTCGACGACGGCGGCTTGGGTGCCATCGATTCGGTGACCGGGAACGACGAAGGCCACTCGCTCGAAGCTGCGGTCGCGCGTGATCGCCTGGTGGTGGTGAAGAGAACCGACAAGAAGCTGGTCGCGATCGGCGCGGTCGTCGCACTCGTCGCCGTCGGCCTCGTCGGTTTCCTGATCACGCAGTGGGACAACCTCTTCCCCAACACCGAGTCGGCGGCCATGGCGCCGCCGCCGCGCATCGACCCGATCGACCGCGCCCGCAGCGTCTACGAACAGGGCAAGGTCGAGAACGCGGTGCTTCTGCTCGAGAAGATCCAGCCGATCGACGAGAGTTACCAAGAAGCTCAGGCGCTGATCGCGCAGTGGAAGGCGGAGATCGACACGCCGGACTCGGAGCAGGCCGGACCGTCGGAGGAGATGATCGAGCGCCGCCGCGTGCTGCTCGACGCGGCGCGTACGGCGTTCGACGCGGAGCAATTCCTGCGCGCGCGCAAGTACTTCGACCGCGCCAACCGGATCTCGCCTCTCGAGACGGGTGATCTCTCGCTACGGCGCGAGGCCGAACGCCGAGTCGAGGTCTTCGCCGAGGAAGTCGCGCTCTTCGAAGACGGCAAGTACGAAGAGATCATCCCGTCCCTCTGGCGCAAGCGCGAAGAGAACCCGCAGATCAACGATATCTCGCGGCTGCTGGTCGATGCCTACTACAACCTGGCGCTCACCGACCTGCAGCGCCAGCGGCCCAACGAGGCGGCCGAGAAACTCGGCGAGGCGCTCGAAGTGGAGCCGGACAACGAGGAGCTTCAGCGTCTCCGTCTCTTCGCTGAAGCGTACTCTCAGCAGTCGCGCGACTTGCTCTACCGCATCTACGTGAAATACCTGCCGGCGAGGACCTGAGTGAGTAGGAGGCGACGGCCAGCGGGCGACGATCTGCCGCTCTTCGACCTGCCGCTGCGCTCAGGCGATGGGGCCGACGACGGCCAGGAGCTCTCCGAGCCGACGCCTCCCGCGACCGAGGCGCCGGTCGCTCCCCGTCGCGAGGCGCCGGAGCCGGTGGCGCAGCCTGCTGCTGAGACGGCTGCCGGTACCAAGACAGCGAGTCTCTTCGGGCCCGAAGACTTCGAGCCCGGGGCGACGACCGGCGACGCGTGGCACGGAGGCGCCGTAGCAGACGGTGCGTTGCCCGAGGGCGTCGAAGACGGTGACTGGATCGCCGTCGAGGTGACTCTGCAGGATCGGCTGCTCGGCGGCTTTCTCGACCTGGCGCTGAACCTGATCGTCTTCGGCCTCGTCGTGCTGGTCGTTCGCCTGCCGCTCGGCGTGCCCGTTCGCTGGGACGACTGGCCGGCGTTCGCGGTCTTCGGCGTGATCTTCACGTTCCTCTACTGGACGGTGCCCCTGGCGTTCTGGGGGCAGACCCCGGGCATGGCCTGGGCCGGGCACGCCGCGCGCAGTGTCACCGACGAGCCGCTCACCTTCGGCCAGACCGTGCTGCGCTGGATCGGCAGCCTGCTCACGGTCGCCCTCGCCGGCCTGCCGCTGCTGCTCGTGCTCTTCGGTTCGCGCTCGCTCTCGGACCGCCTCAGCGACTCGAAGACGCTCGAAGTCTGAGGACTCAGTAGCTGTAGCGGTAGAGGGTGCCGCTATCGGACTGCAGGTGGAGGCGGGCGCGGCGCTCGCCCTGGCGGAGCAGGTAGCCGCCGTTCGCCTCGGGCGCGACGCTCCAGCCGTTCGCCTCGAGACGCGCGAGCAGGGACGAGCGCACGTCGGCGAGCGGAGTCGCGGTGAGCAACTCGACCCAGCGTTCACCGTCGCTCGAGAAGTCGACGATGCTCGAGGGCCGATAGATCGGCAGGTCCTCGGGAAAGCCGCCGGGCAGCACGCCGGCGAGAGCGGGACCGCGCGCGACTTCCTGGGGGTCGTCTGCGATCGGAACGTCGATCCGCGGCGCGACGTCGACCGCCGGATCGGGCGCGCGGTGCTCGCCGGTGGCGGGCGGAGGCTCCGCCGGTCTGCAGCCGCCGGTGGCGAGCGAGACGAGAACGAGGCAGAGGAGAGCGAAGAGAACGTCGCGGGTCATGCGTCGAGAGGTCGTCGGAGCATCGGGCGCACCATCTGCCACAGGTCGCATGCGGGCGTGCGCTCGACGCGCAGGGCCAGCATGCCGACGGCCTCGGCGCCTTCGACATCTTCGAGCGCGCTGTCGCCGACGTGGAGGGTTTGCTCGGCGGAGGTGCCGAGCTCTTCGAGGCAGGCGAGGAAGATGCGCGGGTGAGGTTTCTCGAGGCCGCAGGCCGACGAGAAGGTGATGGAGTCAAAGAACGGGGTGAGCTCGAGCTCGTCGAGGAGTGCCGGCAGCCGGTGGTCCCAGTTGCTCACCACGCCGAGACGCACGCCGAGGCGGCGCAGGCGCTGCAGGCAGGGCAGGACGTCGGCGAAGAGCTCCCAGGCGTCGGCGTGACCGAAGCGCGCGAAAAGCTCGGCGGTGGCGAAACGGCTCGGCCGCGGCAGCGCGAGGTGCTCGCAGAGCCGCTCGACGAAGCGTCGCCACCATCCCTCGGCGCCGTCGGGATGGGTCGAGAAGCGGTCCTGGTGCTGGCTCGCCAGGCACGACAGCTCCTGCCAGACGAGCGGGATCCGCCGGCGGATCTCGTGCGCCGGAGCACGCAGGCCGTGGCGCCGCAGAACTTCGGCATAGATCTCGGCCAGGCGCGGGCAGTGGATCAGCGTCCGCGTGACGTCGAAGGTCACCGCGGCCACGGGGGCCGGGTTGCCGCCGCCGGCGCTGCCGAACGCGGCGGCTCTGCTATCGTTCCGCCACGTCATGCGCTCTTCGCTTCGCCTCGTGTCGTCATGCGTCGTGCTCTCGGCCTGGCTCGTGTTGCTCTTGGTCGGCAATCCGTTCGGCGGCTGGGTGCATGGCCTGCTGCTCGCTGCTCTCGGGCTCTGGCCGTGGCGCCGCGCCTGACGGTGTTTCCTTGGGTTGAGGTGCCGTTTCCATGGGTTGCGGTACCGGCCGCAGCGTGATGCTCGCACGGTGAGAATCGTTGTGTCACCGGTGCGTCACCCGCGCGCGTCCTGGTCGGGTACGGAGCGGGAGGCGCCGGGTTCATCGCTCGACGGATCGTCGTCGGTCGCGAACGGCGGCTCGCGGCGCCAGATCGTGCGCAGGTTCGACACGGTGCGCCGCGTCGAGTACGAGAGCGCGCCGAGCGCGAAGGCGAGGAGGACGGCGAGCTGCCACGGATAGCCGAGGACCGAGGCGAGCACGGTGAACGCGAGCGCCGTCACGACGAGATCGAGGAGAACCCAGAGCGCGGGCATCACGCGTCGCCCTTCCAGGCCTCGACCGGATTGCGGAGTGTGCCAACGCCGGCCACTTCGACGTCGAGGACGGCGCCCGGCTCGAGCGGGCCGACCCCCGCGGGCGTGCCGGTGAGCACCACATCGCCCGGCCGCAGGGTCATCATGCGCGAGGCGTAGACGAGAAGGTCGAGAATGTCGAAGAGCATCGCCGACCCGTCGGCGCGCTGGCGCACGGCGCCGTCGACCCGGGTTTCGACCCAGAGTGCCTCGAGATTCGGCTCGACGTCGATCGCCGGGCCGAGTGGACAGAAGGTGTCGAACGACTTGGCGCGCGCGAAGCACGGGTCGCGACGCTGCAGGTCGCGAGCGGTCACATCGCAGGCGGCGGTGACGCCGAGAATCGCGGCACGCGCCCGGGCGCGGTCGGCGCGCCGCAGGCTGTGCTTGAGCACGACGGCGATCTCGCCCTCGTACTCGACGCGCTCACTCTCCGGCGGCAGCACGATGGCGGCGGCCGGCCCGATCACCGAGTCGGGCGACTTCAGAAAGAGCACCGGCTCGCTGGGGATCGGGTTGTCGAGCTCTTTTGCATGGTCTGCGTAGTTGCGACCGATGCCGATGATCTTGCCCGGCTGGATCGGAACGAGCAGCGACGAGCTCTCGAGGTCGACCGGTCGGCCCAACTGCCACGTGCTCGGCGCGCCGGCGAAGGGATCGGAGTGCAGAAAGCGCGCGTTTCCGTCGCGATCGGAGGCGGCGGCGAAGCCTTCGGGGCCGAGGCGATAGAGCAGCACGAGGTCTCCAGAAACGCCGACGCCGCCTCGTCGTGAGGCGGCGTCGCGGGCCGAACGGTGATCGGGGGCCGGGCGGAGCGGCCGTGCACGCCGCCGTTACTCGATCCGGGTGTTGTTCTCGGGCCCGCCGCCGTAGGACGGTCCGTTGGGAATCGTGCCGCCGCCGATCGGGTCGACGAACTGGTCGAGGCTGTAGGAGCTCGCGGCGGCGCCGTAGCCGAAGCCGGTCGCGCCACCGGCGCCCGCGCCGCGCGGCGCCTGCGGGGCACGCGGCTCGCCGCCGGCCTCGTCGCCCGCCTCGGCCTCGTCGTCGACGAGGTCGTTCGGGGTGAAGCCGAGGAAGATGGTTGTCGTGTTGACCTGGTATCCGAAGCCGCTCTCTTCGGTCTCCGAGATCACGTCCACGATCTCGTCCTTGCGCAGGGCGATCCAGTTGCCCTGGTCGGTCATCAGAAGCGCGACATCGTCGTCCCACTCCGCTTCCACCGGCCGATAGCGGGTCTCGAACGTCGTCCCGTTGTCGAGCGTCACGGTAAAGATGCCGCCAAATGCGGGCATGGCGAGAAGGGCTGCGAGGAGTGCCAGCAGGCAACGCAGCGCGAGCGGACGGGCGAAGCGACGGTGGGTGGACTGCTGGTTCATCTCGGTCTCCGGCATACCTGTTGGATCGAGCGTCTCGCGTCGATAGCGACTCGGCGATACATTGTATGGCAGACGCCTCGGCGAGGCAAGCTAAAGGCCGATCAACACGGGTCGATCGGCCTGTGCACACCGAGTCGCCTCAGGGGGCGTCGCCGGACGTCAGTGGTCGTCGTGCTGGTGCTCTTCGTGCTTCTCGAGCATGATCACTTTGTGGAGCCCGCCGCCGGTGAGGGCTCCGAGGGCGTCGAGAATGCGCTGACGCTCGGCGTCGTCGAGACCGTCGAGCGCGCCGGAGGCTTCGAGGTCGGCCCCCAGATCCTGCCCGTGACCGCCGCTGTGCCAGACGAAGGCCTGCGGGTCGTCGTCGGTCCCGGCGACGATGCGCTTGGTGACGAAGATGCGCTCACCGTCGCCGACTTCCTCGATCGCGATGTCGTGATCGATGGTCGCACTGTGCTCGGAGTCCCAGTGCACGGCGTAGGCGCCCCCACCGTGCACTTCGATGGCGGGGAGCTCGATGGTCTCGCCGTCGACTTCGAGCGACAAACCGTCGTCGTTGCGGTGCAGCACGACGAGCCGGCCGTCATCGGTGGTCAGCTGCCGGCTCTCGCCGGGCTCGAGATCGCCGTCGAAGTGGACGACGATCGGATCGTCGTCGCCGAGCGCGAGCTTCAGCGTGCGCTCGATCGTCGGCTCGCCGGCGAATGTGAGGCCGGCACCACCGACGAAGAGAGCCGCGAGCACGGCGGCGAGGAGGGTCGAGAGCGTCGAGGATGCGGAAGACTTTCGGGTCATCGGGCGTCTCCGTAATCGAGAGATCGTGAGGTGCGCCGGTCGCTCACCGGCGTCGTCGACCCTTAGAGCAACGGACGTGCCATGCGCGCTCGCGCCGGTGTGTGCCCTTCGCACGCGGCTTTCGACGATCGAGGCCGCCGTGGCGTCTCCCGAGATCGGCAGACATCTCCCGATATCGGGAGATCGCTTCCTCGGCGTCGCCGGCTTGGTGGCTCAGGCCAGGCCGTGCTTCTCGAGCCGGTAGAGGAAGGCCTTGTAGGGTAAGTCGAGGAGGCGTGCGGCGGCGGCGCGGTTGCCGTGGCCGAGCTCGAGCGCCTGGCGCAGGCAGTCGCGCTCGTGGGCCTCCCACGACAGCCCGCCCGGCGGCACGGTGAAGGCGCCAGGAGCGCGCTGGGGCGTGAGAATCTCGGGCGGCAAATCGTCGACCGCGGCGACGCCGTCCTCGGCCAGCAGCACCAGCCGCTCGATGGCGTTGGCGAGCTCACGCACGTTGCCGGGCCAGGCATGGTCGAGCAGGTGGCGGCGGAGCGCCGAGGAGAACGGAGCCAGGGCGACGCCGTGGCGACGCGCCGCGCGGGTGGCGAAATGGTCGATCAGGAGCGGTAGGTCGTCCCGCCGCTCGCGCAGCGGCGGCATGGTGAGCGGCACGACGGCGAGGCGGTAGTAGAGGTCCTCGCGGAACCGTCCCTCGGCCGCCTCGGCCTGGAGGTCGCGGTTGGTGGCGGCGATGATGCGCACGTCGGCCCGCGTTTCCTCGATGCCGCCGACGCGCGTCGAGGTTCCCTCCTGCAGCATGCGCAGAAGGGCCGGCTGCAGCGCCAGGGGCAGCTCCCCGACCTCGTCGAGAAAGAACGTGCCGCCGCGTGCCGCTTCGATCTTCCCCGGCCGCGTGCGGTCGGCGCCGGTGTAGGCGCCTTTCTCCACGCCGAAGAGCTCCGACTCGATGAGGCCTTCGGGGATGGCGCCGCAGTTCACCACCACGAACGGACCCGCCGAGCGCCGCGAGAGCGTGTGCAGGGCGCGCGCGGCGAGCTCCTTGCCGGTGCCGCTCTCGCCGGTGAGCAGCACGGTGGCGTCGGTGCCGGCGAGCTTCTCCATGCGGCGATAGAGACGCTGCATCGACGGCGCACGGCCGACCAGGTCGACCAGGCGATCGCGCTCGCCGAGCGCTTCGGTGAGCCGTCGGTTCTCGGCCGTCAGGCGACGCGCGGCGAGGGCGCGATCGAGGGCGAGGAGCAAGGCCTCGCGTTCGAAAGGCTTGGCCAGATAATCGTCGGCACCGGCGCGCACTGCGGCGACGGCGCGGGCGATGGTGCCGTAGGCGGTGACCATGACGAAGGCGACATCGGGTCGCTCCGCGCGCACCGCGGCGAGCAGGGCCGAACCGTCGCCGTCGCCGAGCTGCCAGTCGGCGAGAACGAGGTCGAGCGGCAGGCGGGCCAGCGCCGATTCGGCGGCGCGAAACGACTCCGCCTCGCTTACCGCGTAGCCCGCACGGCGCAGCATCGAAGCCACCAACCGCCGCTGGTCGGCGTCGTCCTCGACGACCAGAATGCGCTCCCCGCGCGGGTGGTCGGACTCGGGGCTGGCCGGTGCGCTCACGGTGCCCTTCCCGAATCCGGGGTAGACGCCGCGTCGACCGGCTCTTCGACCCGGTCGCCGAGCTCTAGATGCGCCGCGGTGCCGCCCTCGGGGCGGTCGTCGAGGCGCAGCGAGCCGCTGTAGCGGTGGACGGCGAGGCGATGGGCGAGGAACAAGCCCATGCCGGCGCCATGTGCCTTGTCGGTGGTGTGCGGGGTGAACAGGCGCGCACGCACCGACGCCGGCACGCCGGCGCCTTCGTCCTCGATGGTCAGTCGCACGCGCTCACCGGTGCGTCGTAGGTACAGGCGGACCGTTGCGCCCGCGGGTGAGGCTTCGACCGCGTTGGTGATCAGCGCCTGGACAGCGGCACGCAGCTCGGCCGGCACCGCCCGCACGAGGAACGAGCGCTGATCGACGGGCGCGTCGAGGTCTTCGTCAACCACGACGCGGACGCGGCCCGCGGCGTCCTGTAACGCCTCGAGCGCGACATCGTGCGCCAGCTCGAGCAGATCGACCGGCAGCGCGTCGAGCGCGTCGTCGCGGTTGGTGAGCGCGAGAAAAGAGCGCACCGTGTGGTCGAGGCGACGGATCTGGCGCCGCGCGGTGTCGGCCGCGGTCCGCCGCTCGTCGGACGAGTCGGGCCCGCTCGCGATCAACTCGTCGATCGTCAAGCCGAGCGCGTTCAGCGGGTTGCGCAGACTGTGCGCGAGCCCTCGCGCGACCTCGCCGATCTCGGCCAGCTGGCGTTGACCGGCGGCGCGACGCGCGTCGGCATCGAGCTGCGCGAGGCGCGCCGACATCGCGTTGAACGCCTCGATCACGCGGCGCACCTCGTGGTCGGCGGCGTCGGGCTCGACCCGGGTGCCGAGCGCGCCGCCGCCGACGGCCGTCGTGGCGTCGGCCAACCGCTGCAGCGGAGCGGCGACGCGGCGAGCAACCACCGCGGCGATCAGCAGACCGCCGCCGAGCAGCGCGAGCGACGCCAGGAGCATGTCGCGCCGCAGGTCGGCGAGGCGTTCGCGCATGCCGCCCTGAGGGATCGGAACGCGCGTTTCGTGGTCCGCGTGGGCCAGCCAGAGGAAGCGGCGCTCGCCGTCCTCGTCGTCACCGCTGTAGTGCTCGACCTCGACGCGCACCTGGCGCCCGTCGGCGGAGTGGGGCGTGTCGTCGTGCGTTTCGTCGAAGTCGTGGACGCGGTCGTCGTGTGCTGCGCCGGGCGGTCCCGGGAGGTGCCGGACACGCCGCTCGACGAAGATCGTTTCGCCGTCGATTCGTTCGACGGTTTGGTCGTGCACGATCACGACGTGTGGGTTGGTGGTGGGATCCTGCGACGCGGCCGCCGCTCCGTCGCTCGTGAGGACCGAGGTGCCCGGCGCGCTCGCCACGAGGTCGTAGGCGAACTGCATCGACTGCGCGCTCGTTTCCGGAGCGACGGTGAACTCGTGATCGAGAGCCGCCGCCACCGAGCCCCCGACCAGCACCGCGACGCGATCGACCTCGGCCTCGAAGTCGTCGGTGAGAGCCCGTAGATAGAGGTGTTGGGCGACGATCGACAGCGCCAGCAGGCCGCCGAAGACGAGAAAGAGCCGGAGTCGTAGAGTCATGGTGTGCTCGCGATCGTGGGCATTAGATCAAACCGCGCGGTCGGTGCCGCGGGCGTCGGCGCAGTGGAAAGAAAGCAAGGACGATGCCGCCCGCCGGACCGTCTCAGACGCGCTATGATCGAGCGACCGAGCCCGTGGCGCCCGGCTCGGTCCAACCGGTCGTCCGCATCCCGCCCACCGCTCCGCGCCTCACCCGCCCGATCTCAATCGCCGGAACTCCACGATGTCGCTAGCGTTCGCGATCAACGGCTTCGGTCGCATCGGCCGCTCCCTGGCGCGCGTCGCCCGTGAACGCCCGGAGCTCGAGCTGGTGGCGGTGAACGACATCGCGCCCCTCGACGCGCTGGCACACCTGCTGCGCTTCGATTCCGTCCATGGCCGTCTCGACCAAACGATCGACATCGAGGCGGACCTGGCGCGCTCGACGCTGCGCTTCGACGGCCACGATGTGGTCTTTTCGCGCGAGGCCGACCCAGCACGCGTGCCGTGGCCGGCGGACGTGCAGGTGGTGGTCGAGGCGACCGGGGTGCTGCGCTCGCGCGCCGAGGCGTCGGCGCATTTGCGTCCGGGAGGTCCGTGCATGGTGCTCGTCTCGGCGCTCGCCGACGAGGCCGACGCCGTGATCTGCCAGGGAGTCGCTCCAGTCCGCGAGGTCGTCGACCCGGCGCGCCACCACATGGTGAGCAACGCGTCGTGCACCACGCACTGCGTGGCCCTCCTGCTGCACGTGCTCGACGAGTGCTTTGGTGTGCGTCACGCGCTGATGGACGAGACCCACAGCTACACCGCGGCGCAGAACCTGGTCGACGGGCCGCACGAGCGCGATCCGCGCCGCGGCCGCGCGGCCGGCGTCAACATTGTGCCGACCTATAGCGAGGCGCCGGCCGCTGCCGCCGCGCTGGTCGGTCTCGAGGGGCGGGTCGCGGGACGCGCCGTCCGGGTGCCGACCGCCGACGTCGCGCTCCTCGACCTGGTCGTCCATCTCGACGTCGACGCGGCGGTCCGTGACTCCGGCCGTCTCCGCACCGTCGTCGCCGACGCGTTTCGCGCCGCCGCCGCCGGTCCGCTCGACGGCCTGCTCGGCGTGGTCGACGAGCCGGTGGTGTCGAGCGACCTGATCGGCGACTCGCGCTCGGCGGTCGTCGACCTCGGCCTGCTGCAGACGGTCGGTGACCTGGTGCGCGTCTCGGCGTGGTACGACAACGAGTGGGGCTATGCGCATCGCCTGGCCGACACCTTGATCACCCTGGGAGATCTGCTGTCATGAGCGTCACCAAGCTTCGAACCCTCGACGATCTGGGCGACGTGCGCGGAGTGCACGTGCTCGTCCGCGTCGACTTCAACGTGCCGCTCGACGACGGCCGCGTCACCGACACCGCGCGTCTCGAGGAGGCGCTGCCGACGATTCGCGAGCTGGCGGAGCGCGGCGCGCGCGTCGTTCTGGCGTCGCACTGCGGCCGGCCGAAGGGCGTGGCCGACCCGCGCTTCAGCCTGCGCCCGGTGGCGACCGTTTTCGCCGGCCTGCTCGGTCGGCCCGTGGCGTTCGGCGACGACTGCGTCGGCGCATCGGCCCGCGCGGTGGTCGATGCGCTCGACGACGGCGACGTCGCGCTGCTCGAGAATCTGCGCTTCCACGCCGGGGAGAAGGCCGCCGACCCGGAGTTCGCGGCGCAGCTCGCGGCGCTGGCCACGGTCTACGTCGGTGACGCCTTCGGCACCGCCCACCGCGCGCATGCCTCGATCGTCGGCGCCGCCGAGCGGCTCGGAACGCGGGTCGCCGGGCGCCTGATGGTGCGCGAGGTCGAGGCGCTGGGACGGCTGCTCGGTGAGCCGGCCCGTCCGTTCGTCGGCATCCTCGGCGGCGCCAAGATCGGCGGCAAGATCGAGACACTCGAGAATCTCCTGCCGCGCCTCGACCGCCTGCTGGTCGGTGGCGGGATGGCCAACACGTTCCTCGCCGCCCAGGGTCACGATCTCAAGAGCTCACTGGTGGAGCGCGAGCGGCTCGAGCTGGCGCGCGACATTCTGGCGCGCGCCGCGGTCGACGGCACCGAGGTGTTGCTGCCGACGGACCTGGTGGTCACCGACGATCTCAAGAACCCGGAGCGGATCGAAACCGTTGCGGTCGACGCCGTGCCCGACGGCTTGCTCGCGGTCGATGTCGGCGAAGCCACGCGGGTGGCTTACACCGCCGCGGTGCAAGACGCCGGCACGCTGTTCTGGAACGGTCCGCTCGGCGTCTTCGAACAGCCACCCTTCGATGCCGGCACCAGCGCGGTCGCCGCGCGCCTGGCCGACTGCGCGGGCTTCACCGTCGTCGGCGGCGGCGAAACCGTGGCCGCCGTTCGCCGCGCCGGCGTCGCCGCGCGTCTCGGCCACGTGTCGACCGGTGGTGGCGCCTCGCTCGAGCTGCTCGCCGGCAAGACCTTGCCCGGAGTCGCCGTGCTCGCGGCGGCCACAGGAGGTGCAACATGAGCCCCGCCGTCCCCCGCCGTCCGCTGATCGCCGCCAACTGGAAGATGAACAAGCTGCGCGCCGACGCCGAGAGCTTCTGTCGCGCGCTGCGCGCTGGCACCGGCGGCGACGAGACCGCCGCGGTCGACGTCCTCGTTTGCCCGCCGACGATTCTGCTCGGCACGGTCGCCGCGGGACTCGGCGGCTCGGTCGTCGAGTGGGGCGGTCAGGACGTGCACGCGGAGCCCTCCGGCGCCTACACCGGCGATGTCGCGGCGGTGCAGCTCGCCGACTTCGGCTGTCGCTGGGTGCTCTGTGGCCACAGCGAGCGGCGACGCGATCACCATGAGGACGATGCGCTGGTGGCGCGCAAGGCGGCGACGGCGCGCGCCCACGGCCTCGAGCCCGTGGTGTGTGTCGGCGAGTCGCAGCAGGAGCGCCGGGCCGGTGCCACCTTCGAGGTGCTCGGGCGTCAGCTCGACGCGCTGCTCGACGGCCTCGGCGACGTAGAGGAGGGCCCCGGTCTGACGCTCGCCTACGAGCCGATTTGGGCCATCGGCACCGGCGACACGGCCACTCCGACGATGGCGCAAGAGGCGCATGCCTTCCTGCGTCGCCGTCTCACCGAGCGTCTCGGCGACGAGCGTGCGGAGGCGATCCGCCTGCTCTACGGCGGCTCGGCGAAGCCCGGCAATGTCGCCGAGCTGATCGTCGAAGCGGACATCGACGGCTTCCTGGTCGGCGGTGCCAGCCTTGACGCGGACGATTTTCTCGCTATCATCAGCAGTTCTGCCGCCGCCGCCGGGTGATCCCGGCGCACCCGACCGCTCGTCACTCCCACCTCATCGCTGACGAAGCACTCCGTTCGAGGCGGTCCACCTTCGAACGACAGCTCGACCGAGCGCCCGATCGGGCGCGGAGATTCACCTCATGCTGACTTTGCTCTACGTCGTCCACGTGCTGATCTGCTTCTTCCTGATCGCCGTGGTTCTCCTGCAGCAGGGCTCGGGCGCCGACCTCTCCGTGTTCGGCGGTGGCGCGACGCAGACCGCGTTCGGCGCCCGCGGCGCGACCAACGTGCTGCACAAGGCGACCGTCGGCTCGTTCGTCGCCTTCATGATCACCACTCTGGCGATCGGCGCCATGCAGGTGAACAACCAGAGCAGCGGCGTCCTCGGCGGGTTGCCGGAAGAGGCCGTCGAGGCCGAGGCTCCGGCCGCAGACGAGGTCGAGGCCGAGGCCGAAGGTGCGATCGCCGCCGAGCCGGCGGCCGACGCAGCGACCACCGACGCCGAGGCCACCGATGCCGGCGCGGGCGACGCGGCGGACGCCGGAACCACCGACGCGGGGGCCGTGGAGACCCCGTCCGACGACGCGGCGGCGACCGGCGACGGCTGATCGGACGAAGGGGTTGCATCGCATCGAGCGACGAAGTAAACTCTCGCCCCCTCGGCGGGGAAGCCGGCGGCCGACGCTCGGCGCAGCCTCCCCGGCCAGTCAGGCTCCTCAGTTAGAGGCACAGAGTTCAGAAGCCGAAGTGGCGGAATTGGTAGACGCGCACGGTTGAGGGCCGTGTGGAGTAAAATCCGTGCCGGTTCGAGTCCGGCCTTCGGCACCAAGCAGTCCTCGAACTCTACCGAGCCTCCAGTCGATCGAGGCACCTGAAGCCCGCGCTCGCCGCGGGCTTTTTCGCGTCGGTGCGCCGCGGGTTGGTACCGTAGAGCTTGGCCCGAAGGGCCGAGAACGACGCGGGAGAGGCGCATGACCGAGACGACCCACACGAACGCCCCGAGCGACGGGACACGGCGTGCCGGCCGGGTGAAGTGGTACAGCCTGGCCAAGGGGTACGGTTTCCTGGAGGCCGCCGACCTCACCGACGATGTCTTCGTCCACCACACGGCGCTGCGTGGAGTCGACGACTTGCGACCGGGGGAACGCGTGCGCTTCGCGCTGATCGAGGCGGAGCGCGGTCCGGCGGCGCACGACGTCGAGGTCCTGGACCTGGACGAAGCATGAGCCACGGAGGCGCTGCGGTGGGCGTCGTGCTCGCCGGGGGCGGCTCGCGCCGCATGGGGCGCGACAAGGCGAGGCTGCACCTGCCCGGCGGGCCGACGCTGCTCGACCATGCGATCGCCCGCCTGCGCGCGCTCGACCTCGAGGTTCTGCTCGCCGCGGGCGAGCGCCTGTACGACGACGTCTCCGCGCACGTCGAGGCGGTCGCCGACGGTGCGGGCGTCGGGCCGGCGGCGGGCATTCTCGGCGCCGCCGCGGCGCGCCCCGGACGCGACCTGCTGGTCCTCGCCGTCGACCTGCCGCTGGTGCCCGTCGAGCTGCTGGCATCTCTGTGCGCGCATCGCGGCGCCTGGGTGGTGCCCGTGGTCGCGGCGCCGGAGCTCCCGTCGGGGGAGCGCCTGCAGCCCACCTGTGCACTCTACCGGCCTCCGGCGGTCGCCGCGCTCGTACGCCGCATCGCGGCAGGAGACGTCTCGTTGCGGGGTCTCGCGCGCGAGCCGGACCTCGACGTCGTTCGCGTCGAACCGCTTGATGCCTCGAGCATTTTCGCCAATCTCAACACGCCCGAAGAAGCCCGCGAGGCGTTTGCCTCCTTGCGGCAAAGTCCGCACCGCCGTTAGAATCGAAGGGCCCCCGGCCGCGCGACGCCGACCGCCGAACCACGCCAGTTTTCGAATCCCCGCCTGCCGGCGCCGAGTGTACGATCCGATTCGTCCGCGCGAGCCAGGCGACCCACCTGATCAGGAGTCATTCATGGGCCCAGCGAAGCTGTCCCTCGATGGGAACGAGTCCGAGTTCCCCACCGTCGTCGGTACGGAGGGCGAAGTCGGCATCGACATCTCGTCCCTGCGCAAGGAGACGGCGATCATCACGCTCGACAATGGCTACGGCAATACCGGCAGCTGTCGCAGCGAGATCACGTTCATCGACGGCGAAAAGGGCATTCTGCGCTATCGCGGCTACCCGATCGAGCAAATCGCCGAGAACGCGAGCTTCTCCGAGGTGTGTTACCTCCTGCTGAACGGTGAGCTGCCGACCGAGGCGCAGCTGGCCAAGTTCGACCAGGGGTTGACCTACCACAGCATGATCCACGAAGACATGAAGAAGTTCTTCGAGGGATATCCGCCGACCGCGCATCCGATGGCCATCCTGTCGTCGATGGTGGCCTCGCTCTCGGCGTACTACCCGACGGGCGACGACAACGAGGCCGATGTCGACCTGAACATCACGCGTCTGCTGGCCAAGGCCATCACCGTCGCCGCCTTCTCGTACAAGAAGTCGATCGGTCAGCCCTTCATGTATCCGCAGAATCGCCTCTCGTACACCGCGCGATTCCTCGACATGATGTTCGCGGTGCCGGCCGAGCCGTACCAGGTCAACCCGGTGCTCGAGCGGGCGCTCAACCTGCTGCTGATCCTCCACGCTGACCACGAGCAGAACTGCTCCACCTCCACGGTGCGCATGGTCGGCTCGTCGGGCGCCAACCTCTTCGCGTCGATCGCCGCCGGCGTCTGCGCGCTCTGGGGACCGCTGCACGGCGGAGCCAACCAGAAGGTGATCGAGATGCTGCGCCGCATCCACGAGGACGGCGGCGGCTACCAGAAGTTCGTCGACAAGGCGAAGGATCGCGACGATCCGTTCCGCCTGATGGGCTTCGGTCACCGCGTGTACAAGAACTTCGATCCGCGCGCCAGGATCCTGAAGAAGGCCGCCGACGAAGTGCTCGACAACCTGGGCATCGACGATCCGCTGCTCGAGATCGCCAAGAATCTCGAGCGGGTGGCGCTCGAGGACGAGTTCTTCGTCGAGCGACGTCTCTATCCCAACGTCGACTTCTACAGCGGCATCATCTACAGCGCGATGGGCATTCCGACGAACATGTTCACGGTGATGTTCGCCCTCGGCCGCATGCCTGGCTGGCTGGCGCACTGGAAAGAGATGCGGGACGACAAGAGCTCGCGCATCAACCGCCCGCGCCAGATCTACACCGGCGCCACCGAGCGCGCCTGGGTGCCGCGCGACCAGCGCTGACGCGCACCGACCGCTCCATGTCCGCTCGAACGCCCGCCGCCGCGCGGGCGTTCGTCGTTTTCGGGCCGGCGAGGAGATCGTGCGGTGATTCGTCCTGAGGCAGGGACTTGACATGGCTGTGCATGATCGTAAAAATACGATCATGGCGTCCGACCTCGAGCCCAACCATCCTCTCGCCGACCAACCGGCGCCCCGTGCCGACGCAGTAGCTCTCGAGCCCTGCTGCAGCCTGGCACTCGATACCGCCGACGAAGCGCGTCTCGTCGCTCTGTGCAAGGCGCTCGGCCACCCCCTGCGGTTCGAGATCCTGAAGTTCCTGGTCACTCACCCGGGCTGCATCACAGGCGACCTGGTCGAGCACCTGCCGATCGCTCAAGCGACAGTGTCGCAGCACTTGAAAGTGCTCAAGGACGCGGGCTGGATCCAAGGCGTCGTGCACGGGCCGGCGGTGTGCTACTGCCTCGATCCCGAGCGCGTCGCCTGGTTCCGCCGTACGGTGCGCGAGATCTTCTAGCCGACATCGCGCGAGATCCGGACCCGAACTGAGGGTCTTGGGCCGTCGCCTTCGTTCTTTCATCGTAAAACAGCGATTAAAATGGAGACACCTCATGACCCATCCCGCCCCTGCCTCAGCGCCGCGCTCCCTCCCCGAGCTCGTCCCCGAGCTCGTCCCCGTTGTCATCGTCGGCGCCGGTCCCGTCGGCCTCGCTGCCGCCGCGCACCTGCTGCGTCAAGGCCTCGAGGTCGCCGTGCTCGAAGCCGGCGAGGACGTCGGCGCCAACGTGCGCAGCTGGAGCCATGTGCCGATGTTCTCGGCCTGGCGCAACAATCTCGACGCTGCGGCGGTCGAGTTGCTGCGTTGCGAAGACCCTAAGTGGACCTTGCCCGACGGTGACGAGGTGCCAACCGGCGGCGAGCTGGTCGCGCGCTATCTCGAGCCCTTGGCCGCCACCCCGTCGATGCGCCGCGTGCTGAATCTCGGCGCGCGGGTGGTGGCGATCGGCCGGGCTGGCGTCGACAAGATGCGTGACGCCGGGCGCGACGAGGCTCCGTTCGTGCTGCGTGTCGAGACCGCCACCGGCGCGCGGCGCGTCGAGGCGCGCGTCGTGCTCGACGCCACCGGCGCCTGGGCGACCCCGGCGCCAGCCGGCGCCGACGGGTTGCCCGCGCGCGGCGAGACGCGACAGGCGGCCGCGGGGCGTCTGAGCTACGGTATTCCCGACATCCTCGGCGCCGACCGCGGACGCTACGCCGGGCGTCGGTCGGCGGTGATCGGCGCCGGTCATTCAGCGATCCACGCCGTGCTCGACCTCGCCACGCTGCGCGCCGAGGTCGGAGCCGGTGACGTCGTCTGGATTCTGCGCAAGCGCAGCGTCGAGGAAGTCTACGCCGGCCGGGAGACCGACGCGTTGCGCGATCGTGGGCTTCTGGCGACGCGGATTCGCACGCTGCTCGAGGCGGGTGAGGTCACCGTGCAAACGCCATTCTTCGTTGAGGCCTTCGACGACGGGCCGGCCGACGCGGTGCGCATCGCCGGCCGCGCGCCGGACGGTGAGGAGGCGGCGGCTGTGGAGGTCGACCAGGTGGTCGTCACCACCGGCGTTCGCCCCGACCTGTCGTTCCTGCGCGAGCTGCGCCTCGATCTCGATCCAGGCGTCGAGGCGCCGCGCGGCCTCGCACCCTTGATCGACCCCAACATTCACTCCTGCGGCAGTGTGCCCGAGCACGGCGAGGACGCGCTGCGCCTGGCCGAGCCTGGGCTCTACCTCGTCGGCATGAAGAGCTACGGCCGGGCTCCGACGTT
Organism: Acidobacteriota bacterium; assembly: GCA_039194425.1. Taxonomy (GTDB): domain Bacteria; phylum Acidobacteriota; class Thermoanaerobaculia; order Multivoradales; family J023; genus JAUIJL01. Next base: position 96,314 of record JBCCVZ010000016.1, on the reverse strand, counting down.
CCTGCTGCGCACCGGCTACGCGCAGGTGCGCTCGGTGGTCGACCACCTGGCCCGCCGCTTGGCGTCCGGCGCCGCTCACGACGCGCCGCTGGCCTTGCCCTACGAGCCGTCGGCGCTCGACGCCAATCCATGCTCGGCGCGCGGCGTGGTCGGCGGGTCGGCGGTCGGTCGCGCCGTACTCGATCGCGTCGCGAGCTGCTGCTAAGGTCTCGCGATGAGCACAGCCCCCAAGATCGAGACCGTGAGCGTGCACGCCGGCCTGCGCACCGACCCGTCGACCGGTGCGGTGGCGCAGCCGATCCACCTGTCGACGACTTTCGAGCGTCGTCCGGACGGTTCTCTGCCCGATGAGTACCTCTACATCCGCGAGGGCAACCCGAATCGCCGCGCGCTCGAGACCGCCGTGGCTGCCCTCGAGGGCGGCGGCGCGGCGGCCTGCTTCGCGTCGGGCCTGGCGTCGATCGACGCGGTGCTGCGCGCCCTGCCGGCGGCGAGCCGCGTGGTGGCGCCGCGCGACATCTACCACGGCACGCGCGTGCTGCTCACCGAGCACCATCCCTCGCTCCAGGTGCGCTTCGTCGAGCTCTCGGACCTCGACGCCGCGCGCCGCGCGCTCGCCGAGCCGGCGGCGCTGGTGCTGGTCGAGACGCCGTCGAATCCGCAGCTGCACATCACCGACATCGCCGGCGTGGTGGCGGCGGCGCGCCGGGTCGGGGCACGCGTCCTGGTCGACAACACGTGGTCGACGCCGGTGTTGCAGCGCCCGCTCGAGCTCGGCGCCGATCTCGTCGTCCATTCGTCGACCAAGTACTTCGGCGGCCACAGCGACGTGCAGGGAGGCGTCGTCGTCGCCTCGCACGAGCTCACCGCCGAGACCGCCGTGACCGACAGACAGGGACTCTTCGGTCGCATCCGTGCGGTCCAGGAGCAGGCCGGCGCGGCGCCGGCGCCGTTCGACTGCTGGCTGATCCGGCGCGGCTTGCAGACCTTGCCGTGCCGCATGCGCGCTCACGAAGAGGGGGCGGCGGAGGTGGCGCGGGCGCTGGCGGAGCATCCCGGCGTTCTGAAGGTTCTGTGGCCCGGGCTGCCGAGCCATCCAGGACACGAGGTGATGAAGGCGCAAGCCAGCGGTTTCGGCGCTATGCTGTCGATCCGCGTGCGCGGTGGCTTCGACGACGCGTCCGCAGTGGTCGGTCGGTGTCGCCTCTTCAAGCGCGCCACCAGCCTCGGCGGCGTCGAGAGCCTGATCGAGCATCGTGCGGCGATCGAGGGACCCGAGACGCCGACGCCGCCGGATCTGCTGCGCCTGTCGATCGGCCTCGAGCATCCCGACGACCTGGTCGACGACTTGCTGCAGGCACTCACCGGCTGACGCGCGAGCCGGTTCGCGGGCCGAGACGCTGGCACCGGCGCGCGCGACGCGACACAATCCGCCAGTGAGCGATGCGGTGCGCCGAGAGCTGCGCGCTGCCGTGCGCCTGGCGGCGCCGGTAGTGATCGTGCAAATGGGGTTGATGGCCATGGGCGTCATCGACGCGATGATGCTCGGCCGCGTCTCGGCCCAAGCGCTCGCCGCCGGTGCGCTCGGCAACGTGCTGGCGATCGGCCTGCAGATCTTCGCCATGGGCATTTTGATGGCGCTCGATCCCCTCGTCTCGCAGGCCGACGGCGCCGGCGACGACATCGCCTTCGCGCGCGCTTTGCAGCGAGGGCTGCTGCTCGCCATCGTGCTCGCCGTCCCGCTGTCGCTGGCGATGTGGGAGATGGGCCCGCTGCTCCGCCTGCTCGGCCAGCAAGAGGAGCTGATCGTGCCCACCGCGGAGTACATTCGCGGGCTGATCTGGGGCAATGTGCCTCTGCTCGTCTTCACCGTGCTGCGTCAGACACTGCAGGCGACCAGTCGCGTCCGCCAGGCGCTGCTCGCCATCGCCATCGGCAATGCGGTGAACGTTCCGGCCAACCTGGCGCTGATCTTCGGCTTCTTCGGTGCGCCGCGCCTTGGCGTGCTCGGCTCGGCCTACGCCACCTCGATCTCGCGCTGGGTGATGGCGGCGGTGATTCTCGCCGCTGGCTGGCGCGTGCTCGCGCCGTATCTTCGCGACCTGCGGGCCGCCGTCTTCCGCCTCGAGGGCTATCTCTCCATGCTGCGTCTCGGTCTGCCGATCGGTGTCCAGCTGAGCATGGAGTTCTGCGCCTTCGCCTGCGTCGCTTTACTCATGGGAAACCTCGGCACGCTCGAGCTCGCGGCCCACCAGATCGCGATCAACCTGGCGTCGATGGCGTTCATGGTGCCGCTCGGCATCGCCGGCGCGGCGGCGACACGGGTCGGCAACGCGATCGGACGACGCGACCCGGAGGGCGCGCGGCGGGCGATGCGCGTCAGTCTGGCGCTGGGCGGCGCCGTCATGCTGGTGTCGGCCTCCGCGTTCGCACTCTTCCCGTCGTTCCTGGCGCGGCTCTACACGCCGGAGACGGCGGTGGTCGCGCTGGCCGCCCAGCTGCTGCCGATCGCCGCGATCTTCCAGGTGGCCGACGGTGTCCAGGCGGTCGGCTCCGGCATTCTGCGTGGCGCCGCCGACACGCGCCTTCCGGCGGTGCTGATGTTCGTCGGCTACTGGCTGATCGGCATCCCGATCGGTGCCGGACTCGCATTCGGTCTCGGCTGGGGTCCGATCGGCCTGTGGTGGGCGCTGACCATCGGCCTGGCGACGGTCGCTTCGCTGCTCGTTCTGCGCATTCGCCACGTCTTTGGTGGATCGCTCGAGCGCGTCGAAGCCGGCAGCCCGATGGCACCGGACGGTGCGGCATGAGAGCCTGAGTCGGCCGTGCCCGCCCGCCCGCTCCCCCGCCGTGTCGAAGCCCAGCTGCAGCAGCTGATCGAGCGCAGCGCCGCCGCGATCTCCGAGGCCGATCGCCGCCGAGGGGACTCGCTGGTTGCGCAGGGCCGCGTCGCGATCTTCGGCGGCGTCGTCGACTCCAAGAGAGTGCACTCGCTCGAGAGCTCGCTCGAGATCATGGTGTCGAGCGACGGTGTCGACGACCACTTCGTCACGCTCGAAGTGCCTTCGAGTGGTGCGGCCCAAGGGGAGACCCGGGGAAAGGCCGAGCTACGCTGCGACTGTCGCCGATTCGCGCGCGCCGGCAGCTGCGCTCACCTGTGGGCGGCCTGCCGCGCCGTCGAGATGCGGCTCGAGGCCCTGGCGGACGGCGGCGGCCGAGCCTCCGGCGCCTGGCGGCGACTCTTCGCGTCGGAGTCGCCGGTGCCCGGGCACGATGCGCACCCGCGAGTCCGACGATCACCGGCGCCGACCGGGACTCTCTTCGTCGCGCTCGAACCCTTTCCCGATCGCAATCAGCGGCGCCGGCTGGCGGTGTTCTGGCCCGGCGAGACGATGCTGCTTCTACGCTTCGTCGAGTCGCCCGCCGGGACCTCGGACGCGTCCGGAAAGCTCCCCGTGCGTCCGCGAGCCCTGTCGCGCCGCTCTCTCGGCGTCGTCGAGCCCGCGGAGCTCCGCGCCCTTGCGGCGGCGCTGCTGGCCTTCGCCGCCGGTGCCCCGGTGGGTTCCGATGCAGGACCCGGCCGCGGGGTCGAGAGAATCGCGCTGCCGTCGGCGCTGTGGCCGACGCTGGTTCCGCCGCTCGCCGCGCTCGGTCGCCTCGGCCGGCTCGACGCCACCGAGCGGACTCTGCATCCTCTCCGCTGGGACGACGGTGCGCCCTGGCGGCTCGGCCTCGACGTCGGTCGTCGCGACGACGACGGCGCGCGGCTCGGTGGGCGTCTCGAGCGCCGTGGGCCCGACGGAGCGCTCGAGCATCGTTCGGCCGAAGAGGTCGTTGCAGCCTTCCCGGCCGCCGCCGGCCCCGGACTGCTCTGCTTCGGCGAGTCACTGGCCCGGCTGGAGGCTCACGATGCCTCCTGGGTCGACGAGCTCCGCCACGGACCCCTCGACGTTGCGCCGGGCGACGTCCTCGAGTTTCTCGAGCAAGTCCACGAACGTCCGCACCGCCCGCAACTCGCCCTGCCGGAGGCCTGGCGTTGGCCGGAGGTGCACGAGGCGCCGACCGGCTTGCTGCGCGTGACCGGCGGAATGCATCGCGGTCGCCTCGAGATGGAGATCCGCCTGCTCTACGGCGAGCACGAGGTCGCGCCGCACGATCCGCGTCCGCGCCTCGTCGACCCCGGAGGTGGCCGCGTGCTGGTGCGCGACCGCGCCGCCGAGGAGCGGCTCGAGGCCGCCGTCGAAGAGCTCGGTGTCGCGCGCGACCCGACCTTGCTCGATCGCGCGTCGGGCTCGGTGCCGGCCGCCGAGCTGGCGGCTGTGCTCGATGCTGCCTTCGACGCCGGCTGGCGGGTCGAAGTCGAGGGTGCGCGCGTCGAGCGCGGCGTCGAGCAACTGAGCCTGCGCACGGCGATCGATTGGTTCGACCTCGAGGGTGTCGTGTCCTTCGGCGAGCGCACCGTCGCGCTGCCCGAGCTCTTGCGCTTGCTGCAAGACGGTGGAGGAACCACGATCGACCTGGGAGACGAACGGCGCGGCTATCTCGCGCCGGCCGTCCGGCGCCGGCTCGAGGCGCTCGTGGCGCTGGCGCTCGAAGGGTCGGACAGCGCCCTGCGCTTTCACCCAGCGCAAGCACTGCTGCTCGATGCGTTACTCGACGCGCGAAGCCTGGAGGTCGATGCCGATGCACGCTTCGAACGCCTGCGCCGCGCGGCGACGCACCGCGGCCGCGTCGAGCCGGTCGATCCACCCGCGAGCTTCCGCGGCACGCTGCGCGACTACCAGCGCCAAGGCGTCGGTTGGATGCAGTGGCTCGGCTCGCTCGGCCTCGGCGGCTGCCTGGCCGACGACATGGGCCTCGGCAAGACGGTCCAGCTCCTGGCCCTGCTCGAGACCCATCGAGTCGCTCGGCACGCCACGGACAGCACGGCCCTGATCGTCGTGCCGCGCACCCTGCTCGACACCTGGCGCAGCGAGGCCGCGCGGTTCACCCCAGAGCTGCGCGTCGGCGTTTACCACGGCGCGCGCCGACGCGCCCTGCTCGAGCGCCTCGACGACATCGACCTCGTGCTCACCACCTACGGCACCCTACGGCGGGACGCCGCGCGCCTCGCCGAGGTGCGCTGGCACACCGTGGTGCTCGACGAAGCGCAGGCGATCAAGAACCCGGGCTCCCAGACGGCGAAGGCGGCGCGTCTGCTGCCGGCGTCGCAGCGCCTGGCGCTCACCGGCACGCCGGTCGAGAATCACCTGGGCGACCTGTGGTCGCTCTTCGAGTTCCTCAATCCCGGTTTGCTCGGCCGGCTGCCCGCGCTCGCCGGCGCGGTCGGCAAGACCGAGCTCGCGGCCGAGGCGCTCGAAGTCATCGCCCGCGCGCTGCGGCCGCTGATCCTCCGCCGGTCCAAGAGCCAAGTGCTGGAGGACTTGCCGCCGAAGCAGGAAGTGACCCTGCGCTGCGAGCTCGGGAGCGCCGAGCGCCGTCGCTACGACGAGTTGCGCGACCACTACCGCCAGGCGCTGCGTCCGTCGCTCGACGGCGCGCGAGGTGCGCGAGTGACGGGCTCGAAGATCCTGGTGCTCGAAGCATTGCTGCGGCTGCGCCAGGCGGCCATCCACCCGGGGCTGGTGCTCGGCCGCACGACGCGCGCCCAAAGCGCCAAGATCGGCCTGCTCTTCGATCAGCTCGAGCAAGTCGTGGCCGAGGGGCACAAGGCGCTGGTGTTCTCGCAATTCGTGCGTCTGCTCGACATCCTCGAGCACGAGATCGAGCGCCGCGGCTGGCGCCACGTGCGCCTCGACGGCCGGACACGGGATCGCCAGCGGCGCGTCGACCGCTTCCAGGACGATCCTGAGATCCCACTCTTCCTGATCAGCCTCAAGGCGGGCGGCGTGGGTCTGAATCTCACGGCCGCGAGCTACGTCTTCCTGCTCGATCCATGGTGGAACCCTGCGATCGAGAGCCAGGCGATCGACCGCGCCCACCGCATCGGCCAGCAGGCGCCGGTGACCGCGTACCGGCTCGTCGCGCGAGACACCGTCGAAGAAAAGATCCTCGAGCTGCAGGAGCGCAAGCGCGAGCTCGCCGACGCCATCGTGGCGCGCGACGAATCGCTGCTGCGGGCGTTGACGATCGACGATCTCGAGCTCTTGCTCGGCTGAACGGTTCGCTCGGGGCCGAGCAAGCGGCTCAGGCCTTGCGGCGGGCGATCTGGTACCAGACGATCCCCACCCACTCGTGGTAGATCGCGTTGGCCGCCGCCAGGGGCGCCGTCGCCGGCAGCAGCCGCTCGACTAGGCTCGTGCTGCGCGCCGGCGCGGTGAAACCCATCGGCGCCGGAATCGGATCGAGTCCGTGCCGAGTGAAGGCGATCATCGAGCGCGGCATGTGCCAGAAGTGGGTCACCAGGTAGACGCGGCGAATCCCCGCAGCGTGCAGGATCTCGGCGCTGTAGGCGGCGTTCTCCCAGGTCGTGTAGCTGCGGTCTTCAGTCCAGCGCACGGGCGTCGAGAGGTCGCCCTCCATCGCCGCCACCATCGTCGGCGCGGTGTAGCCGGTGACCAACAGCGGCTTGCCGGTGCGGCGATGGAGCGCCGCTCCGTAGCGCAGGCGGTCGAGGCCGGCTGGCGACACCACGTCGCCGCCCCACTCCTCGCCGCCGGTGCGGTAGCCGGCGCCGAGCACGACGATGGCGTCGGCGCGATACATGCCGCCCGCGGTCGGGTCGTCGAGGTCGAGATGGGGGTAGCGATCGAGGCTGCGCGCCAGCAGGGTCGCGGTGACCGGCAGCGAGAGCACGAAGAGCCCGAGCATCGCCAAGCCCAGCAGCTTGAGGCCGAAGGAGCGGCCGTAGCGCTGGGCATCGCGGCGGAGCATCACGAAGAGCAGGCCGATCAGGCCGAGCCAGAGCAAACAGGCCGGGGGGAGCACGAAGCGCTCGACGACGAAGCGCAGAATCGACTCGATGCCCACGGCCTCAGATCGACCCTCGCTCGATCGCCGCGGCGCCGACTCGCCCGAGCAGACCGACCAGCTGGTTGATCTGCGCGAAGCGTGGATCCTGCGTGTGGCCCTTGAAGTATCGGTAGTAGATCTGCTGCACGATCACGCCCAGCTTGTAGAGGCCGAAGGCGTAGAAGAAGACGAGGTCGTCGAGCGCCGGGGCGCCGCCGGCGCGCTCCATGCCAGCGGCCCAGCGCTCGGCGAGCTGCCGCCGGTCGAGGCTGCCGGGCAGAGCAGTGGGACCGAACGCGGCGTTGCGCAGCGGCTCGGGGTCTCCTGGTTCGACCCAGTAGGCGAGCGTGGTGCCGAGATCCATCCTCGGGTCGCCGAGCGTGCACATCTCCCAGTCGAGCACGCCGACGATGCGGTGCAGATCGTCGGGGTCGAGAAGCAGATTGTCGTACTTGTAGTCGTTGTGGATCAGCGCCGCGCCGCCGTCGCCGGAGGTAGCAACCTCGCTCGCCAGCCAGGCGCCGACCTGGTCGAACTCCGGCCAGCTGTCGGTCTGCGCGCGCTCGTAGCGCTTCATCCAGCCGTGGACCTGGCGCTCGACGTAGCCCTCGGGTCGCCCCAGGTCGCCGAGGCCGATGGCGTCGGCGTCGAGACAGTGGAGCTCGACCAGGCGATCGACGAAGCTCTCGCACAGGCGCTGCACGAGCACCGGCGGCAGCTCGAGGCCGCGGGGCACACGTGCGCGCAGCACCACGCCGCGCCGACGCTCCATGATGTAGAACGGCGCGCCGAGCACGTCTTCGTCTTCGCACAGAAGGTACGGCCGCGGTGCCGGGGCATAGGCGCCCTGTAGCGCCGAGAGCACGCGGTGCTCGCGGCCCATGTCGTGCGCCGACTTCACGCGGTTGCCGAACGGCGGCCGGCGCAGCACCATCTCGAGCTCGCCCTTGCGCAAGAGGTAGGTGAGGTTCGAGTAGCCACTAGGGAACTGCTCGACCTCGACCGGTCCGTCGCCGGCGCCGAGCGCCGGATCGAGATGCTCGTCGAGATGGGCGCCGAGGCGCTCGAGATCGAGCTCTTCTCCCTCGCGCACGGGGCGGGGGGCGTCGACGAAATCGCTCATCGGGGTCCTCCGGCCGGCACGATAGCATTCTCGCCCGGGTCCTCGGGCGACCACCGTTTCCGGCCTCGCGGCCGGCTCGTGGGTCGACGCTAGGGCGTCACCTCGCCCGTCGTGCGTCGATCCAGCGCCGATCGACCGGTCGCCAAGTTGGCCGTCGTCTCGGACGCCGCGGCGAGATCTCGAGCCTCTCCGTCGTCGGCCGACTCGGGCGGAGTGTCCTTTTCGACGGACTCGGACTCGTCTGCGGCGAGCAGCGCGTTGATCTCGTCGCGCAAGGAGTCGCGAATCAGGAGCGAGATCTCGTCGAGCTTGTCCAGCTCCTCGACGGTCCATTCGAAAACCGGCCTTCCGCCGCGCCAGCCGCAGACGACCACCATGTCTTTCGGCCGCTCGCGCAGCATCGAGGTGAGAGTTTGCCGGCTCTCGTCGTCCGGGAACATGTCGATGGTCAGCAATTCGGCGGCGCCGTCCTCGAGGCGCCGGCTCCAGCGCGGCAGATCGATGTCGTGATTGCCGAGCAGGTCGACCCAGGCCTGGCGAAGGCTGCCGAACTCGCTGAACTGCTGCTGCATCGAGACCACCGGATGATCGACGCCGAACTCGTTGCGCACCAGGTCGGCGACGAGCAGATTGAGCTCGTCGTTGGTGGTCAGGGCCAGCACGCGCGTGTCACGCTCGACGCCGGCGCGCTCGTAGGTCTGGGCATCGCGCGCGTCACCCGACACGGTGGTGATCTTGAGCCCGCGGAACGCAGCGAGCTTGCGCAGCGACGAATCGACGACGACGACGAACCAGTCGCGCGACAGCATCAGCCGGGCGATCGAGTCGGTCAAACCGTTGACGCCGACGAGCACGATACGGCGACGCGACGGATCGTCGAGGTAACCCAGCCAGCGCGGCAGGAGGCCCGCCATCACCGTCGCCCAGGTGCAGGTGGCGAGGATCACGAGGTAGACGAGTCCCTCGAGCATCGCCGCGTCGGTCACGTCGCCGGCGGCGCGCAGCTGGATCGCGGACAACGAGGCGAAGGCGGCGGCGACGATGCCGCGCGGCGCGGTCAGGCCGAGCAGGGTGATGTCCTTCCACGGCATCCTCGTCGGCGGAATCGACAGCAACACGGCGAGCGGTCGGACGACGAAGATCAGGCCGGCGACGACCAGCGCGCCCTCCCAGCCGAGGCCTCGCACCGCCTCGAGATCGAGCTGACCCGAGAGGAGCACGAAGAGCACCGAGATGATGAGCACCGTGAGCTGACCTTTGAACGCCTTCAACGGGCTCAGGTCCGGGATGTCGGCGGCCGACACGGTGAGGCCCATCACTACCGCCGCCAGGATGCCCGACTGCGGGGCCTGCATCTCGGCGAGCAGGAAGCACATCACCAGCAGTGACAGGATCACCAGATTGCGCAGCTCTTCGGGCAGGGAGCGACGCTTCACCGCGAAGACCGCGAGCATGCCGGCGACGTACCCGAGAACGGTGCCGGCGAAGGTGAGCGTCGCGAGCTCGATCGTCAGCTGCTGCAAGCCCATGTTGGCACGCTCGATCCACTGCAGGACGAGATAGGCGAGGACGACCCCGATCGGGTCGATCATCAGCCCTTCCGAGAGCAGCAGCGTGCGCACCTTCTTGGGCGCGACCATGTGGCGCAGGAGCGGCGCGATCACCGTCGGTCCGGTGACCGTGACGATGGCGCCGAAGAGTGCCGCCGTCGACCACGAGATCCCGGTGGCGTAGTGCGCCACGGTGGCGGCGCCAACCCAGGTGACCAGCATGCCGATGGTGAGCAGATTGCGAAGTGAGCCGCCGACCGTGCGCAACTGACGCGGGTCGAGCGAAAGGCCACCCTCGAAGAGAATCACGGCGACGCCGAGGTGGATCACCACCTCGAGTCCGTGACCGAAAACACTCGGATCGAAGAGCCCGACGCCTTGAGGGCCGAACGCCATACCGAGAACCAGGAGAGGCAGAATTGCCGGGAGCTTGAAACGGTGCGCGACGACCTGGGCACTGATACCGAGGAAGGTCGCGGTCGCCGTCGTGACGAGCAACGCGTCGATCGAATGGTCCATGAGGCGCCGAATTTACCAGAGCGAGACGAGTTCGTCGTCGAGCCGGCCTCCGGCGCGTCGCGCTTGCGCCGCCGCGCCGCCTGCGGCAGCATGCGCGGGGCAGGATCGGCCGTTCCTGCGGGTCTTACGCCAGAACGGCTCACCGTGCCGACGCGATCGACGAGGTGTCACCGCGAGAAGCTGTCCTCTTTGGAGGACGGGAGTGCCCAGCCGATTCGGGAGCCGACGCGACCTGGGAACGCCATCGACGGGTCGAAAGGCCTGAAACGTTCGTCCAGACGTCCGTTCAGACCCGCCAGACGCAGTCAGGGCCTCGCGGCGTCTCCATTCACCACGAGGCCCCAGAGGAGTGAAGCTTTCTCACGTTCTAGTAAAAGCAAGTTCGATGCCAGACTATAGCCAACCGTCTCTCCTCGTCCGCCGATGACGTTCGGTGTCGTCGTAGCGGTTGTTGTCGGCGCCCTGGGCGGACACATGGTCCGTCGCCTGGTGCCGCCGCTCCTGGCGCTGCGCGAGCGTACGCTGCCGTTCACGGCGCCTTGGCTCGAGGCGGCCGGCGCGGTTGCATTTGGTATCCTCGCCGGGCGCTTCGGTGCGGAGCCGGGCGGCTGGCCGCTCTACGCCTTCACCCTTCTCCTGCTCGCGGTGTGCGCGACCGACTACCTGGTGAAGCTGATTCCCGACCTGCTCACCCTCGGTGGTGTCGCCGCCGGCGTCGCGGCGTCGACGCTGGTCCCGGATCGCCTCGTCGAGCCGCTGTCGCATCGTTGGCTGGTCGGCCTGCTCGGCCTGTCGGTCGATGCCGACCTGCTGCTCTCCGGGCTCGTGCTCTCCCTTTCCGGCGCGGCCCTTGGATTCCTCGTCCTCGACGCCATTCGCCGGGTCTTCGGCCTGCTCCTGGGCCTCGAGCCGATGGGCCTCGGCGACGCCAGACTCGCCGCCGCGATCGGTGCGTTTCTCGGGCCCCAGGGCGTCGTCTTCGCCGTCGGCCTCGCTTTTCTGCTCGGGGTGGTGCACGGCATCGTGATGCAGCGCGTCACCGGACTACCGCATGCGCCCTTCGGTCCGCCGCTTGCCGCCGCCGCCTGGCTGGTCGCCGTCGTCGCCGAGCCGCTCCTCGCGGTGCTGGCCGCCGGACAGGCGATGGTCCTGCGCCTGCCGCTCTGGCTGCTCGCCGGCGGCTATGTTCTGCTGCTCGCCGTCGCCGTCGGGCTGATTCTGCGCTTGCGCCGACGCGCGGCGCACTACGAGGCGATCATCGAGGACGACTACCAGCGCCTCGAAGAGCGCCTCGAGCCGGTGGACGACAAGGGAGACGACGTCGACACCGGGCGGTCTTGACGCGTCAACGCTTGCCGCGGTCGAGATGGCCGCTCTTGTTGATCGCACGCAGCAGGCGCAGGCCGAGCACAGTGCTCAGCAGGTAGCCGGCGAGGCCGAGCACCGAGAAGCCGTAGAGGCTCGGCGGTACGCGGAACGCCATGAGCAGCGACGATCCGAGGAAGAGCGCGCTCGTCACCAGTCCCCAGACCAGGCGGTTGACCGACGGTTCGAGGCCGCGGTGATCGAGGTGGACGTCGAACTTGCCGCTCTGCAGCTGCTCGAGGATCTCGATCATGTGCCGCGGCATCACCTCGAGCAGGTTCTCCACCTCGCCGTAGAGGCGAATCAGCTTGAGCACGCGGCGTCGCGGCGCCAGGCGTCGCAAGACTAGTCGTTTCTCATAGCCGCTGATCACCTCGAGCAGACTGAAGCGCGGTGCAAGCAGACGTGCGCTGCCCTCGAGCACGATCAGCATCTTCACCAGCATCGAGAAGCGCGCCGGCAGCTGGATGCGGTGGCGACGGACGATGTTCACCATGTCGGTGAGTGCGCCGGCGAGATCGAAGTCGCCCGCCTCCTGGCGCGTGTAGTGGGCGACGAACTCCGCCAGGTCGACGTCGAGCGCCGGGCGGTCGAGGTCCTGCGGCGCCTGCCCGACGCGAATGATCAGCGCCATCAGGTGGTTGGCGTCGCCGGTGAGCAGCGAGAGCAGGATGTCCTCGACGTCTTCACGGAGCTGGGCGTCGAGCCGGCCGACCATGCCGAAATCGATCAGGCCGACGACATCGCCTTCGAGCACCAGGACGTTCCCGGGGTGCGGATCGGCATGGTAAACGCCGTAGCGAAACACCATGTCCATATAGATCCGCGCGCCGCGCCTCGCGATGCGGTCGAGATCGTGGCCGCGCTCGCGGAGCGCCGCCGTCTCGCTGATCGTCACTCCGTGCAGGCGCTCCATGGTGAGCACGCGCTCGCTCGAGAGGTCGGTGTACGGGCGCGGAATCCGCACCGAGCCGTCGTCTTCGAAGAGCGAGCGGAACTCGCTCAGGTGGCGCTCCTCCGTGGTGAAGTCGAGCTCGCGCAGCAGCGTGCGCTGCAACTCGGCGACAGTTTCCACCGGCCGGTATGCGCGGTACTCGGGCAGGCGCTCGGCAAGTTGCGCCAGCCCCGCCAGGATCTCGAGGTCGACCCGGACGATGCGCCGGATGCCCGGATGCTGCACCTTCACCACCACCTCGTCGCCCGGCGGCGGCGGACCGGCGGCGAACGCTTCCGGATCCTCGATCGGGTCGGCCGACGGCAGCAGCCGCGCGCCGTGCACCTGGCCGATCGACGCCGACGCGATCGGCTCCGGGTCGAAGCGCGCGAAAAGCTGCTCGAGCGGCTGGCCGAGGGCCTGTTCCACGGTGTCGCGCACTGCGTCGAAGGGTGTCGGCGGCGTATGGTTCTGCAGCTTCTCGAGCTCTTTGGCCAGCCGTGCTCCGACGACGTCGCTACGCGTCGAAAGCACCTGCCCGAGCTTGATCGCCGTCGGCCCGAGCTCTTCGAAGGCCAGACGCACCCGCGTCTCGTGCGATAGATGCGCCACCTCGCGGCCGAGCGGCACCAGGTCGCGCGCGATTCCCGGCCCGAGCCGCGCCAGACCCTCGCCGATGCCGAACTTGCCGACCACGCCGAGAATCTCCCGCCACCGGTTCACGTTGCGGTAGATCTGCGGAATCGAGGGAATGCGCCGCGCCATGGCGCCAGTTTAGCGGGCTCGTGAGCCCGAGCCGATCGCGGGCCGTCTCAGGGCAGATCGTTGATGTTCGTCGTCGTCAGATTGAGCACAGTGATGCGATCACCCCAAGCGACGTCGACGGTGTTGCTCATCCACATCGTCGTCGAGCGATCCGAATGGATGCGGGCTTCATCTCCTTGGACGCTCAGTGAGTGCCAGCCCTGGATCTGCTGGAGTTTCTCGAAGATGGCGACCGGAACGTCCTTGACTCGAAAGTGGTCTTGGTTGCTGGCTGCTTGACCTTCTTTCCCGCAACTACAGAGATGGAGGACCAAGATGTTGCATCGACAGTGGAGAAGAAGAGCGGCGATGTCGTTGAGATCTGTCCGATAGCCGGGTTTGGCCATGATGCTGCCCGCCATCCCGTGTCCGAACCATCGGAGCGTCAAGACGTTCGCCTGCCAGGCGACCCGGCGAACGTCTGCGTGGATGCCTGGGCGGATACATGCTTTCCCGGGGATGATCGAGAAGGCGGCGTTCACATCGGGCGGTGACGCGGACTCGATGTTGGCGCGGGCCGGAGCAGGCAACCTGGGTTTGAGATCGGCCAGGAACGCTTTGGCGTTCCCGGCGAACTGGAAATAGATGTTGGTGTCGGTCGAGGCCTTGAGACCGTGGGGATTTCCCAACGCTTGCCTCGTTCCATAGGTGCCACCCGCCTGGCCATGGTAGTGATCTCTCAGGGTGTCGATCACATGCCTGAACCGAAGGAGATTAGGGACGATCACGCCGAGTTTCTTGGTTTTCACCAGGACAATCGGGTCTGAGACCGTGTCGTAGGTCAAACCGAAGACATGCCGCCTGAAGACCTGTCGGTCGAGGACGATTCGGTTGACCCGATCTCCCCATTGAGACCTCACTTTCTGGAGGATCTCGGGCTCCTGTTCAGGACAGAATCCAATCTCTACGTTCGGTACGGCCCTGGGAGCATCCCGGGTACCGGTGACCGCAGGATCTAGCAATGGAGTGAGGGTGGGAGGGGACATGAGCGGTCTTCGACCTGTCGCAGGCTGTATCCACAGAGGGTGTTGCTTCCATGTCGGTCAGCAATCTGTCTAGTCTACCAAGCTGAGAGCTTCGCAGAGTCGGGTCACTGCATGCGGCGGACCTGGCTCATCATTTCGCCTTGGCGAGGGCGTGGGTGAGATCGGCGTTCGGTCTTTCTTTTCGGTGCGCCGATCGCCGCGTACACGGTCGGCAGCACGAGCAGGGTGAGCAGGGTCGAGGTGACGAGGCCGCCGATGACGACGGTCGCCAGCGGGCGCTGGACCTCGGCGCCGGCGCTGGTCGCCAGCGCCATCGGCAGAAAGCCGAGCGACGCGACGAGCGCCGTCATCAACACGGGGCGCAGTCGGCGCAGCGCGGCGCGGCGTGCGGCGTCGCGCGGTGAGCTCTCGGCCTGCGAGACCAGCTCGGAGACGAGGACGACGCCGTTCAGCACGGCGATGCCGAAGAGGGCGATGAAGCCGACCCCGGCGGAGATCGAAAAGGGCTCGCCGCGCAGCGCCAGGGCGAACACGCCGCCGGTGACCGCCAGCGGCACGTTCAGCGACACCAGAATCGCCAGCCGCGCCGAGCCGAAGGCGGTGTAGAGCAGGAGGAAGATCATCAGCAACGTCAGTGGTCCGAGGACCCCGAGGCGCCGCATCGCCGCCTGCAGGTTCTCGAACTGGCCGCCCCATTCGAGCGACCAGCCCGACGGCAGCTCGACGGAGTCGTCGACCGCCTGCCGAGCCTCGGCGATGAACGAGGCGAGATCGCGACCGCGGACGTTGGCTTCGACGCTGATCCGTCGGCTGATGCGCTCGCGGCTGATCTGCGCCGGCCCTTCCTCGATCGTGATGTCGGCCAGCTGCTCGAGTGGCACCATCCGCCGCGCGCCACCGGGCGTCGCGGCCGGTGCGGCGATCCTCAGGCCGCGGATGCGGTCGAGGTCCGCGCGCACGGCGGGGCTGAACCGCACCTGGATCTCGAAACGCCGCTGGCCTTCGAAGACCGTGCCGGCCGGAGTGCCGCCGACAGCCTCGACGACTTCGAGGATCTCGTCGGCGTGCACACCGAGGCGCGCCGCCGCCCGCCGATCGACGCGCACGCGCAGAACGGGCAGGCCGGTGGTCTGCTCGGCCTTCACGTCGGTGGCGCCGGGCACCGTTTCCAGGACGCGCACGATCTCGTCGGCCGTGTCCTTCAGCGCCTCGAGATCGTCGCCGAAGATCTGGACGGCGACATCGGAGCGTACGCCCGAGATCAGCTCGGCGACCCGTAGCTCGATCGGCTGCGAGAAGCTGAAGATCGCTCCCGGAACGCGCAAGTGCAAGGTCGTCTCGAGCGCTTCGAGCAGCGCTTCCTTCGACGCGAAGCGCCAGCCGCTCTCCGGGTTGAGCATCAGGTACGTATCGCTGATCTCGACGCCCATCGGGTCGGTGGCGATCTCGGCCCGCCCGGTGCGCGAGACCACGGTCTCGACCTCCGGTCCGAACGCGTCGAGCACGACCTGCTCGGCCCGCGTCGAGATCGCGTTCGACGCGTCGAGCGAGATCGACGGCAGGCGCCAGATCTGCATCGCGATCGCACCCTCGTCGAGGCGCGGGATGAACTCCGCGCCGAGGCGAGGGATGAGCGCCAGGCTCACCAGGAACACCGCGAGCGCGGCGACGACGGTGGTGCGGTGGTGCGCCAGCGTGCGATCGAGCAGCGGTATGTAGAGCCGCCGTGCCCAGCGAAAGAGCAAGGGCTCTCTCTCGGTCGGCGTGCGCAAGGCGAGGCTGGCGAGCACGGGTACCAGGGTCAGCGCCAGCAGCAGCGACGCGGCGAGAGCACAGACGACGGTGAGCGCCATGGGCCGGAACATCGCGCCCTCGACGCCGCGCAGCGCGAGAATCGGCAGATACACCAGAATGATGATGCCGACCGCGAAGACGACAGGCCGCGCCACCTGGTGCGCCGCCTCCCGGACCTTCTCGAGATGCGTCACCGTAGACTCGTGACGGCGCTCGTGGAGACGCCGGATGATGTTCTCGACCATCACCACCGACCCGTCGACGATCAGGCCGAAATCGATCGCCCCGAGGCTCATCAAGTTGCCCGAGAGCCCGAGCTGACGCATCGCGATGAACGCCGTCAGCATCGACAGCGGAATCGCCGAGGCGACGATCAGGCCGCCGCGCAGACTGCCGAGCAGGAGGAGCAGGACCCCGATCACCAGCAAACCACCCTCGGCGAGATTCTTTGCCACGGTGTGAAGGGTGCGCTCGATCAGCTCACTGCGATCGTAGTAGGTGTCGATCGTGACCCCCGGAGGGAGCGTCCGCTCGATCTCCCCGATCGTCTCGTCGACGCGCTCCACGACGGTGCGCGAGTTCTCTCCGCGCAACATCATGACGATGCCGACCACGGCTTCACCGCGGCCGTCGCGAGTCACGGCACCCTGGCGCAGGCGTGGCGCCAGCTCGACGGTCGCGATGTCGTCGACCGTGACGGTGGTGCCGGCCGCGTCGTGCGCGAGGACGACCTGGCGCAGATCGTCGAGGCTCGTCGCCAGCGCCTCGCCGCGCACCAGGACCTGCTCGCTCTGGTGCGTGATGGATCCGCCGCCGACGGCGCGGTTGCTGGCGCGCAGCGCGACGAGCACGTCGCCCACCGCGAGACCGTGGGCGGTGAGCCGCTCGGCGTCGAGCGTCACCTGAAAGGTCTTGAGCTGGCCGCCGAACGAGTTGACTTCGACGATCCCGGGTACCGAGCGCAGTCGGTACTGGATCTGCCAGTCGAGGATCGTGCGCAGCTCCATCGGTGTATGGCAGGCGTCGGTGTCGGGTCCCGCGGGCGGACAGGGTGTGTCGGAGCGGACCTCGAATTGGTAGATCTCGCCCAGGCCGGTCGAGATCGGCCCCAGCGTGGGCTCACCATAGCCTTCCGGAATCGCTTCTCGGGCCTCGCCGAGGCGCTCGGAGACCAGCTGGCGCGCCCAGTAGATGTCGCTCCCCTCGTCGAAGACGACGGTCACTACCGAGAGGCCGAACTTCGACACGGAGCGGATCTTGTCGAGTCGAGGCAGACCCGAGAGCGCGGTCTCGACCGGAAAGGTGACGAAGCGTTCGATCTCTTCCGGCGCCAGGCCGGGGCTGTCGGTGAGCACCTGCACTTGCACGTTGGTGACGTCGGGCACGGCGTCGATCGGCAGCTCGAGCATCGAGTGGACGCCGAAGACGGCGACCAGGAGCCACAGGCCGACGATCAACAGTCGGTGGTCGAGCGAGAAATCGATCAGGCGTTGCATGGTGTCGTCCTCGCTCTCAGTGGCTGTGACCGCCGCCCAGCAGCTCACGGGCGCGTTCGGATTTGAGGACGAAGGCTCCGGTGGTCACCACGGGCTCGCCGGCCTCGAGGCCCGCGAGCACCTCGATCCAGGCTCCTTCACGACGCCCGATCTCGACCCGTCGTGCATCGAAACCGCGCTCCGCTCCGAGCTCGTCGGCGGTCGACGGTTCGTGAGGCACGAAGACGATCGTCTCGGTCTCCGAGCGCATCACCGCCTCGGCGGGTACCACGAGGCTCGGCGTGTCGCTGGAGCCGTGGGGGTCGACCAAACGGACCGAGGCGAACATGCCCGGGCGCAGAGTGCCCTCGGGGTTGCGCACGTCGAGGCGGGCGCGCACGCTGCGTGTCTCGGGGCGAACCTCTGCCGCGAGGTAGCTCACGTCGCCGGTGAACACGCGCTCGGGAAAGGCCTCGACCCGTACCTCGACCGCGTCGCCGACGTGGACGCCGGCGAGCTGGTGCTCGAAGACATCGATCCAGACCCACACGCGGTCGAGGTCGGCGAGGGTGAACAGGCTTTCGCTCGCGGCGGCGAGCTCGCCGAGCGTCGCGTGTTTCTCCACGACGGTGCCGCCGAGCGGCGCCACCAGACGCAGCAGCGACGGGGTGCCGTCGCTCGCCAGGCGCTCGAGCGCCGCGCTGTCGAGGCCGAAGAGACGCAGAGTCTGCTCGGCGTGGCGGCGCTCGGCGCGCGCCACGCGGGTTTCGGCACGTGCCGCGAGCAGCTGCCGCTCGGACGTGATCTCGTCGGCGAAGAGAGCCACTTCGCGCTCGAGCTCGCGCCGCGTCAGCTCCTCGCGCGCGACCGCGGCGAGCCAGTCGGCCTCGGCCGTGCCGAGAGCCACGGAGTCGAGCGTGGCGAGCAGTTGCCCGGCCGCGACGCGGTCGCCGAGGCGTACGGGCGCCTGCACGACGCGTCCGTCGATGCGCGGGCCGACGTGGACGACGCGATCTTCGTCGTAGGCGACCTGGCCAGTGGTCTCGAGGGTGGGGGCCAGGGGGCGGCGCTCGGCCAGCGCCGTTTCGATCTCGAGCCCACGCAGCGCGTCGGCTCCGAGGATCACCAGGTCGTCGTCATGTCTCTCGGAGTCGTCGCTCTCGAGACGCTCGGCGGGGCTTCCAGAATCGTGGGGACCTGCGTTTTCGGGGCCGCAGGCGATCCACGCCACGCCCCACAGCGTGACGAGCAGCGCGACGACGACCCTGCGCTGTGTGTCGAATGGGTGCGCGGCATGGGCGCGGGTGTCGGCGAGACGATGCCGGGGGCAGCGGCCACGCGGCTGCCCTCCGACCGAAGTCGATGAATGCATGCGAGATCCTCCTCGCGAGTGTCGAGCTCTCGGGTCGGCGGTCGGCTCCGACGACGGGAGTCACGGACCGCCGGCTTGAACGACAGGCGGGAGAAGGCTCGACACACGGTCGAGCGGTCACGCTCCGCCCGCCGTCAGGCGCGCGGAGGGCGGAACAGCTCGACCGGCACGGGGCTCTCGATCGGCGGCCCCGTCGCCGCCAGGCCACGGGCGTGAAGTGGCAGGTCGATGCCGACCGGCCGCGGCGTGAGAATCGTCGGTGCCGAGTGGTGGCAGCTGCACAAGTGGAAGGTGCCCGAGCAGCCGTGCTCGTCCCCCTCCGGCCTGTGATCGTCGCCCTGATCGATGGCGTGCGCCGCATGGCCCGACGCGGCGAGATGCCAGAGGTTTTCGACAGCCTCGGTGAGGCCAGGGCACAGCGCCCAGAGCAAGATCACGGTCAGGCAGCGTGTCGTCAGCACTCGCACCGGAGGACTCTAGCAGGTCGCTCGGACGAGCAGCGGAGACGCAGTCGAGGAAGACCAGGGTTAAAGGTCGGTGAAAATGCGGAAAGAGAAGGCTAGAGTCGTCAATCTGCGCTAAAATCAAGAGGAATCCTTCCTCTCCCCTGATGGCCCGGTCGTGGGTCGAACTTGCTCAACGGACCTTGGTGACAGTTGCGGCATGAATCCTGAGTTTGTGGGGGATCAGGGCACCGTCTCGGATCGTGACGATTGGTGGCAGGTCGATCGGATCTTCAGTCGTGCGCTCACGCTCACGCAGAGGGGCCGTACTGCCTACCTGAATCGCACGTGCGGCGACGATGCAGTGCTCCGGCGACGGGTCGATGAACTACTGGCCGAAGATGCCGCGCTCGACGAGTGCCCGGGCCTGTCGCTGCTGCCCTGCAGCGAGACCGTCTTGGACGACGCCGCGGCAGAGCCGACGATGGTCGGTCCCTATCGGCTTCTCGGTCTTCTCGGAACGGGCGGCATGGGCACTGTCTACTTGGCCGAGCAAGACGAGCCGGTCGAGCGTCGAGTGGCGCTCAAGCTGATCCGGCGCGGGCTGGGCTCGGAGCAAGTCCTGGCGCGCTTCGAGGCGGAGCGCCAGGCGATGGCCTTGATGGACCACTCCAATGTCGCTCGGGTCTACGACGTCGGAGCCACCGAAGCGGGTGCGTCGTACTTCGCCATGGAGTACGTCCCTGGGCATGCGATCCACGCTCACTGCGACCGCCTCGAGCTCGACCTCCGCCAGCGGGTGGAGCTCTTCCTCCAGGTCTGCGACGGTGTGCAGCATGCGCATCAGAAGGGGTTGATCCATCGCGACCTGAAACCGAGCAACATCTTGGTGAAGACCGAGTCGCGGCAGCGCGCGCGGGTCAAGATCATCGATTTCGGCGTCGCCAAGTCGCTGCAGCGCAAGCTCTGCGCGCATTCCAACCACACCCAAGTCGGCACCTTCGTCGGGACGCCGGTCTACAGCAGCCCCGAACAGATCCGAGGCCGACTCTCCGCCGACACGCGGTCGGATCTCTACTCGCTCGGCGTGGTGCTCTACGAGCTGCTAGTCGGTGTGCCGCCGCACTCGAACGAGGAGCTCGACGGCAAGTCTCCGCACGAGCTGACCTCGATTCTCGAGACCCGCGAGCCACCGACGCCGCATCTTCGCTTCGAGACACTCGAAGATGACCGAGCGGCGGTGGCGCAGAGGCGCTCCTTGACCGTCGACTCGATGCAGCGCCAGCTGCGCGGCGATCTGTCGTGGATCGTCCTGAAATGCCTCGAGCGAAGCCCCGAGGACCGCTACGCGTCGGTGTCCGAGCTCCGGAAGGATCTCGAGCGCTGGCTCGCCGACAAGCCGGTGGAGGCTCGACCTCCGACGCGGCTCTATCGCCTGGGCAAGCTGATTCGCCGTCACCGCACCGCGGTGCTCCTGGCCGCGGCCGCACTCCTCGCTCTCTGGCTCACGACGACGGCGGCGGTGCTCGGCTTCGTGCGGGCCGAGGCCGCGCTCGTCACGGCCCGGCGTGCGGCTCTCGAGGCCGAGCGCGCGGCGAGCTTCCAGGACGAGCAGCTGCAGGCCGTCGATCCGGCGTCGATGGGGGCTTTGCTGCGCGCCGAGCTGCTCCGGACCGTGGGCGAGCGCTGGTCCGAGCGGTTCGAGCCCGACGCGGTGCTGGCGCGGCAGGAAGAGCTGGTGTCGCTGCTGGAAGGTGTGAGTTTCACCGACCTGGCCCTGGCGCTCCTCGAACGCTCGTTCCTCGAGCGCGCGCGTGCCGTGATCGAAGAACGCCACGGGGACACGCCGCAGCTGCAGGCGCGTCTCCGCCAGTCGTTGGCCGAATCGCTCGGTGCGCTGGGCTTGTGGGACGAGGCTCTCGAAATGCAGGAGCTGGCGCTCGAGCAGCGGCGCGCGCTACTCGGCGCGGAGCATCCGCGGACTCTCGAGTCGCTTCGCGGCCGCGGTCGGCTGCGGCTGGGCATGGGGCGTCTCGACGAGGCCGAGGCCGACCTCGCCGCGGCGGTCGCGATCAGTCGGCGCGTCCGGGGCGCCGGTCACCCAGACACCGCGAGGGCGCAGCTGCTCGTCGGCGAGCTCTTCTACCATCGCGCCGCGTACGCCGAGGGCGAAGCGGTCACTCGCCGGGCGGTCGCGACCCTGCGCGAGGCGCTCGGCGACGAGGATCCCGCGACGCTCGGTGCGATCAACAACCTGGCCGTGTTCTTGGTGGCCCAGAGGCGACTCGACGAGGCGACCGCCCTGCACCGTGAAGCGATGGAGGGGCGTCGCCGCGTCCTTGGACCCGACCATCCGGAGACGCTCGAGTCGATCGGCAACACGGCGCTCCTGCTCATGGAAACCGGCGATGTGGACGAAGCCGAAGAGCAGCTGCGCGAGGTTCTGAGGACCAAGCGCCGGGTCTTGGGCACGGGACACCCGAAAACGCTGCGGTCGATGAGCATCTTGGGTGTCTTTCTGCAGCGACAAGGGCTTCCGGACGAGGCGGCCGAGTTCCTCGAAGAGGTGTACTCGACACGTCGCCGCGTGCTCGGACCCGAGCACCGCGAGACTCTCAAGTCCGCGGTCGATTGGGCGTCGGTGGCCGAGGACCTTGGCCGCCGCGCGGAGGCGGAGCTGCAGTATCGACAGGTGGTGACGACGATCCGTCAAGTGCTTGGCGAAGAGCACCTCGACTTTCTCTACGCGCAGAGCGACCTCGCCGGCTCGCTGCGTGCGTGGGAACGCGCCGAGGAGGCGTTGGCCTTGGAACGGGAGATCCTCCGGATCGGCCGCCGAGCTCACCGCGACACGCATCACCTAGCCACGTGGCTGGTCGGTCACGGGCAGACCCTCGCCGCTCTGGGAAGGGTCGACGAAGCCGACGATGTGCTCGACGAGGCGCTCGGTCTCTTCGCAGCGGCCGGTCCGATCGCCCGTGGCGCTCACGCAGAGGGTGTCGCATTGCGCGACGCGCTCGAGCTGCAGCGTGCGCAACAGGAGGACGGCCCGTGATGGCGCCCCACGCCGATCTCGATGCGGGCGAGCGCCGGGCGCATCTCACCCAAGTGTTGCAGCAGTGGAGCTCCGGAGAGGGCAAGGTCGCCGACTTCGCGCTCCCGGTGGTCTATAACGAGCTGCGACACATCGCCGGCCGGCTGATGCGTCGTGAACGTTCGGGGCACACTTTGCAGGCGACTGCCGTGGTCAACGAGGTCTACCTTCAGCTCAGCGAGCAAACCGGCGTGCGCTTCGCAAATCGCGCGCATTTCGTCGGCCGTGTGGTGCACATGATGCGCCGGGTGCTGGTCGCTCACGCCCGCTCCCGCAACGCACAGAGGCGCGGCGGCGATCAGCGGCGGGTCACCCTGGCGGAGGCCGAGCACCGGGGCCAGAAGCCCGCCGACCTCGTCGCCCTCGACGATGCGCTGCTCAGCCTCGCCGCCAAAGATCCGGAGATGGCCCGCCTCGTCGAGCTGCGCTATTTCGGCGGTCTCACGCTCGAGGAGACCGCCGAAGTTCTCGGGGTGTCGCGCGCCACGGTCGTGCTCCAGTGGCGCCGTACGCGCGTCTGGCTCCACCGTGAGCTCGCGGCGCGCGGCTAGCGACGTCAGCTGATCGAGCGACTCTGGGGTCGAGCGACTCTTGGGGTCACGACCGGTTTGGGTGAGCGTAGAGGCGCCGGCGAAGAGCCAACGCCACGTGCACCAGGCTGATGAGGACCGGCACCTCGACCAGTGGTCCCACGACCGTGGCGAAAGCGATCGGGGAGCCGATGCCGAAGACGCCGATCGCGACCGCGATCGCGAGCTCGAAGTTGTTGCCCGACGCGGTGAACGCCAGAGTCGCCGCACGCGAGTAGTCGGCGCCGACTCTCCAGGCCATCAGGAAGCTGACGAGGAACATGATGGCGAAGTACGCGCTGAGTGGGATCGCGATCCAGAGCACGTCGAGAGGCTGAGTCAGGATTCGCTCGCCCTGCGTCGAGAACATGACGACGATGGTGAAGAGCAGGGCGACGAGCGTCAGTGGCGAGATCCGAGGCACGAAGATCTGGTCGTACCACTCCGCTCCCTTGGCAGGAAGCAAGAGCCGGCGACTCAGGAATCCGGCGGCGAACGGGACTCCGAGGTAGATCATCACGCTGGCGAAGATCTCACCGATCGTCACCTCCACGACCGCACCGTCCAGCCCGAAGAGTGGCGGCAAGACGCTGACGAAGATCCAGGCATAGGCGCCGAAGGTGAGAATCTGGAACACGCTGTTGAGCGCGACGAGACCTGCGGCGTACTCGCTGTTGCCCTCGGCGAGCTGATTCCACACCAGCACCATGGCGATGCAGCGCGCGATCCCGACCAGGATCAGGCCGACCATGTACTGGCTCCACCGCGGATCCGGGCCGAGGAGAGCCGGCGCGAGGAACCCGAAGAATCCGATCGCGAGGGCCGACATCAACACCGGGCCCACGAGCCAGTTCTGGAGCAACGAAAGCCCGAGGACCTTGCGGTCGGCGAAGACCTTGGGCATCAGCTCGTACTTCACCTTGGCCAGCGGTGGGTACATCATCAGGATCAGACCCGCTGCGATCAGCAAGTTGGTGTTCTCGCCGATCGTCAGGGCCTCGTTGAACCGTGCCACCGGCCCCTGGAAGAGAGATCCGACGAGCACCCCGACGACCATCGCGAGGAAGATCCAAAGCGTGAGGTAGCGGTCGAGAAGAGAGAGTCTCTTGCGTGGCGTCTGGTCCATGGCGTGCCTCACAACGCTGCGATCAACGCCTTCGCCCGGCGCAGCGCGCTCTCGGACAGGCAGTAGCAGACTCGGGGGCCGTCCACGGTCCCGCGCACCAGGCCCGCGCCTTTTAGGATCTTCAGGTGCTGCGAAACGGTCGACTGGGCCAACGGTAGCTCCTGCACGATCTCGCCGCACAGGCACTCCCGCCGTCGGGCGAGGATCCGCAGGATCTTCACCCGCGCCGGGTGGCCGAGTGCTTTCGCGAGCCGCGCGAGATCCTCGTCGGCTTCGTCTCCCTCGACCGGTCGAAGGTTCGGTTCGTCCGGCTCGGGAGGGCAGACACAGGCCTCGTCGAGATTTTGATCGTTCATCGTCGTTGAACGATAGCGCGAATCCCAGCAGATCGCCAACTGCGACTCGAGCGGCGAGCCGCCGCCGCTGTCTCGACGGGGCCGGCTCTATTCGGGCTTGGCCCAGTCGGGAAAGACTCCCGCCTCGATTCCGAACACCGCGGGGCCGAGCAAGGTGAACAGCAGCGTAATGAGCGCGACGCCGATGAGATTGATTACGATGCCGATCTTGACCATGTCGGCGATGCGCAGGCGCCCACTGCCGAAGACGATGGCGTTCGGCGGTGTGGCGACCGGCATCATGAAGGCGCACGAAGTGGAAAGAGCGGCCGGAACCATCAGCAGGAGTGGATGAATCTTGGCGGCGACGGCGATCGAGGCCAGGAGCGGCAGGGTCATCTCGGTGGTGGCGGTGTTGGAGGTGAGCTCGGTCAAGAAGGTCAGCGTGAAGCAGATTGCCGCGATCATGATCGGAATCGGAGTCCCTTCGAGCCCGCTGAACCCCTGGGCGACCCAGACCGAGAGGCCCGAGGTCTGGAATCCCTTGGCCAGCGCAAAGCCGCCACCGAACAGCAGGATGATGTGCCAGGGGACTCTGCCGAAGACCGAGAAATCGAGGATCGTGCCGTAGTGATCGCCCGAACTCGGTGCCTGTGGGGAGCGGTTCTTCGCCGGAACCAGAAACAGCAGCAGGGCCATGGCGATGGCGATCGTGCCATCGTCGAGCAGGTCGCCGTTGGTGAGGAGATTGGACCAGCCGGGAATGCGAAACGACGCACCGAGGGTCAGGTCGTTGCGGAACACCCAGAGCACCGCAGTGGCCACGAACACGCCGAGAATCACGGCTTGCTCACGAGTCAACGCACCGAGCTTGCGACGCTCTGACTCGACGGTGTTCGAGGAAAGGTGAAGCTCCGGAGGACTGCGAAAAAAGACCTGCGTGATCAAGAGCCAGATGGTCGTCAACAGAAGCACAGACAGCGGCAGGGCGAGCAGCATCCACTGGCCGAAAGAAAAGGAAACCCCAGCGTCCGCGGCGCGTGGAAAGGTCAGCTCGAAGATGCGCACCAGCGACAGGTTTGGCGGCGTCCCGACCAGAGTGGCGAGGCCGCCGGCGCTCGCGCTGTACGCGATCCCCAACAAGAGGGCGATCGAGAGATTGGCGACGGCCGGTTCGCCGAAGGACTCCTCCTCGGCCCGAATCACCGCCAAGCCGATCGCCAGCATCATGATGGCGGTGGCGGTATTGGAGATCCACATCGACAGGAACGCGGTGGCGATCATGAAACCCAGCACCAGCAGAGCGGGGCTGCCGCCGACCAACCCAATGATGGACAGCGCGATGCGCTTGTGGAGATTCCAACGCTCCATGGCCAGGGCGATGAGGAAACCACCGAGGAAAAGGAAGATCACATAGTTGACATAGACCGGGGCGACCTCCTTTCCGCTCATGATGCCGAGCAGTGGATACAAGACCAGAGGCAGCAGGGAGGTCGCGGCCAACGGCACGGCGTCGGAGATCCACCAGATGGCCATCAGGAGGGCGACGGCTGCCATGCGAGCGACGAGCGGCTGGTCTGGAGCTACAGAACCTGCCGACAGGGTCAGCCCGAAGACCACGAGTCCCAGCCAGAAACCGATCCGACGCGCGGTCGGTTTCTTGCGGCCGCCTTCGATGGGGTGTTCGTGACTCACGAGCTCTCGTCTCCAACCTGACCGAATTGCGGGGAGACCCCGACTCTGTCAGACGAGGCTTCAATCCGCCAAAGCCCGTGACTATCCACGCATGGGAACGTCGAGCAGGACGCCGCAGGATCTTCAGGGGTGGCGACGTCGTCCACAACTGCAAGCGCTCCATGCTCGGGCTGCCCGCTCGAGGAAGGAGAGCGTGGCTCGCCCAAAGACCGAAACGGCATCTTGAATCGCTTCGACTCCAGAGTTGCCTGTCTGCGTCCGCTTCGTCGACGCAGAGGAGCCCCGCCTGGATGGCCTGCACCAAGAGATCGGCAGGTCCCGATCAACCTGTCTTCTCCGATTCGAGTGATGGCTCCCTCCGAAAGCGTCTCTTTCGTCAATTGCCACTGTCCATTGCATGCCTCTCGGCGAGTACGAGGCAGGCTGTCTCTCCAAGCTTGGTGATGAGACCCGTTGTGCCAATGTCTTGACGTCGCTCTTTCTCGACCTGCAGTGCAATTGAGTGGGCTACAACCGCGGATCCACAGGTTCACTCTCGAGCGCCAGAACTCCGAACACGCACTCGTGGACGCGCCGCAGCGGTTCTCGGCGGACGAACCGCTCGAGAGCTTCGATTCCTAGGGAGAACTCGCGGATGGCCAGCGACCGCTTGCGCGAGAGCCCTCGCCCCTTGAGCCGGTCCAAGTTCTCCGGGGCGGTGTACTCGGGACCGTAGATGATCCGGAGGTACTCGCGGCCCCGGCACTTGAGCGCCGGCTGGAGCAAGCCCTTGCGGCCGCGCGCGACGAATTCGACGGGCTTGATGACCACGCCCTCGCCGCCATGCGAGGTCAGCTCCTTCCACCAGGCGACGCCGTCGGCTCGACTCTCCTCGTTCTCGAGATCGACAACGCGGTAGGCGGTCGCGAGAAGCAACTCCTCGTCCTCCGCACACAGCTGGTGCAACATCGCCATGTGCCAGCGGTGGTCTTTGTCCGCATGAACGGCGCCTTCGGACGCGAGAAGGTGGAACGGTGCGAGCTTGAGGTCCGTCAAGCCTTTCACGGGCCAGCAATACTGCCGGTAGGCCTCGCGGTACTGGGAAAGCATGTCCTGGCGCCTGCGCTCGGCCGCCAGCAAGTCGTCCACCGCAGCGCCCCTCCTCTTTGCCCGTTCGAGGAGATCCAGCGCCTCGCCGTTCGCCGCCAGCCCGGCCGCGCCCACCGCCGCGTACTGCTGCTTGACGAGCTCCTGCGCCTTGGCCGACCAGGGCATGAGCTCGCAATCGAGACACACCCAGTTCGTCTCGAGCTCCTCCCAGAGACCCGACCGGTCGAGCGCAGCCCGTACACGGGCCAGAAGCGCTGCCTCGGTCCGGGCGTCAGAGAAGAACCGGCGGCCGGTTCGCGTGTAGCAGATCCCCCCAGCTTCACTCTCCTGTTCGACGACACCGAAGCGGTCTCTTGCGGCCTCCGCATCTCGGCAAACGATCATCACCGCCCGAGAGCCCATGTGTTTCTCCTGGCATACGACTTCCGCGACGCGCCACCTGCGGAACGTCTCGAGGGCGTCATCGGGATGTTCCAGCAGATCGGGCCGCTTGCTCGTCTCCGAAGGTGACATCGTCGGCGGTAGGTAGATCAGCCACTTCGGATCCACTGCGAACCGGCTCACGGCTTCCAGAGCCGCCGCCGCGTTCTCCTCGCGGATCGTGATGTTCGGTCGGAGGCGTGTGGTCACGATCCTCTTGCCGTAAACGTCCTCCATATCCAGGAGATCGTCGTGCTCGTGTTGAGCGCTCTGGCGGGAGGCCCCCTCGTCGCCGAGTGGTCGAACGGGTTCGGCGTAGGTGCGGGCCGCCTCGACCGACATCAGCTCGAGCTCGGGATAGCGAAGAGCCGTCAGCTTCCCTCCGAACACACAACCAGTGTCGATGTTGATCGTCCGATTGAGCCACTCGGGTTCCAGCACTGGCGTGTGGCCGTAGACGACCTTGCCCTTGCCGCGATAGTCAGCGGTCCAGTTGTAGCGGACGGGCAGGCCGAACTCGTCGGTCTCGCCGGTGGTCTCGCCGTACAGGGCGAAATCGCGCACGCGTCCGGATGCCCGTCCCTGAAACTCCTCCTTCATGCCGGCGTGAGCCACGACGAGCTTTCCGTCGTCCAGCACGTAGTGACTCACCAAGGAGTGGAAGAACTCCGCCATCTCCTCCGACAGGACTTCTCGTTCGTGGTTGGGAACGGCATCCAGCTCAGCGAGCGTTCTCTCGAGACCGTGCGCGACCTGGACGTTGCGGCCCCGCAGCTTTCGCACGAGCTTGATGTCGTGATTGCCCGGGACGCAGAGGGCACCGCTGTTCTCCACCATCGCTCGGACGATGCGGTAGGAGTCGAGAATCCGCGGGCCGCGATCGACGACGTCGCCGAGAAAGACGACTCTACGCCCCTCTGGATGCCTGGGTGGGCCACCGTCGCTGTCCGACTCGTACCCGAGCTGCTTCAAGAGGCTCTCGAGCTCGTCGGCACAGCCGTGGATGTCACCGATGATGTCGAACGGGCCATGCTCGTGCCGACGATTGGTCCAGAGGCGGGTTCGCTCGATCTCGACCGCGTCCACCTCTTCGGGCGTCTTCAGGTTGTAGATGTAGCGAAAGCCCTCTCGTTTGAGCCCCCGCCGCGAGCGGCGGAGCTGACTCCGCTGCTGGGCAACCACGCGGCGCCCGGAGTTTCGGTCCGGCCGCTCGCGGTTGCGCTCTACGCAGAGGCTCTCGGGCAGGTCGAGGATGATGGCGACAGGAAGGCAGTGGTACTCACGAGCCAGAGCGACCAACGGCTTTCGGGCCTCGCGCTGAACGTTGGTGGCGTCGATGACCGTGAGTCGCGCTGCGGACAGGCGCTTGGCTGCGATGTACTGCAAGACGTCGAAGGCGTCCTTGGTGGCCGCCTGGCTGTTCTGGTTGTCCGACACTAGGCCGCGACAAGTGTCCGACGAAAGCACCTCGGTCGGCTTGAAGTGCTTGCGTGCGAACTGCGACTTGCCGGAGCCCGAGGCGCCGACGAGGACAACGAGGGAGAACTCGGGAACCTTGAGCTTCATCTCCGGAAGACCCCCATCTGGGTGGGCGGACCCAGCTCTCCGTCTTCCGGACCGATCGGCACGAACCGCACCGAGTAGCCGTAGCTCTCGGCCACGTCGTTCGCCCAGCGCGTGAACTCCTCGCGGTTCCACTCGAACCGGTGATCCGGGTGCCTCATTCGGCCGGAGGCGAGGGTCTCGAACTTCGCGTTGTATTCTCGGTTCGGAGTCGTCACGATCACTGTTGCCGGTCTCGCAAACTCGAAGACTGTTCGTTCCAGGGCCCTCAGTCGTCCCGCCTCTAGATGCTCGATCACTTCGACGAGAGCGGCTCCGTCGTATCCTTCGAGGCGACGGTCGCGATAGGTCAAGGAGCCATGGAGAAGTCGGATCCGTCGACGCTGGCGCTCTGGCATCCGGTCCCAATGCAGGCGCTTCTGTGCAATCTCGAGCGCACGGTGCGAGACGTCCAACCCCACAATCTCCTCGAAGCTCTTGTCTCGCAGTAGCAGCCGGATCAGCTTGCCCTCACCGCAGCCCAGATCGAGGACTCGCTTCGCGCCGGCCTGGAGCAGAGCATCGACGACGGCGCGGAGCCGGATCTCGTTGAGCTTGAGCGGCTGCTCGACGGCCTCCTCTTGCCTGTCGCTCGACTCACGAGCTTCGTCGGGGTCCGTCGGGTCCTCGTCGAGAAGACGAGACAGCGCGTCGTCGACCAGGTTCCGCCGATGCTTGAGATAGCGCTCGGCGATCGAGGTCTTCTCGGGGTGGTCCCCGAGCCAAGACTCCGCGTGATGCAGGAGCTTCTCGACCTCCGCCTCGCCGACCCAGTAATGCTTGTTGTCGTCGAGGACCGGAACGAGCACGTAGAGGTGCGAGAGTAGATCCTTGAGCGTCTTCTCCGCTTGGAGCTCCACCGCATAGTAGGCGCTGTCGCCCCACTCGGGGAAGTTCTCGTCGAGCGGATGACGGGTGGTCTCGACGGAGTAGCCGAGCGGCTGGAACAGCCGTTCCAGAATCGCCGGCCCTCCTCGTGAAGGAAGTGCGGCGAGCTTCGCACGGAGCGGCATTGTCTCCTCGACGAGCTCGGGCCGTTTCGAACACCTTCCGGAAAGCGCCGTACCGAAGACACGCGAGATCGCCACGCTCAAGTACGACGATGCTGAGTAGGGCCGGTCGTTCACATACTGCTCGAGAGCGAAGCCGGGCGAGGCCCCCTTGGGTCTCCGGACCAATCCGATCGGATCCACGTGGAGCAGGAGCGCAGCGGTGCAGCACTCGTCGGTCGCCTCCGGGTAGAAGACCGTGGCCTTTCCGAAGGGGAGATCGAAGTCGTGAACCCGGGCGGGATTCTTGTGCAGTAGGTAGCCGAGGTCCGTCGCCGGAGCACGCTCGCTGGTGATGGTGAGGATCATGTGCTCGCTCCCTTCCAGGGGTCACCTTCTAGGCGAGGCGGTCGTCGTCGAACATGTCGACGAGCGCGCCGCTGATCACCAAATCCTGTTCGACCTGGGAGGTCTCGACCCAGGGAGCCTCGCTCCGCCACTCGGCGGTGAAGTCGGCAGGGATCACAGGTCGAACTCCAGGTCGGCGTTGATCCAGAGCTTCCAGCGATCGTCCCGTCGAGCGGACGAGATCTCTGAGCCGGGAAGTAAGGGCACCGTCTCAGTGGCTCGAGTCGCCACGACTGCACTCACGGAACGAATGCCGAGTGCCGAGAGGGTGTGAACGAGTTGGTAGCGCGTACGGGATTCGAACCCGTGTTACCGGCGTGAGAGGCCGGCGTCCTAGACCCCTAGACGAACGCGCCACGAATCGGCTGGCGGCAGGGCCGCTCGGAGGCGGCCGGCGCGGGTGGGTCTCCCGCGGGAGCGGTATTTTACGAATCTGCCGCGCTCGACGCAACCCCTTGTGTGCACATTCTGCCACGGGCACGTGATTGCCGGTGCTCGTCGGCGTCGCTCCGGGCGAGGCCGAGCGCTCGATGCCGGCGCCTTGGGGTAGGATACGCGGCGGCCGGGCCGGTGGCTCGCGCCGCCGTTCGGCCTTCATTCTTCGACGAGCTCCAGCCCTTCCCGTGACGAGTCGACTCTCTCCCAGCGCGCGCCGCCTCGGTCGTTTTTCGCCTGCCCTGTGGCTTTGCCTGCTGTGGCTGGCTGCGATGCCGCTCGCCGGGCAAGAGGCTGCCGAGGTGGAGGACGCGGCCGAGGAGGCGGCGGCGCCGGCCGGAACCGCCCGGTTTTTCCTCGACGACCGACCGATTGCGAGCCTCGGCTTCGTGCTGCGCGGTGACGGACCGCGCTTCGCGCTGGCGCCGCTGGCGCAGGCCTTCGGGGTCGAGATGCTCGTCGGCCCGCTCGGCGACAGTCACACCCTTCTCTTCGACGACGAACGGGTGATCGTCGGGCCCGACAGTCCGTCGTTCGTCACCATCTCGCCCGAGGGCGTGCTACGCGAGGAGCTGACGCGCCTGTCCTCGTCGCCGATGAAGACGCCGAGCGGCCTCAAAGTGCCTCTCGACTTCCTCGCCAAAGCCTTTGGCGAGCGCCTCGGCTACGACTTGTCCTGGGATCTCGGTGCCCAGCGGCTCGACGCGCGCCGCCGCATGCTGCGCATGCTCGACGCCGAGATCGAGGTGGTCCACCAGTTCCGCGTGTCGACTGTCGAGATCCGCCTGTCCGAGCGCCCGCGCTGGCGCTTCGAGCGCAGCGAGGGAGCGGTCGACGTGCTCTTCCTGGGTGATCGACTGCAGATGGTCGAGGCGCTCGATGTCGGCGGCGATCCGCTGATCGAGTCGGTCGACGTGTCCGAAGGACGGATCCGAGTCGCGCTGCGTGAGAACGCCACCGCGACCGAGCCGCGCCTGGTGGGCGGGACGCCGGCACGCCTGGTGCTCGACGTCTACCGCAGCCGGCGCAGCGCGTCCGCGGACGAGGCGGCGCCTGAGCTCGATGCTCGCTCCGAGCGACCGGGAATCCGCACCATCGTTCTCGATCCGGGGCATGGCGGATCCGAGACCGGAGCGATCGGTCGCAGCGGTACGGTGGAGAAGGATCTCGCGCTGCGCGTCGCGCGCATGCTGGCGAGCAGCCTTCAGCGCCGTATGCCAGTCCGCGTGGTGCTGACGCGGGACGAAGATGTCGATGTGCCGCATGCGACGCGGGTCGCGATCGCCAACCAGAACAAAGCCGACCTCTTCATCTCGTTGCACCTCAACTCGTACTTCGGCTCAGCACCCCATGGTGCGGAGACCTACTTTCTGAGCCGTGAAGCGAGCGATCGGCTGGCCGCTGCCGCCGCCGAGCGCGAGAACGCGTCACTCAGCGACGTCGAGCGCGCCGACATGGCCGATCTCGAGCTGATCCTGTGGGATCTCGCCCAGTCGCACCACCTGGCGGAGAGCCAGCGCTTTGCCAACCTGGTGCAAGAAGAGCTGAATCAGACGCTCGGCCTGCGCGACCGTGGCGTGCGCCAGGCACCGTTCCGGGTCCTGATGGGTGCCGACATGCCAGCGGTGCTGGTCGAGCTCGGGTTCCTCAGCAACCCCGAGGAAGAGGCGAAGCTGAAGAGCCCGGCCTACCTCGCCGAGCTGGTCGAGTCGCTGGTGCGTGCGGTGCGTCGGTTCAAGGTGCAGGCCGAGGCGCGGCCGTCGACTTCGTCGGCGCCGTCGCCGACGGCGGCCGCACCGCCCGCCGACCCGTCGCCGGCCGCGGGCGGCGCTGGTGTGGAGGGGCGCCCTTGAGCCGCAACGCCTGGATCACGTCGATCCTGGTGCTCCTGATCGCCGTCGCTGCCGGTCTCGTATGGTGGCAGATGAGCCTGCGCGCGCCGGCGCCTACGCCCGGGACAGTGGCGACCGCGCCCGACGCCGATGCGGGGACCGTGGCCGACGATCTGCCGACGATCGACGCAGAGCTCTACTTTCCCGGTGTCGGGGCGATGGCGCTCTATGCCGAGCGGCGCGAGCTGCCCGACGCCGGCGGTGAGGCGTTCGTCCGCGCTCTCGTCGACGGCCTGATCGCCGGCCCCGAGGGCGGGTCCTTGGTGGCGCCGCTGCCCGACGGTGTGACGCTGGGCGCGGTCTTCGTCAGCGGCGACACCGCGATTCTCGATCTGCGCACGCCCGACAGCTCGCCGCCGCCCTCGATGGGCTCGGCGCGCGAGATGCTGGCGGTGTACAGCCTCGTCGATACGATCGTCCTCGGCATCGACGGCATCGAGCGTGTGGCGCTGCTGTGGAACGGACGCCAGCAGCCGACCTTCGCCGGTCATGTCGACACGACGCGTCCGCTGGTCGCGGACCGGGCGCTCCTCGCGACTCGCTGAGCGGCCGATCACGATGACCGCCAACGAGCTGCCGATCGGCGTCTTCGACTCGGGTGTCGGCGGGCTCACCGTCGCCGCCGCATTGCTCGAGCACTTGCCCGCCGAGTCGATCCTCTACCTCGGCGACACCGCACGCTTGCCCTACGGCACGAAGTCGCCGGAAACGGTCGCGCGCTACACTCGACGCAATCTCGACTTCCTGCTCGGGCGCGGCGTCAAGGCGGTTGTGGTGGCCTGCAACACCGCGTCGGCCCTGGCGCTCGATCGCATCGAGGCGTCGGTGCCGGTGTGGGGCGTCGTCGAGCCCGGCGCCTCGGCCGCGGCCCGCGTCGCGCGCGGTCCGATCGGCGTGCTGGCGACCGAGTCGACCATTCGCTCCGGCGCCTACGAGGCGGCGATTCGGCGCCGTCGCGGCGACCTCGAGGTGATTCCCCAAGCGTGCCCGCTCTTCGTGCCGCTGGTCGAAGAGGGGTGGGCCGACGATCCGATCACCGAAGAGATCGCCCGCCGCTATCTCGAGCCGCTGCTCGACCGCGGCGCCGAGGCGCTGGTGCTCGGCTGCACTCACTACCCGGTGCTGAAGCCCGTGCTGCAGCGGGTCGCCGGCGATGCGGTGTCGCTGGTCGACTCGGCGGAAACAGTTGCCGCTCTCGTCGCCGTTGAGCTCGCGGCGGCCGGCTTGCTGCGCGTCACGGCCCCCGGTGGCCCCCGTGTCGAGCTCTGCGTCACCGACGCCGGCGAGCGATTTCAGCGCATCGCCGACCAGATTTTGCGCGACGGAGCGCCACCGCTCGAGTGGGTCGAGGTCTGATAGCCTCCCTCAGTGACCGACCATTTCCCTCCGCAGCACCCGTCCGTTCGCCGCCCCGCCGACCGCCGTCCCGACCAGCTTCGCCCCGTCCGCCTTGAGCTCGGTGCGCTGAAGTTCGCGGAGGGATCGGCGCAGATCGATGTCGGCGACACGCGGGTCCTGGTCGCCGCCAGCGTCGAGACTCGCGTGCCGCCATGGATGATCGACAGCGGGCGCGGCTGGATCACCGCCGAGTACTCGATGCTGCCGCGCGCCACGCCGACGCGCTCGCGGCGGGAGGTCTCGCGCGGTCGTCCCGGTGGGCGTACGCTCGAGATCCAGCGACTGATCGGCCGCAGCCTGCGGTCCGCGGTCGATCTCGAGGCATTGGGCGAGGTCACCGTCACCCTCGACTGCGATGTCTTGCAGGCCGACGGCGGCACGCGGACCGCCGCGATCACCGCCGCCTATGCCGCGCTCGTCGACGCTCTCGGCAAGGCGTATCTCGCCGGCGACCTGAAGCGTTGGCCGCTCCGCCGCAAGGTGGCGGCGGTGTCGGTCGGCCTGCTCGAGGGGCATCCGCTCCTCGATCTCGAGTACGTCGAAGACTCGGCCGCCGAGGTCGACATGAATATCGTCGCCACCAGCGATCGGGAGCTGATTGAAGTCCAAGGCACCGGCGAAGAGCGTCCGTTCCGTCGCGACGAGCTCGACGCCCTGATCGACCTCGCCTTCGACGGCATCGACGATCTCGTCGCCGTCCAGGACGAGGCGCTGGCCGAGATCCGAGCCCAGGTCGACGACCTCCAAGGGCGCGGCCGACGCAACGCGCCGCCGCGCGATGAGGCCGAGCTTTGGGGCCGACCGGGCTGATCCGGCCCGCGGGAGATCCAGATGTCGCTCACCTACTCGAGCTACCTGAAGATCGACGAGCTGCTCGAGCTCCAGGTGCCGCGATCAGGCGGCAACTGGGACGACGCTGAGCACGACGAGATGCTCTTCATCGTCATCCACCAGGTCTACGAGCTCTGGTTCAAGCAGATCCTGCACGAGCTCGATCACCTGGTCGACGGTTTCGAGGCGCATCGACCGCACGACGACCGAAGCCCCTTCGTGCGCCACGCGCTGCAGCGGGTGCTGACGATCCTCAAGACGATGGTGGCGCAGATCGACGTCCTCGAGACGATGACGCCGATCTCCTTCAGCTCCTTCCGCTCTCGCCTCGAGGAGGCGAGCGGCTTCCAGTCGCCGCAGTTCCGCGAGCTCGAGTTCCTGCTCGGCCATCGCCGCGAGGGCATGCTCGCCTACCACGAGGGCAACGAGAGGGCGCTCCACCGGCTGCGTTCTCGCCTCGAGCAGCCGACGCTCTACCAGAGCTTTCTGCGTTACCTCGGACGGAGCGGCCACCCGGTACCGGACCGCGTCTATGCCGAGCTCGAGGAGCCGTTGGTCGAGCTGCCGGAGGTGCGCTCGACCTTGGTCGCGACCTACCGTGAGATGAGCCCGATGGCCGAAGTCTGCGAGCGCCTGGTGGATTTCGACGAAGGTCTCCAGGAGTGGCGCTACCGTCACGTCAAGATGGTCGAGCGCACGATCGGCATGAAGAAGGGCACCGGCGGCTCGTCGGGCGCGGAGTACTTGCGCGGCACGCTCTTCCGGCCGCTCTTCCCGGATCTGTGGGCGATCCGGAGCGAGCTTTGATAGACGTCGACGACCTGGCGCGCGATCCCAATCCGTTGGCGGCGTGCTACGCGCACTTTCGTGTCGCCGAGCGCCTGCTCTTCACCGGCCACTCGCACCAGGCGTGGCCGGATCGTGCCGCCGACGGGCAGCGCCGCGCCTTCGACGATGCCGCCGCGCTCGTCGACGCGAAATGGCAGCGTGCGTTCGAGCAGGCCGAGCGGGTCCAGAGTGGCTTCGCCGGGCTGCTGGGCGACTCGGGCCCCGAGATCGGATCCGCCGCCGGTAGCTACGCGCTGGCGCAGAACACGCACGATCTCCTGGTGCGCTGGCTGTCGGCGCTGCCGCTGCGGCAGCGACCGCGCCTGGTGACCACCGACGGCGAGTTCCACAGCATTCGTCGCCAGCTGCAGCGACTCGAAGAAGAAGGGGTCGAGGTCGTGCGTGTGCCGTCGGCGTGTCCCGACGTCATCGCGGAGCGGCTGGCGGCCGCGGTCGACGATCGAACGGCGGCGGTCCTCGCGTCGACCGTGCTCTTCCGCGATGCTGCGATCGTCCCGGGACTCGGGCTGGCCTGCGCCGCGGCGCGCCGGGTCGGGGCCGAGATGTTGGTCGACACCTACCACCACCTCAACGTCGTGCCCTGTGATCTGCACGCCGAGGAGCTGGGCGAGGCGTTCGTCGTCGGCGGTGGCTACAAGTACTGCCAGCTGGGCGAGGGCAACTGCTTCCTGCGTGTTCCGCCGGGACGCGATCTCCGGCCCGTGGTCACCGGCTGGTTCGCCGAGTTCGAAGACCTGACGGCGACGGCGCCGGGGCGCGTCGGCTATGGCGCGGGCGCCGCGGCCTTCACCGGCGCGACCTACGACCCGACGAGTCACTATCGCGCCGCCGCGGTGTTCGACTTCTTCACCGACGCCGGCCTCGACGTGCCGCGCCTGCGACGAATCAGTCGGCACCAGGTCGAGCGGTTGACGCGCGGCGTCGACGCGCTCGACACCGACCCACGCCTGCTGCGCCGCAGCGATCGCCCGCTCGACCGCGTCGGTGGCTTCTTGGCGCTCGAGACGCCGCGGGCCGAGGATCTGCACGCGGCGCTGGCGGCGCGCGGTGTCGCCACGGATTTTCGTGGCGACAGCCTGCGCTTCGGACCTGCGCCCTACCATTCGGACCGTCAGATCGACGACGCGCTGGCGGCTCTGGGCGAGGCCGTCCGCGAGCTCTAGATCATCCGCAAGCTCTAGATCAGAGAACGGTGCCCTTCACCGGCACCTCGACGATCGGATTCGCCGTGTCGGTGGTGCGGATGCGCAGCACCGTGTCGAACGTACCTTTCGGCATGTCGGGACTGAGCGTCAGCAGCAGCTGGAAGCGATGCCCGGGCTGATTCTCGGACGGCTTCACTTCCGCGCTGATGCCGGTGAGGCCGGCCTCGATCGTCTGCACCTCGATGCCCTGCGTGGCGAAGTTGGTGAAGTGCAGCGTGCGACGCAGCGGCAGCGTCGCGCTGTCGAGCTGACCGAAATCGAGCTCCATCGGCGTCACGTGCGAGCGCGGGCGGACGAAACCCGAGAGCGGAATCTTCACCTTCGGCTGCTTCGGGTGATTGGTGGTCACCTC
Organism: Acidobacteriota bacterium; assembly: GCA_039194425.1. Lineage (GTDB taxonomy): Bacteria > Acidobacteriota > Thermoanaerobaculia > Multivoradales > J023 > JAUIJL01. The sequence continues at coordinate 58,709 of JBCCVZ010000016.1, read as the reverse complement.
GATGTACTGGCGCAGGGCGCCGACGGGTGCCTGGGAGGTCAAGCTGACCTCGAGGCGCAGCTGGTTGCCGGTGGCGTCGGCGTCCCGTTCGGCGCCCACAGCATCGCGGATGGCGATGTCGACCCAGTCGTAGGGCACGCCGACATCGACAATCTGGATCTCGCGACCGTCCTCGGCCCAGATCGTCTGGCCGATTGGCTTCATCGGCTCGTCTTGCACGTAGTTGAACCGAGCGTAGCCGGGCACGACAGCGATGAAGGGCTTGACGTTGGCCTTGACGGTGAGCGCCAGCTTGGGATTGTCCGAGTCGTTGGTGAAGACGGCGATCGCCTTGGCGATCGGGCCGAAGAAGTCGGAGGTGTCGACCGTCGCCTTGATCTTGCCGATCTTCCCCGGCGCGATCACCTTGTCGAAATCGGCGATGGTGCAGCCGCAGGCCGGACGCACGCTGGTGATCTCGAGCGGCTGGTCACCCTCGTTGCGGATCTCGAACGTGTGGATCAGCTTCTCGCCGCGCGGCACGATCTCGAAGTCGATGACCGGTTCGACGGGGACCGCCTCGGGGCCCGCCGCCAGCGCGGCCGAGGCGCTGAAAGCCAGCAGGGCGGTGATCAGGAGACGACGCATAGAAAACTCCTCATTGAGTGCATCCTCGGGAACGAGGGGCGCGGCATCGGGAAAGAAGTGATGACGACGGCGTATACGAACGATGGAGAAACACGCCGTCCGAGCGGGTCGCCGCGCCGCTCGATCATGCTATCTTCGCCCCCTGGCCGACGCCGCCATTCGGCAGTAAAAACCCCGTAAATCGGCCATTTACCAACGCTTTCGGCGTTCGGCAGACTCCATGCTCGACATCTACATGATCGCAATCGGCGGCACCGGCATGGCGCCGCTCGCCTGCCTGCTCGAGGCCCGCGGCCACCGCGTTCGAGGCGTCGACGGGCCGCTCTACCCGCCGATGAGCACGCTGCTCGAGACCGCCGGCATCGAGCCACTCGTTGGCTACGATGCGGCGCATCTCGAGCACGGCCCGCGTCCCGACCTCGTGATCATCGGCAACGCCGTGCCGCGCGGCAATGCCGAGGCCGTGGTCGCCGAGCGGCTCGCCGCGGAGCCGAAGGGCGCACGGCGAGTCGAGCGCGTCTCCATGCCGCAGGCTCTCGGACGTTTCTTTCTCGAGGGGCGCCGGCCGCTGGTGGTCGCCGGCACCCACGGCAAGACGACGACGACGGCGATGGCGTCGACTGTGCTCGATCGCGCCGGCCGCGATCCCGGGTACTTGATCGGCGGCGTGCCGCACGATTTGCCGTCGAGCTTCCACGACGGCACCGGCGATCGCTTCGTGATCGAGGGCGACGAGTACAACGCCGCCTACTTCGACCGTGGACCGAAGTTCCTGCACTACCGTCCGCACACCCTGATCCTCACCAGTGTCGAGCACGACCATGTCGACCTCTATCCCACTCCCGAAGCACTGCACGTGGCGTTCCGCGCGCTCGTCGAGCAAGTGCCCGAAGACGGTTTGATCGTTGCCTGGGGAGACTCGGACGACGTGCGCCGCGTGGTCGACGAGGCCCGCAGCCGCGTGCTCTTCTACGGCCTCGGGTCGCACAACGATGTCCATCCCGTGACCGCTCCGGAGCGGGACGCCGAGGCGACGCGCGTGCTGCTCGCGGCGCCGGGCGCCGACGACGACCAGGTCTTCCAGCTCACGCTGCGGCAACCTGGTGAGCACAACCTCTTGAACGCCCTCGGCGTATGGGCCGCGCTGGTGCCGGAAGTCGAGCCGGCGCAGGTGACGACCGCTCTCGGCGCGTTTCGCGGGACGCGGCGTCGCCTCGACGAGCTCGGTACAGTGCACGGCGTCACCGTCGTCGACGACTTCGCCCATCACCCGACCGCCGTCGGCAAGACCCTCGGAGGGCTGCGCCAGCGCTATCCCGGCCGGAGAATCGTCGTGCTCTTCGAGCCGCGGAGCCTGACGGCCGGCCGCTCCTTTTTCTTCGACGCCTATCGCGAGGCCTTTGCGCGCGCCGACGTCGTCCGCTTCGCGCCGATTTTCTACGCCGAGCGCCTCGGCGAGGCCGAGCGCCTCGACCTCGACGGCCTGGTCGACGCCTTGCGCTCCGGCGGCGTGGAGGCCGTGCGCCACGACGCGACTGCCTCGTTGCTCACCGCCACCCTCGCGGCGGCGCGTTCCGGAGAGGTCTTGGTCACGATGTCGTCCGGTGCCTTTGACGGCCTGCCCCATAGGCTGCTCGAAGGCCTCGAGCGTGGGCCGCACGAGCCCTGAACCTGCGCTGCGCGTCCGGGTCTGCCCGCATGTCGCACGGGAGTTCGTTGATGCAAGTCTGGAAGGGGGCAAGGCAGGGGGTAATCACCCACGAAGGGATACGCTTAGACGGAGATAGATTGACAAGCGTTTCAAGCCTTCGTAAGGTATACCAAAGAATTGGTGTTCCAGAATGTATGTATTGCGAGGGCCTGTCGTGGAAGACCGGAAAGCAGCGACCCGTAGCGACCGTGGCGAGGGCGACTCAGCGAGGGATTTCAGCCGTTGGTTTGGGCGCGTCTTTGGAGCCTTCCTCGGATTTCTCCTCGTGAGTCTGGGGGCTCTGGCTGACGACAACCTGCTCCGGGCGTCGATTGAGACAAGCTCCTTGTGGATTGCCGAGACCGACCGCTTGCTCGAGATCGATGCCGACGTCGATCCCACGGTCGACAGAACCGTCCAGCTCTCGGCACCGATCGACCACCTCACGGCTGCGGCCGGCGGCGTCTGGATCGTGCGGGAGAGGGCCGCGCGCGAGGGCGGTGAGCCGGTCCTCGCGATCGAGCGACTCGATGCCGCGACCGTCGCGCTCCTCGAGATCGAGCTGCCGCTCGAGCCGGGCACCGTCGCCCCTGAGCGCCGGGTTGTCGGCCTGGTCGCCGTGCCTGCCGACGGCTCGCTCTGGGTTGCCGACGATACGCGGTTGCGCGCGCTCGGTCCCGGAGGCTCGGTGCTCCACGACCGGCGCCTCGACGAGCCGATTGACGCTCTGGCGCTCAGCGACGACGGCGCGTTCCTGTGGCTCGCCTCGGCCTCGGCGGTCCACGGCTTCGACGCGTTGAGCGGCGACGAGGTGCACGCACTGCCGCTCGGTGACGGCGCGTTGTCTGTGCGCCAGCTGGCCGGGTCGAGCGAGACGGTTTGGCTGCTCAGTGACGGGCTCCTGACGCGTCTCGATGCGGCGAGTGGCGAACAGGTGGAGATCGAGCTTCCGCTCGGGGCCGATGCGCTCGCGGCGGCGCAGCTGGCGGGCGATGGGGACGGTGGTCTGTGGATCGCCGCGGGCGGTCGGCTGCTGCACCTCGGGCCCACAGGCGGCGTGATCCACGACCTCCAGCCGCTGAGCGCCCTCGGAGAGGCGGAGATCGGCCACCTGGCCTTCGACCCGTCGTCGCGCTCGGTGTGGATCGCGGCGGTGGGCCCCGAGGGCACGATCGAGCTGGTCGAGATCGGCGCCGCCGGGTGGCCGCTGGCGCGGATCGACCTGCCTGCCGAGGTTCCGCTCGACACGGCGTCCGACGACTCAGTCCTCGACGACTCAGTCCCTCAAGACTCAGTCCTCGATGGGTTGGCCGTGCTGCCCGGCGCCGTCGACTCGACGGCGCCGGGGGTCGAGATCGTCGAACCGGTGGCCGGCGCCACCCTGCCCGTCCGCGACGCGACGGTCGAGCTCACGTGGTCGGATCGCGAGCCCGACGGGGCACCCGGCTCGGGTGTGCTGCCCGCGAGCGTCACCGCGACGCTCGACGGTGCGCGTCTCGAGCTGCGCTGCGTCTCGAGCCCCGAACGAGCCTCGTGCACGCTGGGTCGGCTCGAGCCGATCGAGCGCGCCGTTCTCGAAGTGACGGTGGCCGATGCGCTCGGCAACGTGTCGGCACCGGCGCGCGTCGAGATCAGCATCGGCCAGGACGACGACTCCGGTGACGATCCCGGCGACGACTCGGGTGATGGTGGTGGCGCTGATGTCGATGCGCCGGGCGACTCCGTGATCGAAGGCCAGGTCTACACCCCGATCTCCTCGCCGCGCGGCCTCGAGCCGCACAAGCCCGTGGTCGCCGGTGCGATCGACACGGTCGACACCGCCTCGGGCAACCTCACCCTGCGCGTGCCGCTCGGTCAGCGCTACACGGTCGGGCCGACGCTCAGCTACCAGATCCAGGCGGTCTACAACTCCAACACCTGGGACCACGTGCGCGTCGGCTGTCCGCCGAGCGGCTGCCCGCCGCCGCTCGCCGACGTCACCTTCGCTCTCACCAACCCGAACAGCAACGCCGGCGTCGGCTGGGAGCTGCACTTCGGCCGGCTCTACTCACGCGCCTGGCCGAGCGGGCTCGATGTGCTCAACCGCAAGCGCTGGCCGGTCGACGACGGCGACTCGCCCGACGGCCTGAACCGCTGGCTCTACGTCGCGCCCGATGGCGCCCAGCACTTCCTCTACCTCCTGCAGGGACGCGACAACGGCACCGCGTCGCGGCCCGTGCGCTACGCGAAGGACGGCAGCTTCCTGCGCATGCGCCAGGTCGATGGGTCGACGATCCACGTCGAAGAGCCGAACGGGCTGGTGTCAATCTTCAAGCAGACAAGTGACTTTGCCGGAACCCAGTTCTGTGGCGGTGGCGTGAGCGGCTGCTGGCGCCTCGCCGAGAAGCGCGACGCCTACGGCAACCGCATGACCGTGTCGTACGCCCTCTCCAATTCGACCGAGACCTGGACCGTCGCCGACAGCACCGGGCGCATGCATCGCATCCTCTTCAGCACCGCCGACGCGGTCACCGGCGGTGGTGACGGCACCCTCTTCGCCACCCAGGACGGCGACGAGTGGGGTGACCTGCGGCGCGTGGTCACCCGCGTCGAGCTCGCGGCCTTTGGCGGCGCCACCGCTCGCTACGTCTTCAACTACCGCACCGAGACCCTGAAGCGCGGCTGCCCGCACGACGCGGCGCACATTCCGGGCGGCTACAACACTCTCACTGCCGCGGTGCTCGAGTCGATCACCGTGCCGCATTCGCAGCCCTACGTGTTCGACACGATCACCGGCCTCGGTGGCGCCTGCTCGGACCGCGATGGCCGCATCGCGTCGGTCACCCTGCCGACGAGGGGCAAAATCGCCTACGACTACGGCCTCGGCTGGCGCTTCCCGACCCGCTGCAACTATCGCAACGACCCGTACGCCGACCTCGACTACGCCAAGACCGGCGTCGAGGCGCGGCGGGTGCTGCGGCCCGACGGCAGCGAGGAAGGGCGCACGACCTACACCAGCGAGCTCTTTCCGCAGCCGGGCAACCTGGTGGCGTCGGGGCTCGGCTGCCGGCGCGCGCACTACCGCACGACGACGGTCGACGAGGCGACCAACGGCGACGGCCAGTTCGTGCGCACGGTGTTCTACAACGCGGTCACGATCGGCCGGCGTTTCCCGTCGGCGAGCGACGGGATCACCGGCTGGCAGGTCACCGACAGCGGCCTGCCGTACACCAAGTCGGCCTGGGACGGCGACGCGGCGTCCGAGCGCACCTTCCTGTCGCGCGAGACCTTCCTGTGCCAGAGCGGCGGCAACTGCACGCGCAAGCGCCGGCACTACCTGCGCTACGTGCAGGAGTGGCGCGACTGCACGCAGGAGCTGGGCGACAGCGCTAGCTGCTACCAGGTGAATCCGCGGCCAATCCGCGAGAAGACCGTGTTCTTCGACGACGGGCGCCGCTTCGTCGAGATCGAGCGCCGCCAGCCCGACGGCGCCGGCCACTTCCGCGTCGCGATCGAGCGCGACGACTTCGCGGGCGCCAGCCCCGGAGGCACAGTCGTCAGTCGCACCACGACGACCGACTATACGGCGACCGGCGGCACGGTGCTCGGCGTCAATGGCCAGACCGGCTACCTGAACGTCGGCACCCCGTCGAGCTACCTGCCACCGCCCTCGAAGTCGTGGATCCTCACGCCCTACGCCAAGGTCACCTCGACCGACCAGGGCCGCACGCATGTGCGCGAGGTCGACTTCGACGCCCAGGGCTCGATCGTTTGCACGCGCAGGTGGCAGAGTCCGAGCGGCCGCGGTGTCCGTGACCGCGTCGTCTCTCTCACCCGCGGATCCCGGGCCGGTGTCGATCTCGGCCTGCCGATCACCGAGACCGTCTCCGGCGGCGACTTCGCGCAGCTTGGCACCGGCCGGGTCTGCGCGCTCGACCCGTCGAGCGCCAACGGCCGACGCTATGTGTTCGACCACGGCTACCAGCACCTGCAGCTCGCGTCGACCCGCATTGCCGGCTTCCCGTACCGCGACCGCGCAACGATCGACCGCAACACCGGCCTACCGGCGGCGCTCTTCAACCCGGCGGACCAGCGCACCAACCTGAGCTACGACCAGCTCGGCCGCTTGCGCACGGTGGTGCCCGAGGCATCGCTCGCTGCGGCGACGACCGAGCACGTCTACAAGAATCCGGCGAACGCCGACGCGTCGGTCGAGACGACGCACCGAAACAGTTCGATCCTCACGAAGACGACCACGACCTACGACCACGTTGGCCGGGCGATCTGGGAGACCGTGCGCCGGCCGCTCGGTGCGGCGAGCTTCGACGTGTCGCAACGCAAGCACGAGTACGACGCCGCCGGCCTGCTGCGCCGCACGACGACTCTGCAAAGCAGCGGCGCGTTCAACCGGGACTTCGCCTGGCGCTATGGCGACTACGACGCATTCGGCCGCGCGCAGTGGATCCAGCGTCCCGATGGCTTCGTCGAGACGCGCAGGTATACCGGCGAGCGGCGGGTGCGCAGCGAGGTCGAGGTGCGCACCTCGGAGGCCGGATTTTCCCGCGTGGCGACCGACACGTCCTTGGACGGCAAAGGGCGCGTCGTCTCGGTGGTCAACCCGGAATTCTCGACAAGCTCGGTCTACGACCCGGCAGATCGTCTGGTCGAGGCGCGGCGTACCGGTCCGGGCATCGGCCAGGTGCGCCGCTACGCCTGGGACGGGCGCGGCCTGATGACCTCGGAGACCCATCCGGAGATCGTCGGCAACGCGTCCCGCCAGTTGCTCACCGTCGACGCGCTCGGCCTGCCGCGGCGCGTCCGCGACGGTGCGCACGACCTGACCTACGAGTACGACGGCGACGGGCGGATCACCACGATCCGTGACACCGCCGCGGGCGGCCGAACGTGGAAGCACTGGGTCTACGGCCCGGCGAACTCCAGCTCCAACTACGCCAAGGGCAAGGTCGTCACCGCCGGTCGGTGGAACTACCCGACCGGCTCGAGCGACCCGTGGCTCGTCGAGGAGTCCTACGAGTACCGCGGCGCGCTCGGTCAGCGTTCGAAGACGACGACGCAGCTGCGCTTCCCGGGCCGCGCCGGCGCCGAGCGCTGGGGCGTCACCTTCGAGCGCTTCGCGGCCTACGACGCGCTAGGGAATCGCACGTCGCTTACCTACCCGCGTTGTGTGACGACGCCGCAGAACGGTCGGCGCGAGTGCCAGGACGGCCCGAACGATCTTGCCGCACCGGCGCACACGGTGTCGACCGGCTACAACCAGAGCCTGGCGCGCCGCGTGTCGTCGAGCCTCGGGCCGTGGGCCGAATACGCCTACCACCCGAACCTACAGCTGGCCTCCGAAAGCGCCTCGAGCGGCGTCGTCGGCACCTTCTACCAGGGCACCCGCGGCATGGAGCGTCCGAATCGTCGGCTCTACCAGCAGGGCGGCTCGAACCGCTGGGACACGGGCTGGACCAGCTTTGACGGCGCGGGCAACCTCTGGCAGATCCACACGGATCTCTACGTCTACGATCGCGCCAGCCGCCTGCTCTCGGGCACCGTGCGCCGCGCCGGCGGCCCGGTGCGCGAGCAGTACACCTACGACGCGGCCGACAACGTCCGCAGCCGCCGTCGCGACGGCGGCCCGATCGAGGCGTTTCAGGTCGACGTCTCGACCAACCAGATTCTGACGGGCCGAGCGACCGGTCCACGAGACATCTTCTACGACGGCGCCGGCAACATCGTTCGCATCGGCCTCTTGTCCGACGGCCGCCCCGGCTACGAGGCGAACTACGACGCGCTCAACCACCAGATCCGCTTCGCCATCAACAGGACCGACGGCACGGTACACGAATTCCTGCACGTCTACGGCCCGCAGGACCACCGTCTCTTCAGCTTCGACGGTGCCACCGGAATCCGAACCTGGCGCTTCCGTGACGACGCGGGCCGCGTGCTGCGCGAGTACGAGGTCCTGGGTTTCGGCGTCTACGGCGGCTTCGGCCAGCCGGGCGAGCGTTGGATGCACACCGAAGACTTCATCCACGGCCCCGACGGCCTGCTGGCGACTCGCACCCGCACCGGTGGCCAGCGATTCTTTCTCAAAGACCACTTACGCACCCCGCGCGCCCTCACCAACGGCTTCGGCACGGTGCTCGGCCGCCACCACTACTACCCGTTCGGCGACGAGACGGTGGCGACACGCGACGAAGAAGACCAAGAGGTCTCGAAGTTCACCGGCCACGAGCGCGATCCGTCGGGCCTGTCGGACTACATGTTCGGCCGCACCTACTTTTTCCCGCTCTACCGCTTCGCCTCACTCGACCCGGTGTCGGGCCTCGAGAGCGGCTGGAATCGCTACACGTACGTCAACAACAACCCGATCAACGCGATCGACCCGGACGGCCGCGCGCCGGTCACAGTCACCGTCCCGTTCAACATCCGGCCGAACTACGAGCGCAATGCGCGGTTCCGAGAGGCCTTCCGCGACGACATGTCCGAGCGCCTCCCGCTGATCGGCGGCGCGGTCGGAGCCGTCGCCGATTCGGTCCTCTTGGCGCCGTTCTTCCCCACGAGCGATGTCGAGCTCGTAGAGAACATGAATGCATCTGCAGTAGGCATGGTGGCGCCGCTGGGCGGCTCGGTTGCCCGTACTCCGGTTGGAAGAAGGGGTAGTCCGCTCGTAGTCACTGTGCCTGAAGGGCGCACGGCGCGAAATGTTGCTACGATTATCGAGGGGCGCCAGTACTCGGCTCATGCCGTCGATAGGTTACAGAGCCAGGGAATTCCACCATCGGTCGTCGAAGAGGTAGTTCGAGCTGGAGACGAGACTGTCGGTAAGATCCCAGGAACGACAGCCTTCTACGACTCGGCGAACGATATTACTGTCATCACAGATACGGCCAGCGGACGGATTGTGACCGTTGATCATGGGCGAATTCGGCAGTAGAGCAATGCCTCAAGACTCGCTCGAGTACGATCTGAGGCAGTACGAACTCATGACCGATCGGTTGGAAGCATTCCAGCACGGCAAGGTCTCGCTCCGGCAGCTTGTGGAAGACCTACGAAGTCTAGTGGCAATGCTTCAGTTGGCAACGCCTACCTGGAAAGATGACTTCATCTCTGAGTGGTGGAATCTTGAGCAAGTCTACGCTGTAGCGATTGATCGCGATGAGCTTGATCAGCTGCCAAGGGCTAGCCGGGACTTGGTAGCTCGCACGAATGAGAATCTACGGGTCTTGGTCGATGACGCGACCATCGCAGCTCGTCAACAGGAACCTCGATGATATGTGGCAAGTGACACCTACTTTGACTACCTGAGGGGACGTCTAGTTTGAAGACCCCTGGTCCTCTCTTTGCCGGTCTATCGTTGAAAGACCCGCCGGCTGGGATTGGACACTTCGGATCTGAGCGATCGGCGGCCTCGGTCAGCCGGGCAGTTGCGGAGCCGCTCGGTCGCGTGTCTCAGAGACCAGCCGTGGCTAAGTCGAGGGTGCTCGCGCGCGCTGCCTCCGGAACTTCGGCCGAACGCGATGGGTCCATCGAGAGAACAAGGGAATCTCGAAAGGAGGTCTCGGATGACGCGACGTCGACTGACTCTTCTGGCTTCGGCGGGAGTGTTGCTCCTGGCCGGGGTGGTTGCGGTGCAGGCGTATCCAATCCCGCCGGTGCCGCTCTGGGGACTGGTGGCCAAGGCCGATCTGATCGTTGTCGCCGAAGTCGTCGAAGTGGCCGAGCGCGACGCCGACGAGGACGATTGGAACTCGGCGGTAGCGCGGCTCGAGGTGATCGACGCGCTGAAAGGTGAGACCGGTGCCTCGATCGAGGTGCCATTCCCGGCCGGGTTGATGTGCCCGGCACCGCCGCACTACGAGCCGGGTGAGCGAGTGCTGGCATTTCTCTCTCGCGACGACGGCGGCTGGCGGACGGTCGCGCTGTCGTACGGCACGCTCTATCCGGACGACGAAGCGCTCGAGGACTTTCGCCTGCTGATCGATCGTGCGATCGACCTGCAGACGGACGAGAAGGCCGCGGAGCGGGCTCCGATCGATTGGCTGGTGCGCGCGGCGGCACTGCCGGGCACCCGCTGGCACGGCCTCTACGAGCTGGCACCTTGGGGCGACCGCATCCGCTCGTTCTACGATCGTGGCGACCGACGCGGACGGCTCGGTGAGCTCCGGCCTCGGCATGCCGAGCTGCTCGCCGAGAGCATCCTGCGCCATGCGGTCGACGACCCGACGTTGCCTCAGATGCTCGTCGTGCTCGCGCACCACGACGATCCGCGCATCGATGCGCTCGCCGCCGGCGTTGTGGAGGTGGGGCTCCGAGTCGACTCCGAGGCCGACCCGGGGGAGGAGCAAGTGCCGTGGTGGCTACGCGACGTTCTCGGCCATACCCTGCTGCGGTACGACGTCGGAGAGCAGGACCTTGGGACGACCGATGCGCTCTTCGAGGAGATCGAGAGCGCGAGCCTGGATCGGTTGCGGCAGATTTGGGCCGACGCCAAGGCCGAGCTCGACCTCGGCGAGATCGAGCCGGTGGAGCTCGACGCGGTGCCGTACCGCCCGGTCGGTGGACGGACCCCGAGCTGACACGTATGCGCGGCGGTGGATGCGGATCAGCTGCTCGTCGAAGTCTCGAGGGCCTCGAGCTTGGCGCGCCACGCGTCGGCCCGGCTCGGCTCGTTCCGTGCCTCGTAGACTTGAATGAGCCGATCCATCGACTTGCGCAGGCGTTCCGAGCGCTTCTTGACCGTGTCTGAGGTCATGAGGTCTTCGTGGCCTCGGAGCAGGTACGACTCTGCGTCGTCGAGCTCACCGAGGCCTGTGAGCGCTTCTCCCAGCAAGCTGCGGATCTCCGCCGTCTGCCAGTCACGGTCCCCCAAGTGTTCAGAGAGCGAATGCAGCCAAGCTCGGAGAGCTTCGGCGGATTCGTCGTACCGAGACAGCAGATTCAGCAGTTCTGCCCAGAGTCTCAACGAACCGAGCGTGGCGGAGTGCCCATCTCCGAGAGCCTCACGTCGGCCCTCGAGCGCCTCGCGACACGCTTGCTCGGCCTCGGCGAACCGACCCTGCAACTTCAGCAAGTAGGACAGGTTGTGGAGCGAGAAGAGTGTTTCGGGGTGCAGGTCGCCGAGCAGCTGACGGTGCCCCTCCAAGGCCTTGCGGTAGTACGGCTCCGCTTCGGCCAGCTTGCCTTGCTCCTTGAGTAGAAATCCCAGGGTGTAGATTGAGGCGAGTGTCGTGAGATGGTTCTCACCGAAGATTCGGCGTCGATCCTCCAAGACCTCGCGGAACGTCGTCTCGGCCTCGGCGAGCTTGCTCTGGGCCATGAGAACGAGAGCGAGGTCATTGCGCGAGGCCAGAACGCTCGGGTGCTGTTCGCCGAAGACCTCGAGCTGTCCGTCCAGGGCCTCGCGCAGGTATCGCTCAGCCTCTTCTAGTTTGTACTGAGTCATACGCAGCTGACCCATGTCGATGATCGAGGTCAGTGTGCTCGGATGCCGGTCGCCGAGGATTCGGCGCCGCGCGTCGAGCGCCTGGCGAAAATCGATCTCCGCAGCCTCGAGATCTTCCGCCGCCAGCTTCAGCCGCCCTCGCCTGCGCAGCGACTCGAGGGTCAGCGGATGGTCCGGGCCCAGCTCGCGGTGCCGGAGGACCCAAGCACGCTGGACAGTTTCGAGCGCCTCTTCGTATCGGCCGAGGCGCCCGCGGGTCTCCGCCAAGGACTGCCAGAGCCGAGCTTGGAGCAGCGGAGTCTCACCGTACTTCGACTCGATGGCCAGCTCGGCGCGCTCGAAGAGATGCTCGTCGAGCAGTGACAGCGCGAGATCCGTGAAGTTCGTGTCCGACAGCATCTCTTCGACAGCCTCGAGGGTGGGTGACTCCGCGCTCCGGTTCGACAGCCCCTGCCGGATGTCTTCGAGCAATTGCGTCCGCAGCCCGTCACCCATCGCTTGCGGATCGATCTCTCGCAGCTGCTCGACCTGGAAGTTGGCCGCCAGTTCCGCCTCCTCGGCCGCGCGGTCGGCCCGCACGAAGCCTGTGATCGCGGCCGCCGTGGTCGCCAGCAAGGCGAGTGCCACGAGCGCGGTGACTGCGAACGCCGTTCGGTGCCGACGGACCAACTTCTGCAGGCGATAGATGCCGGTGGACGGCCGTGCCTCGAGCGGCAGGCCGTCGAGCCAGCGCTCGAGGTCCTTGCGCAGCTCCGACACCGACGGATAGCGGTCGTCGGGGCGGCGCTCGAGGCACTTGAGCAGAATCCACGAGATGTCGCCGCGCAGCCTCCGCTGCATCTGCTCGACCGACAGCGACCGCCGCTCGGCCACCGCCGCGGCATCGGTGACCGAGGTCGTGAAGCGCTCGATCGGGCTCGACGGCGCTTCGTCGCTCAGCATGCGGACGATCTCTTGCTGCGTCTTGCCCTCGAAGTCTTCCATGCCGTGCGGCGGCAGGCCGACCAAGAGCTCGTAGAGCACGACGCCGAGCGAGTAGATGTCCGAGCGCGTGTCGGTCTCGACGAAGCGGCCCATGATCTGCTCGGGGCTGGAGTAGATCGGAGTGCCGACGAAGGTGCCGAGCTGCGTGTGGGCGGCCTGGGCGCTCAGCTTGCGCTGCATCGACTTGGCGACGCCGAAGTCGATGATCTTCACCGTCGCCGCCTCGGTCGCCGAGCTCTTCACCAGGATGTTGCTCGGCTTGAGATCGCGGTGAATCAGGCCCTTCTGGTGCGCATGCTCGACACCGTCGCAGACTTGCAAGAAGAGTCGGACACGGTCGCGGAAGCCGAGGCCGGCGCGGTCGCAGTGGGTGGTGATGTCGTGCCCCGGCACGTGCTCCATCGCGAAGTAGGAGCGTCCCGTATCGGTGCTTCCGGCGTCGTAGACCGTGGCGACATTGACGTGGTCCATGAGCGCCAGCGCCTGGCGTTCGCCCTCGAAGCGGGCCAGGACCTGCTCGGAGTCCATGCCGGCCTTGATGACTTTGAGCGCCACCTTGCGTTCGACCGGCTCGCTCTGCTCTGCCAGGTACACGGTACCCATGCCGCCGACGCCGAGTTGGCCCAGGAGCCGGAACGGTCCGATGCGTTGATCCGAGCCGGCGGCCGCGGCGACGCGCTGGACCGCGGCGGCCGCGAGCTCGTCGGAGAAGCTGCCGGTTCCGCCGCCAGTCCCGATCCTCGGGCGCCGTTCGAGCGTCCGCGGGAGATTCTCGTCCGCGCGCGGCGCGTCACGCTCTTCGATCCCCATCCGCTGGCTCCACATCGGGGAGACTGCCGGGAGCAGTCGGGCCTGTCAGACGACTCGTCCACTCCAGAGTATCTCAAGGCGCCGAAGCCGAAACTGTCGATGCGGATGGGTTGAGTAGCTTGCCGGTCCACCGAAGCCGTCACTCACCCGACGGTGCGACGTCGTCGAGCTCGGCGGCGAAGGTGGCGCGGTCGAAGCCGGGGCGGTCGAGGGTTTCGAAGAGGTCGTCGACGGCGTCGACCATCGGGTCGCGGAGCAGACGGCGGTCGGTGCGGACGAGGTGGGCGACGAGGCTCTGGAGGGAGAAAGCGAGCTGGCGGGCTGACGCTTCGTCCGACGCCAGCAGGCGCTCGCGCTCGGCGACCAGCTGGTCGATGAGGCGACGGGCGCGCTCGGTGGTCCAGCGGGCACGGTCGAGGGCTGTGACGACGGGGCGCAGGTCGTTCGCCAGGGTGCGCGCGGTGGTCGCGACCTCGGCGCGGCGGCTCATCGAGGCGACGAGGTCGGCCAGCGCGTCGACCTGGGCGTCGAGAGAGTCGAGGCGGTCCGGGGCGACGTCGGCGACCAGCGGGCGCAGCACCAACCAGTGGGCGCGGCTCCAGGGGGGCAGACCGCCCTGGAACGCGTAGCCCGGCTGGCGACGCCAGGCGCCGTCGCCGACCACGTGATGGCAGCTCTCGCAGGAGTACTCGGCGAACTCGGGCCACGGGCGCTCGGAGCTGGTCGCGGGGTCGGCGCGGTGGGCGAGCAGGGCGACGCCTTCGCGAAGGCCGACCGCCTGGCCGACGGCCCAGGCGCGCAAGCCGTGCGAGGCGCGGCGGCCGTTGCGCCGGGCGCGCGTCGCATCGGGCAGCCAGTGGACGATCTCGGCGAGCGAGGAGTAGTTGTCGAGCTCGAAGACGAGACGCGGGTGGCCGGCTGCGATCAGGCGGTGGTCGACCTCGCGCGCAGGCTCGCCCTGGTGGCAGCCGAGGCATTGCTCGGCGCGTGCCGCCGGGCTGCGCAGGTCGACGAGGCCGGCGTCGAGCGAGTCTTGGTGCGACCAGCCGTCCTCGAAGTGGCGGTTCCACCAGCCGCCGGCGGGGCCGTGGCAGCCCTCGCACGAGATCCCCTCGTCGCGGAACAGGCCGCGATCCTTCGACGCCGGGACGTTGATCGCATGGCAGTCGAGGCACAGGCTCATCGCGGTGGCGGGCGTGCCCGGTTGCAGTGCCTCGGCGATCTCGCGCGACTCGCGGCTCGAGAGAATCTCGTAGGCGCGATGGTGCGGGTCGAGCACGCGGGTGACGTACTCGTCGCCACGGATGGTGGCGCCCTCGCGCGGCTGGACGGCGCCGTGGCAGGCGCCGTTGGCGCAGCTCGACAGGCCGACATAGTCCCCGACGCGGGCGGGCTCTTCGTCGCCGAGCAGGGTGGTGAGCGAGGTGTCGTCCTGCGCGATCCCGGGCGCGGCGACGAGCAGCATGCCGACGGCTCCGGCGAGGCGGACGAGGGTAGTGCGGAGCGTCGAAGCGGTCATCGGGGACCTCCGGGTCCGGCGTGAACGGTGACAGGTGCGGGCACGGGTGGGAGCGGTGGTGTCGGTTGGCTTGCTGCCCGCATGGGCGGCGGCTCGGTCGACGGAGCGGCAGCAGCCTGCGTGTCATCGTCGCGAACGGCGTCATCCTGGACGGTGTAGAGCGCGCCGTCGCGCAGGTAGAGCCGGCGCATGTCGTCGAGCGTAGGTGGTCCGGCGCCGATGCGGTTGAAGATGCTCACCTGGTGCCCCGTCTCGTCGACGGCGCGATCCCGATCGAGGCCACGCGACAGGGCGACGGCGCCGTCGGCCGGGTACCAGGCGATGAGCTCCGGCGCCGGCCGCGGGCTGAAGCCGAGGTAACCTGGCGTACGCTCGGGCGAGGTGAGTTGCAGTACCGCCAGGCCGAGCTCGCCGTCGGCGACATAGGCGTAGAGGCTGGCGTTGGTCGAGCCGAGGACGATGTCGTGGACGTCGCCGAGGCGGCCATCGGCGTTGAACACCTGGTCGACGCGCGGCGCGCGCGGGCTCTCGATGTCGACGATGACGACTCCCTCGCCGCCGGCAGCGACGAAGGCGTCGGTGCGGCCGACGTAGAGCGCGCGCGCGTCGTCGAGCGGCAGGCGCGCGGCGACGCGCGGCGACGCGGGCTCGGTGAGGTCGAGTACTGCCAGGCCGTCCGCGTCGACGGCGAAGGCGTAGCGGAACTGCACCTCGAGATCGCGCACTCCCGGCAGCTCGGGCAGCTCGGCGACCAGGCGCGGTGCGAGCGGCTGATCGAGGTCGACGACGCGCAGGGCGTCGTCGCAGCCGACGTAGGCCCGCGCACCGGCGAGCGTCACCGAGGAGCAGCCGACGAGCGCGCCGCCGGCGGTCCACACCCTCGCGCCGTCGTCGTCCCCTCTTTCGAAGCGTGCGCGTTCGAGCAGGTTGTTGCGCGGCTCGCCGTCGGTGAGCGTCGCGACGTCGACCAGGATCAGCCCCTCGACGCGGTCGAGCACGACGGCGTAGCGGTAGATCGGGTGGATCGGTCGCTCGAGGTTCGACGCCGGCACCTCGCGGTCAAAGCCCATCGGCATGGTCGTCGGCAGGGCCAGGGCGACCGCGTCAGTGGTGGCGACGAAGGTGTCGTGGCCGAGCGGTGAGAACGGCCCGGTGATGATGCGCTCTGAGAAGTCTTTGTTGTCGACGTTGGCGACGTCGAAGGCGCCGAAGCCCCCCTTCCCCATCGCCGCGTAGAGGTACTCGCCGCGCAGCTGCAGCGCCTGCACCGTGCCTTTCGCCTTGTGGTGGTGCGCCAGGTCGAGCTTGCGGTCGTGGTCCTCGTGCTCGGCGAAAAAGTCCGGATAGGCGACGCGATGCAGATAGCTGCCGATCACCGCCTGCGGCTCCTCCCACTCGGTGACCTCGATCGCCTCGAGTCCCTTGTCTCCGAGGCCGACCCAGGCGTAGCGCCCGACGAAGTTCATCGTGCCCGTGCCGAGGGTGAGCAGCTGCGCCATCCAGGCGTTGTTGTCGTCGGCCTCGGAGACGTGGCAGTCGCTGCACTCCTTCGCCTCGGCCGTGCGCACCGTGTGCGGCACATGCGGGTTGAACGCCTGCGAGCTGAAGCCGGGCGACGAGATCGGCGGCTGCTGGATGTAGATACGCTGACGGTTGGGGTTGATCGACGACAGCACCAGTGCGCTCGACGAGCGCACCGGTGCCCAGCGCTGGCCCTGGTTCTCGCCATTGCGGCCGAGCATGTAGGCGTCGGTGCGGATCACCTGCGGGTTGTAGGAGGCGTAGTTGCGCAGCGTCTCGCCCTCGTAGCGCAGCACCTCGCTTTTCTGGTTCGCCTCCTGCGGCAGGTGGCAGCCGAAGCAGGTGGTGATCCACGACGAGTGGCACGAGTCGCAGGTCATCGCCGCCGCCGAGTGCGCGCGCTCGCAGTCTTCCTCTCCGTCCTGGTGGGCAGATGCACCCCACGTCCCGTCGCGACGCATCGTCTTGGCGCGCGCCGCCTTCTCGTTGAACGACGGATGTCCGGGGTCGACGCTGTGGGCGACCTGCGGCACCGGCCACTCGAGACCTTCGGTGACCATCGAGCGCTGCACGAGGCCTTCGGTCGTCCAGGCGAAGCGGCGCTGGCCGAAGGGGGTCGTGCCCTGGCGCAGGTCGGTGCCGCGCCCTTCTGCGGTGATCGGCGCCGCGGTGTTCGAGGTGCGCAGGGTCGTCACCTCGTCAACACCGCCATGACAGTCTTCGCAGGCGATCTCGATCGCGTCGCCGTACTCGCCGTGCAGCAGGCCCGTGCCGTGCACATCTTGCGAGAAGTGGCAGTCGACACAGTGCATGCCGCGCTCGAGGTGGATGTCGCGCAGGTGCACGGCCTTTGCGAAGCGCTCGGCGTCGTCGAAGCCAACGACCTCGCCGTCGGCGTCGAGCAGATTGCCTTCGCGGTCGCGCTTGTAGACGGCGCGGAAGACCCAGCCGTGGCCGTGGTAGGCGGCGAACTGGGTGTGCTCGGCCTCGGGGTTGAGCTCCGAGACCCGCTCGAGGAAGTCGAGGTCGGTCCACAGGCCGCGCGCCGCCGCGCCCTCGGGATTGTGGTCGAGGCTTGCGCGCCGCTCCTCCGCCGTCGGGTAGCGCTGCTCCTCGGGCCAGAGCAGGCCGGCGTCGGTCTCGTAGTCCCACATCGTGTAGCCGAGGTAGGTGTTGACGAAGGCGTTCGGCTGGTGCATGTGGCACGACATGCACTGGCTGGAGGGGATGGCGCGGGTCATGCGGTGGCCGATCGGATGGCCCGACTCGCCGCGTGGAATCGTCGGATCGCCGGTCGCCGTTTCGCCGGTGTGGCCGTAACGCGCCCACGGGCCCGAGTGCACCGGGTCGCGGTCGTTGGCGTAGACCAGGTGACAGCCGGAGCAGCCGCTGGAGCGGAAATCGCCCGGGTGGTCGTTGGTGCCGAGGAACGAGAGGTGCGGGTCGTTGAGCCGCGTCTTGTGCAGGTTGATCACCGCCGGGCTGACGCGCTGGCCGGTGCCACGTCCGCGGTCCGAAACGCGGATGTCGGGGCGGCCGGCTTCGTCGAAGGGGTCCGGGTTGCCGATCTCCGGAAAGATCGCCGGATTCAGCAGGCCGCCGCGCTCGAAGGCGCGGAAGTACTCGCCCGGCGGCACGATCTGCCAGCGCGGCAGTGGCAGCAGTGCGTCGAGCGCGCCGCGCCGCTCGCGGTCCTCGGCGCTCGGCGGCACCAGGGGACGGATCGTGGTCGGCAGTCCGCTCGCGGCGTAGCTCTCGCCGACGATCGCATGCTTGGTCGGCAGAATGCCGTTGGCGTAGGCGGCGGCGGCCCAGAAGATCGCCGTCGTCGTCATCGGGCTCTTCAGCACCGCGTTGACCTGCTCTTGGTGGCAGCCCCCGCAGGCGACGGGAGCGACGCGCAGGTCGCCCGGATTGATGAAGCGCACGAAGTCGAGCGACTCGCGGTCGAGCAGCGTGTAGCTGCGGACCGGATTGGCGGCAGAGCGCACGCCGTCGCGCGACCAGGCCTCGGGATCGAGCGGCTGCACGTGGGCGCGGTCTTTGGCCGCGAGGTACGCCGGGTCGGTGGACGATGTGCCCGGCGCGATCGACGCCTCGGGATCGCCACCGTGACAGTCGACGCAGCCGAGCTTCACCGCGCTCGAGCGGTGGGCCTTCTCGATGCCGCCATGGCACGACAGGCAGCCGTCGCTCCGCGCGGCGGCCTGCTCGACGCTCTGGCCGAGGCGCTCGAGGTTGGTGCGCGAGGCCTCGGTCCAGAGAGCGGCGCGCGCGTCGACGTCGTCGATGCGCTGGGCCGAGCCGTCGCGCTTGTCGTCACCGCCACCGGCGCTCCAGGCGGTGAGCGCCAGGGCGCCGAGCGCGAGCAGCGTCAGCGGTCGATCGACTGTGCGTGGTCTCAGCATGGCGTCACCCGTGGGTCCTCTGCGTGGGTCGTGCGCATCAGAGGTCTGCGATTCAGAGGTCTGCGCATCGGAGGTCTGCGCATCAGAAGGTCAGGACGATGTTGGCGAAGGCGCCGAAGAGAGTGTCGTCGGCGCCGTCCGCGCCGCGCCCGAAGTCGACGCCGGTGCCGCCGTAGATGTCCTCGAGGCCGTCGCCGGGAATGAGCGCGGCGACACCGCCGAGAACGACGATGTTGTTGTTCATCAGCGGCCGCCAGCGGGCTCCGAGCGAGAGGTCCCAGCCGATCTCCTCGTCGGTGTTGGCCTGGAAGGTCAGCAGGTCGAGCACCTCGGTCGTCTCGAAGCGCAGGTAGTTCGCGGTCGCCACCAGCCGCAGCTCGGGGGTCGCCTCGATGTCGAGGCCGACGCCGGCGAGGATGAGTCCCGGGTGGACGAAGTTCGGCTGCCCTTCTTCCTTGTTCGAGCGCAGGTCGGGAATCAGGGAGCCGCGGTTGACCAACGACACACCGGTGCCGGCGAGGCGGACGCCGAGGCGATTCCAGAAGCTGAAGCCGCCGCCGGCGAAGTTCGGATTGTCGAAGATCGACGCGAAGCCCTCGGCGTCGCGGTCGGTCGGGTCGTCGTCGCCCGAGGCGTAGAAGAGGGCGAGCTTCGGGCGGTACCAGTCTTTGTCGATCGACAGCTCGAGCGCGCCCATGAAGGCCGAGATGTCGACGTCGTCGCGGCCGGCGAAGATGTCGCGGCCAGCGATCGGGTTGAGCGAGTCCTCGCCGGTGACGTAGTAGAACGCGTGGTCTACGTTGAGGCGGCCGAAGTGGCCGAAGCCAGTGACGCCGAGATACCAGGCCTCGATCGAATGCGGTTCCGCCGTCCCGACCGGATCCGGGCGGGCGAGGAAGCCGTTCTTGTCGAGCAGGAAGGTGGCGTCGTCCTTGAGGTAGTGGATGCTCGCCTGGCCGGTGAATCCGATGCGCAGGTCTTGAAGGTAGACGTTGGCGATGGCGACGCGCTGGTGCCGCAGCTCGAAGGTGTTGAGCGCGGAGTTGGTGTCCTTCTCCAGGCGCTCGAAGTACGCCAGGTTGTACTGCCAGCGGTTCGACGCGTAGTTGCCGAAGAGGCGTACGCCGAGGTTGGTGTCGGTGAAGATGAAGCCGCGGAAGTCGCTCGAGAACGGCTGGATACCGATGCGCACGGAGAGGAAGTCGTAGTTCGCCGACAGGTCGAGCAGCTTCTTCTCGACGAAGAGCTCCTGCAGCGCCAAGAAGCCGCGCGTGCGGCTGGTGCCGCGGCGCACATCGGGCGCGACGCCGGCGTTTTCCTGCACCTCGAGGTGGTTGCCGTTCGCGACGACGCTGGCTCGCACCCGCCAGTCGAAGGGTTTGAACGCCGTCGAGCCTTTGTAGTAGTCGGCCGAGAGAATGATGTTTTGCTGCACCAAGAGCTGCTCGGCGTCGCCGAAGAAGGTGATGTCGCCTGGATCGTTGGCGCTCACCGCTGACGGCGTCGGCACCTGGAAGCCGTCGAGGAGGGTGTCGGAGACGGCGGTGAGGACGAGGAATCGGTCCTGGCCGTGGATCGGAAAGTCGCCCTTCAGCGGGTTCTGTTTGTATGGGTTCCAGCGCGACACCTCTTGGCCCGGCAGCGGGATGCGCCAGCGGTCGGTGGTCTCGAGGAAGTCGCGCGGCTCGGGCTGCAACGGCAGCGCGGTGTCGACGGGTTGGGTGAGCAGGGGCTTGCGCGGCAGGGTGCCGCGCGGCTGGACGCGCAGTACGCCCTCGGTGACGGCGTCTTGTTCAGTGCCCTCGAGGCGCGCGACGACGCGGTAGAGCCCGCTCGGCAGCGGGGTCGGCCAGACGGTGCTCCACCGGCCGTCGGCGTCGACGGTGGCCTCGGCTGTGATCTCGGCTGTGGTCGTCGCGGGGGTGGTCGATGGATCGGCGTCGGTGCCCTCGGGCGACACCAGCTCGAGGGTAATCACGACCCGCGTGCCCGCCGGCGCCGTCGAGCGGCCGTAGATCGTCGGTCGTTCGTCCTGACTGTAGAGCGGTCCGCCGTCGTCGAGGACGAGGTCTTGGGCGGTCGCCGGAGCGAAAAGGCCGAGGAGCCCGAGGCCGAGGGCGGTGCAGAAGTTGAGGACGGGTTTGTGCAGGATCCGGCGAAGCCGTGGCGATCGGACGCTCGGCGTTGCCTCGCGCGGGCGGGGGCAAGCCCCGCCCCTACATCCGGACGGTGCGCGATGAACTCCTTGTAGCGGCGAGGCTTGCCCCCGCCCGGCGTGACGTGGTCTCGAAAAGTGCGGAGCACGTCGCGTTGCGTCGTCGGCTCGTCGGAGCATCATCGTTCCGGATTGCGCGGGAATTTGAGGAAGGGCATGCGAACGCCGCGAATCGTCGAGCGGTCGGCCCAGCGATCGGCCGGTGGCTCGAAGCCGGCGGCGCCGAGAAACGACACGTAGTCGTCCTGCTCCACGCCGTCGCCCGAGATGCCGAGTCCGCCCGCTAGCTGGCCGCCGGTGTAGAGCGGGATGCTGCCCGGGAAGAAGACGATGCCGCTCTGGTTCGCGTTCGGCGGCTGGCTGCCCTGCGAGCACGGGGTCGCCGTATCGGCGACGAAGAGATCCCAGAACGGACCGACGCCGGTACCGTCGATGCCGGCCGGGAAGAGCGGCTGTGCACCGAACGAGATCGTGCGATTGGTCACCGCCGTGCCCGGCGCCAGGCCCGCGAGGTCGCCGGCCCCGGCCGGGCTCGAGAACCAGGCGACGTTGCGCGCCTTGGCGACGGCGACATCGACCGAGAAGACCGTGGCGTCGCGCATGCGGAAGAGGCCGAGGATCGAGCCATCGACATCGCCGACCGCGATCACCATGCGGGCGCGCGAGCCGAGCGGCAGCCGGATCACCGCGCGCGTTCGAAGTGCGGCTTGCCGCGCCTGCTGGACGATGCGCTCGACGTCGGCGGCCGATAGCAAGCTGCCGGCGCGCGGCCCGACCAGCCAGCCGTCGGGTACGCAGCTGCCGTCGGTCGGTCCGAGCGCGATCGAGCCGGCGTTCGGGTCGCCAGGCGCTGTGCCGGCCGGGCGGTCGACCTGGCGCACGAAGGGTAGGCGGATGCCGTCGATGAAAACGACGCCGGGTGCCGGCAGCGGCGTCGGAACAGGCGACAGGCCCGGCACGCCGGCGATGGCGGCGAAGGCGGCGAACTCGGGAGCGCCGGCGACCACCACGCCGAGGCCGCCGACCAGCGCGGCGCCGCGGAAGATCGGCACGCCACCCGGGTCGACGGAGCGCGGCTGACTATCGAAGAGATCGGATTTACCGGTCACCGGCCCGGTTCCGCAGGCGCTGCGATCGAAGGCGTTGCAGCCTCCGGCGAAGACCACCGAGCGTGCCGGCGGCAGTGCCTTGCCGGGCAGGAAGGGCACGCCGAGGTCGCAGCCGCGGTTGGTGTTCTCGATGCCGTAAAGGGCCGCGTTCGGTGTGTTCGGAATGCCGGGTGGAAAGTGGATGCCGCTGACGAAGCGCACCGTGCGCGAGGAAAGAGGAGCTTGGTCGTTGGAGAAGAAGGCGCCGGTGCGGGCCAGGCCGACCGCGCGGTCGTCGGCGCCGGCGCCCAGCGCGCGGCGGTAGAGCCCGAGCGGCCGGCCGGCGCGGTCGACGACTGCGGCGACCAGCGGTCCGTCGACAGCGGCGGCCGCGGCGCGCAGGAGCTGCTCGACCTCGGCCGCCGCGAGGGTCAGGGCGCCGGTGTCGGGGCAGACGACTTGGGCCGCCGGGTTGGAGGTCTGTGGACCTACGGGTGGCGGACCCACGCGTGGCGGACCCGCGGGTGGCGGTCCGGCGGGCGGTGGTCCGGCAGGCGGACTCGCGGGTGGTGGTGGCGGTGGCGCGGACGGAGGAGCGTCGATCGGCCCTGCAGGTCCGCCCGGCGGCCCGTCGACGGCGCCCTGTGACGTGTTGTCGTGGGGCGGAGCATCGGCTGGAACCGCGTCGTCGGGAATCGGCGGTGTCGGGATGCCCGGGTCGGGTCCGGCGGGTCCACGGGCGCCGGCCGGCGCCGGGATCGTGCAAAGAGCCGCAAGGGCGAGAACTGCGAGAGGACGGAGCGAGCGGCTCATGAAGGGCCTCCTCGGGATGGCTCGTCGGAGCGGGCGAGCTCGATCGGGTCGGCGTGGTAGGCGTGGCACGAGATGCAGGCCGCGCGTCCGCGCTCGGCGTCGAGCCGCGACGGACCGGCGATCTCCTGCTCTCCGGCATGACACGGTCGGCAGGTTTCGATCGACGGCATCAGGATGTCGGTGGTCTCGCTGCTGTCGCGCACCAGGCCGTGACAGTCGCTGCAGGCCATCAGGTCGAGATGGGGTGCATGAGAGAAACGCGCATGCGGGAACCAAGTCTCAGTAATGCGGACCGGCCGCACTGTGATCTGGTCGAGAGTGAAGCTGTCGGACCTCGCGTCGGCGGCGAGCTCGAGGTGGTGACAGCGTGCGCATTGGTTGCGTGCCAGGCGTCGACCGACCAGCGATGCGACGCGGGTCAGCTGCTGCTCGCGCGACAGGGAGCCCGACCCCAGAGCGCGGCGCTCGGGACCGCTGAGGCGCGCCAGCACGTCGCGGGAACGGACGTAGCGGCCGGCGAGGAAATCGGCGACGGCCACGGGCTCGGCGTGCGGTGCCTGCAGCGTGCCGAAGCGAGGATCGAAGGCGAGCTGGTGGCAGCGCTGGCACGACTCTTCGAACGTCAGCGGCACGATCTCTCGCGCCGCGTCGAGACGGTGACAGTCGGCGCAATCGAGCACCAGGTCGCCGGGCAGGCGGGCGATGTGCCAGCGATGGTCGAAGCCACGGAGGCCGCCCGGATCGGCGTCGCGCGCGCCCGGCTCGTCGAGCCGCAGGCGGCTGCCGTCCTGGGCATAGACCGCCAGCTCCGGATGGTCGACGGCGAAGTGCGTGATCCGGTTGGCGAACATCGAGCCGGGAACGCGCGCGTCGAGCGCGCCGTGGCAGTCGACGCAGACGCCCTCGTCGGCGAGACGCAGGGCGTCGCCGCCGCGGTGCTCGGTGTGGCAGTGAATGCACGCCGGCTCGCCGCCGCGCGAGGGGCCGGACGCGACGCCGGCGAGGGCGACCAGCGCATCTTGGTGCGGCGCAGTCGTCCGGTGGCATTCCTGGCAGCGGCTGTCGCGGACGCCGAGGAAGCCGACATGGCAGCTCGAGCAGCCCTCGAAGACGACTGCGGTATGGGCACCGCCCATCGGCCCCGGGCTGAACGTTTCGCCGACGTCGCCCCGGAGCACCAGGCCCACCGCGACGGTGGCGACCACGACGACCAGGCCGAGAGCGAGCAGCGCCTGGGCGCGACTCGTCGGCAGGCGGTACGCGGCGAGGTACGGCACGCGGCGCGGCGCGGCGCGCGGGCCGCGGCGGGTCGAGGAGTCGCCGGCCGCAGGAGTCGTCGATTGCGGCCGAGACGGTCGGGCCGGGTCCGCAGCGGTCCGAAGGGGCAGCTCGGCAACCGCCTCGGACGACGCAGACGACATAGACGATGGAGGCGACGCGGGCGGCTCGGTCGCACTCGATGTCGGCAGTGACGCGGGCGCAGGCTCGATGGCCTTCGGGGGCGGAGGGGGCGGTGCCGCCGCCCAGTGGCTGTCCGGTGGTGGTGGGGGTGGCGGCGGAACGAATCGACCGATCAGGGTCTTCGCCTCGTGCGGATCGGGCGGCGGGAGCTTGCCGAGCACCGTGCGTGCGGTGATCTCGCGCGTCGCTTCGGCGTCGCTCGTCGTCGCGGTGGCCTGCCGTGCCATCTCGCGCTCGGCGAGCGCCAGCAAGGTCTTGGTCGAGGCGCGGAACGAGGTGTAGCTGCCCGATTCAGCGAGGTCGCGGTCCTCGTCGAGGCGCAGCACGTGGAGCACCGGCGGCGGACCGGGATCGGTGCCAGAGCCGGGGACGAGATCGACGCGAATCTCGAAGGGGCCGACCTCGATGCGGTCGCCATCGACCAGGTCGTGGGTCCCGTCGCGCTCGAGCCAATCCCCGGCGATCGAGGTGGCGCCGACGTGGGCCTTGTTGTGCAGCGTCAGAGTGCCGTCCGGGGCGCGCGTCAGCTCGGCGTGGACGAGCTCGACACCATGGTCGTCGAGCCGCAGGTCGGCGTCGGTGCCGCGGCCGATGCGCAGCGACTCGCGCTCGACCGTGTCGAGCGTCTGCTCGCCGCGCAGCACACGATGGATGAAGAACGCCATGGTCAGCTCGAACCAACCAGCCAGCGGAAGTCGAGTCCACTGAAGTACAGCCCGGCGACGGTGTGGATCGCCACCAGAACGAGAAGCAGGACGGTGAGCGGCACATGCAGCACCAGCCAGGCTTCGAGCAACCCCTGGTAGCGCAGCTGGAAGCGCAGACGCTGGTGCAGCTCGCGATGCTGGCGTGCCAGCACCAGCAGGCGACGCAGATCGTCGCGCTCGTCCTCGTCGACCAAGGCGAGCAGCGGTCGCCACGACTCGTCGTCGCTGTCGCCGGGTCGGCGCCCGGCGCCAAAGACCAGAAGCCGCCAGCTCGCCGCCGGACCGGTCCGTGCCTGGCGCTGCACCCGCTCATGCAGCCGCTGGAACGAGTCGGAGCGTCCCGCGGCGATCTGCGCCATCGATGCCAGCAGCTGGTTGAGGCGTTCCTCTACCTCGTCGGGCGTCAGGTCGACGCGTAGCGCGGTCAGCCGCCGCGGCAACACGGTGTAGAGCACGGCGCCGGCGAGGCCCGAGAGAACCACCGCTGTCATCACCACGAACGCGGCGGTCGCCAGCCGATCGTGAAAGCGAAAGCCGGCGTGAAAAAGCACGATCGGCACGGTCGCGAGCCCGAAGTAGACGTGAACCTGGAGCCAGCCGTCGAGAGTGCCGAGCGTGCTGCGGTAGGCCCGCTTGCGCCAGCCGAAGGCGGTGAGCAGAAGGATGAGGCCGACGGCGAGGACGCCGTAGGTCAGCCCGAAGGCGCTGCCGCCGTGCATGCGTTCGGCGCGGGCGGCTTCGTGGAGGTAGTGGGCGACCGCGCCGCCGACGGCCACGGCGGCGACCAACAGCCAGCGCAGGCGCCGGCGCGACGGCAGGATCAACGCCACCGTCACAGCAGGTCTCCCGGGTCGACCAGCTCTTCGACCGAGCGCCGGAGATCCTCGGGATCCTGCGGCTCGAGGCGCAGCGCCGCCCCGGTCGGACAGCTGCGCACGCACGCCGGGCCGCCGCGCACGTCGCGACAGAGGTCGCACTTCACCGCCACTTCCTGCTCGACGCTGTGCCCTCGCTCTCGTCCGCCGCCGAGGAGACTGCCGAAGAGCCCGCCGAGGAAATCACCGACCCGGCCGGTGAGCGACGGCTTGCGCGGATGCACCATGAAGATGTTGTCGTAGGGACAGTTGGTGGCGCAGTTGCCACAGCCGATGCAGGTGTCCTTGATCAGAATCTCTCCGCCCGGACGGCGCACGATCGCGTCGGGCGGGCAGTCGAGCATGCACAGTGGGTTCTCGCACTGCATGCAGGAGTTGGGCAGGAGGAGGTTGGCCACCTGGTCGCCGGTGAGCGACAGGCGCGCCTGGCCGTCGTCGTGCACGCCTTCGCAGGCGGCGATGCAGTTGCCGCAGCGGATGCACTTGTGATTGTCGATGATCAAGACGTCGGTGCCGATCACCGCTTCGGTCTCGATCAGCTGGCCGAGCACCTCACCGATGCCGGCGGCCTCGCTCTCGAGCGACGACAGCTTCTTCTCCTCGAGCATGTGCAGCAGACGGTCGCGCTCGGCGGGATGCGCATCGAGGAACGACACGAACGCGTCGCGCTCGAGCACGACCAGCTCGCTCGGGAAGATGGCAGTCACTGTGGCAGTCCTTGGTGCGCCTTCCTCGAGCGAGCCCCGGATCAGCGAACCCTCGCCGAAGTAGTTGCCGGCGACGAGGTACGTGAGGATCACCTCGCGATCGCCCGACGCGCGGCTCAGCTTCACCATGCCGGTGCGCAGCAGGTAGAAGGCGTCCGCAGGGTCCCCCTCGCGGAAAATCACCTCATCGCGTTCGACCCGCGCGACCCGAGCGCGGGCGGCGAGCCACCAGATCTCGCCCTCGGGCAGGGTCGGAAAGAGGAAACTGCGCAGCGCGCGCACCAGAAACGCGCGGTCGATCTCCTTGCGCACCGACGGCGCCAGGTGCAGCAGCTTGAGCATCGCCTTGCGCGGCAGCTCGAGAATTCGCGTCGGGCCCGACGCGACCACCGTTGCGTTGCGACGGCGGCCCGAGAGCAGCCCCATCTCGCCGAAGAAGTTGCCCGCCTGGAGCTCGGTGACCTGGTGCTCGCGGCCGTCCGCTCCGCGCTTTCGCACCGCGACGCGTCCGTCGCTGATGGCCAGGAACGAGTCGGTGTAGTCGTTCTCGCGGACGATCACCTCGCCGTCGGCCAGCTCGTGCACGGTGACGTCGAGGAAGATTTCGCGCAGCAGCTCGAGATCGGCGCCTTGGAACACCGGCAGTGCGTCGCGCAGGGTGTCGAGGCGCTGTGCCGCGCTGCCGTGCCAGCCCGTCAGCCGCTGGCACAAGAGGTCCTCGTCGGCCGGCGGCACCGGCTCGCCGGCGATCGCTTCGACGACCTCGAAGCCCTGGTTGATGCCCAGCTTGATCAGGTCGCGCCCGGTGACCGCGCCGACCAGGTGCACGCCGGGCAGCGAGGTCGACTCGTAGTGCGCGCCGAGGCTCGGTCGTGCGTCGTGGCCCGGCCCCGTCATGTCGAGGCCCCAGCGCTCGAGCAGGCGCCGCGGCGGATCGGCGCCGATGGCTTTGATCAATCGGTCGGCGGCCACCCGCTCTTGCCCTTCGGCCCCCTGCAGGTCGACGACGCCCGGGGCGATCGCCTGCACCGTGGTCGAAAAGTGGATCTGTAGCTGTCCGAGATCTCGGCGCCCGAGCACTTCGCGCTCGAGCGCCTCTTTGGCGCGCACGATCTCGGGTGTCCGCACGATCAGGTGCACGCGATTGTGGGTGCACAGCGCCAGGGCGATCTCGAGCGCCGAGTCGCCGGCGCCGACGACCACGATCTCCTCGTCGACGTGCGCGTCGGGATCGACCAGCCGGTCGGCGACGTGTGGTAGCTCTTCGCCCGGCACGCCGAGGCGCCGCGGATTGCCGCGCGTGCCGACGGCGACCACCACGTGACGCGCGGTCCAGGTGCGTCCGGTGGCGCTGGTGAGGTGCAGGAGGCCGGACGCCTCGCGCCGGAGCGAGACCACGTTTTGGCCGAGCTCGATGGGCAGACGCAGATCTTCGGCATGCCGCCTCCAGGCGTCGAGCACTGCCTCGCGCGAGCCCGCGGCGAACGGCAGCGGTCCCCGTTGCGGCAGCACCGCGGGTTCGGCCATCACCAGTTTCCGTTTCTGGTACGCCCACACCGTGTCGGCCAGGTGCGCCGCGCGCTCGAGGACGACGCAGCGCAGACCCCGTTCAGCGGCTCGAGCCGCCGCCGACAGGCCGGCGGGCCCGGAACCGATGATTGCGATGTCGAGGACCGCTGTGTCCGAGACGACTGAGTCCAAGACGTCCCCTCCAGGCGACCGCGAGAACGCGGAGATCGCAAGGCGATGCACGAAGCGCTCGTGCGTCCGGAAAACGAAGGCTGCTTTTCGTGATCAGTCGATCGATCGAAACAGTCGACGTTGTCTTGACGCTCGACAGCGTGCGGGGTCTCAGTGGATTTCAGCAGAAGAGTATCAAAGAGTGTCACCGGCAGTAGACGGGGCCTGGACGTCGCTCGATCGCGCCACCGAGCTCGAGCTCCAGCAAGGCTCCGAGCACGCGGTCGACCGGAGACTCGAGCTCGATCGCCAGCTCTTCCGCGGTGCGGACCCGTCCGGGCGGTAGGTGCTGGACGACCTGTGCCGCGAACCCCTTCGGCTGGGGCCCTCGCGGCGCGGCCGAGGTCGCGGATGTGGGCGTGGGCTCCGTCGGCCGATCTGGCGGTGGAAAGAGATCGAGCTGCCACTCGGCACACAGCTGGTCGAGCAGGTCGTCGACGGCGAGGGCCGGGAAGGCGCCGTCGGCGAGCAATTCGTTGGTACCTGCCGAGAGCGCGTCGACGATGCGGCCGGGCACGGCGAAGACGTCGCGACCGAGATCGAGCGCCTGGTGCGCGGTGATCAACGAGCCCGAGCGTGGCATCGCCTGCACCACCAGCGTCGCGGCACCGAGCGCGGCGATGATGCGATTGCGGATCGGAAAGTGCCAGGCGCGCGGCTCGGTGCCGAACGGCAGCTCGCTGAGCAGGGCGCCGCGCTCCGCGATCGCCGACGCCAGACGCCGGCTGCCGCTCGGATAGTCGATGTCGATGCCGCAGCCGAGCACCGCGAGGGTTCTGCCGCCTGCGTCGAGCGCGGCGCGGTGCGCCGCCTGGTCGACGCCGACGGCGAAGCCCGACACGACGGTAATGCCGGCGCGTGCCAGGCCGCCGGCGAAGAGACAGGCAGCTTCGTAGCCGTACGCGTCCATCCGTCGACTGCCGACGATCGCCACCGCCGGGCCGTCTTCGAGACGGCCGCGGCAGGCGAGTACCGCCGGCGGCAGCGGATGGTCGAGCAGTCGTCGCGGGTACTCGTCGTCGAAACGCGTCAGCAGCCGGCTGTCCGCCGCCGCGGCGCGCGCCCGCTCGGCGTCGGAGAGCTCGGACGCGGTCGGCACCAGGTCGAGAGCGCGCTGCAGCTGCAGTTTGGGCACCCCGAGCTCGGCCGCCAGGCGGCCGGCGTCGCGCCGATCGGCGTTGCGCCAACGCTCGGTGGTGGTGGCGAGTCGGCACAGGGCACCGCGGGTCAGGCGGTTGGCGGCATTCAAGGCGAGAACGAGATCTCGATCCGCGTTCGATGGCATCGTGACTCCTTTCGGGCCGCGTGAGTGCGACCTATGGGAGTAAGACGCAGAACACCGGTCCGATTGCGCGCAAGGCCGATGAATCGATCTCTCGATGGCGTACGAATCTCACGGCGAGAGCGCCACTTAGAGCCATCGAAACGCCCGATCTCTGGGGTGGATTGGGGCTCTCGTGGTCCGACTCGCCAGGCCGGATCCCGGAGGCCTCCGTATATACTGACCGCAAGGCCGCACGCGGAATCGATGAGCATCGGACAGAGACCCATCCGCGCGAAAGAATGACCTGACGCGGCCACGCGAGGGAGTGACATGACGCGACTTTCGACCACCTCGCGGCGCTTCAGGTGCCGCATGTTCACCGCCTTGCTGCTGGGGTTCCTCGCGCTCCTCACCGCGGCCTGTGGCGGTGGGTACCAAGAGCCCGCCACCCAGCCGGCGCAGCTCGCCTTCGGCGTCGACATGGCCGAACGCGGCCTGTGGAACGAGGCGTTGTTCCGCTTCGAGCAGGCGCGCCGCATCGCACCGGGTGATGCGCGCGTGCTGAACAACATCGCCGTCGCCTACGAGGCGCTCGGCCAGTTCGACGAAGCGCTCGCGGCCTACCGCGAAGCCCTGCGCGTCGATCGCTCGAACCAAAACGTGCGCCAGAACTACTCACGCTTCGTCGAGTTCTACCGCGCCTTCAAGCCGGACGAAGAAGGGCAAGCCGACGCCGGAGACACGCCATGAACCGCCGCCGCCTCGCCCCTCGACGTTCCACCCGCGCTCTCGCCCTCGGCCTCTGCGTCCTCGGCGCCGCCGGACTCGGCCTCGCCGTCGCCGACGCGGCGCGCGCCGACACGGTCGAGGTGAGCCTCAAGCTGCCGGTGCGGGCGCGTCTCGATCTCACCGGCAAGCGCACCATCGCCGCCGTACCGTTCATCATGGTCGACCGCGAGGGTGAAGGCCGCATTCCGGGCCGCGACATCGACGTGCAGAAGGAGTTCGAGCGCTACCTGCTCAAGCTGCTGCGCCGCGACACGCCCCTACGGGTGCTCGAGCCGGGGCCGATCGATCTGCCGACGTTCGACCTCCAGATGTTGGCCCGCGACACCGCCTTCTGGCGCTCGCTCGGCGACCGCCTGCAGGCCGACCTGCTGGTCGCCGGCAGCCTCGACTTCGACGTCCAGGACCGGAGCGGCTACCGCACCGAGGAATACGTCTCTCCCTTCGACGGCCGGACCTATCGCCGGCAGGTGTTGGTCGAAGAGACCGGCTTCGAGTACGACATCGTGATGCAGGTCTACGACGGCCTCACCGGCGAGCTGCTCTACTCGGACAACTTCAAAGACTTCAAACAGCTCGAGGGCGAATCGGCCGACCCGCTCGTCGGCATGTTCTCCAACCTCTACTCCTTGGAAGACCGCATCATCGGCGTCTTCGCGCAGAAGGAAGTCGAGGCGACGCGAGTGCTCTTCGAATGAGTGACCCAACCCAGGAGGTCATCGTGACCCGACTGCGACTCCGGTCGACCGCACTATTCGCCCTGCTCGCCTTGGTGGCCGTGGGTGCCCAGGCCCAGTACTTCGGCAAGAACAAAGTTCGCTACCAACAGCTCGACTGGCGCATCTACCACTCGCCGCATTTCGACGTCTACTACTACACCGACGACGAAGAGCTGCTGCGCAAGAGCGTGTCGTTCGCCGAGAGCGCCTACGACAAGCTCTCTCGCATCTTCGACTACCAGATCCAAGAGCCGACGCCGTTCATCATGTACGAGACGCATTCGGCGTTCCAGCAGACGAACATCATTCTCTCGGGCGTGCCCGAGGGAGTGGGCGCGTTCGCCACGCCGGTGAAATTCCGCATGGTGCTGCCGGTCGACTCGCCGGATCCCGAGCTCTTGGCGCTGATCGAGCACGAGCTGACGCACATCTTCCAGTACCACATCCTGTTCCGTGGGCGCCTCGCCGCCGGACTGCGCGGCCAGCCGCCGCAGTGGTTCATGGAAGGCATGGCGAGCTACATGGCCGACGACGAAACCGTCGGCGACCGCAAGTTCATGATCGACGCGGTGGTCAACGACAACCTGCCGTCGGTCGAGCTCCGCGGCGGTGGCTTCTTCGCCTATCGCTTCGGCAATGCGCTGTTCAGCTACATGGAGGAGCGTTGGGGCAAGGACGCCGTGCTCGACTTCATCTACGAGATGCGCAACACCTTCGGCTCGCGCGTCGGTGCGGCGATCGAACGCACCTTCCGGATGGACGTCGAGGACTTCGACGCCGAATTCCGTCGATGGGCACGCGCCAAGTACTTGCCGGAGCTCCTCGCCACCGGCGAGCCGGGCGACTTCGGCCGACCCTTCCGCCTCGACCGCGGCAGGATCGGTCACGAAATGTCGCCGACGGCGTCGCCCTCGGGCGACCTGGTGGCGGCGCTGACGACCGACCTCGGGGATCTCGACGTTTCGCTCTTCGACACCACGACGCGGCGCCGCATTCGTAATCTCACGAAGGGCCTCGACACCGACATTCGCGGCATCGTCGTCCGCACCAACCGCGAGATCGGCAGCGATCTCGCCTTCTCGCCCGACGGCAACTACCTCGCCGCCTTCGGCCGCCGCGAAGCGGGGCGCAGCCTGCTGCTCTTCGACGTCATCAACGGCGGTCTGGCGAAGATCGTCGACATGGAGATCGAACAGCAGCGCTCGCCGGCGTTCTCGCCCGACGGTCGATATGTCGCCTTCAGCGGCAACAACAAGGGCATCAACGACATCTACCTCCTCGACCTCGAGACGCTCGAAGTCGCGAACGTCACCGACGACGAGCTCTTCGACAACGCCCCGACCTTCTCGCCCGACGGCGAGTGGCTCACCTATACGGCGGTGGTCGGCGAGCACAACCAGATCTTCCGTCTGCGCCTCTCCGATCCGTCCGAGCGTTTCCAGATCACCGAAGGCCAGCACAACAGCAAGGAACCGGCCTACTCGCCGGACGGCCAGCGGCTCTACTTCACCTCGGATCGCGGCAACGGCATGGACAACATCTACTCGCTCGATCTCGAGACGGGGCGCCTCCAGCAGTACACCAACGCGATCACCGGCTGCGACCGGCCGACCGTTCTGCGTCGCCCCGACGGCACCGAGCAGCTGGTCTACGCCAGCTACTGGAAGAGCCGCTTCGGCCTCTACACCACTGACGTCGAGGAGCCGCTCGCGGACGCGACGACGATGGACGTGCCGTCCGAGCCGGCCGCGATGGCGCAGCTGGCGGGCTTCGAGCCCGACATCGAGGTCGCTCTCGACGCGGCCAACGACGAAGAGTACGGCGGCTTCAACTTCTTCCTCGACAACGCGACGACCTACTTCGGCGTCGACACCAACCAGGTCTTCCTCGGCCGCATCCTGCTGTCGTTCAGCGACTACCTGGGGGATCGTCGGATCATCGCCGACGTCGCCGCGGTCGACACCTTCTCGGACTTCAGCGTCACCTACCTCGACCTGCGCAAGCGCCGGCAGTGGGGCGTGCGTCTGTTCGACCAGCGGACCTTCGCGTTCACCAACCGGGACGAGCTCCTCGTCAACCCGAACGCCGACCTCGAACGGGACGAGATCTACTCGATCACCGGCCTCGAGTACATCAACATCTTCCCGTTCAACTACAACAACCGGCTCGAGGTCTCGCTCGGCGCCTACTACCGCGACTACAACGGAGCCTTCCTCTGGAGGGGCGACGACGGCATCCCCACCCCGGTGCTCTTGCCGCGCTCGGACGAGTACCCGCAGATCACCGCGACCCTGGTGTCGGACAACACGGTCTTCAACCAGTGGGGGCCGGCGACCGGTCACCGCGTGCGCCTTTCGGGGTCGTATGCGCCGAACACCGACGAGTCTGGCACCCTGGTGACCACGCTGTCGCTCGACGCGCGCCAGTACGTTCCAGTGACCCGGCGCTCGAACCTGGCGTTCCGCCTCTTCGGCTACGACTCGTCGGGCGACTTCCCGAATCCGATCGTGATCGGCGGTCTCGACAATCTGCGCGGCTTCGCCACGAATTCGATTCCGGGCTTCCGCGCGTTCTACATGAACGCCGAGTACCGTTTCCCGCTCGTCGACCAGATCGCCTTCCCCGGCTTCGCCTTCCAGGGCATCCGCGGCGTGCTGTTCTTCAACATCGGTTCGGCGTGGTTCCCGGAGATCAACGACTTCGACTTCTTCGACGACGAGGACCGTCTCGACGATCCCTTCGCCACCTACGGCTGGGGCTTCGACGTCAACCTCTTCGGGCTGCCGGCGCACTGGGACTTCTCGCGCCAGACCGACCTCGACGACTTCAGCGTGGGCAACTTCGAGACCAATTTCTGGATCGGCGCCCGCTTCTGATCTGTCTCGAGACGGGAGGATTTCTCTCGACCCGGCCGCGCATCCCTCGGTGAGGCAGTAAACTTCGCCGATATGCGCGGTCGAGATAGCTTCACCAGCGAGCACGAGGGCGGCTCGGGCCAGGGGTCTGAACAGCGGTCCGAAAAGCGGCTCGAGCAGCACCTCGAGCAACGTCTCGAAGACTACGAGACGCTGCTCGAGATCGGTGTCGAGCTGGCGGCGAGCCTCGATCTCGGTGAAGTGCTCGAGCTGGCGCTCGACCGTGCCGAGCGCCTCTGCCGGGCCGAGACCAGCTCGATCTGGCAGCTCGACGAAGCGACCAACGAGCTTTTCTTTCGCGTTGTCCGCGGGCGGGCCGCGCCGGCGATCCGCAACCTACGCGTGCCGCTCGGTGCCGGAATCGTCGGCAGCGTGGCGCGCAGGGGACGCGGCGAGATCGTGAACGATGTAGCCAACGACCCGCGCTGGCACGGCGATTCGTCGGCCGGCTTCACGACCCGTGCCCTGCTCGCCGTGCCGCTCAAGGCCGGTGGACGCGTCGTCGGCGTGCTGCAGTTGCTGAACCCGCGCGGCTCGAACGCGTTCACCGAGGCCGATCTCGAGCGCATGCGCCTCTTCGCCGCGCCGCTCGGCCAAGCGATCGACAACGCACGCCTCTACTCCGCGCTCAAGGGGCAGTACCTCGACACCGTCACCGTGCTCGCCGAGGCGGTCGAGAAGCGCGACCCGTACACCGGCGGCCACGTACGCCGGGTCGTCGTCTACTCGGTGCTGCTCGGCCAGGAGCTCGGGCTGAGCCAGCCCGAGCTCGAGCGCCTGCGCATCGCGGCGACTCTGCACGATGTCGGCAAGATCGCGGTGCCCGACGAAGTGTTGCGCAAGCCGGCGCCGCTCGACGAGGGCGAGCAGGAGCTGATGCGCCGGCACCCGGTCGACGGCGCCGAGATCCTGCAGCGAATCCCCGAGCTGCGCGACATTCTGCCGGGCATCCGCAGCCATCACGAGCGTCTCGACGGTGCCGGCTATCCCGACGGATTGCGCGACCGGGAGATTCCGACAGCGGCGCGCATCATCGCCGTCGCCGACACGTACGACGCCATGACCACCACCCGCCCGTACCGCCGCGCGCTGAGCGACGCGGATGCGGTGGCCGAGATCGAGCGCGGTGCGGGCAGCCAGTTCTGTCCGGAGGTCGTCGCCGCCTTTCGCCGTTTGGTGGCTCGCGACGAGCTCTCGATCGATGTCGGGCGTCGCCTGATCTACCGCTTGTTCGGCGAGGAGCGCGCCGATGCAGTCGTATCCGAATCCACCCCCTGACGGCCGAGGCGCCGGGTCCGGACTCCGGACTAGGTGCCGGGGCTCCTCTTCCGATACAGTGTTTTCATGAAGATCGAGGTTCTCGGAGGCTACGGCGGCGAAAGTCTGGGCTGCCGGATGACCTGCTTGCTGATCAACGACGTCATCGCGCTCGACGCGGGCTCGTTGTCGCAGGCCTTGCCGATCGAGCGCCAGGTGGGAGTGAAGGCGATCCTGCTCAGCCACTCGCACATGGATCACACGAGCTCGATTCCGTTTTTCGTCGAGAACGTGTTCAGCCAAAAGCAGCAGACCATCGACATCTACACCTCGTCGGCCACCGAGTACGCGATCCGCAAGTACTTGCTCAACAACTCGACCTGGCCCGATTTCACGCGCCTGCCCAACCACCTGCTGCCGGCGGTGCGTTTCATCGAGCTCGAAGACTTGGTGCCGATCGAGCTCGAGGGCGTGCGCATCACGCCGATTCCGGTCGATCACCTGGTGCCGACGCACGGATTCCTGATCGAGCAGGACGGCAAGTCGGTGCTCTGGTCGAGCGACACCGGGCCGACCCAGCGTCTGTGGGATGTCGCCAACAGCGCGCGGGGCCTCGAGATGGTGTGCATCGAGACCAGCTTCGACAACTCTCTCCAGCAGATCGCCGACGTCTCGTACCACCTGACACCGCATACGCTGGAGCTCGAGCTGCGCAAGCTCGAGCGCCGCGTGCCCATCCTCCTGCATCACCTGAAACCGCCCTGTGTCGACGCGATTCAGCGCGAGGTCGCAGCCCTCGGCAATCCCGACATCGATTTCCTCGAGCAGGGCAAGGTCTACGAATTCTGATCCGATGAGGATCTCAGTCCTCGGCTCGGGCAGCGGCGGCAACGCCGTGGTGGTGGAATCCGCCGGGCGGCGCCTGCTCGTCGATGTCGGCTTCTCGTGCCGGCAGATCGGTCTGCGACTCGAGACGCTCGGAGTCGCCCCCGACGACATCGACGCGATTCTGCTCACCCACGAGCACTCCGACCACTGCCGCGGGCTGCGCGTGCTGAGCAAGAAGCTGGCCGCAAGTGGAGGACCGCCGATCCA
Organism: Acidobacteriota bacterium; assembly: GCA_039194425.1. GTDB lineage: Bacteria > Acidobacteriota > Thermoanaerobaculia > Multivoradales > J023 > JAUIJL01. The sequence goes on along the minus strand of JBCCVZ010000016.1, from coordinate 22,078 downwards.
CGCCACCGAGGGTACGCAACAGGGCATCGAGGTCGCGGAGCAGGCGGCGTCGTCGGTGCGCACGATCCGTTCCGGCCAGCCATTCGAGGTCGCTGGCTTCCGCGTCGAGCCGTTCGGGCTGCCCCACGACGCGCGCGAGCCGGTGGGCTTCGCGATCGAAGACGACGCTGGCCGTCGGCTCGGGCTGGTCGGCGACCTCGGCAGCCTCTCGCAGCGCGCGTGGGCGCGCCTGCACGATCTCGACGCATTGATTCTCGAGAGCAACCACGACGTCCACATGCTGCGCACGGGTCCGTATCCGTGGGCTCTGAAGCAGCGGGTCGCCGGACGTCACGGCCACCTGGCGAATCACGAGGCCGCGGCCGGTCTCCGCGATCTGCTCTGTGATCGCCTGCGCCTGGTCGTTCTCTACCATCTGTCTCGGACCAACAATTCCCCCGCGCTGGCCGCCGAAGCGGCGGCGGCGACCCTCGACGCCGGCGGCTGCGGCGCCGAGGTAGTCGTCAGCCAACAAGACGAGCCGACCCACTGGCTCGACCTCGCGCCCGCCGACCGGCACGGGACCAAGGAGCTCCGGTGAGCAAAAAGAACGAGTCGAACGACGATCCCGTCACGGTGGAGGTCACCGTCTACCCCCGGCCCGAGATCCTCGACCCGCAGGGCAAGGCGATCGCCGGCGCGCTCGGTCGCCTCGGTTTCGACGGCATCGCCGACGTCCGCGCCGGCAAGAGCTTTCGCCTGCGCCTCGAGGGAGTGTCGGCCGACGAGGCGCTGGAGCGTGCCGAAGAGATGGCCGACAAGCTCCTTGCCAACACCGTCGTCGAGGACTTCGAGGTCGAGCTGGTCGACGAGGAGGCGCCATGAGATGTGGCGTCGTCACCTTTCCCGGCAGCAACTGTGACCACGACGTCTACCACGTGCTCAAGCACGTGCTCGACCGGGAAGTGAGCTTCCTGTGGCACGACGCCACCGATCTCCGGTCGTGCGAGCTGGTCGTGTTGCCCGGCGGTTTCGCCTATGGTGACTATCTGCGCGGCGGCGCGCTGGCGGCGCTGTCGCCGATCATGGCGGCGGTGCGCGAGCACGCCGAACGCGGCGGCCTGGTGCTCGGCATTTGCAACGGATTCCAGGTGCTGTGCGAAGCGGAGCTGCTGCCCGGGGCGCTGCGGCGCAACCGTGACCTCCGCTTCATCTGCCGCGACGTTCATGTGCGGGTCGAACGCAACGACCTGCCGTTCACCGAGGGCTATGCCGAAGGCGCAGTGCTGCGCATGCCGATCGCTCACGCCGAGGGCCGCTACTTCGCCTCGGAGCAGACACTCGACGCGCTCGACGACGCCGGACAGGTGGTCTTCCGCTACGTCGACGCCGACGGCGCCGAGGCGACGCCAGAAACCAACGTCAACGGCTCGGAGCAGTCGATCGCCGGCGTGTGCAACGTCGGCGGCAACGTGCTCGGCATGATGCCGCATCCCGAGCGCTGCGCCGAAGACGTGCTCGGCAACACCGACGGCCTGGCCCTCTTTGCCGGCGCCGTCGGCATGGCCGCCGAGGGGCTGGGGGTGGCGGTATGACCTCGACGCGCCCCGCAGAGCCCGCCGTCGACGCTGCGCTGGCGCGCGAGCACGGCCTCACCGACGAGGAGTACGAGCGCGTCACCGAGCTGCTCGGCCGCACGCCGAGCTTCACCGAGCTCGGCATCACGTCGGCGCTGTGGTCCGAGCACTGCTCGTACAAGTCGTCGAAGATCCATCTCCAGGAGCTGCCGAGCGAGGGGCCGCGAGTGATTCACGGCCCGGGCGAGAACGCTGGCATCGTCGACATCGGCCACGGTTGGGTGGCGGCCTTCAAGATCGAGAGCCACAACCACCCGAGCTACATCGAGCCCTACCAAGGCGCGGCTACCGGAGTCGGCGGCATCCTGCGCGACGTCTTCACCATGGGCGCGCGGCCGATCGCCGCCATGGACGCGCTCTTCTTCGGCTCGCCGGACGCGCCGCGCATGCGCCACCTGGTCGACGGTGTCGTGCGCGGCATCGGCGACTACGGCAACTGTGTCGGCATCCCCACCGTCGGCGGCCAGACGGGCTTCCACCCGGGCTACAACGGCAACATCCTGGTCAACGCCTTCGCCCTCGGCCTGGCGCGCCGCGAGCGCATCTTCACCGCCAAGGCGAGCGGTGTCGGCAACCCGCTGCTCTACGCCGGCAGCCGCACCGGGCGCGACGGAATCCACGGCGCGACGATGGCCTCGGAGTCGTTCGACGCCGAGTCGGAGGCGAAGCGGCCGACGGTGCAGGTCGGCGATCCGTTCACCGAGAAGATTCTGCTCGAGGCTTGCCTCGAAGTGATGCGCACCGGTGCTGTCGTGGCGATCCAGGACATGGGCGCCGCCGGGCTCACCAGCTCGGGCTTCGAGATGGCGGCGCGTGGCGGCGTCGGCTTCAGCTTGCACGCTGATCGCGTACCGCGCCGCGAGCAGAGCCTCGGGCCGTACGAAATCATGCTCTCCGAGTCGCAGGAGCGCATGCTGCTGGTCGCCGAGCGGGGCAAGGAAGAGCAGGTGGTGAAGGTCTTCGAGCGTTGGGGCCTCGACGTCGCCGAGATCGGTGAGGTCACTGGCGACGGCGTCGGCCGTGTGTTGTGGGAGGGCGAAGAGGTCGCCGCGCTGCCGGTGGACGACATCGCCGAGAACGGTCCGCTCTACCGCCGCCCGGTCGCCGTGCCCTCGGACTACGAGAGCCGTCACGAACTGCCCGAGGTGCCCGAGCCCGATGACCTCACCGGCACCCTGCGTGCGCTCCTCGACACGCCGCAGCTCGGCAGCGCGCAGTGGATCTGGCGCCAGTACGACCACACGGTCCGCACCAACACGGTCGCCGGGCCGGGCGGTGACGCCGCGGTGTTGCTACTCAAGGGCACGCCGGCCGGTCTCGCCCTGACCTGCGACGTCAATCCTGTCTACTGCGGTCTCGATCCACATCGCGGCGGCTCGCAGGCCGTCGCCGAGGCGGTGCGCAACCTCGCCTGCGTCGGCGCCGAGCCGGTTGGGCTCACCGACTGCCTGAACTTCGGCAACCCCGAGAACCCCGAGATCGCCTGGCAGCTGCGCGAGTGCATCCACGGCATGGCCGCCGCCTGCACGGCGCTCGAGGTGCCGGTGATCTCCGGCAACGTCTCGCTCTACAACGAGACTGACGGGGTCTCGATTCCGCCGACGCCGACGGTGGCGATGGTCGGGACGATTCCGGACCTGGCGCGCGTGCCGAGCTCGGACTTCGTGCGCGCGGGTGATCGGCTCGTGCTCTTCGGCCGCGACGCCGGCGAGCTCGGCGGCTCCGCCTACCTGCGGCTGCTGCACGGCATCGAGCTCGGGCGTCCGCCCGATGTCCAGCTCGACGCCGAGGAGCGGCTCGCCGAGCTGCTCCGTCTACTCGCCTTCGAGGCGTTGGTCACCACTGCGCACGACCTCTCGGACGGCGGTCTGGCGGTGGCGCTCGCCGAGTCGTGCTTCGGGCGCGGGCTCGGCGCGGACGTGAGGGTCGATCTGGCGCCGGTGAACCTCTTCTCCGAGACGCAGGCGAGAGCCTTCGTTGCGGTCGCGCCCGACGATCTCGACACGGTGTTGCGCGAGGCCGAGGATCTCGGCGTGCCGGCGACCGAGATCGGCGAGGTCGGTGGCTCGCGGCTCAAGATCGCCTGCGACGGCGGCAAGATCGACGCCGAGGTCGCCGAGCTACGCCAGGTGTGGGAGACCGCTTTGCCGCGCGCTCTCGATCTCTGACGCGGGGCGAGCTCAGGGCGCCTCCACCGCGGACCTCGCGCGGTGGAGGCCGATCGACCACGGGCGAGAGGCCATTTTGCCTGCTCGCATCCGTTGGTGACGGATCTCGAGGCAGTCGATCGCTGTGCGGACGAGTCGAGGGAATCCGAGCGCTGCTCGTGGAGCGACGAGTCCTCGACTCGCTTCTCCCTCTCCCCGTGCAGCGGCCTCATTCGAACGTATCGGCGGCCGCGTGCGGGCCTTCCAATCGACTTGCCATGCCCGATCCGTGCGATCGAGGCCTGGCGTGAGGACAAGAAGATGCCGCAACGTTTGATGAGAAACCGAAGTCGGCGAACGTCCAGGCGGGTGGTCTGGATCGTCGTTGCCGTATGCCTCTGCTTCGCCCCTCGGCCCGCTTCCGCTTCGGCGGAGATGATCGAGATCTACCAGGACGAGATCCCGAGTCTTCAGGGGATCTATGCCGAGATGGAGACCAATCTGCGCCGGATCGACGGCAGTGCGTCGCTCGATGTGTCGAACCTCGGCGCGCTGGACTCGGGAACGTTGAGTGCGTTGGTCGCCGCGGACGTTTGGTTGGCGGACAATCTGCTGCGGCGTCTCGACCTCGACTTGGGCATCTATGCGACCGATGATGGGCCGGTGCTGCACACGGATTTCTGGGTCTCGACTCGGCCTCTCGTAGAGGTTCAAGCGGAAATCGACGAAGCCGAGGGTTGGAGCACCTCTCCACTCTCCGAGAGGCTCGCAGACGCGCTGGTGGATAACGGTACAGGACTCGAGATCGCCGGGGCGGTGGTCTATACGGTCGAGGCCGTGCTCGACACCTCGACGTTCGAGTACTCTGCGTTGGCGTTCTCGCTCTCCGCGCTCGACGGTCGACGATATCTTTTGCTCATCGACCCGGTTCTCACAACCTTTGGCCTTGGCTCGACCCTCGATGAACTTGAAGCAGAGTTCGCTCTCGCTGAGGAGGTTTGGCGGCGTGAAAGCAGCGAAAAGGGCGATCCAAATCTCGTCTGCGTCGCAGACGAGGCACCGAGATACTATCACTTTCTCGAGACAATCCCCCTGTCGACCTGGGTGCACAATGGCATCGAGGAGGGTGGCCGGCTGCTGCAGAGAGATGACACTTTTCACTATATCACTCAGTCGGAATCGTCGCACGGAGCAGCGAACAGTCCCCTGTTCAACAAAGGCACCAAATCTCATTGGTTCAAGGCTGATCCGCTGTTGCGATGCTATTGCACCGCGCTGTGCAACAACACGGCGGTCATGCTCTACAACGCCAGTGGCCCATGGGACTCGCCTCACCCGGTTTACCTCCACAAGGTCTCGGCTACGGTCTCCGTCCATGAAGAGATGCACCAAGATCCGGATGGAGACGAGGTCTGGGCGCATGCGGTCGGAGCGATTGGCTTCAAGAAGTGTCATTTCTTTGAAGGATTGTTCTATCCGATCTCGTGTAGAGATGGCGTCGACCTCAATCCCACGATCAGCCTTGCCGGCTCGAAGGACGGCCCGCTCTCCGGGGCCAGTGTCTCCATCAAGCCAACTGCGGAGGCCTACCCGATGTCGGCGTTCGTCAGCGCCGCCTGCCCACCCTGCGAACGACTCTTGAAGGCTGAAGGGCAGGTTGAGGGACTCGATCCCGGCGAAACGATCGATCTCTGGATCCAATGGCAAAGGCCGAATGGTGGATGGGTCGATCCGGTACTGGTCAAGCGGATCACCCAGAACGGAGCATCGAGCGACAACGCGATCGCTTGGTGGACGGAGGAACACAGTATTCCGCAGGCGGACCACGGACGGCAGAACGAGTTCAAGATCTGGGCGCGCAAGCCCGGAACTGTGAACTTCGAGCCGGCGTGTCCCGAACGCAGCATTCCCTATCAACGAGAGAACATCGTCCTCAACTTGGAGTGCACCCCGAACGACCCGGACCCGTGTGCGGGGGCGGCCAGCGCGACGAAAAGCTGTAGCGAGGAAACGACGGCCGAGGCCTCGGTCGAGATCCATCGGTTTCCTGCTGGAGATCCTTTCGGATCGGCACAAGTGATCCTGACGGAAACGCTTCCCACCGGAGAGACCAAGACCCACAGCGTGGACATTGCGGCGCCAGGAGGTACCGAGGCCTTTGCGGACACGTTGACCATCGGGAGCACGTGGCAGTTCGATGTCGCTCCGACGATGGCGAACACGTCATGCTTCGCGCTCCCGCCGAGCTACGGAACGGTCGAGGAGCCGCTTTCCCTCCGTGGTTCCTGCATCACGCGCGATCCGAACATCTGCGAGATCTTCCCCCCGGCTTGCCAGACGCAGCCTCCCGGGACTCAGTGTTCCACCATCACGACGTACACTCATCTGGCGATCTGGAAAGATTGGGCTACAGGCTCGTACGAGGTCCAGTTGGTGCCACCGGTTCCCGGTCACATCGCCGGCGTCAGTGTGACTCTCCCGACGGAAGGCGGAACCCTGGTCGAAGCCAACTGGATTTTGAGTGAGGAAGTCTGCAACCTGGAGGATGGATTCGCGAAGGCGGCCGGGACCACGACGACGAGCTCGGGCCCCGACCTCTATTTGCGCGCTCCCTCGTCCGGCAGGGTGGTCACCGGGCATCTCGATCTGGTGGGTGTCGCCCGCCACGACTCGCTCGGAGTCGGCACGATCCAGTTCTACATCGACGGTGAGCTCGCCGTGCCGTTGGGTTTCGGGTACGGCCACGAAGACCCCTGGGTGTGTAGTGAGCGGCCCGCCGCGGACTGCGTCGCGCAGTCCGGCTGGGCAGCGGTGCTCGACAGCAAACAGTACTCCGACGGTCCGCACGAGGTCCTGGTCGTCGCGACGACCGCCGGAGGCGAGCAGCAGTCGATGCATGCGGTGGAGGTCGTGTTCGACAATGGTGGTGGCGATGGAAGCGGTGGCGGTGGCACCGGTGGTGACGGCGATCATGCAGCCTTCGTCGACGACGCATTCCCGACCCAGATGATCGCCGGGGAGAGACGCCTCGTCACCTTGACGGCCGAGAACACCGGGACGACGACCTGGACTGAGGAGGAGTGTTATGTCCTCGCGATGGTCGGCGGATCGGATCCGTTCCTGTCCGGCAACCAGCGGATTCAGCTCCCGAATGGGCCGGTGTCGCCGGGTGGGACGGCCCGGTTCCCGATCACGCTCACTGCGCCGACGACGCCCGACACGTACACGACTGACTGGCAGATGCTGGCTCAGGTCTCGTGCGGCGGCGGTGGGTGGTTCGGGCCGACCTTCGTGCGCGAGATCACGGTGGTTCCGCCTCCGCGTCTCTCGGTGCGCTTCGAAGGCGAATCGATGCCTCCCGGGTCGACGGCCGTCTATCCGGATTCGGCGATCAACGAGCCTGGGCTGTCCCGGGTGTTCGAGCTCTGCAATATCGGCAGCACGGCGCTGGCGCTGAACAACGCGAGCGATCTCCTGGTCAGCCAGCCGGGGGACTCGGCGTTCTTCCAGATGAACATCCCGCCGGGTTCGATTCCCGCAGGCGCATGTCGGCCTGTGGAGATTAGCCTCAGCTCGACGAAGGTGGGTGAGTACCGGGACACACTGCGCGTGAGCTCGAACGACCCGACGAGCCCATACCGAGTCCATCTCTTCGGCCGACGCACGATCATGGTGCGGCCGTTGCTCGAAGTCCGCGACATCGCCGGAATCCCGATCGCGTCATCCGACGTGATCACGTTCCCGGCAATCGATGCCGACGCAGGGGTCCCGACCTCCCGCGGTTTCGAGATCTGTAATACCGGAGCCGATCCCCTGGTCGTGGAGAGCCCGTCGAGCTTGGTGCAAGGGCACGGCTTCACGCAGATCGGCGATCCGCCGGCGGCCGAGGTCGCTCCGGGAGACTGCTCTCCATTCCGGGTGCGCTTCTTCGTCAACCAGCCCGGCAGCTACACCGGCACGGTGACGATCGAGACCAACGACTCCCTGCATCCAGGGTTCTCCTTCGGGCTCACCGGCAGCGCGAACTGAGCGGAGCACCCACTGAGCCCGTTCGAGCCGGCCTCGAGAGGCCGGCTCTTCTTTTTGCCGAGATCGGCGGTCTTCTGCCGGCGATCAGTCTCGTCGGATCAGAGGTAGCCTAGGGCCTCGAGCTGCTCGAGTGTCTCGTCCTGGAGGTCGACCGTCCGAGAGCCGTGCGGCGAGTCGACCAGGAGCTCTCGGAGGTGCCGCCGCAGTGCTCGCGTTCGGTCGACTTCGCTGCTCGCCTTGTCGTGGAGCTCGTCCGGGTCACAGGGAAGGTGAAAGAGCGCGTCTTCATAGAGCTTCCAGCCATCTTGGGCGATCGCATGGAACGGAGGTCGGTTCTCGACCTCACCGTAGGCGACGACAAGGTCTGGAACGGCCATGTCCTCGCCGCGTAGAAAGGGAACCAGCGAGCGGCCTTGAAAGCTCGTCGGAATCGCGACACCGGAGCTCTCGAGCAATGTCGGTCCAATGTCGATCGATCGGACGGTCTGCTCGACGCGACGGTCGCTGACCACTCCCTTGCCGAACAGGATCAAGGGAACGGCGAGCATCTCCTCGTGGAGAGTCAGAGAGTGCCAGCCGACGCGGCCTCGTTCTCCGAAGGCTTCGCCATGATCGGACGTGACGGCCAGCAGGATGTCGACCTCGTCACCGATTGCGCGCAGCAGGCGCCCCAGGGCACGGTCCACCGAGCGGATCTCAGCGTCGTAGGTGGCGACGATGTACTCCAGGTCTCTGGGAGTCAGCTCGATCTCGCCTCGGTTGATCTTGCGCAAGAGATCGACGCTCGTGTCTGACGGGAGTGGGCCCGAGTACCCTCGATCGAAGAGAACGAGATCGTCGAGCGTCGGCTCGTACGGATGATGGACTTCATAGGTGTGCAGGAAGGCGAAGGTCTTGGCGGCGGGATCGTCGTCGAGGATGGCACGGTGGCGGTCGAGGAAGCGATCGACGGTTTCGTCGAACCGACCGGTGACCGTCTCGTAGGCTTCGAAGCCGCGCGCGAAACCGTACTCGGCAGCCATCTGGCCGCCGCCGGTGATCGCGAGAGTTGCCCAGTCGGCCGAGTGGAAGGCCTCGGCCAGTGTCGGGGCGGAAGCAGCCAGCGGACGACTCTGTACATGGGACCCCCCATGGTGCTGAGGAATCTGTGACGTCAAGATCGAGCCGTGCGAGAGGAGGGTCGATGGCGCGTGAGCTCGGGCTCCGAGAAACACCACGCCTCGCCGGCAGAGTGCGTCGAGAGTCGGAGTCGTCGGGGGCGAGTAGCCATAGCAGCCCACATGATCGGCTCGGAGGGTGTCGATCGAGAGCAGCAGGACGAGCTCGGGTCGGATGGGAGGCTGAATCTCGTGGCACCCGACGAGAGAGCATCCGACGACAGGCGCGGCGGCCACGAGCGCCGCGAGTACGCGCTTCATGTCAGGACCTCTTGCTTCTGGCGCTGCATCGGGAAGGGGATCGGCGGGCTCAGACTCTCGGCGGCCGAGGAGTCGGCACCGACAGCAGGGCTCGGCGCGGGCAGCCCGAGGAGCCTGCGCGCCTCGAGTCCCACGATCCGCGGATGGAGTAGCCGGTGCACGTGGCTCCGAGCTCGCTCGCCCAATCGCGCCGCGTCGCCCGGGTTCTCGAAGACGTAGCGCAAGAGCTCGGCTGCATGGGTGGTATCCGGCTCGGACCAGACCATTCCCCGGCGAAAGGGTCCATCGGGCACCCGCACGGTGGTCTGGGTGGCGCGTACCAAGAGGGCCGTGGAGTCGTCCATGAAATCGAGGTTGCCGGAGTAGCCGGTGGCGATCACCGGTCTGCCGTAGGCCATGGCTTCGGCGGCGGTGTAGCCGAAACCCTCGGCGCGGTGGAGAGACATGTAACAGTCGCAGGCCGAGATCACACTGAGGATCTGGTCTCGGTCGAGGGGTCTCGTGACAATCCGAACATCGAGGCCGGTGGCAGCCGCCCGACGTTCGAGCGCCCGGACACGATCGAGATGCTCCCGGCGGTCACCGTGAGAAGCGCGCAGGATCAGGCGCACCGGGTCGTCGGCGCGAAATGCCCGGGCGAACGCCGCGATGGCTCCTTCGGGATTCTTGCGCTCGATCGAGCTGCCGGCGTCGAACACATAGAGAACAGTGAACCGCTCACTCCAGCCGAACGGCGCTCGCCGGGACGGGGGCAACACATCGAGATCCACGGCACACGGGAGCACCGAGACCGGCCTGGCCAACACGTGGGACAGAGAGTCGGCGGCGAAGCTCGACAAGGCCCAGACCTCGTCGTATCGATCGTAGACCCGTCGCCAGTCCGGGTTGCCGCCTTCCGCTTCCCAGGCGAGGTAGGCGATGTTGCGCCGTCCGCGAGTTTGGCTCCGAGGCGTGGCGCGCAGCCGATCGGTTTCCTGGTGGGGAAAGCTGATGAACACGTTCGTATCGAGCGAGGCATCGAAGCGAGACACGAGGTCCTGCTCGCGCACACCGTGGTCCACCAAGTGGAACATCGTGGGGACGCGGCCTGTCGGAAGATCGGCCGCACGCAAAGAGAGCTCGGTGTTGCGAGACCACACCCCGAGGCCGTTCGGTGACAGGAAGTAGCCGAAGCAGTTGACCCCGGGTCGGGTGAGTCCTGGATTCGTGCTCGGCGCTTCGGCCTGGTGGTCGAAGGACGCCCAAACGCTCGCGGTGCTCGGCCGGAGACTCGGAGGATCACCGAGTTCCGGCTCGTCGCGCCGAATCGCCTCGAGCTGCAGTCGAACGCGTGGATCGGGAGACTGAAGAAGAGGGGCGAGTCTTCGGTTCTGCTCCTCGACCGACGACTCCGCGGAGTCACGGTCCGGAAACCGCCGCAAGAGCTCCAGGGCGCAGCGCAATCCTCGCCACGGGGTTTTCTCCATCGTCCAGAGGTAGGTCACCACGTCGTCGAGGGTGAACTCAGGCTGGTCGGCAAGTGCGAAGAGGAGCAACGCGGCGAACTCAGCCGCTTGAAGGCCACAGAGTCGAGTCGGTGCTTCGCGGGCGAGGTGCTCGGAGCGGCAAAGAAAGGATGTGATGCGTGCCAATGCTCCACCGCGACAAACTCGATTGAACGCCTCGCCTGTCGTCGTGGGGAGAAAGTCCAAGGGGATCCCGCATTCCAAGATCCAGGCGAGCACGTCTTCGGAGTCGGCATACAGCGGATCGGGGTAGCGGGTATCGAGGTCCTTCCGGGTCTGAAACAGTTCGCGGACGAGCCAGATCGGCGAGAGTGCCCAGCGCTCGCATTCCAGATGTCGAACGCGCCGGGCCAGTTCCGCCTCTCCGCCCGCTTCGAGCCGCTCGATGAACTCTCGCCGATGAGTCGTCAGGCACTCGGAAGTCCAGCCCATCAGGTGGCGTTTTCGCTCGGCGAGGCGGCCCAGAAGTCGGAGGCCTTCTGCGGACGGGATCGTCGGCCGATGGAGGTCGAAGAGGAGTTGATACCCGGTCTCATCGGCGCCGGTGGCCGCGAACCAGGACAAGAGGGCGCCGGGTTCCACCCGCGCCGCGGGGAACGCCTGCCGGAGGTCGGCGCGCTCCTCGTAGATTCGATCGAGCAGAATCGGGAGAAGAGACGGGCCGCGGGGCGAAGGGGTCAGGAGCGATCGGCAGTAGAGCTGCTCGCCTGCTGGGCTGAAAGGGTCGAGAGCGCTCCACAGCAGGGCTTCTTGTTCCTTGAAGATCGCCTTCATTCGAGCGTCGATCGGCACACCCGAGGGGAACGCGTCGCACGGAGTGGTGCGTTGGGGCCAATGCGTGGCGCCGTGCGCCTGCAACTCGCCGGCGTAGAATCGCAGCAGGCGCGACAGAGCGGGATGACTCCAGGTGGAATGGCGCCCGTCGTGGCGCGAGAGGTGGAAGCGAGCGGCCGGGTCAAATCCGCTGAAATGGAATGTGGCGAGGGGACGATTCTCGGTCGACCAGCGTGCGGCGAGCGGTTCGTCGTCCGACCAGTCCTCGACGTCCAGGGAGCGCTCGTGGAGATTCCAATAGGCGACGTTGACGGTGGGGTCGCGCAGCAAGTGGACACGGTCGGCGAATGCCAGCAACCAGGAAAGGGCATGCTGGTCCGGTACCTCGCCGCGGCACGCGGCGAACGCACCGGGCGAGCGGAGGGTGGACTCCCAGAGGCGCATCGCTCGGCGCCCCTCGTCCGATCCTTTCACCGCGAGAATGCCTGCATTGACCAGGCCGGCTCGCGACATGTCCTCGAGCTGCGGGCGCTCCCATTCCCGGCCGGCCTGGGGAAACGGAGCACGCATGTGGGGCACCAACACGAGATCCGCCCGATCGAGCGGCTGCAGAAGGTCGGTCAGGGGCGCGAAGACGTATTGGTCGCCGTCGAGGTAGACCACTCGGTCGAAACCGGCGTCCAGCAGGGCGCCGATCAGTACGGGCTTGGCCGCGCAGCAGAGCTCGGCCCTCTCGAGCTTGAGGAGATCGTAGGGCTCGGGAAATCGCAGGTCGTCGGCCAGGAGAATGCGAGCACTCGTCTTCAGGTCTCGGTCGGCCGCGATGCCGTCGACGACCAGGAGAACGATCGGGGTCGAAGGGTGATGTCGAACGAACGACGAGGCGAGAGCGAGTGCGTAGTGGAGGTGGCTGCGCGTGCTGATCGTGGCCGCCGCCCACTCCTGTCCGATCTTCGGACCCGCCAACTGCGGCTGGGGCGACGGCCGGCTCGCGGTGCCCGGTTCCGCCAGGGACTTGATCGAGGGCATCCCGAGCCGAGCGGCTAGCTCCCGGCGGCTCCTGCGGGTCGACTGGATTCTGGTCTTGTGTATGCGCCACTTCAAAGAAGCGATCATGATGGTTCTCCGAACGGGTCGAGGTGCAGGCCCAGCGGGCCGACGGAGAAGCTCCGGCGGCCGGAAGGCGGGACAGACTGCACGACCAGCGGTCGAAGACCACGTCGTCGGTCACGCGCAGGGGAATCGGCCAGCAGCGACGGCGGGCGTTCGGGATGCGCCGGGGCGCACCAGGTTCTTCGGCGCCGCGGTCGGCTAGTCCGAGATGCGAGCGAGAAGCTCTTTCTCGATCCAGGCGCGCGAAAAGCGCCAGTCGCGCACGACGGTCGCCTGGGACACCGAGAGGACTCGAGCGATCTCGTCGAGGCTCATCCCGCCGAAGAACTTCATCTCCACCACTTTGGCCTTGCGAGGGGCCAGGTCGGCGAGGCGCTCAATGGCGTCGTCGAGGCTCTCGAAATCTTGCGAGCGCTGGAAGCGCACCACACTGTCCGGCCCGAGGCGCACGGAGAGCTCTAGATCGAGGCTCGTCCGGCGAGAGCGTCGACGGCCATGGTCGACGAGGAGCCGGCGCATCACGAGCGCGCAGACGGCGAAGAAGTGCTCGCGGCCGCGCCAGCGCGGGCGCTCCCGGAGCGCGAGCTGACAGTACGCCTCGTGCACGAGCTCGGTCGCTTGCAGCGTGTGGTCCCGGCGCTCGTCGCGCATCAGGGCCTGAGCTACTTTGCGCAGGCGGCGGTAGGCGAGCGGAATCAGCCGATCGAGAGCCGATGCATCGCCCGCGGCCCATTGCTCCAAGAGCTGTGTCAGCTGCAGAGATGCCTTGGGTTCTCGGTTCATTTCTCTGACCGTGACCGAGGCGGATCGATCCATGCGCTGAGCGTACCAAGGACCGAGCTCCCCCGATCGTAGAGATCCGGAGAACGGTTCGGGCCTTCTCGGGTGGGGCACGTCCGAGGAGACCCACGTCCTGATGACGAAACGGCATCCAGCGAAAGGGGGTGATTCAATGCCAGTTCAGACCCAACTCCGCGCCGGAACCCGCGTGAGGGCGATCGTCGAGAGCTCCTGATCGTACGGCTCGGGCCCCACGGACAGAGGCCGTGGGGCCCTCTTTCTTCCGGCGCCTTCTTTTCCAGGGGCAGGTTCAGCGAAGACCCTCATCTCCCACGGCTCCACGACGAGTCTCGAGCTCTGCCAGCAGGCTGGCGACGTCGGTCCCGCCGAGCAGCGGCCGATTGCTCGGGGGCGGGAGCAAGGGCAGCACGGACTCCATGAGCGCGCGTGCCTCGTCGGTCTCCCCGCCGGCCGCGAGGGCCCGGGCGCGTGCGAACTGCCAACGGATCCATCCGAGCGACAAGAGGCCGGCGTCGTGCCCCGAGAAGATGGCCCAGTCCGAGTCGGCGAGTGCTCGCGCGCGCTCCACCTCCTCGACAGCCAGGTACCACTCGACGAGAAGAGTGCGGACCACGATCTCCTCGGAAGCATCCCTGGGAGCCACCCGCTCGAGAGACCGGAAATGCTCCGGCGCGAGATCACGATCGCCGGCGAGCCAGGCATGACGCGCGGATGCTGCCAAGAGCCAAGGGTCGGCGAGGACCTCCTGTTCCGCCGTCACCCGCACGAGGTGCGGACAGCCGAGTGCTCGTCGCGACTCGATCAGGTCTTGTTGGTCCATCGCCAGGTCGGCCAGCAGAGCGTGAAGCTTCGCGCGGCGGTCACCGCGGACCACGTCCAGCGAGTCCATGATGCGCTCGGCGTCGCGAAGAGTCGCGCTCGCCGCGGCGATCTCTCCCGACCACCATTGGGCTTCGCCGAGAATCTGCACTGCGTTGGCGATGAATTCGTGGGATTGTCCGAAGCGACGCGTGCCAACAGTGATCGACTCCTCGATCAACGGAGCCGCATCGCTGGGACGCCCTTGATCGAGAAGAACCCGGCCCAGCCAGAGCAGAGTGGGGGCCAGCTCTGGGTGGCCACCGTCGCCGATCGATCGCATTCGATCAATGCATCCTCGGAACCTGCCCTCCGCCGCCCGTAGGTCGCCGGAGCGGTGAGCCAGGACTCCCAGGTTGTAGTCACTGGCGATGAAGGAAGGGTGGTCGGCCGGTAGATGCCGGCGCCTGATCTCGAGGATCTCTTCGGAGATTTCGAGGGCTCGAGGAAACTCGCCGGTCTCCCCCAAGATCGTGACCAGGACCTCACGCGCCTGGACTTGTTTGGCCGGGGAGATCGACTCGTTCTGCCAAAGATCGAGCACCCGTTCCACCAGCGCCACGCCACGGCGCGAATCGTTCGTGAGCTGGGCGACGAGCGCCAGCTCGAGCAAGGCGTCGCCTTGGACTTCCGCGTCGCCGTGCCTTTCCCCGAGCACCTCCAATGCAGCCTCGAGGAACCCTCGAGCCTCCTCGTACTCCCCGCGGTGCCGCGAAAGCCCGCCCCGGTGTCCGAGCGCACGACCGTAGTGCAGGCGGGCCTCCCCGTCCTCCGCCTCCAGGAGCCGAATTGCGGTGTCGAGTGCTGTCTCAGCGAGCTCAAAGTTGCCGAGCTGGACGTGGTGCCCCCCGACATCGGCCGCCAGAAGCCCGAGCACTGAGGAGTCCTCGGTGGGTACCAGAGCCCTTGCATCGTCGAGCAGCCCCACCGCCTGATCGCGCCGTCCCACTGATCCGTTCAGCTCGGCCATCAAGCGCAGCAACATCACTTGCAGCTCGGGATTGTCGTCGGCTCGTCCTTCGTCGAGGAATCGTCGACCGTTGTCCAGAAGATCGGCGACCGACAGGGGCCCCGAGTGACTGCTGAAGGGATCGAGATCCAGGAAGAGGCCGCGCAAGTACGCGGAAACCACCTCGGCCCGGTCCCGCGCCTCCAGAGCTTGGGATCGCTCCTGCCCGAGTGCGACGACGAAGAGTGCGAGCATCGTGGCCAGCGTCGCCGAGGCCGCGAGAATCCAGCGGTGGCGGCGGACGAAGGTGAACGTTCGATACCGCCAAGTACCCTTGCGCGCCGCTACCGGTCTCGACGCCAAGAACCGCTCGACATCGGCCGCCAGCTCCACGACCGAGCCATAGCGCAGGTGTGCATCCTTGCGCAGGGCCTTCGCGATGATGGCGTCGAGGTCGGCATGTCCCGGCAAGCCGGCACGTCGGCGAATGGTGCTCGGCGCTGCCGGTTCGTCCTCTCGGACTCTGCGCAGGAGCTCGGACCGGCTCTGGTCGGGTTGGTGAAACGGGTGCTGATCGGCGACCAGTTCGTAGAGCAACACACCGAGAGTGAACACGTCGACCGATGTCGAGGCGGGCCGGCCTTCGATCTGCTCCGGGCTGGCGTACCCCGGGGTCAACATGCGCTGCTCGGTGGCGGTGATCGTGATCAGCGTTTCGTCGCTCGAGAGGAGCTTTGCGGTGCCGAAGTCGAGCAACTTCGGGCGGCCTTCGCGGTCGACCAGGATGTTGCCGGGTTTGAGGTCACGGTGCACGATCAAGTTTCGGTGCGCATGCGCCACACCCGAGCAAACTTGGAGGAAAAGGTGCAGCCGCTCGCGCAGCGGCAGCCGGTGGTGTCGGCAGTAGACGTCGATCCGCTCTCCGTCCACGTACTCCATGACCAGATACGGCTGCCCCCCGGGGGCTGCGGCGGCGTTCGACAAACGAGCGATATGGGGATGGGCCAGGCTTGAGAGGATCTCCTTCTCGCGGCGGAAACGAGAGAGGATCAACTCCGAGTCCATGCCCTTGCGGATCAGCTTGATCGCCACCGGCGGTGTTTCGGGATCGTCGACCCGCCGAGCCAAGAAGACCCGTCCGAATCCGCCGGCGCCGAGCTCGCGTTCGAGCCGGAACGGACCGAGCCGGTTTCCCGGGATCGCTTCGGCGAGCAAAAGGTCCTGGAGCCGCCGCCCGACCTCGGAGAGCGAGGCTTCGGGGTCCGAGCTCTGGCGCGCATCCGAGGCGAGCAACGCTTCGAGGTCGGCCCGCAGCTCGGGCTGGTGCGCGGTCGACGCGGCGACGAAGTCGAGGCGCTCGGCGACTGGCAGCTCGAGCGCCAGGAAGAAGAGGCGCTCTGCTTCCTTGAAAGAGTGCTCCGCGGAGTCGAAGCTCCGGTTCGATGTCTTCAAGGACTGTCTCCTCCAACGACGAGAGGGGGCGCACGGGTGGCGAGCATCCTACGGGGCCGCGCCGGCCATGGGGAAGGAGGCAGATACATGGAACCTCTCTTGCGCTCGATCGTCGGCTGGACGGCGACGTGGTCTGGCGACCCATGGGTCGTGGCGTCCGGCAGTCGCCGCTGGCAGGGTGCCGCCTGAGTGCGGTACGCTGCCGCCAACGGCGCGCGTCGTCGCGTGCTCACCGGCGGCCCGCGGGCCGACCCTCTGATCGACCGGCCCTGGCGGGCCCGGAGCCGACCCGACGTATGTGCGGAATCTTCGGCATCGAAGCACACGACGATGCGGCCCACCTGACCTACCTGGGCCTCTACGCTCTCCAACATCGCGGCCAGGAGAGCGCCGGCTTGGCTTCTTGGGACGAGCGCCAGATGCGCGTCGAACGTGGCATGGGAGCCGTCTCGACGATTCTCGACGATGCCGCGATGCGCCGCCTGGTGGGCCGCCGCGCGATCGGCCACACGCGCTACTCGACGGCCGGCAACAGCGTCGTCGCCAACGCTCAGCCGGTAGTGGTCAAGACAGCGATGGGGCCGCTGGCGATCGTTCACAACGGCAACCTGGTCAACGCCGGAGGCCTGCGGGAGCGGCTGGAGCGCGAGGGCTCGATCTTCCAGACGACGAGCGACACCGAGGTGATCTTGCACCTCATCGCGCGCAGCCCACGGGCCGACCTGGTCGATTCGTTGATGGTGGCGCTGAGCCAAGTCCGCGGCGCGTACTCGCTCCTGCTGATCACTCAAGACGCCTTCATCGCCGCTCGCGACCCGTGGGGCTTCCGGCCGCTGATCCAGGGCGATTTCCAGGGCGCTCCGTGCTTCGCTTCGGAGACCTGTGCGCTCGACATCATGGGCGCCGCCACCGTGTGCGAGCTCGAGCCGGGCGAAGTCGTGGTCGCCCGCGGCGGCGCGATCGAGCGCTATCGCCAGCCGGCTGTGCCGCAGCCGACGCGCTGCGCCTTCGAGCACGTCTACTTCGCGCGACCGGACAGCCGAGTCTTCAGTGACTCGGTGTCCGAGGTCCGCGCCGCGATGGGAGGACGGCTGGCGCGCGAGCAGCCGGCTGATGCCGACGTGGTCGTCCCGGTGCCCGATTCCGGCCTCTTTCCGGCACACGGCTTCAGCCGCGAGTCGGGACTGCCCTTCGAGCACGGCCTGATACGCAACCACTATGTCGGCCGTACCTTCATCCAGCCGCACCAGTCGATCCGCGACTTCGGCGTGCGCGTGAAACTGAATCCGGTGCGCGAGCTGATCGCCGGCCGGCGCGTCGTCCTGGTCGACGACTCGATCGTCCGCGGCACCACGTCGCGCAAGATCGTCCGCATGGTGCGCGAGGCAGGGGCCACCGAGGTGCACCTGCGCATCTGCTCGCCGCCGACGGCCTGGCCGTGCCACTACGGCATCGACACGCCGCGCCGCGAGGAGTTGATCGCCGCCCAACAGTCGCTCGACGACATCGAACGCTACGTCGGCGCCGACAGCCTCGGGTACCTCAGCGTCGACGGAATGCTGAGCTGCCTGAGCGGCCCGGCGGACAGTTATTGCACCGCCTGTTGGACGGGCGACTATCGCGTCGAGCCGGAAACCGGGCCGCCGCAGGCGAGCCTGTTTCCGATCAGCACCGATGCGCGCGAAGACGCTCATGTCGACGCGACGATGGAGGACGCCGGGTGAGTGACGATCGATCGAACGCCTACCGCGACGCCGGTGTCGACATCGACGCCCAGGACCGCGCGCTGCACGAGATCGGAGACTTGGTCCGAGGCACCGCGACCGGCGGAGTGCTCTCCCAGCTCGGCTCGTTCGGCGGGCTCTTCGAGCCGCCGGTCGCCGGATACTCCGAGCCGGTCCTCGTTTCGTCGGCCGACGGGGTCGGGACCAAGCTGATGGTCGCGCGCCGCGCCGGCGACTTCTCCACCGTCGGCCACGACCTGGTCAACCACTGCGTCAACGACATTCTAGTCCAGGGCGCCGAGCCGCTCTTCTTCCTCGACTACGTCGGCGCCGGGGTGCTCGAGCCCGAGCACGTGGTCGACTTGGTGCGAGGCGTCGCCGACGGCTGTCGTGAGAACGGGTGCGCCCTGCTCGGCGGTGAGACCGCCGAGATGCCCGGCTTCTACCGAGAAGGTGACTACGAGCTCGTCGGATTCGTCGTCGGCATCGTCGACCGCGAGCACATCCTCGATGGTTCGCGGGTGCGCCCGGGCGACGTCTTGCTCGGCTTGCCGTCGAACGGGTTGCACACCAACGGCTACTCCCTCGCGCGGAAGATCCTCTTCGACCAGCTCGGTCTCGAGACCGAGGATCCACTGCCGGGGGCGACGGACGACAGCACGGTCGGCGAGGCCTTGCTGGCGGTCCACCGGAGCTACCTGCGTCCGCTGCGTCCGCTGCTCGGCCACCCGTCTCTGCACGTCCTCGCCCACATCACCGGTGGCGGGCTCACCGACAACTTGCCTCGCGTTCTGCCGTCCGGCTGTCGCGCAGCGATCGATGTCGGCGCCTGGACCGTGCCCGAGGTCTTCCGCGTGCTCGAGCGCGAGGGCGAAGTGTCGCGGCGCGAGATGCTGCGCGTCTTCAACATGGGGATCGGCATGGTCGTCGTCGTCCCGGCGGCGGCGGCGGAGCCGATGACGATGGCGCTGCGCGAGCAGGGTGAGCATGCGGTCCGCATCGGGGAGGTGACCGAGGGCGAGCCGGGCGTGGAGTATCGCGGGCTCGACGACGCGTCGCGATGACTCAAACGTCGTTGCTCGGGGCGGCAGCCACGCCACGCCTCGGGATCCTGCTGTCCGGGCGCGGCAGCAACTTCCTCGCGCTCCACGAGGCGATTGAGCGCGGCAAGCTGTCGGCGCGCATCGCCCTGGTCGTCAGCAACAAGAGCGACGCGCCGGGGCTCGAGGCCGCGCGCCGACGCGGGCTGCCGACCCTTGCGCGATCGCATCGTGGGATGAGCCGCGAAGACCACGATGCCGATGTCGTGGGTGCTCTCCGCGCGGCGAACATCGACTGGGTCTGCCTGGCCGGCTACATGCGCATCCTCTCGCCGGTCTTCGTCGATGCCTTTCCGCACCGCATCGTCAACATCCATCCGAGCCTGCTCCCGGCCTTCCCCGGCCTCCACGCCCAGCAGCAGGCGTGGGACCACGGTGTCCTGCTGGCCGGGGCGACGGTGCACCTCGTCGACCATGGCCTCGACTCGGGCCCGATCGTGGCGCAAGCGGCCGTGCCGACCAGCGATCTGTCCTCGGGCGACGAGCTCGCGGCGCGCATTCTCGTCGAGGAGCACCGGCTGTATCCCGCTGCAATGCAGCGATTGTTGACCGAGCCATGGCGCATCGACGGTCGTCGTCTCGAGTTCGAGACCCCGGGGGCGAGAAAAGTCGAGCCGAGGGGTTGACACCCTCTCGGCCACCCCCTACTATTCGCTTCCCGCGGCGGCACTGCCGTCGCAGCGGACGAGATCTTCGACAGGCCCCGACACCCCACGCGCCCGACGACGGGCCCGTGCCTCTGCATCGTCCGGTTCCACGAACCGCACACGAGCGAAAAAAATGAGCACGAGGGGTTGACGGTCACCTCGACGGTCCCTATACTTCCGCTTCCCGTGGCGACGCCACGGAGCTCTTTTCCAGCCCCACCTACCGCACTCCGCCGCCCGTCCGGGCTCGCGAAGTGCCACCGCCGATACCCTAACAATCGATCTTGACACGTGCTGTCGAGGTCCGTACAATGGCCGGCCCGGCAAACGCCAGGCGCCTGAGGATCTCGAGGCTTCGGTGTCTCTGCAGAGCGGACTGAGCAGGCTCGCAGGCACATCGGACGAAGCTCGAAGAAAATCGAGATCAGGGTTGACAGCGAAACGGGGCGCTGCTAAAGTCAGCAGCCCGCTTCGAGACGCGGCCGAAACAAGGCGCGCGACCGACAAGCGGAGAACCAGTCGGTTCTTTGAAAACTGAGTAGAGATCACAAGCGATCCCTGTCAGAGGAAGGCGTCGAAAGACGCTGAGCTTCTGCGACAAAACGACGTACGAAAGTACGTCCACGAACACCGAATAGCATGCTTGAGCGGCTTCGGTCGCGAGAGCTTCAGGAATTCAAACTGGAGAGTTTGATCCTGGCTCAGAATGAACGCTGGCGGCGTGCTTAACACATGCAAGTCGAGCGCGAACGTGACTTCGGTCACTAGTAGAGCGGCGAACGGGTGAGTAACACGTGGACAACCTGCCCTAGCGTGGGGGACAACCTGGGGAAACCTAGGCTAATACCGCATACGTTCGATCGGCCTCGGCCGGTCGAAGAAAGACCGCCTCTTCTTGAAAGCGGTCGCGCTTGGAGGGGTCCGCGGCTGATTAGCTTGTTGGTGAGGTAATGGCTCACCAAGGCGACGATCAGTAGCCGGCCTGAGAGGGCGATCGGCCACACTGGGACTGAGACACGGCCCAGACTCCTACGGGAGGCAGCAGTGGGGAATATTGGACAATGGGCGAAAGCCTGATCCAGCAACGCCGCGTGGAGGATGAAGGCCTTCGGGTTGTAAACTCCTGTCAGGTGGAACGAAAAGCTCCGGTTAATAGTTGGAGTCTGTGACGGTACCACCAGAGGAAGCCCCGGCTAACTCCGTGCCAGCAGCCGCGGTAATACGGAGGGGGCGAGCGTTATTCGGAATCATTGGGCGTAAAGGGCGCGTAGGCGGCTTTGCAAGTCAGGGGTGAAATCCCTCGGCTCAACCGAGGAATTGCCTCTGAAACTGCAAAGCTTGAGACCGGGAGAGGGTAGTGGAATTCCGAGTGTAGCGGTGAAATGCGTAGATATTCGGAGGAACACCAGTGGCGAAGGCGACTACCTGGACCGGTTCTGACGCTGAGGCGCGAAAGTGTGGGGAGCAAACAGGATTAGATACCCTGGTAGTCCACACTGTAAACGATGAGCACTCGGTGCTGCGGGTGTCGACCCCTGCAGTGCCTTAGGTAACCCGTTAAGTGCTCCGCCTGGGGAGTACGGTCGCAAGGCTGAAACTCAAAGGAATTGACGGGGTCCCGCACAAGCGGTGGAGCATGTGGTTTAATTCGATGCAACGCGAAGAACCTTACCTGGGTTTAAACTGTAGCGGACCGCCTGTGAAAGCAGGTTTCCTCTTCGGAGGCTGCTACAGAGGTGCTGCATGGCTGTCGTCAGCTCGTGTCGTGAGATGTTGGGTTAAGTCCCGCAACGAGCGCAACCCCTACTCTTAGTTGCCAGCGGTTCGGCCGGGAACTCTAAGGGGACTGCCCCGGAAATCGGGGAGGAAGGTGGGGATGACGTCAAGTCCTCATGGCCTTTATGTCCAGGGCTACACACGTGCTACAATGGGCGGTACAAAGGGT